>CAWHTP010000001.1:0-46948 GCA_963832285.1 uncultured Cytophagales bacterium
TAAAAAACTTTTTTTATAATTAATTAATTGTAATGCTGATATCGTTATCTGAGTAGTACTGACCCGCCTCATCATTATATATCTCCCAATAAGAGAAATTAAAAGTAATTGAGCCGTTGGTATTAATCGTGTATTTATTCTCGTTAAGATATATACTGTAATTAGACGTACTCAAACTGTACCAATCAAAGTTTTGACCGAAATAAAATGAACACCTGGCTTCTGCTACATCCCCATTGTTATAGGTAACAGTCATGTTGCCATCTTCAAAAGAAAAGGTAGAGATAGGAACCAAAACATTAGCGGGTTCATCAGACACTATATTTGTAACTGTCCAAACACTTTTTGAAGCCAAAAGTATGCTCATTGGATTCACATAGAATATTAAGAAATCATCATCAAAGGGTGATATTGTTATGAGATTACTGTCAATTATTTCTTCATCATAAAGAACAGCAAGATATCTAGCAGCCGGTACGTCTTTAACTTCTAAGGAGCTCTCGGCTTTGTATGAACTGGTAATGAGACTTAGTATTTCAGCATCATTTATTGTTTGTGAGAATTCATCATTATACGGAACTAAACCTATCTTTAAGTCACCTAAATCAAAATTAATTAGCTCTCCATCATTAGAATTAAAAATCTTAATGAAGAAATCTCCTCTTTGATCGGCCAGCGACATATTGTGTTTAGTATCCACACCGCTTAAAATATGAATCTCCTCATCAAAATCAAACCACTCCCCATTGTGGCTCAACTCCATGTTTACCAAATATTCACCGGACTCATATCTGCCGAAATCTACTCTTCCATTTTCATCAGTTCTTTTTACGCTGATGCGATTCCCTGTAGAAAAATTGTACAACTCCGCTCTAGCATCAGCAACAGCTTTGCCATCGTCATCCGTTAAAGTAATAGAAAGTGCGCCATCGGTTCGAAAGAAAATACTATCGATTTCATCTTCTTTACACGATGAAAATACCAAAGCACCAATGCACAGGATAATTATCTGCTTAAATAATTTTTGCATGTTTTAAACTTTACATTAAATCTATATTTAAAGCTACAAATTAAATTAGTTATCACAACTGTTATACCAATTTAGATTTGTAGTGTCGCTGATAAGCGATTGCAATCGGGGCAGATAAACTGTTCGTTAATCACAATAGATTCCTTCATCACTTTTCTGGGTTGCACCAGAAAATGTGATTCGGAATAACCAGTATTTTGGATAGGATAGTTGAATGAGACACCTCTAAACATAGAAATATGCGCCCTTTAACATAAAAATTAGTATGAATAAAAAAGGGACTAACTGAAATAATTTTAGTGAGCTCTTCATTATTTTAGTTGAGAATTAACTAAATAATCATTCCGGCTCCTACTGTTTCATGAGAAAATTCATCGATGATGATGACAGCACCGGTATGGCGGTTTTTGCGATATGAATCATACATCAGCGGTTTAGCGGTTTTTAGGGTAATTCTGCCTATGTCATTTGCTGCTATCGTTTTATCTTCCTCATTTTTTTCCAGCGTATTTACATTCACCTTGTACTTAACATCTTTAATAATGCACTTTGCTTCGTTAGTGGTGTGCTTTATCAGGTATTTACCGCCTAACTTTAAAGGGGTAGTATTTAACCAGCAAACCATCAGCTCAATATCTTGCCCAACTGTAGGCTGGTTGTTCGGTTTGGCCAGCATATCGCCCCGGCTAATGTCTATTTCATCTTCCAAAGTAATAGTAGTAGCCATGGGTGCAAAAACTTCTTGTAGTTCACCATTCATAGTGTTAATGGCTTTAATTTTTGAGGTGAAGCCCGATGGCAGAATAGTTACCTCCTCGCCCTTTCTAAAAATACCTCCACAAACCTGACCGGCATAGCCTCTATAATCATGGTACTTATCCGATTGTGGCCTGATAACCCACTGCACCGGAAAACGGGCATCTATAAGGTTTCTATCGGAGGCTACCTGTGCATTTTCCAAGGTCCATAATAGCGATGGCCCTTGGTACCAGTCCATATTTTTTGATTTATCTACCACGTTATCCCCATTTAGGGCAGATATTGGGATAAAACGAATATCAGGAATCTCTAACTTGGCATCAAAGCTGAGGTAATCTTTCTTTATCTGCTCAAAAACCTCTTCGGCATAATCAACCAGATCCATTTTATTGATGCACACTACTACATGTTTTATTTGTAGTAATGATGCAATGAAAGAGTGTCTTTTAGTTTGCTCAATCACTCCTTTTCGCGCATCGATGAGGATAATGGCCAGATTGGCTGTTGAAGCACCGGTCACCATGTTTCTGGTATATTGAATATGACCCGGAGTATCGGCTATTATAAATTTTCTTTTGGGTGTGGCAAAATATCTGTAGGCCACATCAATGGTAATGCCTTGTTCCCTTTCGGCCTTTAAGCCATCCGTTAGCAAGGCAAGGTTCACATGCTCATCACCCCTATTTTTGCTCGATGCCTCAATAGCATCAATCTGATCCTCAAAAATTGATTTGGTATCAAACATCAGTCGGCCTATAAGTGTACTTTTGCCGTCATCTACGCTGCCAGCGGTAGAAAAACGAAGCAAATCCATGTCTAAATAACCTTCAGTTGAAGTTTTATTTTTAGTTAGTTGTTCCATTATATTAAAGATGAAAGTTGAGGTTTGAAGGTTGAAAGGTCAAGGAGTTTATTTTGCACATATTATTTTATTTATTTTTCATTTTTTTTGAAATAGACGTAAAAATGGCAGTAAGTTCGTCAGACTCCTTTTTAAGTTCTAAAACCTTAGATTGCTCTTTATCAGTGATTTCCTCTAACAATTCCAACCAAAAATGAGATTCATCTGCTTCCTCAATTACAATACCGATCTTAGCGATGAATTCTTTATTACTACGTGCTCTAAAAGCAGCTCCGGTGTTTGCCCCAACAGAGGTACCAGATCTTAACAACTGATTGCCGATCACCCGGAATTCATATTCTCTGGGTAAACCTCTAAATAAGTAAATAATTGACAGAGCAAATTTTTTGGTCCTCAGTTTCAGATCTTTATCTTCTAGCATTTGCTATGGATTGTTTAGAATGTACGTTTTTCATCTTTCAAATTTCAAATCTCCTCTTTAAAAGTATCCTTGCTTTTTTCGGTCTTCCATAGCTGCTTCGGAGCGTTTATCATCTGCCCTATTGCCGCGCTCTGTTTGCCTTGCGGCCGCTACCTCTTCTATAATCTTATTCAGATCGTCCGCATCAGATTCAATGGCTCCAGTTATGGTCATGCATCCGAGCGTTCTGTACCTTATGGTTTTCTCTTCGTACTTCTCATTGCTCAGCAGGGTATTGTAAGGTGACTCTGCAATGAGCACTCCTCCTCTATCCACCACGCTTCTTTGGTGAGAAAAATAAATGCTTGGCAGCTGAATATCTTCCTTTTTTATGTATTGCCAAACGTCCATTTCCGTCCAGTTACTGATGGGGAAAATCCTGAACGACTCACCGGGAGCCTTCAAACCGTTGTATAAATTCCACAGCTCAGGGCGCTGGTTTTTAGGATCCCACTGTCCGAAATCATCACGATGTGAGAAGAAACGCTCCTTGGCACGTGCTTTTTCCTCATCTCTTCGGCCACCACCAAAGGCAGCATCATAAGCACCTTCTTCAAGCTTTTCTAAAAGAGTAATTGATTGGAGACTATTCCTGCTTGGGTTAATACCTTTCTCTTCTCGTGCGGTGCCTTTATCAATTGAGCCTTGCACCAGGCCAACATCGAGTGTAACATTATATCTTGTAGCCAAGTTGTCCCTGAACTCCAATGCCTCAGGGAAATTGTGCCCTGTATCAATATGCAATAATGGAAAAGGAACCTTAGCAGGCCAAAAGGCTTTTTGCGCCAAATGAACCATGGTAATGGAGTCCTTTCCTCCTGAAAAGAGGATGACCGGCTTTTCAAATTGCGCTGCAACCTCCCTAAAAATATAAATGGCTTCAGCTTCCAGCTGATCTAAATGCGATAAATTATAAGATGACATATTAATATTTTATTCTTTCTAAAATTTCTTTTACCAGCAAATGATGGCACTCCTCGAGCGATTGCGTAGCTGTATTTACTCTAATTTCCGGTTTTACAGGTGCTTCAAAAGGAGCACTTATACCTGTAAAATTTGGTATTAAGCCCTTACGCGCTTTGGCATATAAGCCCTTCACATCCCGCTGTTCACACACTTCCAGCGGACAATCGATGAATACCTCGGCATAACCGGCACCAATAATTTCTCTGGCCATCTTTCTTACCTCTTCCACCGGGCTAATAAATGAGCAAATGGTTACCAGACCCGCATTCATAAATAATTTAGCTGTTTCAGCCGCCCTGCGGATATTTTCTTTTCTATCCGCCTCGCTAAAGCTGAGGTTATTGTTCAAGCCCACTCTCAAGTTATCGCCATCGAGCAGCTGGGTTAGCACGCCCTGCTCATGCAAACTGTTTTCCAGCGCTCTTGCCAAGGTACTTTTTCCTGAACCCGAAAGGCCAACCATCCACAGAACTACCGCCCGTTGCTTGAGTAATTTTTCCTTATCGGGGCGAGAGAGTACGTTATCAAAAATTGGGAAGATGTTTTCCAAAATATAAACTTTTTACAAAGTTAACATTCACCTATTATTAAAATAGGTCTTAGATATGTAATTTCAATTTTAATTAAAAAAAAATGAATCAAGAAAAGCTCACCCAAGATATTATATCAATTTCTGTAGAAGCCGGAGAGGCCATAATGGACATTTACAATAATGCTAATTTAAGCGATATAGTAGACTATAAAGCAGATAATAGTCCGCTTACACTTGCAGATAAAGCAGCCGAAAATGTAATAAGACCGGGCTTGCAGCAACTTGAAACGCAATTTCCAATATTATCAGAAGAAGGCAGGGATATTTCATTTAACGAGCGCAAAGCCTGGGACACCTTTTGGTTGGTTGACCCTTTGGATGGCACAAAAGAGTTTATTAAACGAAATGGGCAGTTTACGGTAAACATTGCACTTATTAAAAACCATTACCCTGTTATGGGAGTAATTTACGTGCCTGCTACAGGAGTTTTGTACTATGGTAACGCAAGCGGAGCGTACAAAATAGTGGATGGTAAAAAGCAAGCGCTAACAGTAAATAAGCATGCTGCCGAAAGAATTGCAGTGAGAAGTGCCTCTCACGCCTCCCCGGAAGAGGATGCATTGCTAAAGGAGTACATGGTAACCGACCACATTGCAGTTGGCAGCTCGTTGAAATTCTGCATGGTTGCAGAAGGCCAAGCAGATATTTATTATCGCCATGGCCCTACTATGGAGTGGGACACGGGAGCAGGCCAAGCGATAGTAGAAGCCGCTGGAGGTAAGGTTTATAAAAGCAATACCGAAGAGCAGAGATTTGATTACAACAAAGAAAATTTGCTTAACGGCAGCTTTTTGTGTCTGGGTTTTTAATCTCTCCTAAACCTTTTTGCAATGCTTTGTTTCTTGCGAAGAACGGATTCTTTCACTAACAGATCTAGTACTATACTCATTAAGAGGCAACTCCCTATAACAATAGGTACTAAGAGGTTATCGCCCAGAAAATCGAGCGTTAAGGCTAAAATGATGATAACAATATTTACGAATACAATAATGAGGGTGGTTGCACCATGACTAAAGCCCAGCCGCATGAGCATATGATGTATGTGCGTTTTATCTGGCGAAAAAGGAGATTTTTTCCTCCATGCTCTTGATACAAAAACCCTAAGCGTATCAAATAATGGAATGATAATTACTGATATACCTACTCCTACTGAGGCCTGAAGCTTAAAATCGTTACCATCGGGTAGGTGATGGTTATAATCAATAAACTTAATGGTAATTACTGCCAGCACCATGCCAATTAAAAGGGCACCGGTATCGCCCATGAATATACGGGAGGGTTGCCAATTAAAATTTAAAAAAGCTATTAAAGCACCTATAAAGGAGAAACAAATAATGGAATACTGCACGATACCTACTAAAAAGAAATAGATGCCAAAAAAGAAGAAAGCAATAATGCCAATACTGCTTGCCAGGCCATCGAGCCCATCGATAAGATTGTACGAATTAGTAACAACAATAAAAGTAAATAGGGTAAGCACCACACTGGCAAAATAAGGAATATTATCAATGGTGAAGAGCCCGTAAAGCTCGCTCAGCCTTATGTCCAAAAGAAAAATGATCATGACAGCGGCCAACAATTGTGCAGATAGTTTTACTAGTGGCCGAACGGGCACGAGGTCATCTCGCAAACCAACGAGAAACATAATTCCCATGGCACCAAAAAAAAATTTAAACTGTTGCACGTACGGGAAGGGCATCCAAATGGCCATAGCTATGAGTACCCCTGCAAAAATGGCTATCCCCCCCATACTGGGTGTATCACCCGCATGTATTTTTCTGCCTCCGGGTTTGTCCATTATATTCTTCTTCCTAAAAAACCCTATGACCAAGGGCGTTAAAAGAAAAGTAAGTATAAAGGATGTTATTAAGCTAGCTAGGGTTTGGGGCATTACCAATAATTATCTTTAAAGAAGATTTGTAATTAACAAGAAAACAAAATTAGAAATATATTTTTAATCATTAAATACTGTCATCCGACTAATTTTCAATATTAAGGATAAACCGTCTTTTTTGTAAATTTAGGGCGATTTATTTGATTTCTGAAAAACACCCCCCTCTTGGTTTCCAAGTAATGTGATTTGTACTATTTCATTATCTCTCTCCTAACTGGTTAATTTTTGATGTTTAATGATACTCAAAAAACAAACGTAGGTGTTCAGACCACTTCTGGCCCTGCTTACCACTGTGGTATAAGATTCGGCTTGCTTATTTCGGTTAAAAATGACGGTAAAAATCAAATTGGCAATCAAGGCTATCCATATTTGACTCATAATTCCCTGCGCACTATCCGAGAAAAAGTACCTCAATTGATAATTCTGTTTTAGTTGCTTGAAAAATGGTTCTATTGCCCATCTATTTTTATAAATATGGCTGATGGTCAATGCCTTGTATTCCATTTGGTTGGTAATAAACTTGAGTGTTTTAAATGAATTTGGGTCTTTGTAAGTCACTAAACGTAGCTGAAGTCCATCCTTAGAGCCTTTTAGCTTTACCAGTATAATTTGGTCTCTAATAATTCCTTCACATGACATGACATCGAGTGCATCCACAGGATTATCCCGTAATACCTTATAGGACGCATTTTTATTGAGCCGGGTGACAAAGAATACGCCCATATCATTCCATTGGGAATAAATCTTATAGTTCACCTAGCCTTTATCAAAGACATATAAATATCCCTTTTTTACCGGTAGCTGTCCGAGGAAATCCATGTCGTTTTTAGCCGAAGCACCCAGTTCAATATATTCAGGCACCAAGCTGTCAAATGGGAGGAGAGTTTGGGCTTTTATTCCGCCCTTATTTATTCCGGCCAAGGATTTACGCCCCGCTCCTTTGAAAACCTCGCTAAACAAAGTAAAAGTAGTGCTATCAAATCGTTTGAGCTTATCACCGGGAGCTTCCCCATTGATGGGCAGCATTAATGGCTGACCTCGTAGCTCATCTTTATAATACAAATCTGCAAACACCTCGCTGTCCCTGTTACAATTAGCATCGGAGAGGGTGCTGACGGCAGGCAGTTTATCTATCCCCAGATAGCATAGCTTGCCTTCTAAAAATAAGAGGCACTTGCAAAGACTGTTTAAGGAGCTGGATTTGCTGATGATGCCATAAAGCATAAATACAAACTGCTTGTAAGTACTCATGGTCTTATAATATTTATCGGAAGCAAAATTGCTTACCGACTTTTGAACCAATTCCCTTGGAACAAAGGAAAGAAGTTGGCAGATTATTGGTTGTCCTGATAATTTCGTACTTTTCATCTGTAATATTGTTGGTGTGAGAATCTTCAATATTACAAAGCAAAGGGGAGATTGAAAAATCTCGCCTTTGTACTTTTCCAATAACTACCTTTTTTAAGATTATTTTAATCGGATGACACTAATCATTAAACTAATATTCTTTCTATCACTCAGATACAAATACGTAGTTGTTAACACAAAGCCAATTAAGCTACTTTTGATTAATATGGTCCAAGGTCTTTTTATTCAAAAATCTTCTTTCTTTATCGAAAAACCATCCGTACTTATTAAAGTAGTAAATTGCGGATTTAATATGGGCGTAGAGCAATCTAGGGTTCTTAAATGATCCTTTTTCATGTTCATGAGTCACACACACTTCAGGATAAACAATTGTTTTATAGTATCTGTGCATCCTTCTAGTCAGGTCGATATCTTCTAGGTACATAAAAAAATTTGTGTCAAAACCTCCAATTTTATTTAAATACTCTGTGCGTAAAAACATGAAACAGCCAGAAAGATTAGGGATATTTACAATTTTATTATAGGCGAATGAACTCAGTTCATATTCCTTAAACCTCAAAAAAGGAAGAAATCTTCTAAGAATTAAGTCAATTGGCCTCGGTAGGAGCTTACATAAATATTGAATATCACCATTAGGATAGAGAACTTTTGGCATTATTTGACCAATCTCAATATTCTCTTGCATAAAGTTGAAAACAGTCTCTAATACATCTTTTTCAAAATAAACATCCGGATTCAATATTAAATGGTAGTAAGATAAATCGGACGACTTTAAAAGAATTTGGTTATGTGCTGTACCATAACCTCTATTCTCATTGTTAAATATATATTCCACCCTATCATCATTTGCGTAAAGACTATTAAGAATATTAGTGGGTGAATTATCAATAAGATACAGTCTAACATTTAAATTTGTATCCAAAAAACTTTTTAGAGTAGGCTCTAAATTTCTAGGATCATTTTTATATAAAACGATAGAACCCGTTAGATCATATTTTGTATCCGAGGTCATTGCAGTTTTTATTAAGACAAAATGTTTTAGTGAATATAAGAGATACGTATTATTTCGCTTTACTCCTAAAAGATACAATATAGGCATAAAAAAATGCGAACGGTACAACACCTTTCATAGAGTTAAGAAGTAAATCAAATGACATGAAAATTAAAGAGCCGAGTAAAAAGAAAAACAGAATCCCGTTCTTAGCTAATATTGCTTTATATAATGAAAACCCCAACACAAATATAAAGATGATAAAAATAGGTATCCCGAAATTTAACGCAACGTATAAAAACTGATTATGAGGATGTCCAAATAATTGATTAATTTCCAAATTATTGCTCAACAAATACTGTTTATAGAAATCCACAAAACACCCATATTTGATACCTATCCATGGGTTCTCCCATATTAAAGAGGCACTTAACTTCCATAAATGATACCGCACTGGATCTATGCTCTCAAGAATAAAATTAAATAATATAATGTGAAACACAAGCCCTACTAAGAAGATCGCGATCAACAATTTCCACTCAAAAGAATAAAAATCATCCATCTTGAAGATTCTCACCACTATAAATACAATCAAAATAAAAGAAAGCAGAACTGATATTCTGGCACCAATCATCATCATCGATACAAAATATAAAAGCACCCATACCACTAAGTAAATTTTTGCCTTGTTATTACTTTTATCTTTAACATTATTTACCATGAAAAGAAAACCAACAAAGAGGCTATAACTTAAGAAGGAGGGGTGTAACGGATTGTTCAGCCATGCAAAAACAGTTTCCGTTAAGTACGGAGAATATCTATACACTTCAATAATACTTAAGCTCGATTCTATTAAGATCAAAGTGATTGATATAAGGACAAACAAGACAATTATTTTCGAGAACCTTTCTGTAATAAGATTAATTTCTACCTTATCCGTTGAGGACAGCTCAAAAAAAAGAAAACTACCGGAAAAAGAATCAACGAGAATTGGTTTTCTAGCAATTGCAATACTGATAACTCAGCGGAGAAAATTAGGTATATGAGATAAAGAAAGTATACAATTGAGATTATAAAAGAATCTTTGTTTCCGAGCCAATTTACTTTGTTTCTGTGAACTATAAGTTATGCTACTAATAACAAATAATATAATACCAATAATTAAAGTAACTTTGTTAAAGAAAATTGCTGCTACAAAGAAACTCACTATTAAAACCCATTGAAAACTGTCTGAATAGCTTACTGATTTAAAAAAAGCGACTATTAATAAGGTGACTAAGATAAGATTCAAGAAAACTTTTTTACTTATCCCTCCTAAATAAAATTGAGCAACATTTTTAAGAGGAAACAAGATGATTGAATAGTCCGACCTATCCACTGGGCTTGAAGGACTAATTTTCAGCCCTGAATATGAAGAAGTACACATTAATTTATTAATTGACTTAATTTGCCTATTAATATCTTTTCCCTGAATGAGAATAATTGATTTCTTGGAAATTAACTTGATTTCAGTTATAAGAACATCATCTTCAATTTTCTTAAACTCTGGATCAAAACGAATGTTATTTATTTTCGAATCTTTTAAGTGAAAAACTACTCTATATTTATTGTTATGTACCTTCTCATATCTCCCTTTAAAAAATGCTTCTCTTCTGAAGAACTCTGAAGAGGAATAATATACTGTGAAATCTATTGGATCAGTTTCTGTAAAGTAGGATATTTCAATCTGTTCTAATTGAGAAAATCTATTATTAATCACATTTTCGATTAATAACCAGATAGCGATGACAGAGAAGTAAAATAAGATTGTATATTTCCACATCAATTGGCAGTGTGTAGTAGCTCTATTCTTTCAATTAAAATATCAATCCATTCATTCGTTAAAATAAATTTAGAAAACCTTTTCTCACTTAAAGCCGATTGACTATCTAAAAACTCTAAATCTAGAGTTAATTTTTTAATGTTAGCAAAAGCAGAATCTACATCATCCGGGTTGAAATAAATACCTGCATCTTCGCAGATAGTAATTGCATACTCTAATCTTGGGACTAAGAGGGAAGCTTAAAAAACATTCCTTCAATTAGTCCATTACCAAATGTCTCTTCAGAAGAAGGGAAAAAAATTGCCGTAGCGTTTTGATAATATTTTGTCAAATCGGTTTGACTAAGTTCTCCGATATTTATAATAGTTTTGTTATAGGGCTCGTTTTTGTAATCTTCAATTAACTTATCATATAACTCTTTTTCATAACCAGAGAAGTAATTTAAAGCCTCACCTCCTAGTGTTATTTGAATTTTAACGTTTAAATCTTCCAATTCCTTATAATATTTCTTTACCAAATTGTTAATAAAAATATGATTTTTATGAGGATAGAATCTGCTTGGATAAAATAAGTAGGTTGAATTGTCATCTACTTCTAGATCTTTGTTTTCTACTTTAGCTTCTTTTTTTAAGAAGGCATTACTTAAAGGATTAGGTAAAACTATTGTATTAATATTTTTGTATACTTTTTGAAAATTATCTTTCATGTACTCACTTTGAAGAATAACCAAATCTGTAGTAAATAGGGTTACTCGAAGTAACAATCTTGTTAATTTTTCTTTTAGCTTTTGGGAAAGAGGTAATCTTTGAGATAGTTCCGTTTTTAACAAATATGGATGCCTTATTAGAATTATTTTTTTGCGGAAAAAAATTGGTGAGGGTAAGTAATTAGCAATTGCTAAAACTGATTTGGGATTATGCTTAATTATTAAAATGGGAATAAGCAATGCATCATAGAAAATTCGCAAAAATATTTTCGAAATGCGATTGCGAGGATAGGGAAGCATGGTGATTTTAAAATTCTTACTTTTAATATTCTTTGTAGCAGCAAATCCGGAATGATTGGGTAGAATAATTCTACAGCTTAAATCATTTCTGGTGCTTAACTCATTAATTAAGTTGTTTGTCTGAGATGTTATTCCAGCACTGTTAATGTTATGTGCAATTATTAAAAGCTTTCTCATTCTTTATTTAGTGAGCTGAAAAGAAGAATATACATAAAATTATAAGGCATTAAAAAACTACCATAAGTTAGCATTAGTACGGTTATAAAAATTGGGGTTAGATAAGCATACTTTCTACGTTCAGAAAGCGATTCAAAATAAGCATGCCCTAAAAAAAAGAGTAACAAAAATACGAGTATTCCTATACGAGCAAGCCAACGTGTAAAAAAGGATTCAGACCCTTCAAATTCATCACTACCATATAAATCATATTTAGTGTAATCGGTTATCTTAAACGTTCCTACGCCAAATAACGGATTTATTGCATAGATTTCTAAATGCTCCCCCCACAGCCATGTCCTATAGTTCTCATCTCCTGCTTCTACTTTAGAAGCCTTTTCAAAAGTAGATTTTGCGATAAGTGAACTAACAAAGCCATTATCGGAATCACTGAAATTCTGGATTATTGAATTAAAATTTAGACTCATTATGACCATAAGTATCACAAATGGGCCAAAAAAGAGATAGGTTATTCTAGGCCTGAATTTTACAAACGAATTAAGCAATTCAAATAAAATGAAAATGAAAAAAATTAGCAAAGCGGATCTCACACCAGAAAACAGCATAAAATAGAAGCCTAAAAAATAAAACACAAACCTACTTTTGCCCTTTGAATAGTAATAGTTCAGTAAAATAATAAATAACCCAAAAAAACCAGAAGCAGGAGTTCTTGGAAAAATGGATATCTTCCAATCGGGTTCCGAACCGGCCACTCCATGGATAAATGGTAAGTATCCAAATCGCTGATAACCTACGTGGTAAATCACCATACCAATTATTATACAAAGTATAAATAGTTTATTTACTAAAGAAACAGAAATTTTAACCCTGCTTTCACGTATAATTACGATTGGCAAAGAGAATAATAATAAGTTATATATTGTAGGTATGTCAAATCTTATAATTGATACTAAACCAACGAGACAAATCATTATTAACAAGTATAGACTACTTTTCCTATAATCTTTCTTTAATGAAATCGGAGACGCAATAATAAGATAAAGAAACACAGGGATAATAATTGCAAAATATAAAAAAGAAAATTTTTCCCATTTACTACTTGTCAAGAAGAACTCTAAAAGGACGTAGTATACTAAATAGACTTCGAATACGAATTTTTCGAGGTTAACTTTAGCCTTCATTATGGAGAAATCATTTGAGTCTTTTCCACTTCATGTTCTGTATGGAAAGCCGTGGCAATTTATGTAGCTTATTCGACAGAAACCAAATTAACACAAATTTAACTGTAAAACTTAATAAAGTAGCCTTGACGGCTCCAATTGCTCCAAACTTCTTAATTAAAATATAAATGGCTAATTCGGTTCAAATTGTGCCACCCATTTCGGTTTTATAGTGCCAGTGATTTCGGTTTAAACTGTGCCATTATTGTAGGTTTAAGGCCTCCTTAAAACGGTTCTATTTGTGCCAGCTGTTACGGTTCTATTTGTGCCACTGTGAAAGATCAAGCAAAACATGCTATATCGTAAATAAAAAACGATATGGCTAATACTCTTGATCCTATGGACATCAAACAAATAATTACACTACACTTAGACAGCCTGAGCAACCGTCAGATTGGCGATACTTTAGGCATTTCCCGCAACACGGTAAACAACTATATTAAGCTTATAAAAGCCAGCGATTATAAAGCCGAAGAGCTCCTGCAATTTGATGTGGGCAGGTTGAAAGAACTTTTCCCTTCTCAGACCACCATCAAAAATGAGCGTTTCGATGAGCTGATGCAATATTTTGAGCAGGTAAACCAGGCCCGCAACCATCCCGGCTTCACTTTCCTTTATCATTATCAGGATTATGAGCTTCAAGCCAAACAGCCTTACAGCTATACCCAGTTTATGGAGCATTACAGGCGTAAGTTTGCCCATACAAAAGGCTCCATGAAGCTTGAGCATGAACCGGGCAAAGAGCTTTACATTGATTTTGCCGGCTCAAAGCTGCACATCGTAGACAAAGAAACGGGCGAGCAAATTGACGTTGAAGTATTTGTGGCCATATTGCCCAATAGCCAGTACACGTATGTAGAGGCCTGTAAAAGCCAGAAAAGAGAAGACTTGATTACTTGCATGAACCATGCAATGGCTTTTTATGGAGGGGTACCCAAGGCGATTGTTTCTGATAACTTAAAATCAGCGGTTACCAGAGCCAGTAAATATGAACCGGACATCAACCGCTCCTTCAAGGACTTTGCCCATCATTACAACTGTGTCATTAACCCTACCAGAAGCTACGCGCCACAGGATAAAGCTTTAGTGGAAAATGCTGTGCAACTAAGCTATCAGCGGATATATTACCCACTGCGGCAGATGACTTTTTTCTCTTTGCAGGATTTAAACAGGGAGATACAAAAGCTACTGGTAGGCTATAACGATGCGCTCTTTCAAAGAAAACAGGCGAGTAGAAGAGAGCTTTTCCAATCAGTAGAACGGCCTTATCTTAAAGCGCTTCCTGCACAGGCCTATCAGCTTAAAGACTATTGCAGGGCCAAAGTGCAGAAGATAGGCTATGTATATTTCTCTGCTGATAAAAGTTATTACAGTGTGCCATACCGCTATATAGGCAAGTCTACCACAATCCATTATACCGCTTCAACTGTTGAGGTCTATTACTATCATGAGCGGATAGCTTCGCATGTGCGCAACCCTTCAATGGGGCACTATAACACCAATAAGAAACACCTGAGCAGCACCCACAGGGATTATACCGACTGGAGCCCTGAATTTTTCATAAAGAAAGCTGCCGTCCATGGGGAGAACGTGCTAGCCTGTATAAACGGCCTGTTCATTGAGTGCGATTATCCTGAAACAGCCTATAAAAGAGCAATGGGTATTATCCAGCTTCATCGGCAATACGGTTCCAAAAGACTGGATAATGCCTGTAAGCGTGCAGTATATGCCGATGCAGTCTCTTACAGGCGCATCGAAAACATCTTGCAAAACAACCTTGACAATGACTCTTTAGAGGAGGGGCAGCTAGGTAACACACAATCACATATACCCGACCACCCTAACATACGTGGAGCAAAAACCTATAAATAGCTTTTAATCAATAACTTAAATTTAAAATATATGAACAACAATCAAACCGTAGAAAAATTAAAACAGATGCGCTTAACAGCCATGGCCGACTTGCACCTTCAACATGTTAAAAGCAACAAGTTTAATGACATCACCCCTGATGAATACCTGGCCCTGATGGCTGATCATGAATGGGAAGACCGTGAAAACAAGAAAATTGGTAGGCTACTTAAACAAGCCGGCTTTCGTCAAAAAGCCTCTACTGCAGAAGTAAGCTATGCCGAGGCCAGAAACCTTGACAAAAACATGTTTAACCGACTGGCTACGCTGGATTTTATCACAAAAAAGGAGAACATTATACTCACAGGGGCCTCAGGAGTTGGAAAAAGTTACTTGGCTCAGGCACTGGGAAATCAGACTTGCATGATGGGTTACAAGGTTTATTATACCAATACGGCTCGGTTACTATCCATGTTGAAACTATCAAAAGTGGATGGTACTTACCTCAGAGAACTTAAAAAACTTTTAAAAGTAGACTTGCTACTAATGGATGATTTTGGTCTTCAGGCTTTCGATACGCACGCTCAGAGAAGCCTTGATGGATATTATTGACGACCGCTTCAATCAAAAAAGCACAATAGTCTCCTCACAAATACCGGTGTCTGCATGGTATGATATTATCGGGGAAGGCACTATTGCTGATGCTATTCTTGATCGCCTGGTCAACTCCTCCCACAGAATTGATCTGAAAGGAGAGTCATTAAGAAAAGGGATTTTGAAAAATGAATAATTAATTTTTACTACTTTGCATCATCTTTTACAGTGGCACCATTTGACCGAAATCACTGGCATGGTTTGACCGAAATAGCCAGTAAATTATTATGAAGTTTAAAAAGGCTGTAAATACAGTAATCTTAAAAATTAATCGATTACTATTTTTAAAAAATACTATAGGTTATATCAGTATATAACCTATATTAAAAGTTTAAGCAAAAGATATTAACTTAAAAAATTTACTGAAAGCATGAAATTCCTCTCCTAAATATTTGTATTAAGTATAGCAGAAAAATATACAGTCCATCTGCCTTTATAAGTATAATACTCATGGCAACGTAGAAGGGATGAACCAATTTTAATTTGGCGGAATCGGTATTTAAGTTTTACTATTTATAAGCTAATGGTTGCCATACTTTATTAAAGGCCACACCTATCGTGGAAATAAATAATCCCCTCTGATACCCAATAGAATATAAACCTAAATCTTTTGGTCTTCCCTGAATGAAATCAAAACTCTATCTGAAATAGTAAAATGATAGCTCCTAATATGAGCAATTAACTAAATGAACACTTTTACTATTAAATAAAATATTAATATAATAGGAACATTAAGCCCAATAAACCCTATTACAGGTAGTATTAATGCAAAATATAGGATAGAAGACTTACCTCATTCATTCTCGTTAACAAAAAAATGAAGTATCAAATAGCAAACCAGGTACATTCTGAAGAAACGACTAGGAACAATAGCTTTGTTTTACTTAAAGTTCCATTATTATGTGGTTACTGGATTTTTTTATAATCTGTAGAATAGCGTCTTAGAATTCCTCAAAATAATTAAAATAGCATTATTACTCAACTAGCAACCGTTTAGTCCTAATTTTGGTACTGGTACTTGTAGCATTCTATCTGTTATGAGTTCTTCTCAAGGGAATTATCCATATTTTGTAATTCTCCATGGCATTGGGTAAACCTTGTTAGAAAGGTACCAAGTGACAATCCATTGTAAGAAAAAAGATAATAACGTTGCTTGTGCTGCACCAATAGCCCCATTTAATTTAATTAGAACGAAATTAGCTACTAAATTAATTGCCGCGGTAAAAAACGTTGATAAAGCAATAATCTTAGTATTTTCTGAGAAATAGTAATAGGTTGATATAATGGTAAACATACTATTAAAAGCATATCCTAAGCTTACATATAAAATATACTTAGAAGATTCTTGAAATTGACTTCCCAAAAAATATTTTACAAAATATGGAGCAAATAAACCCATTATTACTGCAAATACTGAAATAAAGGCAAAATAATAATAAGTATAGATTACTATTTTACGGTTTCGCTTAAACTCTTTAAAATTTAATTCCTTAAATATAAAGGGTTGCCACACTTTATTAAATGCAGCTCCAACTACTATAACAATCATGCCTAATTGGTAGCCCACAGTATAAATTCCTAATTCATGTTTCCCGACCATTCTTAATATAAAGATGCGATCTGAAGCACTAATAACAAATGCGCTCAGCAAATGAGGGATTATTGGCAAAGAGAATCTATTTAGTATTCTTAAGTAACGATTGTCAAAAATGAGTGACACTAGATTATCTTGTTTTAACCAAATAAAAGAAGCTAATCCACATAGCGACCAAGCCACTACTCTGCCAAGTATTCTACCTTTCCAGTCGAAATCAAAAATTAAAATAAAAATTAAGGTAAATCCTAAATCTAAAAATGACAGAATTATATTGAATATCCCTAATTGAGAGAACTTATTAAGGATTTTAAGGCTACTTAATCTATGTATAACGAGAGTTTCTGAAATGCTAAAAAGCCCTGCTAACAATATCCATTCATAACTAAATCCAATATTTAGAATAGATGTATAATTTAGTATCAAAAGAATTCCTATCCAAAAGAATACTATACCTGATGAGATAATCAGGGCAGTACCGCGAAGCTTATTAATATTTAAAACATTATCAGTATCAAAAAACTTTTTTTCAATGGCGGTATTGTACCCGAGATGAATAAGAGGCGTTAGTATTGCAGTAACAATCTGAAAAAGTGATATGTAACCATAATCCGTTGGAGTAAGAACTCTTGTTAGAAAAGGTTGTAGCAAAAATGGAATTCCACTTGAGATTATTGAGCTAACTAAAAGAATAATGCTATTGCTAACTAATTTCATCAAAAATTCTAATTAGTTTTTCTTGACCACTTTTATATTATTCTTGTCATAATCCTTATATATATTTGCTACGACTTTAGAGCTTAAAATTTTGAATTTTGAAGGGTTAATATAAAATGATAATAATGAAATCTCATTACCAAATAAATTGCTTATTGAATTTATGGCAGATGAAAAAAATGTTGTCACTAACAAAGGCCTTGAACTATCTCTTAATAGATACAGTTCTATTGGCAAGTCAATATTTTGTATTTTCAAATCTAAATCTTCTTGTATTTTTTTCAACTTATCTAAGCCTTCTCCTCTATGAGGAAAATAGGTGATATTCTCTCCAATATTTTTTTTAATGTAATTTATTGCAAATTCTAGCTGGTCCTTGTATTGACCGTAACTTATATAATCTTTTTCAACAAATTTATTTCCGAGAAAGTAAATTTCATCTCCTTGCTTTTTAGATTGATTTAGTGACCTAGTAAGGTCAAGGTTATTTTTAATAACTGAAATTTGACGGACTTTATTTTGAAACAAATATGAGTAAAAAGTGAAAAAGTTAATTGTTTTATATTCCCTAACGTTAAGTCCAAATGATCTATATATAAAATAACGTAGTGAAATAGGGGTAACTGCACCTGCATTGTTTAATCTTTTATTCGCCACATCTATAGATCCATTTCCATCATCTAGAAGAAAAGTTTTGGCATGGTTAAATTTGTTTGCGACAGCCCTGATTTCATATGCATTGTATTCTCCCACGAAAACTTGTGATACTGCGTTTCGTTTGAATTTGTTAGTTACCTGTATAATGATAGCTCGGATTTTAAATAGTTGAGATACCTTATTTTTGACTAAATAATTAAAGAAAAGTATATTTCTCCACTTATATAATTCCAAGGTTTGCTTTAATTGCATTAGATTCTTTTCCCCAAAAAAATTAATTACAATTAAATAAGACTCATCTTCAGGAATAGCTAGCTGATATTTTGCTTCAGATGCATTTATTAATTGTAATGGAGATCCTATAATAAACAAATTCATGTTATTTGTAGTGATTAAATGCTGTCATCCGCGAAAAGTTTTAATATTAATGAAAGACGGCTTTAAATAAACTGATAGCATATTTTCTTAAACTTCTTAAAGACACTCCTATTTAAGGTTTCAAAATTATTCCTGTTGGTGGGTGTCGTAATTCGGTTAAATATCAAAGTCTAAAAGCCTTTGTTAATGTTAGTATTTTTGGCCGGATGACTTTAGCTATTAATTTAAAACATCATCTTCGACACGATCCCCTTTCAAATAGTCAGCCTTAGCCGCCATACCAATTATGCTACTATAATACTTCGGATGAAGTCCAAAGCCTGGTCTAATACTTCTTACATTCGCTTCTGAAATTAACTCCCCTTTCTTAATATCTTTTACTACATATAGAGAACGAGAGAAATCTTTCCCTTTCTTCTGCTTCTCTGTTAGTGAGTAATCAATTACCCCTATTGCCTTTTCGGCTTCTCTTACAGCTTTTACCATCTGGGTAAACTCTTCCTCATCCATTGAGAAAGATGCATCTGGCCCTCCTATTGACTTATCTAAAATGAAGTGTTTCTCAATAATTTTTGCGCCAAAACAGGTAGCCACTACAGGAACAATACTACCCATAGTATGATCTGACAGTCCGGAAATTACCCCATAACGCTCCGCCAAATCCCTTACCATAACCATGTTAGCCTCTTCAACAGGTGCTGGGTAACTGGAGGTGCATTTCAATAAGGCTATATCGTAATTGCCCATTCTCCTGCATGCATCGAGGGCCAATTCAATATCATCTTGCTCCGCAATACCAGTAGAAATAATAACTGGCTTTCCTGTAGAAGCTATATATTCAATTAAGGGGATATCTGTTATTTCAAATGAAGCAATTTTATAAGCAGGAGTATTTAAATTTTCCAAAAAATCTACTGCAGATTTATCAAAAGGAGATGAAAAGCAGATAAGTCCTTCATCGGCCGCAGCTTTAAATAATGACTCATGCCACTCCCAGGGAGTATATGCACTTTGATATAGCTCATAATAGGTTTTGCCGTCCCATATTGAACCAGATTTAATGATAAAATCATCTTTTTGACATTTTATCGTCAACGTATCTGCAGTATAAGTCTGTAACTTAATAGCATTTGCCCCAATGCGCTTTGCTGCTTTAATAGTAGCTAATGCTGTTTCCAGACTCCCATTATGGTTAGCGGAAAGTTCTGCAATTATAAACATTTCTGAGTTGTTATTAATATTAAATCCGTCTATGTTCATTTCTCTTCTTTTTTAAAGCATTTATTTATTTCCAATTGAACAGTATTATTTCTAATACTATTTAATTCCACCACACCATTAGGTGTTTTAACTCTCACAGGGTCTACGGATACTATCAGGCCATTTGGCATATCATACGAAAAGCCTGCTTCAGAATAAGTTATTTCGTCTATTATAAGTTTTTCTCCATTATGTATCGTAAATGCACCTGGGTATGGGTATGCTTGCGCCCTTACCCAATTACATATTCTTTCTTTTTGCCAATTCCAGTTAATTTCTCCATCATCAGGCATTCTTTTCCCAAAGTACGTGGCTTCCCACTCAAGCTGATTCTTTGTAGATAATTCATTAAACTCTAATTTTTCTAATACCTTTTCTATCAGCGGGTAATAAAGTTGCTCAAATTTTTTAAGTATTGTAAATCCAGTATCATCTGGAGTAATTTCAACTATTATCTGTTCCAGGATAGATCCTGTATCGCATCCTATATCTATCAAATGTGCTGTAATTCCCGTTGTTTTTTCATTGTTGATGATTGCCCAGACATGGGGTGTCCGCCCCCTATATTTTGGTAACATAGAACCATGAATGTTAAATGAAATCTTTCTTGGTAAACTGATCAGCTCCTGCTCAATTAAAAACAGATAATTTATTGATATAAGTACATCAATTGCTTTGTTTTCTATGAAAGAAGCACAGGCACCGTTTCTGGGATTACCCATAAAGAAATCCATTTTCCTGTCCTTACAATATGTAATAATATCTGTTGATTTTTGGTCTGTCAGCACAAAAATGACTTTTCTTGAAGCAGTTAATTTTTTTAGCACTTCAAATCCCAGATTTCCACTTGCCAATATCCCTAATGTCATTTTAAGCTAGTTTTGAATAAATTACTACATCTCGATATTGCTGCTCAAAAAAACAGTGTTCTTTTAATCTTGCATCAAAAAAATAATCATTTAACTCTAATGACTTGTATAAATGAGGTCTGATATCAAATGCATAAACATATAATTTATGAAGGCCTAGTTCTTTAAAGGCGAGCTGCTCAATTAAAGCTAAATACGTACTCCAATGAAACTCAAAATACACTTCTTCCAATGAGGTTTCCATAATAAAGGAAATCTCTGCATTCTTATCAACCCAATTGATATGGACTAGGCCTCCATAGCCAATACATTTATCATTTTGAAGATAGGAAAAAAGTATTTGTCCTGGCCGCTCCTGTTCAAATAATTTTGGTATTACCTCGGTAAAGTATTTATTCTGTGCTACCTTCATTATCGGTTTGTCCTGCCGGAGATGATAGATTTGCTCATTACGCCATTTCATGATGGCATAACGGTCTTCCATCCTGATGGGTACAATTGCATAGCCATCAGATTCAAATTTTTGTTGTGACAAAACCTTATAAGAGCTCATATTTCAATTCTGCCAGTTTCCAATCTATTAGGGTATCAATATCCTGCACTTCAGTTTCCTCTAAAACAATACAAGAAGTTCTGTCTCCAAACAATTTCTGGTCATTTTTAAAAGCTTCTATACTAAACCAATACCATTGCCCGGCATCATGGTAAATTTCTTCCAAATCCTGAGATCTTTGGTTTAAGTTTTCAGGCCATACCATCTCAAATCCATCATTTAGAGTTTTTTTAAGCCCCCTCCAAATAGGGTAAGAAAAGGCAACAGATGGAAAAACTGTACTAAATTGCTCATTATTCAATTTAGCATAGCCCATTTTGAGATTTTCTACTTTTATTAATGGCGCAGTAGGATAAATACAACAAGCATATTCAAATATCTTACCCCTATTCTCATATTGAGCTATCACTTCTAGGAGCACCTCGGTAGTGGTAGCAAAATCATCTGCATTTTCCTTTGAACGTATAAAGGGCACATCAGCCCCATACTCCTTTGCAACTTTCGCAATTTCTTCATCATCTGTAGATACCATTACCTCATCAAATAAGTCAGACTGTAATGCAGTTTCAATAGAGTAGGCTATGATAGGTTTACCCAAAAAATCTTTAATATTTTTTCTGGGAATCCTTTTACTTCCTCCTCTAGCAGGTATGATACAGAGGTTACTCATTTGTAGTAATCAGTAATTTTATTGATAACAAATTCTTGTTCCTCTTTGGTAAGGGTAGGAAACATAGGCAAACTAATACAGTGCTTATAATAACCTTCTGCAACAGGCATGTCACCTTCTGCCCATCCAAATTGTTTGTAGTAAGGCATTAAGTGTGCAGGTATATAATGTATTTGCGCATAAATATTATGGTTTCGTAAATAATTATACAAACCCAGTCTATCCTCCACTTCTATTACATATAAATGGTATGCATGGCCTTCTATTAAACCTGACTGGTCTATTATAAAACTTTTGTCTTCGAAAGCCTTGGAATATGTGGCGGCTATTTCTTTTCTTCGCACTATACCTTCAGGGGCACGTACCAATTGGCTCAAGCCTAATGCCGCCTGAAAATCAGTAAGCCTATAATTATAGCCAAGCTCTTGCATTTCCATATACCAAGCCGGATAACTTCCATCACCTCCTGCAAAATCTACAGGATTGAGGTAAAGCGCTTCGTTCTTAACAATACCATGTGTTCTTAGAGCTAATAACTTTTTATAAAGTTCTTCATCATTTGTAGTAATCATTCCTCCTTCTCCCGCTGCAATATGTTTAACAGGATGAAAAGAAAATATAGCTAAATCAGCGAATTTACCGTTTCCACAATTCTGATTTATACCATGGGAATCAACAAAATGCCCACCTGGGGAATGACAGGAATCTTCTATAATCCAAAGGCCATATTCATTGGCTAATTCCTTGAAAGTTTCTAAATCAACGGCTCTACCAGCAAAATCTACAGGTATAATTCCCTTATAAGTTCCTTTTGGAGAAGCCTCAAGCAACTCTCTTACTTTATTTATATCCAATAAATAAGTTTCTGGATCAATATCAGCAAAAACCACCTCTCCACCACAATATCTCACGCAATTAGCCGAGGCTGCAAATGTTATAGGCGTAGTAATTACCTTATCGCCCGCACTAACTCCTAGTGCGATACAATTTAAGTGAAGAGCCGCTGTTCCATTTGAAACCGCCACTGCAAATTTTGAACCCACATAGTCGGCAAAGGCTTCCTCAAACTCTTTAATTTTAGGGCCTTGTGTCAAGTAATCTGATTTTAATACATCAGCTACAGCATCAATATCTTTTTGCGTGATATGTTGCTTGCCATAAGGTATTACCTGTGAGTCTTTCATATCTCAAATGCTGGGTCTAAGTGCTCCTTTATATGTGCTCGCAAGCTACCGACAGTTTCCCAATCATCGTTTTCCGCAGAATTGTATTTAAAGCCTTCTTTCACTTTTTTTGCATTGAAAGTGCTAACGAATTCGGCTAACTTCCATTTATGCGATGCTGGTAGAATAGTGTAATATTTACCTAAATCCCACGTATAGTAAGAGTCAGATTCAGTAATCATTTCTTCATGAATCTTTTCACCAGGCCTTATTCCAACAACAGGTTTCTCACAATCAGGACCAATTGCCTCGGCTACATCTGTTATTTTGTAAGATGGGATTTTAGGAATAAAAATCTCTCCTCCCCAAGCGTGCTCCAATGCATGCATTACCATATCTACTCCACCTTGTAAGGAAATATTGAAACGAGTCATGGTCACATCAGTAATAGGTAATTTTCCTTCTCTTTTCTTGCTTAAAAAAAATGGAATTACCGAACCATTTGATCCCATTACATTACCGTAGCGTACAACAGAGAACTTGATTGGATTCCAACCAGTAATATTATTAGCGGCTATAAAGAGCTTATCTGATGCTAATTTTGTAGCCCCGTATAAGTTTATTGGTGCACAGGCTTTATCGGTAGATAGTGCCACCACTCTACTAACCTCAGTTTCTAAGGCCGCATTAATTACATTTTGGGCACCATTTACGTTGGTTTTTACACATTCGTCTGGGTTATATTCGGCCAAATGCACATGCTTCATTGCGGCTGCATGAATCACATAATCAACCTGCTTAAAGGCTCGGGTAAGTCTGTCTTTGTCACGTACATCCCCTATTAAGAATCTTACTTGAGGAAATTTATCCATAGGAAATTCCTGAGCCATTTGAAACTGCTTCTGCTCATCTCTAGAATAGATAATAATCTTTTTTACTTCAGGATGTTTTTTGAGAATATGTCCAGTAAGTGCCTTCCCTAAAGAACCCGTTCCTCCGGTTATTAATACAATCTTATCTTTTAACATAATTAACTTTTCAGTGCTTTTAACCCATTATCCTTCTCTGACAATACCAATTCTTCATCTTTCAACAACCAATCAATGCCTAAATCGGCATCATTATATACAATTCCCCCTTCAGCTGCCTTATTATAAAAGTTATCGCATTTGTAGAAAAACTCAGCATGCGCACTTAGGGTTACAAAACCATGCGCGAAGCCTCTTGGAACAAACAGCTGCTTCTTATTTTTATCACTCAATTTAACAGCTATATGTTTTTTAAAGGTAGCACTTTCGGGCCTGATATCCACCGCTATATCCAATACTTCACCGCTTAGCACGCGCACTAATTTTGCCTGAGCCGATTCACCTTTTTGGAAATGCAAACCCCTTAATGTTCCATAACTAGAGCTAGATTGATTATCTTGTACAAAACTGACGCTTGCTCCAACACCTTTTTCAAATTCCTGCCGGTTAAAACTCTCAAAAAAATATCCCCTATTATCACCATGAATAGTAGGCTCCAGAATAAAGCACCCTTTTAAATGCGTTTCTGTAAACTTCATTTTATCAAATTTAATAAATATTCACCGTAACCACTTTTCACCAAAGGATTTGCCAATTGCTCAAGCTTAGCTTTATCGATAAGGTTCATTCTGTAGGCCACCTCCTCTATACAGCCTACCTTCAAACCTTGACGTTCTTCAATAACCCTTACAAATTCCGATGCCTGCATAAGTGACTGGAAGGTGCCGGTATCAAGCCAAGCAGTACCCCGGTTGAGCACGCTCACTTCTAACTCCCCTTTTTCTAAATATTGCTTATTTATATCGGTAATTTCCAATTCACCTCTAGGACTGGGCTTAATATTTTTGGCTATTTCAATAACTGAATTATTATAAAAGTAAATACCGGGAACCGCATAAGACGATTTTGGCTCTTTCGGTTTCTCTTCGATAGAAATAGCTTTACCCTCTTTATCAAATTCTACGACACCATAACGTTCAGGGTCATGTACATGATAGGCATATACAATTCCACCTTTTGGTGCAGTATTCGATTGTAAAAGCTTTGACATCCCTGAACCATAGAAAATATTATCCCCCAAAATCAAGGCAACATCGTCTTTTCCTACAAATTCTTCACCAATGATGAAAGCTTGCGCTAAACCCTCAGGTTTTTCTTGTACCGCATATTCAAACTTGCAACCCAACTGGCTTCCATCGCCCAACAACTGCTTAAATAAACCGGTATGTTCAGGGGTGGAAATAATCAAGATTTCGTTGATACCTGCCAGCATTAAAGTGGATAAAGGGTAATAAATCATGGGCTTATCATACACAGGCATAAGCTGCTTGCTTAATGCAATGGTTAGTGGGTGAAGTCTGGTGCCAGAGCCGCCTGCTAAAATAATTCCTTTCATAGCTTATAGTTAAGATTGATACGTTTTATCATAATAGGCTTGGTAGTCTCCTGAAGTAACATGCTTTAACCACTGCTCATTTTCCAAGTACCAGTCAATGGTTTTGCTAATGCCTTCCTCAAACTGCAAGCTTGGCTCCCAGCCCAATTCGTTCATTATCTTTTTAGCATCAATGGCATACCTTAAATCATGACCTGCTCTATCAGTTACATAGGTAATTAATTTCTCTGATGTTCCGGCATTTCTTCCCAACTTTTCGTCCATAACCTTGCAAACAACTTTTATTAAATCAAGGTTTCTCCACTCATTGAAACCGCCAATGTTGTAAGTTTCACCTATTTTACCTTTGTGATATACCAAATCAATAGCGCGTCGCATGGTCAATAACATAAAGCCAGTCTCTCACGTTTTCGCCCTTTCCATATACCGGTAAAGCTTTGTTATTCCTGATGTTATTGATAAAGAGCGGTATTAATTTTTCAGGAAATTGATTAGGCCCATAGTTATTAGAACAATTGCTAATAACTATGGGCAAGCCGTAGGTATTGGCATAAGCGCGCACAAAGTGATCGGAGCTTGCTTTGGAGGCCGAGTAAGGTGATTGCGGGTCGTAAGGGGTTGTTTCTGTGAAAAAGCCATCATCGTGCAAGGAGCCGTACACCTCATCTGTTGATACATGGTAGAAAAGCTTATTAGTAAAGTCTGAATTCCACGCTTCCTTGGCTGCGTTCATCAGCGTTACAGTACCTAAAATATTGGTCTTTAAGAATTCAAGCGGATTGGTGATGGACCTGTCCACATGCGATTCAGCTGCTAGATGGATGATACCATCAAAATTGTACTTTTTAAAAAGCGAATTGATGAACTGTTCATCAGTAATATCGCCTTTTTCGAAAACGTAATTCTCGGCATGCTCTACATCTTTCAAATTTTCAAGGTTGCCTGCATACGTTAGCGCATCTAAGTTTACAATTTTATAGTCAGGGTATTTATTTACAAATAGCCTGACTACGTGTGAACCTATAAAACCCGCTCCTCCTGTTATTAAAATTTCCTTCACTTATTACAATCTTTTATCTACTAAATTTTTATCTAAAAACCCTTTAATATCGTAAATAACTGTGGTTTCAGCCTTTAATGCTTCAAATGTTAAAGTGCTGAATTCTTTGTGCGAAACTGCCAGCACAATGGCTCCGTACTTTCCTGTTAACGATGGAACTAAATCAATTCCGTACTCATGTTTTACTTCTTCTTTGTCCGCCTGCGGATCGTAAACATCAACGGCTATTCCGTAAGAGGTTAATTCATTTATTACGTCAATCACTTTACTATTGCGTATATCAGGGCAATTTTCCTTAAAAGTGATGCCGAGCACCAATGCCTTTGCTCCTTTTATAACTGCACCCTTCTGCGCCATTAGCTTTACCACAGAGCTGGCTACATGTGCGCCCATGTTGTCGTTAATCCTTCTACCGGCCATTATTACTTGAGGGTGGTAACCTATTGATTCTGCCTTATGGGTAAGATAGTAAGGATCTACCCCAATGCAATGCCCACCCACTAAGCCGGGCTTAAACGGGAGAAAGTTCCATTTTGTACCGGCTGCCTGTAAAACATCTTCGGTATCAATACCCATTTTATCAAAAATTAGAGCAAGCTCATTTACGAAAGCAATATTCAGGTCGCGCTGCGAGTTTTCTATTACCTTGGCTGCTTCAGCTACCTTCATACTGGCGGCTTTGTGCGTTCCGGCAGTAATTATTTCTTTGTACAATTGGTCAACCTCCTCGGCAATTTCAGGTGTGCTGCCGGATGTCACCTTTTTAATAGATGGCAGTCTGTGTTCTTTATCGCCCGGATTAATTCTTTCAGGAGAATAACCGCAGAAAAAGTCTTCATTAAATATTAATCCACTTACCTGTTCTAAAATAGGCACACAATCTTCCTCTGTGCAACCGGGGTAGACCGTTGATTCATAAATAACGATATCCCCTTTCTTTAATACGCGGCCAACAGTTTCTGAAGCCTTAATTAAAGGTGTAAGATCCGGCTGTTTATACTCATTGACCGGAGTAGGGACCGTTACAATAAATATGGAAGCTTCTTTTAACTTCTCAACATCAGAGAAAAACGTGAGAGAAGTAGCCTGCTTTAACTCAGCTTCGTTCAAGCTCCAAGGTACGGTCAAAGCCATTCGATAATTCCTTTATTCTCGCTTCATTTATATCAAAACCTATTACTGGTCTTTTTTTTCCAAACTCTGCGGCTAGGGGTAGCCCAACATATCCGAGACCGATAACTGCTATTTTTTTCATATAAAATACAAATAAGACGCAAAATTAAACATTTTATGTCATTATTGAAGGAGAAGTACCATTTAATGTGAATCTTTATCAAAGCAAAATACGCAAGCGCTTACATGTTATCAAAAGACAAAATCATTACGCATTGTATTAGTAAAATTGAACAAAATATAAGCGCACTTGAGGCGGACCACGAAGCGCTAAAATTGGCTTTAGCCGATGAAACCAAAAGCTCAGCAGGAGATAAATATGAGACCGGACGAGAAATGATCAATCAGGAAAAGAACAAAGTGCTTGATCAAATTAATGCTATGCGAAACCATAAGAATGGATTAATACAGATACAGAGTCTGCCAACGCCTGGGATGGTAGCTTATGGCGCATTGGTAAGTACGACCCTTGGCAATTTCCTAATTGCTACTGCCATGGGTAAGCTATCACCTCCCTACGAAAACGTTTTTGTAATATCAGCGAGCTCACCTATTTTCAAAGCAATGCAAACCAAAAAGACCGGTGAAATTTTCGAATGGCAAAATAAACAGCTCACAATTGAGAGCATAGCTTAAAATCCTGAATTCGACTCTAATTTGAAAATTCGATAGTCAAGGCGTCCTTGTGAAGATATAGCCTCATGCCTGTCATGCCTCGGAAAACAGGGGCTCTATCGAGAGAAGAAAACGCAGTATATTGAATTATATGAAAACGCTTTCCTTTTTTCACTTCTAAACAGCCATTTTCTTCTTAAAAATTTCTCGCAATATCCCGCAATTACTTTAAGTGCTTCAAAGAATCTGTTCTTTTTCTGCTTCCTTATAGTTTAGTTTGCATAATAGGTGGCATTGCAATTATTAGTCTATTTATGCACGTAGATGTCTCCATTTCAACCTTTCTGTAGGTTATGATTTTTTTTTCTGTGCTAACGCTACCCCATGTCATAGTGATGTCTAACTGGTATGCATTATTCTTAAAAAAGCTTAGAGCTCATCCCGTAGAATAACAAGCGGTGGTTTATTCACTACAGCGCGGCTATTAAATAAACCGATTAATATGGTTAAACCTGTTATTGCAGCATAAGTCAAAAGCACTGATAAAAAGTTAGGTATAAAGGTTGTTTCAAAACTAAAGTAAGCTAAAGCCCATGACGCGGCCAGTGCTATAAAAATGCCTGTTAATGAGGCAATACTGCCCAAAAAGAAGTACTCCATAAAGTTAATTCGTAAAATCTGTTTTTTACTAGCGCCAATGGTTCGTAACAAAACAGCCTCTTTCATCCGCTGGAATTTGCTTATGCTTACAGAACCGATGAGTACAATTATTCCTGTTAAGATGCTAAAAAACGCCATAAATTGAATAACAAAAGAAATTTTACCCAACACCTCATCCAGCGTTTTCAGGATCAAGTCTAAATCGATAATGGAGATGTTCGGGAATTGACTGACTATTTGCTGCTGGTAGGCTACCGACTGCTCAACGCTATCGTATTTGGTGAGCAGTACATGAAACTTAGGCGCCTCCTCCAATACGCCAGTAGGGAAAACTACCAAAAAATTAGTTTGCACGCGTTGCCAATCTATCTTTCTGAAACTGCCTACATAAGTAGTAATCATAGCACCTTGTACATTCCAGGTTATTTCATCTCCTACTTTCACCTGCATATTTTCTGCCATTCCTTCTTCCAACGAAACAAAGATTGAATCCTGTGCTTTTACCTCAGCAGTAATTTCTCCTTCCAGTAACTCTTCGGAATCTATAAGCTCACTCCTATAAGTAACCCTATATTCGCGGTTTATTACCCAATCGCGCACTTTATAGCTGCTATCTTCTTTGAGGGTATTGGCACTTACCCCTTTAATTGAGGCCAACTTCATGGTCACTATGGGCACCTCCTGAATTATTGGTAGGCTGTCTTTTTTAGTAAGTTGTTTTAAAGCTTCTACCTGATCCGACTGGATATCGAAAAGTACCATGTTTGGCTGGTTCTTGCTGCTGCTCAATTTCACTTTGTTGAGCAGTAAATCCTGAGTGAGCAATAGGGTAGAAATAAGTGCGGTGCCCAAACCAATGGTAATTACTAGCAACAGGGTTTGGTTATTGGGTCGGTATAAATTGGATAAACCCTGCCGAACAATAAAACTGGTTTTTGATGGAAAAAACCGCTTAACGGCAAAAATAATGCCCTTGGCGATACCCGCTAAAATAGCCAACGAGATTAGTATACCTGCTGTAAAAATAACAGCATCTTGCACTTTATTGAGCTGTAAGTAAGTAAATGAGCCAACAAACAATATAATTAGTATAAAAACCAAATAACGCCAGCCATCCGGTTTCTCGTTCTCGAATGAAGTGCGCAGCACCTTTAAAGGAGAAATCCGCCTTATTGATAAAAGCGGGATTAGGGCAAAAAGTATCGCTGTGACTAAACCCAACGCAAGACCTTGCAAAATAGCCGACAGGCTTAAAACCATTTGAACTTCAAAAGGTAGGAAATCGGCAAAAAGATAAGGGAGAAAATACTGCAAGCCCACACCAAGCGCTACGCCCAGAGCAGACCCAATCAAACCTATAAAAATTATCTGGATCAAGTATATCCAAACAGTTTGGCGGGCACTCGCACCTAAGCAACGTAAAATAGCAACAGTTTGTACCTTGCCCTTAATATAAACCTGAACAGAACTAGCTACACCCAAACAACCCAAAAGTAACGCTACAAAAGCTGTTAAATTCAGGAAAGATGTTAGATCGGCATAAGCATCACCTAACTCCTTTTTTCTTTCTTCCACATCATCATATCTCACCTCATATTTCTCAAGCGTAGGTTTTATTTCTACATTAAAAAATTGCTTGTTGTCAACGCCAGCAGGGAATTTACCGTACAGCTTGTAGTTAACTCGGCTGCCTGTTTCTGTAAGTCCGGTAGCCTCCAGTTGTTTTATGGGGATAAAAACCGGTGGCGCCACTGTAGTGGTAATTGCCGACTGCCCTGGTGTTTTATTTACTTGTGCAGCTACTTTAAATGTGGTGGTACCCAACTTTACAGCATCCCCCGCTTTCACGTTAAACTGTAACATGAGCGACTTATCAACAATGGCTTGCCTGTTCGAAACAAAATTGGTAGCTGCATTCACGGGAGTAGTTTCTATACTTCCATAAAAAGGGTATTTCTCATCCACCGCGCGTACGTTTATGAGCCTTGTACCTCCGGTTTTGGGGAAGAAAACCATACTGGCAAAACTTCTTTCCTCGGAGAGTTCCAAACCTTTCTCTTCTAAAAATTGCGTTAGCGTATCTGAGATTGAGCTTCGGCTTTCAATCTCCAAATCGGCTCCCAACAAATTTCTTGCTTCGCTGTTAATTTCATTTGTCAAATTTTCACCAAAGGAGTTAATGGCCACCAATGCCGCAATACCCAGCACAATGCTACTTATAAAAAGTAGCAAGCGTGATCTGTTTCTGCGGCTGTCGCGCCAAGCCATTTTAAAAAGCCAGAGTACGTTTTGCATCAACTTTCGGATTTTATTTGGGCACCGGAAATCCTCACGTCTTCATGTAATTTTCCTCCTTTGAGCTTAATAATTCTGTTTGTTTTTTGTGCCAGCTCAGTATCATGTGTTACCAATACCAAAGTGGTACCTTGCTCCCTGTTCAAATCAAATAACAACTTTTCGATAGTAGCACCGGTCTCCTCATCCAAATTTCCGGTAGGTTCATCAGCAAAAAGTATTTTAGGCGCGTTGGAAAAGGCTCTGGCAATGGATACACGCTGTTGCTCACCACCGGAAAGCTGCGAGGCATAATGGTTCATCCTGTCGCCAAGCCCTACTTTGACGAGTAAATCTTTCGCGGTATTTTCAATATTTTTTCTTCCGAGCAACTCCAATGGAACCATCACATTTTCCAGTGCGGTAAGTGTAGGCAGCAAATTAAAACTCTGAAAAATAAAGCCAACGGAATGGTTACGTACCGAGGCGCGTTCATCTTCATTTAAACCATCAAGGGCCTTGTCATCTAAAATTACATTACCTTTACTAGCCGTATCCAGCCCGGCACACAAACCGAGCAGAGTAGTTTTACCGCTACCTGAAGGGCCAACAATGGCGCAAGTACTGCCAGGCTCTATTTCAAAACTTATGTCATCCAAAACCGTGAGTGCTTTGGATCCTGATTGGTAAATTTTACTAAGATGATTTACTAATAGAATGGAACTCATTATTACCTTTAATGTGGAAATACTTAGTGCGCAAACGGTTTGTGCTAAAAACAGTTTACTTTTTATGAGCAACAGAACGAAAATTACATACAGTCTGCTTTTAGCTTTAATGCTATTGTTAATGAGCTGCGGTGGTAAGAAACAGGAGCAAGCAAAAAGTGAAGAATCCGTTCAGCAAGCAGATACAACTAACGCTATTTCATCGAACAAAAAGAACATCATTTTTTTTGGCAATAGCCTCACAGCCGGTTATGGGGTTGATCCTTCAGAGGCATTTGCAGGTTTAATTGCACAAAAGATTGACTCCCTAGGGCTTAATTACGAAGTTATAAATGCAGGAGTAAGCGGAGAGACAACGGCTTCCGGTTTTTCACGCGTGGAGTGGGTTGTTAAACGGCAAGCAGTAGCTGTTTTTATTTTAGAGCTTGGAGGTAATGATGGCTTGCGCGGAATTAACCCGCTTGAGACTGACAAAAACCTAAGGGCTATTATAGATAAAGTGCGTAGCATTCATCCGGATGTGGACATTATTTTAGCCGGTATGATGGTGCCACCAAATATGGGCATTGATTATGCCAATACTTTTCAGAAATTATTTCCTTTAGTAGCTGAGGAAAAAAACGTAACACTTATTCCATTTTTACTAGAAGATGTTGGTGGTGTGAAGGATTAAACCTGCCTGATGGCATACACCCCACTCCGGAAGGACATAAAATTATAGCTGAAACAGTTTGGGAATATTTGGGACCTAAATTGGAAAAATAAACGTTATAAGTTCAGTTTAATCCCCACAAAATAATTCCTACCCGGGGCAGGCTGAAAATACCTGCCTCCAAAGGCATTCAAATCGTTGCCCAAGCTGTATGCTATATCGAGGATATTTTCTGCACCTGCAAATACATTCACAGCAGTGTTATTAATTGCTAAGCGCTTATTGATTTTTAAATTTACCAAATGGTAGGCTTCTGCTATTACCTCATTACTGTCTGTTAAGGGCGTTTCACTTACAAACCGATAATGTAAATTGAGCGTAAATTGCTTTTGAAATTCCGCAGAAAATACTTGATTAAAAGTATGCTTTGGCACACCCGGCAGGTAATTGCCGGAGAAATCTGTTTCCCGCTTTATGTAATTGTCAAAAGTAAAATTGTAGTACTGGTAAGCCGTTCTTGAGTTTAAGTTTGCAAGTAATCCTTTGCCCTGATCGATCAGTGATACATTTAGTCCCAACTCAAAACCTTGCTGCGTGGTAGCTCCGGCATTTCTAAATAAAACTACCCCATCAGGGTTGGTAAAGGTAGTTATGGTTTCAGATAGCTGACTTACAAATATGGAAGCATCGAGCTGCAATTTTTGGTGTTGTATTTTATGACCAACTTCATAGGTTATTCCCTTCTCAGCTTCCAGTTCACGGTTAATGCTGCCTTCATTGGTTCTTATTTCATCCAAAGTGGGTGAGGAGAAGCCTTGGCTCACTGAGGCAAAGGTCGATTGGCTATTATTCCAGCCATATTGCAATGCTAGCCTTGGAATTAGCTCGTTGTCAAATTTCCTCTCAAACTCAAACGGCATGGCAAATGCATTTTGATACCTATCCACTTGATAGGTGAGCAAATTGCTGCTTAACCCAATGGTGGCTTTCCATCTGTTGTAAGCAAGCTGCAACTGGCCGAAGAAGGTTTTTCTATCAATAATCAGCTTATCCTTAAAGCGAACAGTATCTTTTACTCCTGCCACATTGCCAAAATTATTGGCTTTGTTGTTGCCATATTGGTATTCTAGGCCGGCATCCCATTGCCAATTTATATTAGCAATATTGTACTTATAAGTCCATTGGTGTCGCAAAGCCAACTCACGATTTACGTCTTGTTTGTAATCGAGAATAAATGGATTTTCAAAATCGGTATAGGTAATACCAATATTGGTAGAGTGGTTTAATTTTTCATTGATAAAGCCCAAATAATTAGCCCCTAAAAGGATAGTTTTCTGATCTATCGAAGCATTTTGCCCGGCACTTCCTGCTCTGGCTTGGCTGGGATTTTCCTCGAACTGTTGTTGCGTTAAACCGCCCGGTATTTCATAGTTTAAGTCGCTAAATAGCCCGTGTAATTGTAGCTGATTATCAGTGTTAAATTGAATTTGATGTGATAGCTGGTACACTTGCCTATTTAGGGCATTATGGTCTCGATAGCCAGCCGTTTGGTTATGGTTTAGGCTATAAAAAGTTTTTGTTCTTTCGCCACTCAACTGTCCTTTAGCTTCTATCTGTAATCGGTCGAAACTACCTGTGGTCATTTGCAGTGCCAATGGATTTTCCTCCTGCATAGTAAAATTGGCTAGATGAATTACACCTCCAAGCCTGCACCATACATACTGCCTGCCGGACCTTTTATCACTTCAAAATTTGCTAGCTGTGACATGCTTAAAGTATTAAGCGCTGTAGAACCGTTGGCTTCGGTAAAGGGTATACCATTCCAATATACCTTCACATCGCGCACACCAAATGGTGACCGTAATGAACTGCCTCTAATATTTATTCTGTAGCTACCAATGGCTCGTTGTTCTAAGTTAACTCCGGGTAATGCATTCCATGCCATAACGGGGTTTGTGGTTGAAAATAATTCATAATCGGTCGGTTGTAACAAGGCAATTGCTGCCGACTGCCACAGAATGTTTTCATCTTTGGAGAAGCCATTCACTTTTACTTCCTGAAGAACAGAATCCGATAAAGCTTGTCCTGAGAGTTGTTGAACTGAACAGATTGTGAATAAAAAAAGTAAATAGCGTATAAAATGATGCAATCTCGAGTGGTACAAATATGTTTATTTGGTAAGCGTGTAAAACAAGTCCAAACCTTCTTCAGGCTTATCAACTACATGAAAATCGGCCACGGTGACTGATTTTACCAGCTTGTTGTCCTGCTTATCCAGCGTATCTCTGTTTCTCCTATTTAAGAATTCATAGGGAATTCTGAGCATGGCTGCAGGTAAGCGATACTGCAAATTAAAAATATCGAAACGTGTAATGCGTTTTACCGAGGCTCTGTTTTGCTCATGGTAGTCCATAATTTTATCATTGCCTGCTATACCGTTGGATTCCACTTTGCTGAAAATACTAGCACACAATGTGGTAAGCTCATCAGCAAAATATTCCCTTATATGCCAAGGATTTCTGGTAAGCGTCATTTTTTTGTTAGGCGTAGAAATAATGGCCTTTCCCCCCGGCTTTAGCACCCTGTGTATCTCCTTTAAAAAAGCTACATCATTTTGTATATGCTCAATTACCTGAAACGACACTACGAAATCAAAACTATCATCAGCTATGCCTTCAAATGGTGGTATAACCATTGCCTTAAAACTAGCCTGTGGATGTTGCTTTTGCAATGAAGAAGTGAGGCTCTCGTATTTATCAATTCCTGTGTATTGCTCCGAGGCATTAACCAAAATTTCTAAGCCACGCCCTGTGCCACAACCTACCTCTAACAAATTACCCGATAAGTAAGGCTGGGCATATACATAAGCTGCTAGCAACCGCTGGTGTATAACATTATCTGAGGGGATGGAATCCGAGGTTATTTCCGTGGTGGTGTGCTTTGCCATTACCTTTTATTGATTTACTTTAAAAGCTTTTTTGAGCGATGACAGCAAGGAAGCCTTGGCATGAACATCTTTTGCCTCTGGGAAAATTGTGTCATGATAAGCTATGTCATTAGCCTCTTTTGTAGTGTAGAAATTGGCAGAAAATACCTTTCTCTCCGTATGTTCCGGACATGCTAAAGGTTTGGTATAGCCATAAAACGCAGTGTCTTTCACCTCAAAAATAATGGCCCTGTTAAACCTGCATGAAACAGCCTTCTTACACTTTGAGTAGCAATCGTTCCACATTTCCAGCGCACCGTTCCACTCTGCCTTCCAGGTAGGCGAAAGAAAGAGTTGTAAATTCAACTTATGCTGCACATCTTTCTCAGGATGGATGTTGAAATCGACATGAACATCTTCAAAAGAGCCTTTTTTACCCTTCTGGATGCCTACTCCGTACGAATCATCCGTTACGAAGGCACCTTTAACACCGGTTATTTGCTCAATAAATTCTGTGAAGGAAGGCTTGGCTATTTCCTCTTTTAGCACAGAAAATATATCAGCATATAAGTCGAACCTATCGCCTTCAAGCTTAAATTCATGCCTATCCTTTTTAGGATGGTTGAAGAGCTCATCTGCCGGAAATGATTGGCTCAATTTTTTAGCCACAGCTTCCTCAAGGAAGTTATCTATCATCACATGATGGTAGGGCTTTGATTGCTCGTAATCTTCTTTATAAACTTTGATCTGTTCCGCACTAAAGTGCTCACTTCTAATAAATTCCATACAGGAAAATAAATTTTAACCGCAAATATAGACTTTCTCTTTTTGGCGAACCTCAATTATTCCATGAATTTTAACTTATTCATTGCATTCATAGGGGTATGTGCACGTCAGCGGTGCAACGTGCCAAGCTTGCTAACAAAAAATCAATTAAAAGATTCCATGCCGGCTGGTTTTTTAAAATTTGAATATGCGAATGCTCCATAGCTTTATATCATTCCGTATCTTTGCTGCCAACAGCTAAATATTCTTTCAAGATTTATGTCAACTTTCCATCAAAAAAATCAGCAAAGCAGTGCTAAAGTAGCCGATAAGGATTTCATCTTTGGAACGAGGGCTGTTATTGAAGCGGTGCAGGCAGGTAAGGAGATGGATACCATCTATATTCAAAAGGATGTGAGTAATGAGCTTACTAAAGAGCTAATTGATCTTTGTGTGCAACTAAAAATACCGTACACCAAGGTGCCTATAGAAAAGCTCAATAGAATTACGCGGAAAAATCATCAAGGAGTAATTGCGCTAATTTCGGCTGTAAGCTACAGCTCGCTGGATCATATCATCAGCGAATGCTACAGCAAAGGGAAAGATCCATTTATACTTATTTTAGATAGAATTACCGATGTGCGCAATTTTGGAGCCATAGCGCGGTCGGCAGAATGTGCCGGGGTAGATGCCTTGGTGATTCCGTTTAAGGGGAGTGCCCAAATCAATTCCGATGCGGTAAAAACTTCTGCCGGAGCGCTACATCATATAGCAGTTTGCCGAGAAAATAATTTAGCAGTCACTATCGATTACTTACAAAAAAATGGCTTGCAAGTAGTGGCGTGTACCGAAAAGGGACAAAACCTGATTTATGATACCCCCATGAACCAACCTTTAGCAGTTATTATGGGATCGGAAGAGGACGGTATTAGCAATGAGCTCATTCGCAAAGCAGATCATTTGAGCAAAATTCCTTTACAGGGAAAAATAGCTTCCTTAAATGTATCGGTGGCTGCTGCGCTAGTTATTTTTGAGGCGGTAAGGCAAAGGGGGTAAATTTACGATTAACTAAATTCGTGAAAATTACGTATCTTCAAACATGAATGAACTGATAAATCGGATCACAATTAATCCTTCAATATGCCACGGCAAGCCTTGTATTAGAGGTATGCGATGGCCGGTAGAGGTAATATTAGATATGTTGAGCTCAGGAATGGATAGCAAAGAAATAATTGGAGATCATCCGGAATTAGAGTTAAAAGATATTCAAGCTAGTCTTGCTTTCGCTCGTCTCTCCGTTTCCGGAGATGTGATTCACAATTAATGAGATTTCTTTGCGATGTACATATTTCTATAAAAATTTCAAAGCAGCTGGAAAAACTCGGCAATGAATCTCTTCATGTGAACCAGGTATTAGATTCATAGAGTCACTCTTTGCGTTAGTTGCTAACTGCGATAAGCCTTTTATTTGATTACAGCAGATTCCTTCATCACTTCTCTGGTTATACCGGAAAATGTGATTCGGAATAACCAGTAGTTTGGGTAGCATATTTACGCAAAATACCTCATCGCAAAAAGATTACACCTTTCAACTAATTTCCTTGCAACTTTAATTGAATTACCTGCTTCTTAGGCTCTATAGTTTCTACCTTAATAGCATTGCTTGGCTCTGGCTGTTGCAGCTGCTGGTTAACTAAATCTTCTTGCCTTATTCTATTTTCAAGCTGAGTGGAGTAACCGCGGCCGCGCTTCTCTCCATAATCAACATAGGCGGAAGCTGCCCAGTCTTTAGCCTGCCAGAAATCACCCAGCACCTCATAACCCAAAGCAATATTATAGGCCATTCTACCTTTCAGCTCTTCATCTCTACTGGTAGCAATGCCTGTTTTCCAGGTCGCAATGGCATCTTCCCACTGATCTACCGATGCCTGCCGTGCACCCCTGCTTATGTATTCATCCTTTTTTGGTTTAGCATAATAAGTTCGAGAAAGATAAATAGGCATAGGTGCAATTTTACCGGCATAAGTTGCTCCCACGGCACTTCCTAAATTTCTGGTTGCCTGCGCCTTTGCTATTAGCTTGGAGGCTGCCTCCCTTGGGTTGGTGGCGGATGCCTCCCACGTCCTGTTTTGTGTATAAATATCTTGGTCTTCTATGCTCCTACTAACATTATTGTAGAGCCTTAAGCCAATGCGTACATTGCCTATTCCTTCTGCAAAAAATTCTGTGTACTCCTGCTCAACCTTATTGCCATCTTTATCTTCTACCGTTCTGGTATTTTTTCTTTTGCCATTTGTAACGATAAAATCGCTGTCAAAAACCTCTACCGCTAGCACGGCATCCGCACTATGTCTGCGGCATAAATCATCTACTATTCTCCAGCTTAGCGCATCGGGTAGAGAGCCTGTTATGGTGTTACCTATTAATCGTTGAGGCTCTTGCTTTACTACATATCTTGGCGAATTCCGCAGGTTATTCTGCAAGGCGGTAAACATAGCAAGTACGCCATCCCGATCCTCATTAATGCCCTCGCCAGTTAAAACTCCTTCGAGTATACCTATTGCCTGCCGCTCAAATTTGGTTCTGTCAACAAGCACAATAGTCTGTACTTCCGAAGGTATATCAATAGCGGCCGGGCGCAAGGTGCTTATAGAAACAGACTTCATACAACCACCTAAAAACAAAGCAACTATAAGTATTACAAAATTCTTGAACATGTGATTTTAATCCTTTTGCCGCTTTAAAGATAGCACTTTATAAATTTAAAAATTAGCTTTGCAATCGTATGATGGTCACAACTATTTTTCTCAAAGCAAAGCAGTTCGTATTGAAAAGGTAGATTACAAAGATATTGGCCTCAGTATTTTGCGGCTCGATCAAATTCATCCGGTCGTTTCAGGCAATAAATTCTTCAAACTAAAATATAACATAGCAAATGCACTAAAGCAGGAGACAAAAGAAGATTTTAACTTTTGGCGGTGCCTATTCTAATCATATTGCTGCTACGGCCTACGCTGCCAGTCAGGCCGGGCTGGAATCAATTGGTATTATACGGGGAGAGGCTATTGAAAACGCTACACTTGACTTTGCCGCTGCGCAAGGGATGCATCTCTATTTTGTTGATAGAAGTACTTACAGAAGCAAGCATGATGCGGAATATCTTAAAGCGCTCCGCACAAAATTCGGTAATTTCTATTTTATCCCTGAGGGAGGAACAAATGAACTCGCTGTAAAGGGAACGCAGGAAATTATGGCAGAAATACCTGATACATATAAAGCAATTGCCTGTTGTGTAGGTACCGGAGGCACTATGGCCGGATTAATTGAGGGAAGCGCAAATACACAACTAATTCTAGGTTTCCCTGCTTTAAAAGGGGATTGGATTTTCGATGAAGTGCGCCAATGGACTGCAAAAACCAATTGGGATATTCATTTGGATTATCATTTTGGCGGCTATGCCAAATGGACTCAGGCACTCATTGATTTTATCAATGATTTTAAGCGTGCAACCGGCATACCGCTCGATCCGATTTACACTGGAAAAATGCTGTATGGCATTGTTGATTTGATTAAAAAAGATCAATTGTCATCTGACGAGTTGTTAATTATCCATAGCGGAGGATTGCAGGGCATTGCCGGATTTAATGAACGATTTGGGGGGATTATTGAGGTTTAGTAGGGTTCCATTGCTATCAGGTCAGACGAAAGTCTGCACCGTGTAATCTTAGAAAGAATTTGTTAATGAAGAGACATGCATATCGAGACCAATAAGCTATATCATATTTACAATCAGGGTAATAACAAACAGACTATTTTTAATGATAGGAATGATTATATATTATTTCTTAAAATGGTAAGAGAAAAAATTTATCCATTTTGCCACATTATTAGTTACTGCCTAATGCCCAATCATTATCATTTCCTTATTGATACAACTGATCATTCTGTACAAAAACTGAAACTAGGATCGATTAATATAACTGCGCTTTCAAATGGCTTCCGATTATCAAATAGTGCGTACTCTGCTCGTTATAATAAAAAGTATCAAAAAAGCGGGTCGCTTTTCAGACAAAAAACTAAGGCGAAATTATTAGAAAGAACGGAAAACGGATTCGACTATCCTTATATCTGCTTTCAATATATTCACCAAAATCCTTTAAAAGCAGGATTGGTGAACAAGATGGAAGATTGGGAATATTCCTCATTTAGGGATTATGCCGGACTCCGAAACGGAACACTCGTTAATAAGGATATAGCCTATAAACTTATTGATATTGATGCTTCACAATTTTATAATGATTCTTATGCTATTATAGCAGATAATTTGACTCATGGTATTTTTGAACAAAAATAATTACGGTGCAGACTTTCGTCTGACCTAAACACTACAAGAGGTTAGACGAGAGTCTGCACAGAAATTTTATGATCCGTTTCATTTTATTTATCACTGAAACCTGATACCATCCGGTTCAATATGGTGCTGCCGTTCTATCTCCTCAAAACTCGCTTTCCGTACCGAAATAATATGCCCTTTAAAAAACAAATCTTTCCCCGCTAAAGGGTGGTTAAAATCGACCTTAATGGTTTTCCTATCTCTTTGAATAATTTTGCCGCTTTGCGCTTCTTCTTGGTTTTCGTAGCGGATAAATTCCCCTACCTGCAAAGTTTCATCGGTGTAGCCTTCATGGTCTTTGAACTCCTGCAAAGGAATATCCTTTATCAAAGACTCATCTCTTTTGCCATAGGCATACTCGGCAGGCAGGTGAAATGAGAAATTTTCATTGTTAGTGCGCCCCATCAATTGGTTTTCGAAATAAGGCAGCATTTTACCTGCTCCTATCAAAAATCTGAGCGGGTAGTCTTGGCCTGAATAGTCGACCAACTCTCCACTTTCATTATTTTTGCGTACATGGTAGGATAATGTTACTACTGTGTTTTCTGCTATTTCCATAGTAGGTTAACCGCTGAAATAGGGTGTTGTTTGACCTGAAATCATGAAATAGTGAATAAGAATATGATGTGCTTCACAAAAATTTTAACGCTCGCTTTTAAAAATTTCAATATACTCAGAGAAATAATAAATTTTACCACGTTTCCCTCCCGTTCCTTCCTGAAGGATATTTAATTTCTCTAATTCTTCCAATAATGTATATACGGATGGCATAGATAGATTTGTAAACTCTTGCGCCTCTTTTGGGGTAATTTTGGGATGATGATATAATTGATTTAATAAAATTTTAGCGTTAGCCGATCGGCTTTGTAAACTTTGAAGTCTGGTTTCCACTTCTTGTTGAAGTTTTAAAATTTTATCAAAAGTGGTAGTGCTGCTTTTGGCCGTTTCAATTACCCCCACTAAAAAGAACTTAAACCATTGATCTATATCGTTTTTCTCACGAACTATCATCAAGTTATCGTAGTAAAGCGTTCTGTTCCGCTCAAAAAAATCTGACAAATACAATATTGGTTTTTTTAAAATCCCTTTTTCAACCAAATAAAGAGTAATCATTAATCGACCAACTCTTCCGTTTCCATCCAAAAAGGGGTGGACGGTTTCGAATTGATAATGTATAAAAGCTATTTTTAATAACTCTGGAAAGTAGTTCTTACTATGAGCAAAATTTTCAAGATCACTCATATACTCATTTATTGAGTTATGGACTGGTGGAATGAAGGTGGCATCTGCAATACTTGCTCCACCAATCCAGTTTTGGCTGGTGCGAAACTCACCCGGCAGCATTTGCTTCCCTCTAACACCTGATAGTAAGGTGCGGTGGGCATTTTTGATTAAGCGAGACGAAAAAGGTAAATCTTCTAGTTCGTTAATAGCTGTATTAAGAGCGGCAATATAATTTTGTACTTCTTCCCAATCATCTCTTTTTTCTTCAGAGATGTCTTCTTTCTCCAATAGTGCTTCTTCAATATTCGTTTTCGTTCCCTCTATCTTACTCGATTGAGTAGCCTCTTTGAGTACATGCATGCTTATAAACAAATCAATATTAGGTATGTATTCCGAATACATATCCAACCTGCCCAATTGCCTGTCCGCTTGACTGAGTAAATTGAGTAACTCCATGTTTTCAATTCGCCATTCTTTACAAATTTTCTCTGGCTGAAAACTTTTGTATGACCCTTGTCTAATATATTTCCCCGATGAAAAACCCTGCATATCAATTGATATTTGGTGCTTATAATTTAAACAAAGATACACCTTAATTAAGAAAACAGTAAAAATTTTAAATAAGGAGGATGCTTAATTAAGAAAATTGCTTAAAATTTAAATAAGAGGGCTTCTTATTTAAAAATAGTGACCAAAACTTAAATAACAAGAGTGCTTAATTAAGTAATTTCACAAATACTCATTTATTTCAAACATCTTTTATCCAACATTGCTTAGCAGAAAGTAGCTCTTAAGGATGGCAATTGCTTTAACATCACTTTGCTTTCAAGAATACTATCGTTTGCTGAAGCAAGACCATATATTTTCGAAATGCTGTTGCGCAGCCTCTTCTACCTGCGCTTAAAATTCATCATCTTTCCTAAAATAACTCCTTTGTTTTCTTTGAGGCTAATTTCCTCATGGCTCACTTTTTTAACCCCTTCAATGGTGAAGAAAGCATTAGGATTGTATTCTTTAATTGTAGGAATTAGCGTCCTTAACACTTCTCTTCTCACCACTGTAAAAATAATGTTCACTTTCCCCTCATTGCCTTCGGCTTCAATATTGGAGAAACGATATTTCTTCTCTTTTAAAAATTCAATAAGCTCAGGTGCCGGTTTTCCGGTAATTACACGCACCACCACGCTGCCCAGCGCCAGCTTTTCTTCAATCCACATACCCACAAAAGTACCGGATGCAAAACCCAGTGCATAAGCAATATAGCTCACGGGGTTATCAATATGCTTAATAATTTGACCGATGGCTAGCAACCAAATAAACGATTCGAAAAACCCGAGTAGCGGGGCTAGGTATCTCTTCCCTTGCAGTACAAATATTACCCGCATAGTGGCAATGGATACATCGCCTATTCTTGCCGTAAAAATGAGCAAGGGCAAAATTACAAAAGCAAAAACCTCCTCGCTTACTCCTAAATTGCTAAAAAACTCCATAATTAACCGAATAAATAACTGATCACTTCTGCCAGTTTGGTGAATGTTTTTACTTCAATTTTAAATTTATTAACATCTATGCCCTTCATACTGTACTTAGAAACTATGATTTCTTGGAAACCTAGCTTCTCCGCTTCGGAAATTCTATTTTCAATTCGGTTCACCGCCCTAATCTCTCCTCCTAAACCTACTTCTGCCGCCATGCAGCTTTTTGAGGAAATAGGAATTTCCTCCATGGAGGAGAGTATGGCCATGCAAACTGCTAGATCAATGGCAGGGTCTTCCACCCTAATACCACCGGCCATGTTAAGAAAAACGTCTTGAACGCCCAAGCGAAAGCCTCCTCGTTTTTCTAATACTGCCAGCAACATGTTCATGCGTTTATTATCAAAACCTGTTGCACTACGCTGAGGTGTACCATAATTAGCCGTGCTTACCAGTGCCTGAATCTCTATTAGCAAAGGCCTATTGCCTTCTAAAGTTGCGCCAATAGCTGTGCCCGATACTTCGCCTTCTTTTTGAGAAATTAATATTTCTGATGGATTACTAACCTCCCTTAATCCGTAAGACTGCATTTCATAAATACCCAGCTCGTTGGTGGAGCCAAATCTATTTTTAGTAGTGCGTAATATTCTATAGCTCAGGTGCCTATCTCCCTCAAATTGCAATACGGCATCCACCATGTGCTCCAACACTTTTGGCCCTGCAATGGCACCGTCTTTAGTGATGTGGCCAATCAGAAATACCGGAATTCTATTTTCTTTGGCAAAGCGCATCAGCTCAGCGGTGCATTCTTTTACCTGCCCCACACTACCTGCTGCCGACTCCAATTTAGGAGTGGTAAGCGTTTGAATTGAGTCGATGACCAAAATATCGGGGGCTAACTCTTTTACTTCCTTAAAAATATCAGTGGTCAACGTTTCGGTTAATATGTAGCAGTTGTCCGATTGGTTCTTCATGCGGTCGGCACGCATTTTAATTTGCTGGGCACTTTCCTCGCCACTCACATAAAGCACTTTTTTGTGAGATAAGGTCAATGCTATTTGCAGCATCAGCGTGGATTTACCTATCCCGGGTTCGCCTCCAATTAAAACAAGAGAACCCGGCACTATACCCCCGCCAAGCACGCGGTTCAATTCCTGATCGGGCACTAAAATGCGCTCCTCCTTTGAGGCTTGCACTTCCTGTATGGCAATGGGTTTACTGCTTCCTATTTTGCTTGAGGTATAACCGGAAGGCGATTTATCTTTTTGCACCGTTTCTTCCACATAGGTATTCCACTCCCCGCAGGCCGGGCATTTCCCTACCCATTTGGGAGATTCTGTACCACAATTTTGGCAGAAATAAACGGTTTTTGCTTTGGCCATATTAAAATCGAATGTAACAAAGCCCAAAGTTAAAGTAATTTGTGCGGGATGGAAAGGAGTTTGAGCAAAACGGCTATAGCAAAGGATTATCAGCCAGGCAGTAGTATTATTAGTTGAATTGCATATTTTTAAACCCTTGAATAAATATTATATTGCTAAAAATACAGCGGATGTATCAAGCACAGTGGTTGATGGGAGGTTGTTATGCAAAACTAACTACCGAAACGAATAATAGAAATGCGACAAATTGTACTGAATATAGTAATATTGACACTATTGTGTTCTTCATGTGCTGTAAATGCTCAAAACCCCCAAGATGAGCTTTTAAAGATTGAAATAAATGAACTGGTCGAAGAGCTTAAGCTGATGTACGATTATGATCAAGCCATTAGAGAATATGCTATTTTTAAGACTTTTGATAAACATTTGACTGACAGTATTGAAAATTTATCCAAAAACTTGACTAAAGATTGGATAAGAAAAAATGAATTTCAAAATGAAAAATTGGCAAAGCAAATATTAGAACATTATACTGTTCCACTCGATAACAGGCATACAGAACGTCTCATTGAAATAACCAAGAAATACGGCTTTCCCTCAAGAAAAAGAATCGAAAAATTCTATACAAACTCTTTACCGGAGGAGTTCAATCCTTATATTATTTTCGTTCATTCACAGCCAGAATATTGGGAAGAATTAAAAAGTTTGATGGAAAAAGAACTTGAAAAAGGAAATATTACCAATTGCGTATATGGTCATTTACTATGGCACATAAATGGCAGGTCGGACTTCAAATATATGCTTGATAATGGCTATGAGTTTATAGAAACTGAAGACGGTAGCACGCATCTAAAAGCTGTAAATTGTGAATAAAATTTGCATAACATAGGGGATAAAACCCATTTGCTCCGCACCTTGTAGCAAACATTGTCCGTAGTTTGCCCACAATTTATGCTTGCATTCCATGGCTAGCTAATAGCCTCCAAGGTCATTTGGGGCTCTGAATTCTACCTTTATCATTTAAACTAATAGGGAGTGTTTGCCAAGAGCGCATAAATTGCTACTTTCAGTATTTCATAGCCCAGTATAGCAAACGGTTTTTATACTGGCGTTAGCAACAACTCCCCTTCCATTCAAAAAACTCGCTTAATAATCAATCAGTCTGCCCCTATAGTTGTACCTAAAACTTTGGCTACGCTCGGACTTGCCTCACCGACAATGTAACTAGCGGACTGATAGGCATTCGAGTGCAATTTTTCAAATAACTAAAGGGTTTGGAAATGATGACTTTTATCCTAGTATTGAAGAAAAAGCCCCAACACTGTTATATCTTATAATCAGAAATCATGCATTCACAGATGGTAATAAAAGAATTGCAGCAGCATGTTTTCTTTTGTTCCTAGAAGAGAGTAATATGCTGACTAGTAGTGACGGAACAACAATAATTAGCAATTAAGCTTTAGCAAGTTTGACCTTATTTATAGCTGCAAGTAAAGCTGACGAAATTGAAACCGTAAAAAATCTGACCATAAGCATACTGAATAGGAATAAAAAATAATACGATGCTACAACAAATGCTAAAACTCCACAAGCTATCGATACAGTTGCAAAAAGTTATGCGATCAGCTAGCTTTAGCAATATTCAAAAAGTGGAGCTTACGGAGTGTAGCTAAACGTTGTAACG
>CAWHTP010000002.1:0-477500 GCA_963832285.1 uncultured Cytophagales bacterium
CTCGCCAAAACCAATTCGCACACCATCCTTTTTACCAAAACCGCGCATAATTACTGTATCGTAATCGTTTATAAATTTACGCTCGGTTCCATCAGGCATGGCCACGGGTTTGGTCCCCTTCCAGGCTATTTCCAGCATGGAGCCGTACGAACCTTCTTCTGGTCCGCTGATTGTGCCTGAAGCATAAACATCTGCCGTGTTGGTGTTGCAACCATTTATTGTATGGTGTGCGAGTTGCTGCACTACGTTCCAATACATATGCTTAAAATTAGAATTGGCCACCACTTTTTCATCAGCTCCTTCGGGTTTTAGTGCCACCTCCAACTTTACATCGAAATGGAAATTACCCTCAAACTCCAGATAAGAAAACACCTTTGGCTCTTGCTTAGGCCCTTGTACTTTAAAAGGCTCCAAAGCCTCTAAGGTAACAACCCAGGGCGACATGGATGAACCAAAACTCTTTGCCAAAAATGGGCCGAGTGGCACATATTCCCACACTTGGATGTCGCGTGCAGACCAGTCGTTGAATAATGTAAAACCAAAAATATGCTCAGGTGCATCTTTCGTGCTAATGGGCTTGCCCAACTCATTTTTTCCGCACGTAATAAAGGCCATTTCGAGCTCAAAATCTACACGCTGCGATGGCCCAAAAGTAGGGCTATCCGCATCAGGAGCCTTAGTTTGCCCATTTGGTCTGTGCAATGGCGTACCCGACACTACTATGGATGAAGCCCTGCCATGATAACCTACAGGAATGTGCTTCCAGTTAGGCAGTATTGCATTGTCCGGATCTCTAAACATGGTACCAACATTCGTTGCATGTGCTTCGGACGAATAAAAATCGGTGTAATCGCCCACCTTTATCGGTAAATGCATAGTAGCCTCCGCTTGTTTTATCAAAGCCTTCTCCTTTAGCTGACTGTTGGACTGTAATGCGGTAACATCTTCACTTAGCAGCTCAGAAATACGCTCACGTACAGGTATAGTGACTTTTTTACCTAAGTCTATAAAGTTATTTAGAAAGGGTCTGTCAAATATCCTGTCAGGAAGGTTAAGTTCTTTAAATAATTGTGCAGAATGGATTTCGGTTAAATCAAGAATATAGTCTCCTATAGCCACTCCTGCTCGGGCTGATTTGCCCGCTGTAGAAAAAATACCAAAAGGCAGATTCTGGATGGGAAAATCTGAATCTTCAGAGATACTCACCCATGATTTTAAGGAAGGATCGTTTGCTTGATAAGTCACGTATTATTAGTGTTTTGAAGGAAATAGTTTATAAATATCATTTCTTTTAAGTACCCTTGCCAAAATAACTTGATGTTCTTCAACGTAAAGACCAACTCTAAAGTCCCCCATTCTTATTCTATAGGCAGTTTGATATCCCTTAAGTTTTTTGAGTTGATTCAGTTCAGAAAGATTTTTCGCATTTTCAATTTTGATAATCAAAGCTTTCAGCTTATTCTTTATATTCTTATTCTTTATTTTATTGATATCTTTTAAGAAACTTTTAAGAAATACAACATGCATTTTAATCAAGAGCCTTCATAATGTCATCTCTCGAAGCAATATCTGTTTTATCTGCTTGCTGCATCAATAGTAAAAGTCCTAAATCCTCCTTTTCTTCATCGGAGAGCACATCTAAACTTTCCTTCTCTTTCGATTGTACGAAAAAGTCAACGGCATGCTCCATCAGTGCCTTTACGCTCATATTTTCAAAAGCGGAAAGTATTTTCAATTTTGTTAATAAGCGCTCATCAATATCAATAATCTTTTTCATTTTTCGTAAATTTAAAACAAATATATAGAATATATACTTTATATACTATTTTCACAGTGGTGCGTTTTCTCATGAACCAAGACTATATGACTATCAGAATCAGATGAATAACAGAGAAACGATTTGTTTTCTAAAAGAGTAGCTTTATTCTTAATAGTTCAAATACAGACATTACAAGTTTTCTAACCAGAAAGTAGTCATCATATTAAACAAATGCGGCCTTGCACCATCTTGGTAAACACCATGGGTTCTATCAGGATAATAAAATAACTCAAACTGCTTACCTGCTTCCAAAAGCGCATCTTGGTAAACAATAGTGTGCTGAACATGTACATTGTCATCGCCTGTGCCATGTACAATAAGGTATTTACCCTTTAGCTTGTCCACCTTGCTTAAAGGTGAGTTTTTATCGTATCCGTCAGGGTTATTTTGAGGTGTATCCATGTATCGTTCTGTGTAGATGGTATCATAAAAGCGCCAGTTCGATACCATAGCTACTGAAACAGCAGCCGCAAACACTTCATTTCCATCTAGTATAGCATTACCGGCCATATAGCCCCCGTAACTCCAGCCCCAAATACCTATTCTACTGGCATCTACATAATCCAAATTAGCTAAGTATTTAGCGGTAGATATTAGGTCCAAAGTTTCAAATTTACCGAGGTTTCTGTAGGTCATTTTCTTAAATCGCTCTCCCCTTCCACCGGTTCCGCGTGTATCTACTACCATCACTATATAACCTCTCTGCACCATCATTTGGTGCCAGTAAAAGTGGCTACCGCCCCAGGCATGTTCCACATCCTGGCTGCCAGGCCCGCTGTATTGATAGACAATAACAGGATATTTTTTCTTTTCATTAAAATCAGTTGGTTTTAAAAAATAGGCGTTTAATTCAGTCCCATCCTCAAGCGTAAATGTGAAAAATTCCTTTGGCACCAAGCCGTAATTGCCGGCCGTTTCAAGTAATGCTGCATTATCTTTCAGCACTTTTACTTCCTTATTGCCCTTCGTTTTATGCAGGCTTACTTTTAGTGGTTTGCTTTGGTTATGATAATATTTTAAATAGTAGCTAAAATCGGGACTCATATTTACGCTGGTGGTACCTTCCGTTTCGGCTAAGGCTACTTTTCCCTTACCGTCTAGCCCTATTTTATAAAAAGTTCTATCCAGAGGAGATAATTCGGTGCTGATATAGTACACCTGATTGTTTTCCTGATCTATTCCCACCATATTAGCGGCTTCCCATTGGCCTTTAGTTACCTGCCGCACCAACTCACCTGTTATGCTATACAGGTAAAGATGTTTAAAACCATCACGTTCGGAAGAATAAATAAATTGCTCACCATCAATTAAGTATGTTAAATCATCGCAGTAATTTAGTGCCACATAAGTATCCGATTCTTCTTTTAAAATTACTTTAGAAGTACCTGTCGTTGCATCGGCATGGATGATTTCCAAAATATTCTGGCGTCTATTCATCCTTATAATACTTAGTAGGTTAGGATTTTGCGTCCACTGCACACGTGGCAAATATTGGTCTTTTTCACTTCCCGTATCCATTTTTACCACTTTCTTGGAGGCTACATCATATACCGAAACCCAAACAGTACTATTTTTCTCACCCGCTTTAGGGTATTTATACACATAATTTTCAGGATAAAGCGCACCATCATTCCACTTTTGCATGGTATATTCCCGCACTTCACTTTCGTCCATTGTATGGAAAGCGAGTTTTTTACTATCCGGTGACCAATAGAATGTTTTGGTGATGTAAAATTCCTCCTCATACACCCAATCCGACCCGCCATTGATAATTTCGTTGATCTTTCCATCTTTAGTAACTTGGGTATTACTACCGGAAGCCAAATCAACTATATAAATATTGTTCTCGAACACATAAGCTACCTTTTTAGCGTCTGGCGAAAAAGTAGCATACATTTGTACGCCATCGGCTAATGGTTTTAATTCTTTATTGCTGATGTCATAAACATAGTACTTAGCGGTAAATGAACGCCTGTATATGTAATTAACATCGGTCGCCAAGAGCAATTTACTTTCATCATCGCTAAAGTTATAGCTGCTTAAGGAAAGCTTTTCAGGTAGTAAATCACCGTCAACAATAGTCTCCGCTACCGCTCCGGTTGTAACATCTATTTTACGTACCTGATTGCTTTCTAATGCTGAATAATATTTACCATCATTCATCCAATTTACATTATAAACGGACTCCTGATTGAATACGCCTCTTTCGTAGATATCGGATACAGTAATTTCTTGCTGCGCAAGCAATGTCGATTGACCTATTGACAAGGCTATAAGTACAAGTAATATTTTTTTCATAAGAGTGAATTATTGTTTAAGATCATCGCCAAAACATGAGTACATAGAGTGTAAAATGAATGACCGTGAGGAAAATTAACCTGAAATAATCAACATTGCTACGCTCGCCTTTTGGTGTTTTTTTTATGAGGTAATATGACACCGCGTAGTACGGAACTATAATAAGCAAAAATAGGTAATGAGGCACTTGCAATGCGAAGCCCACCACTACAACAGCAGGTATGTAGTATAAAAATGGAGCAATTCGCTTAGCTTTCTGTACGTCCATATTTATAATTTTTCAAAAATAACAGCAGCTCCCTGCCCTACGCCTATGCACATGGTAGCCAACCCAAATCTAGCATTTTCTCTCTTATGCATTTCGTGCAAAAGTGTTGCTGCTATCCGCGTACCACTTGCCCCTAAAGGGTGCCCTATGGCTATAGAGCCTCCGTTTACATTTACTATTGCAGGGTCTAAGTCTAAATCGCGCAAGCAGGCAAGCGCTTGAGAAGCAAAAGCTTCGTTCAGTTCAATTAGATCGATATCGGATACCTTGAGGCCTGCTCTTTTAAGTGCTTTTTTGGTAGCCGGCACCGGCCCAATGCCCATACAATCGGGCGAGACACCTGCAATTGCCATAGAAACAACGCGTGCCATGGGCTTTAAGTTATACTTTTTTAAGGTAGCTTCAGATACAATTAAGCTTGCTGCCGCACCATCATTTACTCCACTTGCATTGCCTGCTGTTACTGTGCCATTCTTTTTAAAGGCCGGATTAAGGCTGGCCAGTTTTTCTAACGAAGATAAGCGCGGATGTTCGTCCTTACTAAAGATCAAGTCATCAGCTTTACGCTGAGGAATAGGTACTGCAACCAATTCATTTTCAAACTTATTGGCTTGTATGCGCTGCTTCATACTTTAGCTGCGAACCATGCGCAAACTCGTCTTGCTCAGCACGGCTAATTCCCCATTTTTCAGCTACGTTCTCAGCAGTTTCACCCATAGCATACGGGTGATGCAAGGCAGAAAGTGCCGGGTTTGGAAACCTCCACCCAATGGTGGTATCATAAATTTCTGTATTTCTTGAAAATGCGCTTTCGGCTTTAGCCATTACAAATGGTGCCCGCGTCATGCTCTCTACACCTCCTGCCACATAGGCGGCTCCTTCGTTGAGCATAGTAGCGCGGCTGGCATCCATTATGGCTTGCAAACCGGAAGCACATAAACGGTTAACAGTTAATCCGCCTGTTTCAATAGGCAGGCCTGCCAGTAAACCGGCCATGCGCGCCACATTTCTGTTATCCTCTCCCGCCTGATTAGCAGCACCAAAAATAACATCTTCTACTTCCATTACATCCAAGCTGGGCTGGCGTGCAATCAGTGCCTTAATGATATGAGCAGCCAGGTCATCTGGCCGAATTGCGCTTAGCGTTCCACCGAATTTACCTACAGGAGTTCTTACAATATCAACTATATAAGCTGTTTGTGACATAATTACAAAATTAACTTGAGCGAAATTACATCATTTGTAGGCAAAGCAAAAAAATACCATGACACTTGTTTTCAAAATTACATAATTGGTTAGCTATTATCTTGGGCTTTTAATTCAAACTGCAACTATGGCCATCAAAAAAGCCCTGACAAACTAATGACAGGGCCTAAACCTAAATTTAAACAAACCAACAAATTACTCAGGCCAGTTGACCAACTCTTCTACATTTCCTGCATCATCGTATGAAGTATATGTTCCGGCTGTGCCAGCAGCATTCCAGGTATAGCTCGCATTTATTATACTACCAGAAAATATCTCAATTGCTCCTGAACCATCAGCATTGATATCAAATACTATTTCATCTTCGAAACCATCAAACACCATATTAAATGAACCATCGGCTTTTTCCGTCCAAGTATAGGTAAAAATAACTTCGTTGGAATCATCAAGTCCATACCACTTTAAGCTGCCCTCACTCAAGTCACTTTTACTTTCTCTTCCCTCGAGAAACTTATAAAAAATATCCGTACCGTCTTTAAAGAAAATTTCGTATACATAATCGTCATTGTCTTCATTCAATTGATAGGCAATAGCAAATGAATTGATACCATTACCAAAAGTCCATGTATAAACTTGATAATTGGCTCCGGCCAGTCTTGCATTGCCTGCACTTATTGGAGTAGTGCTAAAAACTGCGTCTTCCGGCACATCAAAATAGACGCTGTAAGTAGCCATTGCATTTGCTACACCAGCAAAAGTATTTATCAATTGTGCATACTGATTCGATGAGTTCTGCATAGCAGCAGGTAATTGCACCGGGGGATTTTCCGCACTAAAAGCAAAAGCTTCTCTCGGGTCAATCTTTTCAGGTGTTGCCGCATCGTCTTCTTTGTTACAAGCGGAAAAGCCTACCATTAAAGCAAATAACAGGCTTAATTTTAGTGATTTTAAGAATTTCATATCAGTTAATTTAAATGTCAGATTAATCAAATGTACAAAAATCATTTTATAAAAAAAATATAATTTAATATTTTTATATTTATATTTTAAAAATTTAGTCCAATTATTTAGCTAATATTTATGCTTCTTTCCATTTATCTATTTTTCCTAGCCTAATTATAACGTCCGAAGTACATACATCATAACTTCCCGTGTATAGCATCGAGTTTTCTCTTGCCCACCCTCGCTATTTTCATGAAAGACGTTCAATGTACTTAAGTTTTAAAATCCTTTAAAACTTGCTGCATTAGCGTAGAAAGTAAACCTTTGGTTTGTTTTATGATACATCTAGAACAATACACCAAAACGGATTGCAAATCCTTTGATATTGCCTCGGGATTACAAATCCCGAAGAGCTGAGAATATGAATGTTAGCATCCAACGTCATTCTCACGAAAGTGGGAATCTTTTGCTAGTAAACTTTAGCTTTCTTTAAAATGGGTTGATAAAAAATTGTCCTACACAGGTGCGTATATTCGGGCAACTTTAAAACGGATTACAAATCCTTAACCATAGCTTCGGGATTGCAAATCCCGAAGAGTTGATTGTTGTATTAGATTCCACACTGGAGAACTATAAGGCACTCTACTCTGAGAACATCGCGCCCTCATTAAAGCCCTACTTTACAGACTGTACACAGATGAAGCTAAACATATAGTTACGTACTGCTTTGTAAGAAAGACTCTTCAAAACTGATTATTGAGACTTTGATTTACCCAAATTCATTTTTAGGCCAAAGCTGATTGCGTTACAACTTCCGTTATCAAGAATAGTGTTCTCATCCATCACTCCAGTATTGTCCTCAAACTCTACTCGAACTTTAGATATGGTTTTATTACCATGAAAAGAGGAAGCATTAACGAAGAATGAAAATCTGTTTGAAAAACTATAGTTAAGGCTCAAACCTGTTTCAAAGAGCAAGTAGTTATTAGCGAAGGTTTGGCGAAATTGCCGATCTTCCGAACTGTAGCCCGTGGAAGAAGAACTCCCTCCAGAACCGGAAGAAATTTCTCCATTTGTAATAGGGTCATCATCATAACCAAATACGATACCAACAACAGGTTGTAAAAATAATTTTTGCTTATAAAGATTAATGTTCGATCTAATTCGAAAAGGTGTTCCCACTCGCAAACTCTAAGCTATAACCTGACTTATAGGGCTTAGTGCCTAAACCGGCTTCAATCGAAAAGAATTGATTGACATTATAACCCACTAAAATAGTAGTACCTGGCATCTGAACACCTCTTGACCAAGGAGCACCTATTAAGGAATTGGGGTTCGCTAAAATTTTCTGATCAGAAGTATTAGATAATTCAAGTCCTAGGTAGAGCTTATTTTGTGCGGAAGCAGTGGCTACTGCAACTAGGATACCGAGTGCAACAAATGATAGTTTAATTTTCATACGAGTCAATTATTAAAGATGATTATTGTATAACTGAATTATTAGAATATATATTATTTAGCATCCAAAAATAATATACTTTAAACAAAAAACCACCCGATTGCTCAGGTGGCTATATTGTTTAACATAAAATTTTTAAGTCCTGGCTCCTCAAGACCCGCACATCTCGCAATCATCAGGGTTATCCAATGAGCAGGCGACTTGGGCAGCTTTTAAAGCAGCTAAATCATCTTCTGCAGTAGCTTGTGGCGCAGCCGGGCCGTTTCCGCCAGGCGTACTTGGCGGTGGTGGCGTAGGTCTGTTTACTTTAGTGCTTGTGTTAGTGTTTATATCCTTTTGCGTAGCGTCTTCTTCTTTCGAATTGCCCAAAGCAGATTTATCCACCGTAAACTGGATAGCGCTTGTGGCTGCCTTGGAACGTAGGTAATACATACCTGTTTTTAAGCCCTTCTTCCAAGCATAAAAGTGCATAGAGGTAAGTTTACCAAAGTTAGGATCCTGCAAGAATACGTTCATACTCTGCGACTGGCAGATGAATGCGCCACGATCGGCAGCCATATCAATAATCGTTTTTTGCGAAATTTCCCAAACGGTTTTGTAAAGCTCTTTGATGTGAGCCGGCACTTCAGGAATATCCTGCACAGAACCATTGGCACCTATGAGTTTGTTCTTCATGTTATCATTCCACATGCCTAACTCAATTAAATCGTGCATCAAATGCTTGTTTACCACCACAAACTCTCCGGAAAGGGTTCTTCTGGTATAAATATTTGATGTATATGGCTCAAAACACTCATTATTACCTAAAATTTGAGAGGTAGAAGCAGTTGGCATAGGCGCTACCAAGAGCGAGTTACGTACTCCATTTTTCTTCACTTCCTGCTTTAGGCTTGTCCAGTCCCATCTTTCGCTTGGCGAAACACCCCACATATCAAACTGAAATATTCCCTTGGACACCGGAGAGCCTTTATACGTTTCGTAAGGGCCTAATTGCACCGCCAAATCCTTAGAAGCAGTCATGGCTGCAAAGTAAATGGTTTCAAAAATATCGGTATTAAGCTTGCGCGATGCCTCCGACTCAAATGGCTGGCGCATGAGCATAAATGCATCGGCTAATCCTTGCACTCCCAAACCAATTGGCCTATGGCGCATATTTGAGTTGCGTGCTTCCGGTACAGGGTAATAGTTTACATCAATTACCTTATTCAGGTTTTTGGTTGCTGTATAGGTAATGTCGTATAATTTCTGATGATCGAAATACGGATTGCCCTGATCATCGTTAGCTACGAACATTGGCAAGGCAATAGATGCCAAATTACAAACCGCCACTTCATCTTTAGAAGTGTATTCCATAATCTCCGTACAAAGGTTTGAAGACTTGATGGTACCTAAATTCTTTTGGTTCGATTTTTTATTGGCTGCATCTTTATATAACATATAAGGCGTACCCGTTTCTATCTGAGATTCCAGCACCTCGAACCATAAATCCTGCGCTTTAATGGTTTTTCTGCCTTTACCTTCACGCTCATATTTCTCATAAAGTTTTTCGAAATCATCGCCATAGGCTTCATCCAGGCCGGGTGCTTCATTCGGGTCAAACAAGGTCCAATCGGCATTGTCTTCTACCCTTTTCATGAATAAATCTGAAATCCATAGCGCATAGAATAAATCTCTGGCGCGCATCTCTTCTTTACCGTGGTTTTTCTTCAAATCCAGAAAGTCGAAAATATCAGCATGCCAAGGCTCTAGGTAAATTGCGAATGAACCTTTCCGTTTTCCACCACCTTGATCTACATAACGCGCAGTCATGTCGAAATTTCTTAGCATGGGCACTATACCGTTGGAAACACCACCTGTACCTTTAATGTACGAGCCTGTTGCCCTTACATTGTGTATACTTAGCCCTATGCCTCCTGCCGATTGTGAGATTTTCGCGGTTTGCTTGAGTGTATCATAAATGCCATCAATGCTGTCATCTTGTATTGTTAAAAGAAAGCATGAAGATAGCTGCGGCTTAGGCGTGCCGGCATTAAATAAAGTTGGTGTAGCATGGGTAAACCATTTCTCCGACATCAGGTTGTAGGTTTCGATGGCTGCGGCAATATCTTCCCCGTGGATACCTATGGCCACGCGCATGAGCATGTGTTGCGGACGCTCTACAATTTTAGTGTCAACCTTCATTAAATAGGAACGCTCCAAGGTTTTAAATCCGAAGAAATCGTACCCAAAATCACGATCGTAGATGATGGCCGAATCGAGCTGTGCAGCGTTCTTTTTAATAACTCCGTAAGTTTCCTTTGAGAGTAAAGGTGCATTTTGTCCTGTTTTAGCATCCACATAAGTGTACAGGCGCTTCATCGTGTTTGAGAAAGACTTTGAAGTAGTTTTATGCAGATTGGAAATGGCTATTCTGGCAGCTAGCTTGGCGTAATCAGGATGCTTCACCGTCATCGAGGCAGCTGTTTCAGCGGCCAAATTATCCAGCTCCTGTGTGCTTACGCCATCATAAATACCATTAATTACCTTGCGGGCAACATCTATCGGTTGTATGTAATTAAGGTCTAAGCCGTAACATAGTTTTTCTATTCGAGAGGTAATTTTATCAAATTTAACAGATTCTCTCCTTCCGTCTCTTTTTAATACAAGCATGCTATTGTGGTGTTATAGGTTCGTTTTTGTAGTGCCAAGTTTTGAGTACGGGGTACATAAACTTGAATTAATTCGTAATCGTCTCATTCTAAAAATCTTCTTCGAGCGAGAAACGGGCTGATGAATCATCGTCCTTTTTCATAACGCCCGCTTTTTGGTAATCACCTACTCTTTTCTCAAAGAAATTGGTTTTCCCCTGCAGGGAAATCATTTCCATAAAATCGAAAGGGTTGGTAGCATTATATTGCTTCTCACAATTCAGCTCCGATAGCAATCTATCAGCAACGAACTCAATATACTGTCTCATCAATTCGGCATTCATGCCTATTAAATTTACAGGTAAGGAATCGGTTACAAACTCTTGCTCAATGCGCACGGCATCCTTAATAATATCTATAATAGTTTGCTTTGGCAGCTGATTAACCAGGTGGTTATTATAAAGTAGGCAAGCAAAATCGCAGTGCAGTCCTTCATCACGCGAAATTAGCTCATTGGAAAAAGTGAGACCCGGCATTAATCCTCTTTTCTTAAGCCAGAAAATGGAGCAAAAGCTGCCTGAAAAGAAAATCCCTTCTACCGCAGCAAAGGCAATTAATCTTTCAGCATAAGAACCTTCATCTATCCAGCGCAAAGCCCAGTCTGCTTTCTTCTTCACACAGTCCATAGTATCAATGGCATTGAAAAGGCTGCTCTTTTCTTTGTTGTCTTTTACGTACGTGTCTATTAATAAAGAATAGGTTTCGGAGTGTACATTTTCCATGGCAATCTGGAAACCGTAGAAAAATTTAGCTTCAGTATATTGTACCTCAGCTACAAAATTTTCCGCCAGGTTCTCGTTTACTATACCATCACTGGCTGCAAAAAATGCCAACACATGCTTAATAAAATGTTGCTCATTGTCAGATAAATTTTCCCAGTCTTTCATATCCTGGCTTAAGTCAATCTCTTCTGCTGTCCAGAAGCTAGCTTCAGCTTTTTTATAATAATCCCATATATCCGCATGTTGGATTGGAAACAGCACGAAACGACTATTATTTTCTTTTAAAATTGGCTCTTCCTGATTGGCTAGTACCTCACTCATAATTAAAATAGATTTTTTGTTTGCTAAAATTTACTCGGAAACACAGGAGACAAAACGTAAAAATTTATGCGTTAGGCGGTTGTGAAAAATTACAATGACAATTGCCCTGTAAAACGCTTCCCATTTGGTTTCTGTGCTTACAAATATTAAGAAAATGTTATTAATTTCAAAGTTGGGAAAGTTACGTACACTTGCATGTGGATAAGTACTTAACCATTTATTTATCAGGAACTTGTATAGGTTTATTTCAAAATTACTTCGGCTTACAGTAGCATTATTCGGGCTTCCGAAAAAGATTTAAAAGTTTTCCACATGCGCAAGCAAAAATATGCGCTTTTATTATGAAAAAGCACATGGATAAAGAGGCTATTTGTTGTATAGCAATCTTTCTTTCAGGTCGTCCGGCATGTATTTAATATGAGGCTCATGCTGATTCAGGAAGTAAGTGGCAGGCCCATAATAAGTTGACCCGTTAACAGGATCTTCAAATTTACGGTAGGTGTTTCGCTTGAGTTTATTGGATAAGGCGGCTGACACAGAACTCCTTACCTTACTTTTGTTTAAAGCAGGTTCTTTGTCCAGTATAAAAGTAACCACCTCATTCGTTTTAACTAGTTTACGCTTAAAATCGACAAAATAGGCTATTTTCCTTGTCCAAGGCCATTGGTCGTAGTAGGCATTGGTTTTTTGCTGCAACAACTCATGTTGTTCGCTATCTTCAAACAGCGGAATATTGAGTAAAGTGGAGAGGTGTGCATCAATTTCGGCAATTTCAGCCTGGAACTGATTGATTCTCTGATGCAATACTTTTTTCTTGTCTTCAAGCGCCTTTACATATAAATCGGTATACTTCTCAGGAATGTTAACTTTCATAATGGATAAAATAATATCAAGTAAACGAATATGTAAATTAAAGCATAGCAAGCACAACAAGCAAGCACTACAAGCAGTAATATGCTGCAAAACGTAATAAAAAACATGAATGCGTGCTTCTAAACCAAAGTACTGCTTGAAATTTTAAGTCAATCAAGCACAATCCACCACGCTGTTAATATGTTAGTATTTGCTTAATAGCTGACTATCAACTTATTTAAAGCGAAACTTTGTAGATATTGATTATATACTTATCTTTGCAGTCCTTTTTGAGGGAAAAACAATTTAATTTAATAATTATTCAATGTACGCAATTGTAGACATAGGCGGAAAGCAGTTCAAAGTAACGCAAGACCAGTTCGTTTACGCTCCTTTAATGGAGGGTGAAGATGGCGCTTCCGTAGAATTCGACAAGGTATTGTTATTTGATAACGATGGAAAAGTTGAAATAGGCGCACCTTTGGTAAAAGGTGCCACGGTATCAGGAAAGATTCTTGGTCATGTAAAAGGTGACAAGGTAATCGTTTTTAAAAAGAAAAGAAGAAAAGGTTACAAGAAGAAAAACGGACACCGTCAGAACTTTACCAAGGTAATGATTGATGGGATTTCCTTGAATGGTAAGAAGGCTAACTCGAGTACCACCACCACAAAGGCGGCTGATAAAAAGACCACCAAAAAGGAGGATGATCTATCAGAGATTACCGGAATTGGACCTGTTTATTCAAAAGAATTAAACAAACTAGGCTTCACTGCTTTTGAGCAAATAGCTAACCTAACGGAAGCGGATAAAAGCAAAATTGCTGAAGTAGATGGTTTGACCGAAGATTTGATTGAATCGGAAGAATGGGTAAAGCAAGCGAAGGCGCTACTTAAAAAGAAGAAATAAATTATTTAATCTATAAAATTTTCAATAATGGCACACAAAAAAGGAGCCGGTAGTTCCAAAAACGGAAGAGATTCGGAAAGTAAACGTTTAGGTGTAAAAATTTTTGGTGGACAAGCGGCCATTGCCGGTAACATCATTATTCGCCAGCGTGGCACGGCACATCACCCGGGTGAAAATGTAGGCATGGGAAGAGACCATACCCTATTTGCACTTAGTGATGGTGTTGTTCAGTTTAAAAAAGGTAGAAAGGATAGATCTTATGTATCTGTTGAGCCGGTAAGCTAAGCGCAAGACAATATTTTAAGTTAAAGCCTGATGATTTTAATCGTCAGGCTTTTTTTATGGCTTTTTGTTTTCGTAATTTTTATTAATGCCGTTTAGTTAAGACCTTTTATCTTTCTCTTGAGGAGAAGAATTAAGTGCCTGCCCACCTTTGGCGGGTTGAGGACACAAACAAAACCTTAACTGAACGACATTGAATTTTATTTGATAAAGCCGACTTGTTAATAAGCCAAAATACGTACCGCTCATGTGTTCATTTTTATATAAAACAAGAAATTTTTGCTGTGTTTCCTTAATTTGTCTACATTAAAGAAACTAAAATCATAAAACCATGAACAATTTGAATCAACCACAGCAACAACCACTTTCCGTAGGCGACTGGATTGTAACTCTTTTAGTAACTGCTATACCATTGGTAGGTTTAATTATGTTGTTTATCTGGGCTTTCGGTAATGACACCAATATTAATAAAGCTAATTGGGCAAAAGCCGCTTTAATTATGTTTGCAATAGGCATTGCATTATCTATTTTATTGACCATTGTCTTTGGTGTGGGCATACTTTCATTAATAAACAGCCAAAACGATGGCGTTTATTAGTTATCAACTGGCACCAATTCCATAGCATACAGTTAATTACTGAACGCAACTAGATCATGGGCGAATTTAATTTGAATATATCCGGAACGATTGGTTGTGTTTAACTTTGATAAAAACAATACCAATAGGTTGTAATACACTTGAAGACTAAACCCTACATTAAATTCTTTTTGTGCTTTGTACTCATCTATGGGCTAATTGAAATATTACTTTTTGGTTCGCTGCTTAATCTTATATTAATAGCAAGGGTTTTTGTATTTGGACTTATTAGCACATTAATTTATAAGCTGGTGAGATGGTTTAGACGTAAATGATCAGTATTTTTCTACTAAAGTTATATGCCGGCAACAATCGAGGTTTATTAGCAAAAGGTGTATTTTGGTTAGCAATGGCTGTTGCATAAAATGGCTCAAATTATTCTTACAACGGTAATAACTGAGAAATACGGCCATGCTGCTAATTCTCCTTACTATTAGTATGCTGTATTTTGGGCTTGCTGAAAAAATCTCAGGTGGCTCATATACAATCGGGCAAAGTGAAGGAGTATTCTTACCGTGCCTTACGCAGGCAGGTATTTCGAACCTGGCTGACGCAGTCAGGTTGAAGCGCGGGAGGTGCCTGTCAGCCTCTCTGGCTGAGATGACGTGCCTCTGGCTAAGTCTAAAAAAATTAAAATAGTAATTTTTAGTGCATATAATACGAGCTTTTATCGGAAGAAAGCATGCACCTACTAAAAATCTCCGGCAGTAGAAAATGACTTACACCTAAAATTAAGTGTGCTTTTCGAAAAATTGCCTTTTTTCAGCATACCTTATTTAGTTGGAATCTAGTGCAATTCCACCATTGCTAACTCCCATGTTTCACTACTTACGTTTCAGCAGGCCCAGAAACAGGTGTATTATATTACTTGTTCTCAGATTCTTTGTCCGCAGCCACATGGTCGGCATGGAAGGCACCTCGCTGACCCATAGGCTTATCAGTACCCGTGGTAGTATCTTGAGCCGTTTGGTGTTCCATTTCGGAATTTATCTCTGCGCCTAATAATATAATGTAAGCGGAAAGAAAAAACCACAACATTAAAATTACTACAGAAGCCAAATTACCATAAGTCTCAGAATAGCCGGCATAGTTTTCAATATAAAAAGAGAATAGCCAAGAGCCTATCAACCAAAGCACGGTTGCCAATACAGTGCCCCAGCTTACCCACTTGAACTCAGGATTATCTCTATAAGGTGCCAATTTGTAGAGTAATGACAAACCCAGCAAGATGATTACCAACAAAAAGGGCCATCTTGCCCAAGTAATAGTAACGGCAATAAGTTGTGAATCGAGGGTTGATGCCCACGTAGGTAGACCGATTATAATAAATAAACAAATAATTCCGGTGAAGATAAAGCCGGCAGTAAATAATAAGGTGATGGCTGTTTTTCTGATGAAACCTCTCCTCTCTGTCTCATCATAAGCTATATTTAGTCCTTCAAACAAAGTTGAAATACCTTTTTTAGCACTGTATAAACTCAATGCTACACTCAGTAGCAGGCTCCAACCCAAGGTTGAGTCTGATTTCTCCAAAACATCGGCAATAATACCTTTAACCGTATCTGCGGCTTCTGTGGGGAGTGCGCTTAATACTGAGGCCATCTGAGATTCAATTTGGCTAGCTTCCGTAATTAAACCATAAATTGAAATGAATGCCGAAATGGTAGGAAACATAGCAAGAAAGAAATAAAATGCCACTCCGGCTGAAATAATCTGAACATTGTCTTTCGACAGTTGATCCTTTACACGTAAAAGAATATCCTTCCATCCTTTTAAAGGAATTTCCGATGGGCTTTTGGCTTGAACACCCCGGGTGTTTTCATTTATTTCTTTCTTGCTCATATTTGAAGATGCTGTTGTTATATTACATTAATTGAAACAATTGCACCGGCTACTGCTGCTACTCCCGAGAAAACGGCTGTAGCCACTAACCACCAAGCGGCAGATGCTGCTACCTTTCTCAAATGTTCCGCTTCAATAACAGCTTTTCTTTTGGCATTTTCAATAGTAAGCTTAGCTTTTTCTTCAATTTTCACAAACTGATCCCTTAACTCATTTTTGGTAGATTCAACTTGTTCCTTCAAATGATCTATATCACTGCTCTCCATGCCGGTGTTTGCAGTAATCAGGCTGATAAATGTATCCGAATCGAATTGGTTAATTCTACTTTTTACAATATCAATACTATCGCCAGGATTATTTATCGCTCTTTTAAGATCGTACTTTAATGAGCTGTAATTGAGTTCAGGCTTATTGGTACCATTAAAGAATTGCGCTATTGGCTTTTCAATTTTCTTACTTAAATCGGCCATGCTAAATTCATTCAATTGAGTCTTCATTGAATCGATAAGCTTTTCAACTTTTGAAATGTTATTTTCTATATCCTCCTTATTAAAGGAAGTATTTTTGTTAAGTATTTCCACTACTGACTCTCTATCGATGTCGTTGAGTTTCTTACCCAGGATCGACATGATTTGTGTAGGATTATCACTTACCTCATCAATAACCTTCTGGAAAGATGAAGAATTGACATCATTAGCATCAGTATTTGCGAAATAGTTAAGTACTTTATCAAAGTATTTATTGGTAACTTCTTCGTCAGCCGGAGAGAGCTTTTGGACTACATTTCTAGCTTTATCTTCATTCGAATCTGCTTTATTGTATTCATCCTTCAATTCACTTACAAGATTTTTAAGTTGCTCCTGCTTCGACTTGCCCTCTTCACTTTCATCACTGCTATTTCCTAGCTTATTAACAAGCTGTTGCAACACCATTAATGATGAACCCCCACTGCCGCTATTGTCATTTCCGCTATCCTTTAAAATCTCTTTTAAGTCTTTTTTAAGCGATTCATAATCGGGAATCTTTTGTTCTACTTCTTTACCCACATTGGCTAAAGTATTTTTAAATTGGTCTATGTCGATAAAGTCACTAAATTCTGATCTTATCTTTTTTATAGAAGAATCAAGTACATGCTGTACTTTGGTCTCGTCCGATGGCGTAAACATATTTTTGATCGTATTACCTGAAGCTTTCAAGCCTGAAGTAGCTAAGCCTACCAGTCCGCCTAGTAAAGTGCTGGCAACTTTTGACTCAAAGTAGAAAAGAATCATTAAGAAGGCAGACCAAATAACCAAGCTCAAAGTAATAACCATAGGAATGCTAGTTACAAGCGTGAGCTTAGTGGCTAAAAGTGTTGCTGCAAATAATGAGATGCTTACTGTAATTAACGACCAGGCGCCAAAAGCGGACGACACTACCACTCCGGTGTTGGATGTATCATCGCTGTCGTCTCCATCGTCAAAAATGGTATCCTTACCATTAAAGTGATGTTTATTTTTTATGTAAGTTTCTCTAACATCGCCCACAGCGGTTATACCCGTAGCCAAGGAGATGGCCGTGAGCACTATCTGAAAACCTAGCGCTAACAAAATGCCAGCGATAATAGCTATTAGAAATTGAGGAAGTACAAAAATATCCGGACTACCATATGCCTCATTTTGAGCGGATAATGGTATGCAAAAGCAGACCGTTGTAATAATAATAAGCGTGATCTTTTTCATAGTTGTGTTAGTTTAAAAAGTTTAGTTCTATTAAAAATTGTTGTGCTATTTGGCACTTAGCTTGGAACCTGTGAGACTGCTTTATGTTCCCCTGCACATAACACAATCAGCATAAGATGTAGCACTTTTGGAAGTATATCCGTTCTTAACAAGGTTTAAGCAACTGTAAAAAAGCACATCGCACTCTTAAACCTCAAATGTTATTGTTTTGCGAATAGAAATGACCGATGCTTTGGTTTGCTCAAGTCTATGTTTTCAATAAGTTCTTTGTCATTTTTAAATATCAATTTATCTGTCTCAAAATATTCAACAGTTAGCTCAAAGCTATCTTCAATAAAGCACCATGGTGTGAGTACAAATGTTTCTTCCTCATTTTTACATATACTTATGGCACCAAGTTTTGGTAATTGACCAATTTCATTTTTCCTGTTATCAGTTAACACATCGTTTTGGCACAACATGAGAGAAAGCTCATCACACCATCGTAAAAATTGGTAACATGCATCAACATCTTTCTTTTTTAAGGATAAGTGCTTTACTATATTTTTACGCATCTGAGTTTGCTTCTGCAAATAATCTACCGCTTGCTTATCGCTTCTAATTTTATAGAGGTTATGACAATGCAGTGAAATCATCAGCGCCACAAATGACGATCTGTATTTCGCATTGTTTACTACCCTGCTTGGTTGCGTCATATCTAAATCTGCATCAACGCTTTCATCTCTGTAATCTAAAGGTGCGCCCAATTTATCCAGATGGTTTTTTGCATTCCATTCATGCTGTCCGTCATCATGCGATACAATGCTAGTCATACCTTCTACCCAATAGTCCGGTAGTGCCCAGTGTTCTTTATTTATTTTGTTTGCAATTTTTAAAGACAATAGCGCATGCGCTCTATGGAAATATAAGAGCCAGCCCTCAGCTTCTTTTCGTACTATCATAGTTTATATAATTTGATTCGTCTTGCTTTGCTCATATAATTATCAATTCGCACCTGCTTTAATAAGCTCTTATAACTAAATATGTACATTGGAGGTACAACCTATAATGCAGGCTACATAACTTGGCTTTTACGAACAATTACCAGCCGCATTATATATTCTATAACCTAAACCGATTTACCAATAACTAAGTAATAATTTTTTTAGGTGGATAGTAACATCATAATTCAGCCTCATTACGTTCTCTTGCGCTCATGTTCTTTCTCAATTCAGCTACCCAGTTTTTCACCATTATATGCGCAGTTGCATTGCATGCTTGAAGTCCATATGAGTAAGGCCTTCTACCTACTGTGTGTGTAAATGTTACGTCAAAAAGTTTCCCTTGAGAATTACCTGCATTCCCTATCATATTGTAGCAAGAGTCTACATCTACTCCTCCCACGCTATATAAATATTCACCTGCTTCTGTACTAATTCGCTCAGAGTCGACACTATGGTGTTTCTCAAAACCAATATAATCCGCAAATGGTGCTTTAGCTGCACGTATTAACCCATGGTTGAAAAGTCCCTGAAAAGGATAGTCCTGTAATTCAATTTGCTTCTGACCTCCGCAGCAAATAAAAATTTTATAGGCTATATCGGTAGAGTCGCTTCCTTGTGTAACAGTAATGTGTGTTACTGATTTATCAATTTCGTTTTCGTTGATGCATACATTACCACTCATTAGGTCTAATTTTCCCGCATCGTATAGGGCGAGCATGATTTTGGCCGAGCTTAAAGGCAGTGCAGCAATAACATTTAATAAAAATGGCATAACCATTTTGTGAAAACAGATATGGTCTTCAGCCGGCATAAGTTCTGCATGGTAATTCAGGCAATACATTAAATCATCCACCACCTCTTTCCAGTGGATGGGTTTGTGATTGTCGAGAGAATTTTTAGCAGTTATCATTTCTAGTTTCATGCCTTCAAAGGCATTGCTGTACTCATGACTTGCCGACATAAGTTCAACGAATTGCTCAAGTCCAAAATCTCTTGATCTCAACCGCTCAGCTATCATCTCCAAACCATCGGCCTTAAAAGCTTTGAGCAGTGCGGGCCTGCAAACTTCATCGAAAAATGTTTCTAAGCGCAGAAAACCCTTAGCGTCCAATTTATTTAACAATTCTTTTTTACTAATATGCCTATAGATTTGGCGCATCGCTTTTTTCTGTTCGTATTGCAGATGAGGTAGCCATCCGTTCGAGTCGTGCAGCACAAGCTTAAAATTGGGGGCATCTTTAACAGGTTTAAATATCAAATTTCCATTTTGATTAGTAAAAGTACCATGACGATGTGCCAAGGAAGTAACCACATCGAAAGCACTTAGCGAGGCTCCCAAAATACCAATGGGGAAATCGTAAAATACATCGCCTTCAGGTAAAATTTTTGATATGGGCCATGGAGAGGCGTAATATCCCACTTCGGGATGGTCTTCTTCTTTCCAAATATGACCGGTTGCAAAAATTACCTTATCAACTTCGAAATTGTTTTTGCTTAGCGAGTTAAGTGTAAAACTTTCCCCATGAGGTTGAACATCTATAATTTCCTCCTCTGCCAATGCCTCTACCCCCAAACCAGCGGTATGCAATTTAGCAATAAGTAAGTGAAATCTGTTCTGGAAATAAGCGCCCAACGCCAAACGTGAGTATACTACTGAATCCGATATATTGTCTCTCAAAATGTCAAATGATGCCAGATCAGCATCGCTGAGTTCCCTTAGCCAATCTGCGAAACTAAGACCCAAATCAGGAATTTCTTCGGATGAAATGTTCGCCATATTGTACTTATCAGTCATTAAAGGGCTATATGGCATCCCTGTACCTAAAACGGCACTCTTCTCTAATATTACAATCTTCCCAATGCAAAGGCTTATAGCTTCTACGTTGTCTAATATATGTTTTAAAAGATAAATTGTGGTAGCACCAGAACCTATAATTGCCAAAGTGTTTTCCTTATCCGGATGCATACTCATTTGATTTAAAAATATATCCTTTTCTGTGACATGAATTATGTGCTTTATTTGTTACTGAAACGGGTGATATATTACAGCAACTCAAGCGGCAGCAATTTGTTAACCAAATAATTAAGTGAGCCATGAGCAGCAGTGCTTTGCGACAACCTTTCGAAATTAAGCATGAAAATCACCTCAGTAAATGAAATGCCTATAAAAATTCATATATCTTAGCAACTGAACATCCAAAGGAACAACTTCACCAAGGGTCATTTCATGCAAAATTTAAGTATAAAAAATAGACCTAATCAGTAAAAAATATGGTTACCAACTGAATTATAGCCGCAAATTAATAAAACAAATTTTTAAAAAAACTAAACTTAGCCTCCGGAATGGGCACTTTTGGCATAGTCTATAACACTTTTTACCTTGTTTGGTAATAAGGCCTAAAAACTCATGAAATTGAACACTTCGTCTATCGTAAATTTTAAGTTATAGGTTAATGCTGATAATAAAAGATTAATGACTGCTTATGGTTTAGTAATTACGCATTCCATTGCATAACTTTACCATTGAACAGAGTTAATAAAACAATTTTTTACTCTTAGCTGATCATAATAGTCTACTAAAATTTTTGACACTGATTTGCACACCTAATAAAGCGCTACCGGACAACAATCGCTTACATCAACTTTTTTATCTATGAGAATTCATCAAGTTAATTCCTTGCCAATACATGAAGTTATTCAAGACATTTCAAAAGCCTTTAGCACGAATTATTATAGCAAGTGCGATTATTATACGGTAGAATTGCCCGAAAATGTAGGAAGAGGTGTAATTGAGGGCATAAGCTTGGGGAATGGATTGGGCGTTATACATTACAGATGCCTCTTTAATGAAAAAACTGTAATTAAATTCGATTTGAGCGAGGTGCATCCGCTTAAATTTATTTTTTGTTATCAAGGTTCCGTAACACATAAATTTCAAACCGAAGACGTGCCGCATGAAATAAACTATTTGCAAAATGTTATTGTGGCAAGTAAACAGCACAATGGTCATCAGTTGCATTTCGAAGCAGGGGTACAGATAAACATCTTCAGCCTTGAAGTAGCGAGAAAGGATTATAGCTTAATAGTTGATTGTGATCTGAAAGAGTTAAATAAAGAAATTGAAATCTTATTTCGAGATATTCATGGACACAATAAATTTTATTATAGTGGATATTACAGCCTAAAAATTGCCATGCTAATTAAGGATATTAATGAGGCCAACGAAGAAGGTTTTTTGAAAAAGATATTTTTTCATTCGAAGGCACTACAATTTTTGATGGAGCAAATAAATATGTTTGAAAATGCGCAAAAGAATGAGAGCGCTCAGAAATTTTTAGGAATATATGAAATAGAACAAATTGCCAAACTGGCTGCGCTAATTAAAAATAATTTAGCGCGTGCTTATACAATTAATGAATTAACGCAGGAGGTCGGCCTAAATAAGAACAAGCTTCAACAGGGTTTCAAAATACTATTTAATACAACAATCAACCATTTTGTGAAAGCGCAACGAATACTAAAGGCTGCTGAATTATTAACTAATACAAACCTGAATATTTCTGAAATTACAGAGCAAATTGGTATTAAAAGTAAAAGCTATTTTTCCAAAACTTTTAAGAAAGAGTTTGGCATAACTCCGCAAGAATTTAGAATTAAAAGGGGGAATGTACTTCACCGTTTGAAATAAGTTGAAGCTTACTATAATTTGGACCTACAAGTCAGTTCATACCCTTTTACGCGATGCGATAAGGTATTCATATTTCTCGCTCAAACGAAATCTGTTTTATTGTATGTTCAGCTTCTGGATTTTAAACAGTTTAATTAAATAACCATAACACATTCTGAGCAAGCACGCGATTGTAGAAAAACTACTGCAGCGCAATATAAAAGTTATTGCAATTCAGTGCAGATAACTTTCCTCACTATATTTGTCTACCTACTAGGGGCAACAAATTTCAACAATTCGTCATCCAAATTTTCGGTTTGATCATCTGATTGCAGTACGGAAATTTTACCTGTAGTTTCTAAAACTACTGCTAAAATTTTTGTCATTTGAGTAACATTGGCCTCTCGTAGTTTTGAGTATAGATCTGATTCTGTCACGCGAGTGGCGTCCAAATTTTTCCAGAGAATCTCGGGACCTTTCATTAACAGAATAGGTGTATTCGATACGGCACGTTCAAACTTGTTGTTTTTTTTACGAAGTAGAGCTACTGAGGCTTGTAAAAAAATAAGTATAGCTAAGGCCACAACACCTTTTAAAAGACTATTTTTTTCAGATAGAATGGTTGAAGCAATGATACTTCCTGTAGCTATAGTAATGGAAAAATCGAAGCTAGACATTGTGGCAAAAGTACGAAGGCCATTAAGCCTGGTAATAATTATTATTGATAGGTAAATACCTAATGACGTTAAAATAGTAATTCCAATAGTATCAGCATTTTCGGCTAGCCACTTGAGGTCTGTTAGTAAGATCATTCTTCAAAAAATTTACAGATGCGAAAAATGTAAAGCTATGGAAAAAAATATATAACAAAGTAGATGGACAATTTTATTCGGTAATAAAACTAAATCATTATGAGCTTATCAGATAATAACTTTTAAGGGTGTTGGAATTTGATACAAAATCAAACATTATCAGAAATTTTGAACACAAAATAAAAATTGTTGTTTCATGTATAAGATTGAAATCTCAGAGGTTCACTGGGATATTTTTACAGTCTATATTTTTTTATCGAACTTATTTTTTAAACTACAACATCATGGACGGAAACTTTTTAGGTCTATCAGAGACCTATTTCAAGCCAGATCAATTTCATGAACGCAGTTTCGGCAACAGGGCTCATGAAATTTACGATCTTTTAAACCACAAAATTCAAAATGAAAATTTTCCCTGCGTGGGTGCTAAGGCAGCAATAAATGGTGCGGAGTACAGATTAGGTGTTTACAACTATATGGGCACTCCTGAAACTACTGCCCAATTGGCTCATGATCTAAAACTGTACAAAAATGAGGTTGAACAAAACGACAGTATGTATATGTCTTTTATCGCTACTTTTAAAGATGAAATTCATTCAGAGAGAACGTTTGAGGCACTTCTTTGGCGCCAATTGCAGCAGTTATACAACTTGTCTAAAATAAAGACCCCACTTGATCCCCAGGTAAGCAACGACCCTACTGACGACAATTTTAGTTTTATTTTTGAAGGTATTGCTTATTTTGTTGTAGGGATGCATTACCATGCCAGCAGATTGGCGCGGAAATTCCCGTATCCTGCGTTAGCATTTAATCTCCATTCACAATTTAAAGCATTACGAGAAGGCGGGATGTTTGAAAAAATGAAATCGATTATTAGGGAGAGAGAAACAGCCTTGCAGGGTGATTTTAATCCTATGCTGAAAGATTTTGGTAAAGGTTCTGAAGCGCCCCAATATGCCGGAAGAAAAGTTGACGGTAGCTGGAAATGTCCTTTTCATGTTTAATGCAACTTACCATATTGCCACAAGTGAAATGCTTCCACCAAAAACAGGAAAAGCGTTTATTTTAGAGGAGGGTATGCTATTAAAAGTTATTGACGTTGAGGGTGAGCAGGTGAGTGATTTAATAGTATTTAATTTTGACGACCGCGATGAGGTAATGAGTACCGGTAAAACATTAGACTTTGCAGAAAAAATTAATATTACAAAGGGTGATCAAATTTATTCCAATTTTGACAATGTATTGCTAGATATTATTGAGGATACCAACGGAAACAATGACATGTTGCTTGCTCCTTGTAGTGCAGCTACTTTCAAACATTTCTATAACGATAACTCCGGCAAACCGGGATGCCTCGGAAATTTAAGAAATGCTTTGATGTTTTTTAATATTTCACCCGCAATGATCTGTTCCTCATTTAATTTATTCATGAATGTTGAGGTAAGACCGAGCGGAAAAATTGAGGTACTCCCGCCAAAAAGTAAAGCCGGAGATTACATTTTATTTAAAGCGCGAAAAAAACTAATTGTGGGGCTGACAGCATGCTCAGCAGAAATGTCGAACAATTATTCTTTTAAACCAATAAAATATGAGATATTACGGGAAGATGATGGGGTTTAAAGAAGCAATAGAAAAAATTAATTGGGCAGTTATATTCTGTTAAACAATAAGTTCAACTATGACATTAATTCAGACAATATCTTTAATTAGCAGGTTTTATCATTGTAATATTAACTATTTTAGATTTACTGCTTACGGTTTTGGCTCCCAACGGTGCAGGCTTTATTACGAGTAGAGTGAGCAGGTCTGTCTGGCGTATTTCCTTACTTGCGGTTAATAAAGACGGGCGCAATTTTTTTCTTACCAGAGTGGGCGTATTAGTTCTTTTTATATTGGTTCTCACATGGATTTCCGGCATGTGGATTGGTAATACTTTGATTATCTACTCAGATCCACAGGCACTGAAAGTTCCTTCAGATGGAGCATATATTACTTCATTTATTGATAAGTTTTACTTTACCGGCTACGTGCTATCTTCCATGGGCAATGGTGATTACGTACCTGCTTCAGCGATATGGAAATTTTTTACTGCCTTTATATCTTTTTCCGGAGTACTATTTATGACTTTGGCTATTTCCTACCTTATTCCGGTGGTGGAGGCTGTTACTTTAAAACGACTTATAAGTATCAGAATATATCAAATAGGAGCCTCACCTGAAGACATACTATCTAAGCATTACCGGCAAGGCAGCTATAAAGAGTTAATTAATCTTATAAGTTCATTGGATAAAAGCATTCTCAAAGTGGCACAAAATCATTTGGCATATCCTGTAATCAACTATTTTCATTCCGTAAAAACCTATGAGTCTATCTCTATCTACCTAGCTGTACTGGACGAAACCATTAGTATACTTTCAGTCGTTATACCTAAAACAAAAAGAGATGAAAATTTTTACCGATTAGACTCCACTAAAGAAGCTATTACATTTTTCCTTTCTACTTTAAAATCTGCCCATATTTCACCGTCCGATGATGAACCTGAACATCCTGATACATCATATTTTGAAGTGAATGAAATTCCGAAATTGGAGGATGATGAAGAAATTAAAAATCAATTTATGCATCTGGTTGAACGTAGAAAACTTCTATTAGCATATATTCAAAACGATGGTTGGACTTGGAGGGAGCTCTCCCACCCGCAGGGAAGTATCACCATCGAGCAACAATAATCAACCCTTGCTTGCATGTCCGGAAAGGGACATCATATTAATAATCACTCCTATCTGAGACTAATGAGCTCATTGTAACTGACAAATTATTTCTTTTCAGACATACCAGGAAGAGTGACATTTCCAACCTTCAAGCTGACTCAATCGAATGTTGTAATTTATAGACAGGCTACTCCATTACACTAAAGACAAAATATGCCAGATTAATAATAAAATACAAAAATCAACCTAAAGTAGCTTTACGGTATTCAACAACTACAAAAACCAGCAATTGAATACAATGCACGTGCTTGCAAAGCCACTCAATGATTGAATACAGCTGGATTACATGAAAAAAAATGCGCTTAGATTAGAAAGTGCATCACTATTACAAGATTTAAAAATCGGTGTGGAATTGCCAATTTAGAGGATTTTAATGCTCCAACTGAACCGGAGGCAAGCTTTAATTACCATTCTAATTGGCAAAGCGTTAACCGCCAACAAAAAAAATCTTTTACCATCAAGTCTCACGTAAGAAATTAATATATTTGTACGTAAATTTATTTGCAATGAACAAGAAACTCACCTTAAGTTTAGATGGAAATATTATTGAGACTGCAAAAAATTATGCTAAGTCAAATAATATAAGTCTATCGAAATTAATAGAATCCTACTTAGGTTCTTTAACCAGGCTGGAAAAAGAACAAGCTGAAATCACTCCTTTGGTGAAAAGTCTGAGCGGAATTATTTCTGTAGAGAACGATTTTGATGTGAAAGACGAAGCACCCAGTTCAATATATTCAGGCACCAAGCTGTCAAATGGGAGGAGAGTTTGGGCTTTTATTCCGCCCTTATTTATTCCGGCCAAGGATTTACGCCCCTCTCCTTTGAAAACCTCGCTAAACAAAGTAAAAGTAGTGCTATCAAATCGTTTGAGCTTATCACCGGGAGCTTCCCCATTGATGGGCAGCATTAATGGCTGACCTTGTAGCTCATCTTTATAATAATCCAACAAACTATAATACAAATCTGCAAACACCTCGCTGTCCCTGTTACAATTAGCATCGGAGAGGGTGCTGACGGCAGGCAGTTTATCTATCCCCAGATAGCATAGCTTGCCTTCTAAAAATAAGAGGCACTTGCAAAGACTATTTAAGGAGCTGGATTTACTGATGATGCCATAAAGCATAAATACAAACTGCTTGTAAGTACTCATGGTCTTATAATATTTATCGGAAGCAAAATTGCTTACCGACTTTTGAACCAATTCCCTTGGAACAAAGGAAAGAAGTTGGCAGATTATTGGTTGTCCTGATAATTTCGTACTTTTCCAATAACTACCTTTTTTAAGATTATTTTAATCGGATGACACTAATTAAATTTTAACAAATGCGATCAGTTTGGAATGGCTCTATTAGTTTCGGTTTAGTTTCCATACCCATTAAGCTTTACTCTGGCAGTGAAGATAGAAAGCTGGATTTGGACATGTTGGATAAGAATGATCATGCCCGGATTCGCTATAAAAGGGTAAATGAAAATACTGGTGAAGAGGTGGAATGGAAGAACATTGTGAAAGGTTTTAAAAAAGATGACGGCTATATTGTTTTGGAAGATGAGGATTTTTCCAGCGCAAACGTGAAGAAAAGTAAAACGATAGATATTGAAGATTTTGTAGAGGAGAAAGAAGTATCTGATGTATTATTTAAAAAACCCTATTTTTTGGAGCCTCAGAAAGAAGGTGGGAAATCTTATAATCTTTTGCGAGATGCTTTAAAGAAAACCAAAAAGTTAGGTGTTGCCACTTTTGTGATGCGCCAAAAAGAGCATTTAAGTTTGCTTGGTGTATACAAAAATATCTTGGTGCTTCACCTCATTCGATTTTCTGATGAAATTCGGGAAACTACTGAACTTAAACTGCCCACAACTAAAGTATCCAAAAAAGAAGTGGATATGGCGCTAAATTTAATAGAGCAGTATACCTCCCCTTTCGATTTTGAAAAATATAAGGATATTTATAATGAACAATTAATGAAAATAATTGAAAGTAAGAAAAGCGGAAAAAAGGTCAAATCTGAAAAAGTTGATACTACCCCAACGCCCGCTAAAGATTTAATGGCACAGCTAAAAGCCAGCCTTGAAAAGAAGAAAAAAGCTTCCTAACTTCCTGACAATTAGTGATGGGATTGGACGAGTACATCAAGAAGCGTAAATTTGACGAAACGCCAGAACCTCGCGGCCAGCTAAGCAAAACTGATCAGCATCGCTTCGTTATTCAGCGGCATAGGGCTTCAAACCTACACTACGATTTGCGTTTGGAAATGAATGGCGTATTAAAAAGCTGGGCAATCCCGAAAGGTCCTTCGATGAATCCTGAGGATAAGCGACTGGCAATAATGACAGAAGATCATCCCGTTGGATATTTACAGTTTGAAGGGCAAATCCCGAAAGGAAATTATGGTGCCGGGCATATGCACATTTGGGATTCAGGCACTTTTGTATTCAATAATGCAAAGAGCGGGCAATCGTACTCAGATTTGCTGGAGGAAGGTGATTTGAAAATTAATTTTGATGGTGAAAAGGTGAAAGGAAATTTTGCTTTGGTAAAAACCGACCGCGGTGATAAGCAACAACAATGGTTACTAATAAAGAAAAAAGATGATTTTTCCACAGATCTGGAATACAATGCGGAAAATTTTAGTGATCGCAGTTCTTCTAGTAACGATCTTAAGAATTTAAAACCTGGTACTTTTGTAAAACCAATGCTGGCCTCCTCTGTAGAGAAAATTTTTGACAGCGCGGATTGGATATATGAACTGAAGTGGGATGGCTATCGCATTATCAGCCATATAAAAAACGGTAAAGTGGAGCTATATTCTCGCAATGGAATATCATACACCAAGAAATTTAATTCTATTGCCAAAGAATTGGAGCAAATTCCGCATGATGCAATTTTGGATGGCGAAGTGGTGATATTGATGAAAGATGGCCTTCCTGATTTTGAAAGCCTTCAAAATTACGACTCCACAACATCGGCTCAGCGTTTATATTTTTATGTTTTCGACATTTTGCACCTAAATGGTTTAGATACAATTTCACTTCCCTTAATTGAACGTAAAAGTCTGCTGCCTTCGGTATTGGAAGATCTGCCCAACGTAAAGTATTGCGATCATATTGAAGGAATGGGAAGCGCTTTTTACAATAGTGCTGTAGAGAAAGGAATGGAAGGGGTGATAGCGAAAAAAAAGGCAAGCACATATGATGTTGGAAGGCGCAGTGAAAATTGGTTAAAAATAAAAGCTGTACAATCGTGCGAAGCTTTTATTTGCGGATATACATCATCGGATAAAGGTGGTATGTTGTTTGGCTCACTAATTTTGGGTTCCTATGAGAACGAGCAATTAAAATATATTGGAAATTGTGGATCGGGGTTTTCCGCTGAAATACAAAAAGACTTACTTACACGATTTAAAAATTTGGAGAGCACCAGCAATCCATTTGAAAAAAAAATTGATCTAAAAGGAAGGCAACCTAATTGGATTATTCCAAAATTAATATGTGAGGTAAAGTATGCGGAGAAGACAAAAAGTGGTCGCTTGCGTCATCCTATTTACAAGGGACTTCGGAATGACAAGAGCAAAGATGACGTTCAGGTAACTAAAAAATCTGTAAAAGCTGCGGATCTAACATCGAATAAAGAGGCTGTTTTAGATGTTAATGGTTTGCAGGTACCCATCTCAAATTTGGAGAAGATATATTGGCCTGCTGAAGGATATAATAAGTACGATCTGATCAGTTATTATTTGGCTATATCGGAGCTAATGCTGCCTTACCTCACGGATAGACCTCAAAACCTTCATCGACACCCGAATGGAATTGCAAAAGAAAGTTTCTACCAAAAAGATCATGAAATTTTACCCGCATGGATTGAAACTTTTCCCATTTATTCCGAGGCCTCAGATAAAGAAATAGATTACATGCTTTGCCAAAATGAGGCCACATTACTCTATATGGCCAATTTGGGCTGTATAGAGATTAATCCCTGGAATTCTACAATCCATAATCTAGATAAGCCTACCTATACAGTAATTGATATTGATCCATCAGAAAAGAACAATTTTGAGGAGGTTATAGAAGTAGCACAGGCGGTAAAGCAGGTTTTAGACAGAGCAAAAATTACCGGTTATTGTAAAACGTCAGGCTCCAGCGGAATTCATATTTATATACCACTGGAAGGAAAATATACATATGATGAAGCGCGTGATTTTACTAAGTTGCTTTGCTATTATGTGCTGGAAATTACAGAGGGACTTACCAGTATGGAGAGAGCTGTTAAAAGCAGAAAAGGAAAAATTTATTTAGATTATTTGCAGAATAGGCGTGGACAAACTTTGGCATCAGCCTATTGTGTACGCCCTAAGACGGGTGCAACTGTATCGGCTCCAATTCAATGGAAAGAGCTAAAGAGCGGACTCAGCATTCAGGATTTTACCATTAAAACTATGCCGGAAAGGATTAGTAAACTTGGTGACATTTTTACTTCAGTGCTGGGCGAGGGTATTGATATGGAAGAGGCTATTACTGCTTTGGATAATGAAAAATAAAAAAAAGTACCACGTTATAGTAAAGGATTAAAGCTCCGTACCAAAATAAATATTAACAAGCTGTTTACTTTTTGCCTATTTTTCCTTTTCAACAAACTTCAGCAAATTAGAATCTAGTTTTTTATCAGCATCATCGGTATGTAGCACTGATATATCACCAGTAGTCTCAAGCACTTCAGCCAAAACTGGTTGAATGGGATTATATTGGCCTCCCGCAATTTGGCATAAAGGTCGGATTCTGTAACACGTGTAGCGTCCATATTTTTCCAGATAATCTTATTACCATCCATTAGCAATACTGGAGTATAAAAAATCATTTGTTCAAACTAAAATTATAGGTAAAAAAATTGCACCACGTCAAATATTAGAATTTAAAGGTAGAATTAAATAAACGAAAATACCTTCTTGTGGGAAGAAGGATTAAGTGCCTGTCCGCCTTTGGCGGGATGAGGTCATGACGACAAGCTTAACTAAACGACATTGAATTACATACTCACAAAATTAAAATCAGCAAAAGAAGCGAAAGAGATTTTGAGAAAATTTAAAGTACTTGTAGCGCTATTGAGCTTGGATGATAAAATAACGGAGCTTGCATTAAGCGATGAAAGCTTTCCTGATTTTGAAGATGGGCTTCAATATTACTCAGCAATAGAAAATGATGTTGACATTATAATTACTAGAAACAAAAAGGATTTTAAAAATTCCAAGTTGCCTGTTTTAACATCAAAAGAATTTTTAGCAAGAAAATAGTACTAAAGGCCAATCGAGGATAACTTTTTTATAGAGGTCGGCATATAGTTACATACAATTCCCTTGTACAACTCTCTTTAATGGTCAAAATCATTTTGCATTAATGCAATAAAAATGCCTTGATAGATTTGGTGCTAGTAATTCGCTTAATAACCCTTTAAATTATTCTCTGGAGATACTTTCATCATATGCACTTAATTGCCGACCTCTAACTTTTTAGTTATAGCTTTTTCAATCCATTTTATATGAAAATTGATCTAATCTTCCCGTATCACCCCCCGTTCTAAATTCGCCTCTAATACTTAATTTAGTAATATCTGATAATATACGCTTCATTTCAGCCTCAGTAATTTCCATTTCATCAGTATCTGTCCATGCCGGGCCTGCTGTCAAAAGTATTGAGTATTTTGTCCACTCAACACCAGGATATGCTGCATTTGGATATCTATAAATTAGTAAGCTGCCATCACCGGATTCAATGATTATATCTTGTGCAGCGAACTGATTTGTTACAGAACTTTGCGTTAAATAATACTCCATTGAGGCACCATAAAAGGCAGATTTATCTCCTCGATACTGAGAAGGTGCTACAAAATACCAAACGCCACCTGCTACATCGTCCTCAGCAAAAATATGACCTGAATTATTAACTCCATCAACAGGAGAAAATTGAGGGTCTATATCAGATACCTGACCTCCCTTAGCATCGCCTTCGATCTTCCAATTATCTGTGCCGGTCTCAAAATCAGACGAAATATCTTCAGCTTCCGGTTCAGGATCTACTGAGTTGCAAGACCATACCGCAAGTATATAAATAAGCACATATAAAATTTTGTAATTTTTCATCTTTAAATAATTTAGTTGTTTCTATAAGCTATACACCAAAGAAACAAATATAGGCTCAAAATAGAGTTATTTTTTTTTAAATGCATAAAGAATTTAGAACAATGAAATACTTAATCAAAATTCATTAGTTAAACAATTTAGTTACAAAGAAAAAAAGATTAGTATGCTTAAATGGCTAACCAGTTAGTCCATCAACAGTTTTTATGACCTAGATTAAAGGCATTATTACATGTTTACACATCAGCAGAATAAAAAAATAAATATGGTCGATACGCAATTACTCCCATTGTAGAACTAGCGCAAAATGATGAATTATACTCACTAGAATGTATTCAATAGACTGAATAAATCTCCAGATGCTTGCACATAGTTGCTAACAGTATTTGCTATATATTAGGTAGGGCTTGCTGAAAAAGTCTCAGGTGTCTCATATACAATCGGGCAAAATGAAGGGTTTTTCTTACCGCGCCTAGCCGACCAGTCAGGTACTTCGAACGTGCCTGAAGCAGGCTGGTTGCAGCCAGCGAAGTACCTATCATCCTGTGGCTGACCTGTCAGCCTGTGGCTGAGATGAAGTGCCTGAGGCTAAGTCTAAAAAATTAAAATGGTAATTTTTTAGTGCATGTAATACGAGCTTTTATCGTAAGAAAGCATGCTCCTACTAAAAAATACCAGCAGCAGAAAATGACTTAGACCTAAGATTAAATGTGTTTTTCGAAAGATTAACTGTTTTTCAGCATGCCCTAATCAACAATATAAAAAATAAGCGAAGCAGTGTTTAATAAGGCTTTTAGCTCCTTTCAAACTTTGTGTTTAACTGAAAGTTTTGTGCTTCATAATCGCCTACGCTTTCTATACTTAATGTTGTACGCTCATATCTAAAAAAGGTAGTGCGGAGAAAAATGAATATATTCTCATTAAATATGCGGTGATTAATTCTTATATTTGCCGCATAAGGATAAAACATTATGAGAAGATATATATATGAGTACGATAAATGGCCGGAATTTATATGGAACGACAGGAGGATTGCTTTGACATTAGGAAAAGTTCGACATCTGCAAGGGAAGATTTTTGGACAAATGAGTGCAGTCGGATTTTTAATAAAAGAGGAAGCAATTTTATCAACTTTAACTCTTGATATTCTGAAATCTTCAGAAATAGAAGGAGAGTTTTTAAATAAAGAACAAGTGCGTTCTTCAATAGCAAAGAGGCTTGGTATGGAACATGCAGGTATTATTCATGTTGACAGACACGTGGAAGGTGTGGTTGAAATGATGCTTGACGCAACCCAAAGATATGATATGCCTCTTAACCATGAACGGATTTACGGTTGGCACGCAGCACTTTTTCCCACAGGCTGGAGTGGAATGCTTAGAATTGATACAGGCTGTTATCGTGATGGAGAAATGCAGGTGGTGTCAGGGGCAATGGGAAGAGAAAAAATTCATTTCCAGGCTCCTTCATCAGAGGTTGTTGAAAAGGAAATGGATGTATTTTTAAAATGGTTGAATAATGAAACAGACATTGATGGAGTTATAAAGGCGGCAATTGCACATTTTTGGTTTATCATCATACATCCTTTTGATGATGGTAATGGACGAATTGCCAGAGCTATTTCAGACATGTTATTAGCTCGTTCGGAAGATAGTTCACAGAGATTCTATAGCTTATCAAACCAAATCCTTAGTGAGAAAAAGAAATATTATGAGACTTTACAAAGGGTGCAGCATAGCTCGGGTGATATCACTGACTGGTTGGAATGGTTTTTAAGTTGCTTGTTTAGAGCATTAGAGCATACCGAAGAAACATTGAAATACGTATTGATAAAAGCAGACTTTTGGGATAAGCATAAAAGAACCGTTTTAAATAGTAGGCAAAGACTAATCTTAAATAAGCTATTTGATGGATTTGATGGAAAACTAAAATCTTCGAAATGGGCAAAAATTACTAAATGTTCAACTGATACAGCTCTAAGAGACATAAAAGATTTGATGGAAAAAGGTATCTTAAAACAAGAAGCATCAGGAGGGCGAAGTACAAATTACGAATTGACAGAAGAATGGGAAAGGCATTAGAAATACGGAATAGAAAACTGATTCTAATAACTGAGCGTTAGTTTAGTCACTACAGCCTGTACCACCAATGCGATAGTTAATTATAACCAGTCCCGCATTTCGGGAGATGAGAGATATAGTGCTGAGCGCATAAGTAGCGCGCTAGCACCGCAAGTTCTACTCTTAACATGTTGCTAATCAATGTTTCAGAACTTTATGGCCAAAACTGCTTTAATACCTCCACAGTCGTTTCATTTCAAAGTGTTAGTGCTTTTTATCCCTGCGGCTCAATAGGTTTAGCAAATTTCACTTATATTTATTCAGCACGGCTATTAACCAGCAGTTGGACTTAACTGTTTCTTCGAGCAAACGGTCAATAGTCAAATGATTAATGGTAATGGTAAATAAAAAGTTGGTGGATTAATTTCATGATTATAACTTTTTAATTATTTACAATTCTTTCTCCATTCTTTCTAAAAAAAGAGTCAAGCCTCTTAGCTTCTTCCAAATAAATGTAGGCGTTTTCTATCTGTCCTAATTGAGCTACGCATTTATATAATAAATAATGGGCTTCGCATTTTGGTAAAAGTCAAGTCCCCTAGCTAGGGATTCTTTCAAGTGCTTCGCTGCTACTTCGTAATTACCACTATCAAGATACTGGTTTACAAGGAAATACTTATTTATATATTTTACCAAATCGGTTGAGGAATGCTATAATAGAGATGATTACTCACACTTTCTTCCAAAGATTTAGTAGAAAATTTAAGGCATAATAATGCACTATTGATTTCGTACTAATTTGCCATATACCTTTGGAGCTGCATACAAAATAGACATAGCAATTGAGTCAAATTGGGGATTAATTCCACAAACAATTGAAACACTAGCACTATCTACCGAACACGTTCTGCCAGCCTAAAAGCTACAAATACAGTTTCAGGATTTTCATCGAATTGTTTTTGCTGCTCTTCTGATATCTTAATAGAACATTCTTCTTTTCCCTATGCCTGCAGAGGGTGAGACAAAAAACGCAATAAGAAGAGGTAACTGAAATATTGTATTAAAAATACAATTTGCTGCACTACTAAGATGTTCATTATTAGAAGATATCTACCTCAAATACCGCTCTAAATAATTGATATAGCTATCCATCAGCAACAAGTAGCTTGGGTAATTATATGCTACACCGTGTGCTCCCTGTGGGAAAATCTTTAAGTCATGCGCCTTGCCATTATCAATCAGTGCAGTCACTAGCTGGAACGTGTTTTGCACATGCACGTTTTCATCCATGGTACTGTGGGCGATAAAAATATGCCCTTTTAGGTTTTTGGCGTAAGTACTAACAGAAGAACTAATGTAGCCTTCGGTATTGTCTTCTTCCAGTCCCATATACCGCTCGGCATAAATGCTGTCATACAACCTCCAGTCGGTTACCGGTGCGCCCACTAACGATACCTTAAATACCTCCGGATGGTTTAAAATGCTGAAACTAGACATATAACCACCATAGCTATGCCCCCTTATGGCTATTTTATCGGCATCTACATAGCCCAAACTAATCAAATGCTTGGCTGCTGCGGCAAAATCCTCCGCTTCGGCATGGCCTAAATTCTTATAAACAATTTTCTCAAAGGCACGACCATAGCCGCCACCACCTCTATTATTTACCTGTATAACCACGTAGCTGTTGTTGGCCAAATACTGATGCCAGGCACTCACACTCCACTGGTTATAAACTGATTGCGCCCCCGGCCCACCGTACACATCTACCACCATAGGGTATTTGGTGTTGCTATCGAAACCTGCCGGTTTGTAAATGGCTATATCAATTTTATCTCCCGCAGGATTGGTAAAAGCACTAAACTCAGGCTTGATGAAAGAAGCATTATTTACTGCCTCCACAACCTCGGCATTATCCTCTAAATTGAGTACCAATTTGCCCGATGCCACTCTCAAATCAACCTTGGTTGGGGTTTCAGAATTGGAATAGCTATCGATATAATAGTTTGCCTGTGGCGCCATGTCAATGTTGTGCCGGCCTGTTTGCTCAGTGAGTTTCTTTTTACCCTTTCCATTAAAATTGACTACATAAAGCTGCCGCTCTAAGGGTGAGTCTTCAGTGGAAGTATAATAAATTTTCTCTTTGTTGCTATCAATGGCATGTACATACACCACTTCCCAGTTGCCTTGGGTAACTTGGTTTAGGAGTTTGCCCTCATAATTATAACGGTATAAATGTGCATAGCCACCCTTGTCGGTAATCCAGAAAAATTCTTTGCTGTCCTTCGGGAAGAATGTATAGTGCATAATGCCTGCAAAGAAATCGAAAACATCAATCCATGCATCAGATTTTTCTTCGAATATTTTTGTGGCGCTTCCGGTATTGGCATTGGCCATATATATACGCATTTCAGTTTGCGCCCTATTCATTTGCATTACCGCTAATTTGGCTTTTTCTGCCGTCCAGTAAATTCTGGGAATATAGCCCTCATTTAAGGGTACCTGCATCCACTGCTTATCATTTTTTGCTACATTAATTACTCCAATTTTTACCGTTGGGTTGGTATCCCCTACCTGCGGATAAGGTAATTTAATATATTCCTTATGCGTACCTTGGTAATCGGTCATTTGGTAGATCGGTACTTCGCGCTCATCGGACTGCCAAAAGGCAATGTACTCACTGTCATGCGACCACTCCCAGGCCTGTGCCAGCCCAAATTCTTCCTCATAAGCCCATCCGAAGCGGCCATTGTAGAAGCCCTCTTCTGCATCATCAGTCAGCTGCGTTTCTTTTTTTGTAGCCAAATTAAATACAAAGAGATTGCCTCCTCGCTCATAGCCTACCATTTTTCCGTTTGGCGATAGTTGTGCTGTTTGTGCATCTTTCGCCACCAAAGCCAGCGTTTTATCGGCTATGCTATAATAATAGTAATCGGAAATACCTGACCTGCGCCACACGGGACGAAAGTTAGTCTGGAAGAGTAAAAATCTTGAATCCTCAGACCATTGAAATGAGTCATAGGTAAAGGCATCTTCAGTATTTGGGATGGCTAGCGCTTCCGTGCTAAATATCAGCTGCTCCTCACCGCTTTTATTATCGTGTGTTTTTATCAGTTGGGCTCCCTCCTCACTTCTTTCTGTAAAAGAGTAGGCTGTGCCTTGCTTTATCCAGTTTACATTGCCCGGGCCGGAATTGCCATAAAGTGGTCGGATGGCTGCCATGGTTTCCTGAAATGTAGCAAACTGGTCTTGAGCACATACAAAAGGCGCTGTTGCAATAAATAAGAGTAGGCAAAAGCCCCATTTTCTGAACTTCGTCATATCGGTTGTTACTATTTAATTGAAAATACTAATTTAGTAAAAGCGCTGGAAACTATTAAAGTTTTACTGATGAGTGGATTTTTAAGTTGTTAGGCTGTTAATCTTACAGGAGAAATATTACTTAATATTTCTTTGTTCTTTTGCTTTATTTTCGGATTTCGAATTGAGATTGAAGACATCCACACTTCAGCCGAGGTGCCAAAAAATTTAGCAAGTCCTGGTAGCCATATCTGCTGTTATACTTGTGTGACCGTTAATAATTTGGCTCACCCTTGTTTGCGAAACTCCAATTGATTTGGACAGTCTGTAGGCGGTTATCGCCATCTGGCTTAAAAAATCCTTGGCTAAAATTTCTCTAGGATGTATATTCATTATATTCTCCATAGTTCCGCGTTTAATAATTTGGCTCACCCTTGTTTGCGAAACTCCAATTGATTTGGACAGTCTGTACGCGGTTATCACCATCGGCTAAATCCTAGGCTAAAAATTTTCAGGATGTATATTACATAATATTAATAGTTCGTGTATACTCCCGTTGGAGGGTTCGGCTATTATTGAACCGCAGTACTTTTCACAAATAGCAGCAGATACCGAGGAAATACCTCTAGTATTTTCAGTAATGGCTAAGAGCGGTCTGCAAGAGATACAAATAGAATCGCACAGCGGATTTGATGGGCATACGCATGGCCGATTGGCATTGGCCGCTAATTTTCAACTGCTAACACATTTTGAAGTGGTAGATGAAGCGAGTATTGATAACCCTACATTATTCAACAGCCGTAAGGATGATGGATTGAAAATATATTTAGATGAGCGAAATCCTTCGCTTGATAAAGATGACCTTATTCTGGCCGGGCCTTATCATTTTTCTATAAAGGCCACCGATGTTTTAGGAAACGAAACGAGTTACAGAGACAACTCTACGTATCATACCACGCTGTACATCCAGAGAGCCTACGCACCTCAGGTTAATATTACCTCGCTAAACGCCACCGGTCGCAGTGTGGAAGGAAGCATTTTTAAGAATGAAACGCATCAGTTTTCGTCCGACATAAGCTTCGTATGGATTTACATTGAGGAAAGTAATGAGCAAAATCCCGGACAGGAAGGTGAAGTGCTTGCCGAACTCATTTGGGGGAAATCAAACTGGCCTCACCAATTTAGAGAAAATGAAGGAGAGGCATTGCCCGATCAGGAAATGCTCTCCGTTGATGAACTGCTGGACGATAAGGCAGATTTTTGGGGTAAATTACAAAGCAACAAGCTGGTAGTTTGGGTAGAAGATAAAAATGGAAATATTACTGTAAAACAATTTAACAATTAAACTTTAGTAAAAATGAAACGCTTATTTTTAAAATTTCAAGCAGTGGCAGTAGCCCTGATTCTATTTACGGCCTGTAATGAGGACGTAGACGACATGGCCGATACACCAGAAACCTTCGAAGAAATGGAAAGCGATTGGGTAAGACTCTCTTTAATGAGTGAGGACAAGATTGACCTGATGCAACCCAATACTGAGGAGATTCATGCCTCCATAAGTGGAAACATGATAGAAGATGCCAGGTATTATACCACCAATTCAGGCCGATACAACATAGCTATTGACAGAGCGGGTAACACCGTTCGCTTTTTTGATGCCGGTATAGTAAATCACGTAGACCACGGGCACGAGCAAACCGCAAGATGGCTCGATCTGGAAGTTGAGTCTGCAGTACCCACTCATGTTTCAAGCTCAAAGGGGCATAGTGTAGTTTTCAATGATGGTGATGGTTCTTTCGTCCACATTAATGAGGCGCAACTTGAAATTCCGGCCTACCAGCCTGCTATGTTTGCTTTAAATAATACAGTGGCCCACCATGGTGCAGGCTTTAGATTGGGAAGCGGCAAGTTTGCTATTACCTTTAAAAACAATACTGAGCCTGGTGGAATTCCGCAAATGGTAAAATATATAGATGCAGGTGGCAGTGTAATTGATGATAACGGAGGTGTTGAAGTTACGGGTATTCATGGAAGTGCAGTAAATGGCGCATTTGGTGCATTTGGTGCAACAGAAGGTGTAATTATTGTAGATGATCAGGATAATCGGCAATTTTAACATGTGAGGCATTTCCATCTTTCCGGTGAGAGAGGCTTCTGGTTAGGCTCCCTAAAAGGACACGATGGAGCTGACCTATTTTTTGGTAGAGGTGGTGAAGTAGGTGCTTTCAAAATTGATCCGGAGTTAAAAACAATTAACCAAATATACGATGGTGCAATCTTCGGGGATATGATGACCTTTGATGGCAAATCACATTATGCTCATTGCATATTAAAATCTAATTGTTTTTGATGCACATGACGGTGACGAAATTACCCGAAGAACTGTTGAAATGGCCGATATCCCTGCTTTGACTGAAAGAAAAGCCTTATCGGAAATTGAAATGTTGCGCCTCATGGATGAACCAAGCCCTGTTATAGTTACGTCCTCAGATTTCATATATGTGCTTGCGCCTAATAGAACACAAATCAAAGTTTTGGAAATAGGCGATTTACATCACATCCACACCATTACACTAGATCAACCAATTGAGACGATAATGAAAAATGGTTTCTCAACAGAAGGAGATTCAGATCATGAACATGACCATTAATCCCCTCGATTAGTCACATTAAGGTTAATAAGAAAAGGAGCGTTTATCATGTGTAATCGCTCCTTTTTTTTTGGGTAATAATGAGCCGAGCATATATATGCTCTATCTTTCTTAGTCGCATCAAAACGTTTGATTTTTTATCAGGTATGTTTTTTTGTAGAGCTATTTCATGGTATAAAGCGTCAAAAAAATTAAGTGAAGCAATTTAATAGATGAATACATCTAAAAAACTGATTTTCCACAGAGCTGCTGCTGGTATTGGCTGTAAGTAACAATGAGCATCGCGTGGGCGCACGTTTATTTTAATTGTGCCGGGGCTTCATGTTTATGTTGTCTTGGTGTTGTAACGTCAATAATATATTCGAGATACCTTCCGTTATGGTCTATACGCCTAGGCTTCTTATGCAATTGTTAAGCAGAAATTTAATATTGAAATCTTACAAGTTGATAGAGACCTTTACTATAATCTCTTACTCCGTTTCAAACCCGCAATCGTTCTTTGAGGAACGCTGAAGCTTAATGTACAGTATATTCTTAGAAAAGCGAAAAATTAGCCATCTGATCAATGAAATGACCAATTACTTGAGGCCAAACGGCAATGGAAAAGACCACGCCAAATAGTGCACCAAACAAATGCGCCTCATGCCCAATATTATCACGTTGATTTTTAGCGGAATAATAGGAGTAAATAACATAAATAAGTCCAAAAATAAAGCCTGGCAAGCAAAGCAGTCCGTAAAGGCAAAGCTCATTTAAAGGGTTGAATAATATGCTGCTAAACACTACTGCCGAAACCGCACCGGAAGCACCCAACGCATTGTAGTTCGGGTTGTCTTTGTGCTTTATCAGGCTGGGAATATCGGCCACAACCATACCCAGCAGATACATGGCTATGTAAAGCACTGTGCCATATTGCGATACGCTGTTGAAGTAAAATTCCACATAATCGCCAAAGAAATAAAGGGTGAGCATGTTAAATATTAGGTGAGTCCAATCGGCATGAATAAAACCTGATGTAATGAGTCTTTCGTATTGCTTTCTGTGCACAATTTGGTACGGATTCATAAGCCAGCGGTACTTTTTGCCGGCATCCTGAAATGCCAAATAGGAAACGATACAGGTAATGATGATGATGATTAAAGTGGTACTCATTTATTTTTGTCTGTTAATTAAGTAGTGGAAAAATGTTTCGAGTTTAAGCTTGGCTGCTTCATTGCCCTTTACTTGCCTCAGCTGTGTCAAAACCTTTGTCAAAATAAGTCTGCATTTCTCTTTCGGTTTGCTCTTTTATATCCAATTGCTCATACAAACCCTTGATTTGCGCAATTTTTTCAGTTTTGTCGAAATCGGTTTTTGCCAGCCAGCCGTTTAGTTTCTTAGCGGTTTCCCCTGTTGCCTGCTGCATGGCCGATAGCAGAAGAAAGGTTTTCTTATTAGCGATTATATCACCCCCTACCTGTTTGCCAAATGCTGCTTGGTCGGCATACACATCGAGCAGGTCGTCCATCAGCTGAAAGCCAATACCAATATTTACACCCATTGCATATAGCAAGATGCTATCTTCCTCATTGGCACCTGATAAAATACCGCCCAATTCTAGGCTAAACCCTAGCAGCACTGCCGTTTTTTGGCGAATCATGTCAATGTATTGCGCTATGCTTACTTGGCTTTGCGTTTCAAAATTCATGTCATGCTGCTGACCCTCGCATACTTCCGCAGCGCATTGGTTAAATTTCTCTAACACAGACTTTAGTTTATCTGTCGGTACATGTTTAATGAGTTGTTCGTAGGCCTTTACCAGCATTACATCACCCGACAGAATAGCGATGGGGTCGTTCCATTTTTCATGCACTGTGGCCTGTCCACGCCTTAAAGGCGCTTTGTCCATTATATCATCATGCATGAGGGTAAAATTATGGAAAATCTCTACGGAAATAGCTGCCGGAATTACATGCTGGTAGTCCTTACTTTTTAGTTGATAGGCCAATACGCATAATAGCGGCCGCATTCTTTTGCCGCCCAGCGCCATTAAATAAGTAATAGGTTCATAGAGTTCTTTCGGATTAGAGCCATAAGAAGTATGGTCAATTTCTTTAACAATTTCCTCAATATGAGTTTGTATTTGCTCATTCATTGTACTTGGTACTAGAAGTTTGTAATCTCTGGCTAATGCTCAACTAAAATGTAAAATAAGCGATAAAGTTGGAAGGAGGCGGTAGCTCAGGTGATTAATTTGTTCTATCACGAAAAATAGCGCTATCAACGTAATAATTAAACCGTTATTGGCTTAAGCAAATTATAGCTAAAATCTATATTCTTATTCAGAATATCAATTGAAACTTTAATGCGTACCATTGTTAATCCATCAGCAACGGACTACCTTTGTTTCGGTTCTCCAATATAATTGGGACATGGTTAGATGTATATACTTTTCAAAACCAGAAAGTGCTGCGTTTAACAAAACAACTCACAAGTCTGCTCGTATTCAGGGTAAGCATAAACAAAATTTGTATTCTTTTTATAATCATAAATAAATAATAACGTATGTCATTAGTAGGAAAAAAAGCTCCAATATTTAAAACAGGGGCAGTAATAAATGGTGAAGAGATTGTTGATGATTTTTCTTTAGAGCAGTACATTGGTAAGAAAGATGTTATATTTTTCTTCTACCCAAAAGATTTTACTTTTGTTTGCCCTACAGAAATTATTGCTTTTGAGGAAAAATTAGCTGAGTTCGAAAAAAGAGGTGTAGCCGTTGTTGGCGCTTCTACTGATACAGAAGAAACACACTTGGCATGGTTACTAACACCACAAGAGAATGGTGGTATTGAAGGAGTAACTTATCCTTTAGTGGCTGATGCAAGCAAGACTGTTGCCAATAACTTTGGTGTTTTAGCCGGTGATTGGAATTACAACGAGGATGGTGATTTGATTTTTGAAGGGAATCCGGTGGCTTACAGAGGATCTTTCTTTATTGATAAGGAAGGGATTGTACGACATGAGACCATTAACGATTTGCCACTAGGCAGAAACATTGATGAGATGTTGAGAATAGTGGATGCATGGCAGCATGTAGAAAAGTTTGGTGAAGTATGCCCTGCCAACTGGGAAGAAGGCAAAGAAGCCATGAGTGAATCCAGAGAAAGCGTTTCTTCATACTTAGCGAAAAATAAGAAATAAGAATTAGCTAACACCAGTACTAGCAAAGCAAAAAACCTGACGTAACTGTCAGGTTTTTTTATGGATTAAATTCTTAAGATGATCGATTTTAACCTTGCTAAAATCGTTCATTTCTCAGTGCTTCTTACCAGAAAAGTTTGCACTTGTATCTTCTTAGAGCTGCATTTAAGTAACAAACGGCATAGTATTTGATATCAATCACATATCCGAAATACATTGATTTGCTCAAATTATTAACCACTTAAATAGTTTCAATTATGAAAAAATTACTTTTGTCATTGTCCGTACTCATTATTTTTACCGGCTGCGTAACAGTAAGGCAGGGAGAAGTAGGCGTTAAACGAAAATTTGGAAAAATAAACCCCGAGGCTTATGAAGCTGGTTTATATGGCCTTAATCCTTTTATCGCTACCATGATTAAAGTACCTACCAGAACTATGAATTTGGAAGTAAATTTGAGCTTGCCCAGTAAAGAAGGTTTAACTATTAAATCTGAGATATCAATTCTATATCGTGTGGTTGATGCCAAAGCTCCGGCAATCATTGAAAATATTGGTCCAAATTATGTAAATAATGCTATTCTACCAGTATTCCGTTCGGCCTCATCCGATATATCAGCTAATTTTATGGCAAAAGATATGCACTCAGGTAAAAGAAGTATTATTGAATTAGCTATTAAAGAGAGAATGTCCGAAGTGCTTTTGGAACGTGGTTTTATTATTGAAGAGGTCCTGATGAAAAGTATTGAGCTACCTCGCGAACTTTCAAATGCTATTGAGCGCAAATTGAAGGCTGAACAAGAATCGATGGAAATGGAGTTTATACTTCAAATAGAAAAACAGGAAGCTCAAAGAAGAAGAATTGAAGCAGAAGGTAATAGGGATGCTCAGAAAATTCTTTCAGAGGGGTTGAATGATGCCATTATTCAGTTGAGAAGTATTGAGGCTTTTAGAGAGCTATCGAAAAGTCCTAATGCCAAAATTATCATCACAGATGGCAAAACGCCAATGCTTATTCAGCAGGATAAATAAAGTGTAAATAAAAACAGATTGAGCGATTGCTCAATCTGTTTTTATTTAAATGTCCCTATCAAGACAATAGGTTAGGCTACTTGCTCGGTCTTTTTGCCCTCCAGCCACTGAGGTTTTTTAATGGAAACAACTGCCCCTAATTGATTGAGCATGTTATACAAACCAAAGTAGGTTCGGTTAACATACAATCCGTGGCGCGAACCTCTGGCGCCATTGCTGTTACGCACTTCCTTCATGTTAGAAACACGTTCGCCCATAGCATAAATTGCTTTGAAGAAATCATCGTCACCAAAATCGAAGGTTTCATATTGAAAAGGCTTGCTTAGCATACCAATCATTTGTAAAAACACTTCACTAAATATTTTGCGTTCTGCTGCGGTATCCTTTTCGTGGAAGAAATCTAGTGCTTTAAAACGCTTATCTATCTCTGCAGTATCTTCCAGAAAACCCGGCTTGAGTAAACTGAAATAGTTTTCGTAAAAATCATCAGGAATCTCCTTTACACAACCGAAATCAATTATACCCATTTCTCCTGTACTGTTCAGTAAAAAGTTACCCGGGTGCGGATCGGCATGCACCTGCTTAAGCTGATGGAATTGAAAATCGTAGAAATCCCATAAGGCCTGCCCTATCTTGTTTCTTATGGCTTGTGTCGGGTTTGTTTCCAAAAACTCCTTCATGTGCTGCCCCTCGAGCCAGTCCATAGTAATAATTTTATCACCGGATAAATCTTTGTAATACTTAGGGAAATAAAGTCCCTCAATTGATTTACCAATGGCCTCGGTAATTTCCTGAGAACGATCTAATTCGAGGCAATAATCCGCCTCCTCCATTAATTTACCCTCTACCTCGCTCATGTAATGGTCTAGCTCTGCATTACTCATATTGAAGAGCCTGGTGGCAAAAGGCCTCACCAATCTTAAATCAGAGCTGATACTATCCGCCACCCCGGGATATTGTATTTTTACCGCATACTCCTTGCCGTCTTTAGTGGCTTTGTGCACCTGCCCCATGGAGGCTGCATTAACTGCCTTTTTAGTAAAAGTGTCAAAAATAGCCTCCGGGCTCTCTCCAAACTCTCTCTTAAAAGTTTTTACCACTAAAGGATAAGAAAGTGGTGGTGCACTATATTGCGACATGGTAAATTTCTCCTGATATGCGGAAGGAAGTAAATTCTTATCCATGCTTAACATCTGTGCAACTTTGAGTGCACTGCCTTTCAACTGGCTTAACGACTCATAAATATCTTCTGCATTATCTGAATCCAATTCGGAGCGGTCAAGGTCTTTATTAAAAGCCTTTTTTGCATAATGCTTCAAGTAGTTTCCGCCTACTTTGGCACCGGTTGAAACAAATTTGCTGGCACGTTGAATTTTGGAAATCGGTATTCGAGATTGCTCTTTCTTCTCTGACATATTATTTATTCTGATATAAGAATTTAGCGAAATCCAGTACGCTATCTATTGGGCTTTTTCCCATGAGGTCGAATGATACATGCACTGCTTTTTCAATGGCTGCATCAGTCTTATCGAAACCTATGCTTTCATCTTTTGTCCAAAATTGCAACACAAACAATGCTTGTATCCACAATCCTTCAGCGTACCTATCTCCCACAAATGGCCTGTCAACTACCTCATCAGTTTCTTTAGCCTGCAATAATATATCGTTCACAAATTGAATGAAATGCTTTTTAAATTCCTTTAAGAAATCGGGAGTTATCTTAGGCTTTTTCATGTGTTGCAAATCAAGCAGCGCATAACTTCTGTTCTCCTTCAATACCTCAACAAGGGTAAAATAAAATGCCAATAGTTTTTCTCTGGCAGAATACTCAATAAATGCCTCTTCAGCATGTAACGCAGTCATTGTTTCGGTTATAAAGCCTTTCCATATAACCTGCTTAACAGCTTTAAAAGAATTGAAGTGATTGTAAAAAACTGTTTCCTTAATCTTTAAATCTTGGGCAAATTTATATACTGAGGCAGGGTCTTTTCCGTGCTCCAAAACGTGCTGCTTGTAAGCGCCCAATATTTTGCTTAAATAATCTACCTTGCTCTTTGCTGAGGTAGTTTTTGTAATGGTAGTTTTTTCTTTTGTTTGTTTAGCCATAAATGTGCTCTTTTATTGTAGTGCAAACAGCCTGATTCATGTAAAGGTTTTGGCATGAGTCATAAAAACGCCTTAAAAATTAAATTAGATAAAATCTTTGAGAAATTTTGAGAGGGCATTAAACCTTTACTTTCCGTATGCATCTGATAGAGTATAAAACAAACTACCATGAAAATGAAAAGAGTATTAGTTACCATCAGTCTATTAATTTTAGTCATTCTACTTTCAGGCATATTTTCAGAAGCTTACAGTCAAAAAGCAGTTGTAAATAAAGAGCGCAGACTTGACAGACAGCAAAATAGACAGGTGAACAGAAGAGTAAGTAGAAGAGTGCATAGGCGTGTAAACAGAAGGGCACATAGGAGATATGCGCATCTGCCGCGCTACCGTACAGTTGTTCGTACATTGCCGAGCGGTGCAGTTATTATTAAGCAGAGAGGGCTCACATACCACTACCACGCAGGTATTTTTTACAGTGGTTCAGGAGGAGATTTTGTTGTTATGCGCCCTGCCGCAGGCATACGCATTGCATCGCTTCCGGCTAATTACAGAAGGTTGTCAGTTAACGGTAATACTTATTTTTATTACTACGGTTCATTTTATACTAAAGTAGATAATGAATACGAAACAGTTGCAGCTCCTTCAGGTGCTTTGGTAGATGCAATTCCCGAGGGTTATGACATTAAAGAGGTTGATGGTACGGAGTACTACTACCTAGACGGCACTTATTTTAAGGAGGTGGAAACCGATGAAATAGAAGATGGAATAGGTTATGAAGTGGTTTATCTGTAAAAGAATAAAGCGCACCACTTTATACTAAGCAGGTTTAAAACCTTCAAACAGTTCCGGATTGACCACAGCCAAAAGAAAACCGGTCAACATAGCAAACACTATTAACAAGACTAAGCCTAAAACTAAGGCCAACAAACCTTTAATGAAATTCCATATTTTATTGCCTTTATAAAAAGCAGTTATAATGATCGTTAAATACAGATAGCTTAAAACCGAGAGCCAAGTAAGTGGTAATTTACCTCCGGTAACAGTTACGGTAATAATGGCCATAACGGAAATCCAAATAGGATGAGCCTGACCGTAAAAAGTGATCACTGAGGTTTCGAGGAAATTATATCCTTTATTTTTGAAAACCAGCCACACTCCGGTTATGAAGAATGGTAACATTACGAACGAAATTATCCTAATATTTTCAGCTACAAAACCATTCCATTTTAATTGTATAGCCAATTGCTCGGAAGATGTGTCTCCATTTAGCGACTGTGATAGATTATTTGATGCTTCTGCCATATCTATTCCCGTAATGGAAATAACTAGTACATAAATGGTGAGCATGAGAAAGTAGTAACCGACAGGACCAATATATCGCACCCTTACCCCTTCAATTGAAGATGCTATAACTACATGAGGCCTTATGGTAAGGTCTTTTAGCGTTCTTAAAAAGTTATTATCGAAGCCTAGCAGTCTTTTCTGCAGGTCGTCAAAAACAGTTCTCCAAGTTAGTCGATTTACACCCTGCTTTTGGCCACAGTTACTACAGAACTTTGCTGTTGCTGCCTCACCACAATTTAAGCAGTAATTCATATTATTTGTCATATCTCAGCTTTTGTAGACGAGGAAATATAAAAAAATTTACTCTATTTTTTTCAAAATAGACTTTACTTTATTTATAAGTATATGGTTAGCGTTAACAGTTTCTAAAATATCGCCTTCCTTAATTTGTTGACCATTTATACTTTTTCCATTTTTGCTGGTAAAAGAGTATCCCTTTCTAAATACATTCTTCGGATCTATTAAATCAAAGGTTTTCTCTAAGATTTGCAGTCGGTTTTTTGCCGATGTTAAAGTATTTGCCACACCGTGAGTAATCTGCTGAGCCAATCGATCGGTTTTATTGGCCCGGCTATTCAATATTTTGCTAAAGTTATTTTTCAAATTGTGACTCTTTTCCCTCAACTCATAGTTGGCCTGCTCTATTCTTCTATTAACTTTAGTACCTATGCTTTCAAATAAAAGAGTAATGTTTTCGTGGTATTGCCTCATGCCACGCAAAATAAATTCTGCTACTGCTGTTGGCGTTTTTAAGCTGGTATGAGCTACCAGATCACAAATGGTTTCATCCCTTTCGTGGCCAATTCCTGTAAAAACAGCCAGTGGAAATTGAGCAATATGTGCGGCCAACTCATAGTGGTCAAAGCAATCCAAATCTACCTGAGCGCCACCACCTCTAATAATTACTACTGCGTCAAAAGCCGCCAGTTTAGTATGGATTTGCATTAATGCGCTTATGAGCGTTTCAGGAGCAGTATCGCCCTGCATGGTAGCGGGAAATAAGGTGGTTTTTACTGTATAGCCATACTCGTTTTGGGTTACCTGATTCATAAAATCGCCATAACCGGCAGCAGTGGCAGAGCTAATTACTGCTATTCGCTGTGGAACGCGGGGTAAGGCCAAGGCTTTATTCATTTCGAATATCCCATCGGCCTCCAGCTTTGCTATTATCTCCTGCTTTTTTCTGGCGCGTTCCCCTAAAGTGAAGTTGGGGTCTACATCTTTTACATTCAGGCTCAATCCGTACACCTCATGAAATTGCACCTGCACATTGGCCAATACGGTAAGGCCTGCTCTCAGTTCCTCTCCGGTTATGGATTTAAACCAAGCGCTGATAGTTCGGAAGCTGTACGACCAAATAGTGCCTTTTATTTTAGCAAGCACTTTCCCACTCTGCTCATTCTTCTCCACAAACTCCAAATAGCAGTGGCCATTGTAGTTGGTGCGCAACTCAGCTATTTCAGCCACCACCCAATAGGAGGGCTCCAGCGTTTTGTCAAGAGTTTTTTTAATTAAATGATTGAGTTCTTCCAGCGAAATGTGCTGCATTAGTGCGTGTTAATATTTTGAATATTGGTGATTACGTCTTTAATAATAAAGAATAAAACAATAGCAAAACTACCTATTGAAAACCAAAACATGAACTTCTTATTGGCGTAAGGCACCTCTTCCCGGCTTTCAGCATCAGCAAAAATTTTGTTATAGAACTTCTCAATTAACGCACGCATTACAACTCTTTCAGAAACTCGATTAAACCGGCATTCTTACCCTTTGGCCTTACCACCATGAGCGGAATATCGTGGTCAATTTGAATCAACCGCTCAGCAATACTCCCCAAGAAAAACGCGGTAGTTGACGTTCTACCTTTAGCACCTACGATTATGGCATCGGCATTAATTTCGCGTGCCTTATCCAGCATATCCGTGGTTACATCGTCATTAATATCCTGAGAGTAAACAGCTTTAATTTTAACACCTTTGGTATCAATTTTTTTAATAAACTTCTTGTAATCTTTCTCTGCATGTGTGTGCATCACTTTGGCAAATTCACCAAAAGTTTTACCGGTATAATGATAGCCCGAAGGCACGGTGAAAACATTCTGAATTACTATTTCGGACATGGGATTACTTCTTGAGGCTATATCTACAGCCTCTTCAATGGCTAGCACCGAATAATCTGAAAAATCAGAAGGAACAAGTATCTTATCCATTTTAGGCTCGGTACCTTCGGGTATAATGAGCAAGCTGCAAGCCGCCCTGCGCGCCAACCGCTGCGCCAAACTGCCGCTAAGCTTTGCCTTTTCTCTGCGTCCCATCACAATCATATCTATATCCTCATCCTTAGCAAACTTAAGAATGTTATCAGCAATTTTTCCGTTTAGCACATTGAAATCAACAGCGGCTCTTTGCTTAATTTTTGAATGGTGCAAAAAGGTTTTTCGCATAGCGTTTTCCTTTTCCTCAATCACTTTATCAATCATGTCAGGATATTGTTTGAGCAAATCTTGGGGTACCTGAAGGTTTTTAATTATATACAAAAAGTGAATATGCTCAACGTTAGACCGTTCAGCCAGAAAATCTGCGAACTGAATCATGGTTTGATCTAATTCTGATAGGTCTAAACCGATCAGTACTTTCTTGATAGGATACATGTTACTAGTTAATTTGAAATAGCAAAGTTACGATTTCATTCGTTGATTCTATACTATATGTAGCCGAAAATGTTGGAGATAGAGACTATTTCTCATCAGTATCCAAATGCTCTATATCTTTCTCATTGTAAAACTTTTGCAGCTTTTTTCTTAATTTATAAAACCGGACTAGACCAAAAAAGATTAAAAAAGCGCTCACAACAAATCCTGTATACCCCAACCACTTCAACTGACTAAAATCTTCTACCTGTATAAGGGCTATACCCCCAATCAGCAGGTAAAGGCTCGTTCGTACATAAGCAAAAAGCGTGCGCTCATTGGCAAGTGTAGTTCGCTCCAAAGCCAGAAAATCCCTCAGAATTATTCTTTCTTTATTTTTATAGTCGCTAACAATTTTCGGTATTTTTAATTTTTTCATTACATTCAATTTCTATTAAAAACAAATTTAACCATTGTTAGACATCTCTTTAATATTTCCCTTAATAAAATGGTTTAATTCTCCTAAATAATACGTTCATGAAACACCAAAGAAACCTTTTATTTGCCACTACTTTATTTATACTTTTAATAAGTAATACAGCTGCTCTAGCGCAATTTGGTTTAGGAGGTGCCTTGAAAAATAAAGCAGAAAGAGCCATTAAAACAAAGCTTAAGGACAAAACTACCGAAAAAGCTGCAAGCTATGATACGCTGTCCTTTAATTACGCCATTGCCTTTCTGGATAAGACTGCATCGTACCGAAACAGGCAAGAAGGTGAGCGGCTCGTTAAAACGGCTAATTTTATGCTGAATGATGGGAATAGAAAAACGGAGCAGGAAGAGTTGAGGGATTTATTTGATGTAGCCAACATTAGCTATTCATTGGGGAATTATTATTTAGCGGAAACCTATTTGCAAGCAGCACTTCTTGCCGGTTTCAATGCCGATAGTCTCAGCAATCCAATTTATTTTAAATCGCTAGGCTTGTTGGGAGTTATCTACAACAATATGGGCCGTTTCAATACGGCCGAAGATTACAACTTGCGTGCATTGGACGGATGGCAAAATATGCAAGGTGAGCAAAGCATTGGCTACTTAGCCGAGCTAAATAATTTAGCCGTGTTAAGAATGAACGAGGGCAATTATTTGCTGGCAGAAGAACTGATGACTAAGCTCGCTAAAAATTTATCTGTCCTCAAAGAAGATCAGCCGCTACCTTACGCAATTTATATAAACAATAAAGCTATTCTTAACCAGTACATGGGGCGCAGTGCAGAGGCTTTAAAATATATGAAAGATTGCATCAGCATTTCGGAAGATAAGCTATCAGCAAGTAATAACACTTATTTGCAGTTTCTTACCAACCAAGCCATTTTGGAGCAAGAAAATGGCAAGCTCGATACTTCAGAAAAGACGTTCCTCAAAGTAATTGAATTGCAATCCTCCTCCTCTAAAATTAGTAAAAAGTCTGAAGATAATCTGGCTCATACCAAAGCAAATATTGCTGCTTTATATGTTGAAAAACAGGAATACGACAAAGCAGAGAAGTATTTGAAAGAAGCCTACGACAGTTATAAAGAGAGTAAAGGAGTTGATAATTTGGAAACTGCCGGAGTGCAGGCAAATTTGGGTAACCTATACAGGTATTTGGACAAAGGACCCGAAGCCTTAAGCCTATTACAAAAAGCACTTGATACGAGAGAGGGTAAATTATCAGAAACACACCCAAAAGTTATTCAAAACAAGGAGGATATAGCGATTTACTATTGGCAGAATAACGAAACGGAAAAAGCCTATGAGTACTTTAAGCCTGTAATGGAAATAAGTATTGAGTTTATAAAAACATATTTTCCTGCCTTGAGTGAAGCTGAAAAGACCAAGTATTGGGAATCGTTAAAACCACGCTTTTTCAAGTTCTATAACTTTGCCACACAAAAACACCAAGAAAAACCAGTTTTACTGGATGACTTAATAAGCTACAGACTTGCCACCAAAGGTATTTTATTGACCGCCTCCACTGCATTACAACAAGAAATTTATAATAATACCGATCCCGAAATACAAACACTCTACGATGAATGGATTGACCTGAAACAACAGTTGGCCAATGTGTATGCGCTATCCGAAGAGCAAATTCAAGAGCAGGACATTAATATTGAATCATTAGAGCGGCAAGTTGTACAGCGCGAGAAAACCTTGGCGAGTAAGTCGCAGGCATTTTCTAAAGCTTTTGAAAGCAGAAATACCTCATTAATTAAAATACAGGAGAAACTCAAAGGCAATGAGGTGCTTATTGAGGTTATCCAGTTTCCTATGTTTGATAAACGGCTGACTGCACAGTCGGTCTATGCATATTTAGTTACTAAAAATACAGGTAAACTTCAAATATTGGTTAATACAGAAGGCTCCGAATTGGAAGGTCGATATTTTGGTTATTACAATAATGTGATCAAGCAGAAGTTTAAAGATGACTATTCGTACGATAAATTTTTTAATCCTTTTGCAAAAAGCGTTGTAGGCAAAACCAAACTCATAATATCACCGGATGGCATTTATAACCAACTGAACTTAAATACCCTGAAATCGCCCAGCGGCAAATACCTTATTGAGCAGTATGACATCCGCTACATTGGCCACCCAAATGACCTGCTAGAGAGCAAAAAAGCAACACCTAAAAGTGGAAGCACCGCATTTTTATTGGGTAACCCGGCTTATGGCAACAGTGCTATTGCACAATTACCCGGCACAAAGAAAGAACTGGCCGTTATAAGCCAATATTTAAAAGGACAACTCACTGTTCAAAATTACACGGAAAAGCAAGCCTCAGAATTCAATTTGAAGCAGGCCAATTCACCTTACGTGCTACATTTAGCGAGCCACGGCTTCTTTCTGGAAGATGATATGCTTCAAAATAATTTGATGGGTATTCAAATTCAGTACATACAGCAAAACCCTTTGCTGCGAAGCGGGCTTTTATTGTCAGGAGCTGCTACCAGTGAGGCAACCGGTAGTAGTCAATCTTTTAATCAGGCGGATAATGGTGTGTTCACTGCTTACGAGGCCATTAACCTGAACCTTGAAAATACTGAAATGGTAGTGCTTTCAGCTTGTGAAACCGCCAGAGGCGATGTAAAATCCGGTGAGGGTGTTTATGGCTTGCAAAGGGCATTTATTATAGCAGGAGCGCAATCTATTATTATGAGTCTCTGGAAAGTAGATGATGCAGCCACACAACAACTTATGACAAACTTCTATAAAAACAGAATGAGCAGTAAAAGCGTTGCCGAAGCGTTTCGTAATGCACAGCTTACTTTAATGAAACAATATAAAGAGCCATACTATTGGGGTGCTTTTATCATGTTTTCAAAATAATATTTCTCAATTTTGTGAATGTTGGTAGCGTAATAAAGTATGAGCAAAATTTTTCAAATAATTTACACCATTTGGGCTTTATTGGTTTTTCATGTTTTCATGATTATTCTATTTCCTTTTTTTGTTATCCCCCCATATATTCACAAAAAAGGCATTTACTTAACCTGGAAAGCAATTAGGCTGTGGTCTTATTTATTCAGCTTTTTTAACAGGATAATTTATGTCAAAAGCGGCATGGAGCATATTAAAGAAGGGGAGAATTATGTATTTTTAGTGAACCATACCTCTTTTCTGGATACACCGGCTTTACCACAAGCCATAGACCGACCTTTTAGAGCCCTTGCCAAAAAAGAGTTGACCAAAATTCCCATTTTTGGCCTCCTCATTAAAGTTGTAACAGTTGTGGTTGATCGTTCCAGCCCATCAAGCAGGATAAAAAGTAAAAATAGGTTAAATCATGTATTGGCGAATGAAAGTTCTATTGTAGTTTTTCCTGAGGGAACCATGAACCGAACCAGCGATTATCTGCAACCGTTTTATGATGGCGCTTTTCGTATTGCAATAGACGCTCAAGTAAAAATAATACCTGTAGTAATAAAGGGAGCCGGAAAATTGATGAAGCCAAGCAGTTTTATGATGAAACCGGGAAATGTATTCGTAACTATACTGCCACCGGTAAGCACCGCTAGTTGCACCCATAAAGAAATACCTGAATTAAAGGAAAGCATTCGACAGCATATGACAGCAGTGTTGGCAGGTGAATAATTTCGACCAATCATTAAATTATTTTCTTTTAAACTTTAAAAATTGTACTTTCAAAACATAAAAAAAATCATCGATATGCAAAAAATTATACTACTTCTACTCATCATCACTTTTAGTTTAAATCACTTAAAAGCGCAAAGTGATTGCAACCCGTATTACACCTTTCAAAAAGGCAAAAAATGGACTACCGCAAACTATAGTAATAAGGATAAGTACATGGGCAAGCAGTCTTTTGAAATTCTGGAAATGGAAGAAAGCGGCAATAGTATGGTTGCGAAGACCATGGTTAAATCGTACGACAAAAAAGACAAGCTGGAAATGGAAAAGGAGATAGAGTTTGTCTGTGAAGACGGTGTTATACAGCTTGATATGTCACAATATTTACCTGCGGAGATGATGGAAACATTTAAAGGTATGGATGTAACCATGGTGGTTGATCCTATAGAAATGCCAAGGAATTTGACGGTAGGTCAGGAATTAGCAGGTGGTGGTGTTAATATGACCATCAGTGTTCCTATGCCTATGAAAATTAATGTTACAGTTGAAGATAGAAAAGTTGTTTCAAAGGAAAATATAAAAGTACCGGCCGGCAGCTTCGATACCTACAAAATAACCGCTACAACTGTTGTAGATATGATGGGTAGGCGAGAAATTAACACCGCTGAGTGGATTGCCGAGGGTGTTGGTGCGGTTAGAACAGAATCATACGATAAAGGTGGCGACCTTAAATATTATACCGTTTTACTTGAATACAGTAAATAATACCCGCTATGTTAAAGTCCGTTATTGTGCTGCTCGTTGCTCATATTTTTATGGGGAGCCAGCAAGTTATTGCTCAATATGCCCAAATATTGCCGCTACGCGATCGGGCTAACGTAGAAGATGCGCTGCTAAAAGAACGTTTCGAAACAGTGCTTCCCGATCTGATGGAAAGAACAGGAATAGATACCTGGGTTATTATTTCGAGAGAATACAATGAGGATCCCGTCATAAAAACCATGTTGCCCTCCACCTGGATATCTGCCAGAAGGCGTACTATGCTAGTCATTCATTGGGCTGGAAAAGAAGTAAATGGTTATGCTGTTGCGCGTTACAAGGTGGGAGATTTTTTTGAGAAGGCCTGGGATCCGGAAGTGCAACCGGACCAATGGAAAAGCCTGTATGAATTACTGGAAAGGTTAGATGCAAAAAGAATAGGCTTAAATTATTCCGGTAATTTTGGCCATGCCGATGGCATTAACAAAACGGAGTACGACCTTTTTATGAAAGGCTTGCCCAAAAATTTTAGAGGCAAAGTGGTAACGGCAGAATCGTTGGCAGTTGGTTGGTTGGAAACGCGTTCTGCCTCAGAAGTTATCATTTATGAACAATTGTGCCGCATTGCGCATCAAATAATTGCTAAAGGCTTTTCTTTGCAGGCCATTACCCCTGGCGTTACCTCAACAGAAGATTTGGTTTGGTGGTATCGTCAAGAAATCAACGACTTGGGACTAGACACTTGGTTTCATCCCACGGTAGATATACAGCGTGCCGATCCGGAAAATTTCGACCATTTAAGAAGCTTTAGCAAAAGACCGGACAAGCAAATAATAATACCGGGAGATTTGCTGCATGTAGATTTTGGCATTACTTACTTAGGTCTGCATACCGATACGCAGCAACATGCCTATGTGCTAAGACCGGATGAAACTGATATTCCAACCTACTTAAAAGCAGCTTTTGAGAAAGGCAAAGCCGTACAAGACCACCTGACTGATCAATTTAAAACCGGAAAAACAGGCAATGAATTATTGGCAGGAGCATTAACCGATGCTCAAGCAAATGGACTGAAGCCAACTATTTATACCCACCCTATTGGCTTGCACGGCCATGCTGCAGGGCCGACCATTGGCATGTGGGATCAGCAAGGTGGCGTACCCGGCTCAGGGGATTATCCGCTCTACCCTAATACAGCCTACTCCATTGAACTAAACGCAGCAGTTTATATAGAAGAATGGAAGAAGGAAGTAAGGATTATGCTGGAAGAAGAAGCATTTTTTACCGGTGACAGCATTTACTATATAGATGGCCGACAAGAAAATATATTTGCCATACCTAGATTAAGCGAATAAACTCAATCCAGCGTAGCGGCTATCGAAAGTGCCTTCACTTTGCGCTAGGGCAAAAATGCTAGTGTGATGTCTTTGTCTAGCATCCAGCCCGTTAAACTCATACGTTCTTTGTGGGCTAAGAGCACCTCGTGCAACAATTCACTTCTAAAAAGCACCAGCTTGCCGGCTAACGGGGTTATTACATGATCAGATTTCTTAGTATAAAGCCCCAACTCACCCCCATCGCCTTGCTGCCAATTTTTGTTGAGGTATAAAACAAATGATAATATGCGGTGTGAGTTGTGCTGAAAACGATCTACGTGTTTCTTATAAAACGTATTAGGCGGATAGATGGCAAAATGCAGCTCAAAATCTTTGAGACCCAAATAGCAGGTCTGATTCAAGTAGCTTTTTAGCCCTTCTATTTTATCGATAAATTGCTGCACTGCCTGGGACTCATGCCTGCTATCAATCCACTGAATATAATCTCCTCTTATAGAGCTATCAACTTGATGGAGAAGCTTTTTGCCAATTCCTGACTTTTTAAACTCTCCTGATGCTTTGTCATTCTGCACCACCTCTATCAGCTCATTAACCTCCTGATCGATGATAAAATGTTCCCAGACAAAAAAACCATCCTCGGCTAAATGGTTAATGGCTTTCTCTAAAATATCGGTAAATGGTTGTGGCACATTTTGCTTATTAAACTGACTTACAATGTTAGCATAAAAGTTAGTTCTTTTGAGTATTTTTATGGAAATGGAATGAAAAAACAGGCATCATTTACTGGCAAAAATACTTAGAGCCTGCACAACAAATAACCCTACAGCTAGCTTACGAAGTTAAAAATCCGAAGAATGAAAAGGTCCGATTGGATTTAATCAGGCATATTATTAATCAGAATTTGCAGAAATAGTCTAATGCTAGTGTTAATTTTTTTAGTAGCACTGAGGTTTTGTAAGTTATGAGAAATCAATTTTTGTGGATAGGAGCTTTTGTTTTGATAAGCGCGGGAGCTTTGGTTTATTTTGATCTTTTCCCCTTATGGATTGAGGTGCTCTCTGTGCTTATTTATATCGTTGGCATTTACAACGTAGTTCAAAAAGCCATACCATTTTTGAAAATTTTCCTTTCTTGGGCTATTTCCTATACTTTTTTGAGTCTATTTCACCGGAGATTCACCTAATACTTTATTAAACGCAACACAGATGGCCTATCCTTTAGCTGTAACCACCGGGCTTTGGTATATCGAAAAGCAAAAGATGTAAATGACACACACCCGTTCGGTAAACAGCTTAAAATAACAGCGGTCATGAAGACCTGAAAGATTCTATTTATGCGCTAAAGACTAGCGAGGAATTTCCAACAACTGCATTACTTCTACCGCTCACACCTTGCGTGAGTCTGACTTTTTAAGCATACCGGATTAGAATATAATTCAAAATTAATATCGGGTAGCTTAAACAAAAACATCCTATTTTGATTTTTACTACATGAATAAACATCAGGAAAGATACCAAAAGGTACGCTCACATTCCGAAGTTATATGCAAACCTCTACAAATAGAGGATTACGTGGCTCAACCCACACAAGATGTAAGCCCACCTAAATGGCATTTAGCCCATACCAGCTGGTTTTTCGAAACCTTTCTTTTGAAACCCAATCTAATTAATTACAAAGAATTTGATGCGCAATATGCCTTTTTGTTTAACAGTTATTACGTAGCTGCCGGTGAGCGGATGTTGCGGCCCAACCGAGGAAATATGACGCGTCCTACAGTGGATGATATCTACCAATACAGAGCTCACGTTGATAAGCACATGATGGATTTGCTGAGCGGTGAGCTGTCAACTGAAAACGATAACATTCTTGAAATTGGTTTTAACCATGAGCAGCAGCATCAGGAACTGCTCTATTATGATATTAAGTATATTTTAGGCCATAATCCTTTGTTTCCGGTGTACGAGGCCAACTTTGAGGAATATAAACTTGAACAAGAGCCTGCAGGATTTGTAGACATTGCTAAAGGAAATTATAAAATTGGCTCAAACAATGCGGGCTTTTCATTTGACAACGAGCACGGCCGGCACGAGGTTCATTTGGAAGGAGCATCCGTTAGTAAACAGCTGGTGACAAATGGCGATTACCTTGAATTTATTGCTGCTAAAGGTTACGAAAACCATACCTATTGGCATAGCGATGCCAGAGCCTGGCTGGATGAGAGTGGAATTAATAAGCCGCTTTATTGGCATAAGCAAGAGGGCAAATGGTATTATTACACGTTTCAAGGCCTAAAACCGATTGATGAAAATGCACCACTTATGCATGTCAGTTTTTATGAGGCGTTTGCTTTTGCCGAGTGGAAAGGTATGCGATTACCTACCGAGTTTGAGTGGGAAACGGCAGCAGATTTACTGAATTGGGGTAGCAGATGGGAATATACCGCAAGCGCCTATTTACCTTATCCGCGCTATAAAAAACCGGAAGGGGCAATAGGTGAGTATAATGGTAAGTTTATGATTAATCAGATGGTGTTAAGGGGATCGTCATTGGTTACCTCTCCCAATCATTCGCGCAAAACATATAGAAATTTCTTTCACCCACATTTACAGTGGCATTTTAATGGAATAAGGTTAGCCAAAAACTTATGATAATAGAAGAGAAACAAAATAGTGTTGTAGCAAAAGAGGTAATTAACGGCTTGAGCAAGAAGCAAAAAAGCTTACCCAGTTGGTTGTTTTATGACGCAGAGGGCGATAAAATCTTTCAGCAGATAATGGCCATGCCTGAATATTACCTCACCAATGCGGAATACGAAATATTTCAGAACCAAAAGGTAGCCATTTTAAAACACTTTCTCTCAACATCAAATGCCTTCAACCTGATTGAATTCGGAGCCGGTGACGGTTTAAAAACCGAAGTGCTACTCAAGCATTTTACCGATAACCAAATTGACTTTAACTACCGACCTGTTGACATTTCATACTCTGTGCTAAAGCAGCTGGAGGAGCGCATGCAAAAATCCATGCCTTCACTAAAAATTGATCCGGTAAACAAAGAATATTTTAGTGCGCTGGAAGAGTTAAATCACGACAGGCAAAACCCCATGATCGTTCTATTTATGGGTGCCAATATTGGCAATTTTCATATTTCTGAGGCCGAACTATTTGTATCAAAAATAGCGGCAAGTTTTAAAGCTGGAGATCAGTTAATGATTGGGTTTGACCTTAAAAAAAATCCTAACCTTATTTTGGATGCTTACTTTGATGCAGGTGGCATCACTACTCGTTTTAATATGAATTTACTGAGCAGGCTCAACCGCGAATTATCTGCCGATTTTGATATTAATCAATTCATGCATTATCCTTACTACGATCCGCAAACGGGAACGGCTAAGAGTTTTATAGTTTCCAAAATTGAGCAGTCCATTCATTTTGCCAATTTGGACAAAACCTTTCATTTTAAAGCTTGGGAGCCAATACACGTAGAATTTTCCCAGAAATTTGATAAGGAAATGATAGAAGAATTAGCGGCCAAGGCAGGCTTAAAGGTAGCTGAATACTTTTACGATGAAAAGAAATACTTTGCAGATGTGCTGCTGAAGAAATAGTGGGGTGAAATCAGCTTTTGAGCTACAGTAAAAACCGTTTTTCTCAAAAATATTCTTGGTGAATGCCCTCCCATCGAAGGACTATTCTGCTGTACTAAAAATTTGTGATAATTGATATATTCGAGGTGCCGACATTAGGCACGTTGAGCAGACCATAAGCATTTGGCCATGAGTTGCTATCAACCTTTTTTACCATTTTTAAATTAAGGCAAATTTTAATCGCAGCAGTAAGGTCGGCACGTTGAAAACGTCAGACCTGTCTACCAACAGCCGTGGCGCGTGTCCTCACGCGCCACTAATAATAATTTATGAGGGTAACTAACACTATGTTGTTTTGTGGGGACAAACCAAGGCCAATAGGATTGTTGGTTTGACTGTTTTGTAATAAGCAAACTCCATGTCTGACCTCTTCGAGGTGCCGACATTAGGCACATTGAGCAGGCCATGAGTTGCTATCAATCTTTTTCGCTATTTTTTAAATCAAGATAAATTTTAATCGCAGCAATAAGGTCGGCACGTTGAAAACGTCAGACCTGTTTACCAACAGCCGTGGCGCGTGTCCCCACGCGCCACTAATAATAATTTATGAGGGCAACTAACAACATATCAAGAGTTTAAATCAAATAGTGAAATGTTTATGGATAGTCTGCTCCTTGGTGAGCTGTACGTACGATAGGAAAGCTCCGGCAACCGGTGATAGGTTTTTGCCCTTTGGCCACACTAAGTGCCAATTAGTAACAATAGGTAATTTAGCTAACGGTACAATGGCTAGCAGGCCGTCCTTCAACTCATTTTTGATACCAATTAGTGGCATAATGGAATAACCTAAACCTGCCAAAACTGCCTGTTTTACTGCCTCGTTAGAAGTGAGCTCAAACTTTGGGTTTACACGTATATTATGAGCAATTAAAAACTTCTCTGCAGTTAAGCGTGTACCGGAACCTTCCTCCCTAAATATTAATGGAATTTCCGTTAGAAAATCTAGGGGATAATCGCCTTTTTTCTCCGGTTTCATTTTTGCGCTACATACCAAATACAGTTCGTTTTTCATTAAACTAATTTCAGTTATCGCTACACTGGAAGGAAGCACAGAAACCATAGAAAAGTCAATGACATTATCTTCCAAATGCCTTAGCACAGTAGCTTTATTGGTTACATCCATTTTAAGTGTTATTTCTTCATGCTTTTGCAAAAAGCCCGCTAAGAAATAAGGCATAATGTATTTAGCTGTTGATACAATTGAAATCTTGAGCTGACCGCTCAGCTTGCCCTTGTACTGCTGTATTTTATGGTCAATTTCATTTACCTCATTTAATATGCGATCCACCGCCAGCAGTATCTCTTTACCAAAATCTGTTACAAACAGCTTCCTCCCCACCACCTCAGTTAAGGCAATATCAAATTGATTTTGGAAGTTTTTTAATTGTATGGACACGGCCGGTTGCGTTAGGTGTAACGATTCAGCCGCTTTGGTAATACTTTGCTCCCTAGCCACAGCATAAAATACTTTGAGCTGATGTAGTGTATAGTCCATAAAAATTTTTAATGTGTTTTATTATAAATATAAATGAAAATATATGAATTGTAAAATTGATATTTGTTTTCATAAAAATGACGAAGAAAGATGAAAAAGGAACTTAGTATAAAATTAATCGATGGTGAGTTCAGTAATGATGATGCGCTTTTGGTTTTGAGAGAGCTGATTTACAAAAAAATAAATTTTCATGAAGCTAACCTATTCAGCAGCCATATAAGGGGCATTGAAGACAGTATTAATAGCAAAAATAGAATAGCCGCATTAAAGTTGGAACTGGCTAAAATCGAAGAGTTTTTTGAATTGCTGAATGACAAAGAAAATATTTCTATAATAAGCAATATTTCAGTAAAGCAGGAAAAGGTGATCAAATGATAACTCTCTTACAATCGCTGTAGTCTACTTTTTCCAGCTTTTTAGGTTTATTAAGAGCGCAGAAAGCCTACCTGCATACAGTATTTAAAATAACAGGAGCCTGCTGATTTTACATCTCAAAATCAGCGCACTCTTACCTTCTGTTGTCATCATCGGCCAACATACTTAAATAATTCTCATACCTGGAAGGAGCAATTTCACCTGTCTCCATAGCCTCCCTAAAAGCACAGCCCGGCTCATGTATGTGGGTACAATTATTAAACCTGCACTGGCCAATATATTTGCGCATTTCGGGGAAATAATGACTTAGCTCTTCGTCTGCTATATCCCACAAACCTAACTCTTTTATACCCGGTGTGTCAATAACGTAGGTATTGGGTTGGGTTTCAAACATTTCAGCAAAAGTAGTAGTATGAGTGCCTTTGCCAACTGCCTCAGAAACCTCTCCTATGCGCTGTTCAATTTCCGGTGAGAGCAAATTAAGCAAGGTGGACTTACCCGCACCGGAGTGGCCTGAAAACAAGGTAGTTTTTCCTCGAAGAGCTGACTCAAGCTGATTTATGTTTGCCTCTGTCTCGGCCGATACAAGCAACACTTTGTACCCTAAGTTTTCGTAATCAAATTTCAGGTCTTCATAGTAGCTCAAGGCTTCTTTATTAAGCAGATCTGCCTTATTAAAAACCAGTATAGCAGGTATGCGGAACGATTCGCACGCCACCAAAAACCGGTCGATAAAGCCCAGGCTAGTCCTAGGGTATATGAGCGTTACTATAAGCGCTGCCTGGTCCACATTTGCTGCTAAAATATGGCTATGCCACTTCTTTCTTGTAGATTTTCTGATGATATAATTGGTACGATCAATAACATTGCTAATAACACCTTCTTCCTCATTCTCCAAGTCAACCTCTACCCAATCGCCCACAGCTACAGGGTTGGTGACTTTATCTTCTGACAAGCGCATCTTTCCTCTCAACCGGCAATTATAGAAATGATTACCCAACTTTACACTATACCAAGAACCTGTAGATTTGAATACCCTAGCTTTCATTTTCCATCTTTTCTATAAGCGGATTAATATGATTTATAATCTTTTCGGTAGCACCAATATTTTTAGTTACGTACTGCTTACCAAGCGCTCCAACCGACTCTATAATATCTGATGCTATAATATCCTCTAATTTATGCTGAAAATCTGAACCGTTCTGAACAGCCTGTGCGGCTCCTACTTGAAGCAAATCACAGGCTTCCTGAAACTTACTGTAACTTTTATTACCAAAGAAAATAGGCAGGCCAAAACAAGCTGCTTCCAGCGTATTATGCAGCCCAGTACCAAATGCTCCACCAATAAATGCTACCGTTCCGTATTGATAAAGTGAAGTTAGCATGCCCACATTATCCATAATGATTACACGTGTTTCTGCTTTTATCTCATCTGCTATGCTGCTAAACCTCTCTGATGGTATGGAGAACACACTTTCATGCATTTTTAAACTGCGCTCACTAATATCGTGCGGAGCTATAATAGCTTTCCAAGTTTTATGTTGCTGCAAAAATCGATTTATCGCATGAGCGTCCGGCTCCCAAGTACTGCCACCAATTATAACCGAAGCATTTTTTGTAAATGTATTGAACATCGCAATGGATTTAGCGCCTTGCGCAATTTCATTTACGCGGTCAAAGCGGGTATCTCCACTAACAGTTACGTTGTGGATGTCAATGGCTTTTAATAATGCTTCAGTAGTGGCATTTTGTACAAAAAAGTGATCTACCGTATGCAACATCTTTCTTCCAAAGCCTCCATACCATTTAAAGTATAACTGATTACTACGCAAAATAGTGGAGACAGAATATGTCCAGCAATTGTGCTGTTCCAATGCCTTCAAATGAAAATACCAAAATTCATATTTTATGAAGAAAGCCATCTTAGGCTGTGCAAGGCGGACAAAATTTTCAGCATTTAAGGCTGTATCAAAAGGCATGTAAGTAACATAGTCGGCATGCTCGTAATTTTTGCGTATTTCATAGCCTGATGGCGAAAAAAAAGTGAGCAATATAAAATAATCGTGCTTTATTTTGAAGTGCTCAATTAGAGACCTGCCCTGTTCAAACTCACCAAGGGAGGCGCAATGAAACCAAATAACACTTTTAGTATTTCCTTCCAAGGCGTTTTTCAGCTCAGGAAGTAAATTTCTTCTTCCTGCAATAGCTAATGCCGACTTTCTATTGAATAGTGCGTGAACCCTCAAAAATAAGCGCATCAGCATAATACCAAAACGATAAAGCAATTGCATCATGCTGCAAAAGTAAGGTTTAATAACCTGAATTTATATATCAATTGGTGATATAGCGGTCTAGATATAAAACAAGTTGACGAAATTAAGCAAGTAATAACAAACTCAAATCAGCACAAAAGTGAAAAGTAAAGAATCGTATTCGGAATATTTGAGCAAATACCAGCTCTGATCTGTTGGAGGTGCCGACATGATCGCTTGTCATACATTCCTAAGCCTTGGCTTGTGTTCCCACACAACAACTTACGGCTGCCGGCTTTTTTTATCCCTAACAAACATCTTAAAGTGGCACAAAGGTCTGTAGGTTGAAAACTTTAGCCCTATTTTTGGTTGTTAATTGAATCGTATTATTAACTTTATTTTGAGCAGATGTTAGGCAGGTTGAGCGAACCAAAAAACATCCAAGAGTGAACTACTAATTTTATAAAGATTTATTAGGAATAATTTATCTGCAGCAGCAAAAAGCCTATTAGTTTTAACCAGCCGATGTAGTGCATCCAACGATGTTCCCTTTTAAGTTGTGAAAAAAAGCGTTTCATTCATAATTGTGGAAGTATCTTTTGCTGTAGGCTGTTCTTATAATAATGTACAGCAGCAGCCCCACAGGACCCAGCATGAAAGTAAATAACAAGCAGGGAATAATTAAAAAACGATTTACCACGTACTTTTCAGCGTTTGTGGTGATGTATAGTCCCACCATTAAATCGAAAGCCAGATAATGAATCCAGCCCGCCAAAAGCGCTGTTTTATTGGTAAATAAACTCGCAATGCCGGACAAGGTATTAAAACTTTCAAAAGAATCTCCGTTGAAACCTTGTGCTACTAAAAAGGCATAAACCAAAGCCAAGGCAACCACCACTATACCCACCAATAATCGTTTGAGTAGCTTACTGAAAGGAAAAATAGCTAATAAAATCCAACTGCAAAGAGCAACAGTATTAGCAACCGAAAATATACTTTCATTATCCATATTTTAATTTCTATTTTACGGCAAATAATCAACTCACTCCAACTTTACTTTAGTTTTGGGTACTGCTTCATAACTATAAATATAGAGGCCACTACCCCTGCTGATAGTATGGTGGCCGTAACATAATTGCCATACAAAAACGAGCCAGTAGCAAACAAAAAGCAATAAACACCTATACAAGCTGCAATCATGCACAATATACCTACCGGAACTTTCCATTTACCTTCATCCGATGGGTTTACTACAGCATCCATTTTACTGTAAATCCGGTTCCATCCCGGTCCACCGGGATTAACCTTTCTTATAAACTGCTTCAAAACTTCCTCGCTGGTTTCAGGACTTAAATAACTTACTAATATCCAAACAAAAGTGGTTGAACCCACGCCTATCACTAACTCCTGCCAGGCCAATAGCTTCTCAAAACCAAGTGGTTCGTGCAGAAAGCCAAAGTAAATAGCAATGAGAAAACTCAATACCATAGCGGCAATTTCGCTATGCGCGTTTACTCGCCACCAAAACCATCTTAAAATATAAATTAGCCCTGTTCCGGCTCCAATCTGCAACAGAATTTCAAAAGTCCGTAGCGCATTTTCCAAGAAAAGGGCAAGCACCATACTTATGAACATGAGTATAACGGTAAATATTCTACCGGCATTAACATCCTGTTTTTCAGAACTTTGCCTATTTACAAAACGCTTATAATAGTCGTTTACCAAATAAGAAGCGCCCCAGTTTAAGTGCGTGGAAATGGTAGACATATAAGCGGCAATTAAAGAAGTAACCACCACTCCGAGTAAACCTGCCGGTATAAATGTTAACATAGCCGGGTAGCCCATATCATGGCTAATAATACCACTGGTAGCAGGAAATGCCGTTTCAAAACTGGCCAGATCCGGGAAAACCACCAGAGAGCATAAGGCCACTATAATCCATGGCCACGGACGCAATGCATAATGCGCTACATTGAAAAATAGTACCGCCTTTATGGAGTTATCCTCATCTTTTGCCGCAAACATACGTTGGGCAATATAACCACCTCCACCGGGCTCCGCACCAGGATACCACACGCTCCACCACTGCACCAGCAACGGAATCAGAAAAATCATTAAAAATAGCTCCGGTTGATCAAATGAAGGTAAAAAGTTGAGCTTATCAGCTACATTTTCATGTTGCAATAAGTTAGACAAACCATCCACCTTAGGGTGATTCAACGCCACCACAGCCGCTACAATAGCACCACCTATAGACAGGAAAAATTGAAGAAAATCAGTAATTAAAACGCCTCTTAAACCACCTAGAGCGCTATAAACAACTGTTATTGTTCCTGCTATAATTACGGTCTGCACAGGGCTTATCCCCAGAAGAACGCCACCTATTTTAATGGCTGCCAGTGTTACGGAGGCCATTATTAACACATTAAAAAGTAAACCTAAGTAAATGGCTCTAAAGCCTCTAAGAAATTTAGCCGCTTTGCCGCTATAGCGTAGTTCATAGAATTCAACATCCGTAATAACACCTGATTTCTTCCACAAACGAGCGTAAACAAAAACGGTAAGCATACCGGTAAGCAAAAAAGCCCACCAGGCCCAGTTACCTGATACACCATTTTGCCTTACAATATCGGTTACTAAATTGGGTGTATCGGTGGAGAAGGTAGTGGCTACCATGGAAACGCCTAGCAGCCACCATGGCATTTTTCCTCCGGCTGCAAAAAATTCGGAAGCACTTTTGTTTTTTCTTGATGTATAGATACCTATACCTAAAGATATCAACAAAAAACCTATTACAAAAGACCAATCCAGCAGTGTTAATTGCATAGTAAACCTGTTAAAATACGCGTGAATATATAAAATTATTGGTCAAATTACTGATCATATGCCTAACCCGGCTTACTTGAGGTAGTTATTTTAATACTGCTCTCCATTGTTTTATGTACCGGGCATTTGTCGGCTATCTCTAGCATTTTCTTCATTTGGCTTTCTGAGAGTGAACCTTTAAGTTCAATTACTCTATCGAAGAAGGTTATTTTTGCTTCGCCATTTGCTTCACTCACATCTGTATCGTGGCGTTCTTCATGATTTACGTGGACGAGCACTTCTTCCAAAGGCCATTTTTTTCTATTGGCGTACATTCTTAAAGTAATAGCTGTGCATGCTGCTAATGCGGATGTTAGCAGCCCGTAAGGTGTTGGCCCGTAGTTATTTCCTCCAATACTTTCAGGTTCATCTGCTAAGAAATGGTGGCCTTCAGAAACTATCTGAGTGGTCAACTGGTCATCTTCAGAACCGATAGCCGCTACTGTTTGTGCATCTGTTTTTAAGTGAGCCGCTTCAGTTTTTTCCAGATATCTATCTGCCCAAACAGCAATCATTTGGCCTGCATAAATGCTGTCCTTTGAGTTCTCCAGCAGATGGTCGGCTCCGTCTAATGAAATAAAGCTTTTCGGGTGGTGTGCTCTTATATAAATATCCTTCGCATTAGAAATATTTACGATTTTATCCTGTGGGGAATGCAGAATCATAATTGCCTTGCGTAAAGACTCTATACCTTTTAGTTCATGTTCATTTCTTAAATCATCAATAAATTGTGTTTTAATATTAAATGGTCTTCCTCCAATACTTACTTCTGCAATACCCTCTTCTTGTATCTCATCAATATCTTCTTTAATTAATTTCAATACATGATCGGGCGCTGCGGGTGCGCCAATGGTAGCAACAGCCTTAACTGTTTCTAACTTGCTTGCTGCCATTAAAACTGCTGCACCGCCCAAGGAATGACCAACTAATAAGGCCGGAGCTATGTAATTATCGGTGAGAAATTTACAGGCCGCTATTAAATCTTCCAGATTTGAGCTAAAGTTTGTATCTTCAAAATCACCCTCACTAGTGCCAAGTCCCGTAAAATCGAAACTTAGCACGGCAAAGCCATATTGGGTAAGGCCTAGCGCTATATTTTTTACTGCGTGGAAGTTTTTATTACAAGTAAAGCAATGAGCAAAAATGGCATAGGTATGTGGCTTTTGGTCTGCCGGTAAGTTTAAATGGCCAGATAATTTTGTGCCCTGAGAACCTTCAAAACTAATTCTTTCTTTTTTCATATCCTTAAAGATAGTTTATTTAAAGATGTTGATAAAGGGTGTTAATACTATATTTTAATTCAACAACCAGGCTGCCGTTTTTAAGCAATTTATCTCATAATTCTACTAAATATGAAAGCCCGTGACCTGACAATATAAACAAGACCTAACTATCTTTTCAAAATTAAAGCATTTGATCGGAGGCGTTTCTCTGCTAATACCACATGATTTTTATGCAAAAACTATTCAAAAGTTACTTTACAGCTTTAAGCTCATGTTATTTTGAAAAGTATTACTATATTTATTGATCATATGCATAAAGCAGGCTTATGCGCTGAAAATCAAACCATAAACTAAGTCAAAAGATAAAATCATGTTAAAAGAGCAACTCAAAATTTTGATTAAACTAGCCACAATTGATAGTGAACTGGCAGAAAAAGAAGCTAACCTTATTGAAAAAATAGGTAAAGCAAACGGCATTTCTGAGGATGAAATCTATGCCATGATTAAAAACCCTGAACCGGTTCAAAGTTTAGATACTTTGTCGGATGACCAGCGCTTTGAATATTTATATAACATTATTCAGTTGATGAAGATTGACGGAAAAGTTTACAAGAGTGAAATCGTATTCTGCCAAGATATAGCTGAAAAATTAGGGTATAAGAGAAAAGCGGTTTCAGAATTATCGAAAGGTATTTATGGCGATCCTAGCATTACCTCAGATAGGGAATTACTTAAAACTAAGTTAGCAAAATATTCAGTGAAATAATTTTTTTAATCTCACGAAGGAAGCTCTTATTTATGAGGGCTTTTTTTTATTTTTTTACATATGAAAAAGGCATTTTTTAAGACACTGGCAAAAATTAATAAGGCAGTTATGCCTAGTTTTGCCAAAAAAGACCTCACCAAGCTAAGCAAGTTTCAGAAAGTACTAGTTGGTTACCGATATTACATTACAAAAAATACGCTTTAGTGTAATAAACAAAAAAGACCTAAAATTCTTCTCGGTAAAGTTCTTCGCCTTTATTTATAAATTTTCTGTCGGTTAAAAGGTAGTTGCTTCTGGGTTCACTATCAATCAATTTCTTCAAAACACTTTTCGCACTGGCACCTTCTCCTTCATTTAGGAGCATTTTGGCATAATAATATGCATTAGCAGTATGCTCAGGGGCAATTTGGTAGGCTCTGCTCAACAACTCCTGTGCTTTTTCATCGGAGGGCCAGGTGAGCACAAATGGTATGTAGGGGGCTTCAAGGTGAATCCCCCCTAGCAAACGGAGTGCCCCACCTTCGTTAAAGGATGGGTCAAGTGAAATAATTTTCTCGCAAATACTTTTCACCTCATCTAAAACCCCTTCACTAGCTGCCTCCGTAATCGAAATTATATCACCCCATCTGGAGTAATTAGCTATATACCAGTACATTATACCCGCATTGTTCGGGTATTTAGCCATAGCTTCTTTACCGACCTTAATCCCTTTTTCGTAAGCTCTTTTTGCAGTTGCTTCATCTACATTTGTCCAAGATCCTTTAAATTCGTAAGACCTGAGCAACCCAATCATTTTTTCGGGAGTGTCGGCTGCTTTTAAATAATGCTTAATAGCCCTATTAGTATAATTAGGATTTGCTTTTCCATTTTCAATTTTCTTGTAACGTTTGTCAAAATCACGCTCGGCTTTTCTGATTTGGGATATTTCTTCGCTGTCGGTTGCCGATAGGTTGAAAAGAAAAAGTATAGCAAAAAGTAGTTTCATAAATGATCTTTAAAAAATGAATGCTTCAATATACGGAAAAATTTAAAAGGAATTTCATCGTAAGAAGTGGTATATTGCTTATAAATTAGTTTTATATGAAAAATGTACAAACCGGCAATGCCAAATCTGTAGATCACTCAAGAACAACTATTACAGAGTTAATGATTCCCGCTTACGCAAACTTTGGTGGTAAAATTCATGGTGGCATATTATTGTCATTAATGGATAAAGTGGCATACGCCTGTGCTTCCAGACATAGTGGTGCCTATTGCGTTACAGTTTCTATTGATAATGTGGTTTTTCTGCAAGCAGTAGAAGTAGGTGATTTAGTGTCTATGCTGGCCTCTATTAATTATGTTGGTAACTCAAGCATGGTTATTGGTATTAAAGTAATTGCTGAGAATGTTAAAGATGGATTGGCAAAACACACCAATACCAGTTATGTGACCATGGTGGCCAAAGATGATGACGGTAAGTTGAAAACCGTTCCACCGCTTCTACTAAAATCGAGTGCCGATGTTAGAAGATTTGCCGAATCTATAAAAAGAATAAAGCTTAAAAAAGACTTTAGCGAAAGAATGGATGTAGAGAAAAGTAAGTTTAACCTAGAAGAGGAGGTAAAGCTGTTAGACAACCAAAGGTGTGCGCTTGCGCTGGAGTAAAGTTGCTCGTCATCAGAAAATTCGGTTCTGTCAATTTCCGGTTCTATTAATATAAATATGAGCCACCTCCAATAGTTGATGCGCTGAAACGACACCACCTAACTGATAAACCAATGTGTTCGGTTTCCCTGTGCAGCAGTGTACGTTGGTGAACATAATTTCTGATCTTTTGAGAAAAAGCTCCATTTAAACCCTGATAATCCCGTTTGTATTTAATGGCACGTCTTGTGCATCCATCCTTGGCAAATAGACATCCCGATAGCTATCGGGACTAATAAAGCCATAAATATGAATTACTTTACCGAAAAAAGAAAAACGATTATTACCGTACTTTCACTTATGCTTATTGCCGGCATGAGCTTTGCCCAACAAGGCCAGCTTACAGGCTCCCTTATTAACACAGAGAAGCAAGCAGTACCTTATGCCAATGTAGTACTTTATACCTTGCCCGATAGCACCCTTATTACCGGCACCGTAAGCACAACCATGGGTGAATTTGCAGTAAACGCTCCATTCAATCAATCATTTTTTATTAAAATATCAGCGGTAGGTTTTCAGAGTTTTTACTCAAAAGCTTACACTTTTAAATAATGATGTTCCAGTGATTCAATTAGGCATCATTCCGCTAAATGATGACGCAGCCGTTTTAGGAGAAGTTAAAGTCACTGCTCTAAGACCTCAAATAGTGATGGAAGCGGATAAAATGATTGTTTCCGTAGAGGGCACCGCGCTTGCCGCAGGTTCGTCAGTTTACGATGTGATAGAAAAAGCGCCCGGTGTTTTGGTCGATCAGGATGGTAACATTCAGCTCAATGGTAAAGCAGGTGTGCAAATAATGCTCGATGGCCGCTTAACTTACCTTGCTGCCGAAGACTTAAGAGCCATGCTTCAAGGCATGTCGGCAGAAAACCTGAAAAATATAGAAATCATTACCAACCCATCAGCTAAATATGATGCCCAGGGAAATTCGGGTATCATTAACATTACCCTAAAGAAAAACACGCTTTCGGGGATCAATGGAAGTGCTAATGCAGGCATGAATTATAACGGTTTACCGGGCTATGAGGCAGGCCTAAGACTAAACCATAAAAAAGGAAAATGGAATAGCTTCATCAATGCTAATTTTTCTGAACGGGTGCGCATTAGAGATGCAGACTTTTACAGAGAAGTGCTGGATACACAAGGAAATCCATCTTTTTTCGATCAGCAAGCAGAGCAGCAAACCATCAGGAAATCTCCTTCAGTAAGGCTTGGGACCGACTATGACATAAATGAAAAGCATTCCTTAGGCGTTATGCTCAACCTTTATGCGCAAGAATCGACCGATCAATTTGATTTCAATACAATATTGACCCAAAACAATATGGATACCTCATTGATAACCAACAATGACATGCGCAGTAAGTTTCTTCAAACAAGAGGCAACATCCATTATACCTATAAGCTTGATACAAACGGCACCAAAATAACAACTGATTTTAATTTTATAAGGCTTTCAAATCAAAGCAATGCTACCTTCAGAAATCAATATTTTGTTGAAGGAACATCAGCAGCTGTAAAGCGTGATTTGCTAACAACAGACAACCCAAATTCTTACGATATCTTCTCCGGACAGATTGACTTTGAAACTAAGCTTTTCGGGAAGAATAAACTTGAAACAGGTGTGAAGGCAAGTTCGGTAATATCGGACAATAACTTACAGTTTTTTGAGGTGGAAAATGAAACCAGCACTTTTGATAAAACGCGATCGAATCATTTTATTTACACCGAACAAATTTTAGCTGCTTACGGGAGCTTTTCCGGAATGATTAACCCTAAGCTCACCTATCAGTTGGGATTGAGGGCTGAACAGACTTATTCAGAGGGTGAATCACTCACTTTGAACACGCTAACACCACGAGATTACTTCAATTGGTTTCCGAGTTTCTTTATCCAGCAAACCGTATCTGACAACTACCAGATAAATTACAATTACAGCAAAAGAATTGACAGACCTGACTATGATAACCTTAATCCATTTATATTTTACCTGGATCCTAAAACCTGGGCACAGGGAAACCCTTACCTAAGACCTCAAATTACGCACTCATTCGGAGTTACTCAAACCTTCTTTAAGCAATTTAATTTGGTGTTGAACGCTTCAAAAACCAGTAATGTAATTACCGAAATACCTATACAAAATCCTGAGGATCAGACCACAATTTTTCAGCAGGAGAATTTGAGTCAGATGTACAATTATTCCGCTACCGCCATCATGCCCTTTCAACCCTTTACATGGTGGGGAATGAACAATAACATTACCGTTTTCCATCAGGATTTTGAATTCGACTATGCCGGAACAAGGGTAACTAATAAAGAAACGTCCTATATGATACGTACCAATAATACATTCTCGTTACCTGCTAAATACAGAATAGAACTTAATGCCGATTATCGCTCGGGTTTAGTTTGGGGTCTTTTTAATATTGAACCACAGTGGGGCATTGACTTGGGCATTAAAAAATCGTTTATGGAGGAGAAGCTAGATGTCACTTTAAATATTGCCGATGTATTTAGGACAAGACAATGGCGGGGCAACACGAATTTTGCCGGAAATATAAATGAAATAAACCAATATTTTGGTCAACAAAGCGTAGGCTTTACTTTGAGGTATAAGTTTAGCAAAGGGCAAGAGTTTAGGGCGAAAGAAAGAAACACCAACCTTGATGAGCTCAACAGAGCCGGGGGTTGATCCCTCAAAAACTCGTTACACAGGGCTGGGTTTAAGGTAAACGTGATAAGCCACATTTTAGATAATGCGTATGAGCAAATTCTAGTTTGACCAATACAAATGTTCGGTTGCAAACTAAAGTTTAGTATCTTTGATCGGTCAAAAACCACATGTCTATCTACAAAACATATCGGAATATGAAATATAGCAAGCTACTCATTTTAATTTTAGTTACTGCCATTTTGGGATGTGAAGAACGTACACCAAACAGCGAAAGTGAAAAAACAGCAAAAACGCATGCTGTGAAGAATGTAACAACTAAGTACGATAGCCTTCGCATTACTAAAAAAGTATATGTACCCGTATACTCAAATATTTACTCGCGCACCCGCAACGATCGAACTTATCTAACATCAACTTTGAGTATTCATAATACAAGCGAAACGGATACCTTATTTATTGTGCGGGTAGATTACCATGATACAGCCGGTAAACTGGTAAAGAAATATCTGGAAGCACCAATTTATCTCAACACTTTCGAAACCATTGAATACGTAGTAGAAGAGCAAGACGATAGCGGTGGCTCCGGAGCAAATTTTATTATTGAATGGTATGGCAATGAAAAACTTAATCCATTATTTCAGGCAGTTATGATTGGTGGCTTGGGAAATAAGTCATTCTCCTTTTCTACGGAAGGAGTTTACTTTGAGTAAGCTAAGGTTTGAAATAACTTAAGCACTTTTTAAACGTTTTCATTTTCAGTTTTAATGAATTCCAAATTGCTATGAGAAAGAATATTAATACTTTACTTTTCGGGTTTACAGGAGGCGTACTAGGCGCATTGCTCATTTCTGTATTTTTTCATAATTCTGTAGAGCAGGCGGTTATTCAACAACCCGATTTAACTCCGGCTTTTGCCTCTTACGAGCCAAATATTAATATAAAAGCATTACCGGGAGAAAACTTTGTAGCAGCTGCCAACCGCAGTACAGAAAGTGTGGTTTATATTAAAACAGTATCGGAACGCTACGGAAGAACCTCATGGTTAGAACTTTGGCTGGGTGGTGGCAACTCCATGCAGCGTGTAGGCTCCGGTTCAGGTGTTATATTTAAGGAAAACGGCTACATACTTACCAACAACCATGTAATTGATGATGCAGATAAAATAGAAGTGGTAATCCGTAAAAGAGTTTACCAAGCCAAATTAATTGGCAAGGATCCCTCTACCGATCTGGCCATATTAAAGATTGATGCCGATAAGCTGCCGGCCATAAAAATCGGCTCATCCCAAAATTTGCAAGTGGGCGAATGGGTTTTAGCGGTAGGTAATCCGTTTAATTTAAATTCAACGGTTACGGCCGGTATTGTGAGTGCCAAAGGGCGAGAACTCAACATCCTGAAAAGTAATTTTCCTATAGAATCTTTCATACAGACTGATGCTGCCATAAACCCCGGCAATAGCGGTGGTGCTTTGGTTAATTCTGTTGGGGAACTTGTAGGAATAAATACGGCTATTATCTCGCAAACAGGTTCTTATGCGGGGTATGGTTTTGCGGTACCTATTGACATAGCCAAAAAAATTGCCAATGATATTATTGAATTTGGTGCAGTGCAAAAAGCATTTATGGGCGCAGAAGTAACTGCTCTTTCACCCGAAAATGCAGACAAATTAAATACTGAGAACCTTGATGGAGTGGTGGTAAGTTATTTACAGCATAATGGTGCAGCCGAAAAAGCCAACATTCAAAAAGGTGATATCATTAGAAATATCAATGGCGAATCTATTACTTCCAACGCAGACTTTGAAGAAAAAATAAGCTTACGGTCTCCCGGTGATAAGCTATACCTCACCATTGAACGGAAAGACAAAATGTTAGAAAAGGAATTACTGCTTACCAACAGTGAAAATACTACCAAGCTAATTAAACGTAATGCTTTTTTCTCAAACTCTTTAGGAGCTGAATTTGAATCGGTACCAAAAGTGGAGCAAAGTATGCTCGACATAGCCGGGGGAGTTCGAGTAGTTGATGTGAAAAATGGTTTTTTCAGCAGGCTCAATATTGATGAAGGATTTATTATTACGGAAATTAATGGGAAGGAGATGAACGACCCGAAACAATTGGCAGAAGTACTGGAGGAGATCAAAGGGAAAGTAATTGTTAAAGGAGTGAATAAAAAGGGAGTGAAGGGTTATTATTCGTTTTATTTTTAATGGGTTGGTCCCGATGGTTATCGAAATGGCTCGTTGGTCCCGATAGCTATCGGGATGGCTATTTGGTCCCGATAGCTATCGGGATGGCAAGTTGGTTGATTATTGGATTGATTGGTTGATTGGTTATTGGTTATTTAACGGTTTAAACTCCACGGTATAGTTATATGCTGTGCTTAATTCTTAGTTATCTATGCCGCTTTCGTGGTTTCTTAGGTTGATGTCATCAGTATTTTCCGGTAATAATTCATCTGTTACCACCACGTAGTCATCGATTAAGCTGTTTAAATCAGGCTGGCCGGCATTTACCCAAGCGGTGTACCAAAAGTCACCCACCATTTTTATAGCATTACGCATTTGGCGCTCTACCTGTCCGGCTAGTTCCTGGTGATAGGCTTTGGAAAAATCACGAGAGTAAACCTTAGTATTTACGTTGCCTCTAAGCTCGGAGCTGTATTTTTCATCGGCTTTAAACGAATTGGTCAACTGCCTTTCAAAACCAAAAACGGAATCTAAAGCTGCATTGGCCCTTTCTACTGCTTCCCAAATGTACAACTGCGTATTTTCTATGTAATGCGCCTGGCCTATAAAAAAATCATAATCTTCGGCATAAAGCTCCGGTAAGCGCGACTCCCAAAAGCCATGAATGCCGTACTGTCCGCTAAACTGTCCGTTGTAATTTTTGGTGGTGTGCAGCGGCACGTTGGCATCAGCAATGTAATGCCCTAAATCGGCCGATATTCTTAGAATTTTCAATGCATCCCTTTCTTTAAAGGCTTCGGTTAATTGATAAGCAACTAAGTTCACATGCCAAGGCACTATGCCGTACGCCTGTAAAGTATCTTCCGTGTATTCTTCCACAGCATCATGCCAGTAACGCGGCATTTTGGCAATGGCACTATCGCCATATGCATCAATATCAATATAGTGCCGAGGTGCCTCTTCCTTTACCGCATACCGCCTTTTGTCAGGGTTAACGGCATTTTCAGTAATGTACTGTATGTGGTTTTTATAAAAAGGTAGCATTTCAGGTGGAAGTGTAAAAACGGCTATTCTGTTAATTTGCTGATGCGCATAAAATCCCCACAGCATTTGGTTGCTGCTCAAAGCGCTACCGCTGAAAATAAAAAGTAGCACTATGCTAAGTTTTCGATACATAATTGATATTACAAACTCATAAGTTACTAATTTCATTAAAATAAATATCATGTTTAGGCTATCAATTTAATGCGCGCCTTGTGCTAGTTGGTTAAGTTTAGTATAAATTCTACATTACTTTTGTTTGGTTGAAGTATTCCCATTATATTTGCAGTCCGAAAAAGGAAAGTAAGACTTCAATTGATAAAAAAATAACATGGCAAATCATAAGTCATCATTAAAAAGAATTCGTTCAAGTGCATCAAAGCGTTTGCGCAATAAGTACGCAGCAAAAACTACACGTACTTACGTACGTAGGTTGAGAGCTACAACGGATAAAGCGCAGGGAGAAGAGCTATTGAAAACAGTTACTTCCATGCTGGATAAATTAGCTAAGAAAAATATTATTCATAAAAAGAAGGCTGATAATAATAAATCGAAGTTAGCTAAGTACGTTGCTACTTTAGGATAATCGACAGCTTTCAATAGAAATTACAGAGAGCCTCAGCTATATTAGTTGAGGCTTTTTTAGTTACAGCTAATTAATTATCTTCTACCCTCAATGACGATGGAAGACAACTATTCAGAAAAATTACGCGGCATTAAACAATGGGCTGAAGCAGACAGACCACGAGAAAAGCTGATGATGAAAGGCCGTTCGGTGCTTTCTGAAGCCGAATTGATAGCCATTTTAATTGGTTCTGGTACCAAGTCATTATCGGCCATTGATGTGGCCAAGAATATTTTAGTGGCTGTAGATAATGACCTTAACAAGCTAGCGCGCTACACGGTTAAAGATTTAACAAAATTTAAAGGCATTGGCGAAGCCCGAGCGATAAGTATTGTGGCGGCCTTGGAATTAGGCAGAAGAAGAACAGCCACTGAAAGCGTTAAAAAGCCCAAGATCAGCTCTTCTACCGATGCATATAATGTGTTAAAACCGCACTTACTTGATTTACCACATGAAGAATTTTGGATTATTCTTTTAGACAGGGCCAACAAGGTACTCATGCTAAAGAAAATAAGCAGCGGAGGTATTTCCGGCACCGTGGCGGATGTAAAAATGATTTTTAAGGAAGGCCTTGAACAACTCGCTTCGGGCATTATTTTAGCGCATAACCATCCATCGGGCAATAAGCAACCAAGCGATGCAGATAAAAGTCTGACTAAAAAGATGAAGGCGGCCGGGGAAGTGCTGGATATTTCAGTGATGGATCATATTATTTTTGCCGATGATGGCTTTTTTAGCTTCGCAGACGAAGTATTATTATAATAATTTTTGAAAAATGAATAACGACCCGGAATTAAGCGGTAAATACTTAGGCACCATTACAGCCGACTTTGCATTGGTTTCAGACACTTTGAAGGAGGCTGCTTATGCGGTGAAGAAGCAGGGGTATTCCGATTACCCAATTTTCCCTATTTGTAAAATAGAGCAGCCTATTGGCCAACTACTTATTGGCAGCCAAGAAATGAACCTGAAATGGAATTACAATATTACCTACCTCGATGAGTTTGTACAGCGTGAGATTATTTCTGCAGAAAAGGTTGATGAGTTCAAGGCCAATTACAAAGACCCTGATGAGTTCTGTTGCCTGTTTGTGATTGACAACAACTTCACAAACTTCGTATTTATTCCATACCCGGAAGATTAACACAAAACATCGGAAAGAATGTTGCAACTGCTACAGTTAATGGAAAATAAATATCAGAAATTAGCTCATAGGAGTAAACCCATAACCAATTTCTGATAGCCACATGCCAATTATCACATACCTCCACCGCCAAAAATATCTTTTACCTTATTCTTAGCTTTCTCTTTCAGTTTTTTTGCTTCTTCATCAGCCTTCCTCTTGGCCTCTGCTTCTGCTTGCTTCTTTAACCTTTCAGCCTCATTTCTTACGCTGTCTTTCGCAGTGTTGATTGCCGCCTCTGCCTTCACTTTAAGTTTTTCCTTCTCTTCGGTAATCTTGTCGGAAACCACTGACTTAACACTGCCTGCAACACTCTGCCCTCCCTCAGTGGTAGTTTTTCCAAGCTTTACGGTAGGGTCGTTGTAAGTACCGCCAATGTTAAAATTCATATTAACAGATTCCCCAACAACATTTACGCTTTTGCCTAAAAGACCTGAAATAGCCTGGTTAGCGCTATTGCCCAAACTACCTGTTGGTATGTTAAGCATAAAGTTATAGGCAATATCTCCCGTAAGAGAAGTAGACCCATCAATGGTAGCCTTGTATTTATCGTATTTAATGTCGAACGGATCAACGCTCAATCTGCCATCTTCAATTTTAGCTTTCAGCTTTACATCTTTAAGCTGAATGGTATTTGTTTTGTCAAGCTTCGATAAGCTGGTAATACCACTGATAACCTTTGAATCCTTTATAGCTGCTTGTGCTATCTCAATCAGACCTGCACCGGAGAGGGTAGCCAAATCCGGCATCATTTCCGCAGTCATTTTACCATTTATAGAGAAAACAGTACTGAATTCTCCGGTCATTTTTTCTGCCACAGGAATAAATTTCTGTACCGTAACCACCTTCTTGAAAGTTTCAGGAATTTGCAGTGCATCAATATCTAATGTAAAATCAAATTTTGGGTCAAGCTCATCTACTGTATTATAGTTTCCGGCCATTTTTATGCTCCCTCCAAGTGTTTCAAATTTGAGTGGATCCATAGTAAGCACGCCATTTTTGATGCTTAGCACACCCACCGCATTTTTAAGCGTGAAATTATCGTAAAGTATAGTGGTTATGTTAGCCTTAAAAGTAAAGTCAATATCTTTCGGTATCACTACCAATTCCATGGCTGTGGTGTCGGTGGTTTCTTCAGTTGCTTCGGTCGGCTCACCCATTATCTCATTAACATCGAGCATATTGGCATTCAGGGACATGTTACCCACCAACAAACCTTCTTCATCAAGTATGTAGGCTAAATAGTTACTTAATTCACCTGAAACATTAAAATCACTTTTACCAAAACTCCCTTTGAGGTTACTTAGATTAATCACTCTCGGATTAAAATTCATATTAGCCGTTGCAATTTTCACCTCAGGGTAATCTTCCGAAGTATAACGGAAGTTTTGAAGCTCCAAAGTGCCTGAAGTATTCAGCTGCTCATACGCCTCTGCTTCCACTGCTGCATAATTTCCTTTCGATTTTAGGTTGGCAACAATGGCACCACCAATTGTAAAATCAGTAGTAGGTGTAATTTTAGATATAATATCGAGGTTTAGCTTTCCATTTGCGGATAAATCCCAACTTGGTGAGTCAAAATTATTAACCGTTGCTTTTGCAGTGAACCTGTCTTTGTCAATATTTAAACCAAAGTTTCTCACCACCAGCTGTCCTTCTTTTAAATCGCCACTGGCAGATTCTGCTACCATATCTAACGCAATTTTTTCAATTGGTACAGGTAGTTCCTTGGATTTCACAAACGCATCGCGCACTTGTAAATCCACTTTAAATCCCGGCATTCTCGTTTCATTATAAACGCCTTTTATATAACCTGTCAAATCAAACTCACCTCTGGTTTCCAAATCATTAAAACCTTCGGCATACATTCCGGGTACTAGGGAGAGCACACTTTTAAAGCTATTGTCAACCGCTTTAAAGTTAATGTCCATCTCGTAGTCATCGGTGGGCATGGCAAAAAAGCCATCGAAATTCAATTGCAGATCGTTTAGTTTGGCCGATGCTTCTTTGAAGGTGAATTTCATCGCATCTAAATCCATCCCAAAAGTTAAATCAGCATTTAAGGTTTTTTCGGATACATAGACCACTTCCTCAAAAGCAAAATTGAAACTTTCAATACTTGTTGAAGTGATCATATCAAAAACCGAAAGTGTAAAATCACCGCTTCCGGTGTGGTTAACCTTTTGTAACGATAGCGCTACTTTGGCCGATTCATCATAATATCCAATAGTGCCATCAATAATTTCCCAATGGTCAACGCCAATTTTAACCGAGCTAGTGCTGGTATCTGCCGGCTCCGTCTCCTCCGATGGCACGGCAATATCATAATTGGCGGTGCCATCTTCCAGCACTAAAACATTTATAACCGGCCTGTTTAAACTGATGCCATTAATTTGAATAGGATCATCGTTAATGAGCGACATCAAATCAATTTCAACATGAAACTCCCTCGTGGAAAATAGTGTATCTCCTTCGAACGGCTCTCTTCCGGTTATTGAAAAGTCTTCGATGCTAGCCGTGGCGTTGGGGAAGTTCTTAAGTAATGAGAGGCTAAAATTCGATGGATCGAGGTTAATGTTCGCATTAACTGATTTATTAATCTCTTTTTGAACTACTTCAAAAATCCTGTCCTTAAAAAGAATTGGAATTAATATAATAGTTAACAAAAGTAAGCCGATAATACTACCCAGAATAATCAAAAATTTCTTCATTTTTCTATTGCTTTAATGATTGCATAAAGTTATAACAAATATTCGCACGTTCATAACAAGAAAGTATTAACTGTTTTATGCTGATGTAATAGAGTTTATAACAATAAAATACAACCACAGTTACTTTTAAAATTCTTACGCTATGCAAAAGACATTACGGCTCGTTTTGGGCGATCAGCTGAACCAACAGCATAGTTGGTTTGCAGAAAGCACTAAACAAATTACTTACATAATAATGGAGTTGCGACAAGAAACTGATTACGCTACGCACCATATCCAGAAAGTGGTTGGCTTTTTTGCGGCCATGCGTGCTTTTAGTAGCTGGCTGCAGGAAAACGACCATGAGGTGGTTTATTATAAACTCGATGGCAAGAATAATCAGCAGGATTTAAGCTTAAACCTAAAGAATTACTTAAAGGAACACCCCTATGAGCGTTTTGAGTACATGTTACCTGACGAATACAGGCTGGACGAACAACTGAAAGCGCTTTGTAAGGAATTAACTATAGACACCGAAGCGGTAGATACAGAGCATTTTTTGACGAAGCGAAATACGGTAGCCAATTTCTTCGAAGGAAAAAAGCAGTTCATTATGGAAAATTTCTATCGGATGATGCGCAAGAAATATGATATAATGATGGACGCAGGAGACCCCGAAGGTGGTAAGTGGAATTTTGATGAAGAAAACAGGAAAAAGTATAAGGGCGAAGAGCCCATACCGCAGGCATATAGTTATGGTATTAATGTGGAAGAATTAGTAAAAGAAATTGAGGCGGCAGGAGTTGAAACCATTGGAACCATTGATGCGCAAAATTTTCAATGGCCTATTGACCGAACGCAAGCACAACAATATGCACGCTACTTTTGTAAAGCACTACTCCCGCATTTCGGCAGGTTCCAAGATGCCATGCACACCGAGGAGAAGTTTCTTTTCCATTCAAGAATTTCCTTCGCACTTAATACAAAAATGCTTAGCCCGCTTGAAATGGTGAGCTATGTATTGAAATACTGGCGTGAAGACCCTGACACCATTAGTATTGCCCAAGTAGAAGGTTATATAAGACAAATTATTGGTTGGCGCGAATTTATGCGTGGCATTTACTGGGCAAAAATGCCTGCTTATGCTGAAAAGAATTTCTTTGGGCATAAAAGAAAGCTACCTGAATGGTACTGGACAGGCGATACAAAAATGAACTGCTTACATCATTCCATCAAGCAGTCTTTAACCGATGCCTACGCCCACCACATACAACGGTTGATGTTAACCGGTAATTTTGCTTTACTGAATTTGACTGACCCTGATGAAGTGGATAGCTGGTACCTGGGTATTTACATTGATGCCATAGAATGGGTTGAAATTACCAACACCAGAGGCATGAGTCAGTTTGCAGATGGTGGCATTGTAGGCACCAAACCTTATATAAGTAGTGCCAATTACATACATAAAATGAGCAACTACTGCAGCAGTTGCCACTACAATAAAGCTGAAAAATATGGGGATAAAGCCTGCCCCTTTAATTCTTTGTATTGGAATTTCTACCACGTGCATGAAGACAAGCTGAAGGGCAACCAACGCATTTCAATGATGTACAGAACTTGGGAGAAAAAAGGACAAGAAGAACAGCAGAAGATATTGAAGCAGGCAGAAGTTTATTTGGACAAAGTAAATGAACTGTAGCGGCTTGCTGTTTTTAAATCCTATGTCGCAACTCTGCGAGGTACCGACATTAATGGCTTCGTGTTATGCTTGATTTACAAAACAGACTTGGTTCTTATCCTCACGAAGCAAAGTAATAATTAAGGTCGGCACGTTGCAAACGTCAAACCTGTGTTTCATCAATAGATTCCTGATAATTTTTCCGCTGCGCTAAAAAATCTCTGGAATGATGGCTTTTTTTTAGGTTAGAATCGAGTTTTCTAATTAGCAAAAAAGCATACTCTAAGCATTGTCCTTGAAAGCGCAGCGATGATGGAGGATCTGTTGCTTTCAAACACAGGTTAGAACCAATGTAAAATTAATAATTACGAGATTACCACCCCAATGTAGATCAAAGGCAGGCTCCTCCATTTTACCTTCGATAAAATAGAGAATTCACAATTGACATTAAGTTATTGATTTAAAAACAATTAGAAACTATTAATCCAAGTCCAATATCGATCTCATAAATATATTTTATGTTTTACATAATGAATATAAATAAAAATTAATGTATGCACTTTTACATATTTGCAACAGATTGAAAGAGTAGAGGAATGAAATTGAGAGTTCAACTAAGGGAAACAATCACCATAGATTGCAAATATACAAAGCGCAAGAATCGCATAACACAAGACTTCATCAAAAATCAAACACTACATTTTATTCATTTCAGCAGCAAGCAAAGCACTACTATAAATATTTAGCATGACTGCACAACTAAGCAACCTAAACTACTTACTTTGCCTACCACTAATTGGTTTCTTACTCATTTTTTTAATGAGCCTTTTGACCAGAATTAGTTTACTTAAACAAATAAAACAACTTAACATCCTAGCTTGTATCTTAAGCCTGCTGGCCGCAACTATAACCGGATTCATTTATTTCACTCAAGGCACGCAACAAATTCTGCTGGCACAATTCATGGATTTTGACCTCTCATTAAGGGTTGATTCAGTCAGCTTCTTGATGTACAGCATGATCGCCATTATTGCCCTGGTTATTTTCAGGTACAGCCATCGCTACCTCGAAGGCGATCCACGGCACAGTATATTTTTGGGTAGGCTTGCCTTAACGCTTGCTTCAGTGCAAACGCTGGTAATTGCGGGCGATCTCATTACACTATGTGTTGCCTGGTTATTGACCAGCCTTGCGCTGCACCAGCTCTTAATTTACTACAAACACAGGCCACGCGCTGTTTCTGCTGCACGCAAAAAATTTATTGTTGCCCGCATGGGCGATGTCTTTCTATTTGGTGCGGCTCTTTTACTTTATATAGGTTATAATACCACTAACTTGGAGGCTATCTTTATTGCTATAAAAGCGGGTAATCATCAATATATTGAATTAGCTGCTGCATTTTTAGCACTTGCCGCCATTTTTAAATCAGCCCAGTTCCCTATGTTTTCATGGTTGCTGGAAGTAATGGAAACACCCACACCGGTTTCTGCCCTCTTACATGCCGGCCTATTAAATGCGGGACCGTTTCTGATCATAAGAATGGCGTACGTAATGGATGCTGCACAATACGCTCCTTTCATACTAATGGTAGTTGGCGGATTTACAGCGCTATGCGGCTCCATTATTTACATGACACAAAGCTCCATCAAAACAGCACTGGCTTACTCAAGCATCAGCCACATGGGTTTTAGCTTGTTCAGCTGCGGATTAGGCATATTTCCGGCCGCCATGCTACACTTGGTAGCGCACTCATTTTATAAGGCTCATGCATTTCTTTCGTCAGGCAGTATTATTGAGTGGTTCAAGGCACATAAAAATGAACGATTACAACGGGCATTCAAACCTGTAAATATTGTGTTAGGTATTGTTGCTACCTTCATAATCTACTCAGCAGCGGCTTATTTTTGGGGTTTACTGAACTTGGAACATTTCGGCTTATTTATAATAGGTGCCATAATAGCAACCGGCTCCACCAAACTATTAGTAAACGTTATAGACGCAAAAGACAGTAAGCAACTGTTACTTCCGGCCATAACCCTTTGCATTTTGGTGGCCCTCTCCTTTTTTGTGCTCGAAGGTTTCTCTTCGGAAATCATTGCCTCAGATATTCCTGAGAAGTTAAGTTATGCATTACCACAGATCGTATTTGCCTCAATTTTTCTGGTATTATTTTTTATAACTATGGCACTTCAATTCACCGGCTCAGCTTTTAGTTACAACCCATTTGCGAACCGCATGCTCATCTATTTTAAAAATGGGCTTTACATAAACGCTTATTTCGATCGGCTCGTACGTGCATTGCACATTCAGCACGAGCCCTTCGACTACAGCGAATACCATATAAAGGAACAGGCGAAAAAGCTAAAGCAACTTAGCCCACTTTTGAAGAAAAATACTGTTAACTTCTAAAAATAAGACCGTGTTAAAGACCACCTCCGAAACAGCCTCTTACAACCATCAGTTTACAGACCTGAACCAAATAAAACAAAAAATGCAAGGAGCCACCACCAAAATTGCTCCATTATGGCCACTTGAGCGGTTTACAGCGGTGAACCCCTACCTCGGGATGGTGCACCAAACGTACCAACAAACGGCAGCACAACTCGATAAGCTCGGTGCTATAAAATCGACCTTACCAGCCGGTTTTTATATTGAGAAAATAAAGAGAGGCTTTTTAAGCGCAAAAGTGCTAGAGCAAGCAGCCAACCACATTGACTACCCATTTGCAAAACTATCTTTAGAAGAACTGGCCACCAAAGTAGAAAAGCTGGAAGCAGAAGATTACGTGATGCCACCCGCCACATTTGCCGATGTAGCCAGCAACAGCCAGACAAAGGATTGGTCACGGTTTATGGTTGATAGAGTGGCGAATTGGGCATCGGCTTTTTATGATGAAGGCCAAGCCATCTGGAACCATAACAGTTATACAGATTCACCCTTTCTACACTGGAAAAATGAGGCTGCTATTGATAAAACGTCCTCTATTATGGGGCTTAAAGGGTTTTGTCAGTATATAAAAGCCATGCCCGAAGACGAAACTGAGGCGGTACAACGTGCTTTGGAAACTTTAGAAATTACAGCAGCACAGGCTAACGACTACTTCCATACGCTGCTTTTAAAATGTATTGGATGGGGTTCACATACTGCTCGTGTAGATTGGGAAAGGAAGCAAAACGGACTGGAGGAAAAAGAGCAGATGAGCTTGCTCTCCATTTTAATTGTTTTTGAAGCGGCCATATTCAATACCTTCCATGACGAACAACTGCTCAAAAAGTGGGAAGCGGCTAAGCTGCAATTTGAGAATAACGGTGTGTATGCTCTATCCGAAAAAAAGGCTTATAAAATTTTATTACAAGAAGCATTTGACCTGGCCAGCCAGCGCAATCTCATAAATCATATCAACAGCCATACGGAGGTGGTTGAAAAGAAGCACGCCAAATTTCAGGCGATGTTCTGCATTGATGTGCGCTCAGAAATATATAGAAGACATCTGGAGCGCACTAATGATGATATTGAAACCTTAGGCTATGCCGGATTTTTTGGTTTCCCTATTGACTACCAGGAAATAGGCCACGAGAAAACCAAGCCGCAAGCACCTGTATTATTAAAGCCCGGTATTACCATAAAAACTGAGGGCAACAACAGCATTGATACGCAGCGAATAGCCTACGAACGGAGAAAAAACTTACAGCTCAGCCAGCTGTGGAAAAGCTTTAAAAGTAGTGCGGTGTCATGCTTCAGCTTTGTTAGTCCGCTGGGTTTAGCAGTTTTGCCTAAACTTATAGGCGACTCATTCGGTCTTAGCAGGCCTTTCCAATCAGCAAAAGATGCCGGCTTAAGTAAGAAAAATCAACAGCACCTACACCTGGCACTCGATGCTTCAACAGATGGAGATGAAAGCTATGGCATGAGTCTTGAAACCCAAATAGCTGTATCCTTCGGGGCGCTAAAAACCATGTCGTTAACCAACAATTTTGCCGAGCTGGTAGCTTTTATTGGGCATGGTGGCAATATGACTAACAACCCACATGCCACTGCCTACGATTGTGGCGCTTGCGGAGGCCATACAGGTGAGGCCAATGCTAAAGTGGCTGCTCAGGTGCTTAACAAAACAGCGGTTAGGCAAGGACTTGCAGAAAAAGGAATTAAAATTCCGGAAAGTACTTTATTTGTAGCCGGCCTGCATGATACTACTACCGACCATGTGGAAATTTTTATGGAGACAGTAAATGCAAAGCAACAACAAAACCTACTCGAATTTAAAGTAAACCTAAAAGAGGCGGCACGCCATTGTAGAAAAGAAAGATTTACCCGCTTTGAGCAGGTGGGCTATGCTGATATTGACAAAGCGGTACGCAGCAGAAGCAACGACTGGTCGCAGCTAAGGCCCGAGTGGGGCTTGGCCGGATGCCACGCTTTTATAATTGCTCCACGCCCACTCACTAAGCATATTGACCTATCAGGAAAAACCTTTCTGCACAGCTACGAGCCCTCTTTAGATGCAGATTTTTCTACGCTGGAATCCATTATGACTGCACCCATGGTAGTTACCAGCTGGATTAATCTGCAATATTTTGCCTCTACGGTTGATAACAGACATTTTGGTTCAGGCAATAAAACGCTGCATAATATCACCAGCGCCTTAGGGGTTATTGAAGGCTTTGGTGGCGATTTGAGAGTGGGCTTGCCGGAGCAGGCAGTACACGATGGCACTAACTTTCAGCATGAGCCGGTGAGGCTAAGTGTAATCGTCAACGCTCCTACCGATGCCATCAAAAACATTATAGAAAAGCATGAGCATATAAAAAACCTTGTTCAAAATGAGTGGATTTACCTCATGCACATGAACGATGTGGGTCAGGTTACGCACAAATGCGCAAATGATTTAAGCTGGAAAGTAGTGTAGGTTTTAGAGATGGAGGAAGGAAGGGATGTAGGTGGCATCTTTGAAGGTGGTGAGCTATGAGTAGCGAGCCATTTTTATAGTTCAATTTGAATTGATTTTTGGACAATCAAATCTTTGTATTCATTTTTCACTGGTGCCGGCAAAAAGCTTTCATCAATGAAATTTGCCCATTTAGGGAGTAATTTCTTATATTTTTTAAATATGTTCTCGATTACCTTTTGATCCATTCCGTCTCTATGCATTGCGTGTTCAAAATCTCTCTTTTTGATTTTCTTCTTTTTCCCGTTTAAATGTAAAGCAAGGTCTTCATCATCTCCTTCTACCACTAATTCAGATGCTACCAAATCATAGGCAGGACATAGATCATAGGTTAAATTTCTTTTTAATAGTGAAAAGTTTTTCAGGTGCATATCATTATTGCCTGTCAAAAAACTGAATAGAACCAGTTCATAAAAATCTGTTACATCTAAACCAGGATTTACCGTATATTTTTTAATTGCTTTGGCAATTTGTTCATAAGATCCTTTGTATTTATGTTCGGTTAGTCTTTCTGTTAATTGACACATATCTTCCATATGTCTTTTTTTACCATTATCTCTATCAATTCTTCTTGTTATGTAAGCCATTTGGCCTGATTTGAGCCTTATCAAAGCGTGTGGAACCGTTTTAATCTTACTTATTTGAGCTAAATGCATCGTTAAGTCCTCAATTTCAGGAAGATTAGCATATAAACTGGTTTGAGGTTTTAGAATATATTCACCAGACAATCCAACAATAGTTAAGCGCCCGGATGCACGGATTTCATTACTTAATCCAAGCGAAAGTTTCGGTTGAACGCCTGTAACAGTTTTTTGGCTTTTTATTACTTGTTCAGCTAGTTGTAAAATTTGATCCTCAGTAAAATCTAATATAGGTGGGGTAGCATTTCCGAAAAATCTCTTGCTACATTTCGGATGATATCCTTCCATTCCGGCAGGCGTTTTTAAAGCTGAATCAATTTCTTTATAACAGTATAAACATTTGCTTTCCATGCCTTCAAACTTCTCGTATAGACACGGCTCCGATACAATCTCGACAGGTAATTAACAATATTTCCATTCTATCTCTTGGATCAAATTTCCAATTTTTTTGAGCTATATCTAATAACCAACCCTCTGGTATTAATCCGTCAAAAAAGGGAAACATAGTCATACTTTCAAATACTTTGTCTGTCAGCGGTAGCGTCAAACTAACTGCTTCTGCCTCTTTCAATTTCAGATATGATTTGTCATACTGAAAATGAAAACCATTTTCATCTTCAGTTAATATACCTGCCATTTTATCATACATAAGCACCCTAGCTTGCTTCATCTCTTTCTGATTGGATTGGCCCAAGTTCATGACCAAATAGTGATAATACTTGATTTACCTTATCCATTTGTAAGCTTTGCTTTCCTTGTTCAATATCTCTGACAAACCTGAGGCCTACACCGGCTTTAAAAGAAAGATCTTCTTGCGTTAACCCAAGTGACTTTCTCCTCTTTTTTACAAATTGACTTAGCTTATTCATTTATTATTTATACCATTTCGGGTATAAATATACCAAAATTCTATTAAAATATACCTTATCGGGTATAAATAAGATGCATTAACTAGTATTATATCATTTCGGGTATAATCTGACAGCTTTCAGCAACTGAGCTATACTGATGCAATACATATAAACAGTAGGCTCAAACGTTGTCTGCAGTCTGCAAGTAGCTCACTAGTCGATTGATTTTAGTGCCTGTTGATAATTGCTTTATTATATGCTTTTAAATATAATAGAGGGCATTAATAAAGTTTATTTAGTTATTGATCATAGCCCCTATCGATAGCTGCTGAGCGTTTCTTTGGTCGTATTTATTTACTTTTTAGATTCAAATTGTACACAATATTGTCAACGTTTTTTACGCGCCAAATTTATAGTTTTCCCGACTGATGAAAACCCGTTAATTCATAGGTCATGTTACCAACTTTTATTTTCCTCTTATCCTATCTGGATATTTAGCTGTCTGCCCAGTCCGATTTCTATTAGTTTATGGTAGGTGGAAATTTGAATATCGCTAGATCCGCGCTCAATTCTTAAAATGTAGCTTTTTTTCGTCCCAGTCCTCTCGGCAAGTTCTTCTTGCGTCAGGTTCGCTTCTTTACGAGCATCCTTTAGCATTACCCCTAGCCGGAAAGCAAGAAAATCAGCATCGTACTTATCCCGTCTTTCTGTCCCTTTTTTTCCGTATTTTTCGTTGAGGATATCTTCAAAATCTGTTATATTATTCATGTCAGCCATTTTTATCTTTTAGATATTCCTTTTTCAGTTTCTCAGCTAATTTAATTTCCTTTCTAGGTGTCTTTTGGCTCTTTTTGACAAAGCAGTTTGCTAGTACAACGAAGTTGCCATCATCGAAGAAACATAAAATTCGAATACTCTTAAAAGTCGTTTTAACCCGCACCTCGTAAATCCAGTCTGTGTTTTCTAATGATTTGAAGAATTTTCTTGAGACTTGTTTTTCAAACCGAACAAGGTCCAGTACATATCCTATCTTTTCCTGAACCTTTTCTTATTGAGCTTTAAAGAAATATTTGAAATACGCTCTGTAAACAACTATCTTCCGTATCACATTGCAAATGTTAACTAATTGGTTTACTTTAGGCAAGTAAAGGTTAGAAATTAAATAGAGGTGTTGTGGCATTTTGTATTACTCCCTCAAGGTATTCAGGTAGCCTATTTGCTTTTAGTTTTTATTTAGGGCCTGTTACTATCCAATTATTTTTCATATTTGGATTGTGTATAAACCACTGATCGCGTCCATATTCAAATTCATCTCTTACAATCGCTGCGTTAAAATCGAAAAGTTGATTGAACAAAGCATGATATATACGATTCTTCTTTTCATGTCGGTATCTTACTTGCAGGCCTTCTAAAAAAGCGGAATGAACCATATAAGGAACAAATCGATACTCTTTAAAGTCGTTCTCTATTAAAATTCTAATTTTATCAAAAACGTGAGCATACTCACCATAGGGAGAAATAGCAGTCCTGTGAATTTTTTGATAAAACCGATCACTTTCAGTTGCCCCTTTATAAAATCCCGTATTTCTTTCAATTAGCGTTGTAACATCAGTTTCAAATAATGTGTAAAAAGGGCCAATTAAACTTACAGCGATATGCAGTCTTTTCTCAGATATTTTATCGTTAATTTCATCCTTCTGTAGTGCTATGTATCCGCTAAATGAAGGCTCTTGGCCGTAAGTAGTGCCAACAATCTCGTATTTTAATTCATTTGACCAGTTTTCAACCTTGCGTTGCCATCTGGATTGAAAATTTTCTTTTTCATGGACATTATCAACTACTATTTTATTAAGTTCAGCCATTCCTGAATACTCATAGTAAATACCTCCCTCACGTTGCGTAATCCCTAAGGGGTAATAGGTTTTAATAGCTTCGTAAATAGGCCAGAAATTATACCTGTCGGTTCTAAATGAGAGATTGTGATCCATGTTATGTTTTTTGTGGTGTTAGGTATAAGAATAGTAGCGGATTTCAAGGTACGTACCTTTAAATTTCTCACTAAACTGTATATAAAGGAATGACGCTGAATACAGCACTAAAACCGCTAATATTTTTATACGTTGTGTGCGCATTGAATGGTGAATATAGCTCATGAATTTGAGCGTTCCAAAGGGTGAAAGTCCCGTATACGCTGGAGTCTTGCTTGGAAGCAGCGCAAGTGGCAAGCTGGTTTGGAGTGATCCATGCAGTAAAGTAAGCCTGACTGCAGTATCTGTACTGACGAACAGAGACCACATATTGAGGCTCTAAGGTCGGATGAGTGACCATGTGCTGCCGAAGTACAAAGCTCTGCTTTAATTATAAAACAGAGAGCGTACCTAAATAGTAGATGTAACAGGGATAGATATAAGGATATTCAGCTTACCTAGGGAGGTCTCGAATGATACGAGTTACCGATTGAGAAGTCGGCAGAGGTCATAGTAGTTAACGGAAAATGAGCGGATAATCTGACTACTGTAGCCGTGAACAAGGATGGTGAGCTGTTCAATTACAGCAGCAAGCAAAAAATACCCTTAAAAATTTATGACTTTGCTTACCTCAAAACACACACCGAAGAAGAAATTACTGAATTTATTGAGAAACTGACTTCCGAAGATGTTGTAAATGCACCTCAAGTAATAATATATCATACCTCCGGTGTAATCGATAAATTGCATTTGTACTACACCGATACGGCCTTGGTAGCGGGACAAAGAAAAATAGATTTTACAGTGGGAAATTGAAAGGGCATAGTCCGCTAGCACTAATAAAACCACTTATTCTGAATTACAAAATATGATGCTCGCTATCAGTAAAAAATCATTGAAAACCAGTAAATTACATGATAAACCATAACGCACAACACCATGAAAAACCTTAAATCAATAAGAGCATTTATAGGGGCTAAAGATTTTAATGAGAGTAGCGCATTCTATAAAGCAATCGGCTTTAACGAAAAACAGCTTTCTGGTAAAATGAGCTACTTTGAGCAGGAAGGCTTAGGTTTTTATCTGCAAGATTATTACATAAAAGACTGGATTAATAATTCCATGCTTTTTATAGAAGTAGCAGATTTGGAAGGGCAGCTGGAATATATAAAAATCTCTAAACCTAACGGAGCAATTTCCTGATGTAGAAGTTTCTAAAATTTCCCATAACGACTGGGGCAATGAGTACTTCTTGCACTATCCGGCAGGTATACTTCTTAATATTGGTATTTTCCACAGTTAAGCTCAAGCTTAAATTATCAGCAAACCGTTCATTCAAATTTATAAACTTTTATCATAAGCATAGAGCAATTGCTACATTGTTAAGGTAACTTTATTATATTTAGGAAAACTAAACACTTAAGCAATGAAAAGAATATTAATAGTGCTGTTTGCATTTATAAGTACAGCAGCCTTTAGTCAAACAAAACTTGTGGAGAAAGTATCACAGGTAGAGGGGAAAATTGTAATCCCCTACGAAAAATATAAGCTGGATAACGGCTTAACGCTAATCATCCATGAAGACCACTCCGATCCGGTGGTTCACGTAGATGTTACCTACCACGTGGGCTCGGCTCGTGAAGAACTGAATAAGTCAGGTTTTGCCCACTTTTTTGAGCACATGATGTTTCAAGGATCTGAAAATGTAGGCGATGAAGAGCATTTTAAATTCGTAACTGAATCGGGAGGTAGATTAAACGGAACAACTAACAGAGACAGAACCAATTATTTTGAAACCGTACCCAGCAACCAATTAGATGTGATGCTTTGGCTCGAGGCCGATAGAATGGGTTTCCTTTTACCGGCAGTTACTCAGGAGAAGTTTGAAGTACAGCGAGCAACCGTGAAAAACGAGAAAGGACAGAATTATAATAATAGACCTTATGGTTTATTTAGTGAGGTAAATGCTGCTTCATTATATCCTTATGGCCATCCGTATTCATGGTTAACCATTGGTAAGCTCGAAGATTTAGATCGTGTGGATGTATCCGATCTTAAAAAATTCTTTCTGCGCTGGTACGGACCAAACAATGCTACGCTAACAATTGGTGGCGATGTTAATCCTAAAGAGGTAATTAAGAAGGTTGAAAAATACTTCGGAAGCATTCCGGCAGGGCCGGCTGTTGAGCCTATGACTTTAAAGCCTGTTACCATTGAAAAAGACGATATGTTAGCTATGTAGATAGCAATATTCGCTTCCCTTTACTATTATTTACTTATCCTACAGTACCTCGTTTTCATGAAGATGAAGCAGCATTAGATTGCCTCTCAGAAATACTGGGAGCAGGAAAAAGTTCTTACTTTTATAAGCAATTTGTACTAACACAAAAGGCCATTCAGGCAAGTACTTTCCATCCTACTACAGAGCTTGCAGGAGAATTTACCATGTTTACACTACCATTTCCCGGTCAGAAGCTGTCAGATTTTGAGCAGCAGGTGCGCGATATCTTAAAAGATTTTGAGACAAATGGCGTTACAGATGCCGACATCGAGAAATTTAAGGCTAATTATGAATCGAACACCATAGATGGGCTGGCCAGCGTAAGCGGAAAAGTTAGCCAACTTGCCTCTTATGAAACTTTTAGAAACGATCCTAACTATATTGCCAAGGACTTAAAGAGATATTTAGCGGTAACCAAAGAAGATGTCATCAGGGTTTTTAATAAATACATAAAAGGTAAGCCTGCTGTAATTCAAAGTGTTATACCTAACGAAGAGGTAGAAAGAGCTGCACCTGATAACTATGAGCAACAGACAGAGGGAGAAAATATTTTCCCCACAACTGATTACTCAGGCTTAGCTTATAGCAGACCTAATGATGGTAAGTACGATCGTAGTGCAAAGCCAACTCCCGGCCAAAGCCCCTTGGTGAAAGTACCTACTATCTGGAAAGAGAACTGGTCAAACGGTATGAAGATAATAGGTACCGAAAGCAACGAAATACCAACAGTTGCTATTCAGGTTACCTTAAATGGAGGTCATCAGTTAGATGCCAACGACCCCTCAAAAGCAGGGTTAGCTAGCCTGACTGCAGGTATGATGAATGAGGGAACTACCACTTTAACATCTGAAGAATTTCAGGAAGAATTGAGGAAAATTGGTAGCTCAATTTCAATTTATGCCGGACAAAATTCCACTGTTATATCAATTAACACACTGCTGAAAAACATCGATAAAACATTGGAACTGGCTGAAGATGCGTTGATGAACCCACGATTTGATGAGGCTGACTTTGAGAGAAATAAGAAGCAAACCATTGAAGGTATAAAATCGAACGAAACGGACCCTGCTTCCATTGCCGGATACGTGTATGACAAACTCATTTATGGTGATAACCACATATTTTCTGTGCCATCGGCAGGCTTGGTGGAAACAGTAGAGAATATTACGCTGGATGATGTGAAAAGCTTCTATAACAAATACTATTCACCAGCGGTAGGTGAATTGGTGGTGGTAGGCGATATTTCGGAAAAAGAGGTATTACCAAAACTAGCATTTCTTAAAAGCTGGACAGGACCAAAGGTTAACATGCCTGAACTAACATTTGAGGCTGATACCGATAAAACTAAAATCTATTTAGTGGACAAAAAGGATGCAGCGCAGTCGCAGATAAGAATTGGGTATTTAACCGACATGACTTACGACCCAACTGGCGAGACTTATCGATCTTACCTCATGAACTACAACTTAGGCGGTGCGTTTAACAGCCGCATAAATCTCAAATTAAGGGAGGAAAAAGGCTGGACTTATGGAGCACGATCTTACTTTGAAACAGGCGATAATCCGGGTCCTTTTACGGCCAGTGCAGGTGTTAAGGCCGATGCTACCGATAGCTCCGTTTACGAGTTTATGAAGGTAATTAATACCTACAAAAATGATGGTATAACGGAGGCCGAAGTAGATTTCATGAAGAAATCAATAGGACAGCAAGATGCATTAAATTATGAAACACCGCGGCAAAAAGCGGGCTTTCTTCGTAGAATAGTGCATTACGATTTAGACGAGAACTACGTGAATGATCAGATGAAGATTTTGAACAAAATCACTAAAAAAGAAATTGATCAGATTGCTAAAGACAGGTTGAAAACTGAGCAAATGGTAATTGTTGTAGTAGGCGATGAAGCAACAAATATTGAAGGCTTAAGAAAACTCGGTTATGAAATTGTAAAACTAAACGCCAAAGGCGAACCGGTTGAAAATGAAAGTTTGGAAGGCGGTAAATAAAATTTAGTGCTACCTAGTAAAGAAGCTTGCCGTTTGTACCGGCAAGCTTTTTTTATTCTTAATAATCCCTGAAATTGATTCGCTTTTTAAAAGCATGAGCTAAGTTATAGAACTGTAATCATTAATTTGAAAGATCACATGTCAGCTATTTTAAAATCATTTTTACTTATAAGCTTTAGCGTAATGGCTTTTTATGCCAAAGCGCAACAGATTGAAGGGAGGGTAACTGACCAAAACGGTGAGCCACTTACAGGTGCCTCAGTTTATATTGATGGCACTACGCAGGGGGACGTGACCGACTTATCCGGACAATTCACCTTCGATTTTAAACCCCGATTAAATGCTATTTTGGTGGTAAGCTTTGTAGGTTACAAAAAAGTTTATGTCAACAATCCTCAGGTAGAGCAGCCTTATCTGTTTAAGCTGGAAGAAGATGTTTCTGTGATGGGCGAAGTAGTTGTCTATAGTATTCCTTTTAACCGAAAACAGATGATGAAAGCGTTCAAAGCTCAATTTATCGGTTCAAAGGCTCTTCAAAGAAAATGTGCTATACTTAATGAGTCCGACATAAAATTTCGCTACAATCCACAAACACTCACATTTACTGCACAAACGGAAAAGCCTATTGAACTACGAAATGAGTACCTTGGGTATAAGGTGAAATACGATCTGATAAGTTTTGAGATAAAATACAGAAATTTCTCCTTGAATAATGAGGAAATAAAGTTTAGCGTCTTCTCAGGCACTACACAATTTGACACGCTTGTAGGGAATAATAAGATTGAGAAACGAAGATTAAAAGCTTATGAAAACTCCACTATGTCATTTTTCAGAGCTTTAAAAAATGACAAGTTAAAGGAGAACGGCTATCAGCTATACTTTAAAAGATTTCCTGTCGCACCCTCACGAATCATGCGTTTTGAAAACGTGGATAACATAACGAAGGTAAAAGTAGAAAAGCAAATAAATGGTCTTAACCCAAAGGGCTTTGTAGCGAAGTTAGATATTTTATATAAAAAGAATAAACGCTCATCTGTAACATTCTTCACAACTAATTTCTTTATTGATCAATATGGCATGTATTCCAACTTTAACGAAATATTATTTTCCGGAGAAATAGCCACAAAAAAAATGGCACTGATCCTCCCTGCGGACTATGGTTTGGAATAATCTTAAATGCTTATTTAATTCGATGTTATGATGAAAAATTTATTTATCTCTATTGTAATCACCGTTCTACTGCTCAGCCAATCAGCCGTGGCACAACTCAACAAAACCGAGCAGCAGCTTGTAAAATCAGTAGATGCGCACAATGCGTACCACACTGAACTGCTCAAAAAAATAGTGAATATGAACAGCGGCACCATGCACTTTGCTGGTGTGAAAGCTGTGGGTGAAGTTTTGAAGGCGGAATTTGATAAACTAGGCATGGATACAGAATGGGTTGATGGCGCTGCCTTCAACAAAGCCGGACACTTGGTGGCCAAAACCAAGGGTACTAAAGGTCCCAAACTACTGCTAATCGGGCACTTGGATACTGTTTTTGAGCCGGACAGTCCTTTTCAATCTTACCGGATGTTAAATGATAGCATTATGCAGGGTCCCGGAGTGGCAGATATGAAAGGTGGCGATGTTATTATTCTTATGGCATTGAAAGCGCTGAAAGATGCCAAATTGCTGGATCAAATGCAGATTGAGGTAGTGATGACAGGCGATGAGGAGAAGAGCGGTAGTCCAATTGAATTGTCCAAAAAAGCGCTGGTAGATGCAGCTAAATGGGCTGACATAGCATTGGCTTTTGAGAATGCCGATGGCGATCCTAAAACGATTGTGGTTTCCAGAAGAAGTTCTTCCGGCTGGATGCTTGAAGTAGCAGGCAATGCCGCACATTCATCGCAGGTTTTTACTGATAAAGTAGGCGTGGGAGCTATATATGAAGCTTCAAGAATTCTTAATACCTTCTATCAGGAGCTTTCCAAAGAGGAAAACTTAACCTTCAACCCGGGAGTAATTTTAGGAGGTACAGCTATCAATTATAATGAGGGCGAAAGTGGTGGCTCAGCTTACGGAAAAAGCAATGTGGTAGCGCAGCAGCTTACTGTTAATGGCGATATAAGAGCTGTTTCCTTGGAGCAGCTGGAAAAAGCCAAGGGAATAATGCAACAGATTGTGACCGATAACTACCCAGGCACTTCCGCTGAAATTACTTTTGCGGAAGGTGGCTATCCACCATTGGCACCAACTGAGGGCAACCAGAAATTACTTGCTTATTACAATCAAGTGAGCCAGGATTTAGGCTTTGGAGAGGTTACCGCAGTCAACCCTCGCAATGCAGGTGCAGCCGATGTATCGTTCACCTCCGGGTATGTGGATATGGCCATTGATGGCATGGGCTTAAGCGGAGACGATGACCATACGATTAATGAAACTGGCAACCTGAGTAAATTATCCGTTCAGGCCAAACGAGCAGCGGTACTGATGTGGCGATTGCAGGAGCAATAAGTAATCAATTAATATTATAAAATGTGAAGTCATTTATACCATTAAATTAGACCTAAGCCAATTAACTTGTGGGATAAGTATTCTAGTTAAATTAACAACTGCACCACTATTCAGTTTATTTCATTCAGAACAGTATGGATAGAATTTTCGATCTCCTCCTCTCAGATTTGATGAGTTTTTCACAACCTTAATTTTAGCCGATGTTATTCTACTTCTTTTTACCTTCATCTCTACTAATCAATTTAATAAAACTATACGCAATTCAGGCTTCATTATTTCCACGATATTAATAAGGCTATCTTTTGGTGTAGATGGAATTGTGAATACTGCACTGATTTTAGTAGTTGTTGTTTTTGGTGTACTCTTATTATGGATTAGCAATAAATACGAAAATATGGCCTTAATACATGATTAAATTATAGAACAGCTTTTTTACTATTTTTTTCGATAGCACTAATTTTAATCTTTAAACTATATAGCTTTGTAACTTATGGCTGCACTAAGTAACAACGACATCCTTAAACGCTTACGATATACCTTCAACTTTTCTGATGAAGAGATGATTGACATATTTAAACAGGTAAATGTAGTTGTAACGCGAGCTCTCGTTTCCGATTGGCTCAAAGCAGAGGAAGCGGTGGAATTCAAACATATTTATGATAACCAACTGGCTGCTTTTCTGAACGGATTTATTAACCTGAAGCGTGGTAAAAGAGAGGGAGCACAACCGCCCATTGAGCAAAAACTGGATAATAACCTTATACTAAAGAAACTGAAAATTGCGCTTGCCCTCAAAACAGAAGACATAGTAGCTATTCTTAGTTTGGTAGATTTGAAGGTGAGTAATGCTGAAATCACTGCCTTTCTTCGCAACTCCAAGCAACCCAAATATGTGCCTTTTATGGATCAGTTCTTGCGAAATTTCTTACTTGGTTTACAGCTAAAGTTTAGAGACAACAAGCCAAAATCCTAAGCGTAGGTTACACCTACGCTTGCATATTCTCGCCATTTCTTATGGCGTTAACTAAAGTTGCTAAGAAAGCAACAAAATATGAAAGGCGTAGAAGGATTTTACACTTAGAGAATCCTAAGCGTAGGTTGCACCTACACTTACATATCCTTGCCATTTCTTATGGCGTTGACTAAAGTTGCTAAGAAAGCAATAATATATTGAAAGCGTAGAAGGATTGTACGCTTAGATAACTCTAAGCGTAGGTTACACCTACGCTTGCCTATCCTCGCCATTTCTTATGGCGTTGACTAAAATTGCTAAGAAAGCAACAATATATGTAAGGCGTAGAAGGATTCTACGCTTAGAGAATCCTAAGCGTAGGTTGTACCTACGCTTGCATATCCTCGCCATTTCTTATGGCGTTGACTAAAGTTGCTAAGAAAGCAATAATATATTGAAAGCGTAGAAGGATTGTACGCTTAGAAGGCTTTTGCAAATGAGACCAGCGACCTCATTTCTCCTTTATCAGCTTCTTTTAGCTCCTGAGTAGAGGCCTTTCTTACTGAGTCCTGTCTAACCATCTTCGATCGGTGCCACCTAGACACCACTTTATACCGCCTTATAAAAAAATGCTTATCAGCCAAATAATGTACAATAACAGTTATATTTTCATTTAAAAATACCTCGTCATGCAGTTCAGTTAGTTATGGATTTCCAGCGTCTGTTACCTATCTACTCTTCTTTTCTTTGCACGCTCCGATGCAATTTTGAAGAAGTCAAGCTCTTCTTTATGACTCATAGAAGACAATTTCTTACTCAACTCTGTTCTGCTTCGGTGCTGCAATTCAACTGCATCAAAATCCTTATCCGTTGTTATTTCAGTTTTCATATGCTAAAAGTTCTCTAGGTGTTCTTATTTCTAATACGATGTATCCATTTTTAAGGTTTACTGCATTGTAAAGTCGGATTTTGTTGAGGTTAACAATGTGCTTAAAGTTCCAACTTGCAAGAACATTTATTCCAGTAACAGTTGCCGTAGCAATACCTACAATCTGCCAAACTAGTTGGCTCCACAATTCCTTCGAATTGATATATATCTGCCAATGCAATTGCCTCTTCGTTGTAATGTGCTTCAATTCTGCTGTGTTTAGGAATGCCTTCAAGAAAGCTCCGAACGTATTCAGGTGCGTGCTCCAGCTCAGCATCCAACAAAGCAGAAGTCGCAATTTTATACATTTGTTCTTCTACTGACTTGAAAAATAGCTTCGTCCAAAATTCAAATTCCTTGTCAAATACTCCTCCAACTACTGATGTATCGATGTAAACCTCTTTAATCATCGAATAAAGTTCGCCAAATGATCAGGTCTTTGCAAGTAGCACTGCCAGTGCATCTCATTATCAAATTTAACATCGATAGTGAATGTCTTTAATTTCCATTCAGATATCGGCTGTATTTTAAGAGATTATAAGTTAAATATTCCCAAAAATACCAAATTCTCAAATCAAAAGATCATTTCCAGCGTTTAGTATATTTAAAATGTCAAACCTATGATAGATTCCCCTCTAGTTGAAAAAAATCCGAAATTATATCTTTTCTTGCCAATACTTTACGCGCTGTGGGCCGATTCCGTGCTTACCAAAAAAGAAGCAAACGTATTAAAAGACCTACTGAAATCACAAAGTTGGCTTAGTGAAGAAGAGCAAAAATTCCTGCAGCAATACTTAAATCCCGAGGAACAAATTAGTCCGCAGAAGCTAAAACAATGGAAAAAGACTATTCTGGCAGCTTCTGAAAATCAGCATGAGTCGCTCAGTACACTGGGAAAGGCTTTGGTGGCACATCACGATAAAGAGCATGCCAGCAGTATAAATGCTGAAACGCTGGAAAGCTTTAAACAAGCGGAGGAAGATATGGGTATGCTGCACAAAGAAACTAATTTTATTTTCCAGCAGCACCACCAAACCGTTACCTCACAACAAGAGGCCACTACCAGCTTTGACGTATCAAAAATGACTGACCTATTAGATGGAGACCAGGCAGAAACTATCTCAAAAGTAAAAGCTACTATTAGCGATCCTTCTTTCAAGTACCCGGAAAAGGGCGATTTAAGTAGAGAGCGAGAACAAGTTTATGCACTTTGCCAAGAACTGGCCAACAAAGGATACGGCAGCTGGGCCTTCCCAAAAGAATATGGCGGTAAAGGTGACATGGAAGGCTATTTTACTATTATGGAGACGCTTAGTTACCATGACCTGAGCATGGTGATAAAATTTGGCGTGCAATTCGGACTATGGGGAATGAGTGTTTACTTTTTAGGCACCAAGAAACATCATGGTAAATATTTGAAAGATATTGGTACGTTAGCATTACCGGGCTGCTTCGCCATGACGGAGACCAACCACGGTAGTAACGTAAAAGGCTTGGAAACCACAGCTACCTATAACAAAGCGGATAACACGGTTACTATCCATACACCACATGAAAAGGCTTGCAAGGAGTATATTGGCAATGCTGCTGTTCACGGGCAAATGGCTACTGTTTTTGCCAAGCTGATTATTGACGGAACGGATTTTGGTGTAAGTGCTTTCATAGTACCTATAAGAACCAAGGAAGGTAAACCACTAAAGGGCGTACGCATAGAAGATTGCGGTCGTAAAATGGGATTGAATGGTGTGGATAATGGTAAAATATGGTTCGATCAGGTGACCATACCAGCAGATGACATGCTGGATAAGTTTTCCGGAATTGACGACCATGGCGAATTTATCAGCTCAATTTCCAGTGACAACAGAAGGTTTTTTACCATGCTGGGTACGCTTGTGGGTGGCAGAATTGGCATACCACGCTCGGCACTGGCAGCAGCGCGTAAAGGGTTGACCATTGCCATCAGGCATAGCGACAAACGCAGACAGTTTGGGCCAAAAAGTGGAGAGGAAGTTCCTATCTTAAATTACCGAATGCACCAAAGAAGGTTGCTTCCGCCACTGGCTACCAGCTATGCACTTTACTTTAGCTTGCAATACCTCACTAAAAGGTTTTTGAATAAAACAGAAGAAGACGCACAGGAAATAGAAGCGCTTGCAGCCGGCTTAAAAGCATATACCACTTGGTTTACAACAGCTACTTTGCAGGAGTGCAGGGAAGCCACCGGTGGTAAAGGATATTTATGGGAAAATGCCATTCCGGCTTTGAAAGCTGATACAGATATTTACACCACCTTTGAAGGCGACAACACTGTTTTGATGCAATTAGTAGCCAAAAACAGACTTACAGAATTCAGAGAAGAGTTTGGTGACCTAGACTTTATTACGGTTTTCAATTACATTACCAGCAGAGCAAAACTTAGCCTGACAGAAAAGAACCCCATTATTACTAGAAAAACCGATGATGAGCACCTACTCGATTTGGAGTTCCATTTAAGTGCTTTCAGATATAGAGAGGAGCATATTTTAAGTACTGCGGCAAGAAGATTGAAGCGTTTGATAGATGACGGCATGGATTCATTTGATGCTTTTAATGTGAGTGGTCATCATTTGCTGAATGTGGGTAAAGCCTATATTGAGCGTGTGGTGCTGGAGCAATTCCATGCAATAATTGAAGAAACTACAGATGAAAAACTACAAAAAACTTTGAAACAGCTAGCCAGGCTATTTGCACTTTATACAATAGAACAAAACAAAGGTTGGTACTTAGAGCAAGGTTATATGGAAGGGGCCAAAACGAAAGCCATTCGCAAAATGGTGAACCAACTTTCTTGGGAATTAAGGCAGGATGCCGTTGCCTTAACAGATGCCTTTGATATACCGGATAATTGTATGAATGCGGCTATAGCTTCTTAAAGCTGTCTGCATGATATGAAATTATTTGGTAAGCTAATGAAAAAGGGAATCGGCTGCATTGCTATCGTCTCCATAATGTTTACGCCTCTGCTGTTACTACAATTGCAAAATAAACATCTTTGTTTCTTTGACGTGCTAACCATGGGGAATGCTAATATATAGGTATTTGTAGAAACTGTGACGCACAATTGCGTTATTGGTAAATTGCAAAATGCCTTGGTTGGATTATGGAGATGTCACTGTAACAACTCCGGATAAGACACGGTCATAAATTTTTGAATCGCTTTATAATTGCTTTTAGTATCGGTTTAATTCTTTTGTCTAATTTAGTTCCAAAAGATTTTTTTACAGAACACACCATTCTCAATGGTTACGTAGCTTATTCAATTTCAATTGTGTTACTTCTTCTTTTACTAGCTTTATCACCATTTTTCTGCAAATTTAAAGAAGAGCGTTCTTCTAATTCAAAGGTTTAATCTTAAGAAGTCACACTTTGCCAATACTACATCAAATCAATTAAACTCTCCCAAATAAATAGTACTTTTGCGCCCTGATTCATTTTTTATGGAAGAGCAGGTCAAAAAAGATATTACGGATAAGCTAAACGAAGAGCAGATAGCGCAATGTATTACTGTGCTGGAATCCCTCAATAATAATTCCGACCAAATATTTCAGATCCCTAGGGAACAGCGTGTAAAACTCTTAATGGCTGCAGGCCTGCTATCACGACCTAGCCGAGAAGAGTTTGCCCGTAGAAAAAAGGATGCTAAAAAAGCGGAGAAACGAAAAATAGCTGAGCGCGATAAACACGCTAGAAACGGCACAGGCATAAGAAGTGCCAGAGAAGCCACCATTTTTATAGCACCGAGCATGTTAGCGGAGGCGCCCAACGCTGCGGATACTCCGGAGTTGAAATCGCCCCGAAACTGCTACGTTTGTAAAAAAGTGTATAACAAATTGCACCACTTCTACGACACCATGTGCCCCGATTGTGGTGATTTTAACTATGCCAAACGCTTCCAGACAGCTGACTTAACAGATCAAACAGCTTTAGTTACAGGTTCACGGCTTAAAATTGGCTACCACATTACCTTGATGATGTTGCGTGCCGGGGCTACTGTAATAGCCACCACCCGCTTTCCGGTCGATTCAGCCTTGCGCTTTGCCAAGGAAGCTGATTATAAAGATTGGGGGCATCGCCTTAAGATTCATGGGCTAGATTTAAGACACATCCCTAGTGTGGAAATATTTTGTAATTACATTGAGCAGCAGTATGATAGGCTGGATATATTAATCAACAATGCAGCGCAAACAGTCCGTAGGCCGGCAGGTTTTTACCAGCACTTAATGGCCAATGAGGAGCTAAGCTTTGATAAACTTCCGCCTTATGCGCAGGAGTTACTGAGCGACCACAACGATTGCCTCAAGGAGCTACGCAGCTTGAGTGAACCTTTCCGGAAAGGGGAAAACAAGAACCTACCGGTTACTTGGCACGGAAAGCAAATCGGTATAGGACTTAGTGCATCTGCTAAGTTATCGCAAATTCCTTACAGCATTGATAATTCGCTCTCGGCAGAAGAGGTGTTTCCTGAAGGCAAACTAGATGCCGATTTACAGCAAGTAGATTTGCGTAAAACCAATAGTTGGCGCTTAAAGCTGGGCGAAGTACACACCAACGAGATGCTGGAAGTACAATTAGTTAATTCTGTAGCACCTTTCGTGCTGTGCAACCGACTGGTAAAGCTGATGCAAAAGGACAATACCGGTAAAAAACATATCATCAATGTTTCGGCCATGGAGGGTAAATTTCATAGATGGCATAAGGAAGACCGCCATCCGCATACCAATATGGCTAAGGCGGCATTGAATATGATGACTCACACCTCGGCCAAAGGCTTGGCTAAATACGGCATTTATATGAATGCTGTGGATACCGGATGGGTAACCGATGAGGACCCCGCAGAATTGGCCAAACACAAGGAAGAAGTGCATGACTTTCAGCCGCCACTTGATATTGTCGATGGTGCCGCCCGGGTAATGGATCCGCTTTTTGATGGCATCAACACCGGCAAGCATTGGTGTGGTAAATTCTTGAAGGACTATTTTCCTATCGATTGGTAAGAGCTGTGATCAGTCATTAATGCACTTTTGTTCAACTCATTTAGCGTAGCATCCGCTACGTTTTCCACATCATAAGTCTTTTTTAGCCGTTTTTTTATTGTATTAGAATCTTTTAAAATACGTCAAATCAACTGATAGTGGAGCGTGAGACATGCCCAACGGCTTTTATTAAACAGGTCTGACGTTTTCAACGTGCCGACCTTATTACTACGATTTAAAATTGATGATGAAAAAATAGCGAAAAAGGTTGATAACAACTCATGGCCTGCTCAAAGTGCCTAATGTCGGCACCTCGAAGAGGTCAGACATGGGGTTTGCTTATTATAACTACGCTTTCCCTATAGTAATTGGTTTTCACTAAAACTACGCTAGCCGTGTTTCGTGTCCTCACGAAACACATTGATAAATTACTAATTACTCTAAGAATTATTATTGGTGGCGCGTGGGGACACGCGCCATGGCTCTAGTTGGAAAAAAAAATCGATTTTAACTTTACGAGTTACCTAGTTTAGCTGAGGAGTGACACAGTTTATTATTCGCTACGTCATTCTCCGAATTCCCCAAGGAATTCTAGGAGAATCTGTTAGCTAGTAACGGTAAAATACCCTGAAAACAATACTTTAAAATAACCTTAACACAACTTCAGTAGCGTATCAGGGGAATACCCTGCTTTGTTGCATGGGATTCCCCTAGAATTCCCTCCGCACTGACCCATCCGAAATTCAGGGAATGACATGGTTATTTGCAAGTGATTCCCCTTGAATTGCCAGCCCGAATATTCATCAACAGCCGAGGCGGCCTAAGGTGCAGGAAGGGAAAGATACCATCAGGCACCATTAAATTTTGAGATGCTAACATTTATTTAATTACTATAGAAAATTTTTTGCTCCTTCCAGATTTTATAATTTGCATGGAGATTAACAACAAATCGCAAATTCTATGTATCGCCTCTTATTAGTACTCATCATTGTTTTTACTGCTACAGGAAATATGAAAGCACAGGAATTACAATCCCCCAACGGAAATTTCATACTCATCTTTCAACTACAAAAAGGTGTGCCCACTTATCAGCTTACTTTTAAGCAAAAACCGGTAATAAAGCAAAGTGCTTTAGGGCTGGAATTGAAAGATATGGAGCCCCTTGCAGCAGATTTTATGGTAAAAGCAACCCAGCAGAGCACCTTTGATGAAACCTGGGAGCCAATTTGGGGCGAAACTGCTAAAATTCGAAATCATTACAACGAGCTGCTGGTAACCCTTGGACAGGAAAAAACAGCGCGGAGCATGATGATTCGTTTTAGACTTTACGATGATGGATTAGGTTTTCGTTACGAGTTTCCGGTACAGGCCAACCTGAACCATTTTGTAATTACTGATGAAAAAACGCAGTTCGCCATGGCTGGCGACCACACCGCCTGGTGGATAGCAGGTGATTACGACACCCAAGAATATGATTATACGCAGTCTAAACTTTCTGAAATCAGCTCAAAAATGGAGCAGGCTGTCACCCCTAATGCCAGCCAAACACCTATTTCTGAAACGGCTGTGCAAACCGCTCTGATGATGAGAGCTGACGATGGGCTATACATTAATGTGCATGAGGCGGCCTTGGTGGAGTACTCCTGTATGCACCTGGAGTTGGATGAAGAGTCGCTTATTTTTGAAGCTACCTTAACACCCGATGCGATAGGCAATATGGCCTATATGCAGACCCCAACCAAAACACCTTGGCGAACGGTAATTGCCGGGGAAAAGGCAGGTGATATTTTGCTCTCTAATGTAACTTTAAACCTGAATGAGCCAAATGCTTTGGGAGATGTAAGCTGGGTGAAACCCGTTAAATACATAGGAGTATGGTGGGAAATGATTACCGGGAAAAGCAGTTGGGCATATAATGAATCGCTAGGTAGCGTAAAATTAGGAGAAACTGACTACGCTGCCGTTGAACCCTCAGACAGGCACGCTGCTAATACCAAAAAGGTGAAGCGTTATATCGATTTTGCTGCTGCGCATGGCTTCGATCAGGTGCTGGTAGAAGGTTGGAATGAAGGCTGGGAAGATTGGTTTGGCAAATCAAAAGATTTTGTGTTTGACTTTGTAACGCCCTACCCGGATTTTGATGTTGTAGCCCTTCGAGATTATGGAAAGCAAAAAAATGTTAAGCTGATGATGCACCATGAAACTTCCGGTGCCATCAGAAATTACGAGCGTTACATGGACCAAGCCTATCAGTTTATGGTGGATAATAATTACAACTCAGTAAAAAGTGGGTATGTGGGCGATATCATCCCCCGAGGGGAACACCATTACGGGCAATGGGCCAATAACCACTACCTATATGCACTAAAGAAAGCAGCCGATTACAAAATTATGGTGAATGCGCATGAGGCAGTAAGGCCCACCGGGCTGAGAAGAACTTACCCTAACCTGATAGGAAATGAATCGGCACGAGGCACAGAGTATGAAGCTTTTGGAGGAAATAATGTAAACCACACCACCATACTGCCTTTTACCCGTTTAATTGGTGGGCCAATGGATTATACTCCAGGCATTTTCATAACGGATATGACTAAACTAAACCCCGGCAATAATTCGCGCGTGCGCAGCACCATTGCACGTCAGCTGGCATTATATGTAACCATGTACAGCCCGCTGCAAATGGCTGCCGACCTACCTGAACATTATGAAATGTTTATGGATGCCTTTCAATTTATTAAAGATGTGGCTATAGACTGGCAAACAAGTTTAGTGCTAGAGGCCGAACCAGGCGATTTTATTACCTACGCCCGCAAGGAAAAAAATGGTGAACGATGGTTTGTGGGCAGAACAAACGATGAGGTAGAAAGGACTTCTACCATTGCTTTTGATTTCCTAACTAAGGGTACCAGTTACATCGCTACCGTTTATAGCGATGCCGCAGATGCTCATTGGGAAAGCAATCCGCAGGCTTATGAAATAAAGGAATATGTGGTAACTGCCAAGTCTGAAATAACGATTGATTGCGCCTCTGGTGGAGGTTATGCCATTGGCTTGGTGCCTGTAAAAGATAAAAGCGAACTTAAGGGCTTGAAGAAGTTGTAGGTTATTATTATTTGTTTCTTACAATACTATAAATCAAGAACTTTCGCATTGTGGATAAACAATATAGAGAGAAATCTTTCGGCACTTACAAGCTTACAGATCAAGCGTATCTATTAAAATGATATTAGAAAAAAATAAAGATTTATTTCACCTAAAAATTGGTAATGATCACGCTTGCTTATAAACATGCTCAAGAGTGGCTTAATTCATGATTTTCAGTTGTTTGCAAATGAGTATGCGCATAATGTTTGAGCAACAAAAGTAGCGCCAGCGGTAAAAATGCATGCGGTAACCTAATAGCAAATTCAAACCACCATTGATGTAAGGAAGACCAAAAGAAATCAGCATAAATATTGGCGGTAAGTCTGGCCAAAGAGGTAAGCAAACCCCAAAATGCCATATAATAAAGGGCTGCTTTTACTGTAATTGGTATAAATAACAAGATAGCCACAATAAAATCTAAACTAGCAGCTGCAATGAGTATTTGATGAGCCATTCCCTCACTCACTCCTAAAGAATTGATCACCATGTCCACAAAATTACCGGGGCGTGGATAGTAGCCCACTGCGTACAAACCATGGCATACAAATGTTAAAGCCAAGGCTATTTTTATGGTAAAAAACAATTGTTGCTTCTCTGGTTTTTTGAATACCATCCAATACAATATAACAGGGCTTATAATTTGTGCAGCATATTCGAAAAACTGACCGATATGAAAAAATTTTTCCTTGGAGTACAGAACGGCCAATATAAATAACAACGCTGCTCCTACCAATATAGCCTTCCCTATTCGCTTTCCTATCCGTTCTATAAAAAGTGAAATAACTGCGCAGATGGCAAAAAACACTCCGTTGATTCTGATCAAAAGCTGTAACATGCTATCAGCACTGGAACTGGTAACATAATCATTCCAAGAGTAAGAAGTTAGACCTTCTACCAGCCCTTTCAACAGGGCTTCATCCCAAAAGAAGGCCCTGAAGGGTGCGTCCCAAAATAGATATTGATAGGCTCTGCCGATAAATAGAAAAAAGCACACCAATTGAAGAATAATTATTGCCGTTCTGTATTGGTCAGTGAAAGTTTTTCGTGCTTTTATATGCATGGTTTTTTGAGCTATTTAGAAAACAGGCAAGATATAAATCCGATCAATTAAGCTCGTTACCAAATCATTAAGATTTTAATCTTTTTCGTAAATATTAAGTGCTATCGATTAGCGATAAAATAATTTAACTACCTGTTTATCAATTAATAAAATATTTGTAAAAAATATGCGGTATTAATTATTTAGTAAAATTTACTTAAAGCCTAAGTCATAGTTAAAGCATTTCTTGCATAGAATTCTAAAACCTACTCAAGTAAAAACTATGCAAACAAAACTACAATCCCTAATGGTACTTTTTTTGTGCTTTTCCGGAAGCCTGTTATGGGCTAACACTAACAAGTACAGACTGACCTTGCGAAACAATCCTGCCACTTCTATTGTAATTGGCTGGAACCAGGCATCCGGCTCAAATGCTGTTGTGCATTACGGCACTGTAGATTACGGCACCAACTGGAATAACTACCCAAGTAGCAAAAGCCCCAGCCGGCAGGTAAGCTATAAGGGCATGAACAACAGCTTTGCACGCTTAACCGGCCTCACGCCAAATACTGCTTACTATTTTGTGATAAGAGACAGCGATGGAACCAGCCAACGATTTTGGTTTAAAACAGCTCCTAATAGTCAATCGGATAGATTATCATTTATTTCAGGGGGCGATTCAAGAAATAACAGAACACCTCGAATTAATGCCAATAAGTTGGTATCAAAATTAAGACCACATGCGGTGCTTTTTGGTGGCGACATGACAGATAATGACACCAATAGCCAATGGACAGAATGGTTTGACGACTGGCAATACACTACAGGTTCCGATGGCAGAATGATTCCTATTGTTGCCACTCGTGGTAATCATGAAGGATCCAACGCCACAATTTATAATTTATTTGACACACCAAGCAGCGAGGTATACTATGCGCTCACTTTTGCTGGAGGGCTAGTAAGAACTTATACGTTGAATACAGAAATGTCTATTTCGGGCAATCAAACCAGCTGGTTGCAGAATGATTTATCGAACAACAATTCTGTAACTTGGAAAATGGCGCAGTATCATAAACCGATGCGACCGCATGTTTCCTCAAAATCAGAGGGTAACAGCCAGTATAGCAGCTGGGCTTCTTTATTTTACGATAAAAAAGTGAAGCTAGTAATAGAGTGCGATGCCCACACGGTAAAAACCACCTGGCCTATCAGGCCTTCCACGGGATCAGGGAGCGATGAAGGATTTGTGAGAGATGATGCTAATGGAACCGTTTATGCCGGTGAAGGCTGCTGGGGTGCACCGCTCAGAGGCAATAACGATAATAAAAATTGGACACGCAATAGCGGACAATTTAACCAGTTTAAATGGATATTTGTAGATCAGAATAAAATAGAAATCCGCACAGTAAAAGTGGATAATGCCAATCAGGTAGGTCAGGTGAATGATAATAATATATTTGCTGCCCCAAGTAATCTTGATGTTTGGAATCCTAGCAATGGTGCTGTGGTAATCATAACCAATGATACGGATGGTGACGGAAATTCCGGTGGAGAGAGGCTTGCCAGCGCCCGTATTAATAGCAGCTATGATGATGTAGAAGAAAACCAGAACGGAAGTATGTACATGAACAGCACAGATATTGAGTTGGTAAATGATGGCTCAAAAGGCAACCAAACTATTGGCTTACGCTTTAATGGCTTGAATATTCCGCAAGGTGCTACTATTAAAAATGCTTATGTACAATTTACAACTGATGAAACCAATGGCGGTTCAACAAGCCTAATCATTAAAGGACATGATGCCGATAATTCACCTGCCTTTACCACGGCAAGTAATAACGTATCGTCAAGAAGCAAAACAACGTCAGCCGTTAACTGGAGTCCGGCCACATGGAGTTCAATTGGGCAGGCAAGTTCAGCACAGCGAACGCCAGAGTTGAAATCGATCGTGCAAGAAATTGTCAACAGGTCGGGGTGGTCGGCCAGCAGTGCTTTATCACTCATTATTACAGGTAGTGGGGAACGTACGGCAGAGTCATACGATGGATCTTCCGGTAGCGCACCAATAATATATGTTACCTACAATACGGATGAAAACGATGACACACCAACTCCTCCTCAGGTAAGTACATTTAGCAAGCGGGTTGCCAGCGGAAACGATGATGCCGAAGAATCAAGCGCAGGATTTATGTATTTGAACAGTTCGGATTTGGAGTTGGTAAATGACAGCTACCAATCGGCAGGAAACCAAAAAGTAGGAATGCGCTTTACGGGAGTGAACATCCCTCAGGGCGCAGCCATCGAAAACGCGTATATTCAATTTACAGTAGATGAAACTGTTAATACCAGCGGCACAATAACTGTACGGGCGGAAGCCACCAATAGCGCAGCCGGGTTCAGCACAAATACCAATAACATCTCCGGCAGAAATCTTACCACGGCTTCCAAAACTTGGAATCCCGCCAATTGGACATCCGTTGGTGCGGCCGGTACAGACCAGCGAACGCCAGATATTTCAGCTATAATTCAAGAGGTAGTGAATAGAAGCGGCTGGAATTCTGGTAATGCTTTGGCGGTTATTGTAAGTGGCTCAGGAAAGCGTGTTGCCGAAAGTTATAATGGTTCATCGGGCCGGGCACCCTTGCTGGTGGTGCAATACAAAACGAGCAGTAGTAGTGCACGCACTACGGGTGGCGATATAGCTAACGCGCTGGATCAAAGCGTATTTGAGTTGGCATTGGAGCAGAAAATAGTTGATCAGGTGGTAATATACCCCAATCCATTTATTAATAGGGTAACCATAGATATGCTAGGTATAGAGCGAGAAGTAGTAGAGTTGAGGCTTTACAACTTATTTGGCAAAGTGGTGAAAAAAGCTACTTTGAATAGTGATATGTCAAATGAAATAGATTTATCCGATTTGCAGAAAGGCCAGTATATAATTCAGGTAATTTCAGGTAATGAAGTGCTGAAGCAGGGCAAGATTGTGAAATATTAAGAGGAAATTTTTTATGTAAAACCGTCAGGTCAGGTATTGATCTGGCGGTTTTTATTTGAAATATCTTCTACTATGCCTTTTATGCGAGGGAACCACGCTTTCAGGCTGCTACTATATGGTGAATGGTTTGCTATCTTGATCGGTGGCTTTGGCTAGTATTTGGTAATTCTCTTCCATGCGTTTATGGTTTTCATAAGCTATAGGATCATCAAATTCTGTTCCGTCTACTTGAGCCAAAAGAATGGTAGAATCATTTACAAATCGGGCAAATTCTTCAATATACCCATTTGTAGCCACTACAATATAAGAATTTATATCTGAGCTGGTAATCGGCCCAAAGAATTTGTGCTCATCTTCCACCAAACCCTCCTTGAGCCAACTTACTTTTTTAAGAGCCAATAGCTTCTTGTAATCCCCTTCCATATACTATTTGATCATGATTGGGTTTCTACTTATTTTAACAACTTCGGTGGCGATCAATATGCCTTTTCCGTTTACTTCTCTGTCACCACCTTCACAGATATGGTGCTTGAGATAAGCGGCAGATTCAAATGTGCAGCTGCTCTTTCATTATACGTCTCGTCCGTTTTAGTACATTTATCTAGCCTTTCATGCAAGCTCCAGCTTTCTAATGGATTAAAGCTGTATTATAGATTCTTTCAGTCGCTTGACATAGACTACTGCTCATACTCATTAATATGTTAACAAAAGAGATCAGCACTATTTCCAACACAGGGATATATCGAAAATATTGAACAGTAAGATTATATCAATACACTAAATTGGTGTACTAATGCCATTTACTAGCAGCAAAACTTATAGGTAACACTTTTTAATCTGCAGGAAATCGGGAATAAAAAATATCAGGCAATATCTTTCTTTACTAAAATATAATAATTAACACCTAGGCTGATGAGGTACCAACCTATGCAAATAATAATACTTTCAATACTCACGTAATCCTGTATTTCCATGAAAACATAGCGCTGAAAAGGTACTGATACTAAGTTATTTACAGCCGCAATCGGAAATAAATTAAGCAGCCAGCTGTCGTTTGACCAAAAGCCCAAAATACCCACCGCTATCGGCTCAACAAAAATTCCGTAAAAGCAAAGGGTAATAATGGCAAATCCGGCTTTTTTCATAAGTATGGCCAGCAGCATGGCTATGCTAAGAAAAGTGACCAGCTCAATAAAATGCGCCAGTAAAAACTCCATACCCATTACGTACAAATGCCCCTCGAAAGCAGAGGCATTTGAAATACCCATAATAGTACCCGAAAGCCAAAGAATAGCCACATTTATAATGCTGAAAGCGAAAATCATTAGCTGCTTAGAAAACAAAAAATGCTTGGGCGACATGCCATCTATAATATTTTGCCTTATGGTGCGGAAGCTATATTCATTAGCAACTGAAATAATGACGATAAATGCCAGAAAAAATTTGAGATAACTGGCCATATAGGCCAAGTTTTGCCATACATCGGGGAAATCATAAAAAGGGATAATAGCGGGAGAAATGCCCTGAAACTCCATGCCTTGGCTTTCCATCCAGGTTAGTATGAGCTGCACGCTGCAAAGCACCAATAATAGTAATAAGTAGTAAATACCTGCCAACCAAAGGAAGGTTTTGTAATTTTTGAGTTTTAACCACTCTATTTTTAATAACTGAAGCATGTTTTAGGCGGATAAAAGTGCTAAAAATTGTTTTTCTAATGACTTACTAATGTGCGTGAGGTGTGTTAAGACTATTCCCTTATCAATTAAAAATTGATGGAATACATTCATATTTTCCTCCTCCTTGAAGCTCATTACAATTCTACCTAAATTATTGGTATCAACAGAGAGGGCATTCGGGTAATTCTTGCACAATTCCTGTAAGCCCTCCATATCATCGGCAGCAAGCTCTACGCCATCGTTGCCCGATAGACTCTCAGCCACACTACCTTGAAATATCTTATTACCGGTTTTCAATACCGCAAACTCCGTACATACTTTCTGCACCTCATCGAGCAGGTGGCTTGCTAAAATAATGGTTTTACCGCTCTTGGCTATGTCAATAATTAATTCTCTTATTTCAGCTATCCCTTGCGGATCCAGTCCGTTAGTTGGCTCGTCTAAAATGAGTAGTTCAGGATCTGCCAACAGTGCTGAAGCGATGGCAAGCCGTTGTTTCATGCCTAATGAAAACGTTTTGAAAGGATAATTAGCTCTTTCAATTAAGCCTACTTGCTCCAACACTTCATCAATCCGTGCCTTATTAACTACCTTTATTTCGGCCACAATAGATAGGTTTTGCCGTGCCGTGAGGTAAGGGTAAAAAGTTGGGCTCTCCAATATGGCTCCTACTCTTTTGCGCAAGTCAGCTGTGGGTGTTTGCCCAAACCAGTTAAATTCGCCCTGATCTTTTTTAGTTACCCCAAGCAAAATGCCAAGGGTAGTACTTTTTCCGGAACCATTAGGCCCGAGCAGCCCAAATACGCTACCCTTCTTTACTGTTAAATCAAGCTGGTTAACTGCCTGAATGCGTCCGTATTTTTTGGATAAGCCGCGAATCTCTAATATTGTTGCTGACATAGTTAAAGTGCTGTTTTATCTGTGCTGTCGGTTGAATCTCCCTCTTCCAGTATACGCTGCTCTTCGCGTACCTTCTTCCACACCTCTCTTCTCTTCTCTTCTTTCGATTTGTTGTCCAGAAAACTACTAACAGGCCCTAAATTAAAATCGCCATTCATTAATGCCATGGCATTGCTCAAATCAATTTCACCTTCCGCCCAAATAAGGTTTACACCATCGCCTGTTTTAATATAAGCTAAATACTTGTTGTCTGCTTCCTTTGGTGCATAAATAGCGGTTAAATTGCCGCTACTAGAAGCCTGAAAGAGCTCATCCCACCGGCTTAAATCCAGCTGTGCGTACCAGGCCTGATAAATGCTATCGTTTCTATCCTCAGCCAAATCTACAGATAAATACTGCACGCGCTCAATATTTTTGGTGGCCTTATAGAAAGTTGTATCATCAGTCACGTTGATCATTCTGACGGTGCTAGGGTAAAAGTATAAGTTCAAAGAATGAATTCGTTCCTCTTTCAAAGTTGTTAATGGATTATCTGTTTTTTGCTTGCAGGCAGTGGCGGCTATAATAAAAATTAGTAAAAGATAGCAAGATTTTCTCATGGGTGTGTACTTAACATTAACAAGAAAAGACCGAGCTTTCTCGTTGCTCGATCTTCACTCAATATACAATATAATTATTTATTTTTCATCTAAATCTTCTAGTTGTTTGAGGCCTTCCATACCGGAAATATTGAAGTTTTTACCCATTTTTGAGATTTGCTTCAAGTCAATGTCACCAAAAATACTTGCGGCTACAAAGCTGCTGTCACTCCCTACCAACATCACAAGCTCGCTTATTTTACCACCGCTTTCTTTTATCAGAAACTGCATATTGGAGTCCTTGTCTCTCACCACCATCAGTTCATCATAACCTCTGGCAAATGCTGTTTTAGCCTCATTGTAAAGCTTGTTGGAGTTGGACGTTTTCTGGTTGGCAATAAGTCTTATTCCTTTAATCTTTGAAAGCGCTTCCCATGCTTCTTGTTGCTCAGGATCGTCAGCTTCAATATTGCTGAATAGTGAAATCATTCTCTCGTTTACTGACACTACAGTAAAGGCTGTGTTAGTTGCATATTTATTATAAAAAGTTAAGAATTCTGTGTTCTGCGCAAAGGCCATATTTCCCAATAGGCACAAAGCTATTATTGCTATCTTTTTCATTTCTTTTGTTTTTAGTTTTACTTTACTTAGGAGTTTTTCTGTGTTTTCTTTTCTTTACTTTCTTCGGTTTTCTGCTGCATTTCTTTGTTGCTCATAATTTTTTCCTGAGCTATTTTGAAATACTCAAGCGACTGTAGCTGCTCCTTCCCACTATTCATCATCGATGCCATTAAGGCTAAAGTAGCCTTGGTTTCGGTTAAAGCCTTCTCAGGGTCAGTTTGTGTATTTTCCATGGCCAGCGCCTCTTGCTTTTTATTTTGCGGCAGCACAATAGCCGTATATCCTAAAGTAGTTATAATAAGTACAGCTGCTGCTATCTTCCACCAACTCCAGCTATCTTTTGCTTTTTCTGATTCAGGCTTTATTTCGGATAAAATTTTCGCCTCAAAATCAGGATCTAGTTTTAGCGATTGTTTTAAAGAAGCTGCGCTGCTAAACCAGTCGGCCAATTCTTTTAATTCCCCCTTCAGTTCAGCTTTGTTCGTTAGCAATTCTGCTCTAAACCGGCCTTCCTCCTCTTCAGTAAGTTGGCCTTCCCAGTATTTCTCAAGCAACCGATTCAGTCGTTCTAAGTCCATAATTATTCAATTTTAACATGCCTGTTTTCAATTTCTTTCTTGCCCTAAAAAGGGCTGTTTTCACCTGCGCATCCGATAAATTCAATAGGTCAGCTATTTCTTTGTAACTGTAGCCTTCAATATCCCTAAGTTTAAACACCATACGCTGGTTCTCATTTAGCGAGTCGGTCATTTTATGCAGCAAATTCCATTGATCTTGCCATACTGATATTCTATTTGGGTCTTTTTCATCCGTGTCAGCAATAATCATTTTACTCTGGTGCTTTTTGTGCGATGTAGCCTTCCTTAATCTGTCTAAGCAAATATGCTTAACAACCACCATGCTATAGGCTTCCTCATTTTCAATTTTAGGCCATTCCGCACGTTTATCCCATATTTTTAATAGAGCATCTTGCAAGGCATCTTCGGCAGCTGAGGCTTCTTTAAGGTAGTAAAAAGCGAAGCGATACAGCTGCTGCTTCATGCTCAAAAAAGTGTTTTTAAAATAAATTTCCTCACTCATGGCTCCCTTTAATTTTTCCGCAAACTGCTACTTTGCTTCTTAGCTTTCTCTGTGCTTTTTACGCCCGTTTAATGAGAAGAAGCTTAACAACACCAAAAGTTACAACCCTATTCAATAAAATATCAAATTATTTTCAACGAACTTATTTTATACGCTTGATAACATACAAATACACCTACAAACCAGAAATATGAGCTGTTTGAAGCTTGTTGTTTCGTGGGGACACGAACCAACGCTAAATAATTCGCTCTACGTGCATAATGTCGGTACCTCGAAGAGGTCAGACATGGAGTTTGCTCTTTCAATAATACGTTACTGTCTCGTCCTGAAATAGGTTTACACTAATTTAAGTGTAAAACGGATGAAAAAAGTAGTAGAAATTAATAAAAATAAAGAGGCAATAATCGCTGAATATTTGATGGGTGGCATCAGTTATCGTACTTTAGGAGCCAAATATCAGGTAGATTTTAGGACCCTTCACGGCTGGGTAATGCGCTACCAGGGAAGGTCAATGAAAAAGATAAAAGCAAAGAAAGTTGAGGCAAGGGATGAATCGAGTTTGGAAGAATTGCCTACTGATGTAGTAATGTTGCAAAAGGAGCTTCGAAAAGCCAGGTTAGAGAATAAGTTGCTCAATAGTATTATTGACATAGCCGGTGAGCAGCTTAAAACCGATATCAGAAAAAAGCATGGCACCAAGCAGTAGAAAAGGTTGCGCAAGGCACGCCATCCCGATGTATCGGGGAGCTTTGCGGACTGCTTGGTTACAGTAGGCAATCCTACTATCAAGGCCTAAAATATCTTCATCGAAAAGCCTATCAATCGGACTTAATTATTGAAGAAGTACTGCGGTACCGTAAACACCAGAAGCGGATAGGTACGCGCAAATTATTGGGTGAACTGCAGGTCTTTTTAGGGGTACACCAGTTCAAAATAGGTCGGGACGGGCTATTTGACCTATTGGCCGAACATGGGCTATTGATCAACAAGCGCAAGCGTAGTGGCTGCGTAACCACTTTATCCAGGCACCGGTTCAAAAAATACCCCCATCTTGTTAGGGATTTTATACCTATAGCCCCCAATCAGCTCTGGGTATGCGATATCACCTACATATGCCTGCCCAATGGCTTTGCCTACCTGGCATTGGTAACGGATGCCTACAGCAGAAAAATTGTAGGCTTTTACCTCAGCAGGGACTTGACGGCCACAGGGCCTTTGAAAGCTTTGAAAATGGCACTCAGTCAAAACCCTGTACGTGAAGGACTTATCCACCATAGCGATAGAGGGGTCCAATATTGCTGTGATGCATACGTAAAATTACTGGAAAGAAATAATATCAAAATAAGCATGACAGAAAACGGGGACCCCTTAGAAAATGCGTTAGCCGAAAGGGTCAACGGGATACTAAAGCAGGAGTTGCTTGACGTGTTGTACCCTGGTTTTGAAACTGCCAGAGTGCAGGTTTCAATTGCCTGTAGCACCTACAACCACTTGCGCCCGCACGGAAGTATTGATAACCTCAAGCCTGCTCAGGCACATCAAATGAGTGGGCAGCTAAAAAAGAGATGGGTCAATTATTATCAGAAAAGCAAAGAAAAGGAGGTGTTGATGATTTAGGTTTTCTTTAGGCATAAATTCAGAATGCGTATAGATTTAAAAAAATCCGCGATATGACGGTAATGCCATAGGCGGATCTTTACGCTATCTGACCGGGACTATTCCTGGCGAGTTGCTCCCCAGCATTGCTCGCTTCCGCTTTAACCCGGTAAACAAATGTAAAGCCATTTCAGGACTAATTAAAAAGTGTAAATTTGAAACAGGATTTTTAATCAAAAAGTGTAAACTATTTTCAGGACGAGACAATCCATCAGGTCTATACAACAGACAGGTCTATACAACAGACAGGTCTGACGTTTTCAACGTGCCGACCTTAGCTGACAAATAAAAATTTACTTTTCTCAACGAGCCCAATGTCGGTACCTCGAAGTGGTCAGACATGGGGTTTTTTCAATAACGAGCCATCCAATGCGAGAGCTCTTTTAAGTCTCATGGTTCTTGTCTATTAATAGCCCGCAATGTTTTGTATATTAGCCGCCAAAGGCAGGTCTGATGTTTGCAACGTACTCACCCAAACCCATCATTAACATCGGCAACTTGTATGAACGGCTCCTCAGCAAATTCTCTTTATGTTATGCGCAAGGAAGTGAAGAAAATTAAAACTACACGCATCAAATCAACATGCTAAACCCATTTGTTTATCAATAAAAAAGCATATTTGTAAAATGGACATTAAAGCGAGCGCACCCATAGGTATTTTCGATTCAGGCATTGGCGGTTTAACCGTGGCACATAAGGTGCGAGAGGTGCTGCCTAACGAAAGAATCATCTATTTTGGCGACATAGCACATTTGCCTTATGGCGATAAATCAGCGGCTGCTATTCAAGCCTACTCCGTAAAAATATCCGATGTGTTGTTGCAGCAAGGTTGTAAATTAATTCTAGTCGCTTGCAATTCAGCATCAGCTGCAGCTTTTGATTTGGTGAAAGAATATGTTGGGTCAAAAGCAAAGGTATTTAATGTGATTGATCCCGTAGTTCGTTACGCAGCCAAAAAGTACGATCATAAAACAGTAGGATTAATTGGCACCAAACAAACCATCAACTCAGGAATTTACCATCAGAAACTGGCTATCAGAAACCCAAGTGTGACGCTTAAAAGTTTGGCCACTCCATTATTGGTGCCTATGATTGAAGAAGGTTTTTTTGAAAATAAAATAAGTCATGAAATCATTAACACTTATCTGAATGATACTGCATTGAGTAATATAGATGCCCTTATTCTCGGTTGCACGCACTACCCGCTTATTAAAAGAGAAATTGACCAATTATTAAATGGAAAGGTTGATATCTTAGATTCCGCCAGTATAGTGGCTAATGCACTCAGTGATTTTCTTGAAAATGAGCAGCTTTTGACTGATTCTCACACGGGTACAGATCGGTTTCTTGTGTCCGATATTACCAAATCTTTTGAAAGCTCAGCAAAAATGTTTTTTCAGGATTTAATCAAGCTGGAGAAACATCCTATTTGGGACTAAGCGGAATTTTTATTGTAAATTTTGTACCCTCATTAATAACTGACTCCACCACAATGGTTCCATTAAGGTAAGTTATGGCACGCAGGGCTAAGAAAAGTCCTAAACCGGAGCCTTGGGTTTTGTTGCTTATTTTAAAGTAAGCATTAAAAATTTGCTCTTGATACATCGGATCAATTCCGTAGCCATTATCCTCTATATGTATATAGAAAAAATATGTTCCCACATCAGTTGAGATATTAATTTCAGGAATTCGTCCGTCACCCTGATAGATCAGCCCATTTTCAATAACGTTATCAATAGCAATTTTAATCAAAGAGAAATTGGCTTTTAGTGATTCTGCCTTTTTAGAAATATTGATGTTTATAATTGCATTTTTGTAATTAATATGCCTCTTGAGATCATCTATACTCTCATCCACCACCTTTTTAATTATCACTTTTTCAATAGTATGCTTATTGTTAAGTTCGTAAGCCATCTGGAGTTTAAAAAGCATTTCATCCATATTCATGGCAGTATCATACACCTTCTCAAAAAGCATTTTCAGCTCAGCAGGGTCATCCGTAAACTTCATCACATTATTTAGCCCTAGCAACGTTCTTATAGGCCGCCTTATATCGTGCGATGCCCGATACAAATAATTGTCTAGCTCCTTATTTATTTCAAGTAGCTTGGTAGTTCTTTCAGAAACTTTCGCCTCCAGCATTTCATTTAATTTGTCTATTTTTTTGTTTTTAGTACGTAAAACATAAGCATAAAAAAGCACCACTAAAAGTACCACAGCTATAACTATCAACAAGCTTGTTCTCATTTTTAAGTTCGATGCCTGAAGCTCATTAGATTTTTCTAAGACTTTTACTTTGGTCACTTCGCGCTCCATTAAATATTTCTCCTTAATCTTTTCAATATCATGCGCTCGATTAACAGAATCGATTATTTCTTTTGTAGTCAAATATTTTTTCAGACTGGCTATTGAACGTGCATCATCGCGCCTATACTCATATATATCTGCTGCAAGTTCATAATATTCAAGCAGCTGTCTGTTATTGAGTCTTATACTAGTATCTGCTTTCATGGCTTTTAAATCATCAAAAAGCTCATTAAGCTGCACCTCTTTACCTTGTTTCAGGTAAATATTGCATAGCGTAATTCCTGCATTAAATGCGCTGCTCATTGCTTTACTGCCTAAGCTAATGTTATAATCGTTTAATAATAACGGAATAGCTTTATCATATTCGCCCATATCATAAAAAATGGCAGCTTTATTACCTTTGGCAATGGCAAGTTTGGTGGCATTACCCAGCACCTCTAAAATAGCAATGGACTTGTTCGCCTCTATCAATGCTTGGTCATAATTACGCAATTTTCTGTTTAAAATTCCGTCAATACTATGAAGGGTACTTAGTGTCGATGAGTCCTTACTGTTTTTTACACCGGATTTTTGAAGATTAGTTTTAGATTGCTCTGCATAGTCCAAAGCAATTTCATTATTGGCACTTTCAAAATTGATGATTGAAATATTTAAGTAGGCATAGACAAGACCGTTATAATCTTTTTCTTTCTCAAAAATTATGGAGGCCATCAAAAAATTCTCTAGTGCAGTTACAGATTTTGCCAAATATTTATTGAACTGCCCCAACTGGAAATAAATGAAACCGCGCTCCAAGCTACTTTGTGGGGTAAGCAATAGTGCTTTTTCAAGCAATTGACTGCCTTCCTCAAATTTCTGCATTTTTTGAGCGAGTGCTGTAAGTTCTATTAATTGGGTTATCTCTTTTGCTTCCAACTCTGTTACTGAGTTAAATTTTTTATTTAAGGTTGCAAAACCAATGCTAAATCGTTTCTTATTGTCTGAATCATTGTCAAAAGATGCTAGTTCTTGATTATAAGCATTAATCAGCGTATTGAAAGATGTTTCAGCCGAAAGAAGTTGTGGGCTAATTATACTTAAGATGGTAAGGGCATAATAGAAAAATAGACGCACTTATGTTTTTTTTTACAGTGTCAGTTACTAGTTTAAATAAAGTGTTAAAGAGTAGTATTTTGCTAGATTCTTTGTAAAACTATCTAAAATTATGAATTATTTACTATTTACATACTCAAAGTATAAAATTTTATCGAATTAGTTACTCTATTAATAAAGAGTAAGCCATCTAAAATTTCAATTTAATTGAACAAAAACTTTAATAAAGTTAACTTTGCTTCTCCTAAATACAAATATATGAGTGACAGCATCAAACATGAATGTGGCATAGCCCTTATAAGACTTAGAAAGCCGTTGCAGTTTTACATTGACAAGTACGGGCCGCTCTATGCCATGAATAAGCTTTATTTATTGATGGAAAAACAGCACAACCGTGGACAAGATGGTGCAGGTGTGGGCAACATAAAGTTGGATGTAAACCCCGGACATCGCTATATAAGCAGGTATCGTTCTGTTGATGCACAGCCCGTTACGAATATATTTAAGAAAATATCGAAGAAATATAGAAAGGCCAAAGAAGAAGGCGGAAAGTGGTTTAACAATGCCGAATGGCTTAAACAAAACTGCGCTTTTACCGGGGAGGTTTGGCTCGGCCATTTGCGTTATGGAACGCATGGTAAAAATGCTATAGAAAACTGCCACCCTATGTTGCGGCAAAACAATTGGAAAAACCGTAGCTTATGATGGCCGGAAACTTCAACATGACTAATGTGGAAGAGCTCTTTGATATTTTAACAGAGTTAGGACAGCACCCAAAGGAGAAGGTAGATACCGTAACAGTAATGGAAAAAATTGGCCATTTTTTGGATGAAGAAAACCAGCGTATTTTTAAAGAATTTAAACCGAAAGACAAAAATAACGCAGAAATAACGCAAATAATTGAGGAGCGACTGGACATGCTTGAGGTACTTAAAAAAGCATGTAAAGATTTTGACGGTGGTTACGCCATGGCGGGCATCACCGGTGCCGGTCATGCTTTTGTGGCAAGAGACCCTTCCGGTATAAGGCCTGCTCATTATTATGCAGATGACGAAGTGGTGGTGGTAGCATCGGAAAAAACGGCCATAAAAACTGCTTTCAACGTAAATTATGCCGATATAAAAGAAATAAAGCCGGGCCATGCACTCATTGTTAATAAAAAAGGTGAATATAAAATGGAGGAGTTCATAGCACCTTTGGAACGTAAATCATGCAGCTTTGAGCGCATTTATTTCTCCCGAGGCTCCGATCCGCAGATTTATAGTGAAAGAAAGCAATTGGGTAAATTACTGATACCACAAATTCTGGAATCCATCGATTATGATCTTGGAAAACACCGTTTTCTCTTATATACCGAACACGGCCGAAACTTCGTTTTTAGGTATGATGGAAGGTTTGGAGCAGCATTTGGCTAAGAGGCAGCTTAAAGAATTGAAAAGCAACAGGTCAAATGATCAGGCACTGGAAAAACTACTTTCGTTTCGCCCCAGAGTTGAAAAATTGGTGATAAAAGATGCAAAGCTGCGTACATTTATTACAGATGATGAGCACCGTGACGAACTAGTTGCCCATGTATATGACACCACCTATGAGGTAATTAATAAAGGAGTTGATACAATAGTAGTTATTGATGATTCCATTGTAAGAGGCACCACGCTGGAAAAGAGTATCTTAAAAATGCTCGATAGGTTAGCGCCTAAAAAAATCATTATAGTATCCTCCGCTCCACAAATTCGCTTCCCTGATTGCTATGGTATTGACATGAGTAAAATGAAGGAATTCATTGCCTTTAGAGCCGTGCTGGCATTGTTGAAAGAAACCAAGCAAGAGAACATATTGGACGATGTGTACCAGAAATGCCTGAAAACCGATAATTCAGAAAACCATGTGAAAGAGGTTTTTACCCCATTCACCTATGAGCAGATTTCCGATAAAATTGCTGAGCTGATTAAAACAGACAGTATTAATGCGGAGGTTCAGGTGATTTACCAAACCGTTGACAATCTTCATAAAGCCTGCCCGGAAAATTTAGGCGACTGGTATTTCACAGGCGATTTCCCCACCTTAGGTGGTAATAAAGTAGTTAACAGAGCCTTTGTTAATTTCATGGAGGGCAAGGTGGTAAGGGCTTACTAGCAGGAATTTACATGCAGCCACTTGGTGGATAAAAGTATCTAATTTCAATGAATTGAGCAATCCCTTGTAAGATTTTAACATGCTATATTAGCTCGGCTTATGTTTAGTCATCTCATTCGTTCTTATTTCTCTAAAAATCAGGATTATCGTTAAAAATTACTATTTTTGGAGCTTTGAGCAAAACAAAGATCATCCGTTAAACAATGAATGAGATATGAAATCGAAAACCTACGTATTCTTTTTAGCATTGGTAGCCGCGCTCGGTGGCTTTCTTTTTGGTTTCGATACAGCAGTTATCTCCGGGGCTGAACGCTATATTCAGTCAGTTTGGCAGCTAACAGATTTACAACATGGGTTAGCCATAGCCATAGCATTATACGGCACGGTGCTAGGTGCACTGGTAGTAGGTTACCCCGCCAATAAATATGGCCGAAAGCCTCTGCTAATAATAATAGGTGTTTTATATACCGTTTCCGCATTGGGCTCTGCACTGGCACCCGAAGTTAATTCATTCATGTTTTTCAGGTTTATTGGTGGTATTGGGGTAGGTGCCTCTTCGGTAGTAGCTCCCATGTATATCAGCGAAATAGCGCCCGCCAAAAATCGTGGAATGCTTGTAGCATTATTTCAATTCAACCTCGTTTTTGGTATCCTCATAGCCTATGTATCAAACTATTTCATTGAACTTTCAGCTTTTACCGAAAGCTGGAGATGGATGCTGGGTGTAGAAATTATACCTGCCTTTTTGTACACTTTACTAAGTTTAAGAATACCTGAAAGCCCAAGGTGGTACATAAACAACCGCAACAACTATGAAAAAGCGCGAAGCATATTAACCAAAACCGATCCGGAAGGCGTGGAGCATGCCATAAAAATGGCGCAAGCTGAGGCGGATAAAGAAAAAATGAGTACCGGCTTTATGGACTTATTTAAAAAGAAATACATAAAAATTTCGATTATGGCCATATTGGTGGCTTTTTTCAATCAGCTGTCGGGCATCAATGCCATTATTTATTTTGCACCCAGAATATTTGAAATGGCAAACATCAGCACTGAAGATAGTCTACTTTCAACTATGGGTGTGGGCGTAGTTAATTTGGTTTTTACGATGGTTGGTCTTTCGCTAATCGATAAATTTGGTAGAAAAAAACTACTCTATATTGGCTGCGTGGGCTATATCATTTCACTCTTGCTCATGTCTGTTTCATTTTCCGGTAACCTGATACCATCTTCAGTATTACCATTCTTTGTATTTTTCTTTATTGCTTCACATGCCATCGGTTCCGGTTGCATCATCTGGACGTTTATTTCGGAGATTTTCCCCAATCATATTCGTTCATACGGGCAGTCACTCGGTAGCCTTACGCACTGGGTTTTTGCTGCCTTAATTGCTAATGTATTCCCGTTCTTTGCCAACACTTTTGGTGCCTCAGGCATATTTTTATTTTTTAGTGTAATGATGGTTATACAACTATTGTGGGCTATTTTTAAAATGCCGGAAACAAAAGGAAGAGCGCTGGAGGATATCGATTCTGAAATTACGCCTGCCTAAATTTGCTCCAAATCAATAATTAATCTATCTTCATCCTACTTTAAAGTAGTTACACTAATTAATGACATATCCCGGGCCATTCACAAAAAGTATACGACTTCAGCTTGAAGTAGTGCGTTTCGAATTAAGAAACCTGCAGCCAATTTTTGATTGTTAGAAGCTTCATTTTTTCCTCAATATTGAGTCTGAAGCTCCTCTAGTAACAATCATAAACTATAATAATGCAACAATACATCTTAGCCATTCACGGTGGCGCAGGAACCATACTAAAAAAAAATATGACTCATGAGAAGGAGTTAGCCTATTATGATGCATTAACCGATGCGCTCGAGGCAGGCAACGATATTCTCAGCAAAAAAGGCACTGCTGTTGATGCCGTTACCGAAGCAGTATCAAGTATGGAGGATAACCCCCTGTTCAATGCCGGAAAAGGAGCCGTTTTTTCTAATTCCGGCAAAAACGAAATGGAAGCTTCCATTATGGAAGGCAAACACCTGAAGGCCGGTGCATTGGCAGGTGTAAGCAATGTAAAAAACCCTATAAAACTGGCAAAAAGTATACTTCATAATGATGAATTGGTATTTCTTATTGGCCAGGGTGCAGAGCAGTATGCTGAAAACCATAGGCTAGAAATAGTAGCTGAGGAATATTTTAAAACCAAATTTAGGGAAGATCAATGGCTGGCAGCAAAAAGTGAAGGAAAGGTGATACTGGACCATGATGCCGATAAAAAATTTGGGACTGTAGGCGCTGTAGCACTCGACAGATTTGGTGACCTTGCTGCGGCTACATCTACCGGTGGATTAACCAATAAGAAATATGGTAGAATAGGCGATAGTGCCATTATTGGCAGCGGAACTTATGCTAATAATAATACTTGTGCTATTTCTTGTACCGGTTATGGTGAGTATTTTCTGAGAGCAGTGGTGGCTTATGACGTGGCCTGCCTTATGGAGTACAAAGGCTTGAGCCTCAAAGATGCCTCAGACATGGTTGTTCACACAAAGCTTGTGGCCATGAAAGGCGAAGGCGGGCTAATTGCCGTGGATCAAAAAGGTAATTATCACTTTAGCTTCAATAGCGATGGCATGTACAGAGGTGTTATTGGCTCAGCGATAAAAAGAGAAGCGAGCATTTATAAATAAGCACGCAGATAAAGTAAGTTGTGCCAATATAATGCAATAGTATATTGGCAGCCTTTTTAAAACTGAGTTTCTAGGTTTGTTGAAATTCGATGCATTGCTATAAAGTATAATTTAAAATCCGCTTGGTAGGTTTTAATAGTTTTGTGGCAGCTCATCAAATGAAAACTGAGATTAAAAAAATAAATTTAATGAAAAACCCTAATAGCAGATACACTATTTGGGACAGCACTTGGGTGACGTGACTACATGCTAAAAATGATTGACACTATTAGATGAGTAATTGTAAACTTATATCCGACTTAACTCAAAGTAAAGTTTTAAAGACTCAAGCCGGGCCATAATAAAAAAACAATACAGGAGGAAGAAGCAGCAGCATAGCGAGGATAACAAACACTAAAATCAACGGAAATACCCATTTAAGCCATTTTTCATAAGGGATTTTAGCAATTGATAAAATTCCCATGGTTACCCCACTGGTAGGAATAATTAAGTTAGAAATACCATCTCCAAACTGGAAAGCCAGTACAGCAGTTTGCCTGCTAATACCTACTAAATCGCTCAGGGGAGCCATTATAGGCATGGTAAGAGCTGCCTGTCCGGAGCCGGAAGGCAAGAAGAAATTGAGTGCGCTTTGCACAAAAAACATTACCTGTACTGAAACATAATTCGGCATACCAGCAGATAAGTTGGCCAGATTGAAGAGAATGGTATCTATAATTTTACCATCAGTAGCTAAAATGAGGATTCCTTTTGACAAGGCCACCACAAGCGCTGCCGGCATTAAATCTTTGGCACCCTCTACCAATGAATCAATAGTAGATTGAGCCGATAAGCGCCCTAGCAGCGCGGATACAATAGCCAAAGCGATGAATAAGCCGGCAATTTCATTAATATACCAACCCCACTTATTTACCCCCACTATAAGTAATACAATGGCCAGTAAAAAGCTGAGTAAGATTAATTTCTTCGGTGTGTTAAACACTACTTGCTCATCAATAGCTGCAATTTTGAGATCGGTTATATACAACTGCTGCTTTCCTTTGTCTAGCAAATTACAATAGCGCAGAATAAAAACATTGGCTGCCAGCGTAAATATGACCCACACAATCAGGCGGTAACCTATGCCACTAAATGGCGGTAATTCTGCAATACCTTGTGCAATACCTATCGTAAACGGATTCGCAAAAGCTCCGGCAAAACCGGCACCGGCACCTAAAAAAGGAATAGCCACCCCTACCAGCACATCGTAATTTAGCGCACGTGCCAAGGGGATGGTAATGAGCACAAATACCAACACTTCCTCGCTCATTCCAAAAGTGGCGCCTGCTAAGGAAAACAAACAGATGAGCACCGGTAAAATCCACTTCTTGTATTTGGGATGTTTCTTGCTATAAAGCACCACATTGCGAAGGCCTGCATCAATAGCGCCTGTTTTGTTAATTACTGAAAAGGCACCACCAACCAAAAGTATAAAGGCGATTATTTGCGCTGCGGACTGAAAACCTTTAACCGGTGCTTTGAGTAAATCGAATATTCCCTGCGGGGCACTTTCTACATACTGGAACGAGTCGGGATCAATGACTTCTCGGCCGTTTTTTTCAATTCTATTGTATTCACCGGCAGGCACCAAATAAGTTAATACCGCAAAAACAGCTAAAATAAAGAAAACTATTATTAAGGTATCAGGAAGCCGCTTTTTCATTTAGGCAATATAAACTTTTCGCCCGGGAGGTAAATATTGAGCTCAATATTTTTGCCTCCCATCTTTTCATTTGCTACGGTTGACTCCCCCTTGTGTTGAAAAGTTACCACCTGCCACTCTCCTACTACGGTGGCACTATCATGCTGCACTAAAATAGCTGTAGATTCATCGATACCTATTCCTACGGCTCCCTTATTTTCCATAATGGCTGTGAGTAGGCGGTTATAGCGGCTTCGGTATATAAAGTGCTGGTCTATAATGATATGCTCGGCTAACAGTCCTAAACCATCATCGAAAATTATGTTATCAGCTTCCAGCGTTTTGAAAGTGGATGTATAATCAGGATGCTTTTTCTCATCACCCGTAATCATTTTATGGCTCATTACGGCCGCTCCCGCACTGGTTCCGGCAACTACCGCTCCGTTTTTATAGGCTTTACCAATAGCCGCTCTTGCCTGTGCATTCAATGCACTCATTAATTTCCGCTGGTCGCCTCCGGCCATATAAATTAAGTTGGCTTTTCGTAGAGAATCTAGCTGAGTTTGTGTTACGCTCACCGAATCGAGGTTAAAATTTAGCATCTTAACTCCACGCTTTTTAAATTGCAAATTAGCATAATAATAAGCCGAATCGGGCTCAGAACTAGCCATGGGCAAAATAATACCATAACCTTGAACCACCTTTGAGAAAGCCACCAAGGAATCGATCATAGCATCCGGACGGCTGCCTCCACCAATGATGAATAGTGCGCCCTGATCGACTTCTATTTGACCTCGCTGGTCATTGGGATTTTTAGCATCTTTTTCAATACAGCCGACTAACAAAAATATTAATGAAGGTAGAATAAACTTGAGCATGGTAAAAGAATTATTAGAATAATCCGACACCATGGTAGGTGTCGGATTCAAATTTTACAATGATTGCTCGGAATAAATTGAGGCTATTTAAGGAATAAAGAAAATGCCAAGCGGATCAGATAAAACAAGGCTTACAGGAACAGCCTCGCTTCCATCTAAATTCGCTTTCTTTATAAACCTATCACCATCATCGGACCAATAAATTAATCCATTTTCAGGATCTGCCACAATTCCGTAAGCTCGACCCACCGTATTAACAATTGATGTAATATTGGTGCCATCCAAATCTGCCATTAAAATTTGATTCGCATCGTTATTATCAAAATAGATTTTCTCATTCGTTTTGTCAATGGCCAGACCATATCCAAAACCACCGGCACCAAAATCAATAATGTTCTCAATACCGGTACCGTCTATCTTTCCTTTGTAAACACTTTCGAACCTAACATCAACACAGGTAGCATAGATAAAACCATTATAATAATCTATTGCCTCGGGTAATTGGCCTAATCCATTAGCTGTTGAATAAAGTACCTTGGAGGTATCGGCCAGCATATCGTAGGCCAATATTTGATTGCTACCCCTTGCCACCACGTACACTTTTTGGTTGTCTAAATCTAAAGCTAGATCACGCGCTCCCTGAATTCCCTCAATAAGCACCTCAACGTTTTCGCCATCTAAATCCGATCTGGACAATGTCCCTGCTGAGCTGCTGGAATAATAGACTTTTGAGTTTGTAGAGTCATAATCAACACCAAATATTTGCTGCTCGGTATCAAAAACTACATCGTTACCAGGCAATCTGTTTAACGTACCCTGCCCACCATTAGCAAAATAAATTTCAACATTAAGGCTACCAATTACAGCCACAGAAAGTTCATAAAAATCAACATCATCATCAGCCGTGACAACGAGCCTCACTCTGTAAATGCCAACCTTAGCGTAAGTATGTACTGGTTGCTCCTCTGTACTGCTGGTACGATCGCCAAAATCCCAAGCATATTTAACAGTTCCGGCATTTTCAGCAACGCGTGTCTCATTAATAAAAGTGACGGTCTGACCCTCTAATTGAACAGAATATTTTGCATCAATTGTTGATGCTTCCGGCACTGGAAAATCAGCTTCTGAGCAAGAGGAGAATAATGCCCCTACTAATAGGATTAAAAATATATAAGTCTTCATAAAGTGATTAGTTTATTTGTCGTAAAATCATTCCTCTAATATCCGCATCGGTACGTTTCAATACCTTTTCACCTGATCCATCCAGTAGTGCTTCCTTGATAATGCCATCTCGACTTGCCCAGTACACTTTGCCTAGGGTATTGTTTATTGCAATACCGTATACCCTATCAGAGCTAGTACCAATGTCGGTAATATCTGAACCGTCAAGTGCTGCGCTGAGCAATGCACCTGAATCATTGTCATCAAAATACATCCGCCTGTTAACCTTGTCTATTGCGATGGCATAGCCGAAGCCACCGGCATTGTAATCGATCAGGCGAGTAAGATTTTCTCCTGATGTAGAAGCTGACCAGACAGTTTCCGCATCAATTTCTATAGCTGTTGAGAAGAGCATGTCGTCATAAATATCAAGACCAACTGGACGCAAATAAGTCGTATCATCATCAAAGCCAAAAAGTGAAGTTATTGCTTTAGTAGTAGTGTTTATCTCTAAAACCTTATTACCAAATCTTTCTGCAACAAAGACTTTACTATTGGCTAAATCAAGGGCAATACCTCTTGGGCCATCTATCCCTGAGGCTATTAGAGATTCGCTCCCACCGTTCACACTGTTTCTAAAGACTACCAATGAATCATCATCGGAGTAATATAATTCCTGACTAGCACTATCATAAGTGAGTCCGAAACTAAATCCTGATAGATCAAAAACACTCGTGATTGTAGTGGTGTCGTTGAGGTTCATTTTACTCACATTTGCTCCATTATTATCAATGAAGAAAAGCTCGAACTCAAAGCCACTAATAGCAATTTCCTGAGAAGCTATAGAGCGAAATCCATTTGCGCTGACCTCCAGAGAGACGTTATATGTGCCAGGATCGGTGTAAATATGAGTTGGATCTTTTTCTTTGGATACCTGTCCATCGCCAAATGACCAAAGGTAAGAGCGCCCTTCATCCGATTGATTGATAAATGTTATTAACGACTTTTGTTTCAGCACCGAGGTTTCAGAAACCACAAAGGCGGCCGTAGGGGAAGAGCCCTGCTCATCCTCCTCGCAACCAATAAATGTTACTGAAAGGGTCAACAAGCCTAAAAATAGTAGGTAGTATTTAAAATTTTTCATAGCAGATATTTTAAGATTTTAGTAACCTGGATATTGGGTTAAAACGGTGGTAATGTTCATCTCCCTTTGGGGAATGGGAAAAACTCTTCGGAAAGGCTGTAAACCGGTTACCTCAGCAAATTTACCATAGCGGATCAAATCATACCAGTATTGCCCTTCAAAAGCAAACTCTGCCCTACGTTCTTGCAATAATTGATCGATTAGCGCTTGGCGGGTCGTAATTTCTCCGGAATCAAGGACATTTAGTCCTGCACGTTCGCGAACAGTATTAATATCAACTAAGGCAGAATCCAAATCAGTTGTTCCCAAAGCTTCTGCCCTGATAAGGTACATCTCTGAAATCCTTGATACGATGGTATTAGCTCCGGCATCGTTCTGGCTGGTGCCATATTTTGTAGAACGGAAGTAATCTCCTATCTGCTCAAATCGATCACTGCGCTCCTCTTGATCACTGATGAATGCTTCCAAATCACTACTTACAGTAACCTCAGGAGGAGATACAAGCATGTTGACAGCCCATATATTTTCATCGTCTAAGTTAACAAAACTAATTTCAAAAATTGATTCTGAGGTATTGCCATCGCTTGTATAAATAGCATTATAATTAGGAGTCAGGCTGTAATTTGCGGAACCAATTACCGCGCTAGCTAATGCTTTCGCGGCCTCAAGCTCTCCTTGATATAGGTGAACTCTTGCCAATATTGCCTGCGCAGCTTCTATTGAAGCTATTGTTTTATTTAGTACTCCCGGATTCAGAAGACCAATTGCCGTATTTAAATCATCTTCAATTTGCGCATAACTTTCAGCAACTGTAGCTCTTAGTACTTCACGAACTTCCAAGGCAGGTTCTAGTGGCAATGAAACTCCAAACTGAGAGGAGTTATCAAAAAACTCACCGTAAGATCGGAGAAGATCAAAAAATGCCAGCCCTCTCACAAAATGTGCCACTCCCAGTGCCTGATTGAGTTCGTTCTCAGAAACACCAGTAACTAAAGGTCCATTTACTAACACTGCATTGGCAGCATTTACTGAGGCATATCCAGCGATGTAAAAATCTTCCACCTGAAAATTGGTGGTAGGTACCAATCCCGAGGCGAGCTCTTGCCAGTACCGCTGAAAAGCGGCCGCCCTTGCATTGCCTGAGGTGAGTTCAGTTGCCATAACAAAACCACCACCATAGTAGCCTCCGGCCTGTAATGTACTGTAAAGACCCACTGTTGCAGCCTTTAATGATTGGGCATCAACAATGGCCAGATCTCGAGGGATTTCAGACTCAGGCTCTTGATCAAGCACTTCACAAGAGGCCAGAAATACCATTATTATTGTAAAAGCCCAATATTTATATTGTTTAAGTTGCATAGCTATCAATTTTAAAATCCTAAGTTAATTCCTAATGTATAAGTGCGAGCTTGTCCAAGGGTACCAAAATCCTCACCCTGCTGGGCATTTAGCCCACCCTGAGAACTCGTATTAGTGGATACCTCTGGATCGAAACCTATATAATCGGTCCATGTTAACAGGTTTCTACCTTGAGCGTAAACAGTTGCTGACGAAAGTTTCAATTTACTAATCAGAGCCGAAGGTAACTGATAAGCGAGCCTCACATTTTTGAGGCGTATAAAGTCACCATTCTCTAAGTATTGGGTACTAAAACGTTGAAATTGTAGATCATCAGTATCATCTTCAGATGCTAGTGAAGGGCGAGGAATATTAGTGATATCCCCGGGCTCCCTCCAATAATCGAGAGAGTTCTTACTTTGGTTTCCATAAGGTATGCCACTGCGCAAAGCACCGTAGTTCTCATAAGCAAACCGACTTTGATTAAAAATTTTGTTGCCTCCGGAATATTGTAAAAATACTTCTAGCGATACTCCCTTATAGCTAAAAGTATTGGTAAACCCTCCAAAATAGGTAGGTATACCTGATCCTACCGGCTGTCGATCATCCTGTGTAATAATACCATCCCCATTTAAATCTTCGAAAACTGCATCGCCTGTAAACGGGTCAACTCCTAAAAATTCTATTAAAAATAATTGACTTAACGGCTTTCCTTCCAAAATCACAAAGTTACGGGATGGAGTTTGGCCATTATTGATCACATCAATCACCTTGTTTTCCACCTGAGTAAAGTTGAAGTTTGAAGTCCACTGAAAATCATCGGTCTCTATGTTCAACGTATTCAGTGCTACTTCAAATCCTTCGTTTTGAATTTCTCCGAAGTTTGTTGTTTGTGTCCCGAAGCCAGTGGTGCCAGGTATATCAGCATCTAAAAGTAAATCGGTTGTGATTTTCTGGAAATAATCGGCCGTTATGTTGAACCTATTATTTATTAGGCCAATATCTATACCTATATCCAACTGATCGGTAACTTCCCAACCTAAGGCATCATTTCCTATGTTGCCCGGTGCCGTTCCGCCTTCACCATTATATCCGGCTGATAGAGAATATAAGGCTCTCCAGCTAAAATTACCAATTTCGGCATTTCCTGTGCTACCGTAGCTCGCTCTCAATTTTAGGTTACTTACAGTATTCCTGATTGGCTCCATAAAGGCTTCATTGGAAATATTCCAGCCGATGGAGCCCGATGGAAACACGCCTAATCTGTTATCAGGGCCGAATCGCGATGATTGATCTGCCCTAATGGTGAAATTCAGCAAATACCTGTCCTTAAAATTATAGTTTGCCCTAGCCAGAAATGATTGAAAACCGAAAGACGTAGAGCTCGAAGTGCCAGAAGTTGTAGCAGCTGTGGCAAGTTTGAAAAAATTGTTATTGGGAAATCCGTTGCCTTCAGTTGTGGCAAAATCGGAATTTGATTCCTGTACTGTATAGCCACCCAAAATACTAATGTTATGGCCATCGCCTATTACAGAATTGTAGGTTAAAGTGTTTTCACTTAACCATGCCAATTCATCAGCCGTGGCATAAATCCCGACACCAACATCGCTCTGCTTGCTTCCGGCAGGCACAAAGCCCTCGTCAATCAGCGAGTTGAAATCTACCGACCATGAAGTTTTGAATGTAAGGCCCTTTATAATGTCATAAGTAGCAAAAGCCGAAGCTAATACACGATTTGTATTCGAGTTATTTATATATTGCTCCGCAATAAATAAAGGGTTATCAAGTGCCCACCATCCGTAATAATCAAATGGATCTGCGTAGCTGCCATCATCTTCCACAACCGGAGCAGTAGGATCCCATGCCTGTGCATTGATAACCACACCATATTCATCGTTTTCGTTAATAGTCCTTTGATGATTTGTTCGGCTTAAAGTAAGGTTGGTACCCACGCTCATTTTGTCATTAACTGAATGGTCTAAATTCAGCCGACCGTTGATCCGCTCAAAACCCTGACCAATCTGTATACCTTCCTGATTGTAATAGTTACCGGAAAGGTAGTACTGCGTTTTTTCTCCACCACCCTGCATGCTTAAATCGGCATTATGGGTTATGCCTGTTCTGAAAATGTAATCGTAGGCGTTATAATGAGGTAAATTTGGATCGTTCGGATCTCCCAATTGACTATTCCAATAATTCTCACCCAGACCATCAAATTCTGCGGCAGTATTATAAAAGTTTATCCATTCGGAGGATGACATGAGATCAGGTGTATTACTGATTTCAGAAATACCTGTGTAATAACCTAGATTAAACTTTGTTCCGCCAGTTGTGCCTCGTTTTGTAGTAATTATGATAACGCCATTGGCACCTCTCGATCCATAAATTGCTGCAGCTGAAGCATCCTTAAGTACAGATATAGACTCAATATCATTTGGATTGATATCTGCGAGAGGATTTACTGGTTGAATATTGGAATTAAGCGCAGAGTTATTTCTCGAAACCAAAGGAATACCGTCAATTACATATAGCGGCTGACTGCTGGCACCTATTGAAGTAACCCCTCGTATATTCACATTAACGGCAGCTCCGGGTGTTGCTGATGATGTTGAAATGTTTACACCAGCAGCTTTCCCTTGTATAGCACCATCAAAGCTATACGCTGCAGGCACATTTTCAATAGCATTCTCATCCAATGTACTTATAGAACTCGAAATGTCCGCCCTCTTCTGTGTCCCGTATCCCACTACAACAACTTCAGAAAGTTGAGCTACATCAAGTTTCAGTGCCACATTGATTATTGACCTACCGCTTACAGGTACTTGTTGAGTTTTCATCCCTATAAAAGAAATGAGTAGTACATCATCGCCAGCAGCATTTACTTTGTAGTTTCCATCCAAATCGGTAGTTGAACCCTCTCCTGTACTTTTTACAATAACATTGGCGCCTGGTAAAGGTGAGTTATCTTCGGTAGAAATAACCGTACCTTGTACGGTTTGTGCATGCACAACAGCACCGGAAGCAACTAAGCATATGGTGCAAAACACCAGAAGCATTTTGGTAAAAATTTCCATAGAAAAATTTTAAGGTAATTGTATAACTAAATATTGATAATTTATTGGCTGTCAATTATTAGATTGATCAGCAAGAGGAGGATATCTACTAACAATCAAAAATAGGCTGCAAATTCATTAAGGTTAATGACTTTTGAGCCTGCACCGGACGTGCTTTATTTGATATGTTTAACGAAACTATTTTCATTTCTCGAAATCAATGTTAACTATAACAAGTTTAGAAAACAAGCTGATTAGTTATCTTTTCACGATTTTACTTAAATAAACCTCATTATCTACCTCATTTTGAAGCTTAATAACGTATAGTCCACTTTTTAAGGTATTAATATTAACCTCTACTACATGCTGCTCAAGCACCTTATTCCAAACAGTTTTTCCTGACTGATCAATAATTGTTAAACGGTGCTGCTCCTTTAACGGCTGTTGAAAAACTAAACTGGCACCTACCGGATTAGCTTGCAATATCAACTTATTGCTAATAATTGACTTAGCACTCAGTATAATCTCTTCCTCAAGTGTATACTCCTCTTGGCTTTGTGCTGTAACCTCCATTAATTTATATGCTGATGCCTTAGTCATCCTATATTGCAGGCTGTCAAAACCATATTGAGTACGGCTGGTGTTTCCGCTTACTGTTTGCGATGTGCGCTGGTACCTCGTACCACTATTCATTACTAGAACAGCACTTGGGCCTCCATGAGTGCTCAAGTTAAGCTCATCCGATGCACTAATTACATACTTAAGGTAGCTATTCTCCGGTAAATAAACACCGTAAGCCAGAGAGGCCGTTAACAGCTGATCGACCAAGACTGAAGCAATATTTTCATAATAATCTTTCTCATCCAGCTTAAAGGAATTGGTAGTTATAAAAGCTTGCGGTAACATGTTTAAGCCTGCCGCAAACTCTAAATCATCGTAGTAGGCATTTAAAGGATCAGAATAGATATTCGTACAATAGGTTTGACCTATTTTTTCGGCTAATTTCCCTATAAATACGGAGGTAATTAAATTCCGTTTTACATGCGTTTTTATTAGTTCACCAGTTTTTCCGCCTTCCAGAAAATCTTCCACAGCGTTAGCGTCTATAAAAAGTACAAGTGCTGCTGCTCTTATTTTATTTCTAAGATTTGAGCTATCGGGTGAATTAAATTCATTGGAGGTGCCTACCATTTGTACATCTAGGGCTAATTCGGTTTCAAAATAGTTGTAATAGCTTTTGGCAATTCCTTGCGGATTATCTGTTACGATAATTAACTCACTAGCATTACCTGCTGCGGTAAGTGCATCTTGCAGCAATGGCTTATTTTGCTGCAATCCTAAAGTGCCTGTAGCAAATACATTGTAGTAGGTATTTTGTAACTGAGGGGAAGATACCTCAGCAAACGCTACTGAAACTTGTGTTTTATTAACCAGGTCAAAGGTTTGACCGTGTGTTAATTGCATCGCTTTTACGTCAGAATCGGTTAGTTGATTATTGGTAATTGTAAATTGTTTGGGCAAATAAACCGAAGCTGCTCCTGTACCATAAACAGTTCCTTGCCCTTGTGCATCTATACAGAAAGCCGTCCTATCGTCCACACCAATTGCGTTGATAAGCTCCTCCTCTTCGTCAAACCAATTAGCCATAAAACCAATTACGCGTGCAGTCCGTCCCCTCTCAATAAAGTGGGTATCAAAAATGTAGTTCTCGTAAAAAGGTAGAAAATCATTAGCTAAAGTAATGAAGCGGCTATTGATATTCTCTAATGCATCAATAGGAAAAGCAGAGCCTTCTTCCGCTGTAAACATAACTCTCGAAAGAATGGCCATACCCGCACTTGTACCGCCTATTACCCCGCCATTTTCATAAATATCTTCTATTGCCTGCTGTACCGGTGTATTTTTGTAGTATTCGTAGTATTTTAACTGATCTCCCCCTTTAAAAAATAAGGCATCATAAGCTGTAAGTTCTGTATAAATGGTACCACTTTCCGCAGCTGCTCTTGAGGCAATTTTTATATTATTAGCTTCGGAAGCGCCAAGTTTTTTAAAATAGTTTGGCAGCCACTGATCTGCATCAGCATAACTGATAATGGCTATTTTCTTATTTGCCGCATTGTCCACCATCCACTGATAGGGCGTATCGCTCCAGCCACCATCAGTTTCCGAACCTCCGCCAACAAGCATGAGCCTACCTTGGGCATTAGTTAAAAAAGGTATTAAAAGCAGAAAAAAGGCAAAGAGGTTTTTGAGAAACATGATTTTCGTTTTTGATTACTAAATATTTATCCGAACTGGATACTATTTTAACAATCAAAAATAGGCTGAAGTCCCTGCAGAGAGAAGGACTTACAAGGGCAATGGCATGCCATATTTGTACGCTTACAAATAAACCCGGGTAAAATCATAACACAATAAAAATAAAAAAGCCGACTTATCAAAATAAATCGGCTTGCAAGAATCCCTTTTGCAATTTTAAACGCTGTTTATCATATAGAAAAACTCTCCCCACAACCGCAAGTACGAGAGGCGTTAGGATTAATAAATTGAAAACCATTTCCGTTTAAGCCATCAGTAAAATCCAAAGTAGTGCCTAAAAGGTAAAGCATACTCTTTTTATCAACTAACAGTTTTATGCCTTTGTCTTCAAAAATCTCATCGCCATCGGTAATATGGTCATCAAAGCTTAAATCGTACATTAAGCCGGAACAGCCACCACCTTTTACAGATACACGCACATTGTGTTTGGGTGTATGGCCTTCCTCTACCTTTAAAGAAGATAACCTGTTTTTTGCTTTATCAGTAACTGTAATCATAGTATAATTATTTTAAGATACAGGATTTAGCACTACGCTAAAAACTGTAATAGTATTACGATCTCTGCCGTAATATAGTTTATCTAGGCTGTCCAAAATATTACTTGCTCTAAAATAAGAGGTGTGTAATTCTTTCTCCTCTTTGGCCATCCATTGTATAGTGTAAGAACTTTCCTGATCGCGAGAATTCTTTACGTAATTCAGCATTTTCTTCAACGTCTCCACTTTATCGAAGCCCAGTTCGGAATGAAATAAAAACGATTGATTGTGCCTTGGGTTGATAGTAATTAAATCGAGTTTTTGCTTACCGTCAATGGTGCTGTACTCAAACACAAGCTCGCTGCTATTAACACCCATGTAATTTTTAATCTCTCGCTGTATTTTAGCGCTCTCCACATGAATATCACTCGATGTTTCCATCATTTTAGTCAAATTATTTTAGTGCTAATATATATGCAATCAACTTTTTTATCCGTCAAAAAGTTTCTGCAACTTTGCAAAGTTAACAATAATAGGCACTAATACATAAAACAATGCTAAAGGTAGAACATATAGGAATAGCCGTTAAAAACCTGAAGGAGTCTAACGCATTATTTACGAAGCTATTTAATAAAGCACCCTACAAGCAAGAGGCTGTTGAAAGCGAAGGTGTTACTACCTCATTCTTTCAAATGGGGGAATCGAAAATTGAATTATTAGAAGCTACTACACCTGAGAGTGCTATTGCTAAATTTTTAGAGAAAAAAGGTGAAGGGATGCACCACATAGCTTTTGAGGTGGCAAATATTGAGGCAGAAATGAGACGTTTAAGTGCCGAAGGATTCCAGCTATTAAGTGAAAAACCTAAAAAGGGAGCCGATAACAAATTAGTCTGCTTCTTGCACCCTAAAACCACCAATGGCGTATTGATTGAATTATGCCAATCGGTTCAGGATGCTATTGGTGCTGAATAGAATTATAATATTTCAACTTCTTTTTACCTTTGCGGTTTTCGAATGATGTCTTCTGACAAGCCGAAAAAAGAAAAGCACCCAGTAAGGTGAACATCAGTAATTTAAAAAATTTCGTCTTCATAGCACAAAAATAAATATTTTAACGAAGAAAGCCAAAGATATAATGAGTGAACAGCAACGTACAGAGGTAAGTAAATTGGGTGAATTTGGTCTTATTGATAAAATAGCAAGCAAGTTTACCAATAAAGTACCCAGCACTTTTAAAGGAATAGGTGATGATGCTGCTGTGCTGGATATGGGCAATCACTTTCAGTTGGTGTCGACAGATATGCTGGTAGAAGGCATTCACTTCGACCTTTCTTTCCATCCTATTCAGCATTTGGGCTATAAAGCCGTTGCGGTAAATGTATCGGATATTGCTGCTATGAATGGCATAGCAGAACAAATTACGGTAAGCTTAGCGCTAAGTAATCGTTTTTCAGTTGAAGCTGTAGACGCTTTTTATGAAGGTGTTCGTGCCGCTTGCGAAGCTTATCATGTAGATTTGGTAGGTGGTGACACCACCTCATCCGGTGGCGGACTGGTTATTTCAGTAACTGCTATTGGCCGAGCTGATAAAGGTAAAGTAGCTTATAGAAATGGGGCTACGGTGAATGATATTATTTGCGTAACGGGTGATTTGGGTGGCGCTTACATGGGTTTGCAGGTGCTGCAGCGAGAAAAACAGGCTTTTCTAGAAAACCCTGACATGCAGCCTGAGTTGGATAATTACCAATATATTGTAGGCCGACAGCTAAAACCTGAGGCCAGAGTAGATTTAATTCACGAACTGAGCGATTTAGCCATTACACCTACATCTATGATAGATATTTCTGATGGCCTGGCTTCAGAACTATACCACATTGCCACGCAATCCGGTGTGGGCTTGAACATTCATGAGGACAAGCTACCTTTTGCCTCGGCTATGCAAGAGGCTGCTGCCGAATTCAAACTAGATACCAACACCGCCATATTAAATGGTGGGGAAGATTACGAATTGCTGTTTACCATTTCGCAAGATGATTTTGAGAAAGTTAAGAACCATCCTGACATCCATTTTATTGGCTACATCAATGAAAAAAGCAACGGTTTAAATCTGGTAAGCACTAATGGTAATGCCATTGCACTGCAAGCGCAGGGTTGGCAACATTTTAGTTGAGCTGTTTCTAAAGATAGTCCCAAAAATTATCTCGGGTGACGATTGCTGAAACAGAAGGGTTATACTGTTTCATAAACGAAGGCGGAAAATTGTACTTTTTCCCTTGTTTCCATTTGAATTCAAATGCTCTGAGCACTCCATTTCTTTCTTCAATGTAGTCTATCTCTGCCTTATCCTTGCTGCGCCAGAAGTACATATTGCTTATTCCTTTACTGTACGCAAGATGTTTTTTCATTTCGCCCATAAGATAATTCTCCCAAAGAATGCCGACATCATCTCGTTGTTCCAATGGTGCATAATTGTTAATGAGTGTATTTCTAATGCCATTGTCAAAAAAGTAAATCTTTTTACTTTTACTTATTTCATTTCTCAGGTTTCTGGAAAAAGGATGTACGACAAAAATTACAAAGCTTTTTTCCAACAAATCAATATATCTGCCAATTGTTGCTTTATCAGTGCCCACCGTCTGGCCAAGTTCGTTGTAAGAAACCAAGCCGCCCACCTGCCAGGCAAGCGCTTGCAACAACCTGAGTAAAACCGCTGGCTTACGAACGCCACCCATTTCTAAAATATCTTTATACAAGTAACTTCCTGCAAGGTTCTCTAATAAATCTTCTGACTGATGCGGTTTAGTCACAATCTCAGGATAAAAACCTGTGACCAAAAACTGATTGAGCCTGGCATAAGCTGAGCCAAATGTAAAATGATTTTCCACCTCCTTCCATGATAGTGGATATAGGCGAAACTCCCATTTCCTACCAGTTAATGGCTCGTTAATTTTGCTTGCTATTTCAAGTGATGAAGAGCCAGATACAATTACCTGCACGCCTTGCTTTGCATCTACAATCATTTTTATACTCAAACCGATATTATCTATACGTTGTGCCTCATCAAACACAATAACTTTTTGTCTTTCAATAAACTTGTTAATAAAATTCTGGTTAGTATTAGCCCATTGCAGCCTTACAGCTGGATCATCGCCATTTACATATAAGTAATTTGGATCAACTTGAGCAGCAATCTTTCGGACTATGGTTGTTTTACCCACTTGTCTGGGACCAAGCAAAATCAGAGCCTTGTCGAAATCCAGTTTATTGGCTAACTCCTTTTCTATAGTTCTCTGTATCATAATGTTAAATTAAGAACAAAACTAATCAATATTAACATAAAATCACTTATTATCGCTACTTTAAGTGATTATAATCTCTTATTATCGCATATTAAAGTAATTATAATCTCTTATTATTGTATTAGATTATTGAACTTGCTAATTTCTCAATGCTATTTTACCATTACAATATTGACTAAAGTGATAACCCACCTCTTCACACTTATTGCAACACTATACAATAAATTAAAATCTTTTAGAATCCTAAAATACCTTGTTTAGGTTAATGAAGAAATATATTAAAGTACAATTTAATGGTATTATAATTTAAAAATAGCATCAATCTGGCATCCAATCATCTATGACAAATGGTGCTGTAAGGGCACCATTTGCATTTTCCCAAATCTTCAGTTTGGTCAAAGGGCTGCTCGCTAGCAAATAGCTCCGTTAACACCTTATTTACTTCTTCCTCAAAACTAGCCATATAAGGTACAGCATCAATAATAGCATTTTCTGCACCGCGCCCTTCTTTTAATATAAGCTTTTCGCTAAAATCATCTTTAAAAATAAATTTACCGGCATAAAGCCCCGGCTGTATGGCCTCACCTGCTTTATTCCCTTTCTTTTTATAGTAGAGGTAACTATAAAACATTGTTTGCATGGCTGCTCCATTTCGTTTGGCGTGTTCCCTATCAAAAAGTGAAGGAATATCAGGGAATTTAAGCTCGTCACCACCGGATTTATAATCAATAACCCGTATGGTGTTGCCCACCTTGTCAAGCCTATCTATTTTGGCATCCATAAACACCTCCAGATTTGCAGATACTACCTGACCATAAATGTACTCGTCCTTCTTTTCCAGTTCTAGCACTGTAAAGGGAGCTAATGCACCATCAAAATCAAGCATTTTATTGATCATTTTCATGAGCATATCGCGCGCTATAATATTTCTGCCCTCAAAAATAAAATCTGCCGCATTACTGCCGTACTCTTCTGCAAAACGGTGCTCTACTGTAGCTTTTAGCTGCTTTTTGATGGTGCTTTCGATCAGGATTTTATCTATTTCTGTGCCTATGTAAGGCCTGTATAAATCTTCCAAACTGTTGTGCAAGATGTTTCCAAATGCCGCAGCATCCAGTTCTTCCGACACCTCATCGGGCTCTGTTAAGCCGGCTATGTAGCGGTAATAGAACTTTAGCCTGCAATCCAAATAAATTTTTAGTGCTGAGGCCGACAGCTTTCGTTTACCGGGTATGCTATATGCTTTCAGCTGTGCTTTTATCTGGTCATTTTTGGGAATAGTTATCTCTAGCGGTGCTTGTACCTTACCTGAGGCGGCAAGTGTTTTATAATTTAACTGAATGGCGGTATCACCCACCTCATATATCAACTGCTTTATAAACCGACTGGCCTCACCACCTCTTCCGCCACTCCCCTCAGTGTTGTAATAAATATTTAGCTTATTGCTGCGGTGCAATAAGCGATAGAACAAATAAGCATAGATGGCATCTTGCTGATCCATGGTGGGCAGTCCGTACGCCTTTCTTATGTTAAAAGGAATAAACGATTGGGTATTTCCCTTTGCAGGGAAGTTATCCTCATTCATTGACAGCAAGTGAACTTCATCAAAATCCAGATTTCTTGATTCCAGTACGCCCATGAGTTGCAAGCCTTCCAGTGGCTCACCGGAAAAAGGCACCCGTAATGATTGAACAATTCTATTAACCAGCCTGATGAGGGCATCTATATTAAGCTCCAAGTCAAATTCTTCAACAATCTGCTCCAGTCTGGCAATATGGTTATGCAACTCATTAAAAAAACCTACGGCAATACTTTCTTCATCGGAGGGGTAAAGGCTAAAAATAATTTCTTTCAGATAGCTGAAGTGATTGTTGGAAGCATCGGAAAATATATGCTGAAAGACATCGGGTAGCCCATTTAATAATATTTTAGCATCGACCCGGACCTTGTTCTCATATTCAATTTCATGAATTTTCTTTTTAATTTCAACCACTTTTAAAGCAGAAACAAGCGGATGCTTTAAAATTTTAACTACATCGCGGTGGTTAAAATTCACTTGACCTTTTACCTCGCGCATATTTTTTTGTAGGTAAAGGCAATTGACGAGCAAACTAAAAATAGGTGCGAATTTTAGTGGGTAACCCATTGTTACATTTACCTTATTAATGCTTTCGGGTATGGCATGCAAAACAGAAAACAGTAAGGACTCATCACCTAAAATTATAGCTGTCTTTTCAGGCTCTGTTAAGTCTGCGTTTTTAAGGTACTCGCCTAGCAGCTTGGTTTGGCCTATATTACCAGATACCTCAATGAGATTTACCTCCTTTGCTACCTTACCAATAAAATCGGGCAGCTGCTCCGGAAAAGTTTTGCCCAATACCCGGTGCTTTTTGTAATCTCTGAAAAAATTACCCGCCTCCTGCTGTGATTGATTGTCCGCAGCATAGTAAGCATCAATATCCCAGAATATTTCAGCTTCTTTCTCCGCTACAGCAAAGGCCATAATGCTTTCTTCTGCTTTGGTAAGTGCATTGAAGCCTGCAAAAATAAACTTGCCTTCAAGGTCAAATTTACCCTCCTCAATTTGCTCTGCTAAATTGCGGTATAGCATGCCTGTGTAACCTTGCTTCTCCTTCAGCAGCGCTTTTCTAAAATCTTGGTAAACGGGATACAGTATGTCCCAGGTTCTTCTAAACTTCTCCTTTGCTTCAGACGGCCGCTGCTCAAAATTGCTCCAGAATTGCGTTATCAGCTGTATTTGATCTTCCGATAAAAAATCTGTACTCGCACTAAGTGCCTTCCATTCCGCCAAATTGGCAAACAACGGTCGCGCATCAGCCATGTATTGGTCTACATCATTAAAATCTTTTATCAAAAGGTCTCCCCAAAAGAAAAACTGCTCGAAGTTTTCTTTAAAAGGGCTGTGTTTCTGAAATACCTCATGCATTTTAAAAGTAAGGGTGATTTTGTCAGGCACTGTTAAAGGAGATAGGTCTTTCACTAACTCTTCAAAGCTCATAATTTCAGGGCTCCAAACCGGCTGCTGCACTAATTGCTTAAGTGCCTGATTAAAAAAGAGCCCTGCTCGCTTATTGGGGAAAATAATCTTCTGCCTGAACAAGTCATTCCCATATTTGGTATGAAGTGTTGTGGCGAGCTCTTCCAAAAATGATTGGCGCACATTACCATTACTTTCTCCTGCCTGCCTGCTCATAATACTTTTACTAATTCAAATGGTTCCAGATATGCTAAATAGCCCTCCACTTCCCTGTAGCCCATCCGTTTCAAAACTGATTGATAGGCTCGAATTTGTTCTAAATCAGCAGCCTTTTTCATACCTGTTTTAAAATCAATAATTTTAGCTTTATCACCTTTCAGGTGCACTCTATCTATTCTAACATCTTTTCCCGATGGATCTACAATAGGCACCTCTGTTCTAACTTCCCAGTCGGTAACAAACCAGTTTTTTAACTCTTCACTGTTATTCAATCTATTGAATACCAATTTGTTAACCGATTCCAACTCTTCTGATGATAAAGCATTATCTGCCCAAAGTGCTTGTAAAACTGCTTCTTTATCACTTAATTTTTTCATTTTCGAGAAAACATCGTGAACCATTAGTCCGGTATTTATTTTACGCTTTAAATACTGCTTCTCTTTGCTTAACTTTAGTGCCTTACCTTTTTTTACTTCAAGCCTGTTGTGCCAGTTTGTACTAGGATACTCTTTTAAGCTGACTATTACTGAGGATCTGTCTCGTCTATCATCGTGGTTGAAATCTGCTTTTAAGTTGCCTATTTGCAGGCTAAATTCTTCTTCATTCCAATCCGATCTACCCTGTAAAACGCTTTGCACAGCTTCTGCTATTTGGTTTTTGCCTGCTCCCTGCTGTCCATAGGCTATCAAAATATCTTCCGCCCTGGTAAAGGCCACATACAAAAGATTTAAGTTATCGAGATAGCTTTTTATTTCTTCTTGCCAAAACTCATTAGCGAAGTAAGATTCCTTTAAAGCACCACCACTATGCTTTATGGGCATGTATGGCACATCTTTGGGTAAATCCTCTATAGCGGCATTCAACCACAACATAGGGCCTCTGGTGCCGTGGTTAAGTGGCCAATCGAGGAATGGAATTAAAACAACCTTAAACTGTAGCCCTTTTGATTTGTGAACCGTCATCAACCGAATAGCTTCTGCCGATTCAGGAATTTTAACGGCATATTTATACTGATTAAGCTCCCACCAATCCAAAAAATCTTGGATATCGCCTTGGCTCCCATAATCCAATAGCACATCCTGAAATGCCTGCAGGTAAGGGATTTCATCAAGTTGCTGGTTCAAGCTAAAATATTGAATAAGGCGTTCGCTTAAATCAAGTAAACTCATATTTAACAGCTCGCTTCGTTCGGCCACAAATAACACAGGTAAAAGCCTTAGCGCATGGTCTATTTCTGTATTTTCATTGCAGGCACTTAATATTTCATGCGTGTCAGCTGTGCTTTTCAGAATAAACTGCTGATAATAAAGTGCCATTTGCGCCAATGCCACCCTGTTATTTGGCGAATACAAAAAACGCATGCAGTTAAGCATGAAGCTTACCAGCAGCGAAGCACTTAGGTACAAAGATTCATTTGAAATTACATCGAACTTATAATCCGTTTTTTCCTGTGCCTGATAATTGAGCAGAAAGTCGTTTATCTCTTTTCCATGGCTTGCTTTCCTAACAAGAATGGCCATGTCGGAAAGTTTTAAACCTGCATCTTGCAGCTGTTTTAAATCTTCTACCAGCTTCTCAAGCGCCTTTTCTTTCCAGCCAATACCTGCTTCATCTTCCTTCTCAAAAAATTGTAGGTTAATGTAGCCATCATAATCATAGGCCTCCTTTTTTTCTTGAGCCACCTCCTTATACGCATTGGCGAATGATCCTACCATTTCTTGAAGTTCATCTTCCAGCGTTCCGTCTATCTCCTGTAAAATATTTTGCTGTAACAGCAGCGGCAAATCTTTGAAAACACTGTTGTTAAAATCAATAATTAAAGGTTTGGATCGATAGTTTCTATTTAGTTGATCTTCGGCATAAGCGTGACTTCTCACATCTTTTTTGATGCCACCAAGCAGCAGTCTCCAATCGCCCCCTCGCCACCTATAAATACTTTGCTTAACATCGCCCACCACCAGGCTGCTTTTACCGTGGTCGAGCGAGTTGTTGATTAGTGGTTTAAAATTGTTCCACTGAAAAACAGAGGTATCCTGAAACTCGTCAATGAGGAAGTGGTCATAAAAAGCGCCCATTTTCTCGTATATAAAAGGCGTTTCCTCTTCAGCAATAATTTGATTTAAAAAAACCGTGGCATCATTTATAAATGATATGCCTTCTTCCTGTTTATATTCAATAAGTTTTTTTTGGTACAACCATAATATACCTAAGTTATAAATATTTGAAGCTATGGCTTTTGCACTGCTATATTTTTTGAATGAGCGGTTATAACATGCTATCAATTCTTCGAAAACGTTTAGTAATCCGCCAGTGGCAATATTAGCAATCTCTTCTTTCTTTTTAGATTTTTTGCTAGCCAATGATTCACCGCCTGTCTCAAGCGCTGTAAATACCCTTAAACCCGGCACATACTTACCTTGCCTAATGTTATTAAAATAATTTGCTGCGCCACTTTTACCGTAGCTAAAATCCTCCACAGCCAAACCGTGTTGGCTCATTAGTGCAATGCCTTTAACTGCCAAAGCATTCATTTCCTCTTCAAAAATCTTGATAATGTTGGTAAGCTTGGCTTTGTAGCTTACAATATTTTCACTATCCTTTATACCCTCTACCAACGATTTTTCTATTTGAAGAAACTCCTCTCGAAATAACTGGTTACTAAATTCTAGTATGTCCTTTCTTACATCCCACGATTTGGAGGCCTCTAACTTATCGGAAGAAAATTCAAGCAACCAGTTGCGTAAATGCTGATTTTCTGTCAAATCTTCTAGCAGTAAATCAACTACTCGTTCTCTAGGTTCGGATGTATCGAGCAGAAGTTCGCCATCACCGTTTAAACCAAGCTCACGAGCGAAAGACCTCATGACAGTTTGGAAGAAAGTATCGATTGTTTGGATAGAAAAGCGAGAATAGTTGTGAAGGATATGGGCCAACAATTCTGATGAGCGCTTAGTTAATTCAGCAGGCTTTATAGAGAGCATATTTAGAAGCTCTTCCCCCATACCGCTATGGTTATCCTCTGAAAAGGCAGCTAATCGTTCGATTATTCTGTCCTTCATTTCTTGCGTAGCCTTATTTGTGAAAGTTACAGCAAGAATTCGTTTAAATTTTTCCGGGTATTGAAGTGCTAAATATAGGTAGGAGCGTGTAAGGGTGTAGGTTTTTCCGCTCCCAGCAGATGATTTATAAACAGTAAATAACTTTTCCGCCATGCGGAAAATTAAGTAGTATTAAACTGCCATACAAAATTGCGATGAAGTATTACACGATGTGATAAACAATAACGCTAAATGCCACTACGCACTGAACACCGACAAGGAAACCCCAAGCAATTTCACTCTTAGTATATTTGGATAGAATAGTCTTTTTGGTTGTGGTTATAGTTTTCGATTTCATGTGATATAATTGTAGTAAGTTCTTTTGAAAGATAATAACATACATAGCAATTAGTCAATGAAAAGTCATTAAATATTATCGGAATATTTGTATAGTTATACTCTTTATTAATTAGTTATATTCTACCGCCTATAAAAGTTATAATTCATCATTAACATTACATGCTAATTGATATGAGATACGCCACCCGATACAATAAATTTCATAGCATCCGTACCATTGGCATCCCAAGATTTAACGAGCGCTCTTTTGACAATAATAATGTTACCCGAAAAATTATAAGAGTGAGGAAGATAGACAGCGCAGTAGCCCGGCAAAGCCAAAGTGCTTAAATCATCTTGCGTAATAAAGCCTGGCTTCATTACATTTCCCTCCTTATCAAATTGCACAATAACGGGCTTGTTAAATTTTCGCTCATCGCCCACAAAGGCACCTATCAGATCCTTGATGGCATTGTAAACCAAACTAAGTATAGGTATTTTTGTAATAATGCGTTCAAACAGCTCAAATATAGGTTTCATAACGTAGGTGGAAGCCAGATAACCTACCGACATAATGATGGCCAATATGATGACAAGACCTAATCCCGGAATATCTACGGGAAGCAGTCCGTCAATCCAATTAAAAATAGCCATGAGCACCAAAAAAGTAAAGGCCAGAGGTGCCACAAATAATAAGCCGCGGAAGAAGTAGCTTAACAGTTTGGAGATAATAGATTTTTTCATGGTATAAATAATTTAGGTGTTCCGGCACTACATGTATTGCGTGTGTACCAGAGGCTAGCATGCATTTTTAACGATAAGATAGTTTGACCTTGTACTATTTAAAAAAAGTGCAGGGCAAAGCACCTGCTGCCCACTACCATATTTAAATACATTTTATATAAAACAAAGCTAACGAAAAAGCCCCATCATTTCTGAAGGGGCTTTCACTCATTCTTTTACAAGTTTTGTTATATGGAAATCCCCATAAACGACATAAAAGCAATACCCATTAAACCTGTTATTAGCATGGTAATGCCTAATCCTTTCAATCCATCAGGCACGTTAGAGTACTTCAACCTTTCTCTAATGGCAGCCAATGCAATAATTGCTAAAAAGAAACCTACCCCTGAAGAGAACCCGAAAACGGAAGCTTCAGCAATGGTGTAATCTCTTTGCGCCATAAATAATGAGGAACCTAAAATAGCACAATTAACCGCTATAAGTGGTAAAAATATACCTAACGATCCATAAAGCGCAGGAGATACTTTTTCAATAACCATTTCAACTAATTGCACCATAGAGGCAATAACCGCAATGAACATGATAAAACTCAAAAAGCTCAAATCGATGGTAGCCATTGATTTATCTATCCAAACGAGGGCTCCTTCATTAAGTACAAATTCTTGCAATAACCAGTTTACCGGCACCGTAATAGATAAAACAAATACTACAGCTAAACCTAAACCAAAAGAAGTACTTACTTTTTTAGATACTGCCAGAAAAGAACACATCCCCAGAAAATAGGCAAACACCATATTTTCTATAAATATTGCTTTTATCCCTAAACTTAATAAATCCATAATTTTCTTAACTTAATGTTCTACGTACCCTGTTTTATTTCGCTGTACCCATATAATAATGCCCAGTATAAAGAATGCTCCCACTGGTGTCACCATCAGGCCATTAGCTTGGTAATCCATACCTACCCAACCTTCAGAACTCCAACCAATTGCTTCAAATACTTTAAACCCAAAAATTGCTCCGGAGCCAAATAATTCTCTAAAAAAAGCTACTGCCAGAATAATCCAGGCATAACCTAAACCACTACCTAAGCCATCAAGCACTGAGTCGTAAGGTTTGTTGCCCATAGCGAATGCTTCGAGCCTACCCATTACGATACAATTAGTGATTATTAAGCCTACAAAAACGCTTAGCTCCTTGTACATGTCATAAGCAAATGCTTTTAATACTTCGTTAACCAACGTTACCAAGGTGGCAATTACAGCTAATTGAACAATAATTCGTACCCTGCCAGGCACTAACTTTCTCATTAACGAAATAAACAAGTTGGCAAAAACAATCACAAATATTACTGCTATGGACATAACCATAGTAGGCTTCATCTGTGTAGTTACTGCCAATGCCGAACAAATTCCTAGCACCTGAATGGTAATGGGATTGTCATCGCTCAACGGATCTTTTACCAAATTCTTCCTTCGCTTGGAAAGTAAGGGCTCTGATTGTTTTACTATCGGTTTTTCTGCCGTTTCCGTACTCATATCTTATTCCTTTAGTTTATTAAAGAGAAGCCGTAGCCTTGTCTTTCTTATTAAAATAGGGCTGATAATACTGAAAATAATTATCAAGCATTTTACTTACACCATTAGCTGTAATAGTTGCACCGGACAAGCCATCCACGTGGTGGTCGTCCAATAAGTTCTCAGGGTTGTTTTCACCTTTCAGCATCTTTATCGCCATGTATTCACCGGCATTGTTGTATAGGCGTTTACCTTTAAACCTATCCTGAACACCCTCTTCCGTAATTCGTGCTCCTAAACCGGGCGTTTCACCAGCATGGGCAAATACCGCTCCTTCAATTTCCTCACCAGATGGATCTACCGCAATATAACCCCAAATATTATCCCAAAGGCCATTACCATAAACCGGCAGCACATAGAGCTTTACATCCTCTGAAGAATCTTGACCGAAGAATTTGAACACAGGGAACAACCTATCTTCAGGTGCCTTGTCAAACTCTTTGCCTACATTTATATTTTCAGCGATCATTGTATTATCATCCTCGTCTTTCGCCACAATTTCTCCCTTGGCGTTTACCACTTCCGATTGAATTACCCGATCGTACAATTCCAGAACATCCACATCTTTATCAACCACCATTACTGCACCCAATATCTGCTTTTTGGTATCCAGCTCCACCGATTTCTTTTGAATAGGACCCAAACCAACTGAAGTGGCTGCCAATAACCCGCCCAATACTATGGTTAGTATGGCGGAAAATATAATTACATATACGTTAGACTGTCGCACGTTTTAACCTCCTATTTTTATTTGATTGAACAACATAATGATCTATTAATGGCGCAAATACATTCATGAGCAGTATTGCCAACATAATTCCTTCAGGATAAGCCGGATTTACCACTCTGATAATAACTGTTAATACACCAATCAAGATTCCATAAATCCATTTTCCAGTTTCGGTATGTGCTGCCGATACCGGATCGGTAGCCATAAAAACTGCACCAAAAGCCAAACCGCCTATTACCAAGTGGTAATGTGCGGGCATATCCATAAAGGCATTTAAACCCATGGCATTAAAGCCTAAACCCATTAACCAGGAGCCGGCAAATACACTTAATATAATTTTCCAGCTGCCCACTCCTGTAGCAATAATAATAAAAGCTCCTACTAAAACGCAGAGTGTTGAAGTTTCACCAATTGAACCGGGTATTGCTCCTAAAAACATATTTTTTAAAGTATAGATACCTTCAGCCCAATAATTTGAGAAAGCCGCCACAACAGTGCCGGTATCATTTGCTGCCGTTTCATATGCCATACCTAATGCAGTAGCGCCAGTATAGCTATCTATTGGTGTAGCATCTCCTATGTAGGTCCATACATCACCGGAAATATCAGTAGGGTACGCAAAGTATAAGAAAGCTCTTGCTGTAAGTGCTACGTTGAGTACATTCATTCCGGTACCTCCAAAAACCTCTTTTGCAATAATTACGGCAAATACAGTAGCCAAAGCAACTTGCCATAACGGAATGTTAGGTGGCATTATTAAAGCTATTAACATCCCTGTTACCAAGTAACCCTCATTAACAGGGTGGTTTCTGATAACACAAATTGTAAATTCAGTAGAAAGACCAGCTGCATAAGATACAATGACTATGGGTAAGGCCTGAATAGCGCCAATGCCTATCTTGGACATGAAAGTTGCTGTTTCACCTAATGCCAAATAGTGCTGGTGACCTATATTCCAGATTCCGAAAAGCAAACAAGGCACCATGGCTAATACCACGGTAATCATCATTCGCTTCAAGTCATTTCCATCACGTACTTGAACACCCTTTTTACTGGTAACAAGTTTTGGTCTGAATAAAATTGTTCTATGCCCCTCATACAAGGTGTAGTACTTTTCATACTTACCTCCTTTTTCAAAATGGGGTTCTATTTTGTCGAAAAATTTCTGTATTGGATTCATAATAAACGCTGTATTAAACCTAATCGCCCAGAGCGATAATTACCCATTAATCATTAAATTGATTCCTTTTCTTAAAATGCGCTGCAAATCATGTTTAGACACATCTATAAACTCACATAATGCTACATCTTCTTCAATTACTTCGAAGATACCTAGTGCTTCCATCTCGTCATAGTCTTCCGCCATTATCGCTTTAAACAAATAGGTCGGTAAAATATCCATAGGAATCACTTTCTCAAGCTCACCAGTAGTAACAAAAGCACGCTCCTCGCCATTAGTATTGGTATTGAGCACGTATTCTTTATCTTTATTCATAAAAGAAAGCAGCCCAATAGCTCTGTGGAAGCTTAATTTCTTGGTAGTTGGCTTTATCCAACCCAATAGTTCCTCAAAATCACCTTCCGGTAGTACTGTTAATTGGTCATCGTAAAAGCCGAGGTAACCATCTGCTTCTATTCTTTCACCCGTAAGCACATTACCTGAAACATATCTCACATGATCGGAAGAAATATTTTCTTTAATCATGTTTTTGAGAGATGTACCAATATGTGCTTTATAATATTGCGGATTCTTTACTTCCGAACCTGTTAGAGCAATAATTTTTGAAGCATCATACTTTCCATGCAGGAACAACTTTCCTATTTGAATAATTCCATAAGGTTTTACTGTCCAAACAAGATCACCCTTACCTATTGGGTCTATATGATGAATTTGCACTCCTACGTTGCCTGCAGGGTGTTTTCCTGAAATTTTATTGATTTCAACACCATCCGCCTGCGTAAACATGCTTGGATTTTCCTCTTCTGCAGATATGTTAAGATGTACCTTCCCGTCTGTAAGTTTTTTAATTACTTCAATACCGGCTTTAAACGCTTCTTCCTCTCCTTTTAGGGTTATGTTATAATCGGGCGCCAGCGGGCTGGAATCAAAACAAGAAACAAAAATTGCCTTCGGTGTTTCTTCAGCATCGGCTATAATACCATAAGGGCGTTGTATTATGTTTGGCCAAACACCACCTTTGAGCATTTGCTCTATTGTTGTTGCTTTATCGAGCGCTTTAATATCAGAAGTGGAATAAGTTGAATGTGTTTCAAATTCAATTTCTCTATCGGCTAATATTCTTATTTCTAAAAGTTTTCGTTTCGCCCCCCTCTTCACCTCAACTATTTCACCACTAACAGGGGAACAATACATCACCTTGTCGGACATTTTATCATAAAGAACGGGTGTACCTGCTTTAACTTTATCGCCCTCTTCTACATGAAGCTTAGGCCTAGTAATACTAGGGAAATCAGTTGGTTTGATGGCAAAAGTTTCTGGTTTACCTGCGTCAATCACCTTATTTTGGGCTTTACCGGCAAGGTTAATATCAAAACCTTTACTTAATTTTATGGTTTGAGACATATCGTTTTTTACGAATGAGACCTAATTTGAAATCGAGGCAAAATTAATGATTTTTTAACTAATAAAAATCATTTGAGTGAATAATGCACACCTAAAAAATGAATTTTCCGATTAACTAAACATTAATTCAGGTTGTTCAATTTTTTCAAGAAATGTTTTCACCTTTTCCATTAACCACATAGGTGTAGAAGTTGCGCCACAAATACCTACCGATTGTATATTTTCCATCCATTCAGGTTTTAGTTCATGTACATCTTCAATAAAATAGCTCTTGGCGTTTTGGTTTTTACACACTTGGTACAAGGCACGGCCATTGGAGCTTTTTTTCCCGCTAACAAAAAGTATTACATCATGCTCTTTGGAAAATTCCACAAGTTTAGGCTCCCTGCTAGATACTTGCCGGCATATACTATCGTTGGCATTTACCATATCAGCTAAATCTACTTCCGGGTTTTGCTGCTGCATGCGTGCTTCAATTAAGCCTTTAATGCGGTAAAAGCCTGCCGTGCTTTTTGTGGTTTGGCTAAAGAGCGTTACGGGACGGCTGTAATCTATTTGCTCCAGGTCGCTGTCTTCCATTACAATAATGGCTTTGTCTCTGGTTTGGCCGCTCAATCCGCTTACCTCAGCATGCCCTTTTTTTCCGTAGATCACTGTTTGTCCTGAGTCAGTACACATTTTATCGTGCGCATTCTTAATTCTATTCTGGAGCTTCAATACCACCGGACAACTTGCATCTATCAATTCAATGTTATTTTGCAAGGCAATTTTATAAGTTTCCGGTGGCTCGCCATGTGCCCTAATCAGCACTTTACTGTTACGCAATTCCCGAAGTTCATTGTGGTCTATTATTTTCAAACCTTTAGCATTGAGTCGTTTCACCTCCAGATCGTTATGGACTATATCTCCTAAGCAGTAGAGCTGTCCACTTTGCTCCATGGCGTCTTCCGCCATTTTTATGGCATACTCTACACCAAAACAATATCCTGAACCCTGGTCAATAGTAATTGCTATGTTATTCATTATTTGCGATCATTTTTTCTGTGGCAAGCTGCAATACTTTTTCTACCTGCTCATTTAAGGTGAGGTAGCCTGAATCTATCACAAAAGCATCTTCAGCCTTTCTTAGTGGATTTTCTTTTCTTTCAGAATCTATTTTGTCACGCTTTTGTAAATTTTCTTTCACTTCGGTAAGCCCTACTACTTGGCCCTTTTCCAGTAATTCCAGCTGCCTTCTTTCCGAACGAATGTGGGTATCGGCACTCATAAAAATTTTCAATTCTGCATCGGGAAAAACGTTAGTGCCAATATCTCTGCCATCCATCACTATGCCTCTTTTTTTACCCAGCTTCCGCTGCTCATTTACTAAATGCTGACGAACGGCTGATATAGTACTTATCTCACTTACCTTTTGCGTTACGCTCATCTGCCTAATCAAAACTTCAACATTACTCCCATTCAAATAAGTTTCGCTCGTACCCAACTTTTGGTTGAATCTAAAAGAAATATCAATATCACGTATTGCCTTATCCACTTCCTTGGGGTCAGAGGCGTTAATATAGTTATCAATAAAATATAGCGTAACGGCTCTGTACATGGCTCCGCTGTCAATGTAATTGTAGCTTAGACTTTCGGCCACTTTCTTTGCCGTACTACTTTTTCCGCAAGCGGAGAAACCATCTATGGCAATAATGATTTTTCTCATACTAGCAGTCTTTCATAGGACAAGGCATAGGCTTCCTTTTATTAGGAGGGCCTTTTCTGTTATTTTGACCGGCACAGCCTACAATAAAAATCATGGCTACAAACAAAAGTGCGTATGCGAATCGTGTTATTTTAAACAAAACATTGGGTTTTTTAACGGATTAAATTACTTCCTTAGACTATATGGCAAATATAAGATATATTAATTTAAACACCTTATTAATGAGCACGCTAGAGATTACACATGAGTTAAAGCTATGCTATCTGCTAACCTTTTGTATTGAACAATACCGTTCTGGTGCAGTTATTACAGCATTAAATTAATACAAATACTATGAAAAAAGATTCAGTAGAGTATAACGGCTTATTGGGTGGGGCTTTAGTTTTAGCAGGACTTATTTTATACTTTTTTATGATGCGTTTAGCCGGGCTTGATCATAATTTAAGTTTAAGGGCATTAAACATATTTATTATGGCAGGCGGTGTGTTTTTTGCTATCACAAGAGTTAAATCAAGAAATGACGATTTTGATTATTTGAAAGGATTAGGGACGGGTATACTAGCCGCGGCTAGTTCATCTTTAGCTTTTGCCATATTTATATTTATTTATTTGAAGTTTGTTAATACTGATTTTTTGTTAGATTTAGTGGATAATGAGCCTTTTGGCATTTATTTGAACCCATTTAAAATTGCCTTTATTATAATTATTGAAGGTTTTGGTTCTGGCTTATTGCTTTCGTTTGGTTTTATGCAGTGGCACAAACGAAATACGCCTAGGAGTATAGTTGAGAAGGACTCAAATGACGAAAAAACACAATAAGCATTATGGACAGAGAGAAGGGAGATTTCGAGGAATTCTTAAGCAAGGCAGGTAGAAAAATAGATGCTTTGTTTGCAGACTTTAAGGAGTCTGAAATTGCAGGAAAGTTGGCTGTAAAAGAACGGCTTGAAGAGTTGAAAAGAGATAAAGAGAGACTGGCTGAAGAAATGAAGCGTTTTTCTGATAATAATAAGGATACGATAGATAATCTGAGAAATAGCATGGAAGAATCTATAGAGGATATGAAGCAAAAATTTAAGCGTAGACCGAGGACCTAAAAGGGATAGCCTATCCCTATATTAATAGTTGGGCTATAATTATTTCGTTTGCCAATGTTCCATCTACCAACAGTCCAACGCTCACCTTGTGGCTGTACCGGATCGTAAAATTTAAAGCCTACATCTACCCTTAAAATCAGAAAGGAAAAATCTACTCTTAGCCCCGCTCCTGTGCCAATGGCTATTTCTTTGTAAAATCTGTTAAATTCAAAATTAGCTCCCTCCCTATCGGGCGTTTCATCAAATACCCAAACGTTTCCTGCATCGATGAAAAGTGCTCCATCCAGAAAATTAATGAGATTTCGCCTTAGCTCTATACTCGTTTCAAAAATGATTTCACCAAATTGCTCAAAGTCGTAAACAAATCTGCCGTCATCATCGGTAGCCGCGTACTTTCCCGGTCCGAGCCTGCGTGGCGCCCATGCCCTGATACTGCTGCTGCCTCCGGCAAAAAAGTATTTTTCGTAAGGTAATGTATTTTCCGATATAGAACCGTAGGGTTTGGCTGCTCCAACATTTACCCTAAAAGCAAAGGTGCTTTCTTTCCCATACGGGAAATAATGCCTAAAATCTATGCTTGATTTGATAAATTTATAGAATTCCAGATTTGAGCTATCGGTGAGCTCGGCTATCGGATCAAAATTGAGCAGGTTACCTCCTGCCTCTAAAAAGAATTTTATAAAAGATGCCCGTTGCCTTTCGGTGCCATAATTATTAAAGTTTTTAGCTATGTTGATGAAACTGCTTGTTACAAATGAAGGCCTAAAAGACCTGAGCAGTTGGGTTCCTCGTGCTCCTGTACTACCTAAATCCTCCAATGCTTTCTGAAAATCTTCATCCAGTGATGATTGTATCACGTTGAGATCTGCTACTGTCAAATCATAAATCCAGTTGTTATTGTTCAACCATGAATACCCGAAAGAGGCATTAACATTTGACCTGATATATTCAGGCCTATCAGTATAGTTGTATCCTATACCTGTTCTGGTTCGAGGATTAAGTAGCGCAAATTTTGATTTTAATTTACTGCCCAGCGGAAACAAAAAGCGCGGAAATGTGAGTGTCAGGTTTAGACGAGCTTCCGTGGCGGTACTAATGTCCGTTTGGTCGGTAAAGTTTGCGACACCATCCAAACCTATTCTACCGGAAAGCTCCAATATCTCCATCCCTCCAAAAGGATTTCTATTTTTGAATGAGGCGTTGTAAAACGGTCCGGGAATACCAAAGGATACATTTACATTAATTCCTACTTCGTTACTCAGCTGATACTTATCTAGCGCGCTGGTAAAAATATTGGCTACGAAATTTCCTCCCACCGTATCGTACTTCACGTTCACGAAACGGAACATATCTAAATTACCTAATTGCCGCTGGGTATTGAATGTTTTATTTAAGCTATAAAGTTCATTGGGGCGTATAAATACTCGTTGATCAAGAATTTTCTTTTTGTAGGCGGGTACGTAGTAGAGATAATTAATTTTGTTAAACAATTCAGTGTTCCTTTTTCCGGAGGCATAATTCGCATTAACATCGGTTGTAAAATTAACCTTACTAATTACAAATTGCTTGTGCACACGCTGGTTAACGGGCTTATTCACCAGTACCTCAACGGAAAGCCTGTTAGTATCAGCGGTTTGATAAACATTAAACTCGATAAACTGTCGGGTAAAGGCATAATATCCATTATTTTTAAGGAGTAGCTCTATGCGTTCCCTTTCAGCACTTAGTACTGCTTGGTCGTATTTCTTATCTTTTTTTAATAGACTTTTTTCAAGGTTATGGGTAAGTATGTCAAAAATAGTGCTGTCTTTTCCCGTATTATAAAAAACGGTATCAATGTAATGAGCTATTCCCTCTTCAACCTGATAGGTTACTACTATACGCTTCTTTTTTGGTCCTTCAAGCGTAGTCATATGAGTTACTTCGGCTTCAAAATAACCTTTGGATTGTATGAAGAGCTCCATCTGCTCTTGCGTTCTTTGGGTTAGAAGCGTATCATAAATTGCTAATGGCTCCCCCCACCGCATAAACACATTTCCCTCATTAATTTTCTTGCTTAGTTTTTCTTCCTTCCTTACTAATTTACGCTCCAGTCTGCGCTCTTTTCCTTTTTTATTATTCTTCCTAGCTTTCTCAATCTGGACAGATAGGTTGTTTGTTACACTGTCCAGCTTGGCTACAACTGAATCTTGGTTGTAATTTCTTGCACCTATTTCATAGAATGCCACGTAGGGCGATATAGGAAGTAAAAGCAGGCGTCTGTTTGCTTCTTGTGCAAAGAAATCATCTAACTTTTCGGAAGAAATATTTTGATTACCTTTTATTTTCTGTTTAAATAGTACTTTTTCCTCTCCTTCGAGGTAGCGGGTACCCACGCAGGACGATAAAAACACTACAAACATAAAGAAGGTTACCTTATAAATTTGTTTTATCAATTGACTATAAACCGAAATCGTGCTTACTAAGAATAAGGCAAAGTTCATCAAATCTCTTCAATTAAAGAAATATAGACAGAAAGAAGGTTTATTTATTGTAGAGGGAGAGAAAAACGTGCTCGAATTACTTGGCTCAACCTTTGAAGTAAGGACTATTCTTGGCAGCCCTACTTTTATGGAAGTCCATCAATCGATAATAAACTCAAAAAATGCGGAGTTGTTAGAAGTATCGGCTAGCGACCTAAGCAGCGTGGGTACTTTTAAGACCAATGATAAAGCGCTGGCGGTAGTACGTATACCTGATGAGAAGAAATACGAAACAGGTGGAGTGCAGCTGATACTAGATGATGTAAGAGACCCCGGAAACTTAGGAACCATTATTAGGGTGGCGGACTGGTATGGTATTAATAGCATAATTTGCTCTGAAACTACTGCCGAATTATTTAACCCAAAAACCATAAACTCCTCTATGGGCTCCATATTTAGGGTGAACGTTTTCAGAAGAAATATAGTGAATTTTTTAAGTGAGCATGAAGCCACAGTGTATGGTGCCTTACTTAGTGGTGCCAATGTGCACCAAATAAAATTTGATAAAAACGCATTTGTGATAATAGGTAACGAAGCCAATGGCATAAGTGAACACGTACTGCCATTTATTACTCAGGCGGTTACTATCCCTCGCTTAGGCCAAGCAGAATCGTTAAATGCCGCAATGGCTACGGCCATAATTTGCGATAATATATTTAGAGAGTCTTAGAAAAAATCGCTACCTGCTGCTTCATTAGCCATTTCATCAGCTCTTTCTTTACCTAAATACTCATCAATAAAATAGTGCGCTACGTAAAGCAGCGGTGTAAGCAAAATAGCAATTGCCGCTTTATAAATGTAGTTCATAATGCCAACGGAAAGCACTTGCTCTACCGACCAATTACCAAAAATATAAAAGGCGATGCCCAGTACCACAAAGCTATCCACCAGCTGACTTACAAGGGTTGAACCTGTTGCTCTAAGCCATATTTTATTACTTCCCGTATATTTTCTCAGTTGCTGAAAAACCAAAACATCTAAAAATTGACCTATAAGAAAAGCCGTTAAAGAGCCGATGATGATGCCTAAACCTTGCCGGAAAATAGTGCTGTAGGCATAATTTATGTCAAAATCATTACCGTTATTATCTGCAGCATTTACATTTAGCCAAAAATCGGCAGGGGCAAGTGTTGTAACTGCGTAAATAACCACAAAAGCGTAGCATATAAAGATGGAGGTAAGTATGCTGATGCGCCTTACACCTTTTTTACCAAAATATTCATTTATAATATCCGTAGTTATAAATACAATAGGCCAGATTACTACTCCAGCCGTTAGGTTAAAATCGAGTACAAAATCGCCTAGTAAATTTAGCTGCGCAGGTGGAAGGCCGAGGGTTTTCTCAGCAGAAAAGATTTTAACTCCAAGCATTTCTGCCAATAGTGCGTTGGTCAGGAAAATTCCCGTAAGCACAATAAACAGGTTACGTTTTTTACGCTGTGTAAATAGTTGCTGATTTGAGTCAGTCATTATTTAATCCTCTACATGAAAGGTTAATCCTTCCTCGCCCAAGTATGAGTGTTCAAAAATTGTTTTGGCCTCCTCTAAAACGGGTTCCAACGTTTTATATCTGTTGGAAAAATGGCCTAAAATAAGGCGTCCTACTTCAGCCTTTTGGGCAATAGTAGCCGTTTGCTTCACGGTGGAATGAAATGTTTGCTCCGCTCTACTAAGCATTTCATGCAAAAAAGTTGCTTCATGATAAAGCAGATCAACTTGATTAATTATGGGCACAATTGCCTCGTTGTAAGCCGTATCGGAACAAAAGGCATAGCTCCTGCTTTTTCGGGGAGGCAGTGTAAAGTCTTTTACACCATATATAATTGCACCTGCTTCATTAAGCACATCATTTCCATTTTTGAGCGTATTAATGTGTACTATTTTTAGTTGCTCTCCTTCTACCTTTTCTTTGATTAACCTCCTTGGTTTCGGCTTTTCCCTAAAAAGAAAACCATTGCAGTAAATCTTGTGATTTAACGGAATGGTTGCTACAGTTAACTGTTCATTATCCAAAATAACTTCAGACTCACTGCTACTCAACTCAGTAAAGTTGAGCGGATAATTAAGCCTAGTGCCTGAATATTTGAGCTGTATAGTAATTATATCGGCCAAACCTATGGGGCCATAAAGAGAAAGCTCTTGCTTTCTGCCGTTTAAGTGCATGGTGGAAAGCAACCCCATGAGCCCGAGGAAATGATCGCCATGCAAATGACTGATAAAAATATGGCTCAAACGATTTTTTTTAACACCAAAGCGTTTCATTTGCAGTTGGGTACCTTCCCCACAATCGACTAAAAACTGATGGTTTTGAATGCGAACACTCTGTGCGGTATGATGCCTTCCGTGAGCAGGTGCGGCAGAGTTTGAGCCTAATATTTGAACTTCAAATGGCAAACTTAATCCTCGTCAGCTCCATCTTCATTGAACCCTTTTTCCAGCTCATTCATAAAAATCGATTCAATAGCTTCATGCGCTGTTGGTAATATATCTAATACTTTATCCAGCTGCGAAATTTTTATCAGTTTTTCAGTATGCTCCGATGGTGCAGCGATTACAAAAGCACCTCCGGCTTCTCCGAATATTCTGTTACCAACAAGCAAAGCACTAAGGCCTGATGAGTCGATGTATTTAACTTCCGATAAATCTATAACCACATTTACAACGCCTTCAGCCTGCATGGTTATTAAATCTGATTTGAGATGTGAAGAAACCGATGAATCTAATTTTTCTTCTTTTATTTTTAACAGTGAATATTTTTCGTCTTTGTCTACTGAGTATTTCATAAATATGATATTCGGCTATGTGCCTGTTTCTGTTTGAACTTTATTAACTCCTTTAATTATTTTATGTTTCTTAGAATGTTGGCTTCAATATCCTTTTCTATATTATTATAGCTTCGTGCTTTAAAAGAACTACCCGTTACCTTTTCGTACAGCTCAATGTAGCGCTGCGATATTTCTTTTATTTTTTCCTCAGTCATTTCAGGAATTTGCTGATTTTCTTTCCCCTGAAAGCCATTTTCCATCAGCCATTCCCTAACAAACTCTTTGCTCAACTGCTTTTGTTTTACGTTATTCAATTGGTTTTCCTGATAGCTAGCCTTGTAAAAAAAACGTGAGGAATCAGGTGTATGAATTTCGTCAATCAGATAAATAGCGTCATTAAACTTGCCAAATTCATACTTGGTATCAACAAGAATCAGCCCTTGCTTGGCAGCCATTTCAGTGCCTCGGTTAAATAATGCGAACGTATAATTTTCAAGTGTTACATAATTATGTTCACTTATAAGGCCTTGCTTCAATAATGCTTCTCTGGAAATATCTTCGTCATGGCCTTCATGGGCTTTAGTTGTGGGCGTAATTATTGGTTGCGGTAGCTTGTCATTTTCTTTTAATCCTTCAGGTAGTGGTACACCGCACACAGTTCTTTTGCCGGACTTATACTCGCGCCAAGCATGACCTGCCAGATAACCCCTTATCACCATTTCTACCGGAAAAGGCTCGCATTTTAGGCCTATACTTATGTTAGGATCGGGGCTATTTTGCAACCAGTTGGGGACTATATCCTTGGTAGCTTCTAGATTTTTAGCGGCTATTTGATTAAGCACCTGGCCCTTAAAAGGAATAGCACTTGGCAGCACCACATCGAAAGCAGAAAGTCTATCGGTAGCCACCATAATGAGTTGGTTTTGCGTGGTGTAAACATCTCTTACCTTGCCACGGTAAAAGTGCTGCTGTCCGGGCAGTTTGAAGTTTGTTTCCTTTAATGCTTGCATGGCGCAAAAGTAGGTGAATAATATGAGATTGTAAATAGCAAGTTGTGATGAAGCCTAACTGCACTTCTTAATAAAACGGCATATTACATTTCCATATAATTGAAAACAAGCCTTGAGTTCATCTGTTTGTCAGGTACGTTACCCAAAGCAATTACTTACTTTCAACACCTATGCTTATTTCTTTTATCTCTTTTCTAATTTTCTTAAACACACTTGAACCTATGTATATAATTGACTTTAATAAAAATGCTGATATTGAAAATTGGCGTGTAATAGATGATACTGTGATGGGCGGTGTATCTTCCGGATCGTTTAGCTTGACCCCTGAAGGGCACGGTATTTTTGCAGGCAAGGTTTCGCTTGAAAATAATGGAGGGTTTTCTTCGGTACGCTACCGTACAGGAACAATTGCCGTTGTGGGTCACTCAAAAATTGCTATTAAAGTTAAGGGAGACGGAAAAAATTATCAGCTGAGAATAAAAGATAAAGCGGCTCATGATTATAGTTACATCTACGAGGTTGAAACCACTGGCGATTGGCAGGAAATTGAGGTGGCTTTAGCAGATATGGTACCTACGTTTAGAGGCAGGCAATTGAATCAGCCTAATTTTGAAGCCGATCAGATAGAAGAATTTGCCATTTTAATATGCAATAAAAAACCTCAAGATTTTAAGCTTTTAATAGATTGGATTGGCCTGAATTAGTCAGCTTTTTTTAAGGATGTGCTGCAGAGGAGTGGTAATACTATGGCAATAACTACTTGAAAGCTTTAAAAAAATACCTAATTTAATTCCCGTAATACTAAAAAAGCAAGTGTATGTATAAAATCAGCTTCTTACTTTTAGCCTTTAGCCTACTGCTTGCCTGTAGTAAAAGCACGCAGAAGCAGGAAGCAACAGCTGAAAAAATGGAACAAGTAGAAACTAAGAAAAGTATGCGCAATTTTGATTGGCTGCTAAACAAATGGAAACGAGTAGGTGAAGAGCCGGGTAATTTCACTTTTGAAAACTGGACAAAGGTAAATGACAGCACTTATAATGGCTGGAGCTATGCGCTAGCATCAACCGATACAGTTTTTCAAGAACATATGAATTTACTTAGCCTCAATGGCGCGTGGCAGTTACAGGTAATTACACCTGAAGAAGCCCAAGCCACCATTTTTACCATGAGCCAATATACCGATAGCAGCTTTACGGCAGAAAACCCGTCACATGACTTTCCCACAAAAATAGTTTATATAATAGCGCGTGATACCCTAAAAGCAGCGGTTTCAAATAATGAGATGCTTATCGATTTTAGTTTTGTAGCAAATGAGTAATCAATTACGTTTATTGTGCTGAATCCACCTTTTGCATAGAAAAATACGCAGGAATTAAGCCTTTAATTTTAGCTAAAGTTTCGTTAACGCTCAATTCGCTCATACCACCTGCGGCATTGGCGTGTCCACCTCCGCTGAAGTGTTCGGCTGCCAAAATATTTACCGGATTTGCCTCTCCTTTAGATCGGAATGAAATCTTCATGATGCCGTCCCTTTCCGTGAACACAATGGCAGCCTTTATACCTTGAATTGATAGCGCTTGGTTGGCTAGGCTATTAGTATCGCCTCTCTGGTAATTGTTCTTCGCTAGCTCTTCTTTGGATAAGCTAATAATGGCCACCTGATAGTCGTTCATTATTTCCATTTTCTCGCTCATAGCATAGCCTTGTAAACGCAATTTGCTAGCTGTATTATTGTCACCCAAAGCCTCGTGCACCAAGTGATGCTCTACTCCAGCCGATAATAATTTAGCCAATACCTCGTGCGTATGGGGAGTGGTTGACGGAAATCGGAAGCTACCGGTATCAGTTAAAATACCCAGGTACAGAGGGGTGCCGATGTTTTGGTCTAGAAGGGAGCCGTTACCTGACTGCTCTATTAATGCTACTATTAATTCTGAAGTGGAAGAAGTGGTGGTTTCGGAGACTGCCAAAGTAGGGAATGCTTCCGGATTTAAATGGTGGTCAATCATCACTGTTTTACAGTTAACACCTTCTAGTAAGGCTTGCATGGCCGGTCCAATACGGTTTGTAGCATTGTAATCTAGGCAGAAGATTAAGTCGGCTGCTGCAAAAGCATTAGTTACTTGATCAGGTTTTTCTGTCATCACTAAAAATGCATTAGTATCGAGCCAGCTCAAAAAAACAGGTGCAGGATCAGGATGACAAACTGTAGCTGTTTTCCCCAACTTTTCTATGAAACGCAAAAGCCCTAGTGAGCTGCCTATTGAATCACCATCGGGAGATTTATGTGAGGTAATTACAATGTTGGTGGCAGCCATAATTTCAGCTGCTATTTGCTGGTATATATTCATGCGCATTTTGTAAATGATTGGATTGCTTTTTTGAAGTAGCGCGCAAGTTGCTAATTTTATTTTGTTCCAAGAGCTACAAGGGATTTGCAATCCCTTGGAAAAAATCGTAGGATTTGTAATCCGAATAAATTTAAACCGGATTGCAAATCCTACGATAGTGTCTTAGCCATTGCAAATGGCTAAGAGCATCCTACATATAAAGTCATAATAACAATTATTCAAAAATAGTTAGTTCTAGCCGGCCTTTTCTTGTTCCAGCAAAGTCCGCAGCACTGCTAAGCAAGTAGTCTTCCTCAAATTGCACAATACCTGCCTTAACAGGATTTTGATGAATGTAATTTACTTTGCTGTAATAAAAACTATCACTATACACTTCCTCACCATGATAGCCTTCATTCCAAAACCAGATTTTCTCTTGATAAGTCAGGACTTTCAATAGCCAATTTCTTCTACTTTCTCGCTTATTGTCTTCAATCGCTTTGACTATAGCCTTTGCCGTGAATTTTTTCTGATCTCTGATGACATCGCTTAAGGGATGAGTTATGCTTCTAACAATTAAATGGCAGTGGTTGCTCATTATTACCCATGCATATATTTGTAGTCCCTTCTCAGTTTGGCAATGCTGCAAACTCTCAATTAGGATATCAACATATTGAGGTCTTGTAAATACATCCACCCATTGATGAACCGTAAAGGTCACAAAATGTACAGCACTTTGGTCTTTTATTACATAAGAACTCATAACACAATTTAAAAAGGTCGTTTGATAAATGCAAAATTAGTTTCAAGTGCTTCTAGTTGTAGGTGCAGCAAGGGATTTGCAATCCCAATAAGAGCCCGATTTTAAACCTTCCTGCGGAAAAGGTAAATCCTAATATAGTATCTTATCAATTGCAAATAGTTAAGAAAACAGGCTGAGGCAGGATGGGCCTGGCAGCATTTGGCTAGGCTGCGCAAATTTTTTAACGAGATTTTGAAATTACGCTTCAATGTCGTTTAGTTAAGCTTGTCTTCATGACCTCATCCCGCCCAAGGCGGGCAGGCACCTAATCCTCCTCCGCAAGAGAAGGAGGTAAGGTCTTATCTAAATGACATTGAAAGTACACTTTGTAAAATTTCACAATTTCCACTGTAAATCACAAGGCACTTTAACTTTTATGGTCCATCAGATTTAAAATTTCCACTTTTACTTATATCTTTAACCACAAAAAGTAATAAAATAAATTTTTGATGAAGAAAATACTACTTGTGAGTCTCGCAATTATTATAAATTTTGCGGCAAATGCACAAAATTACGAAGAGGATGAGTATTATGAAGAAGAATTACCTCGCGTCTATTTAGGGCTTGGGGTTGGCCTCAACAGTTATACCGGTATATTAGGTCTTTCGGCCAACTTTAGAATTACAGAACTTTTATACATTCAAGGCGGGCTTGGCATAAGTGCCTGGGGCGGCAGGGGCTCGATTGGTCTTCGGTACGATCTAAAAAAAGATAAAGGTTTTATTTTTGGTGTGATGTACACCAGTTCATCAGGAATAGCAGATGTTGATTTAGATTTTACAGATGCCTCGGGAAATACAGATAGTCATAATATGACCTTGTTCAGTGCACAAACATTAAATTTAAAAAGCGGTTATAAGTGGTCAATAGGGCAAAAATATGCGTTCCGAATTGATTTTGGCTATGCATTAGCTCTTAAAGACCGTCCTTGGCAGACAAATGATGGCAGCAGATTGTCGGCCTCCTCTCAACAGCTCATGGGTATATTAGAGCCCGGAGGAATTATCTTCGGGATTGGTTTTGATCTCGGGCTGTGATTGATACGTATTTTGACCAACATGCTTTAATGTAGCGTAGCTGGATTTCAATTCTGTTCCTATAAAAACCAATAAAAAAGCCCTTCACTATTGAAGGGCTTTTTTATCTATAAAATTTTTGACTATCAAGCCATTTGTGCATCAAGCTTATCGGCCAGCACCTGCTTTGGAACTGCACCTATTTGTTTATCAACTACTTCACCATCTTTAAATACCAATAAGGTAGGTATGCTTCTTATGCCAAACTTGGCAGATACGTTAGGGTTTTCATCCACGTTAACTTTACCTACTACAGCTTTGCCTTCATAATCTCCGGCTAATTCTTCCACTACAGGGCCAATCATTTTACACGGCCCGCACCACTCAGCCCAAAAGTCAACCAAAATAGGATGCTCTGATTTCATGATCTCTTCAAAATTGCTATCGGTAATTTCTATTGTTTTTGCCATTACATTATGTTTGTCTAAATCTATTTTACTTAGTTCTGAAAAACGCAAAGCTTACGCTTTTGTTTTCAAAATATAAATTGTTCCTAATAAAAGGTCAGGCACTTGACATTAGTTCCTGATACCCGGATTTAAAGCGTTTCCTGCACTTTTCCACACTTCAGCATTTTATCACCAAAATAAGGATTCATAATTGTTTTCTCACTACTTAGCCAAAATGCACCTTTGTTATTGAATGCCATAGGGCAATATTGCTTATAAACTTCTCCCTTCACCTTATCAGTATTAGCTTTTATCAGCTCATATATAGTACCACTCACTTTCTCAAAATCAACTCTAATGTCCTCCACGTTTTCTTTCTGCTTCATACCTGTAAGTACTTTACGCAATTCAGTCATGTCTTCAGAAATGTCAGCCAAGAAAGAGGAAGCCGCCTCACTTGCTTTATTAAAATCGGTTTTTACCAACGCATTTTTTAAACTAAAATAAGAAGAAAGAATATTCTCTAATTGCTCTTTGCTTACCGAAGAAGCCTTTAAGGTAAGTTGCGCAGTTGTATCTTGATTTAACGCGCCATTTTCATTGTAATCTTGGTCCTGGTCATGTTCATCATGGGTTCCATGTTCGTTGTGTTCATGGTCATCATGATCTGAATGATCTTCGGCTTTCTTCTTGGTATCGCAAGCTTGAAAGCATATAGCAGAAGCCAGTAAAAGTGTGATTATTGTAGATTTCATTGTTTTAAGTTGTTTATTTAGCTGTAAAGATAATGAATAATTAAATCGCCTACCAGTCAAATATGAGCGATGTAGGCCTAGCTCGAAACGGATTGCAAATCCTTAGCCATTGCTTCGGGATTACAAATCCCGAAGAGGTGGTTAGTTCATAAAATTTCAGCTCTTTTAGCTTATCTGAAATATAGATTTTGATAATACTTTGCCGGATTACTCCTAACCTTTGTGATTCTTTGTCCAACTCATTCACCATCCATTCAGGAAAGTCCACACTCACTCTTTTAGGCTGATTAGCAGGCTTTTTAATTTGCGCCAAATCCAAGTATTCAATTATGCTGTTCCCTTCATCGAACTTCTTATCAAATTCAGATGCTTTTATAGATTCCTTTTTCATTTCTGCTAATTTTTGCCACGAGGGCACGAATATACAAAGTTTTTAGTAGCCACGAAGGCACGAAGGTTTTGATGTTTACCGTATTATAATTTGCCACAGGTTTTAAAGTGGATAATATATTTCCTTTTCTTGTGTCTTAGTGCCTTTGTGGCTTTTTTACATTTCCTTTTCCTCTGTGTCTTAGTGCCTTTGTGGCTTTTTACATTTCCTTTTCCTTTGTGTCTTAGTGCCTTTGTGGCTATTTACATTTCCTTTCTTTGTGGCTTCGTGGCTAATCCAATTTCTTTATTTGTAAATTATCCTTTAATTCCTAAATCGTTTTATGCCATTCTTTATCAACGGTACATTAAAATTTATAAGATAGCCGAGTTTCAAACCTGTTAATTTTAAGTGGCTGATTATTTGAGCCTGCCAGACAGGATTGAGCAGGTCAACAGCTTTTAACTCTACTATTACGCTATCGTCAATGAGTAAATCTAATCGCAAGCCTTCGTCAAATTGAATGCCATCATACACTATAGGAATAGCCAGTTGTCGTTTTACATTGCAGCCTGCCTTTCGAATTTCATGCGCCATGCAAACTTCATAGACCTTTTCTAATAATCCGGGGCCAAGGGCTTTATGTACGTTATAAGCCGCATTCACAATTGCTTTACCTATCTGTTCTTGATGAGGGGTTAGGTCACTGTAATTCATAGTAGTACTTTTAATTTTAAGGTCATGAAGGCACATTTTATGGCCACAAAGACACGAAGGCACAAAGGTTTATAGCCACAAAGACACGAAGGCACAAAGGTTTATAGCCACAAAGACACGAAGGCACAAAGGTTTAGCGCATTATTGAATGTTATCAATGTAATTTTTTTTCTTCTTTTTTTCGTAGCAAATTCCTTCTCCCTCTTTGTTTTTTCCCTTTGTGCCTTTGTGCCTTCGTGGCAAACTCAATTCTTTACTTCTTTATTTCTGGCTACTCTATATTTTTCAATATACAAAATACTTAAATTCCAGTCTACCAGCCAATCGTAGTTAACAGAAAACTCATCCTAGAAATATGGAAATGATAATCCCTAATTCAACTACCAAATTAGTAGACGCCAGCAGAAAGGCGATGGATGATATAAAACTTGCGCCCTTTTTAAAAAGCGACTTAGCAGAAGCCAGGGCCGCAAAGCTGCAAGAGCTACTTATAAAACCGAAGAAAGTACCCAGCAGCACACTTTTTGATTCATTCTGAGCCATGGTTTTTTGCATGCGTTTTTCTGTTACAAAAATCTGAATCATACTACTGATGAGGTAGCCTAGTACAAATGCCCAAAGCGCCATCCAAAAAAATCCGACTGTGGTGTTGGCGGCTTCACTCCATTGTTTTAAAAAATTATCCATTTCTAGCTTTTTAGATTTATAAAAGAATATTGCTGATACAATGTCGTTTAGTTAAGCTAGTATTCATGACCTCATCCTTAATCCTTCTCCCCAAGAGAAGGAGGTAAGGTCTTAACTAAATGACATTGATTGCTATTACGAAATCCTCCTGATGCATTTCTCCAAGTAGGAGCCCACTTTTTTTAGATTAAATGATAAACAAGCATTGCCCCCGCCATAGCTACCATTAATAAATCTTCAATGAGGGTAACCTTGGACATGGGTAAATCGAATACCGCTCCAAGGCACGCACATTGAATTTTCCGCTTATTCAAAATGCTTTCAGCCACACCAATGGTACTTACGCCCATCACCGTAAGAGTGGCGATATTGGTTGTAATAGGATCAAAATTAATGAAATACAATACGCCCAGAGCTAACTCTATGAAGGGGTAAATGAAGCCGTAAGCAGGAATTTGCTTAGCCACTATATCGTACATACTGTATGAATTGGCAAAATCCTTTAAGTTAAGGAACTTGAAAAATGAGAATACAATAAAAAAGCCAGCCATGAAGTTTCTCATCCACCTATGCCATTCCATAGCGGATGCATTTAGCTCGTAAAGCAGGCTAAAAGCACTGATAAATATGAAAATCAACAGTAATGGCTTATAGGTTTCCAGCCATGATTTTTCGTTAACTTGGTCTATATTATCTAGCTGCTTTTTGCCTACTAAAGGAAGTGGACTCAAATGATGTTCTATTGTTGCATCAGCTGATAAAATATCATACTTACCATTTTTGAAATAGGGTTTAAGTTGGTCAAGACTAAAATTCTTCTCGCTTTCTATTTCAGCTTCTTCCTCTGATAAGTTCACCCTTGCCGATTTTATAGCTGTAACTTTTTCTAGTGTCTCGGTTACATGCTGCACGCAAGCCTCGCAAGTCATGCCTGCTATTTTATAGGTTTTTTTCATTTCGATATAGTGTTAATGACCTCTCCGCACCTGAGCATGGCTGATCCAAAGTAAGGGTTTCTCACTTCAGGCTCTGCACTCAGCCAGGCTGCTCCTTTGCTATTGCCTGCCATTGGGCAGTGTTGAACATATAAAGTTTGTTCTGTTGCATTAAATGTCTCAGCCATGTCAATCATACCTTCAGATATCTGCTGAAAGGTAATGCGTAATTCAGCTATCGTTTTAAGCTGTTGAATGTGCTGCAATGCGTTTTTAATTTGCTGATTTGTTGATTTACTAATGTGCTGATAATCTGATGAATTAAGTGTGTTGAGATAAGATTTAAAAGTCTTAAGTTTGTCAACTGCCTCCTTTAAGTTATCATCAACTAAAGCATTTTTAATAGCCAAGTAAGCAACTATAAGTAGGTTAAAGTCTTCTTTAAAATCTTGACTCATCTGCCTATCATCGGATCGCATCATCAGATCATTATTTTGGTTCATCATGCTCGGTTTGCCGGCTAACTGTGCTGCAGCATCGATGCTAAAAGTTCCATTAACTGCAATTTCTTCACCGGCTTTAAGTCCTTCTTTAATCACATAGGAATCGCCCAGGGAAGGTCCTAGAACCACTTCTCTCATTTTAAAATATACACCCTGGTAGCTTTGCTCTTTTACGTAAACTAGTGAGCGCTTCCCCGTCCACATAACGGCTGTTTTTGGAGCTACAACTTGATTAGAATGTTTAGGAAGCGTTGCTTCAACCAAACCTGAAACAAACATTTCCGGCTTTAAAGTAAGTTTGCTATTTGAAACCTCCACTCTGGCTTTAGCCACTCTGGTATTAGGGTTTATTATGGGATCCACAAAAGATATTTTACCTTCAAACACCTCGCCAGGTAGTGAAGCTACTGTAAAGTTCACCTTATCGCCTTTCTTGATCCAGGCCATATCAGATTCGTAGACATCAAAAAGCAACCACACTTTTGACAGATCTGCAATTTCGTAGATGGACTCTCTCTGTCGTATGTAATCACCGTTATTCACCATTTTCTCCATTACATAGCCCGAAACATCTGCCTGAATGGCAAATTGTTCTTTGGGAGTGCCGGCTTTAAGAATTTGCTCCACTTGGCTATCCGTAAGCTTCCAGTTTTTCAGCTTCTCTTTGGCCGATTTGAACAACTGTGGCTGTGCATCTTTTATTTTTTGTGCCTCAAATAATTCTTCCTGCGCAGTAAGCATCTCAGGAGAATATATATAAGCTATGGTCTGTCCTTTCCTTACAAACTGACCGGTAAAATTAACTAGCAGTTTTTCTATCCTGCCGGGAATATGAGATGACTGACTGTAAACCAAGCGTTCATCTACCTGAACCTTGCCATTTAACCTCACCGACTTAATCGGATCCATTGATCCTACAGTAGCTGTTCTAATATCGGCCAATTGCATTGCGGTGGCAGACATGGAGATTGCCATGGGGTCAAGTTGTTCATCTTGCTGATCATCTAGCGGAATTAAATCCATGCCACAGATTGGGCAATCACCCGGCTCGTTTTGACGAATCTGTGGGTGCATTGAGCAAGTCCATACTGTCTCTACAGCTATTTCTGTAGTGTGCTGATGGTTCTCATTCATTTTACTTTCGGAAGATGAACCGCCAAAAATCAGCCAACCCAGCATTAAACCTATTGCCAGTGCTGACAGTGCTATGATTATTATTTTTTTATTCGTATTCATCTTAATATATTTTCGCGGTTAAGTAATTCAGTTTGGCCAGAGCAATTTGATATTGTATTTCAGCCGTTGCCTTCATCTTTTCATATTTCAGCAACTGTTGCTGCATTCGTAACACTTCCTCAAACGCTTGACCTGAGTTGCCATAACCAGTAAAAAGCAGGTTTAATATCTGATTCGATTCCTGAATTTGCTGATCGTAAAGTCTGAGCAACTCTTGCTGCTGCTGCATTTCAAATCGAGTCATTTCGTACTTTGAGGTGAGCATTTTACTGTATTCTTCTTTTTGCAGGGCGTAACTCTCCTGCATCAGCTGCGATTCTTTTATAGCCGCTCTGTATTTTTTTCTGAATATGGGAATACTGACTGATACCATCGGCATCAATACGTCCTTTCCATTGTCTGCCACCTCCATGTCAGTTCTCTTACCTACCATTACATAGTCGAGACCAACGCCCAATTTGGGAAACCCTTGTTTTTTAGCTGCAAGTTCATTGGCTTTACTTGCCTGCATGCTAAGATCCAACGCATTTAACATGGGGTTGGCAGTTAGCAAAGAATCTCCTCGGAAATTACCCGCTAAAAGTGATCCTGTTGGCAAGGAATCAACTACTACCACAGCATCATCTGCATCTCTATTTAAAAGCTTATTAAATGCAGTGACAAATGGTTTTTCCTTTTGCTCTAAAATACTCAAATTGGTGTTGGCATCTTTTAGCATGATATCCACCCTTAGCACGTCCACCATGGCACCGCTTCCATTTTTAAACTTTGCATTGGCAATGGCCTTATAAGATTCCAATATTTCAACATTCTCTCTCTCAATTTCTTTCCATTTGTTGAGTTCATATAGTGGATAGTAAGCCGATGCAACTTGATAAAACAAGCTATTTCGGGCATCTAAAAACGACTGGTACTTTGCTTCCGCCATTAAAGCCGCAGCATCCCCTTGTGCACGCAACGTTCCGAACCAAGGGAATAGCTGGGACAATGAAAACTTGGCCTGCTGTGGCCCCACCCTGGTCTCCACCGGAGAGATAAAATATCCGAAAGAAAAAGTGGGGTCGGGCAAGGTACTTTGCTGTGGCACTTTCTGCAACGCCACTTCAAAGGTTTTGTAGTTAGCTTGCAGACCCGGGTTATTCTCTGCCGCCAATTGCTGGTATTCTTGCAGTGTTTGTGCTTGAGTGGCAGCTGCTAGAAAATAGAGGATAGATATTAGAAAAAAGCATCTAATCTCTAACTTCCAGTCTCTAACCTCCAACTTTCCAGCTTCTAACTTCCAGCCTCTAGCCTCTATCTTCTCAGCACCTAATTCACTTTCCATTGCTCTTCCAGTTTTGATGTAATTTATTTAGCATTTTGCCTAATTGATCAAGCTCCGACATGGTTTTTTCATAATGTGCTGCTGAGATATACTTACATTCCAAAGCAAATTTTATCCATGTTTCGGTTTCTGTGGTGCTACCCATTGCGTGTACCAAATGTTGTTTGAACACGCGCTCAAAATTCCTCTTGCGCAACCCTTCACTTATATTAGCGCTAATGGATCTTGAAGAACTTACTATTTGAGAAGTAAGTGAATAAATTTCTTCTTTAGGGAAATTCTTCGTCATCCAAAATATATCCATCGCTAACTGAAAAGACCGTTTATACACCTCTAAATCATTATAAGACTGTATCATTTTTTTTAATTTTAATTGCTACTATCTATTTTATATCTACCCTTTACCTTCTACTTTCTCCTCTCTACTTTCTATCTTCTATACTCTATTCTCTACCCTCTTCCTTACTCTACTTTCTACCTTCTACCTTCTAATCTCTAACTTCTACCATCTACCTTCTATCTTCTATTCTCTATCTTTCTTCATTCTAACATCTATCTTCTCTCTTCTAACCTCTACCCTCAACCTTCTCTCTTCTCTCCTCTCTCCAACAATACAGCACAGGCACGATGAAATAAGTAATAGCCGCAAACAACATTCCTCCAACAGCCGGTATAGCCATAGGAATCATAATATCAGATCCGCGACCTGTTGAAGTGAGTATGGGTAGCAAGGCGATGATGGTGGTAGCCGAAGTCATTACTGCTGGTTTTATTCTGCGGTAACCTGCCTCTACAGTTGCCGCACGAATTCCTTCGAGGTTGTCTGTTTTATTTTGCTTAAAACTGTTATCCAAATAGGTAGCCATCAATACACCATCGTCTGTAGCAATGCCAAAGAGGGCAATAAAGCCTACCCAAACGGCTACACTCAAATTGATGGTATGGATTTGGAACAGGTCGCGGAAATTAGTCCCGAAAAGGGCAAAGTCGGCAAACCAAGGTTGCCCGAAAAGCCATAGCATGATAAACCCTCCACTAAAAGCCATGGCTATACCGGAGAATACCATTAAAGAAGTAGCTACCGATTTGAATTGAAAATAAAGAATAAGAAATACAATGGCCAATACCAGAGGAACCACAATCGAAAGTCGCTTTTCGGCTCTTACCTGATTTTCATAACTACCTGAAAATTTATAGCTAATTCCTGATGGAACAATTAACTCACCGGCATCGATTTTATCCTGAATGCTTTGTTGTGCATCATTGACTACCGTAACTTCAGAAAACCCGTCTCTTTTATCAAAAAGCACATAGCCCACCAAAAAGGTTTCTTCACTTTTAATGGCTTGAGGCCCTTGTACATACTCAAAATCCACTAGTTGTGACAAAGGAATTTGGGCTCCCGTAGGAGTTGGCACAAGGATTTTCCCGATGGATTCAGGATCGTCACGCAGCTCTCTGGGATAGCGGACACGCACAGGAAATCGTTCACGACCCTCCACAGTGGAGGTAATTTGCATGCCTCCAATAGCGGTTTCTATGGTTTGCTGAACGTCTTCAACATTTAATCCGTAACGAGAGATTTCATCTCTATTAATGTTAAGATGTAAATAAGGTTTACCAACAATCCTATCAGCAAAGACGGCCTCAGTCTTTACCGAAGGCACTTTTTTTATTATGTTTTCCAGCTGTAATCCAAAATTTTCAATAGTTTTCAAATCCGGGCCATACACCTTAATGCCCATTGGTGCCCGCATACCGGTTTGGAGCATAACCAATCTGGTTTCAATCGGCTGAAGCTTAGGAGCGGAGGTAACGCCCGGTATCTTCGTGACTTTCACGATTTCATCCCAAATATCATCAGGAGATTGGATGTGTGGCCGCCAATTGCGGAAATATTTGCCGTCACTATCTTCAATAAGTTGCTTTTCAAGAGATGCTAGAAGCTGGAAGTTAGATGATAGATAGAGCGTGTCACTTCCATTATAATACCATTCCTTGTTTTTACCTAGTATCCAACCTCTACCTTCCACCCCTCTTCCTCTTCTTCCTATCTTCTCACCTCTACCGGCTAACTTCTCTTCTCTACCCTCCAATCCTCTATCATCTATCCTCTCACCTCTACCTTCTACATTATCCTTTCTACCTTCTACATTCTCCTTTCTAACTTCTACTTTCTCCTTTCTAACCTCTAACCTCTCCTTTCTAACCTCTAACCTCTCCTTTCTAACCTCTAATTTCTCTTCTCTACCCTCCAGCAAGTAATTACCATCATCATCCACTTTAAAGCGTTGGCGGTGCCCCTTCTCACTGAGCATATATTCCGGCTTATAATTAATGATGTTTTCAAACATAGAAATAGGTGCGGGATCCAATGCCGATTCTACTCTACCTAATTTCCCCACAGCTAGCGATACTTCAGGAATAGCGGTCAACAACATATCCAGTTGCCCCAACACTTTACGGTTGTATGCTATGCCTGAGTGCGGCATGGAAGTGGGCATTAGCAGAAAACTTCCTTCATTAAGCGAAGGCATAAATTCCTTCCCGATTCCGGGAAAGGTGTGTACAGCTCCTGACCAAACTTTAGTTTGGCTAATATTCCAACCTACCTTTTCAAATCCTGTAGAGACAAAACCAAAAACAGTATTAAAGCCCAACCATATATTGGCTGCTAAAAGAATGAGCAAAGCCGGGATCAGGAGAAACTTAACTTTGTTATCTAAACACCACCTTAGAATTCTTTTATACTGATATTCCAAAAGTGAAAATCCACCAAGTATAAGCCCCACTAGCAAGGTTACAAATACAAAGTTGAGCAGAAGAGACTGTGAGGCACCTAATGGTAACCAATATTTGGCCAAAAGCCAGGTTACACCAATGAGCACCACGATCAACTCCGCATAATTGAATAGAAATAAGACAGCTTTGCTAAAACTTTCTTTCTTTGATTCATAAACACTTTTGAGTATCCCTATTGCACCAAAAAGAATCAGCAACACACCGCCCCAAACTTGGCCGATAAAAAGCGCTGTGATTCCCAAAAGCACTAAAGCGTAACTGCCATACTTTTTAAGAAATCTATTATTGATTTTGAAGCCAAAGAACCAATGCGCCAAGGTGGGCATGATTAGCAAGCTAACCAACAAAGCGGCTATCAAAGCAAAGGTTTTAGTGTAAGCCAATGGCCCAAAAAGCTTCCCTTCTGCCGCCTCCATGGTAAATACCGGAATAAAACTGACAATAGTGGTGGAAACAGCCGTGAGAATGGCAGTAGCCACTTCTGAAGCTCCGTTATAAATGGTATCAATTAATTTTTGTCCCGGTGGGGCCTCGTCTAAATGTTTAATGATATTTTCCGAAAGGATGACTCCTAAATCGACCATGGTACCAATGGCAATGGCAATGCCGGATAATGCCACAATATTGGCAGTTACACCAAAGTAGCGCATGGCGATAAATACCATGAGAATGGCAATGGGTAGTATACTAGAAATGAGAAAGGAAGCCCTGAGGTTGTATACCATCACAATCACCACCAAAATAGTAATGAGCACTTGCAGCGAAATGGCCTCTTCCAGCGTGCCCAATGTTTCATAAATCAATTCCGAACGATCATAAAACGGTACAATGGTCAGTTGACTTTCCCTTCCATCCGCCAAAGTTTTTGTGGGCAGCCCTGGTGCTATCTCTCTTATCTTGCCCTTAACATTATTAATGACCTGTAAAGGATTGGCACCATAGCGCGCCACCACTACTCCACCCACTACTTCAGCCCCGCCTTTATCAAGCAAACCTCTCCGGTTGGCCGGGCCAAGTGTTACTACACCGATGTCTTTTATTCGGATGGGCACGTTTTCTTGCACGGCCACAACAGCCTTCTCAATATCCTCTATTTTTTTTACGTAACCCAAGCCACGCACCAGGTATTCCGCCTGATTAATCTCTATGGTTTTGGCTCCTACATCTCTATTCGATTTTTGCACAGCTTCCATCACCTTGTACAGCGGAATGTCATAAGCTTTAAGTGCATCAGGATTTACGTCAATTTGATATTCTTTCACAAAGCCACCAATGGAGGCCACTTCAGAAACACCTTCTGTCGCATTTAGCCCATATTTCACATAGAAATCTTGAACAGTCCGGATTTCGTGTAAATCCCAACCTCCTGTAGGGTTTCCTTCTCGATCACGTCCTTCAATAGTGTACCAATACACTTGACCGAGCGCAGTAGCATCAGGACCAAGCGCTGGCTGCACCCCTTCGGGTAGTAAATCTTTAGGCAAAGCATTAAGCTTTTCTATGATGCGCGAGCGCGACCAATAAAATTCCACCTCTTCACTAAAAATGATGAAGGTACTAGAGAAGCCAAAAATGGATGAACTCCGTATGGATTTTACCCCCGGGATGCCCAATAAATAAGTTGTTAATGGATAAGAAATCTGATCCTCTATGTCTTGTGGTGAGCGGCCTTTCCACTCTGTAAACACAATCTGTTGGTTTTCACCTATATCCGGTATGGCATCTACCGGAACAGGATCTGAAGGCAGGGCTCCAATTTGCCAGCCGAATGGAGCCGTAACAATACCCCAAGCTATGAAACCAATTAGGATAAGAATGGTAACTAACTTATTTTCAAGAAAGTACCTGATAATTTTATTTAGCATAAAACAACATTTTTAAAATCAATTATTTGAGACGTGCACAAACACGTTTAGCCATTAGTAAATGGCTATAGCAAAATTGATTCAGATGTTATATTAAAAAGGACTGATAGCTTATGATAAGCGAATCAGCTTGTATGGGGGGCGGGTCGGGCGAAACATCAGCAACAACGTCTCCTTTATTTTCGAACGGATTTGTAAAGAGGTACTGAACAAGTACATAAAAGACAGTAACAAATTGGCTACTTCTTTTGGCTATTCCGTAATCTTCGTGTGCCGCAGGCTTCTTTTCAGAGGTATTTAAATCTTTCACCTCAGTTTTACAACAACCTTCTTTTTCTGATTTATGATGACATAAACCCTCAGACTGATGCTTCATGCAATGACTCTCTTTCTTACTTAAGGCAACCTCTTTGAGGGATGCACCACAAAAATGCTGGTATAGAACAGCGCCCAAACTAGTAGATAATACTAATAAGGCACAAAAAAGGGCTAATATGGTCTTTTGTCTGTTCAAGAACTGTTAGGTACGCATTACAAATATAAAACTTTATGGCTTAAGTCAAAAGGTGTACCACCAATCATTAATGAAACGCCTCGTTTGTTAGCAACTTCAGCTTTATTCTCAGCAAGTATCTAGTAAAGAAAATACATCTGGTCAAAACTAAAACCAGCTTACTAAACAAAGGGAGCAATGAAAGGGTTTTATCTTTTTTAGTATTTCTAACTTTTTAAATTTTACATCATGGAAAAATTATTGGAAAACAAAACAGCACTTATCACAGGCGCATCATCAGGTATTGGAAAAAGTATTGCCCTACTTTTCAGCCGCAATGGTGCCAAGATTGCCGTAGCAGATATTGACGAAGCCGGTGGAAAAGCCGTGGTAGATGAAATAAAGAGCCATGGAGGCGAGGCTTTTTTTCTACATTGCGACACCGCAAAGCAAGAACATTCAGAGAAAGCTGTGCAAGAAACGCTCAGTCATTTCAACAAACTAGATGTTGCCGTAAATAATGCAGGTATTGGAGGTGAAAGTGCCCCTATTGGAGAGTATCCGATTGATTCATGGGATAAAACTGTGGCTATAAACCTTTCCGGTGTATTCTATGGTATGAGATACCAAATTCCCGCTATGCTCAAAAACGGGAGCGGAGCAATAATAAATATGGCTTCTATTTTAGGGCAGGTAGGTTTTGCAACCAGTTGTGCTTACGTTGCAGCAAAGCATGGCGTAGTGGGCTTAACCAAAACTGCCGCACTGGAATATGCAAAGGAAGGCATCAAAATAAACTCTATAGGTCCGGGCTTTGTGAATACTCCTTTACTGTCCGAAAATTTAAATGAGGAGCAAATGAAGCAGATAACTCAGCTCCACCCACAGGGCAGACTTGGCGAGGCTGATGAAGTAGCAGAACTGGCCTTGTGGCTGGCAAGTGAAAAATCATCTTTTGTAAATGGAGCTTACTATCCTATTGATGGAGGTTACTTGGCGCAGTAAAAATTATAACACTTATTATATAATAGACTCTGAGCTATTTCAATAGTTATGCTCAGGGTCTTTTTTTTTTGCAGATTCCGATCCTCCTTAATTTTAAAATTTGTAGTTTCGATGAAGAAGGTTTTTTAAAAAGATGAACCCAGAAACGCATCCAAGAAGCGTGGAATTCTCCAAAAAAAAATATTAATACAATTAGAATTAGCTATGAAGTTTGGAAATGTAGATGATCCCGCAACTATTGATTTTAGTCTCCCTAAAGATGATATAGTTACTGAAGAGGTGCTCAAGAAAAATTTATCGGGTCTCAAAAATGTGGCTGTGGGTTGTGCTAAATGGAATAAGGCTGACCTAAAGGGTTTTTATCCAAGAGGCACAAAAGATGAGCTCACTTACTACTCCCAACAGTTCAATTCCATTGAACTCAATGCTACTTTCTACAAATTTAGTGCAGCACAAATTTTAGTTTGGAAAGACAAAACGCCTGACGACTTCCTGTTTTTTCCTAAAGTACCACGTTATCTGAGCCATATCAAGCGGCTTAATAATTATGGGACTTTCTTGGATGATTACATTAGCAGCGGTAGCCGGTTTTGATGAGCAGCTAGGTATGGTATTTTTGCAAATGATAGATAATTTCGGCCCCAAGCAGGAAAATATTGAACGGCTGGAAAATTTTGTGAAGGATTGGCCTAAAGATTTACCCCTGGCCATTGAATTAAGGCATACCGACTGGTTTAATGATGAAGCTGTTTCTGATTGGCTTTTCAAGTTATTTGAGCAACATAATATTACCAACATTATAGTGGACTCGGCAGGCCGAAGAGATATTATGCACATGAGATTGACCACACCCACGGCTTTTGTCCGCTATGTTGGTGCCAACCATGCTAGCGACTACACCCGGCTAGATGATTGGATTGAGCGCATTAAAGAATGGAAAACACAGGGGCTCGAAAACTTATATTTCTTTATCCACCAAAACGTAGAAAAGGAATCGCCTCTACTAGCTACTGAATTCATTAAGAAATTGAATAAAGCGATTGGTACAGAAATTAAAGTGCCTGATAAGAAGTAAACGCTATTTAAATAGCACGAGACTTACCCCTTCACTTCATTAATCATGGCCTGCACATGCTTTCCTGCGGAAAACATATCCTCAAAAACACCCTTAATGCGATGTTCCGCGTCTAACAAATAGGTTATTCTTCTGTTCATGCCCAGTACAGGAATAGTGGCATTGTAGGTTTTAGCTACTTTGCCTTTAGGGTCGCTAAGTAATTCAAATGGCAGCTTATTTGCCTTTTTAAATTCAAGGTGTGATTTAATACTATCTTGACTGACGCCAATTACCGTGATGTTCAGGTCCCTAAATTCTGCAAACGCGTCTCTAAATTCGCAAACTTCTTTGGTGCAGACTGAAGTAAAATTCTTTGGATAAAAGAATAATATAAGCGGGGTACCTAAGTGGTCTTCGAGACTAAATTCTTCTCCGGATGTGGATGACAAGGCAAACGCTGGGGCTTTTTGTTTTTTTGATAACGGCATAGTCAGAAGAAACTGCTGATTTGAAGAAAGGTTTGTTTTATCTTTAACTTTTTGATGGCTTTGACTTTGCTAAAAAAAAAGAAGTTGGTTGATTTCATTTTAGAATCATAAATTCACTTTTTCACATTCATTTTTGATCCATTAAAATGGTGTCGGTTCGCATGGTATTCTTCATAGCCCACGGTTTAAACCGTGGGCTATAATGCCAAATATCTGCATGTAATGGCTTTATCCATGTCCCTCCACAATTTTTATTTCTTCTTCGGTTAAGCCATACAACTCATAAACCAGTTGGTCAACCTCTGCTTCCAAAGTACTGGTATCTGCTTCGGGGTTCGCTTTTTAAGCCTTCCGATACTTTTCGTATCTCAAACCTATAATGATTTGAAAATCTTACAGAGGTATATTTTAAATGGATCAACTTATTTACCTATTATAAGCTACAACTTTCTTGAAATCTCTAAACCAAAGAGAGCTATTGATAAATGAAAGATTAAAAGCATTTTGAGCCTTAGAGTGAAAATGATCTGCAACATTATTATTCCAACCTAAATTGGACATAACAATTCCTTTCAGACTTCCGCTTATGTCTATCCCCTGATCCTCATTAGAAAAAGAGCAAATCCTAAACTCACTTTCATTTTGATAGTCAACGTGCTTTAGAAAAACAACCTCTTTGATAAAATCAGTATACGTATTGAAACACCTTTCATGATCCTTTATTTTCACAAGTTTAGTGTTGTAATTGTTCATTTTTTTCTCAAATTTTTGATAGGTGGTATAATCAATCTCCCTGTATTTATACCTAACTCTATCCAATGACTTTAAAATCTCTTGCTTAGACAAGATCAAACAAACACCCTTATACTTATCTCCATATTGATCCCACATTCGAGGTTTTGCAAAGCCGAATTTTTCGAATTGAGGATACGTCTGATCATTAAATTTTTTTGCAGATGAATTAGTACAAAAACATACCTGAAAGACTGAATCATTGAAATTATTAGCTTCTACATTTATTTCGTCAGGTCTTTCCTGATATGCCCCACTATTATCCCTGTATATTGGAATAGGAAAGATTCCTTTTTCAATTGGATCATTGGATTCATTACGCTTACTCAGACGAAGCTGCATAGAATGGAGAATTTTCAATGCAGTTTTTGTGGAGGTGTAGTGATACAATACATCATTACCCCTTAGCCACGTTGGAATTTTAGGATAGCTCATTTACCGCTCTTCTCAATTATATCAATTTCTTCTTCCGTTAAATCGTAAAGCTTTTAAACCAATTAGCTATCAATTTTTAAATCTAGAATTCAATCGTGCCCAATGCTTTAAACCGTTGAAACGCTTTTATTATGATACGTTTCTCATAGCCCACGGTTTAAACCGTGGGCTATGAATGGCAATCGATATGACGGGAATGGATTTATCCATTTTCAATAATTTCTATTTCTTCTTCCGTTAAATCATACAACTTATAAACCAACTGATCGATCTCCGCTTCCAAAGCACTGGTATTTGCTTCAGGATTCTCTTTTTTGAGAGAGAGGATTTTTTCCGATTTGGCTGAAATATCTGTTTGGTTAATATCATTATAATTTTTAATGTATGTGTTTAATAAGTTCGGTGCAGAATATAATAGATATCCACCAGCCATTCTTAATCCATCAAAAAAACACTCAAAAAGGTATTGATACAACTTTGAATTCAGCCAAGCACAAACGAAGAAAGGATCATAATTATCAGAAAAAGAATGTATGCAGTTTGTATTTATTGAGGAATAAACTCCATCAACATCATAAAAAGCTTCAGTTCTTAATGCAATTTTCGCTAAAATGATTTTAGGATTGCTGTAAAGTGAATATCTGTTGGCTCCCAATTGAACTGGGTCTTTAGGGAGATAAGGATTGATATATTTTTGTCCTTTATCTGTCATGTTTGATACTCCCCAAGTAGTTGAATAAGCATCAATCGTTCCTGTATTAATTAACCGAAAGCCATCAATCTCTTCGGTGATAAATTCATGAAAAGCCTCTGCTTCTCCGGCAGTTGAGGTAGCATTTATTTTACCAACATTTTCTAATGGAATTGATGAATCAATAATTTTCCGAGTTATCTCGAACTTATCACTTAACAAAAACCCAAGGATGTTGTCGTTCAAATAAGTCAACAGTTTTGAATTGAAAAACCTAAACTTATATGTGTGATTTTGTTCGAAAAAAGTATACGAATTAAGCTCGTATTCCTCATCGGTTATGTTTTTTTCAAGAAGAGTAACTATGGGGTATGTAGAAGCTTCACTAAAAACTTTAACATTCGAATAATCTCCAATACTCAAAATTTTAAATTTATCTATGATGAATTTCCTCAATGCCACACCATAATTGGCGGAAAGAAATCGGTTAGGGGTTATGAAACAGAATTTTTGATTATCCCCTAAAATCTTAAAACCTAATTCAAAAAAATAAATATATACATCTACAGTTCCTTTTGCTGTAGCATAGATAGACTTGTAAAATTTATACTCTCTTTCTCCAACTAGCTTTTTAAAATCATTGGCATTTATATAAGGCGGATTTCCAATAACCACATCAAAGCCCACAAAATCGCCTTCATCATTTAGCACTTCAGGAAATTCAAAACGCCACTCAAAGGCATTTTCGTAGATTTTATTGTTTTTGATTTCGTCTATCTCCGTTTCCAGCTTGTTGATGTCTTTGGTGAGCCTCTCTACCTTCTGGTTCCAAGCCTTTTTATCTTTGGCACTCATGTCAAACAAACTGGTTTGAGTGGTAAGGTTGGCGAGTTCACCATTGAGCTTATAGCGCTTTTTAAGTTTTGGGTCACCCTTTGAAATCTCACTGCGGAAGTCACTTTTAATGTCGTTGATTAAGCGTTGCATTTCGTGTTTCTCTTCCTTGCTTTGGGCGTTGCGGTAAGCAGCCACCGCCATGCGGTAACTGTCAATGGACCATTTACTTTTCTTAAGCGCTTCATGAATGTCCGCATCCAAATCAAATCGGCTAATCAGCGAGTTGCCACATTTTATGTTGATGTCAATGTTAGGAAGGGTTTCGAGTTCTCCATACTTCCCCTGTTGAGAGGGGTTAATGGACACACCCCCAACCCCTCTCGAGAGGGGAGTTTTATAGTAAGCGTTTTTCAATAGCTCAATCCATAAACGCAAACGGCATATTTTTACTGAGTTGGGGTTGATGTCTACTCCAAATAAACAGTTCTCAATAATCGTCTGCTTCTCGTGGAAAAGTGCTTCTTGGAGCCGTTGGCTCTCTTTATTATTGATGCTGTACTCGAATAATTCTCCATCGTCATCGGTGATTACCAACTCATCGTTAACCACTTCGAGTACATATTCCTTTAATCGCTTGCCGTCTCTATCTTGAAAAATCTTGAGGTCATTCTTAATGGCAATTATCTCGTTGAGAGCCGAAACCAAAAAATGGCCGGAACCCACCGCAGGGTCACATATTTTGAGGCTATTAACAATCTCGTTAGCTTCTTGGCGAGTAAATAAATCATCTTTACCATCACCTATTGCATCATATACATCATCCAGTGATTGAAATCGAAGTACATTCCCCTCTTGAGAGGGGTTAGGGGTGTGTTTTTTTACATGATACTCCTGTCTCGACAACGGATTTAACAAGGTGTCTTCGTGCATAAAACCCGATAAATTACCGTTCATATATCCGTCTATATACGCACGAACCTGATGTAAAGCAGATTCTAAGTGATTAATTACCAGGTCATCATCAAAACGAAGTACGTTAAGGCCCAACGCATTAAATCTAGATTCTTTTTCAAAGTCTTTCTGCTGCGTTTCTTCCCAGTTATGGGAACTTCCGTCTACTTCAATCACTAATTTTAGTTCATGGCAATAGAAATCGGCAATATAATTATCTAGCGGTTTTTGTCTATGGAAATCATATTGATCATCAAACTTACCTTTAAGAGCGGTCCATAGCTGAATCTCTGCTTTGGTACTTTCATTCCGAAGTTTCCGAGCGAGTTCTTTCAGCTTTGGATTGTATGGGATAATTGTTCTTCTTCCGGACGAGCTTTCAGCACCTTTGCTTGACACACCTCTGGTATTTTTAGAGGATACACCTTTAGTATTCCTAGAGGACACACCCCCAGCCCCTCTCAAGAGGGGAGGCTCGTTCTGGCTGGAATTGTGGTCTGACACACCCCCGGTATTTTCAGAGGACACACCCCCGGCCCCTCTCAAGAGGGGAGTTAGCTGCATCGTTGAACTTTTGTACCACCGACCTTCGGATGGTTTCGCGGCACATATACATGGTAATAAATCCGGGAGTAAAGAAAGAACCATCTTTGTAACCATTTATTTTCTCGAAGATCAATCCAAGAACTGGGGCGTTAATCAGCGTTTTGTTGTCTTCCTGAATGTCCTCAGCTCCTTCACTGCTAAAGTCATACGCTTCTAAGAAAGCAAAGAAATATTGAAGCGCATTGAGTTCTCCAGTCCGCTTCTTTCCATTGTCATTTTTAAGTACCGTATTAGATAGTATCGGGAGTTTCTTTTCATCCCGCAGATTACTAATGAGAATAGTATCATGCTCCAGTTCATTAGGTTCAAAAAGCGAAGAGTTGAGGTAGGGTACTTTGGCAAATTCTGCTACTACCTCTTCGTTTCTTTCGTCATGCTTTTTGGCTAAAACCTGAAAGAAAAGACTGTTCAGGTCATCGTAATTATTAATCTTTTTGAAATTCAAAAAGGCATACGACACATCTCCTTTGTGATAACCAATGAGTTGTGCTTCCAACAACTTTAAGAACAGAATGCGGTTTACCCAAGTAATGGAAAGTTCCAGCCCTACATTGAACAAACGGTCTTCCGCTGTTTCACCATATTGGCTAGGTTTCTCTAGCCGATGTATCTTGTCTAGCGTGTCTAGTTGAATAACAGCATTTTCGAGCAGCGAACCTGAGTTTCGTTCGCCCGCTTTGTTTCGTTGAATTACTTTCTTTCCACCCTCTTTTGTTTCCGTTAAACCGATGATGTGTAGCAGTTCGCTGTAAAACTTCTTGTCCAGCGAGTTGCTGTCGTTTGCAAAAGGCAGTTTAAGTAAATGCTCAGGTGAGAGTAATTTGAAAAGGGCGATCAGTTTGTTGTCTGACACACCCCCAACCCCTCTCGAGAGGGGAGGTTCGTTCTGGCTGGAATTGTTGCCTGACACACCCCCAGCCCCTCTCAAGAGGGGAGGTTCATTCTTTGTAGAATTGTCGTCGACACACCCCCGGCCCCTCTCGAGAGGGGAGGTTCGATCTTCGTAGAATTGTCGTCTGACACACCCCCGGCCCCTCTCGAGAGGGGAGGTTCGATCTTCGTAGAATTGTTGTTTCTGCTCAAGAGGGGAGCGAAGTCACGCAAATCGAAATGTGTGAAGTCAACTGAAATATCTAATTGCTCAATAAACGGCTCGGCAACTTGCTTATAGAAAAAATCAGTCTTAATGTCAGCTAATCGTCCACCTTCAAAGTCTTCGAATTGCTTCACTAACTTTTTGTTTTGAGCAAATAATCTGTCGAAAGTCGTAGCATCAAAAATGAACCATTCGTTGATGTTGGTGATAATCAAATGCTTGGTTTCAAGATTTTTTTGAAGGATTCTTTCTCTGAGATAGTAAAGCACCAATTCCTGAAAAGCCTTTTTATTGAGATTGTCTTTTGTGACCATCTCATTTTTGTTAGTAGGCTTCTTCGCCTCAATGATAACTCCAACGGTTGATTTCGCATCTTTTCCGTTGTGGATCACTAAGTCGTTTCTTCCTTTGGTATTTATGGAATGATTGGGGTCGTAGTATGTTTTCTTTAAAAAATCAGAAACTAGATTTTTATGAAACTCCTCAGATTCGGTATCGTTCGTTTGATCGATTAAATGAATAAGGTTCTCTTTAAAAACCTCAATATCAGACCGGTTCGGCTTAACCTTTAAGTAAGCTTTGTTGAGGGATTTTCTAGGTTTAAGTTTATTTAAAATCATTAACTACTTTCGGTGATTAAACGATCGTTCAATATACCAACTTAGCTTATTATTTGCACCTTAGGCTTGGGTGATTTTAGCTCTTTTGTCTTTTTGGGTCTTGCTTTATGCATTGGCAAAACCAAATATGCTAAAATGTGCGGTGGGTTTGTACGCTAAACTCATGGCATACTACAGCAAGCAAAAAAAAAGAACCGCTACGGGCGGCTCTCTTTAATGATTTATGTATTCTTTCGTGATGCTATTCCATCTCAATCCACATTGTCATGCAGAAATTTGTTGTTGCCAAGAATCTGGTTGTCATCATTCAAGTTAAATTTTGAGATGTTTTTTTCCGATGAATGCGGGACATCATTTAACTTTATTTGCTTGCGCTTATAGGCCGGTACTTCCATTTGTCTGTACGACTCAGGCGTGTTGGTTTGGCCGCCATTTAGCTGCTTAAGTTTTTCTATTCGCTCCATGGAACGCCTCTTCAGCTCCTCCTGTCTTAGCGACTCCTCTTCGTTGTCCTTATTTTCATCTCTTTGCTTGTTAACAATTTCGTAGTTGTTTTCGAGCTCCTTGGTAAAATCATCCTCAAAGACATCCGACCTATCGCTTTCCACTTCTTGCTCAGGTTGGGCTGATGGCACAGGACTGCCAAATGAATAGCCTCTTTCCTCATCTGCCTGTGGTCTTTGTTGTGGTCGCGGTTGTGGTTTTGGTTGCTGAAAGCTTTCTTTCGGCTTCATTTCCGGCTCGCGAGGGCTTTGTGTAGGGTTATCAGCTTCAAACAAGGAAATCTGCTTAGGCTCATCCAAATTGAACACTGTTGTTGCATGCTTTTTTGATTGCGGCAGGGCATCTTCTTTATAGCCACTCTGATCAAAACCGGTGGCAATAACAGTTACAGAGAGGGCATTTCCAAGGCTTTGATCAACTCCATGGCCAAAGATTACCTCGGCTTCATCTCCTGCTTTTTCCTGAATATAATCAGTTATTTCGGTTAGCTCGTCCATCTGCAGCTCCGCCTGATCACCGGAAATAATGGATAGCAATATTTTTTCAGCCCCTAAAATATCGGTATTGTTAAGCAAGGGCGAATTTAATGCTTCCTCCGCAGCACGCAATGCCCTACCATCGCCTTCAGTTTTAGCAGAACCCATAACTGCAGCACCTGCTTTATGCATTACTGTTTTAACATCTTCAAAATCAACGTTTACATAGCCCGGAACGGTTATGATTTCAGCAATACCCTTAGCGCCTGTGGTGAGTACATTATCGGCCTTGGCAAACGCATTACCGATAGTGAGGTTGCCGTAAATTTCTCTGAGTTTATCATTGAGAATTACCAGTACCGTGTCACAACATTCTTTCAACTCCCTTATGCCATCTTCGGCCTGCTTGGCCTTCTTTTTACCTTCAAAAGCAAATGGGGAAGTGACAATACCTACGGTAAGTATATCCATTTCTCTGGCAATTCTGGCAATAACCGGTGCTGCCCCTGTACCGGTGCCACCGCCCATACCTGCTGTAACAAAGAGCATTTTTGTATCCGTGCCTAGTAGCTCGCGGATATCCTCCTTACTCTCCATGGCTGCCTCTTTACCCTTGAGAGGATTGGCACCTGCACCCAAACCGCTGGTTAGGTTTACGCCTATCTGCAGTTTATTAGGAATAGGGCTCGATTTCAAAGCCTGCGCATCGGTATTACAGATGATAAATTCCACACCTTTAATACCTTGGTTAAACATGTGATTTACGGCATTGCTACCGCCACCACCAACGCCAATTACCTTTATAATTGATTTATGGTGTTTAGGTATTTCAAATTTGTATCCTTCTGTAGTCATCGTTTTAGGATTTAATGGGAGTTTAACCGGCAATTAGTTGAGTAACTACTCAACTTTCAATATGTTAATGCCTCAAACTCGTTTATACAACAATATTACTTTGTCTTAACGCGCACTAAAAGTCATCGTTATCGTCAAAATCATCAATTAACAAACTCTTAGTTTTATTTATAATTTTACTGAAAAAATCACCTTCCTTTTTACCGGGCTTCTCTTTTGCACGCTGAAACATATTTTGATTCATAGCTTTTGCCTCTTGGTAACGGTTTTCTCTCTCATCTAATGAGCGGTAACCTACGAGCACCAGCCCTACTGCCGTAGCAAACATTGGACTCTTCACCTGCTCTAACTTACTTTTTCCCAAATGCTCATTCGGGTAGCCAATTCTGGCATCCATTCCCGTTTGGTATTCCACTAATTGCCTTACGCTGTGTAGTTGCGATCCACCTCCGGTTATAACTATACCGGCAGCCAACTTACCATCGTAGCCGGAATTCAATATTTCTGCATGCGCTAAATCCACTATCTCCTCCATTCTTGCCTCCACAATGTGCGCAAGGTTTTTTACGGATATCTCTTTAGGCGGTCTGTTTCTTAAACCCGGTATAGAAACAATTTCATTCTCATTGGCTTCCAGCGAAATGGCTTTGCCGAATTTAGTTTTCAATACTTCGGCCTGTTGTTGCATCACCATACAACCCTCTTTTATATCGGAAGTAATTATATTGCCCCCAAACGGAATGACTCCTGTGTGGCGTATAATGTTTTCATGAAAAATGGCTATGTCCGTTGTGCCTCCGCCAATATCAACAATACACACACCCGCCTCTTTTTCATCGTCAGATAAAACGGCAAGGCTCGAAGCTAGTGGCTCCAAAATCATATTTTCAATATCAAGGCCTGCGCGTTTTACACATTTCTGTAGGTTGTTAATGGAGTTTATATCAGCAGTTATTACATGAAAATCCGCTTCTAGCCGAACACCCGTCATGCCTACCGGGTCTTTAATGCCATCGTCATAATCTACAGTGTATACCTGAGGCATTACATGAATGATTTGGTTTCCGGCAGGGATCACCATTCGGTGCATGTCGTTGGTCAGTCGGTTTACGTCTTCCACTGTAATTTCTTCTTCCATATCGGCACGGGTAATGCTGCCACGATGTATGGAGCTGCGAATATGCTGGCCGGCAATACCCACATTAACCACTTTTATATCAATACCGGATATTTCCTCCGCTTCATGTACCGCCTTTTTTATGGCACTAATTGTCTTCTCAATATTAATTACCTTTCCCTTTATCACTCCATCGGATACGGATTTACCCATACCCAACACGTCAAGCTTGCCATATTCGTTTTTGCGGCCTACCATCACACATATTTTGGTGGTGCCTATGTCAAGTCCAACTACAATTTTATCATTTTGCTTCTCCATTTCCTGCCAATGTTTATTTACTCGCAAATTATCTGATTTTCAAACTCCAAATTTACACGATTGTATCGGTTCCATCCCCTATCAGGGAGTATCTTATCGTAAAAAATTTTAAGATTTTTCAATTTTTTATCGAATTGGTGCGTACTGCCAAATTCGATGGTTTGTTTGGTAACCTGCGGAAAAATTTCAATCATTCCGCGCTTATCAACTTCCAGCTGTGCAAACTGCGCACTCCAAAACTTATCTTTCTCAATAAACTTTATGAATTGAAACAAATCTTTTCCTTGCTGATCGGCCAGCATATTTTTATCGAGGTATTTATTGAAAAAGCTACCTTTCAGCACCATTACCCTGGCTGTAAAACGCCTGCTTACAGGTAAAATTTCTCCCGCTTCGCTGATGTAAAAATCTGCCCCACTCGAATTTAATATGCGCGCTATTGGTCGTTCCTGGCGGGCATCAATCATCATGTTACCGGCCAGGTCGCGGTATACCTGGGCCGATTGCACGTACTTATGGTTTTTAACCCGTGCTTCAATGTCTTTTAGCTTAAAAGTTTCGTAAGGTAAATTAATCACCATTTCACGGCCATTATTGGTAACAAGCGTTGTAATATCAGCCTCATTGATAAAGAAATTGCCCTGTTGATTTTCAATAGAAATAAACAATTTTTTACACAAAGTGGCTTCCTGCTTTTTGTGCACAAAGCCAATAGAGATAATAAATATCACTAAGGCCAGTATTATTTTAAGGTTTCTATATAGCGCTTGTTTAGACTGCATCTACTTTGTTAAAAATATCTTTTAAGGGTGAAACTAATCTATCAATATCGCCTGCTCCTAAGGTTATAAAAATGTCAAATGTATTGGCTGCTGCATATTGCAATGCTTCTTCTTTGGAGAGCAACTGTTTTTTAGTACTTGTTATATTATTTAAAAGCATACTGCTTGTTATACCGGGAATAGCTGCTTCTCTTGCCGGATAAATATCCAGCAGTAGTACCTCATCGGCTAAGCTTAAACTCTTACAGAATTCCGGTGCAAAGTCCTTAGTTCTGCTAAATAAATGAGGCTGAAACAACACTGTTATACTTTTTTCAGGATACATAGCCTTTACTGATTTTAACATGGCACTGATCTCCGAAGGGTGGTGCGCATAATCATCGATAAAAACAAAATCGTCTCCTTTTACAATATACTCAAATCTGCGCTTAACTCCATCATAACTTGCTAGAGCTGCTCTAATTTTTTCTGCCGGCACGTCTAAACTTCTGGCCACTGCAATGGCGGCTGTGGCATTTTCCACATTGTGGTAACCGGGTAGCCGGAGCTGTAGGTCAGCCAGCACTTCGCCCTTAACTTTTACATCAAAAATAAATAGGCCATTTGCTATCCTAATATTATAGGCCATAACTGAGGCACCTTCATTTAGGCCATAATCGGTATGTTTTGCGCTAATGCCTTCACCATTCAAACCGGCCCATAAGTTTTGTCTAATAAAAATCTCTCCCTCGGGATTAACCTTTCTCAAAAAGTCGGCAAAGGATGTTTTCAATGCTTCGGCTCCTCCATAAATATCGAGGTGGTCGGCATCGGTAGAAGTTAATATGGCTATATTGGGGTGGAGTGTGAGAAAAGACCTGTCGAATTCATCGGCCTCCACCACCACTGTTGCTTTTGACATATCACCCTCATTAAACAGCATATTGGTATTATAATTAGCAGAAATTCCGCCCAAGAAGCCGGTAATATTTACACCTGCCTCCTTTAAAATATGCGCTACCATGGAGCTAGTCGTAGTTTTACCATGCGTACCTGCTACTGCAATGGTGAACATTCCTTTGGTAATTTCACCTAACACTGCCGCTCTCTTGTGCAGTGCAAAGCCTGCCGACTTCAAATAAGCAAATGCGCTATGATCTGCAGGAATTGCAGGCGTATAAACTACTAGCACCTTCTCATCAGCTTGATTTAAAAAATCGGGCAATGCAGCTACTGATTCATCAAAAGAAACAGCTATGCCCTCGTTAATAAGGCTTTCAGTAATGGTTGATGGCGTTTTATCATAGCCAACCACTTGTACATTGTTGTGATGAAACCAACGTGCAAGTGCACTCATGCCAATGCCACCAATGCCAATAAAATATGCGCTATGTATCTGCTTTATATTCACCGGATCATTGACATTATAATTTCAACAATATCCTCAGTAGCATTAGGCTTGGCCATTTGCTTAATGTTTGTAGCCAGCACTTGGCATTTTTCTTTATCTTCTAGCAAGTGCAATGCTTGTGGGATCAAATTTTCTATTGCCTCTCCATCTTTCACCAACATAGCCGCCTCATGTTGCACTAACGATTTAGCATTTTTGGTTTGGTGATCTTCGGCCACGTTAGGAGAGGGCACAAAAATAACCGGCTTACCCACTACGGCCAACTCCGAAACAGACAAAGCGCCCGATCGGGAGACGAATAAATCTGCGGCAGCGTAAGCCATTTCCATATTTTCAATATAGGGCATAAGCTTAATGTATTCAGAAGCATGCGGTTTTGAGCGTTCTATCATTTCATTTTCGTAGAATTTGCCGCATTGCCAAATGAGGTTCAATTTGGCTTCTTTTATTTCCTTCAGATACTTAAGTACGCTTTCGTTTAAAGTACGTGCCCCTAGGCTGCCACCCATTACCATAATGGTGGGACTATCACTTACAAGGTTTAGTGCTTTATAAGCCGCTTCTTTCGTTGGCAATTTGATCAGGCTTTTTCTTACAGGATTACCTGTCAACTTTAGCTTTTCCTTCGGGAAATAGGCCTCCATACCGTTATAGGCAACACAGATGAATTTTACCTTATTTTTCAGCCATTTATTTGTTAAACCTGCGTAGGAATTTTGCTCTTGTAATAAACAAGGAATTTTAGCTGATGAGGCAGCTCTTAAAGTGGGGCCGCTCGCATAGCCTCCTACACCAATTGCGGCATCGGGCTTAAAGTTTTTAACAATTTTCTTGGCCTGATGTAAACTGTTGAGCAGCTTAAACGGGAAAGAGAGATTTTTCAACGTTAAACTCCTTTGGATACCTGCTATGGGTAGCCCTAATATTTTATAGCCTGCCTGTGGTATTTTCTGCATTTCCATTTTACCCTCAGCGCCAACAAATAAGATTTCAGCTGTTGGATGCACCATTTTAATCTGATCGGCAATGGCTAAAGCAGGATAGATATGACCTCCCGTGCCGCCACCACTAATAATAAATCGATATGGTTTTTGCTCAGTCAATTATGCAGCTTCTTTTTTAGGTAAGTTGGCAAATGAGTTACCTGTTTTGGCGTTGGCCACTTCCTCTATCTCACCGCGACTAACGCTGAGCACAATGCCCATAGCAAAGCCCGTAAATAATAAGGAGGTGCCACCCATACTTAGCAATGGCAAAGGCAGCCCGGTTATTGGCCCCAGCCCTACAGCTACGCCCATATTTACCAGTGCCTGAATAACTATGGCGAAACTGAGCCCGGCTGAGAGTAACCCGCCATAGGCCTTTCCGCTGGAAGCCGCAGCCTTCATTCCTCTATACAATAAGGTGAGGTAGAGTAAAATAACAATGATGGCTCCAATCAATCCATATTCTTCCACTACTATGGCAAAAATAAAATCGGAGAATGCTTCCGGAAGAAAATTTCTCTGGCTGCTATTACCGGGCCCTTTGCCGGTTATACCGCCTGTAGCCACGGCAATGTAACTTTGCTGCGCCTGAAATGGAACCTCCTCCTTGTTAATAAAATTTTCAACCCTGCTGATAGCTGTAGCACCTCTTTGCCCTACCACCATAGCAATACTGCCGGCAAGTAAGCCCACCAAAGCCAGGATGGCTAAATACTTAACCGGTATTCTACCAATAAAGAGCAATAGCATACAAGTAAGAAATAGCAAAATAGCCGTGCTGAGATTAGTCATGGCTATAAGGCCACAAATTAACCCACACCATAGCAACATGGGAATTAATGCTTTTTTGAAATCGTGTATATTTTGTTGACGCTTGGAGAGCATGCCTGCCAAATTGATAATAAGTGCCAGCTGCGCTAAATCCGAAGGCTGAAAAGATTGGTTAATAAGCGGAATGGTTATCCAACGGGACGCATCGTTTAGGTTTACCCCAAATTGCCAGGCAAAAATGAGCAATGGCACTGAAAGGTATAAAGCCAAACGCGATAGTTTAGAGTAATATCGGTAATCTACTTTATGCGCTACCCACATGGCAAAAAAGCTTAGCAAAACAAGAAAGCTATGCCTAAAGAGGTAATACTCCGTGTTACCGCCATACTTAAAATAAGAAATGCTACCTGTGGCGCTATAAACCACCAGTATACTTAGCATACCCAGCATAAAAACCACAGACCAAATAACCGGGTCTCCCTTTAGGTGCTTATCTGTCCAAATTTTTATGGTGCTAACGTTTATCATGATTTGTGCATACTTTTCAAGGCTACTTCACGCTCAAGAAGCTGAACTGCCAGTCTGAACTGGTTGCCTCTGTCTTCATAATTCTTAAAAAGGTCGAAACTGGCACACGCAGGGGAAAGCAGCACCACTTCCCTGTCTTTGGCGAGTTTATAACCCATCCTCACGGCTTCATCCATCGACTGAGTTTCCTCAATAATGGCATACCTATCTTTAAAGAAATCTTTTATCTTCTGATTATCTTTACCTAAACAGATGATGGCTTTTACGTGCCCGGTTACCTGCTCAAGTGCACTGTAATCATTGCCTTTATCCACCCCTCCAACTATCCATATAATTGGGCGGGTGAATGCCTCCAACGCATAGTAGACGGCATCGATGTTTGTGGCCTTAGAATCGTTAATAAAATCGACCCCATGCAATGAAGCTATGAGCTCCATTCTATGCTGTGCATTTTTGAAGGTGGGTAAACTCTCTTTGATTTTCGAAGCCTTTAAGCCGGCTAAAGTAGTTGCAAAAATTGATGCCATAGCGTTTAAAATGTTGTGCTTACCTTTTAAAGGCAGCAGGTTTAGGTCAAATATTATTTCATTACCGGCAAGGTTAATTACCACCTCTTCCTCTTGTAAAAAGGCGTTTAAATCAGTTGATTTTTTCATGCCAATTTTACTCAGCTGCGGTGCTGGCTTCAATGTTTTCAGTTGGTGGTTAATAATAGCGTCATCGAAATTCAAAATTACGTGGTCATCAGCCGTCATGGCTTTAAATAAATTAAACTTAGCCCGGGTGTATTTGTCGAGGCTATAATCGTATCTATCTAAATGATCAGGCGTTATATTGAGTAAAATAGCGATGTGAGGTCTGAAAGATTTGATGCCATCAATCTGAAAACTGCTTATTTCAATTACCCACCAATCGAAATCATTGGTGAGTAGTTGGGCAGCCATGCTTTTGCCTACATTACCGGCCATTGCCACTTTGTAGCCGGCTTGCTTTAGTAAGTGGTAGGTTAATAGGGTGGTGGTGGTTTTGCCGTTAGTGCCGGTTATCGCAATTACTTTTCCTGCTGTAAACTCAAAAGCGAACTCAAGTTCATCGATAACCGGAATGCCTTTTTCGACTACTTTTCTTACAATAGTTGCACTCTCCGGAATACCAGGGCTTTTTATTACGATATCCGCTTTAAGAATAGTGCTTTCAGTATGCTTTCCCTCTTCAAAAATTATTTCCGCAGCAGTGAGCAGCTCTTTATTTGCTGCATTCAGCAGTCCTGAATCGGACACAAAAACATCATATCCCTTTGCTTTTGCTAGCAAAGCGGCTCCGGTTCCACTCTCTCCGGCTCCTAGTATGATGATGCTGTTTTTCAATTTTTGATTTACGATTTTAGATTTACGACTTATGATTTACGACTTATGATTTACGATTTTAGATTTTAGATTTTAGATTTTAGATTTACGAATTATGATTTTAAAATTTAGAATTTAGATTTACGAATTATGATTTACGGTTTTGGTTTTCCTGGCTTTCTTTACTGAGCTAACATATATTGAAACTAGTTCATTGCTTCTTTTAATAAAATATCTACTGTTTCATGAAAATTATTCGGCACTACTTCCAATAGTAAATCCAGAAAATACATAGATTCATCAGCCTCCTTTTCTACAATTTTTAATTTATTGTCAAAGTCTGCAGTAGACTTTGCTCTGCACGCTGCTCTATAATTAGCACTAACTGAAATGGAACACCTTATTAGTTGTCGGCTAAAAACATCGATAAATAAAGATTTTGGGAATTGCTCAACCAATCTAATGACTGCAATCACAAAACTTTTATTTCTCTTTATTAATATCGTTTTATCCATTTCAACACTATTATTCTTTATTCATTAAATCTTAAATCGTACTTCATAAATCGTACTTACCTTACTGTAATTTTAAAGTGGCAACCGTGAGGATGGCCAGCAATATGCCTACTATCCAAAATCGGTTAACTATTTTCGATTCATGTATACCCTTTTTCTGATAATGGTGATGAAGCGGTGACATGAGGAAAACCCTCCGACCCTCGCCAAATTTCTTTTTGGTATATTTAAAATAGCTCACCTGAATGATCACAGAAAGCAACTCAATAAGGAAAATGCCGCAAAGCAATGGAAGCAGCAGTTCCTTTCTGATGGCCAACGCAAGGACGGCAATTATTCCGCCCAAGGCAAGGCTGCCGGTATCTCCCATAAAAACCTGAGCCGGATGCGTATTGTACCACAAAAAACCCACGCACGCACCCACAAAAGCAGCGCAGAAAATAACCAGCTCACCGGATGATGGGATATACATAATATTGAGGTACTCTGAAAAAATAACGTTACCCGATAAGTAGGCAAAAATACCCAGGGTTAGCCCTATAATAGCGGAGGTTCCTGCTGCCAGCCCATCAATACCATCGGTAATATTGGCTCCGTTCGATACTGCAGTTATGATAAAAATAGCCCAAAAAACGTAAATGATAACAGTATAATCCTTCGGGATAAAAGGTAGAATGTTTGAGTAGTCAAGCACATTATCTTTTAGAAATGGAATGGTAGTCTTCATCGACTTCACATCCTCATAAGCTCTTTCACCGGTAACTTCTTCTGCAACTGCAGATTCGGCTGTGTTAAATTCTCTTACTACCACCTCTTGATTATAAAAAAGTGTAACGCCCACAATCAGTCCTAAACCGACTTGCCCTACAATTTTAAATTTACCTTGCAGGCCCTCTTTATTTTTTTTAAATACTTTAATGTAATCGTCCAAAAAGCCAATTAGTCCCATCCATACAGAGGAAATTAGAAGCAAAATGATGTAAACATTTTTAACCTGAGCAAAAAGCAGTACCGGAATAATGATAGCCATAATAATAATGATGCCCCCCATGGTTGGTGTTCCGGCTTTCTCATTTTGCCCATCTAAGCCTAAATCTCTAATTGTTTCGCCTACCTGCTTTCTTTGCAGCATGTTAATTAGGCGCTTTCCAAAAGTAATGCTGATGAGCAAAGAAAACACTGTGGCCATGCCCGCCCTAAAGGAGATGTATTGAAATACACTTGCTCCGAGCAGATCCATTTGCTGATCTAAAAATGTAAATAAATAATAGAGCATGCTTATTCTTAGCGGTTATGGATTAAGTTTAACATTTCATTTAGTACTTCCTTGTCATCAAAATGATGCTTTACTCCTTTAATCTCCTGATATGTTTCATGTCCTTTTCCGGCAACTAAAATAATATCACCTTTTTGGGCAAAGCTACAGGCCAGTTTAATGGCTTCTTTTCTGTCCGTCAGTTTCGTCACCTTTCTAATTAGTGCAGGTGAAACGCCTTTTGACATATCCTCAATTATTTGCTCCGGTTGCTCATTTCTTGGGTTATCCGAAGTTAATATCACCTTATCGCTCAGCTTACAGGCAATTTCTGCCATGAGCGGCCTTTTTGTGGTATCTCTATTTCCACCACAACCTATCACGGTTAGCACCTGCTCATTACCTGTTCTAATATTATCTATTGTTTTTAACACATTTTCAAGCGCATCTGGTGTATGGGCGTAATCCACTATGGCCGTAATTTCAGCTTGGTTGGGTATCTGCTCAAATCTTCCATTTTTAAGCGCTATGTTGGACATCGCTGTAAGCACCTCTATGCTATCCTCTTCCAGCAAATGTGCCACGGCATATACAGCCAATAGGTTATAAGCGTTGAAATATCCTATCAATTTAAACCAAACCTCTCGGCCATCAATAGTAAGCTCCAGCCCCTGCAGCGAATTTGTAATGACCTTCGCTTTATAATTAGCCATAGATTTAAGGGAATAGGTATATTTATTGGCTTTACAATTTTGTAACATAACTGTGCCTCGCTTATCATCAGTATTGGTGAGGGCGAACGCATCAACCGGCAGGTTATCAAACAACTTCTTTTTTGCTTTTATGTACGCATCAAAAGTCTTATGATAGTCCAAATGATCGTGTGATATGTTGCTGAAAACCGCCCCGGAAATATGCAGGCCGGTCATTCGGCTTTGCTCAATAGCATGGCTGCTGGCTTCCATAAAAACATGGGTACAATCGGCCTTTAGCATTTTACGAAGCAGTGCGTTTAATTGCAGTGCATCGGGTGTGGTGTGTGTGGCTTCTACCACCTGCTCATTTATCTGATTTTGAACCGTAGAAAGTAAACCTACATTATAACCTAATTCCCGAAATAGCTTATATAACAGTGTAACAGTGGTTGTTTTACCATTTGTACCAGTTACCGCTATCAGTTTAAGCTTTGCTGATGGATTGTCATGAAAGTTACTTGCCATGAACCCAAGAGCCTGAGCGCTGTTATCAGTATGTATATAAGTGAGTTGAGGCTGTATATCAGCCGGTAACTGCTCGCAAACAATCACTTTTGCGCCCAACGCTATGGCTTTTGGTATAAAAATGTGACCGTCCACCTGCGTACCCGGCATAGCTACAAAAACATCACCTTCCTTTATCTTTCTTGAATCGAACTGAATGGCGTTAATTGTCAGATCGGTGGTTCCGGCAACCGATAATAATCTTACTTTATATAATATGTCTTTTAACAGTGCCATTATCCCACACCAATTTTAATTACACTACCTTTAAGCGCTTTGCTGCCGGGTAATTGCGATTGAGAGGTTACCCTTCCACCATCGCCTTTTACTACCACCTGCAGGCCTTTATTTTCTAGTAGAAATAAGGCATCTCTCAAGGTCATCCCTTCTACATTGGGAATTATATTTCCTTCAGCATCATTTGCTTTCCACTCAATTGAATTGTTATCAATACCAGCCCTAACCCATTCCACTTGTTCTGTTTTAGTGTGGTTTGAAATACCTAAAAAGTTAAGCATCATACTGAGTTCATCTTTTTTTCCGGCTTGCACCACAGGGAAAATACCTATTTCAGGATTTTCAGCAAGCTTATATTGGTCGTGCATTTTAAGGTCAAGCGCATAAATTTTATCGGCTATTTCCTTAAAAACAGGAGCGGCCACATCGGAACCATATTGGCGGTAGCCTTTCGGGTTGTCCATTACTACAATGGCGGAATACTTAGGGTTATTGGCAGGAAAATAGCCTGCAAAAGAAGTGTAGTATTGCCTGATGTAGCGTCCGTTTTTAAGGCTTTGGGCTGTACCGGTTTTTCCGGCAATTTTGTAATTGGCATTGTTGATATTCGAGGCTGTTCCCCTTTCTACCACGCCTTCCAGCAAAGTGCGTAGTTTTTTTAAAGTGGCTTTTGAGCAAATCTGATCGGTAATTACGGAAGTTTTGTAACTACTTACTTCCTTGTCTACCTGTCTGATTGATTTTACCAGCACGGGCCTAATCATTTTTCCGTTGTTAGCCACCGCATTGTAAAGTGTTAACACTTGCAAGGGAGTAAATTCCATGCCGTAGCCGTAAGCCATCCATGGCAAAGTAATACCGCTCCATTGGTTTATTGGTAAAATATTAGGCTTGCCCTCTCCTATCATTTGAAAACCCAGCGGTTCGGTAAGCCCCATGCTTTTGAGGTAATCGAGGAAGCGCTGAGGGTTTTCTTTGAAGGTATTGTCTATCCATTTGGCGATGGCAATATTAGATGAGCGTTCGAAGGCGTCTTGCAAGGTAATGGTGCCATATCCGCCAGGTTTATGGTCTCGCACTGTTTCTTTATAGAATTTTAGCTCCCCATCTCCGGTAGCTACAGAATCGTTCAGTTTCAACTCGCGCTCTTCCAGCAAAGCAATATAAGAGGCAAGCTTCATGGTGCTACCTTGCTCACGAAGGCCGTGGCTGCCCACTGCATAGTTATAAACTTCCCCGTAACGGCCGTTATCAAGTTTCTTTAAATTACTTATTGCCTTAATTTCCCCTGTAGCCACTTCCATTACCACCACACAGCCCATGTCGGCATCGTGCTGCATTAAATGGCTGAGGAGGGCAGACTCGGCCACGTCCTGTAAGTTAATATCAATGGTTGTCTGGATATCGAAACCATCTTTAGGTCGTACTTCGGTACCATCGTAGAGCGGACGCCAGCTGCCTCCTGATATTTTTTGAAAAAGCGCTTTACCGTTTTGCCCGGCTAGGTAATCGTTAAAGCTATACTCTAAGCCGGCTCCATAATCGTTCTCATTTAAAAAGCCGATAGTTCTGAAAGCCAAATTTGAGAAGGGACGGAAACGCTTGTCAGTTTTAGTGAAGATAACGCCTCCTGCTAAGCGGCCTTCGCGGAAAATTGGCCAGGATTCCATTTCTTTCTTCTGCTGATAACCAATTAGATCGCGGGTGAGCATAAGGTATTGATCTCCTTTTTGCCTACCACTCATAATTTTTTGCTTGTAATAAGTGCGGGATTGACCAAAATTCTTAGACAATAAATAACTGAGTGAATCTACACCGGCTTTAAAAACTCTATTATCAGCAATAGTAGGGTCAATAGCCACTCGGTAAAAAGGTAGCGAGGTGGCTAAAAGGCTGCCGTTATCAGAATAGATATTTCCTCTGGTGGCTTTTACTTCCTGGTAGCTGAGATTAATTTCTTCAGCCATTTGCTTCCATTTTTCGCCACTAATCCACTGTATGTTTACAATTTGGTAAACAACAGTCCCGGCAAAGATTAGCACAAATAAAAATGCTACCCTTACACGAAGTAATATGGATTTTTTAATATTCACTTTTCTTCTACAATAATTTTAAAAGGCGGCTCTTGCGATTCTACCAAACCCAATTTTTTTACTCTTTTAGCTACTTCCGATTGCTTGGAAGCAAACATATATTCCGATTTAAGCGTGGTATAATCGGCTCTTAAGTCATCTACCTCTTGCTCCAGCTTATCAATTTTGCGTATGGTTTTATCGGCATAATGGCTATTGCCTATGTAAAAAATACCTAGCACCACGAAAAACAAAATATAAGGAAGGTATTTAACCGGAAGGCCATCACCCTCATTGCTGCCTGTAATTCTCCGCTCAAAATAAGAGAACAAGCTGCCGCCTGACCCCTTTTCAGCCTTCACTTTTCGCTTCTCTTTAAAGGTATTTCTACTCATATTCTTTCTGCTACTCTTAATTTAGCACTGCGTGCCCGGTTATTTGCTGCAAGCTCCTCTTCAGAGGCCACAAGCGGCTTTTTATTTATAGCTTTAAAGGCTTTATTCAAATTATTACCATATAAATCTTTATCCTCTCTACCGGCCACATTGCCCTTATTAATGAAGTTTTTCACCAGCCTGTCCTCCAAACTATGGTAGCTCATTACTACTAATCTGCCACCGGGCTTAATAACCTCCTCCATTTGGTTCAGCATCTCTTCAAGGGCTGCCAGTTCTTCGTTTACCTCAATCCGCAAAGCCTGAAATACCTGCGCATAATATTTATTTTCTCTGCCCCGCTTGGTATACTTATCCATTACAGCTTTTAGCTGGCCCACCGTGGCAATTTCCTCGTCTGATCTGGCTTCTACTAAAGCATCGGCTAGCGTTCTCGCATTTCGCACCTCGCCATAAAGGCCTAATATCCTATGTAAATCTGCTTGAGAGTAAGCATTCACAATTTCCTTTGGCCGATTGGGACGCCTGCTGATCCATTCGCATGTCCAGCTCCGCTTCAAAACGTGTGGAAAATCCTCTTTCGGGCTTATTAAACTGATGCGATGAAACCCCTAAATCGGCCAATACACCGTCTACCTTTTTTACGCCATGCAAGCGAAGGTATTTTTGCACCATCCTGAAATTAGCCGGGATAAAAGTGAACCCTTCATGCGTAATGGTTTCAGAATTAATCACCGCATCCTGGTCTTGATCAAAAGCATAGAGCTTTCCGCTAGTTAGCTGCTCCAGAATTGCTTTTGAATGACCGCCTCCTCCAAAAGTTACATCCACATAAACACCAGCGGGATTAATAGACAATCCTTCCAGACACTCTTTTAACATGACCGGATTGTGGTATTCGCTCATAGGATCTATTCTTGAAAAAGGTGTTTCTCTGCCAGATCAGAAAATGCTTGCTGATCTTTAATTAAGAACTCATCATATTTTGATGGCTCCCAAATTTCTACTCTATTACCCATGCCTACCACTATGCTGTCTTTCTCCAAATTGGCATAAGCAATCATGTTTTTCGGAAAAAGCATTCGGCCTGCAGCATCGAGTTCTACAATGGCATTTCCTCTGAAGAAGTTACGTTGCAAATTCCTGTATTCTGCATTAAACTCATTTAAACCTGCAATTTTAGAATATATTTTTTTATACTCCATCATAGGGTACAATACTAAACATGGCTCAAATCCCCTGCGTAAAACCAGCTCATTCCCCGAAATATCGGGCAGACTGTTTTTGATCTTGGCAGGCAAGACCATACGCCCTTTCGCGTCTATTTTACAATCATATTCACCAGTGAAGAATGCCATGTTCGGTTTTTAAACAATATCTTAATGACAAAACTAACATATTCTATGACATTTTATGCCACTTTCCCCCACTTTTTTACACAGAACGTTAAGATTAATAAAAAGCGTATGCCATTTTCAGCATTCCGCTTTCCCATGGTGGCATTTATAATTTTACAAGATTGCGGAGTTTGTAATGAGATGATTTGGCTAATACTAATAATTGGCTCAAAATTGGAGTCAAAGAAATAACGAAAGAAAAAAACTTGTTGATGTCATTTATTTAAAGCGTAAAAATGTAATATTAGACATGTCCCAATTTTTTATTATTTTTGGGACAATGTTTACGCTCAGAACTATAGAAAAGAGATTTAACAAGGGAGATATATTTTTTATTTCAGACTTAAATGAGCAATCAAATTACGAGGCTGTTCGTAAATCAGTTGAGCTTGCTAACAACATGAAATCGACTTTTATTTAGGATTCAGAACGTCATGCTCACCATTATCTTCTTTGTAAGCTGGCGGTGGGGAAATGTGGGGCATGTTTTCCATAAAACTCATTTTGGCGATAAAATTCCGTAACCCCACAGGCTTATCCTCATTATAAAGGACTATGTTCTGCGCTTCGGCATCGTTAAAAACAGCAGGGATGTCATTCAATAATCCGGCAGGCACAGCTAGTGCGTTAAGTTGTTGGAGTAAATCTACCGACTGAAAGACTCTGATTTTGGCTTGTAAAATTTCGTTTAATTCTGCTCGGTTCTTCACTCTAGCACCGTTGACTTTGTATTTATGGCTGTGAGCCAACTCGTTTAAATCAAGCACCCCGCATAAATGAGCAAACTGCTTGTTATTACCTATGGCCAGTATTATTTCCCGGCCATCGGAACAAGTATATAATTTACCATAAGGTGCAATGTTAGGATGCTCCGACCCCATTTTTTGCGGATTGTTTTTTCCTATTAAATAATTTGTAGCCTGATTTGCCAGCGAAGCAACGGCAGCATCGAAGAGAGAAACGCTTACCTCACTGCCTTCTCCGGTTTTAAGTCTATTGATATAGGCCAGTAAAACAGCCTCTTTGAGTTGATGCGCTGCCAGCACATCAATAAGAGCAACGGGCATTTTAAGAGACGCTCCTCCCGGCTCGCCATTCAAGTACATAAAACCTGTCTCAGCTTGCAGCACGGCATCATAGCCTACTTTATTGTTAGCTTCACCGTAGCCTGTGATGGACGCGTAAATTAGACTGGGGTTGTGTGCTTTTAAATCGGTATAAGACAAACCAAGTTTGCCGGCATCACCGGGTTTATAGCTGGTGATGAGCACATCGGCCGTAGCAAGCATTTCCAATAATTGTTGCTTATGCTTCGGATTTTTCAAATCAAGTGCTATGCTGGTTTTACCTGCGTTGACTGCGGAAAAATAGGCGCTAACCGAGCCACTGGTCTGCTCATCAGCTCCCTTCCAACTTCTGGTAACATCGCCACCGGATGCCGGGTTTTCTACCTTGATAACCTGTGCCCCAAGCTCGGCAAAAAACTGACCAACAGAGGGCCCGGCCAGTACGCTAGCCAACTCAACTACCTTTAAAGAATGGAAGACCCTGCACATTATTTCTATTTAAGTGTGAAATTGCAAACTTAAGCAATTAAGCTGCGTAGCATAAGGTTGCTTTATTTAATATTTATAAAGTTCAATCTGCACCCATCAAACCTTCAACAATGAAAAATATAAAGATTTTAATACTTGTACCTCTATTTGCGCTACTCTGGAGTTGCAACGATAAAATTGAAGAAAAAGCGCTTAGCGTCCAATGGATTGGCACCATTTTCATGCAAGGTAAGGAGTTACCTTTTGAGCTGAAGATAGAAGAAAAGGAAGACAGCCTACTAACAGCAACTATTACTAATGGGAAAGAAAGCATCATATTAGATGAAATTATAAAGACCGGGGACTCCCTACATATTGCTTTGAATGTATTTGATATTAGCCTTGATGTGGTGATGAAAAACGACAACTTGGTCGGCACATATACCAAACATTATTTAGATGATTATCAATTACCGATCACTTTGGTAAAGGGAAATAGTCGCTTTCCGCTTGTGGAAAAAGCTGAAAAGCCAATGAATTTTGCCGGTAAATGGGAAGTAACATTTATTGAGCCTACTGCAAATGATACTACCAAGGCTGTAGGGATTTTTCAACAGCAGGGCAATAACGTTACCGGTACATTTCTTACACCTTTGGGAGATTACAGGTATCTGGATGGTGTGGCAAATGGCAACCAATTAAAATTGAGCACTTTTGATGGCAACCATGCTTTTCTATTTGAAGCAGCTATGCAAAACGACAGTACACTCACAGGTGACTTTTATTCCGGCAAAGAATGGCATGAATCATGGACTGCGCACAGAAATGAAGCGGCTGAGTTGCCCAATCCGGATTCTCTGACTTACCTCAAAACCGGTTATGACAGGGTATATTTTGAATTTCCGAACCTGGAGGGTGAAATGGTTAAATTTCCTAATACCGATTACGAAAATAAAGTGGTTATTTTACAGATATTTGGTACCTGGTGCCCTAATTGTATGGATGAGACCAAATTTTTAGCACAGTGGTACAAAGACAACAGTACTAGAGGTGTTGAAATTATTGGTTTAGCATACGAAGCCAAGGATGATTATACCTATGCCAAATCACGCGTGGAGAAGATGATAAACAAATGGGATGTAGGCTATGATTTTCTGATTGCCGGAACAAATGATAAGGAAGCTGCCTCGGAAACATTGCCTATGCTCAACAGTATTATTTCCTTCCCTACTATGATCATTATTGATCAAAAAGGGGAAGTAGCTAAAATTCATACCGGCTTTAGCGGACCGGGAACAGGCGTTTATTACGATGAGTTTGTTAAAAATTTCAACGAAACCATGGATAGTCTGTTGTAATTATTGAAATCTCAAATGACACTAATTCTTATAAATAAATATTGTATTGATATGAAATACTTATTAGGAATATTACTGCTTCAATGTTTAGCGCTTCAGCTCTACGGACAAGACAACGCTAAAGTAGAAATTGAGAGAGGCATTAAACCCGATGAGTTGCCCCAACTCGTTGAAGAAGCGGTAGCACCTCTGCTGAAAAACGGAAAACACATAAAGTATTATTTTGAGCAAAGTGAAAAGGCAACCTATTACGAGCTCAAATTTAAACTGAACAAAGAAAAATTGAGTGTAAAGTTCAAGCCGGATGGAGAGGTGGTTGATATTGAAGTACTTCGTAAATTCAAAACACTTCCCAAAACTCCTAGAAAGGCTATTGCCAATTATCTTGCTAAAAACAGCCGCCATTACAAGCTGGAAAGAGTGCAAATACAGTATACAGGAGCAAATCTTATCAGCAAATTTTTGAATGAAGCGTACCACCAAATGACTTTAAAATATGAGATAGAAGCTTTTATTGACTACAAAAAGCAGGAGCTAGATGGTTTTTACGAATTTCATTTCGATGAAACAGGAGCGCTAATGAATCAGAGAAGCATAAAAACTGCCGCAGTCGATAATGTTGTATATTAATCGGCTCAATTTACTTTTGATTATATTTTGCACAGTAGCTATAAAACTACATGCGCAAGATAATCTTACCGGCAGGTGGGAGCCCGGTGTATCATTCACCAAAAAACTTAAGGACAAGTGGGAGACTAATTTACAGGCCAAGGCGCGTGCCATAAATGGTGAAAAGGATGAAAACCGATCGCAAATGCAGCTAGCGTCAATCGATGTAAGGGGCTATCTCACCTACAACTTATACAATCAATCAAAACTTACGCTAGGTTATATAAATCGCTCGAACGATCCATTTGAAAATGGCTCAACCGAACGCAGACTAATAGAACAATTTGCATTTTTTGCCAGAACAGGGAAATTCCGGTATACGCACAAAATAGTATTGGAGCAGCGCATAATTGAGCGCAACTTTACAGGCAGGCTGCGCTACGCCCTATCAAATGATTTTCCTCTACAGGGCACTTCGCTGGACCCCGGAGAAATGTATTTTATAAGCGGAGCCACTATGCTTTATAGCTTTAACAGTTATTCTCAAGGCTTGGAAAACAGGCTGTCTGCAGGTATAGGCAAGGTGTTTACCTCCGGTCAAAAATTCCAACTGGAAATAGAATCGCGCTTTGCGGATTTGCTGGAGAATAGAAAGCGCACGTTACTACAGTTGAGCACTACCTTTTACCTTAATTATTGACAGTTTCTAAATGTGGAAAACTTTCCTTTCTTAGTTTCTGTTTGAATAATTGTTGCATTAACTTTGCAACTAACCTCAGTGTACTAGACATGTTTTGGTGAACCTAACAAGTATAACATACCGGGTGAAGCAGACTTGTAAAGCCAGGCCTCATCATGACGTTTCTGTCATGACCTCGTATCAGATTTATTTCTGGTTCAGGATAACAGTGGAAGGCTGATCGGGCGAGCAACCCAAATCCTGTAATAAATGGGGTTCACGCAACATCTTTGGTATGCTGGGGTTTATTTTTTAATACCCGTGTAAGTTGATCTCTTCAGTGGTTAGCAAATCCACTTTGGTTTGCATTTTTTTCTGAATGATCTCAAAATGGTGCTTATCAACTTCAGTTATTAAAGAGATAGCCTGCCCCTCGTTTTCAGCTCTACCAGTCCTTCCCACCCTGTGGATAAAATCTTTGGGCGAACGTGGTAACTCATAATTGATGACGTGCGGTAACGCTTCTATGTCAATGCCTCTTGATAGTAAATCGGTAGTTACCAACACTTTAATAGCTCCCTCTTTGAAGCCATCTAATGCCTGATTTCTTCCATGCTGACTTTTTTTACCATGGATGCTGGCAGCCTGAACGCCATTTTTATTCAGCTTATCGGCTACCTTATCGGCTTCTTTAATAGATGAGGTGAAGACGAGTACCTGCTCTAGCTTATTGGATTTAATCAAGTAGCGCAGAAAAGGACCTTTTCTTTCCTCGGTTACCAAATAAGCACTCTGCTTTATCAGGTTCAACTTTTCTTTCTTTTTGCTAATTTGAATAACTAAAGGCTCTTTTAAGAAAAGTTGCTTTATATTTTGCACTTCAGGGCTCAAAGTGGCGGAAAATAAGAGCTTTTGGCTCTTTTCGGGGACTAGCTTTAGTATCTGATCTACCTCTTTCTTAAATCCGCTATTTAGCATTTTATCGGCTTCATCGAGCACCAATAATTGCAGCCCACTGAGGCGCAAAGCGTTTGAGCCTGTTAAATCGAGCAAACGCCCCGGTGTAGCTATTAATATCTTGGTTTCCGTCATGGCCATCATCTGCGGATTGAGCGAAGTTCCTCCAAAAGCTGTGATGGTTTTGTACTGATTACGGTTTGGGTCGATAAACAATTTGAATACTTCCAACACCTGAATGGCCAATTCTCTGGTAGGCACCAGAATGAGCACTTGCGGATGCCTGGCACGACTCTCGGGGAAGTCATTTAAGCGCGTAAGTACCGGCAATACGTACGATAAAGTTTTGCCCGATCCGGTTTGGGCAATGCCCAAAATATCTTTGCCTGCAAGTGCCGCAGGTATGGCCTCCTCTTGAATGGGATAGGGCTTTCTGATGTTGTGCTGCTGCAAAACACCAATGACGGAATATGGTAAATTAAAGTCGGAGAAGGGCATAGCTGGTAATGGTGATGTGTGGATGCCGCAAAGATAAGAAAGAATTTGAGTGGAAGTGTGAATAGTATTTATAATGTGACTCTTTTGGTGTTTTGAAGGTGTTTGCAAGCCTGCCAATGCATTGATGATGTGTTTGTTATTCGAACCTTCTGAATATTATATTTGGAATGTACGCTATCTGCTTTCTTGGTTATCTAGACCACTAGGAAAAAAGCCACTTCAAAGTGACGAGCTTTCACTACGGCCTTAAAAAATACGCTAAATCTTGAAAGTAAATGTTGTTATATTATACTCAGTCTTATCTATGGCATTAAAAATATCGATCCCTATAGTCCTCGTTAACAACGAGGGCTAGTAGGGGGAAATCACTATAGGTTTCTTTTCAATATTTCCTTATCGCTCATTTCTGTCGGAAAAAAGTCTGTTACGTAAACTTCTCGTTCCTTGATGTAGTAAATGATCTTGATATCTGCCCTTTTTGTGCGCTCGTGGAGGATGAACCGGTAACCTTCTTTCCGGTGGCTCAATCGAGGTTCATGGCTTCCTCTTTCAGCTTGGTACTTGAGTGTTTTTATTTTATCCCTTAATTCATTGGCTATTTCCTCTGCCCGATCTAAAGAATAATGATCATAGAGATATTCTAATATTTCATAAAAATTGATCTCTGCCGAATGAGTAATTATTACTTGATATTTACTTTTTTGCGGCTCTTCCACTGCTCAAAATCTTCATTAAATTCCTTTAATTTTTTTGTGCGCCCTTCTCTGATTGCCTGCTCCGATGTGTCAGCTCGCTTATTTATTTCATCTGCCTCTAACAACTCCTTGATGTAAGCTACTACCTTTTCTTGCTGATCAACTTCCAGCTTTAATAGCTGACCAATTAATTCCTTATCTATCACTTTATTCATAACATTTTCATTTGTGTAAAGATACAATTTTATCACATAAGATGATACCTGGCCACATCCAGTATCAATATTTCTTTGCCCGAAACACTACCGGCAAGCTTCCTAATGCCCTTACTTGGCGTTATATATGCATTTCTGTACCGTTGGCTTCTCCTTAGTATAACAGTTATATGCGAGCCCAAAGAGAGCAATAGTCAAACGCTAACCAATTACAATCAGGCTTCTTTGGTCTGTTTAGTTTCTGATATGTGGCGTTTAAAAAAATGTTTGCTTCAATAATCTTACTGACACGGGAACAAGGGAGAACGTTTTGCGGCAGATAGGGTATTTATTGAACTCCTGATCCGATAGGGATAAGGATTAACCTTATAAATCCCTTTACATATTACTCGGTACCTCTAAAGCAAAAGCTAACGGTTGTTTGTAACCGGCATGTTAAAAAAAGGACTTGCGCCATGAGGAGTTGTATTGTTTTTCGTTTAAAGTTGTGATGAGGTCACGATAATGTCATCAAAACGCTCACAAATTGATTCCTCACAATCGGAACTTATACTGTCATGAGATATTTCCTATTTCAATGGCTCAGTATTAACATCGAAGGTAAACTACGAAGGATAATTTAAGCGAACCTGTTTATCTCACCAGCAGTTTTTTTACAGCAATTTTATTTTTTGAAACGAATTTGATCAAGATATATTCCCTGACTTTCGATTCCGCTCTGGTTTACAGAGATGGTTTCAAACAATGATCCGACATGCTTTTCATGTGACAATATTTTACCATTCAAATCCATCAGAATTATTTCGAAATTTTCCTGTGGCTGAGACAGTTTTACATTAAGCTGCTCTCCTTTAGTTAGAGGATTAGGAAACAACGTAAATTGAGCAAAATTGCCGGGCAGATTACTAGTCAATACAGTATCAGGTGGCAAGTCTTGTTCAAAAAAGGAATATAAAACTGAACCGGGTATTATCTCAAACGGCATATTGCCGGAATCTTCAGGCTTTTTCCATCCCACAGAGAGGTGGTCCTCACCTATTCCTTCTTTATTCAACACCTCTATATAATACTTTTTGTCGGCTTCAAGTGCTATCGTTGTTGATTCTTGTGCTTCAAATTTGTTCCATTCCCGAAAAGCAGTCTTAGAGGACACCTTAGCGATTACTACTGCATTTTCACTACTTTCTGTAGTGCTTAGCAACAAGTCACTTTCCTCATCACCGGAAATCCAGAACTTATAATCGCCCGAAGTAGGCGCTTGCAAATACCCTCTTATCCGTTGTCCGTAATTATCTGCCCAGGTATTACTATCGCCCGGATTGTTCCAATCTACTGCTTCTAAAGAATATAAAACATCTGTCCCTGATGGCTCATTAGGGTATTTAATATTTGTAATAAGGTCGGCCAGAGAAGCTCCCGGAATGCCTGTCCAGTACTCTCTACTTATGAAGCCTAAATTCCACGTGGCCAAATTCAGAGCATTTTTATTGCCTGCTTCCAAAAAACTACCACCGGCTATCAGGCCCGAATTATCTTTGTTGAGGGCAAGGAAATTGATTTGATTTGTGGTGCCTACATTGCTGTACGTACCTAACGCTTGCCATCCATTCTCCTCAGTCCATCTCGCAATATTATTAACTTTATAATTCACTGAATCGTTAATCTTGGCAGTTTCAAAACTTCCTGCAGCATACACATACTGTCCATCATAAACTATAGCATTAACAGCCCCGCTTAACCCACCATTTAGGGGCTGCCAGGTCATTACATCTCTATCCCATCGTGCTATCCTATTTACGCTCTTTCCACCGGCTATTGCAAAATTTCCTCCCGCATATATGTACTGCCCAATTACTTCTATTGCCTGAACAAAACCACTTGTTCCGCTACCTAGTGATCCCCAATTACTACCATCATACATGGCAATTCTATTAGCTGGAACACCTCCAGCGCTGGCAAAATTACCACCTACGTATAAATTGGCGTCTTCATCAAATGCGATCGATCTTATTTCATTATTAGTGCCTGCAATACCGGTGGATTCATCTGTAATTGCTTCCCAGCTGCCACTCCATTTAGCAATGTTGTTAACAGTGGTTTCGCCAGCTGTAATAAATTCACCAGCTATATATAAATCGTTACTTGCGTTAAGCGCAATTTTTGCAACAGAGCCGCTAGTTCCGGCACCTAATGCCGACCATGAACTACCGTTCCATGCCGCTATATTCTTTGCCTGAATACCGCCAATCGTATCAAAATTACCTCCTGCATAAATCGTTCCATCCGAACCCAAAGCCAAAGAGTTTATTTCCCCATCTGCACCGCCTTTTAGACTTTGCCAACCTTCACTTTCAGAAAAAGCGGCAATATTGCTTACTTGCAGCGTCCCTGCTTTGGTAAAATTACCAGCAACAAAGATGGTTTTACCATCCGTAACAACAGCATTTACAGGGCCATCTGTGCCTGCTCCCAATTCCTCCCAACGTCCAACACCATCCACTGTAACCGCTGATGGGCTCTGCACATCGCCTCCGGTAATCTTAAATAATTGCGCTGCACTTCCATAGGAACTAAAATAGAGTTCTCCGGATTCATCTAACCCAAAGCTGGAAATATTTTCACCAGTAGTCCTAAAAAGCAATTGCGAAGAGGCAGCTCCATCAGCTTCATTGTAATTTAACGACCAAACTCTGCCTGATACAAAATCTCCGTAGATATATTTGTCAACTATCAGTGGATTAGTGCTGCCACCTCTATAAACATAGCCTCCGGTAATAGATACATCTCCGTTGTTATGGTCGTAAGTGAAAACCGGCTTTGTATCGGGTGTTGTGGTCAAAGTAGTGCCGTTGCTGTAGGTGCTATTTCCCTCAAACTTTTTCCATCCGTAGTTGCCACCATTTTCAATTATATTTATTTCTTCTTCGGCATTCTGACCAACATCAGCCGCCCATAGTCGGTTTGTAGCATTGTCAAATGAAAATTTCCATGTGTTGCGTATACCCCAGGCATACTGTTCATCCAAGCCGGATTTGCCTACTCTGGGGTTATCTGAAGGTATTTCGTAGTTTCCCTGCGGAGCATCAGGATTTGTTTCAACCGGATTACTACCATCTATATCTACATCAATGCGAAGTATGCTGCCAAAAATTGTACTTAAATCCTGCGCATTACCCTTGGGATCGCCTCCTCCACCGCCATCTCCAACTGAAATATATAGATAGCCATCCGGCCCGAAAGCAATTTTTCCACCATTATGATTGGAGTTAGCTTGATTTTTATCGAAGCTAAAAATCTCTAGCCTGCTGTTGGCTTCTGCAATGTCAGGGTTATCGGCACTCACAGTATATCTGGCCAGAACAATCTCTACATTAACATTGGAAACTTCACTCTCCCTCGTATGATAGACATAAAAAAATCCGTTGGAAGCATAATCGGGATGAAATGCCAAACCCAGCAGACCAATTTCCTGACCGGAAGAGAAGCTGATGATATCTTTAACATCCAGAAATGTAGCTTGTGTGGAAGTACTTTCATCATTCTCAAAGACTTTTATGCTTCCTGATTGCTCCACCACAAACATTCTATTACTTCCATCTGCGGCATTTTGGATTTCTGCAGGAAACTCAAAAGACAAACTTGGAAATGCCGGCTCGTACGTCACTGGATCTTGCGCATAAGCTGAAAATAGAGAGAGTATGAAAGCCAAAACGAAAAGTGAAATCTGGCGCATGTTAAAAGTGTAGTTTCTCATATATTTTAGGCTTGATTATGTAACGTAACAAGAAATAGCAAGTTTTAGTAGCTCATTATGTACAAAATGTAACACTGCAAAAATATAGTCAAATCGATAGATGAATGTAGCTCTCTTTGGTTTATAGTTGTTCGACTTGAATTATTACTACGCTTGCATTAGGAGGCCGGATACGTTTTGGCAGTGTATTGTTTAATAAAAAAATGATTTGTATCTCTCTTTTCAGCAATCATTACAAAAATAATTACTTACTTCGTCAGTTCACTAAAACGGTCTCATTAGCTCTGTTTTTTTTCATAAATAAATATTTATAGATAAGTACTGAATATCCTTTGGTGGTCATATGGCTCTCAATCATTCATGGCACATGTAATAAATGAGATTCCAGCAGAATAATCATTATATTAGCCCTTAATTCCCTTACCATGGAACAAGCTCGATCGTGCTAAAACTGCACTGCTACAAATACTGGGAAATGATCGGAAGGATAACGCATAGCCTTGCTGTCGGATAAGGTAGCATAGCTCAAAACTGTTATGTTGCTGCTAGTAAAAATATAATCAATTCTTCTTTCCGGTAGTTTATCGAAAGCGAAGCCATTAAAAGTGGCCTCAGGGCCGTAAGGAGCTTCAGCGCTTATTAAACGACTATCGGCAAGTTTCGCAGTAATCTCTTGGTATGGGCTTGCTGTAGCGGTAAAGTTAAAGTCTCCCATTAAAATAATAGACTGTTCACCAGCCAAATCAATTATTTTATTTAAAATGACGGTAGCACTTTTAGCCCGGGCTATCTCTCCTTCGTTATCCAGATGCACATTAAAAACATAAAAGGTCATAGCGGTTTTCTTAAACTTGAACTCGGCCCAAGTGCAAATTCGGGTATATGCGGCATCCCAACCTTTTGAGGGTATCTCAGGGGTTTCGGATAACCAGAAATTACCGGATTTGACTTGTTCAAATAAAGTAGAGTCATAAAATATGGCGCTATATTCCCCACTTTGCTTGCCGTCCTCTCGGGCTACACCCACGTACGTATAAGCATTTAATTCTCTGTCTATATCTTTCAGCTGGTGGTAAAGACCTTCCTGCGTTCCGAATATGGCAGGTTGATGGTATTTTAGTAGACTAAATAAATGCTCTTTCCGGTTACTCCAGTTATTTATCTGGTCATTAACAGCATCATATTTGATATTGTAAGTCATCAATTCAAAGCTTGATTGTGCTTGTGCCTGCATGCTAAATGCCAATAGTAGAGATAAGCTAATAGCGCATAAAATGATAGTGTTTTTCATGGGTTAATTATTTACGCATACATATGGTGCTTCTGCAAAATCGCAATTCTCATTTACTGCTATGACCTGATGCAACTGCCTGAATACTGCTTTGACAATATCATTCGCAATAAAATCAGCTATCTCTTGGTTGTAGTGTTTAAAGGGTTTGCCCGCCCAAGAGTGGTTATCTCCACAGCCCGTAACTAAGTAATACCCCTTATTTAAAGCCTCCAATTTCTTGCTAATGCTACCAGCTCCGTGCAGCATTAAATGGCCCACTTCATTTTCATCACAATAATGGTGTGAAGCACTGCCATAAGGAACTGCATCATCGCAGGTGCCATGAAATAATTGCATTGGCATGGCACTCGCATTATTGATCAGTCCCAAATCAAAAATAGCACCTGCCATGCTGATAACTCCGGCATATTTAAAATCAGTTGGAAGTGGTTTTTGAGCCTCAGGCCAAAAGGCTGTATGCAAAACAGCTTCCGCTCCGGCACTGCTGCCGGCCAGTACCATTAAGGAAGGATCAATATTATATTTTTCTTTATTCTGAAGCAAAAAAGCAGTGGCCTCAGCAATTTCTAAACCAACATTTTTAAAAGTAGCCATCTTATTTTCAGCTGTCTGATCGCAACTAAAGGATTTACCTTTCATTGTTAAAGTATAGGACATACTAACCGCCACCATTCCCCTACGCGCCATATTTTTACAGAAGTCAATAATTTCTGGCTCATCACGCGCCCCACCGGCAAAGCCACCTCCATGAACGAAGAGCATCAAAGGTCTCAGCTTTTGTGTATCCTTTTTAGGCTGATAGATATCCAGTTGAAGCGCTTCCTGTCCTGTACTTAAATAGGTTACTGTTTGTTGATTTACTTCATTGAATAGCTGACTTATATAGCGCTGGGAGTAGGCTGATAGACTGACTGTTAAAAAGATTACTAGAAATTGAAACCGTTTTATCATGGCGACTGCATTTGGAGATAAGAGGTATAAGTTTTGAGTTATGAGAATTTAATTAATTGGTGTAGCGGATTTCGCTCCGTTGAGAGATGCCATGTTCGCTAAAGGCTTCTACCTGATAATAATAATGCTGATCTGAAGTTAAAGCGCGCAACTCATAATTAGGTTTGTTATACATAAGGGCAGAGAGGTTCAGCTTATCTTTCGCTATTCCCCAATAAATAACATAGCCGGTAGCATCGGGCACGGCATCCCATGTTAAATTAGTATTTCGCCTATCTTTTTGACGCGCCACCTTAAAATTGGCAGGAGTTTGCGGTGGCTCGTTCAAGCCTTTGCCAAAAACCCTGAACTCCGATATGGCAAGATAATTATTGGTACAATACACATGATCGTATTTAAGGTACCTCACCTGTGCTTTTTGCTTGAGTTCTATGTAAGCATGCGGCATGTCATTCCGGTTCTCTGCAAAATCAGCCAACACCTCCCATGATTTACCATCAACGGATCCTAAAATGGTAAACTGCTGCCTTAGGGTATCAGGCCTTCCATAAATATCGCTTCTGAAATCTTGAAAGTTTATTTGCAGGGCAAAAACATCCATAGGCTCACCCAAATCCACCTGCACATAAATTGAATCGTGGTTAGTTTGCGAAACCCAGTATGAGCGTATTTCTTCATCATTAATTTTATTAATATCGAACGCTCGAATTTGTTCCTGCATATAACCCGAAGCACTTTCATCCACTACATTAATTTCTTCTTTTACTTCCGATGAGTTGGTAGTTACCTTCTTATTGTACGATAGTAACATCCAGCCAGTAAATCTATTTTTGTGATTTTCAACCGCTGTGTTCGGTAAGTAATGCGGATAATCACCGTAAGCCGTGTTCACGTACATCTGCCCATCAGGCTCAAAACCTGCAGGATACATCCCTAATCTGCGTTCAAATTTAAAGTTAACAGAAATAGCCATGGTAGCATAATGCCAATAATTGCCATTGTTATCTTTTACGGTGCTACCATGCCCCGAACCTTTAAGAAAGCCACCTGGCTTGTAAGATATAGGGTTATAGGGTGCGTAAGAGAACGGGCCAAGTGGGCTTTTGGCGGTGTAAACACCATCGGCATAAACATTCCATTGCGTTCCGGGCGCCCCATATTCCAAATAATAGGTGTTGTCATGCTTCATCATCCACGGGCCCTCAATAAATGGCTTAATATCCGAGTTATGGTCTTGGCCAAAGCGCTCCCATCCGTTTTTATCCGGATTTAAGTTGAACAGGTCTTTTTGCTCACTTTTAGGCACAAAGTAATTGTCAGGATCGAGCTCTATACCCCTTATCGGCCATTTGTTGGAAGATTCCTCATACAAATAAACACGGTCATCAGTATCTACGAAAAGGTCAGGATCCTGAATGCCTCGGGGCATGTTGAGCACGGCAAAATTTGTCTGCCAGTTCCCTAGTTCAGGGTTATCAGTTTGTATAATAGGTCCTCCACCTGTTGGGTCGCCATAGGCAATAATTTTACCTTTGTAGACCGCTGCAGCCGGGGCATTGCTGCCCTTAAAGTACCATGATTGAGGCCTAATAAATGTCCAGTTGCTCATATCATCAGACATCCAATAGCCATGCGAGCGCGTAACAAACAGATAATATTTGCCTCTGAAATTAACAATGGCCGGGTCAGCACCGCTCCTATAAGAAACTTTGTTTTTAGCCCTATAATGTGACATATAGGTGTAGTCTATATCTATAGGGTTGCAATAGGTTTTATATTTGTTGCGCTGCATTACTTCAGGCAATTGCCTCGCTATTTTGGCCTCATCCTTTTCGGAGGAATTACTACAGGCGAAAAAATAGCCAGAAAGTAAAAATATAAATAGACTATGCTTCATCTGATTTCGATTTTATAAATGATGTAGTAATCTTTACAGGCTTAGTAGGATGAGAGGTGGACTAAGCGTAAACTAGAAAGTTCCTTTATAACCGTAATCAAATCTGCCTCCTCTATCACGTTTTAATGGTATTTGCATGCCTTCGGTATTTTCGAGCCAATCAAATAAATCATCGCGCAGCGCCTTGGCTATTTCTTTATGTTCTGCACTTCTAATAAGGTTATGTGCTTCTTCCGGATCATTCTTTAAATCGTATAGTTCGTTCAAATCCCATACACCATAATACCTGATGTATTTATACTGATCGGTTCTTACAGCATGCACCGTTGGCGTTTGCGGAAACGGCCTCTCCCAGAAATATTCGTAATAAATGCGCTGCCTCCAGTCGGTAGGATTTTCTCCTTTTAAGATTGAGACGAAGGAAGCTCCATCCATTTGCTTCGGTTTTTCGAGGCCGGCCATTTCCAGTATGGTGGGGGCTATGTCAATATTCTGAATGAGTTGTTCCACACTATCCTGCGCCAACAAGGTGCCTCCTCCAAATGCCAACAAAGGCACCCTGATGGATTCTTCATAAGCTTGCCTTTTATCAATTAATCCATGTTCCCCAAATGAGAAGCCGTTATCGCCCATATAAAATATCACCGTATTTTCTAGAATCCCCTCTTCTTCCAACTTTGTAATTACCTCGCCAATGCTTTCATCAACAGCAAGCAAGGTTTCAGTATACTGGCGGTAAAAAGTATCGAAATCCAATTGGCCATGATACATATAATCAACTCCATGCCAGCTGTACCGCTGCTTCTTTACCCATTCGGGAACATTTTCATAATCATATTGCTCTTTGCTAACGCTATCAGGAAACATAGTGATGGGATAGGCAGGTTGTTCGTTTTTATAAGTATCTGCATGACGTTTAGCAGGTGCAAACTCTGAATGCACTCCTTTATGAGACAAATAAATAAAAAATGGTTTTTCTTTATCTCTCTTATCTATCCAATTAACAGCGTGTTCGGTTAGTAAATCGGTAATGTAGGTAGAGTCAGTATAGCTCTTTTCTTCTCCATTAATATTTAAGGTGGGATTGTAGTACACGCCCTGGCCCTTGAAGCTCTCCCAATGTGTAAAACCTTTGCGTGGCTTGGCATGGTGCTCACCCATGTGCCATTTGCCAAAAAATGCGGTTTGGTATCCCGATTTTTCTAAATATTGGGGAAAAAATATGGAGCTATCGCTGATGGCGGATTGGTTATCAATTACCTCATGCCGGTGTGAGAATTGCCCGGTTAAAATCGAGGCCCGACTTGGTGAACAAAGGGAAGTAGTAACAAAAGCATTTTGAATGTGCGTTCCCTCGCGTGCCATCCTATCCATATTAGGCGTTTTTAAAAATGGCACTTTTCCTGTAAAGCCCATAAAGTCATAGCGGTGATCATCACTCAGAATAAATACAACATTCAAGGGTGCTGCCTCACCTAGTTTATTAGGCATTGCAAGAGTAGTATTTACCTCGGGCTTTTTGTCATCCGTTCCGCAAGAAACTACTAATAATAAAAATGGTAGATAGAATAGATAGCAATACTTTTTCATAATTTCTTAGTTTTAGAAAATATCCAATTAAATAAATCAGGCTCGTGAAAGGCCGCATCCCAGCAGTTGTGATTTGCTTCTACATATAAGGTAAAATTAACATCGGCATTGATAGCTTGTAGCGCCTCTGCCATTTTTTGAGAATGAACCGGAGGCACCACATCATCTTTAGCTCCATGAAATATCCAGAAAGCAACTTTGTCTGCATAAATATCTACACTTTCCGGATTGCCACCTCCGCAAATTGGCACAGCTGCAGCAAACATACTGGGTTTTCGTTTTACTAGCTCAAAAGCACCCATGCCACCCATTGATAAACCCATTACATACAGTTGGCTAATGTTAACCCCTGCTGTAAGCAAAAGTGAATCCATAAGCGCTATCACCAGCTGCATGGCAGTAGTTGGTGTTAATTCTTTTGAGAAATCAAACTGACGCCTTCCGTTCATATCTGTTATAATATTTACATTGGACCAATAGTCGTTTTTAGGGCATTGAGGGAAAACCACTATAGCAGGATATTGAGACCTAGTAGAATCAGCTAAAAACAAACTACTGCCATGCACCATCTGCTTTTCATTATCATTACCCCGCTCACCGGCTCCGTGTAAGAATAATATTAGCGGATATTTCTGATCGGGCTGGTAGTTTTTTGGGTACATTATTCGATACAAGAGCGTATCGCCTGAACTGATGAATTGCTTTTTCTGAAACGCTTCTATTGATTGTCCATTGGCATAATCAAGGCTTAATACTAAGAATAACAATAATAATAAAGTATGTTTTTTCATAAGTTTTTACAAAGTGAATTGAAAATCCATAGCTATCACTTAGGAGCTGCAAATCCCAAAGAGCAATGCCTTATTTTATCTATTACTTTTATCTACTTAGTCCAGTTTATTTTTTTCGTTTCCACATCACGCGAGTTACCACCTACCATTATTTCAAATTCTCCTGATTCCCACGTATAAATTATGTCTTGTTCTATCTGGTTGCTGTAGGTGTAATATTTTAAATCTTCTGTGGTGATTTCGAATGTAATCTGTTTTGTTTCTCCCGATTTAATTAGCACCTTCTGAAATGCTTTGAGTTCTTTTACAGGCCTGGTTGTAGAGCCTACCAAATCACGGATGTATAACTGCACCACTTCCTTGCCGTCTGCCTCACTATTATTGGTTACTGGAATATTTACCGTTAATTTGTCGTTTTCCGTAAGTTTCTCCTTGCTCAACTCAATGGCTCCATATTCAAAATTACTGTAACTTAAGCCATAGCCAAATGGATAGAGCGGTTCGTTGGTAACATCAAGATAGTTAGATTTGAACTTTTTAAACCACTCCTCTTCCAGCGGTCTGCCCGTATTTTTATGGTTGTAGTAAATAGGAATTTGACCTACGTTTTGTGGAAAAGTGGCACTTAGTTTTCCGGAAGGATTTTCATCACCAAATAGTACGTCAGCTATGGCTAATCCGGCCTCAGTACCGGGAAACCAAACATTTAAAATAGCCGGCACATGCTCCTCTTCCCAGGTTAAAGCCAACGGCCTACCAGTGAAAAGCACCAATACCACGGGCTTCCCCGTTTTGACGAGCTCCTTTAACAGGTTCTTTTGAGATTCGGGTAAATCGATATTAGATCTACTAGAGCTTTCTCCGGACATTTCAGATGGCTCGCCCAAAGCCGCAATAATTACATCAGCATCTTTTGAGATTTCTAGTGCCTCTTTAATCATTTCATCCACTGAGCGCGGATCTCTGTAAGTATTTTTACCAAAAACGCTTATTCTTTTTTCCAATTCGGCATCAGCCACATAATTAGCACCTTTGGCCGATACAATTTTCACCTCTTTACCAGCTACTTCTTTTAATCCGGCCAAAACAGAAACAGAAGATTTTACATCGGTAGATACACTCCAAGTACCGGGCATATTCTCCACATTATCGGCCAATGGTCCTATCAAAGCTATAGTTCCACCTCTTTTTAGGGGCAATACAGCATCATTTTTGAGTAATACGAATGATTCCGCAGCTATTTTTCTAGCCACGGATCTACTTTTCGGTTTAAATACCTTATCCGCTCTTTCCTCGTTAATATATAGGTAAGGATTATCAAAAAGGCCTAATGCAAATTTCGCTTCTAAAATTCTTCCCGCTGCTTTATTAATTTGGCTTTCAGTTATTTTACCTTCTTCGAAAGAGTGTTTTAAAGTACTAACGAATCCTTCTCCTACCATATCCATATCAATGCCTGCATCTAAAGCCATGGCCGATACCTGCTGCAAATTGCCTGAGCCGTGCATCATCATTTCATTTATGCCTGTATAATCTGTTACTATCATACCCTCAAAACCCCACTGGTTGCGAAGTACTTCCGTCATTAACCACTTGCTGCCAGTAGCGGGAATACCATCGACCTCATTAAATGAAGCCATTACACTACCTACACCTGAATCTATTGCGCCTTTATAAGGAGGGAAATACTCATTATACATGCGCAGCCTTCCCATATCTACTGTATTGTAATCACGACCCGCCTCTGATGCACCATAGAGAGCAAAATGTTTTACACAAGCCATCATGGTGTTATTTTTTGATAAATCATTGCCCTGATAACCCTGCACCATGGCTTTAGCAATTTGAGCTCCTAGGTACGGATCCTCTCCCACTCCTTCGGAAACTCTTCCCCAGCGCGGATCGCGCGAAATATCAGTCATGGGAGAGAAAGTCCACGCTATGCCCTGAGCCGTAGCCTCCTCGGCCGAAATTCTGGCTAGTTGCTCAATAAGTGCCATATCCCAAACGCATGAAAAACCAAGAGGAATAGGGAAGGTGGTTTTGAAGCCGTGAATCACATCCATCGCAAAAATCAGCGGAATCCCTAATCGGCTTTCCTCAACTGCTACCTTTTGCGCATTTCTTATTTTATCTAGGCCTTTAATGTTGAATAGCCCTCCTACTTTACCTGCTTTAATCTGACTGGAAATGCCTGTGTTGTTTGCAAGACCTGTGCTTATATCTCCTGCACTTGGCAGGTTTAGCTGCCCTATTTTTTCCTCCAAGGTCATTAAAGCCAAGATAGAATCTACTCTTTGCTTCACAGGTTTAATTATTTCTGTTTTGTTCCGCTTACTATCAGTCTTTACATTGTTAAAAGCCACGATGCCGGATATGAGAATAGGAATTATGAGTAGGCCATATTTCCGTTTATTTCCTGAGATACTGCTGTTCATTAGTATTTTAATTTACTTTTTCTAATCTGTTTTAATCTGCCTAAAATGCAAGGGCTATTCTTTCTGCATATAGCGAAAACCCAATTTTTGTAGGCCTTTTTGTACTTCAGGAATTTCCGTGAATAAATCCCACAACATGCCGCTTCTGTAATTTTCAATCATGACAGGAATTGGCCCCTGGTCAATAGCAAGGTACCGCGGTAGATACCAGTTGTTTTCAAACGAAAAGGCATCATAAGGGCCATATTTACCTCTTAAACTATCTTGCTGTGGGCTGTACATAAATTTCAGGAACTGCATGCTTTCCTTCGGTGTATAAGGAAAAGAGGAAAGCGCTGCAGTAGAAGAAATTACTCCTAAATCATTTGACGGATTGTGCCCGGCATAACCACGCATGGAATAGCTAGAGGTGAGTCCCCAGCAGTTTTCACCATAAGCTTTATACTCTTTGGGGTTATCCACGCAATATCTATAATGGATGAGTGCATGGTTTCTATTTAACTCCCAATAGTCTCCATATTGATCTGACAAATCAGTTGGATTTAAGCCTAAATGAGAATAATGTGCCCAGAAAAGCGGCCCTACAGGCGCTTTACCACCCGGATAATGATCTAGCACGGTGGGCAATTCATAAAAGACGGTATCTTTTGTAATATCACCACTTCTTGCCCAGCCTTTATGATACACCGAAGCACTGATAGCATGGGTGGGAGATGATGCTGCTAAAATGTACATTATAAGTGCTTCATTATATCCTCTAACTGCAAAGTTCTTCTCAAAGCCGTACGCTGGTGACCAATGCCAATATAACACGTCCCCGCCTGCAGGCATATCAGGTTCGCCCCCTTTTGTGTACCAATCCCATTCAACTGCCTCCCAAATTGCTGTAATTCTCTTTGCCAGTGTAGCCTCTTTTTCTGAGTCATTCAAAAAAGCTCTAACGGTTAACAATCCTTGCATCAGAAAAGCAGTCTCTACCAAATCGCCACCATCATCTTTTTTACTGAATGGTTTTACTTTACCTGTTTCACCATTAAGCCAATGCGGATAGGCACCGTGGAAGCGATCAGCTTTTTCGAGAAAATTTACCATTTTAATGTAGTGGCTCACTGCTTCTTCACGAGAGACGAACCCTCGTTTTACTCCCACTAAAATAGCCATTAAACCGAAGCCGGTACCGCCAGTTGTTACAATGTTTTTATCATCCGAAGGGTAAATGTTATCCAAGTGAATGCGTTCCCGAGCAAGACCGGAGCTTGGCTCTGCGCCTTCCCAGAAGTAATTGAAGGTTTGATATTGCACCCGGGTGAGCAGGGAGTCATCACTGATTGTTAGTGCATCTGTTGAAGTAAGACTATCAGCTTTATGCTGTGAACTGCTGGTTTGCTGCTGACAACCAGCTACAATTAAGGCCAAAAAACCAACCAAAGAAAAGGTTAATAATTTAATATTTTCCATACCATCCATTTCCATTTTAATACGTGGCAATTTGCATTTTTTCAAATTACTTACTGCTAGCGGTACATTCCCCTCTTGAGAGGGGAGTAAAATCCTCAAATGCTTAGTCAATTTTTTTATAAGTTGACTATTATCATTATAACCCATAACCTTATTTCACTCTGTGTACTATTATTGCGTAATGCCCTTGCTAAAAGCTTTAATTTAGGATTATGTGGAAGTATCTTTCTTTTCATTTGAATAAGTTCCTTAATTTAGGACGCACATCCGATAACACACGCCACGATTAAAACACACCCCCTGCCCCTCTCGAGAGGGGAGTTTTTATATTAAAAATATCTTTCTTATTTTTTATTCATATGCTCTGTTTTCTTCGAGTCCCATTCCCCTCTTGAGAGGGGTTAGGGGTGTGATTCTTCATAGTCGTAAATATAATTCGTTACTGTTCGAAGCACATTGTTCATATCTTGCATAACTTCTGCATCATCAAATCTTAGCATGGTAATCCCTAGTTCTTTAAGCGCTTTTTGTTTGGTTTGGTCTTTCATTTGCACTTCTTCAAATTTATGGGTGTAACCGTCCAATTCCATCACTAACATTAATTCATGGCAGAAAAAATCTGCGATGTGATTAAGTAGAGGCTTCTGACGATGAAAGTCGTAACCCATCATTTGTTTACCTTTTAATTGTTGCCATCACCTTATTTCACTCTATGTACTATTATTGCGTAATGCCCTTGCTAAAAGCTTTAATTTAGGATTATGTGGAAGTATCTTTCTTTTCATTTAAGTAAGTAGTATACTTACGGACGCACTCCGTTAACACACGCCACGATTAAAACACACCCCCTGCCCCTCTCGAGAGGGGAGTTTTTATATTAAAAATATCTTTCTTATTTTTTATTCATACGCTCTGTTTTCTTCGAGTCCTATTCCCCTCTTGAGAGGGGTTAGGGGTGTGTGTTTTTATCAACTTTCCTAATCCCTTGAAGGCTTAGGACAGCTAATCAATAACTAAAGCCTAATTTATCTAAACCGGCTGTTATTTCTGTATCTGCCATAAACAAATCCCACAACAGGCCTGTTCTATGATTTTCTATCATGATAATGATTGGCCCTTGGTCAATTGCTAAATAAGAATCCGCATACCAACCTTCGGTTACATTATAAGCATCATAAAAACCATATTCGCCCCAAAGCTTGTCACCCATTAAATAGTAAAAATGTTTGATAGCTGCCATCGACTCCTCTGGTGTATAAGGTATGGAAGATATTGCCGCAGTAGGCGTGATTACACCTCTGTCGTTACCGGGATCGTGTGCGCTGTATCCACTATTTCCATCACTGGCAGTTAAGCCCCAAGCGTTTGCTCCATAGCCTACATAGTTCTGTGGATTATCAATACAATAGGCTCTGTTGATAGACGAATGAGCTACATTCTGATCCATGTAGTTCGCATATTGGTCTTCCAAATTACGCGGGTCAAGTCCTAAAAATGAGTAATGAGCAAAGAAAAGTGGCCCTCCTCTGTTACTGCCTAGAGGCATTGTTATGCCGTAGGTTTCATTGCCGTTTACCATAGCACCATTTTGAGCCCAACCGTTTTCATAAACCGTTTTATTTATTGGGAAGGTAGGCGATGCCGCTGCCAATGTATAAATAATGAGGGCTTCGTTCCACCCCCTAATTTTCAAATTCTTTTCGAAGCCAAAGTTAGGCGACCAATGCCAGGTAAGCACATTTTCTCCTTCTTGCTGAAACCAACTCCATTCCACCGCCTCCCACAGGGCAGTGATTTTCGTAATTATAGTGTTTTCTTCCTGAACGGCAGGATTTAGGTATTGCCTCACGGCCAGCAACCCTTGGATCATAAAGGCTGTTTCCACTAAATCGGCACCATTATCATTGGCACTAAAAGGTATGGTAGCACCGCTGTTTCCATTCATCCAATGAGGCCAAACACCATGAAAGCGATCAGCACTTTCAAGAAAATTAACAATGGTAGCCAACCGTTCTATCCCTTCTGCCTTAGTAATAAAGCCTCTTTCGATGCCCACCAAAATAGCCATCACGCCAAAGCCAGACCCCCCAATGGTTACTAAATCACCAGAGGTGTTTCTTTCACGTGCCAAACCGCTATTCGGATGTCCGAAATCCCAGAAGTACTTAAAAGTTTGTTCTTGAACTTTGGTGAGCAATTCCTCATCAGTAATTTCAGTAAATTTGTAAGTGGAATCAAGTTGGGTGTAGAATTCCTCCGAGAGACCAGAAAATGTTAAATCGGTGGTGCTTTGTAGCGCTTCGGTAATGCTAAAAGTGTACCGATCTAAAAACTTAGCTGCCGCTGAAGTAGTAATTTTTAGATTAGTTTTATCATCCGATAAATCAAAAACTAAGGGTAGCTTTGCACCTGATCTGCTGGTTACTAAAAAGAAATTTTCTAATCCTTCGCCTTCATTAAGAGGGGCTGAAAACTTCAGGTCAATTTGTGGGGTGGTCGAAATATTCTGAATATTGATTGGAGATTTCAAATCAGTTTCATCAATTGTGGCACTTATTAAATTGAAGGTGCCTTGTTCTGTTGTGAATTGATAAATAGCACCTGGAAATTCCTCTCCGGCTATTGATTTTACCAGACCTACTTCAAGCGTGTAATTTACGTTTCTTTTAAGTACCTCGCTCGTGCTTATTGAAGCGGTTGCCTCATTATCGAGATAGGCAAATTCCAGGTTAATAGGATTTTGTTCAGCATCGATGAGCTTAATATTGCTCTCTACGCTACTTTTGTCCAGCGTATTGGAAAAGCTGATGACAATATTTTTATCGATTGGTATTTTAGCTACTGTTGCCCCGGCTTTCAAATCTACTGTGCCTACACGTATATTTTGCAGGCGTAAAACATCAGGTGTTTCCCCTACTCCGGAGTCTTCTTTACAGGAAGAAAAGAGGAGAAATAGTAAAAAGGGCAGTAGTTTCAAATGATTTGATCACAATTATTGTCAGTTTCTTGAATCTAAGTTTTAAAAAAGATGATAAAAAAGCAGGGGTTTTTTACTACCCCTGCTTCACCTTATGAAACAAACTAAAAATTAAGGTTTTTCAGCATCGTACAAATCACCTACTTGCTCTCCAGTAAAAGATGCATCAAAGATTCTGAAATCATCTAACTCTCCTTTGAAGTGATTTGATGTTGGTAAATCGAAATTACCAAAACCTGTATCATTCCATAGCTCACCTCTTCTGGATTGCACCCATCCAAACGCCAAATCAGGGAAAACATTAGGCTCTTCACCAGCATACTTCCAACCTACACAGTCCTCTTGTGGGTGCGGGGCATACTCTAAATACGCCTGTTCCTTCATTAATTTTCCGTCAATATAAATCGATGCCACTAGGGTTGGAGCGTCATAAGTAAAAATTACATGTTTCCAAGTACTTACAAGTAGTGCAGATAGTCCACCTGTAGGCTCTAAATCTTCTTCAAAAGTATGACCTCTCCAGCCGCCTGTAGCATTATAGTTTCCATCTCCGTTAAAACTAAAGCCCTCTCCCCTCGTGTATGGCTCCTCTCCCTCTGGCTCAATCTCCCAAGAAGTTGCTAAACTTATGTTATTTGCGCTTCCGGAAGCTTCCATTCTAAAACCATAAAAAGCACCCAATCCGAAAACAAATTGTCCCGCATTTCCGGTTCCGGCTGCATTTAGATTATCAAGCGTGTCAATCTTCATCCACAAGCTTATGGTCCAGCTACTATTTTCCTTCATTAAGTCGGCAGCACTATTCACTTCAATTATACTAGTGTTACCATCAAACTTTACTGTACTAGCAGCTTCACCATGCCTATCAGTTACATACTCAACATTAATCTCGGCATCAGCATCGTAAGTACCAAGCTCATCGGAAGCATCTCCGTTAAATTTCCAAAAGGCTAACTGGTTAGCTTCATTTGGTGGGACTACTGGTGCTCTTCCTCCGGTTTTGAATGCTCTGGTTGTAGCGGCAAGGGCTCCGCCAGCAGTTGAAGATATAGCTCCTAAGGAAAGATCAAAGTTTGTACCTCTAGGTAATTCTTCTGAAACGGTAGCTTTTACTTCCATTCCACTAACTGCTAAATCATAAGTAGCACCTTCAATGTTAATTGTGCTTTGACTTACAGTAGTTTCGTCTACCTCTGCGCTAAATGTGATAGTAATTACCGGATTAACAGGTACATCTTCAGCAGCTGTTGCTCCGTTCAAATCAATAGTTGTCGCTTCACCGGTTTTGACATCCACTCCAGCCGCGGTAATAGAAGTTACCGTTAATGCTGCGGGATCATCATCATCCTTACAACTCATTGTAAATAATAAACCTGCCATGATGATCAGGCCAAAAAAGTGCTTGTAATTTTTCATAATTATACTATTTAAATTTATACTTAATTGAACTTATTGATAATTTGGATTTTGTGTAATTCTTCTTTGCGAAATATCTATTTCTGATTGCGGAATTGGAAATAATTCGTGCTTATCTTCTACAAATCCCAGTGGGCCTAGTACATCCTTTGCTCTATTTGTACGAACTAAATCCCAATATCTTAAGCCTTCAAAGGCCAATTCATAATTCCTCTCATTTTCAATCGCTATCCTCAATGCAGATTGATCTACTGTGGTAATATCCGGTACAATGCCAACGCTACCACCCCTTGCTCTTTCTCTTATCTGATTCAAATAATTAAGCGCCACTGTAGAATTGCCATTTTCGTTGGCTGCCTCTGCTGCCATCAATAGTACATCCGCATATCTTATAATCCTTTGGTTATGACCGTAAGACTCTTCAGTGGTTGCACCCGGTGTCCATATTTTTTGATTGTAGCATTCAATCTCTACAATTTGACCATCCACCCTCGTTGTATCCGTAGTGGCATCATCCCCCGATATTTCAAATCCATCTATAACTTCACCTAAAAATATTACACTGGCATCCAGCCTTGGGTCATTGTTATCCTGCATTTTTAATATCCATGGGTAGGCTGGTCTTCCAAATCCCCAACCCCTATTAGGAGTACCTCGTACTGCCCAGGTATTGCCATACTGATTACCACCACTTCCAAAAGAACCAAATGGTAATGCAGGCACCTCCCAAACAGATTCAATTCCTCCTTCATTTTCTACGTTAAAAGCATCCTCAAAATTTGGTTGTAAGCTATACTGACCGGAATTAATAACTTCCTCAGCTAATTTTTGCACCGCTACAAAATCACCTAGGTACAAATATAAACGGGCTAAAAGTGCTTTGGCACCTCCTTTGGTAACTCGTCCTAAATCCGCTGCCGGATATTCAGATTTTTCCGGAAGGACACTGATAGCAAATTCCAGATCAGGTATTATTATTTCATTCCACACTACTTGAGCGTCTGTTCTGCTTAGCTCCAAGGAAGGATTAATCTCGAGCACCATCACTATATCACCAAATGCCCTCACCAAAATGGAATAGAAATATGCGCGAATAAAACTAGCTTCAGCTATGTATCTGTTCTTAAGTGCTTCATCCATATTTATTTTTGGCAGCTCCAGAATTACTAAATTAGTTTTTCGAATACCTTGGTATAAAGTAGCATACCAACTTTCTATCGAAGGCTGAGAAGCATCAAATGTAAAATTTTCAAAGGCTGCAGTAGCTACACCTCCGCCATCGTCCGTACCCTTTGTTGTCTGATCTGCCATGATATCCAGAATAGGAAAACCACCTGAATTTATCTCCCATTTTCTCAAAATATTATATGCTCCATTGGTTGCGAGCAGTGCATCAGTTTCATTTATTGGGAATAATCCTTCAGTAGTTACACCCAATGGTGGGCGGACTAGATAATCTTCACTACATGCGAAAAAATAAAAAATAATTGATGCAAAAAGTATTTTAATTATATGTTTCATAATTAGAAAGTAACGTTTAATCCAAGACTATAAACTTTGGTGATCGGGTATCTGCCTAAATCAATGACACCATCTACTGGGTTGCCGGTTCCTATATCAGGCGAATAACCTGTATATTTTGTCCAAGTAAGAAGGTTTGTACCTCTCACGTATAATCTCAGTTGATTGGCTTTAATTCTAGAAATAATTTCTTCTGGGAGATCATAGCCTAAGGTCAGTGATCTTAACCTAATATAGGAAGCATCTTCCACAAAGTAATCTGATTGCGAGAAATTGACACCGCCCTGAGTTGCTCTGGGGTTTGTATTTGAAGTACCTTCCCCTGTCCACCTGTTCAAGAATTTATCTTCAGCATTCAAAATATCAAAACGCAGAGCTTGCTTGCCATTATATACATCCACCCCTGTTTGACCCTGGAAATCACCCGATAAGGTAAAGCCTTTATAATTGATAGCGGCATTAAAGCCAAAAGTGAAATCAGGAATGGAATTTCCAATATTTGTTCTGTCATCCGTATTCAAAACACCATCTCCATTAGTATCACGGTATATAAAATCACCTACTCCTTGCTCTGATAGCCTTGGAAATTCATTTAATTGCTCAGTATTTTGAAAAACTCCCGCAACCTCATAACCGTAGAAGAAACCAATAGGGTAACCAACCGCAGCACGACCGACCCTTTGACCATTGCCCAAATTTCCACCAATCAGTACGGAATCAGCCCCAAAACCCTGTCCCAATGCTAGCACTTCATTTTTGATAAAAGAACCTAATGCACCTACAGAGTAGTTTATCTCACCAATCTTGTCGCGCCAATTCAAATTAAATTCAAATCCTTGATTTTCAACATCTGCCACATTGTATCGTATTGGTACAAATGCTCCAGTTCCAGTGTAACCCAAGGGTATCAAATTGACCAATATCTTGTTAGTGGTCTTCTTATAGTAATCAATTTCAACTACTAATTTGTTATTAAGAAATTCCCCATTTACACCAAAATTTAACTGAACAGTTTCTTCCCATTGCAGGTTAGGATTTCCTGGAGATTGGAAAGAGGCACCAGGCACTAAGACTTCCCCATCACCAAAAACAGCTCCCTGGCCTGAGGATATGGTAGAAAATTGATCATTGCCGGGGATTTTTTCATTACCAACAATGCCCCAACTTGCCCTGACCTTTAAATTATCGATGAATGCTGTCTGAGGAAAAAAAGATTCTTCGGTGATATTCCAACCAAGAGCAAATGAGGGGAAAACGCCATATCGTCTATTTTCTCCAAATTTAGACGAGCCATCCCTTCTGTAAGTAGCCGTAAATAAATACTTATTTAATAATGAATAATTTACTCTAGCCAGTATTGAAACGAGAGCAGTTTCTGCGGCATTGTTGCTTATAATGGTAAGAAGCTGATCTCTATCGCTAGCATCAATGTACCAATATTCCCTTTGCTCTCGCAGCAGATTTTGCGCTGAACCACTCAAAAATTCATTTCTGGTTTCTTGGGATGTATAACCAATTACTGCATTTAACCTGTGTTTGTCGTCAAAATCTCTACTGTACGAGAGGGTATTTTCAAAAATTAATGAATGGAAATCTCTATAGTTCTGAGAAATATCACTTGTCGGATTCTGCTGATCAGGCGCTACATTATATTCTGGACTGAAAGACTTAGTTTTTTCAAGAAGTCCGTTGAATTGTATGGATGATTTGAGGGAAAACCCATTAAAAAAAGAGTACTGTACAAATAGATTGCTTACCGCTTCTTGCCTAGTTGTGGTGCTATTCTGATATTCTATTGCAGCCAAAGAATTTGAACTGCCTCTTACCTCTGCAAACACAACTTTATCGAGAGAATCAATTCTAAATGGCTCATCTATTGGAAAAGCACGCAGTGCCGTAGAAACAACTCCTGGGGCATTACTTTTCTTAATTGATGAAATCGATAAATTAAGTCCCACCTTAATGGCATTTCCAATATTATAATTATTGTTCAATTTAGCAGTAATTCTTTCAAAATCAGATTTTGGTAAAATACCTTCTTGATCAAAATAGCCTAAACTAAAATAATAATTAGATTTTTGAGAAGCAGAGCTTACGGAAGCATTATAGTTGCTAATAGGTGCTAAATCTTTATAAACTAAATCCTGATAATCAACATTAGGCAAAATATCTAAATTGTTGTAAGTTCCTGGAGCAAAAGCATTCACATAGGTTGCAAACTCTCTCCCATCCATTACTTGTATTTTATTTGCCATAGACTCCCAACTATGCTCCGCTGAGAAATTAACACGAACATCGCCCTGTTGACCTTGCTTGCTTGTAATGAGAATAACTCCATTGCTACCTCTGGATCCATAGATGGCAGTTGCTGAAGCATCCTTTAAAACTTCTACAGATGCGATATCATTTGGATTTAAAAAATCGAGAGGATTGGTATTTCTTTCAGAAGCTATAATTACTCCATCAACCACATATATAGGGGAAGGATTGCCAGAAGTTCCTATTCCACGAATACGTACTATTGGAGAACTGCCTGGTGCACCAGACGAGTTGGTAATTTGTACGCCAGCCACCTTACCCTGCAAGGCATCAACAGGATTAACAGTGGGTACCGTAGATAATTCCTCTCCTTTAATAGAGCTAACAGAACCTGTCAAATCGCTTTTCTTTATTTGACCATATCCCACTACTACAACTTCAGAAAGTGTTTCAACATCAACTGCCAGTTGCACATTAATTGTACTTCTGCCGTTGGCATCAATCGTTTGCATTTTATACCCAATAAAAGAAAATTGAAGTTGGGCATCCTCTGATACTTCTACCGAATAGTTACCATCCAAATCTGTGATAGCGCCTTTGGTAGTATTGAGAATTCTAATGGAAACACCAGGTAAGGCCTCTCCATTCTCGGCATCTGTTACTGTACCAGTTACTACATTTTGGCCAATAACCGGTAAAACTAATAAGCCTAAACAAATGATTAAGTAGAGTTTTTTCATATCTGTATTAGTATAAGTTAATCCTATTATTTTGAATGAGACCAGAACCAACTCAATACAGAATCGGATTCGTTGAGTATATAATTCCACTCATGACCTTTGCCTTCCGCTTCAAAATACTCTGCCTCCTCGTTAGGCAGTGCATCTAGTGCTTCAATTAAATCGCGGCTATATTTTGGCGGCACTACGCCATCGTTACTACCGTGATACAACCTGATGGCTACCTCATTGCCATACGTTTCTACCAATGACGAATCGTGCCCACCGGCTATAGAAATAGCAGCAGCAGGAATATCTGATGCATAGTACAAATACTCTAAAGTACCTATGCCACCCATTGATAAGCCCATTACATAAATTCTATTCGCATCCGCCTGACCGGAAGTAATAAAAGATTTGGTCAACTCAATCACTAAGTTCATAGGCTCATTAGGCACAGCTTTCACCGGGAAGGTAAAAATCAATTCCCCATCTATTGTCTCTTTAGTCCTGCGCGACCACATGAATTCAGGCGGACATTGCGGAAAAATAACTATTGCCGGATAATTTTCTCTGGCAGCTTGGCTTACGAAAGTCTGAGTTCCGTTGGCCATTTGGCTTGTATTGTTAGTACCTCTTTCCCCAGCACCATGCAAAAACACTACTAAAGGATAAGCCGTGCCTGCATCGTAATCTTTAGGAAGCATTACTTGATAAGGAATGGAACCTCCACTTAATTCGAAAACCTCTTTAGTAAACAAGGAATGCCTCGACCGATCAAAACTCAACTGATCTGCCTCATCGGGCAATTAATTTATATATGCCATTATCGTACAATAATATACCTTCCACATTACCGCTTTGATAAGGCACCTCTTGATTGGCGAAGTTGGCTGTTGCAGCCACTAATAAAGTTATTGTATTGCCATCGTCATCGGCTAAAATTTTATCACTTGTTTCACTTAATGTTTTACCTACAGAAGCTTCGTTGAATTGGAGGCCATACACTTTTACGCGCGTTTTATGCATCTCTTCGTTTAACTTGCTCAGGTCGGTTACCACTTCAAAAAATACGGTTTGGTCATCATCTATAAAGTTTGTTTGCTTCTCAAGTAATTCAATAGTCAACGCTTCGCCTTCGGCAGACAGAATCGTTTTACTCTGAGCATCAAAATTAAGGCCTGTTACCAACAGAAAGAACTCAGTACCCTTTGCAATCATACTTGATATATTATTATTCTGCACCTTTAAGGAAATACCTTTTCCTCCATCCTGCACATACAACTCATTGGTTATATTCTTTGATGCATCCGTTGAGGCTGCAGTAACTTCTAAAATCACAGTATCAGTTATTAGGCCTGTGTAGTTGGCTATAAAATCGTCTAGCTCATGCGTTTTTTCCCAAGTAATTTCGGTTGGCACCTCTTCTTCATCTAATACCTCTTCTGTTTCCTTACAAGAACTAAGTATTATCGAAAGAAAGGCGATAAAGAATGTGTAAACGAAATTTCTACCAATTTTCATAAGATTGATTGATTTTTGATCATCAAAATATTGATTCTTGCATCAATTAAGAGAAAAAAAAATTAGACTTCCAAGCTTACATCTTTATAATATTCAATTTATAGTTATTGCAAAATAGCGTATATGACTAAAATTTTGCGCTTAAAAAACATTGATTAATCTACTAAAATCACTAATTTAGTTATTTATGCAAACGATTGTCCTAATAAAAAAACATTTAACAAATTTTTTGGGGATACTTATAATAGTTCAATTAAAGGAAAATTCACTCAGGACCCAAGGAGGTTTCATATCCAAAATTAAGCAGGCTGCTCAGGTAAATTTCGCCATGAGATTGTAACTCATCATCTACCCTCTTTTTGAAGTTCCAAACTGTATTTCTGCGCATTTCCAATTTGGTAGCTAATTCATCTAATGTGAAGCGATCTTGGTTGAGCTGGGTGTAGATTATATAAAATGCCTTCAACAATTCAAATTTTAGCCCTTTGAACACTGTAAAAGCTGTAGGGCTCTCGCTATAACCACATTTAGTACATCGTCTAGCTAGTTTAATATCTTGTTCAATGAACTTTTCATTACCACATTTTTTACAAGAGTAGCCATTAGCCCATTTGTGGTCAGCTAATATTTCTAAACAGCGCTCATTCGACTGGAAGACATCATTAAACTCATCATATGAAAGGTTGGTATGCGTCAATCGCTTTTTCTGAATTTTATTAATATTATTTTTTAGCCTCCAGTTATCCAAGTCTAATAAGCTATTTATTTGAGCAATTTCGCGGGACTGCTCGCTTATTTGCGCATTTGATTCCTCCAGCAAATAATTTTTCTCATTCAAATCTTCCGTACGTTTCTCCACCTGACGCTCTAGGTTCCTATTAATTCTGTTAATTACAATTATATTCTGCTCATGTTGCAATACAATTCGCTTTAATGCCCTGTCCCTATTATTCTTCAAAATCCTCACCCTATCCGAAAGTGCATATGTAAGAAATAGCATTTCTAAAATAAAGCAAATATGCAGGCTATAATAAGTGACAATGCTGAAAGGTATAACAGACTCCATAAGGAGCGCCTTGAAAATAAAACCCATAAAAAGTAAGCCGTATGCCACCACGAAGAACCTAGCTGGTTTATATCCTCGAATAAGTACCGCAATACTTGAAACAAATATGAGTAACAGAGGGATAATTTCAATATTACGAAATTGAAAGAGCTGTCTTGCAAATAGTATAGCTACCAGAAACAAAATAATACGACCTATAAAAACAACCACTAACACCTTATGGAATTTTGGTGCACGTTGCTTAGTATTCAAAAACTTGAAGGAAAATAATATAGACCAAAATATAACCAGAAATAGCGCAACACCATGTGCATATTGATTCAACACCGGCTGATTGGGCCATAAATACTGATAGGCAATTCCATCAATACTCATGGCATATAATCCAACGCTTAAAATATACAATGTATAATAGAGATATTTCTTTTCTTTGATCGCTGTAAAAATAAGTACATTATAAAGCGATATGATAAGTATCATGCCATAAAACAGGCCGTATAGCAGGTACTCACCCAAACTATACTGTATAAACCGATCAATCCGCTTTATAGCAATTCTAATATCAGCATATTGCGAATTTTTTATTTTTGTATATATCAGGTATTGACTTCCGCTATTCAGAATAACCTCAAAATTCTTATGGTCAATGCCTTTTTGCCCAAACGGCAATGCATCCCCCATTTTAATATGGCGGAAATTTAGTGCATCGCTCGTGAGAAAAACATCTATACTATCAATAGTTTGATCGTAAAATTCGAAAATGTAATCGCCCTCAAAATCAGGAAGCTGTAATTCCAGCTTCACCCAGTAGGTTGCTTCTTTGATATAATCTTCAGGCTTAAAATCAGGAGTTACTTTGAACAAGGGTTGAAATGAAGGCAAGATTATCTGCTCGAATGTAAGCTCATTGAGCTCATCTTCGTAATAAGCTAGTTCCTGTATACTCAGGATTATTTCTTTACGGCCTTCTTCAATTTGCAGTGATGATTGCACCGGTGCAAAAAGGAAAACATACAGACTCAAAAAAATCATCTCATTTATGCGCTAAAGTAAATGAAGGAAAGTTACTGATTATTTTGCTAATAACAGCTTAGTGAGGTAATTTGAAACCGACTGTTCAGTATTTGCAACCCGAAGCAATATTAATGGATTTTCAACACGTTATACAAACTCACATTTACATCCACATGAGTCCCCACGCTAGCAGTGGTTCGTTACGCAAGCTAAATAATACAGGCTTACATTTAGGAACTACATCAAATTCATTAAATCCACCCAGCAGCAAACTTCTCTAGATATCCAGCCATCTCCTGCTTCATTTCCTTGGCTTTTTCACCAGCCACCTTGGCAAAATCCTTCGTGTTATCGGCATAGATAATGCCGCGCGATGAGTTAACCAACAAGCCACCTTCTTTGGTAAGTCCTTTTTCTGATACATCTTTCAGGCTGCCTCCCTGCGCACCCACTCCGGGTACTAACAGGAAATGCTCCGGTATAATCTTTCGTATTTGCGCCAGCTGATCTGTGCGTGTTGCCCCTACCACATACATCATGTTGTGCTTGCTGCCCCATTCTTTAGATTTACTAATTACCTCCTCGAATAAATGCTTTTCACCAACCTTTAAATATTGAAAGTCTGCCGAACCCTCATTTGAAGTAAGCCCAAGCAGAATTACCCATTTATCCTTAAAAGCTAAAAATGGCTTGACCGAATCACTTCCCATGTAGGGAGCAACCGTTATGCTGTCAAAATTCATTTGCTCAAAAAAAGCCTTGGCATACATGGAGGAGGTATTCCCAATATCACCACGTTTGGCATCGGCAATGGTAAATATGTCTTTAGGTATGTAATCAATGGTTTTTTGTAAGCTCTCCCAGCCTTTTGCGCCATAGGCCTCGTAAAAAGCTATATTTGGTTTGTAGGCTACCGCGTATTTGTGGGTGGCATCAATTATTTGCTTATTGAATTCGAAGATAGGATCTTCCTCCTTGAGCAAGTACTGAGGGATTTTGGTGAGGTCAGCATCTAGCCCTACACATAAATAAGAAGCTTTTTTATATATTTGTTGAGTTAATTGTTGAGCTGTCATCGTTCGAAAGAAAAAAGCCACTCACCTAAAGGCGAATGACTTATAAAATTATCTGAAATCGAGTATTTCTATATTAGGATATTTGGCAGGATCAAAATTGAAGTCAGCCGCTGTTAAATTCTTTTTTACTTTAAAATCCGTTACTGCATAATTAAAGATATTCCCAGCCCTGTCAAAAACTGACCAGCTCTTCAGCAGCTTATCTTGCTTATCTATTTGTAATCTGATCTTGTAAAAATTCTCATCTTTATTAGTAGGCACAAGGTCTATTACGTGGAATTTTGCAGCACCCTCACCCGCCATGTATAAGTATTTGTAGCCTGATTTGTAGGCATCGTATATCTTACTCGGATTCATTTCTCCCGCTTCAGGATCGTAATTGCTTATAGTAACTTCGTTTACATCCTTTAGGTAAGTCCAAACCGTTTGGCTGTTATTAACTATCAGCTGACCGGCCACATCGGCTTTAAATTTATCGCCCATCACGGTAATAGCACCTGTAAAGCTGTCATTTATGTTCTCATTTTTATTTTCGAGCGTTTGCGTAAAAGTGGCAGAAAATGCCGGGATATCGCGGTACTTGGCACTCATTTGGTCGAGTATTGTTTTTGCTTTCGGATCGTTCTGAGCTACTGCCACACTAACTGAAAGGACTAGTAGGCAAATTGATTTAATTAATTTCATTGTTTTTGTTTTAAGAATGTTTGTGGTCAATAGTCTAGTATATGCTATTGACAATATATGACTTGATCAAATTTATTCATAATATGTTAAATATAGTTATCAATAATTGTTCCAAAATTAAGTAGAGTTTTAAAATTATAGCGCTACTTCCACAACCGGGACTCACCCCTGCCCACCTTTGGTGGGCTTCCCCTCTCTATAACTAGAGAGGGGTGCAATATTAGTCAATTTCGGTAAATGCTTTTATGACAGATAGAACGCTCATTATATTTATCATCTTTTCATTTTTTTAGCAATGTAGGTATATTATTCAATGCTATGTAAGTTCACTCCTGCCCGCCTGTGATAGGCTTCCCCTATCTATAGATATAGAGGGGAGAAGAGACTTTAGTCGATTCGGGGTGAGTTTTTATTCTCTATAAACTCTTCAATAATCTTGAGCACCTCAAATTTATCCTTGAAAACTTCATTTTTTATTCGCAGGACCGTTAAACCCAAACTATTAAGCACTGCTGTTCTATTCTGATCGTATTCGATTTGAAAATCGTGCATCTTTCCGTCTAGCTCTATTACCAACTTTTTCGCTGCGCAGTAAAAATCAGCCACAAAAAATTTATCGTTATGCCCATCAACACCATAGATTATAGGATGCTGTCGGTTAAACTTTAAACCATTGAGCTTTCTATTTCGCAATAGCTGCCACAACACCTGCTCTTCTTTTGTAGCGCCTCTCCTAAGTTGCCTTGCGAGTTCAATAGTTTGTCTCTTTGACATTATACTTTGTCTCGTCCTGAAAATAGTTTACACTTTTTGATTAAAAATCCTGTTTCAAATTTACACTTTTTAATTAGTCCTGAAATGGCTTTACATTTGTTTACCGGGTTAAAGCGGAAGCGAGCAATGCTGGGGAGCAACTTGCCAGGAATAGTCCCGGTCAGATAGCGTAAAGATCCGCCTATGGCATTACCGTCATATCGCGGATTTTTTTAAATCTATACGCATTCTGAATTTATGCCTAAAGAAAACCTAAATCATCAACACCTCCTTTTCTTTGCTTTTCTGATAATAATTGACCCATCTCTTTTTTAGCTGCCCACTCATTTGATGTGCCTGAGCAGGCTTGAGGTTATCAATACTTCCGTGCGGGCGCAAGTGGTTGTAGGTGCTACAGGCAATTGAAACCTGCACTCTGGCAGTTTCAAAACCAGGGTACAACACGTCAAGCAACTCCTGCTTTAGTATCCCGTTGACCCTTTCGGCTAACGCATTTTCTAAGGGGTCCCCGTTTTCTGTCATGCTTATTTTGATATTATTTCTTTCCAGTAATTTTACGTATCCATCACAGCAATATTGGACCCCTCTATCGCTATGGTGGATAAGTCCTTCACGTACAGAGTTTTGACTGAGTGCCATTTTCAAAGCTTTCAAAGGCCCTGTGGCCGTCAAGTCCCTGCTGAGGTAAAAGCCTACAATTTTTCTGCTGTAGGCATCCGTTACCAATGCCAGGTAGGCAAAGCCATTGGGCAGGCATATGTAGGTGATATCGCATACCCAGAGCTGATTGGGGGCTATAGGTATAAAATCCCTAACAAGATGGGGGTATTTTTTGAACCGGTGCCTGGATAAAGTGGTTACGCAGCCACTACGCTTGCGCTTGTTGATCAATAGCCCATGTTCGGCCAATAGGTCAAATAGCCCGTCCCGACCTATTTTGAACTGGTGTACCCCTAAAAAGACCTGCAGTTCACCCAATAATTTGCGCGTACCTATCCGCTTCTGGTGTTTACGGTACCGCAGTACTTCTTCAATAATTAAGTCCGATTGATAGGCTTTTCGATGAAGATATTTTAGGCCTTGATAGTAGGATTGCCTACTGTAACCAAGCAGTCCGCAAAGCTCCCCGATACATCGGGATGGCGTGCCTTGCGCAACCTTTTCTACTGCTTGGTGCCATGCTTTTTTCTGATATCGGTTTTAAGCTGCTCACCGGCTATGTCAATAATACTATTGAGCAACTTATTCTCTAACCTGGCTTTTCGAAGCTCCTTTTGCAACATTACTACATCAGTAGGCAATTCTTCCAAACTCGATTCATCCCTTGCCTCAACTTTCTTTGCTTTTATCTTTTTCATTGACCTTCCCTGGTAGCGCATTACCCAGCCGTGAAGGGTCCTAAAATCTACCTGATATTTGGCTCCTAAAGTACGATAACTGATGCCACCCATCAAATATTCAGCGATTATTGCCTCTTTATTTTTATTAATTTCTACTACTTTTTTCATCCGTTTTACACTTAAATTAGTGTAAACCTATTTCAGGACGAGACACTTTAATAAGAGTTTTCAGACTCTCCCGTAGCCTGTCTTTGACAGGCGTTCCCCTCTCTTTTAAAAAAAGAGAGGGGAAAAGAGACTTTAGTCGATTCGGGGTGAGTTTTTATTCTCTTTAGTTGAACAATATACATCAATCAATATTTTTCAGTAAATGTTCTAAACTCACCTCATCAGGAATTAAAACTTCTCTGGCTTTACTTCCTTCAAATGAGCCCACTATACCTGCTGCCTCGAGCTGATCGATGAGCCTGCCTGCTCTGTTATAGCCTAGTTTCAATTTACGCTGAATGAGTGATGTGCTGCCCTGCTGATGCAGTACAATAAGCTTTGCGGCCTCATCAAACAATACATCTCGCTCGGCAAGGTTCACCTCTCTCACTTTGCTGTTGTCATCATCGCCAGAAAATTCAGGTAGCTGATAGGCCATGTCATAACCCCGCTGATTGCCAATGTATTCCACTACTTGGTCTATTTCAGGTGTATCAATAAACGGGCATTGCAACCTGATTAGGTCTGAGCCTTGCGAAAGGAGCATATCTCCCATCCCAACCAGCTGCTCGGCACCCCCGGCATCAAGTATTGTTCTGGAATCAATTTTCGAAGTAACCCTAAACGACAAGCGGGCAGGAAAATTTGCTTTGATTATACCGGTAATAACATTTACTGATGGCCTCTGTGTGGCTATAATTAGGTGAATGCCAATAGCCCTTGCCAGCTGTGCCAAACGCGCAATAGGTGTCTCCACTTCCTTACCGGCCGTCATCATCAAATCTGCTAATTCATCGATTACCAGCACTATATAAGGTAAAAATCTATGCCCATTTTCAGGATTGAGCTTTCTGTTAACAAACTTAGCATTGTACTCTTTTAAGTTCCTACAACCGGCATCTTTTAACAAGTCATACCGATTATCCATTTCAATACAAAGCGAATTTAAGGGTGTCCACGACCTTCTTTGTATCAGTAATAATAGCTTCTTCACTTTCCGGCAGCATAGCCAAGAAGTGTCTTTCCAACTTATTAAAAAGCGTAAGCTCTACCTTTTTAGGGTCTACCAGCACAAATTTTAGCTGCGATGGGTGCTTCTTATAAATTAACGAGGCCAGCATTACATTTAGTCCTACAGACTTACCCTGCCCCGTAGCACCAGCCATTAGTAAGTGAGGCATTTTGGCTAAATCAGCCACTAATACCTCATTAGAAATAGTTTTACCCAATATAATGGGCAGTTCCTTATCGCTGCGCATGAACTTATCTGTTGCCAAAACTGACTTCATGCTCACCATTTCTCTGCTCTTATTAGGTACTTCAATACCAATGGTACCTTTACCCGGAATGGGCGCAATAATACGGATACCCAAGGCTGCAAGACTTAATGCTATATCGTCCTCCAGGTTTTTAATTTTAGATATCTTTACACCTGCCTCCGGAACGATTTCATACAAAGTAACTGTGGGGCCAATAGTAGCTTTTATACTTTGAATATTAATTTTAAAGTTGGTGAGCGTTTCAAGAATTTTATCCTTGTTCTGCTCAAGCTCTTCTTGTGTAACTTTTACTCTTCCTGAGTCGTGGTCATCGAGTAAATCTAGTGTAGGGTATTTGTACGATGAAAGGTCAAGCGTAGGGTCGTAATTTTCAACTTGTGTAGCTACCTTTTCTTTAAACTCGGATGCTTCCACGGCAAAATCACTTTCATCAGCTACTTCTACAGCTTCATTCTTGGTTTTTTCTATTTCCTTTTCAGAAATGATTGCGTTGGATAACGTATTTTCCACCTCCATTTCCAAAGGAGGTCTTTCTTCTTTCTTAACCTTCTTATCCGTATTTTTCACAGTCCAAGAACTACTGTCGTCCTCTGCCAGTTCCTCTATAGGGTCCTCAGTTGATACTAAAGTTGCCTCATCATAAACTGCTTCCGTTGTGGCTTCATCCTCGCTCGTGCCTGTTACAAAACCGCTATCTTGTTGATTGAAGGAGAGCAATGAGGTAACGTTGAAATAAAAAATGATGAATACAAGCAACGAGAAAATGAGTACTAAATAAGTTCCCCAGCCGAAGAGCCCATCAAAAAGCACGGCCAGCTCATAGCCTATTCCGCCACACAAAAAAGAGAAGCCATTGGTTTCGTCAGATTCAAAAACCATAAAGCCGAGTAGTAGGCTCACCCAAAACAGGAAGAACAGCATAAAGTTAAATGCGCTAATAGGCGAAATAATAACTTTGCGAAACGTAATGTGGTAACCAAGTATGAAAAGAAAGGGTGGAATTAAAAATGAAGCAAGACCAAACCATTTGAAATACGAACAAAAAAGAGGCTTGTGCACCAATTAAACCGAGCCAATTTTCAATTTCGGCTCCCGATGCCTTAACTCCTGTATCAGCAACAGCCTGCAACACACTCATGTCCGCTTTGCCAGTAAATAGGTAAGACAAAAATGCCGTAAACAAAAATAGTGAAGCTGCTAATAAAAAGAAGCCTATTGTGAGGTGTAATCTCCTGTCGTTGAAAAAAGCAAAGCTAAAATTAAATTTAGGCTTCTTCTCTTCTGTCTTTTCGTTTTTTTTAAATGTATTTGATTTGTAGGTGTTTTTTGCCATCAGCACTACCGGGTAAGCGAATACAAGGTTTACAAATTTGAATGTAAACGCAAATTACATGAAATATTACTTACTTATGCAATACTTGCACGCTTTAGCAGCGCCTTATTTATTCTTTTTATCAATGCCGGGCCTTCGTAAATAAATCCGGTGTACAACTGAATGAGGCTGGCACCTGCGTCCAATTTCTCCAAAGCATCTTCACTTGACATAATTCCACCCACACCAATAATGGGGAATGCTTTCTTCGATTTATCAGCTAAGTATCGTATAACCTCTGTAGAGCGTTTAGCTAGCGGCCTACCGCTTAAACCACCATTACCTAATGCTGTTACAGCAGTGGCAGTCGTTTTTAAACCTGAGCGCTCTATAGTCGTATTGGTGGCTATAATGCCTGCTATTTTGGTCTCAGCTACAATAGTAATAATATCGTCTAGTTGTGTATTACTTAAATCCGGGGCAATTTTGAGTAAAATAGGCTTAGGATTTAACTTTTTATTATTCTTTTCCATCAAGCCTTTAAGTAATTTTGTTAGCGGCTCTTTGTCCTGAAGCTCGCGCAGATTAGGCGTATTAGGGGAGCTTACATTTACCACGAAATAATCTACATATTCAAAAAGTTGCTCAAAGCATATCTCGTAGTCACGGAAGGCTTTCTCATTAGGCGTGAGCTTATTTTTGCCTATGTTGCCACCAACAATAATCTTGGATTTACGCTGTTTCAGTTTTTTGATGGCCGCCTCTAAGCCTTCATTATTAAAGCCCATCCGGTTTATGATAGCTCCGTCTTGCTTCAGCCTGAAAAGCCGAGGCTGCGGATTACCACTTTGCGGCTTTGGCGTAAGCGTACCAATTTCAATAAAGCCAAACCCTAATGAGGCAAACTCATCAATCATTTTGGCATCTTTGTCGAACCCGGCAGCTAGGCCTACGGGGTTGGGAAAATTCAAGCCAAACAAATTCCGTTCAAGGCTTTGGTGGTTTGCTTTGTAAAGCTTTTTATTTAATTCCTTTACTCCCGGAATACTAAAAACAACTTTTGCCAGCCTGAAAGTTACATGATGCGCTTTTTCTGCTTGTAGGCGGAAAAGTAAAGGGCGGATGAGGGGTTTGTACATATTTTTGTAGTGCAAAAGACCAATATTTTTGGCTTGCGATTCAAATATAATTTACAGTTCATAATATATCAAATAACAGACAGTAAAGGACACTTAGTTTCAAATTGTTTAATGCAATACTTATATTAATTGCAACAGCTACTTAAACACATATTCTTACTTAAGTTTAACACATTAGGATAGTATTGCCAATACTGGAATTATTTTCAATATCATTATAACTTTGTTTGGACTTGGATAAATAATTATCTAATTTCATTTCCGGTAATCGAAACCTTATGAAAAGCTATTTCCTATCTCCTCTGCCATTTGTTATATTTATTATGCTCATCTTAAGTTCTTGTAAGGAAGATGAGACCGTTCAAATGTCTCCTATATCCAAAGAAGATGTTACGATTAAGAGAGCCGTTGATGAAAATGATCAAGGCCATTTAACTGAATTGGTAAGCAAGGCTCTAGCACAGTATTCGGGTAATAATTCTGCTAGAAGTATGGTGCAGCAGGCCGTTAACACCTCCTCTGGTGTTGTTGTGGAAAACCTGAATGATTCCACCCTAACATGGTCTTTAGATTATAATGAATTTGTGACCTTAGGATTTATCAATTTTGTAATCCGGGAAAATACCGATGGAGTATTGTACAGCCATTTTTTGAAGTATGAAGCTGAGCATGAGTGGATGAGCCGCAACAACGGAAAGTTTATGGTAAATGAATTTACCGGTGGCGTTACCTCCTATAGTTTAGATAGGCAGTTATTGGCCAAGGCTGATATAGTAAATGGACTAAGCACCACAGTAGCTTATTACAGCGGAAACAGTAATGCAAGAGATGATTGTACTGGTAATGGAGGAGGTAGCGGTGATGATGGAGGTGGAAATGATGGCGGTGGCAGCGATGACGGTGGTGGCCATGGTGGCGGAAATAATGGAGACGATGGCAATGGAGAAGATACCGAAGGGGACGACAACGATGGCGGAGGACCTCCGTGTTTATGGGAAATTATTGAGGGGGAATGGCAAATGAATTGCGATGATGACGGTCCACCGGAGCCGCAACCACACAATGCCAGAATATTACCTTGTGACAGCCCATCAAGCGGCCCTAACGGAGGCGGACCCGGTGGCACAGGTATTTCAAACCCAGGGGAAAACCCTGTAGATTGCTTTCCGGGATTTGTAAAAGATGAAAGAGGTGACTGCATACTCGCCTGCCAAGAGGAAGGCTATGTGTTAAATGAAGAAGGCAATTGTTTGCTGGAGTGCGGTGAGGATATGGTGCCTGATGGAGAGGGTGGGTGTGTTATACTTAATCTAAATATGGACGATCAAGGTTATAGAGACTTAACCGAATGTGAGAAAGAATTAGTACAAAGTTACCCTCACCATTTAATCACGTTATCGGACAACAGAGATTTGGCACATCAAAAAACCATTGAAATCTTTGGAGCCTATGGTGACGGTAACGGATATAATGATTGTGGAGATGCTTTTAGACATGCTTTCTTTAATGCCCTAAACACAAAAAAGTTAGGTAATGAATCTGCAAAGGCTTGGGGTGATGCTCACGAGTGTGAAACACCACCTGATAAACTTAAAGAAAAAGAAATGGATTTATTAAATAATGAAATTGGTCGAAGTGTCGCAAATGAAGCTCCCTATGCCGTTCCGAATACTCTCGTGGATTTGATATTAGTTGAAATGCAACTTGGCAATTTAAAATATTTAAGTCCATTAGGGAGTGGGAACGTGCTGATTTATAACAGTGAACTCATTAATACAGCAGATTGCTTCTAATTATGTATCGAATAATTGCATTTTTTTTTATTTGTTCATTTTTTTCTTCATGTAAAAATGATAATGAGCGTAGGTTCAATATTAGTGATTTAGACCAATCATTTATAGATACCGCTAAGTTTGATATTCCTAAAGGAGATTTTGCAGACAAAATAGAAATTAGCATAAAAGGTCATTTAACTGATACTGCTTTTTTTAACTCCTATTTTTTATTGCCAGGTGAGGTTGATACTACCTTTAGACATGATTGGTATTCTCCGAGCTACATCATTCGATGTAAATCTGAAAATTCATTTCCAAAGGATTATTTGAAGGTTAAGATTAAACTCATTAGCTTCTAATACTTTATGTTAAGAATATTTGGTAAAAACGTACGGATAATTGTCTGAAATGGGTTTGAGAACAAAAGAAGGATCTCAGAAGCTTCAATTTCCGACTTTTGCAAGAAATAGTTGAAACAACAATTCAAAAAATTTTTTCAAGCGGGAGTGTTAGCTCAACTCTGTCTGCTTTCCTCCCCGGGAAATACCCCCGGGGACGAAAATTTTTCATTTTCTTTTGCTGGTTCTGGGTCTTCAAATCCAGTTTCAATATGCCCACATATTCAATCGCTAGTTGCTGAACTATCAAGCCCTACTGTAATGAACCACCTAAATGATTTTACTCTCAAGGGCTATGTTATTGATGGAAACCACATTAGCAGCTACGATTATACAGGTAGCCACGGAGTAGAAGAATTTATTAGGTGTGGTTATTAAAAATTTAAAACTTTATATTTATGAATAAATTACCAATAATCTTTTTAGTGTTTGTAGCGTGTTCATCGGCTTTCGGACAAGCTGTGGATAATAGTTGTAAAAGTGCAAGCTCTGGTACAAAGTTAAGTGTAGAGTTCTTTCTAACTTTTACCGACAGACAGGTTTTAAGGGAACAGTCAGGGACAATAAACGAACTGGTTTCAGATATCAAGGCAGTTGATGAAGAAGAAGCATGTGAATCAATAGATAATCTTCTTGACAGTACCACGGATTTTGAGAAGATGAATGATCACTATCCAGATAGTAGGCTCACCGTATATTATTACGAAACATCTAGCTTCTATTATGTTTTTAGAGCTAAAAAGCCAGAATACGATGGCATACCTTCCACAGGACCAAAAACGAGATTTTTGGTTATACCGAAAGATTTGAGCAAAATATGGAAATTTTATTTATAAAAATATGACATTTTATACTTTAGTGAAGAAAACATGAAGAAGAGACTAAGATGGATTTGCATAACAATGAAGTAGGTATAAGTCTTGCTATTTTCAATCCTCAAGTACCAATTGATAATTTAATTCAAATTATTTTGAATAAACTATTTAATGGTGAATTAGAAATTTTAAACAATCTAACTTCTAATAATGAAGTAACAGCACAAACTCAAGTAATAACTTCTGAATCATGTGGAAATTAAAAGATAACATCGTTTTACTGCTAACTTTCTCAATAATATACGGTTGTGGGCCTCTATTTGGTGAAAAAGTTAGTATTGAAGTGCCAGATATTTCAAAAAAATGGACGGATACCGTAAAAGTTAACATTCCCAAAAATGAGTATGTTTACAAACTTGTTATAGAATTAGAAGGAGAAGCATCTTCTGATTTTATCCTAAACGGAAAAGAATTTAAGTCAGGTAAAGTAGACACCAATTTGAAAGATGGGGACTATTATGGGACAGATTATATCTTAGTCTATCAACCTTTGGGTCAAAAAGTAGAAGGTAATTTAGTAGTTGACCTTATTTTCTATTATAATTGATTTATACAAAGAGTCAATAGTACTTATTTTTGAACTTCAAGGAAGAGAGTTCTATCACTTGAATCCACCTTGTTTAAATAAACAGACAGAGGTCAGCATTTAAGCACATATAATTTGAGAGTGGTAAATCTTCTCGGCCTTTGTCATTCTGGCAATCAGATTATTGAATACCGTTGCCTTGCTCTGTGAAAGGTTGATTCGGTAACAGAATTCGCCGAAGTATCTATCAATATGTTTCTCACTTACCCATGAATAGGTAGTCCTGATCCACGATTTCACCTGATGGATCATTGTGTGTAGTGCTTTGAAATTCATCCCGTTATTACTGGGGATTTGCTCAATGCTGTACTTCTTGGCGATGGGTCTGTAGCCGCGCCATTCATCGGTAGTAATATTGGCATCCGTGCTTATATGTCTATCAAATATACTTTGTAAGGACTTAGCCGAATAGTCCGCTATTTTTAGTGCATAAAAACGCTTCACTTCGCCCTTTTCGGTCAATTGAACTGCGCAGACAGTTTTTTTCTTCTTGCTATGGTAGCTCCGGCCTGGCTTATTAGTTTCCTTGCCACCCACTACAAATTCATCTACATGTACTTCTCCATCCATCGGCTGGCTTTCGCTTGATTTCATGGCTTCACGTATTTTGTGCATAAATAATCGAGCGGTAGTCTCTGTTATACCATAACGCACACTCATATAGCTAGCTGATAAGCTTTTTGTACTTGTTGACATCTCAAAACAAATGAAAAATGCTTTACGAACACCAAATTTAACTTTATGAAATAGGGTATGCGCAGTTACCGATTGGGTATAGCTACATTTATTACAAGTTCGAGAATAATCTTTTCGCTCTTGACTCTTTTTACAACCGCATTTGCGGCAACTGAAGCCCGATTCAAATACAACTTCAGATAAATATTTCTTACAATCATCATCAGCTTTGAACCGATCACTGAACTCTAGCAGGTTTTGTCCTTTAAATATATCCATTAGCTTCAATTTAAGCATAATTAACGTATGAACCTAGCTGCTGACCTCTATAAACAGATTTCAATTTATGTACTTAATTCAGATACAAAAGCCTGTTTTAAATTAGGCTCACCGGCTAAAATCTCTAGCGGTTATGATCAAAATAGTAATAGCATTTACTTTGATGGCATTGAAAATATCAAAAAAGATGTTGTTGTAGAAGAATTCTTTCATTTTTATCAAGACCTACTATATGACGGACTACCTTACGGCACAGGGCGCAGTAATATTGAATTTGAGGTGAAGTTGTATCATGATTTAAATCACGGAGGAGATTGTTTTCTTGCATTTGAAGAACCAGATACTGCAGTTTTTACAGAATACTTAATTTGGCTCAGTGAAGTTTCAAATTGTTTAATGCAATACTTATATTAATTGCAACAGCTACTTAAACAAATATTTTTACTTTAGTTTAATACATTAGGATAGTATTGCCAATACTGGCATTATTTTCAATATCATTATAACTTTATTTGGACTTGGATAAATAATTATCTAACTTAATTTCCTGTAATTGAAACCTTATGAAAAGCTATTTCCTATCTCCTCTGCCATTTGTTATATTTATTATGCTGATCTTAAGTTCCTGTAGGGAAGATGAGACCGTTCAAATGTCTCCTATATCCAAAGAAGATGTTACGATTAAGAGAGCCGTTGATGAAAATGATCAAGGCCATTTAACTGAATTGGTAAGCAAGGCTCTAGCACAGTATTCGGGTAATAATTCTGCTAGAAGTATGGTGCAGCAGGCTGTTAACACCTCCTCTGGTGTTGTTGTGGAAAACCTGAATGATTCAACCCTAACATGGTCTTTAGATTATAATGAATTTGTGAACTTAGGATTTATCAATTTTGTAATCCGGGAAAATACCGATGGAGTATTATACAGCCATTTTTTGAAGTATGAAGCTGAGCATGAGTGGATGAGCCGTAACAACGGAAAGTTTATGGTAAATGAATTTACCGGTAGCGTTACCTCCTATAGTTTAGATAGGCAGTTATTGGCCAAGGCTGATATAGTAAATGGACTAAGCACCACAGTAGTTTATTACAGCGGAAACAGTAATGCAAGAGATGATTGTACGGGTAATGGAGGAGGTAGCGGTGATGATGGAGGTGGAGATGATGGCGGTGGCAGCGATGACGGTGGTGGCCATGGTGGCGGAAATAATGGAGACGATGGCAATGGAGGAGATACCGAAGGGGACGACAACGATGGCGGAGGACCTCCGTGTTTATGGGAAATTATTGAGGGGGAATGGCAAATGAATTGCGATGATGACGGGCTACCGGAGCCGCAACCACACAATGCCAGAATATTACCTTGTGACAGCCCATCAAGCGGCCCTAACGGAGGCGGACCCGGTGGCACAGGTATTTCAAACCCAGGGGAAAACCCTGTAGATTGCTTTCCGGGATTTGTAAAAGATGAAAGAGGTGACTGCATACTCGCCTGTCAAGAGGAGGGCTATGTGTTAAATGAAGAAGGCAATTGTATTCCAGAAGACCCGCTGTCTGAAATTAGTAAATGTGAGGAATTAAACAGCTCGGAAAAGGAACAACTTAAGGGTGTACTAGATTTCTACCTAAACTCAGAGAATGTGGCCAATTGTTTAAACCAGCAGGTTTATGAGTATGTTAAAAATTCAGGTTCCAAAGCATGTTTTAAAATTGGGTCCCCTGCTAATACACCTGGCGGCTATGACCAGAATGGTAACTATATCTATTTTGATGGTCTGAGTAATATAACGGAAGGTGTTTTCGGTGAAGAATTCTTTCATTTTTATCAAGATTTATTTTACGGAGAACTGCCATATGGTTTAGGACGCAGTAATATTGAATTTGAGGCGAAGTTGTATCATGATTTGACACATTTCGGTTTGTGTTGTAAAAATTTTGACAACCAAACTCAGGCCGAATACTTGCTTTGGATAGAATCTCTTAGCGATGGATTTACCAAAATGCCAGATTGGCAACAACTATCTGGAAAATACTTTTATTTTCTTCAAAAGTTTATTTCCGAAAAACCAGCATATAATTTCCCTATTGATAATAGTTTGCTTCCACTTGCTTTGTTAAATCTAAATAATTGTTGAGATGAAATTAATTATTTTTTTTATTACTACTATTTGTGCGGTTAGCTGCTATAGCCAAACGACAGGTGTCATGCATGATCCGTATCAGATGGCTCAAATTAAAGGAGGTTATGATAGTCTTATGGATAACATAGAAAACCAGTTAGTAATCCCCGAATGTACCAAAGGGAAGGTTTATATACAAGTTAAAATAGATCAAAATGGAATAATAACGCAGAAAAATCTAATCAAAGGATTTTGTAGTAAAGCAGATTCTGTAGCCTCCGTAATTTTAAAAACAATTGAATTTATACCTGCTAAAAAAAACGGAGTTCCCTATACTTCCTTTTTAATCATTCCTTTTACCTTCAATCAATGACCATAACCCATTTATGATATTTGTATAAATATCAAATGTTAACAGTGAAGAGTTTTTTCATTTTTATCAAGACCTAATATATGACGGACTACCTTACGGTACAGGGCGCAGTAATATTGAATTTGAGGCGAAGTTGTATCATGATTTGACCAATAATGGCTTATGCTGTATTGCATTTCAGGATGTTCATTTGACTAATGAATACACTAATTGGCTTCAGGATATTACCGATTGGTATTCAAAGTTGCCTTCGTGGTCTGACATGAGTGGTAAATATTACTATTTTATGGAGCAATTTATTTTGCTTAAACCTGCTTATAATTTTCCAATTGATTACTCAAAACGACCAGAAGCAATAATTAATTTAAACAACTGTTTATGATAAGGTTACAAATATTATTCTCACTATTTTTATTTTATTCTTTTAGTTGTTTGAGTCAAGATTCCGCATACATCAGGTATGATTTACCAGCAACTGTTATAGGTGGTATAGACAGTTTATATGATGCAATAAGTACGCGGACGATTATTCAAAATGATTGGGCTTGTAGTGAAGGTAGGGTATTTGTGGCGTATACTGTAACCAATGAGGGAAAGGTGCAAGACCTTAATATTATTAAGAAATTGTGTTGCAAAGCTGATTCTGTGGCTATTCAAATTGTTAAAAACTTACGTTGTAGGCCAGCAACTTATATGAATAAGCCTATTGACTCCAGAAGGACTATTCCAGTATATTTTTACAGAAAGAATGATTAAGAGTCTTCACTAATTTTACTTTAGATAATTTAGTGAATGATTATCAGTAATTAGGCATATGTGGTGATATTGGCAATAACGAGTTCCGTCAAATGCCTCCATGGGCTATAGCTGAAATGGTAGCTACATCTATTTTGATGACATAAATAATATTACAGAAGGTGTTTTCAATGAAGAATTCTTTCATTTTTATCAAGACCTAATATATGACGGACTACCTTACGGCATAGGGCGCAGTAATATTGAATTTGAAGCTAAATTATACCATGATTTAACTAATGGAGGACAATGTTGTATAACTTTTGGTGGAGTCGGAAATATTGGAACTGAATATTTTATTTGGTTAAGTGATGTTACTGAAAACTTCACGATTTTACCTAACTGGTCAACTATTTCAAACCAATATTTTTACTTTCTAGAAAAATTTACTGAACACAATCCAGATTACAATTATCCAATAGATTACAATTTATTGCCAAATGCTTTGTTGAATTTAAATGATTGTTAAAATGAAAAATTTAATTCTAGTAGGACTTATATTTATTGTTCTTAATAATGTCCAATGTCAAGATAAAAACAATGTTTTGGTTCATTATGAAGAATATCCTCAACTTATTGGAGGATATGACAGTTTGATAGAGGCGAACAAATCAAATTTATGGTTACCAGAAGGGTGCTCTGAAGCAGGAAAGTCCTTTATTCAATTTGTGATACAAAAAGACGGTGAGGTATCAGATGTTAAAATTATAAAAGGATTAAATCAATGTGCAAAAGCGGACTCTGTTGCGATAGAAATAATGAAAACTGTTAAATACATACCTGCAAAATACAAAAATGAAGTTGTCGTTTCCCAAAAAGTCTTGCCTATTCCTTTCTATAAATTAGAATAAAGCTATTTTTATTTACTTGAACTTTGTAAATAAAATTTTTCTGTAAGATCCTAATATTTTTTTTTAAGGGTTCAGATTTCACTAAAATGCCATCTTGGCAAGATTTGGAAGATCAATACTATTTCTTTTTAGAGCAATTTGCAAAAGAAAAAACCGACTACGATTATCCTGTGGATTATAATTTAATCCCCAAAGCATTGTTGAACTTAAATAACTGCTAAGCCAAAATGACAAGAATGTTAACAATTTCGATTTTAATCATTATTTCTTCTTCGGCGATGTGTCAAAATAAGAATAGTGTAATGATAGATTATGAACAGCCTGCAGAATTGATCACTAACTATGACAGCTTGATGAATGTTAATAAACACTTATTGCAGCAGCCGAATGATTGTGAAAAAGCAGGTAAACGGTACGTTTCTTTTATTTTAAATAATAGTGGTTCGTTAGACAGTTTGAAAGTAGTTAGAAGTCCATCTTTATGTGAAGAGGCTGATTCAATAGCAATGAACCTGGTAACAAAACTAAGATTTAAGCCAGAATTGTATAAAGGAAGGCCGGTTAAAGCTTTGAAAGTAATCCCTGTTATATTTTATAAATCGGAATAGTGAGCTCCGTTCAACACCCCTGGCGGCTATGACCAAAATGGAAATTTCATTTATTTTGACGGTATGAATAAAATTAAAGAAGGTGTTTTCGGTGAAGTATTTCTTCATTTTTATCAAGACCTAATATATGACGGACTACCTTACGGCACAGGGCGCAGCAATATTGAATTTGAGGTGAAGTTGTATCATGATTTAAATCACGGAGGAGATTGTTGTCTTGCATTTGAAGAACTAGGCACTGCAGTTTTTACAGAATACTTAATATGGCTCAGTGAAGTTTCTAATGATTTTACTGCATTGCCAACTTGGAATGAAATATCAGATAAATATTTCTATTTTATGGAAGAGTTTACTAATGAAAAGCCCATTTACGATTATCCTATAGATTACCAACTATTACCAAACGCAGTTTTAAATTTAAACGAATGTTAAGCATGAAAACCTTATTTCTTTTAATTTCTTTTTTCCTTCTAGCAAACTTAGCCCGATGTCAGGAATCAAGCAATTATTCTCAGACTGCATTCATCGAAACAAACCTTGACAGTTTATACGAAGCAAATGCATCCAAATTGAAATTAGATGGGACTTGTCCAATAGTAGGTAAGACTTACGTAAAGCATGTTGTTTTGAAAAATGGAGAAGTAAAGAACCTGGAAATTATAAAGAGCTTAAAAAATTGTCCAAAAGCCGACTCTATTGCCCTTGAGTTAGTTCAACTAGTTAAATATGTTCCAGCTATTAAAAAAGGAGAGAAAACAGAAGTAGTTAAGGTGATAGCAGTACCGTTTCATCAATGAGGAGCTTTTTTTGTGAAGAAAGGTATACTGGTCGTTAGTAATAATATAATGTGTCAATTTTTTAGGAAAGATACCTAGGGCTTGCTGAGAAAGAGAATTATTTGGATTAGCGCGTGTGAGGTGCTATTTTGAGTCATTTTGATACAACCACCATGCAAAGGAATAGAAAAGCCCCGGCAAAAAAGCGTGCATCACTTCGTCAATACACCCCAGAGAATCAATTAAGTTTTGGATTTGAGAGCCTATTTTCTCAAGAGTTTAATCATATTGTAATTAGACTAAATAGTCAAACGCTAGACCGCTCCATGCTAAGGATTGCACGAACACTTTTGCACGAAATGATTCATGCGGAATTATACAGAGTTATTAATGAAGCGGGATATAGAAATCAACTAGAAGCATATATTGCTAATACTGGTAATCTAATTATTGCCGCATGGGCGTTTCTGCAGGGTAATAGTTTTTTTCAGCATGAAGAAATGGCGAAGGATTATATTGATGAAATAAGTGAGGGTTTGAGACAGCTTCATCCTTTTTTAAGCTCACAGGCATTTATTAATTATAACAACAACAATCTTAATTGGAGTTGGGATAGTTATTTTACACATTTAGCATATGCTGGACTTTCTGAAACCCAGGCTTATAACAATTTTTATAATACGATAGAGAAACGAACAGATAGAAATAACTATTTACTTACCGAAACAATGGAAACAAATGATTGTCAATAAAATTCGTATTGCTTCACTTTTAGTTTTGATATTTTACAATATTTCATCGTTTGCATGTGATTGCAACGAAACTGATTTTGTTTTAAGTTATTTAAAAGCTGACTTGATATTGAAAGCTGAAATTGACCATTTTCTTGTTGATAGAAACGGAGAGAATTTATCTGTTTGGAAGATTAATAGTATCTTCAAAGGGGAAGCTGACAGTAGCTATATAATGGTAAAAGGACCCTTAAATATGATTGATAATTATAAACCTAAATCATCTTGTGATTGGACTACCTTCGTTGGAGCAAATTACATATTGTATCTAGATAAATATGAAAATCAGAATTTGTACTACGCAGGTAATTGCTCGAGAAGACGAGGAATGTCAGACACAACCTATACTAAAGAATTAGAATGGTTAAATAACGTCAATCCGGAAAATATTGATGTATACTTTACGTTAGAAGAATTAACCAATGAACCAAAACTTTCAGATTTAAAATCTAAAATTAAAAAAAACTTAATGGGGAATTCTCCTTTTAAAGGCTTTATTGATTTTGAGGTTAAAATAGATCGACAAGGGCAGTGCGATTCTTTTGGTATTGTGAATAAAACCAAGAAAAACATTGCAGAAATAGTGTATGACCGAAATATAGCTCATTACGTTTTGAGAAATCCTAAAAGTGATATAGAAATGAAGGTTTCTCAATTTCTAACAAAATATGGTGCGTACGACGTTGGACACATCAATGACACAAGAGTGAAATATCGCTTCCGCTTAATCATATACTATAATTTTAAAATTAATGAAGTTAATTTTATTGGTGATTGAACGCCTAAGTCTAAGCTATCTTGATCACAATTAAGGAGATACCGAAGGGGACGACAACGATGGCGGAGGACCTCCGTGTTTATGGGAAATTATTGAGGGGGAATGGCAAATGAATTGCGATGATGACGGACCACCGGAGCCGCAACCACACAATGCCAGAATATTACCTTGTGACAGCCCATCAAGCGGCCCTAACGGAGGCGGACCCGGTGGCACAGGTATTTCAAACCCAGGGGAAAACCCTGTAGATTGCTTTCCGGGATTTGTAAAAGATGAAAGAGGTGACTGCATACTCGCCTGCCAAGAGGAAGGCTATGTGTTAACCCAACTTGCCAACTTTAATCTATTCTCACTTCTTTTGAGCGCATGATCGGTGTTTAAAGCCTTTGAGAGGGTATTTATGTTTCATTTTTCATTTGTAGTGGGGTACGGTTGTTTGAATTGTGGTTGCTATTCCCTATCTTTGCAGCATGTACATCAGACGGGTTAAAAAGCAACGTAGTAAGGATAGCAAGGCCTTCTACCAGTATACTCTGGCACAAACACTGAGACTGGATGGCAAGGTGAAGCAAAACGCCATTCTTTACCTGGGTTCTGACTCCCTGCTTGCTGATGATGATAATAGAAAGACAGTGCTGGAAATCCTAAAGGCCAAGATATTTGGGCAAGAAGCCTTGTTTCCTAATAATGCCCCGGTGGCATTGGTCAATCTGGCCATGTCTTACTTTGAAAAATACTGCTTCAAATATGGTCAGGACAGCGTGGGAGCTGCCTCTATCCCTCCGGCCCCGGAGAAGGCCGAGTTCCATAACATTGATATTGAAGGCCTGCAGGTGGAACAGGTAAATTCCTTTGGAGGGGAACACTTATGTAAACAAGTGCTTGACAAGCTTGGGTTGCACGAGTGTTTAAAGGCTTTAGGCTTGGATAAGGCCCAGACAGGCACCGCGCTGATAAGCATAGCTGCCCGGGCTCTTTTTACTGCCTCCGAACATAAAACAGCACAGCTGCTAGAGATGAACAGCTCCTTAAAAGAGTGTTTTGGGCATGAAAAGCCCATTGACCACCGAGCGCTTTATGCCAGTTCAGACCTGCTCTATAAGCATAAAGATAAGATAGATAGCTTTCTCTACCAGCGCATCTCTACTATGTTTGGGCTGGAAGACCGTTTGGTGATCTTTGACATCAGCAACACCTACTTTGAGACCTCAAAAAAGGATAGTGAGCTGGCTAAACATGGCCGCAGTAAGGAGAAAAGAACAGATTGCCCACTGGTAGTTTTCACCGGGGTAATCAATGCAGAAGGCTTTATCCGCCATTCTAGAATATATGAAGGCAATAAAGCTGATACGACCACGCTGGAAGATATGCTCGCCGACATGCAGGCACACTCACCAGCCAAAGTCAAACAAACTGTGGTGATGGATGCTGGCATCGCCAGTGAAGAAAACCTTGCCCTGGTCATCGAAAAAGGTTACGACTATGTCTGCGTCTCCCGCCATAGGCTCAACGAATACCCTTTTGATGGTGAGGAAAAGAAAATATCCACCCCTACCGAAAAAGGGAAGGGTAGTGTATCACTGAAGGTTTTCCATCCTGAAGGCTGTAATGATACCTGGTTATATGTACAAAGCCAGGCTAAGCAAAAGAAGGAAGAATCGATGGACACCAAGCTTACAGAACGTTTTGAAGAAGAGTTGGCCAATATTGAAGCAGCTTTGCACAAAAAAGGAGGCACCAAACTCATCAATAAGGTGTGGGAGCGGATAGGCAGGGCAAAGGAAAAGAACAATCGGGCCTCCTTTAAATATAATATTTTTGTAGAAGAGCAAAACGGGAAGGCCATCAGCCTGAAATGGGAAAAGAAACAGCTTCCTAAAAGTAAACAGGATAAAACCAAAGGCGTCTATTTTATCCGCACAAGCTACAAAAACACTACCGAAGAAGAACTCTGGCAGGTTTATAACACCATCCGGGAGGTAGAGGCTACTTTCAGGTGCCTAAAGTCAGATTTGAACATTCGCCCGATCCATCACCAAAACGATGAGCGGGTAGAGGCGCATATTTACCTGACCATTTTGGCCTATCAGCTGGTAAACACCATCCGCCACATGCTCAAAGAAAAAGGCCTGAACCATGACTGGAAAAATATCATCCGGATTATGTCCACTCAGACAATACAAACCCTGATGCTCCCTACCGATAAAAAGAACATCCATCTAAGAAAGCCTTCAAGTCCTATCAAAGAAGTACAAGAAATATACGCTGCCACCGGATGCACCCAAACCAGAAAACCTGTAAAAAAATATGTAGTGTACCACTAATAGCACAAATACTGTGCGCCATGCCCCTAAACACCTATATTTGGCAAGTTGGGTTAAATGAAGAGGGCAATTGTGTGCTAGAGCCGGAGCCTTGTGTTACCGAAGATGAAATATTAAGTAACATTGAAATACAGAATGACTTAAATAACACTTTATGGTTCGGCAGTAAAGCAGTAGATACTGATGCACCTATGAGTGATCGACTAGAACAAGGAGGCTGGATTGTTGAGGTGGAAGGCGGATATGATATTGTATTTTTTCCACCCACTTGGAGCAGAGACGCCTGCGGCATGTACCCACCCTCCCACTGGGCAAGTACTGTACCTGCAAATGTGGTTGGTGTAATACATTCACACCCATTTTACGTAGGAGAGGACAGGCGAAGTGTTTGTGAAACTGATGATGGCACAGAAATTGAAGAGGCCTATGTTGGTGGGCCAAGCAATGCAGACTACAAGTTTATTTTGACAATAATGAACCACCTTAATGATTTTACTATCAAGGGCTATGTTATTGATGGAAACCACATTAGCAGCTACGATTATACAGGTAGCCACGGAGTAGAAGAATTTATTAGGTGTGGTTATTAAAAATTTAAAACTTTATATTTATGAATAAATTACCAATAATCTTTTTAGTGTTTGTAGCGTGTTCATCGGCTTTCGGACAAGCTGTGGATAATAGTTGTAAAAGTGCAAGCTCTGGTGCAAAGTTAAGTGTAGAGTTCTTTCTAACTTTTACCGACAGACAGGTTTTAAGGGAACAGTCAGGGACAATAAACGAACTGGTTTCAGATATCAAGGCAGTTGATGGAGAAGAAGCATGTGAATCAATAGATAATCTTCTTGACAGTACCACGGATTTTGAAAAGATGAATGATCACTATCCAGATAGTAGGCTCACCGTATATTATTACGAAACATCTAGCTTCTATTATGTTTTTAGAGCTAAAAAGCCAGAATACGATGGCATACCTTCCACAGGACCAAAAACGAGATTTTTGGTTATACCGAAAGATTTGAGCAAAATATGGAAATTTTATTTATAAAAATATGACATTTTATACTTTAGTGAAAAAAACAAGCTATTCTCTCCTTTCCTAGTGCGAAGAGTAAGCTCTCACTAGAGGGTCACATCTAAAGCAGACAAATTTGTTTGTTAGTTATTAAAATTTTGCTTATTGAACTATTTCAGAAAGCTTATTTATAATTGCAACAAAATACCTAAGTCAAATTTGAGAATATTGCTTATAGAACATTGTCTTACTTACGTAATTATTCAGCTGCTTCATTCATTGCCACACAATGCCAGAATATTACCTTGTGACAGCCCATCAAGCGGCCCTAACGGAGGCGGACCCGGTGGCACAGGTATTTCAAACCCAGGGGAAAACCCTATAGATTGCTTACCGGGATTTGTAAAAGATGAAAGAGGTGACTGCATACTCGCCTGCCAAGAGGAAGGCTATGTGTTAAATGAAGAAGGCAATTGTATTCCAGAAGACCCGCTGTCTGAAATTAGTAAATGTGAGGAATTAAACAGCTCGGAAAAGGAACAATTTAATAGTGTACTAGATTTCTATTTAAATTCAGAACATGTAGCTAACTGTTTGAACCAGCAAGTTTATGATTACATTAAAAATTCAGGTTTTATAGCTTGCTTTAAAATTGGTACTCCGGCTAATACACCTGGCGGATATGACCAGAATGGTAACTATATCTATTTTGATGGTCTGAGTAATATAACGGAAGGTGTTTTCGGTGAAGAATTCTTTCATTTTTATCAAGATTTATTTTATGGAGAACTGCCATATGGTTTAGGACGCAGTAATATTGAATTTGAGGCGAAGTTGTATCATGATTTGACACATTTCGGTTTGTGTTGTAAAAATTTTGACAACCAAACTCAGGCCGAATACTTGCTTTGGATCGAATCTCTTAGCGATGGATTTACCAAAATGCCAGATTGGCAACAACTATCTGGAAAATACTTTTATTTTCTTCAAAAGTTTATTCCCGAAAAACCAGCATATAATTTCCCTATTGATAATAGTTTGCTTCCACTTGCTTTGTTAAATCTAAATAATTGTTGAGATGAAATTAATTATTTTTTTTATTACTACTATTTGTGCGGTTAGCTGCTATGGTCAAACGACAGGTGTCATGCATGATCCGTATCAGATGGCTCAAATTAAAGGAGGTTATGATAGTCTTATGGATAACATAGAAAACCAGTTAGCAATCCCCGAATGTACCAAAGGGAAGGTTTATATACAGGTTGAAATAGATCAAAATGGAATAATAACGCAGGAAAATCTTATCAAAGGATTTTGTAGTAAAGCAGATTCTTTAGTCTCCGTAATTTTAAAAACAATTGAATTTATACCTGCTAAAAAAAACGGAGTTCCCTATACTTCCTTTTTAATCATTCCTTTTACTTTCAATAAATCACCATAACCCATTTATGATATTTCTATAAATATCAAATGTTAACAGTGAAGAATTCTTTCATTTTTATCAAGACCTAATATATGACGGACTACCTTACGGCACAGGGCGCAGTAATATTGAATTTGAGGCGCGGTTATATCATGATTTGACCCATAATGGCTTATGCTGTATTGCATTTCAGGATGTTGTTCATTTGGCTGATGAATACGCAAATTGGCTTCAGGATATTACCGATTGGTATTCAAAGTTGCCTTCGTGAACTGATATGAGTGGTAGATATTACTAATTTATGGAGCAATTTATCTTGCTTAAACCTGCTTATAATTTTCCAATTGATTATTCAAAACGACCAGAAGCAATAATTAATTTAAACAACTGTTTATGATAAGGTTACAAATATTAATCTCACTATTTTTACTTTATTCTGTTAGTTGTTTGAGTCAAGATTCCGTGTACACCAGGTATGATTTACCAGCAACTGTTATAGGTGGTATAGACAGTTTATATGATGCAGTAAGTACGCGAACGATTATTCAAAATGATTGTGCTTGTAGTGAAGCTAGGGTATTTGTGGCGTATACTGTAACCAATGCGGGAAAGGTGCAAGACCTTAATATTATTAAGAAATTGTGTTGCAAAGCTGATTCTGTGGCTATTCAAATTGTTAAAAACTTACGTTGTAGGCCAGCAACTTATATGAATAAGCCTATTCACTCCAGAAGGACTATTCCAATATGTTTTTACAGAAAGAATGATTAAGAGTCTTCACTAATTTTACTTTAGATGATTTAATGGATGATTATCAGTAATTAGCCTTATGCGGTCATATTGGCAATAACGAGCTCCAGCTAATACACCTAGCGGCTATGACCAGAATGGGAATTTTATTTATTTTGATGGCCTAATAATATTACAGAAGGTGTTTTAGGCGAAGAGTTTTTTCATTTTTATCAAGATTCATTGTATGGAGGTCTGGCAAATAATTTTGATAGGTCAAATATTGAGTTCGAAGCAAAGCTTTTTCACGATATTACTCACAATGGTCTTTGTTGCTTAATGTTTTTTGATGGCAAATTATAACTGAACACGAAGATTGACTAAGGGATATCACTGATTAATATTCAAAACCTCCAAATTGGTCTGACACGTCACTAAATTTTATTATTTCATAGAAAAATTTACTAATAATGAATTTGGACAAACAAAGCTCGCTTACGGAATGGGTAGAATAAGGACTAAGCTACAAATTATCAGGAAATCGTGGAGCGCCTCTATCGTTCTGGGGCTGAGCTTTGGTAATATGGCAAGAAGAACACCCTACTTTCTAAAATTTTTGAGTTTCTCAAAAGACGCAATGCTGTTTTTTGACTGCTTATTGCTAAAATACTACCAAAAACGCCAGAGCCCCTATGTTAATCTGCAATTTTAAATAGATTCAACCCATTTTTAGTAAAATTAGTTAAAGAGTTTCTCATCAATCCCTATATGAACAGAGCAACAATGCGGTTTCGAAAAGTCCCGACATAACTTTTAACATAAAATTCAGTTAATTACAGTATTATGAAAAAACTACTACTCTGTATTCTTTCCACACTATTCTTCGTACAGTGCTCTGAAAATGATCTAGAAAATGATTCAATAGTTGATATCAGTCCAGATATTGAAGAACTACCTACAGTTAATGTTGTTAATATGCATACTGGTGCGGAAAATACCTTTTGTGAAGGAAAAGAATTTGCAGTATTTTTGGGTAATGGACTCAGCAACTCCTTGGAAGACTTTAAGATTGATTGGTCTTTTAGTCCAGGTGAGATCAAGTACTCCGGCTCCGAATATAATATCATTGTTCAAGCACCGCTGACAAGTGATACAGTTATCGTAGTAGCGAATTTAAAATCGGTCACCGATAGCACCTTGAGGGCGAGAATAATTAAGGTTGTGACAGAATCTAATACTGGCTGTGATAATATACCTATTTAAGACCTTCATAGAATGCAAATAAACTTACAATATCTGCCCGGTTATCAAGGTCTAAATTCTTTTCTTTGACAAACTTCTTTACAGATTGATAATGCTTCGAGAAAAAGTCTCGGTTTTTTGAAAGCCTTTTCGAAAAATCTATAACCTTCCCATCTCTAAGTACTATTATGTCCTTCTTTTTCATAACTTTAGAATTTTTATCCCCCATATCTAAAGCTGGAACATAAGTAGGCTCTTGTATATTTATTGAATATCGAATAAAAATCTTCAGCAAATCACCATCATATAGCATCTGCCCTATTCCTTCAAGCTGATAACCCTGTACTAATTCCAACGCATAATACACCTCATCAGAATTCTTTAGAGAAAAACTACTTAATAGATACATGGGGCAGACCTTAATTCCATCATCAAAGCTTACCTCAAGTTGGTTATTAAATAAATCAAAGTTGATTTGATATTCTGCTATTGATTTCAGTCCTGTTCGCGTAGAAAATCCACCTAAAACGAAATCATCAAAAAGGAAAACAGAGCCCTGCATCTCCGAAGGTGGTCTAAGAATAGGAGTAATCATCATTCCAGGATTGGATTGAGGATTCAGTATCGTCTGCTCCTCGACCGTTTGTCCAAATGACATTACTGGAATGAAGCTAATGAATAGAATTCTAGTTAGTGAAAGCATAATGGATCAATTATAAAGGATCATCAATCATAAAAAAAATAGCCACTTTATAAGTGGCTATTTTCAACTTTGTTTTTCAAACCTACTCAACAGGTTCTAGCGGTGTCAATACTGTTTCTCCAGTATCTCCAAACGTATTACTCCAAGAGGCTGTCCAAGAGCCATCTTCATTAATAGAACCCGTGAATAATCCTGCAAATTCTTCTTCAGAATCAGTAATCTCATTACCACATACTTCAAAACTTACGAAATTATTTGTAAAACCCTGCGCAGGATAAAGACCGAAAGAACCGTCAGAAAGTCTATAAAAACCAGGTGATTCTCTACCATTTGTTCTTAAATACACCTCAACCGTATCCACTAAATCTGTATAATTACTGCTTGTTTCAGCATCAAAACCACTAGAAACAGCCCGGTAAAAACCTACCAAGTTAATTGTACTAAAGCAGTCAGAACCCCTTGAAAATTGAGTTCTAAACGTAGGAACGGTATTTATGTCGATTCGTTTTCTCGGATCTTGCGCATCATAAACCGTAATCACGATATCCTCATTTGCCACAGCAAAAGGGCTCTCTGCATCTAGATTAGGTGCATTGTATACCACAGTAAATGTACCAGTCGATTGACCTTTAACGGCTTCGAAGCCTTCAAAAGTGACAGAACCCCATAATCCAGGAATCTGAATATTTGATAAACTCACAGAGACGGAATCAATCAATCCTGGGGCATCAACAATGTTAACTTCAACTCTGGCAGTTCCATTGTTTTCAACCCACGTGTAATCTCTGGTTGAGCCAGACGCTGATTCAACTATTTCAGTTCCTACAAAACTAATATAAGGTGCAGGACCATCCAATTGAACTGGCGGATTTGCATCTGTATAATCATCTACACAACTTGCCAAAAAGCCAGCTGATAGGAATAATATAAATAACTTTTTCATAATTCTTTTTTTCTAATTATTGTTTCTCAAGTACAAGCTCATTTTCACAAATAAATGAACCCCCACAGCTATTATCGCTCTCATAATTTAATGTAAAACTTAAAGTTTCTGCATCTGTATCATAAGTTCCTGCACCTGTTGTTGCAGTATTGTATACAACAGAAACAGCACCACATCCTAACTGTGGAGATTGATTAATAATCAAAATCTGCCCACAAATAAATAGAATATCAATATTTCTATCATCAAAACCGAAAACATTAAATCCGCTTAAATTGTATATCGGACCTTCAACCTGTTCTAAGGTTACTACATCAGAACCGGTGGATGGACCAAATGAGTCATTGCACCCTGAGGTGGCTACTACCTTATAATTACCTTCATAACTAATAGGTAGTGGACAAGCCACAAAGGAAGTCCAACCGACAGAGAAAATTTGAGTAGCTGGATTGTTTACTATACCAGGAGGAACATTCAAATTATCTCCTAATGTTGGAGAAGGGAAAACTCTTCCATCGCTAAGCGTAGTTACATTACTGAAGACCAAAAAATCTCCTCCGTTAAATTCACTTGGCGAAGCTAAACCCACTATACTGGCTAACTCATCTGCATCTAATACCTCATCTCTGATAACGCCATCTACAAAGTCAGCCTGGGTATAAATCTTTACTGGAAAAGGGTCGCTTTCATTCCCCGTAACGGCATTATTGTAAACAACTGTGATTTCAATTGTTTCAATATCTGTATTTCCCGAAAAAACACTGTATTGAACCTTTGCATTTTCGATGTCATCAAAATTCAGGTTTGTAAATTCAGAATTTAATTGTATTCTAACATTTGCGCCAGTACCAAGTTCTGGTACTCTTACCTTCTCATCATCTACGCATGACATCAATAATGCAATAGTAAATATGAGAGTACTATATATATATCTATTAATATTCATATCTTATAATTAATTATCCCAAAATATTTTATCAAAAGCAGTTCTTCTTTGTGGTGGCGAATTAGGGTTAAGCGTGATATCATTGGTATTGTATGGAAATGATACCGGATAATCCCTAGTGCGAACTGTTACATTTAAATTATCTGTATTACCATCGTGTAACAAAGGATAACCTGTTCTTCGATAATCTGTGTAACTATCAACTCCAAACCCAAAGCTTGCAATCCACTTTTCTGTCATTATCAGTTTTAACTGATCCTCAGGAGTAGCAGCATCGTAAATATCCGAAACACTAGTAAGGTAAGCACTTTGAGCCACTGCTTCAATAGCAGGTGCACCGCCAGCAGAAGCTACTTCATTTACTTTCATGAAAGATTCATTCACAGCAGCTTCCAATAAATCTTTGGCATTTTCACTAGTCACGCCTACTTGTGCTAATTCAGCTCTAATATATAGGTGATCGTAATAAGTTAACATACGTAATGGAGCTGCACCATTTCCAATACTAAAGTTAGCAACACCACCTGAGCCATCATCAAATTTTCCGCCAGCAGGATATATACCAACTACAGATACTGAAGAAGATTGGTCAAAACCTTCATTTGGATCGATATTAAAAGAAAATGCGTAAATACTAACAAATTCTCCATCTTTATAAGCCGTTGGATTTTCAGCCGCTTCTCCTGGATCCAATTGATTATACCAATAATAAGGAATCCTAGGATCCGAAACACCAGCCAAAATGTTAGGCTCGTTAGGGAAAAAAGTATTAATACCGTTCATTATTTCGAAGAAGTAAGGACTAATGTAATAAAATGCTGCTCCTTCCGCATATTCTTGTCCATACAATGGGTTTCTACTATCGGGTGATTGGGAAGTTCCATACTGCAATTCAAAATCTTCTCCCGCTTCTATAAGGGGCTGAGTTAATAGGGCAGCAACTTCTGCGTCTACGTCTCTAACCAGCCTTATTTGGTTGTACATCTTCAATTTTAATGTATTTGCAAACTTTTCCCACAAATCTAAATCACCTTGATAAATCAAATCGCCAATAACAACTCCTGGGTTGTCTCGATTCAAATCTAATATAGCTTCATCAATTAATAAAAAAAGACTATCGTATATTTCAGCCCCTCCATCAAATGCGGGGGTGGGATTCAACTGCCCTTCTCCGCCTTCAGTGTAAGGTAATTCGCCCCATACGTCAACCATGATGCTAAAAGTATAAGCTTTTAAGAGCTTGCTTATACCTGCATATCCCCATTGCTCAGATGCAGAAGCATCATCGATAATAATCTGAACATCTGTCAGAGCATTGGCAAACAAATTATTCCAAGGCGCTGTAATGCCACCATCATCACCTGATACTCCATAATCATTAAGATTCCCTCTTCTCACAATTTGGTGTGTGTAGAGAGATGTGATTTGACCTAAACCACCTACTTGCATACTCAATGATTCAGTAATATCCAACTGAACGCCTGGCAATAACAGCCCTAAAGGTGCATTATCAAGACCAGGATTATTTGGATCTTCATTAATATCTAGAAAATCCTCACATCCGCTTATCAAAATCATTCCCAATAGTAGTGGGAATATATATATGTATGATTTAATTTTTTTCATTATTAATTTTGTTTAAAATGTAAATCTTAACGCCACTGCAACTCTTCTAGTAGTAGGAGTAGCACTAAATTCAAATCCTTGCTGGTTGGATGCTCCAAATTGATTTACCTCCGGATCGAAATTACTTCCCGGAGGAAAATTAGGAGCCCAATAAAGCAAATTTCTACCAATTACAGAAATCCGAACGGAACCAAACGGAGTAGAATCTAATATACTTTTAGGTAGTGCATATGACAAACTAGCCTCTCTTAAACGATAAACAGTTGCATCCCATACAGCCCACTCGTCAGCGCCATTAATAGCAAACGAATTTCCAAACCATAAAGAATTTTCATCAATCATAGTAGAGTTAGGAATTTTTTCACCTGTTTCCTCAGTTCTAATTGGCTCTAGAGTATTTGGGTCGCCATAGACACCAGGAATAATCTTCGGTGTCTCACGATCTTCAGTATCCGTAGTCACACCTCTTCCTAATAATGAAAGAACTGTATTAGACCAAACGTCTCCTCCTTGAGTCCAATCAAAAACTCCTGATAAGGAAAAGCCTTTGAAACTAAAAGTATTTGTAATTCCTACTTTGAAATCAGGATTCGGATTTCCTATTATGGCTGGATCCAAAGCTGGAATTAATTGACCATTTGCAGGATCAATTAATAAATTACCTTCATCATCTCTCGCATTTACAGCACCCCTGATTAGACCATATTCTTGCCCAGCACGATGTGTTGCAATAACACCACCTGCGAAACCTGCTCCAAAAGTAATCTCATCTACACCTTCTCTCAATTCTTCTATAACATTTTTGTTATGAGTAAAAGTTCCTAAAATATTCCAGCTAAAGCCATTATTCAATTCAACTGGTGTTAAGTTTAGTGTGACCTCTAGTCCTTGATTGCTTACTACGCCAAAATTTGTTAAAAAAGAGGTAGCACCTGAAGATGCTGGCAAGTTAATTGGAACTATCTGGTTTGTAGTTTCATTTCTATAAACAGTTACATCAAGACCAACTCTATTATTGAATAAGCGAGACTCAAAGCCCAATTCATATTCCGTTTTTTGCTCTGGCTTCAAGTTAGCATCTCTTTCCTGATTCGACAAAGATGTTGTAGGAGTTGCGGAACCACCTGAAGGTGTAAAAGGTGTATCAGCTGAAGGATTTATAAGAAACACTCTGTTTATCAAATACGGATCAGTATCTGAACCAACTCGTGAAGCAGCAGCTCTAATTTTTAAAAAGTTTAGAGTGCTAGTTTCAATATCAAGGGCGTCTGTCAAAACTGCAGATAAAGCTGCTCCTGGATAAAAGAAACTTCTGTTTGCCTGCGGTAAAGTTGAAGACCAATCATTTCTAGCCGTTAAACCTAAAAATAAATAATCTCTGAAGTCAAGCAAAACGTCTGTATAAGCACCAATAATTCTTCTCTGAGAATAACCTCTTCCAAATGGAGTAACATTATTAGTATTGTCTAAATCGTCAATATCAAAGGCTACATATCCAATACCTTGAACCGCCTGGCCTTCAGATGTTCTCTGATTAAAATTATGACCTACTAAAGCTCTTAAATGGAAATCATCATTCAAATTTTTATTGAATGTTACGATAAAATTAGACTCAATTTCCTCATATTGGATTAGATCGAATAAATAACGTCCCTCTCCAGGATTAGATGCCGGACCAGTCGAACCAGGTCGTATAAAATCTGTGTTTTTCTGGGTATAAGTATTGATTCCTGCTTTATAACTTACATTTAGGTAATCAGTGATATCGTAACTCATATCAGCTGCAGCAACAATTCTATTAACATCAACCGTAAACCCAGCGTTTTCATAAGACCAAAGCGGGTTATCAGCTTGCCCTCTTCCAACCATAAATTCGCTCCCTAAATCAGTAGGATTCTGATAAGGTTGTCCATGCACATCCCAATTTCTACCCATATACAATGCTCTTGCAAATGCTGAAGGATTATTTGAGCCTGATAGACCCACCCCAGATTGAACTCCTTCTTGAACCGTTTTAGTATAGTTTAAGTTTGCTCCGAAATTAAAACCATTGTCAAGCTCGCTTCGACCACCTACACTCACGTTCGTTTTATTAAATAGTGTATTAGGCACGTAACCAGTATTATCGCTTCTACTAATCGTGGTAGTCAATACTGAATTCTCATTCCCCCCTGAAATAGTAATAGAATTATCAAGCAGTACACCTGTTTTAAAAAGCTTCTCGGCATTATCTGGATAGGCTTGATATGGTACTGTGACATCATCGTACAAACCACCCCAGCCGTCTCTTCCGGCATACCAATGCGGAATAGAAGGAGTATTTGCATAATTTCTTGTCCCAATAAACGGTGCCCCCCAAGAGCCATTAACTTGCTGGTAGTTGTAATTAGTTCCAGCTCCATAAGTATTTTGATAATCCGGAAGATTTGCAATTTCTTCAAAGGCTATAGAAGAATTGACGGCCACTTGCAAGCCTTTTTTACCGGCTCTCGCACTGCCGGTCTTTGTAGTAATTAAAACCACACCATTGGAAGCCCGTGTTCCATAAAGTGCTGCAGCGGCACCACCTTTTAAGACAGTCATTGATTCAATGTTGTTCGGATCAATATCAGAAATCCTAGATCCATAAGCACCACCGCTTCCTAATTGATTGAAAGTTCCATTAGTATTATTATTGTAAGGTATTCCGTCTACAACAAAAAGTGGTTGATTATCTCCTAATAAAGAAGAGTTACCCCTGATGGTAATCCTAGTTGCGCTACCAGCAGCACCTCCTGATCCCGAAATATTTACACCTGCAACTTTACCTTGCAATGCTCTCAAAGGATCAGGTTCAGCAACTTGTTGAATAGCATCACCTTGCACTTCTTCAACCGAGTATCCTAATCCTTTAGCTTCTCTTTCTAAGCCTCCAGCTGTTACAACAACCTCACTTAATTGCTTCACATCAGATTCCATTGCCACATCAACAACACTCCGATTGCCAACTTTTACCTCAATCTTCTGCATCCCAATGAATGAGAATACCAAAGTACCACCGTCAGATGGTACAGAAATTTTATAGTTTCCATCCAAGTCAGTATTGACACCGGTACCGGTGCCTTTTAATAATACGTTCACACCAGGAAGCGTTTCACCTGTTTCAGCATCTGAAACTGTTCCGCTTACCGTGCGATCCTGTGCCCATGCATATAGCACAAACACCAACATGAAACATGTTAGTAGAATCTTCTTCATACTTATTTATTTTAGGTTAATAATAATTAATCGTTAAATGTAAGTAACATTGCACTATATAACCAAATAAATATTATTTTTAATTGAAAGAAAATTTGATATGTAGGCGGTATTTAATTCTAAAAAAGAAAAATTATCTGCCTATCTAAGCTTAAACAACCAAGTTTTTTCCTTTATAACAAAGGATCAAAAGACAAATAAATATAACAATTCTAATAATCAATTATATTTATCTTTACAATTTTTTGAAATTCCCCATTCGGCTGTGCTACAGCGCCATATCCTTTGTAAGTAATATTACTTTTTAAGACTGTTTGCTTCAATAATTCCCTGTAAACCGCTTCAGCGCGCTTTCTTGATAGCTCCAAATTATAATTGGCTGAGCCTATATTATCTGTATAGCCGGCTATTTCAATTTTTACCTGAGCGTTTGCCTTTAAAAATTGTGCGAGCTTCTCTATTTCCTTTTTCGATCTACCATCAAGACTATAACTATCAAATTCAAAATAGATATTATTCAAACTAATTGAGTTGCCTTTCTTAATTTCTTGTAACTCAAAATTCTGCTCGTGCCTACTTGTTTCAATCTCGCCCACCCTGAGGGAATTAAATAAGTAACCTTCAGCCTCCACATAAAAGGAATAGTCGGATTTATATGGTATGAGCACTTTATAGCTACCAGTTAATGCATCAGAAGCAGTTTGTCTGAGCAGGCTATCCGTTCTTAAATCAAATATTTGTATGTTCGCAGCCAGTGGTTTTTTATCAACTTCACTGGTTACCGTGCCATAAACAAGCAATAAGCTATCTGTTATGGAGTTGGTCTTTTCTACAAAAAGAATTTCAGCAGGAGGGTATTTATCATCACTTTTCAACTCTCTTGCCCAATAAATATCACCATCCAGTTTCTGATGATAAGAGATTTCATCCTGAAAGCTATTAAATGGTAAGCCAACGTTGATCGGTTCGTTCTTGGTCTCCCAGTCAACTTTATAAAAATCGAAACCGCCCATTCCTACTCTGCCATTGGAGCTAAAATAAAGTGTATCTTCATTCAGGCTCAAAAAAGGAGAAATCTCATCTGCAAAAGTATTAATGGAACTACCTAGATTTTTCGTCTTCTGCCAGGCACCATCAATATTTTTTGTCGCAAAATAAAGATCACGCTTCCCACTGCCTCCACTTCTGTTGGAGCTAAAGACAAGCAAACGGCCGTCAGATGAAAGGTAAGGTTGCGATTCCCAAGCACGAGTATTTATCGACTCACCCATATTGATAGGCTCAGTCCATTGGTTATTGTCTTTGTATGATACGTACAGGTCGCAGCTGCCTAATCCATCTCGTCTGTTGCAGCTGGTAAAAACCATTACTCTACCATCGGCTGATACTGCCGCAGCTCCTTCATTATTTTGGTCGCTGTTAATAACCGGCACCTCCTCTACCTTACTAAACTGTTCATTATTGAGCTCGGCTCTATATATACCTTCCTCCAAGCTGTTGATGCGTTGTGCAGTAAAATACAGGTTTTCTTCCGGGAAGAGTGTGAAAAACGGAAAGTACACGCTCCTAAATATTTGTTGCGAATTAAGCTTTTGTATGTTGTACTCTTGAGCATTGTAATCCGCTAGTGCCTCTCGGGCAAAGTCAATAGACTGACTAATTATTTCACTCAGCGCCAAAGAATTTTTATTGTACCCTTTCTCTAAATATTTGGCAATAGGTGCCTTTGCTAACTCATATTTTCCTTGTTCGAAGGACTCCTTACCCAGTATAAAATAAAATTCATGGTATTTTGATTTCCATTCCGGGTTGAGTTCAAATGCTTTTTGCAGGGACGGAAGCATTTTGGGAATATTTTTGAAAGTATACAGCAGATAAGCCTTTTCTAAATGCACCCTGAAGTTATCTGGCTCACTATCCACAGCTTGCTCCATATAAGCCATGGCTTCTTTCCAATTCCTATTGGCCAGTGCCGCGTTCGATTTATCGAGTAGCTTCTCCGTTTTGCGTTTTAGTTCCTGTGCAGGAAGCACACTTAGCGTAATAATCGATAGACCTATTGTGATAAAAAGCGATATTTTTCTAATCATACAAGCAATTTAACTTATTAGGATTAAAGAATAAAAGCGACTTTTACGCTAAGGGATATTCAAATACTTATGCGTTTGTAAGGAAATGCCCCATTGCGGGTTTTCCTTTACGTATTCAACTATGAGTGGTGTCATTAGTTCTTGCTTGCCCCATTCCGGCTGCAGTAAGAGGCGGCATTTGTCATTAACTAAGGCAGCATGTTGTTCCGCCCACTTAAAATCGGATTTGTTAAATATTATTATCTTGAGCTCATCGGCTTTGTCATACCACTCGGGCAGCGGCTCTTTAAATTTTTTGGGTGATAAACATACCCAGTCAATAGCTCCACTAAACGGATGCGCACCGGAAGTTTCTACATTAATGTAAAACCCTTTTTCTTTTAGGTTAGCAGTTAAGCCATCCATTTTATACATAAAAGGTTCACCTCCGGTAATTACTGCCAACCTTGCAGGATGCGTCTCAGCTTCATGCACAATATCAACCACTTTTTTAAGCGGCCATTTATCGGCATCCCATGAGTCTTTTACATCGCACCACACACAACCCACATCGCAGCCACCCAGCCTTATAAAATAACGCAGGTCTTCCGCTGTGGGCTCCTTCGCCTTGTATAGTATAAAATGCCTCCATTAAGGGCAGCTCAATACTATGATCGAAAGAAGCTTTATCCATAAATTTCGTTTTGAGCAGCCAACCAGGTGTTCATTAATAATCCTGCCCTGGTCATGGGGCCTACCCCACCGGGAACGGGCGTAATGTATGATGCCTTTTCTGAAACCTCATCAAACAAGACATCGCCCTTTAGGGCAAAACCTGATTTTTTTGAGGCATCGGGTACTCTCGTAGTGCCTACATCAATTATAACCACCCCCTCTTTCACCATGTCGGCTGTAATTAAGCCTGGTTTTCCTACGGCAACAATTAAAATATCGGCCTGTTTGGTATGCTGTGCTAAGTTTTCGGTAAATCTATGTGTTAGTGTAACCGTGGCATCACCCGGGTATTTAGAGCTGCCCATTAAAATACTAATAGGTGTGCCCACTATGTGGCTACGGCCTACCACCACACAGTGTTTACCGCGGGTTTGTATCTCATACCGCTTTAATAATTCCATTACACCAAAAGGCGTGGCAGGTAAATAAGCAGGTAGGCCTGAGGCCATCCGACCGAAATTTGTAGGATGAAAGCCGTCTACGTCCTTTTCAGGTTTTATGGCATTCAACACCTTATCTACATTAATATGCTTAGGGAGCGGCAGCTGCACAATAAATCCGTCAACATTTGTGTCATTGTTAAGCTTTTCTACCTCACTTAACAGTGCTGCTTCAGTTATAGTAGCATCAAATACAAACTTTGACGACTCAAAACCGATGTCTTCGCAATCTTTTACTTTGGCATTAACATAAGTTTCGCTGGCCCCATCGGTACCCACCAAAATAGCAGATAAGTGTGGTGCTTTACCTCCTCTTTTTATTAAAGCTTCGGTTTTTATACGCAGCTCGTTTTTAATCTCTGCGGATATTTTTTTACCGTCCAAAATTGTTGGTGTGGCAACATCCATTGTCATGCTATTAATCTAATTTTAAAACGGCCATAAATGCTTCCTGCGGAATTTCAACATTCCCTACTTGGCGCATGCGTTTCTTACCTTTCTTTTGTTTTTCCAGCAGCTTGCGCTTTCTCGAAATATCACCGCCATAACATTTAGCCAATACGTTTTTACGGAGTGCTTTTACGGTTTCTCTGGCTACTACCTTGGTACCAATAGCGGCTTGTACGGCAATTTCAAACTGCTGTCTCGGAATTAATTCTTTCAATTTCTCACAAAGCTTTTTACCCCAATCGTAAGCCTTATCTCTATGTACAATAGCGGAAAGCGCATCAAGCCTATCGCCATTTAGCAATATTTCCAGTTTTACCAGGTTGCTCGCTTTATAGCCTATAAGCTCATAATCGAGCGAGGCATAGCCTCTGGAAATAGTTTTGAGCTTATCAAAAAAGTCAAACACTATTTCCGCCAGCGGGATTTCAAATGTTAACTCTACCCTACTTTGTGTTAGGTAAACCTGATTTTTTATTTCACCGCGCTTATCCATGCATAGTGAAATAACCGGCCCTACAAATTCATCCTTCGTAATAATTTGTGCCCTGATGTATGGCTCCTCCAAGTAATCAATATCTCCTAATTCCGGTAATTCTGATGGTGCACTCACCTTTACCATTTCGCCTTTTTTGGGGAAGGCATGGAACTGCACTGAAGGTACTGTGGTAATTACGGTCATGTCAAACTCACGCTCTAAACGCTCCTGCACAATTTCCATGTGCAACATGCCCAAAAAGCCACAACGGAAACCAAAGCCTAAAGCGGCCGATGTTTCCGGCTCCCAAACCAGAGAAGCATCATTCAACTGAAGCTTCTCCATTGATGCTCTTAGTTCTTCAAAATCCGAAGTATCTACAGGGTAAATACCCGCAAACACCATGGGTTTTACATTTTCGAAGCCTTGAACAGCCTTGCCCGGGTTATTTGCCTGTGTAATGGTATCACCCACTTTTACTTCTTTAGCTACTTTAATACCGCTAATTAAATAACCCACATTACCTGCACTGATGGTTTGTTTAGGTTCTTGATTTAGCTTGAGTACGCCAATCTCATCGGCATCATAAGTTTTGCCGGTATTTATAAACTTAATTTTATCTCCTTTGCTTATCTGTCCGTTAAAAATACGGAAATACACTTCAATACCACGGAAAGAATTAAAAACAGAGTCGAAAATCATGGCTTGCAGCGGCTCGTTTACATCACCTTTTGGTGCGGGTATTCTTTCTGCTACTGCTTCTAAAATCTCCATAATACCTATGCCTTCTTTGGCACTGGCGTGCAAAATATCCTCTTTTTTGCAGCCTATCAATTCAATAATTTGGTCGGAAACCTCCTCTGGCATGGCACCGGGTAAATCAATTTTATTAAGAACAGGAATAATTTCCAAATCGTGCTCAATAGCCAAATACAAGTTTGAAATAGTTTGCGCCTGAATGCCCTGGGCAGCATCTACAATTAAAAGTGCTCCCTCACAGGCCGCAATAGAGCGTGACACCTCATAAGAAAAATCAACATGACCGGGCGTATCAATTAAGTTATAAACATAAGGCTCACCTTTATATTTATAATCCATCTGTATGGCATGGCTTTTAATAGTGATACCGCGCTCGCGCTCCAGATCCATATTGTCAAGCAGCTGCTCTTTCTTTTGGCGTTGCGTTACCGACTGGGTAGCATCCAGAAGCCTATCTGCCAATGTACTTTTACCATGATCGATGTGGGCAATAATGCAAAAATTCCTAATATTCTTCATCTCCATAATCAGGCTGCAAAACTACGCATTAAAGATTAAAGTTTGTAATGGAGTGCTTTTATTTTGGATTCATGCAAACTAAAGAATCAGCACGATAAAACAATTCAACCTAAGTATTTTGAGTCCATTTCAAATTAACCGGATACTCCGAGAACTTGTTGTCTTTGCTTAGCAGCGTAAGTTCCTCTTCAATAGCCTGCGAAATCATCACCCTATCGAAAGGATCTTGATGGTGAAAAGTTAATTGAGCGTTAATTAATAAGTGGGATGGATAAATAGGTAGTATTTCAAAGCCTGATTCTTCAATTATTGTAAAAATATTCGCTAAATCTGTTCTTAATATTAGTTTGCCAGAAGCAAACTTAATGGCAATCTCCCAATATGCTGCAATGCTTACCAAGCATCTATTATCAGCGTCTTCTATAATATTTTTTACGTTTCGAGGTAATTTATCGTCCGATGCTATAAACCATAAAAGCGCATGGGTATCAACCAAATAATTCACTTTTTATAAATTTCGAATCCTTCAACTGTCTCATCAAAATCATCTTTTACTGTAATTAAACCTTTCGCCAATCCTGACTTTCTTTTTGATTTATTTATACCACTATTTGATTTATTTAATAAATCTACAAAGTCAGAAACCTGCTCTTTTAAGTTCTTAGGGAGATTCGATATTTTATATTTTAAATGAGTGTCTTCCATACGCTAAATAAATTCTACTGTTAATATTTATCTCTGCCTACCTATACTTTATTTAACTCCTTTGCGGTAGCCACAAGGTTTGTTTTGGCAACATACAGACAATAAATATACCTCTTTTTTTATTAAAAGGTTCAATCTTCGCCCGTCATTCGCATATAATTTTCTATTTTTGGGGGTATGGGAATTAGAGGATTTTTAAGCAAGCCCCTTGCGGCTTTGGTTGTGAATCAGCAACAGAAATGGGCATCAAAACCTGCACTTACTCAGCTAAAGCAATTCGATAAGCTCATTAACAAAGCCGAACATACCGCCTTTGGTCAAGACCATGGCTTTAGTAACATAAAAACCTATGAAGATTTTAAAAAGCAGGTACCTATAAGAGATTATGAGGAACTAAAACCCTATGTTGAAAAAATTTTACAAGGCGAACAAGATGTGCTTTGGCCCGGTAAGCCTACTTACTTTGCCAAAACCAGCGGCACTACTTCAGGCACTAAATATATTCCCATCACTAAAGATTCCATCCCCAACCATATAAACAGTGCCAAAAATGCCTTGCTCAATTATGTAAATGAAACCGGTAAAGGCCAATTTCTTGATGGTAAACTCATTTTTCTTTCAGGCTCGCCTGTACTAGACCAAAAGGCAGGAATTAATACCGGGCGACTTTCCGGAATAGTTAACCACCATGTGCCGGGCTATTTAAAAACCAACCAACTGCCCAGCTACGACACCAATTGCATGGAGGACTGGGAGGAGAAACTGGAAAAAATTATAGATGAAACCATAGACAAGGACATGTCACTTATTTCCGGCATACCGCCTTGGGTTCAAATGTATTTCGATAGAATTCAGGCTAGGGTTGATAAGCCTATAAAAGATATTTTCCCGAATTTTGAGATGTTTGTTTACGGAGGTGTAAACTTTGAGCCATACAAAGCCAAGCTATTTCAGAGCATTGGCAAAACTATTGATTCTATAGAGACCTATCCTGCTTCGGAAGGCTTTATAGCCTATCAAGATACGCAAACAGAACCCGGCTTGCTACTTTTATTAAATAGCGGCATCTTTTTCGAATTTATCCCGGCTGAAGAATATTTTACCGAAACCCCAACAAGGCTTATGATAGACCAGATTGAGCTGGATAAGAATTACGCTTTGATTATTAACAGCAATGCCGGATTATGGGGCTACTCCATTGGCGATACAGTAAAGTTTGTATCCTTGGAGCCTTACCGTGTGGTAGTTTCAGGGCGTATCAAACATTTTATTTCTGCCTTTGGCGAACATGTAATTGGCGAGGAGGTGGAGAAAGCCTTAAAAATGACCCTTGAGAAATTTGAGCATGTAAAAGTGACTGAATTTACAGTAGCTCCACAAGTTAACCCTAAAGAAGGGCTGCCTTACCATGAGTGGTTTGTAGAATTTGACAATGCGCCAATTGACCTAAGTGCTTTTGAATTGGCACTAGATAAAAACCTGCGCTCACTCAATACATATTATGACGATCTATTGAAAGGAGGTATTTTAAAGGCACTACATATTAATACCTTAAAACCAACCGCATTTATTGAATACATGAAATCGAAAGGAAAGCTCGGTGGGCAAAATAAAGTGCCGAGGCTCTCGAACGATAGAAATATTGCCGATGTGCTGGTTGAATATTGCAGATAATAATATAATATAAGCAAACAATACAGCGTAATTCCGATTATAATGAACCGCTGATTTTTAATTATACAGAAAGCATAAAGCGTGACTCAAAAAAAAGGTATAGCCATACTTGGCTCAACAGGAAGCATAGGCACTCAAGCGCTCGAAGTAATAAAAGCAAATCCGGATAACTTTCAGGTAGAAGTATTAACTGCGCAAAACAATTCACTATTATTAATTGAGCAAGGCATAGCCTTTCAGCCCAATGCAGTTGTTATAGGTAATGAAAGTTTATACCAGCAGGTAGATGACGCGCTCTCCCCACATAATATTAAAGTGTATACAGGTGAAAGCGCTCTGGCTCAGGTAGTGCAAATGGATACCATACATTTGGTTTTAACCGCTTTAGTGGGCTACGCAGGCTTGCTGCCTACCATTAAAGCCATAGATAGCGGAAAACATATTGCCTTGGCCAACAAAGAAACCTTGGTAGTTGCAGGGGAGCTGGTTACGCAGTTAGCAGCTGAAAAAGGAGTAAATATTTATCCCGTAGATTCAGAACATTCCGCCATATTTCAATGCTTAGTTGGCGAGTTCCACAACCCTATTGAGAAGCTTATTCTTACCGCCTCCGGTGGGCCATTTAGAGGAAAAGATAAGGACTTTCTAAAATCTGTAACCAAAGCACAGGCCTTGAAACACCCTAATTGGGACATGGGCGCAAAGATAACCATTGACTCGGCCAGTTTAATGAATAAAGGGCTGGAAGTTATTGAAGCCAAGTGGTTATTTAATGTGCCGCAAAGCAAAATTGATGTAGTGGTACACCCGCAATCTATTATCCATAGCATGGTGCAGTTTGAGGACAGCTCCATAAAGGCTCAAATGGGCCTACCCGATATGAAAGTACCCATTATGTATGCTTTAAGTTATCCTAATCGGCTAAAGGCTGATTTCCCACGATTTAATTTTACAGATTACCCTGAACTTACATTTGAACAACCCGATACAGATACTTTCCGTAACTTAAGCTTGGCGTTTACAGCTTTGGAAAAAGCAGGAAACATGCCTTGCATTTTGAATGCCGCTAATGAAGTAGTAGTTTCGGCCTTTCTTGAAGAAAGAATTTCCTTTTTGGGGATGTCTGATGTCATATCAGATTGCTTAGCGAAGTTAGCTTACATCAAAAAACCAACGCTTCAGGATTACATCGAAACAGATAAGGAAACTAGAATCAAAGCTTTAGAGTTTATACGTTAATGGAAACAATAATAATGATTGCCCAGCTCATTTTGGGCCTTTCAATTTTAGTAGGAGTGCACGAGTTTGGTCACCTTTTGGCCGCCAAAGCATTCGGGATGAAGGTAGAACAGTTTTCTATCGGCTTCCCTCCCAAAATATTCGGCTTTAAATATGGAGAAACAGAATACTCTATTGGCGCCATACCGCTGGGTGGTTTTGTGAAAATCACCGGAACGATTGACGAATCGCTCGACACGAAAAGCCTAAAAAAAGATCCTGAGCCTCACGAATTTAGAGCTAAACCAGCTTGGCAGCGGTTAATTGTAATGTTGGCCGGCATCATTGTTAATGTTATTGTTGGCATCATCATTTTCATTTTTCTGCAATACGGATATGGGGAAGATTATATGCCTAAAGAGGTAGTTGCTCAAAATGGTATTTATGCTTACGATTTAGGAAAAGAAATTGGCCTCGAAACCGGTGATAAAATAATAGCCGTAAATGGGCAGGACTATAAAAAGTTTGGAGACCTTACAAGCCCGGATGTTTTACTAACTAACGACAGCTACTACACCGTGTTAAGAAACGGTAAAGAAATAAAAGTATCCATCCCTAATGATATGTTGGATAAAATTACGGATGACAATGACCGGGTAGCTTTTTTCGATCCTTTGTTCACATTTACAGTAGGGCCGGTTAAACCACAAAGCAATGCCGACATGGCCGGGCTGATTGAAGGTGATAAAATATTAAAAGTGAACGATAAACCTGTAAAATATTTCCAAGAGTTCAAAGAATCTCTAGACACCCATAAAAATCAGCGCATTTCACTTACAGTAAGTAGAGCTGAGCAAACCACTTCCTTAGATTCGGTTATGGTGGCGGATGACGGAACCATTGGCTTTTTTCCGGATAATAACATTGAATATGCCCATCAGGATTTCTCTTTTGGGGAATCGATAAGCATTGGTACGGCCAAAGCTTTCAATGTAGTATGGATAAACATCCGGGCATTCGGCAAAATATTCAGAGGTGAGGTAAGTGCTACAAAATCGCTTTCCGGCCCTATAGGCATAGCTCAAATATTTGGTGGCGAATGGATATGGCAGAAATTTTGGGGCATCTGCGGTCTGCTTTCTATGGTGTTGGCATTTATGAATTTACTACCCATCCCTGCATTGGATGGTGGGCATGTGGTATTTCTTTCCTACGAGATTATTTCCGGCAGAAAACCATCAGACAAATTCCTCGAAAATTCGCAGAAGGTAGGCATGGTTTTACTATTAAGCTTAATGGCATTTGCTATTTTTAATGATATTTGGAAGGTAATTTTCTAAACCGGATGAAGCCGATAAGAGTCCTTTTCGTAGTTGCATTTGGCGCTTTTTTATTGATTACCATCTTTAGTTTATATACTAGCCAACAGAGTGCTGATGACGATGCCGTAAGCCCGCAAGATTACATTCAATCGGTTGAGCTTAAAAGAGCTGAGCGGCATAGCTTCATGAAAAATAATGAAGAGTCGCCTTTTGTAGTGCAGGGTGTGGCTTTCGATAGCCTCAATTACTTTGATGTGAATCCTGCTTTTAAAGCAAACGCTTCCGTAGAACAAATACCACAAGGCAAAGTGTTGCAGCTACAAACCAGCGATGATTCTATAAAGGTTTATCAGGAAGTAGCCGTTCTACATTTTGACATAGTAGGATCACATCAGGATTTGACCCTTTTGCAATCTGCCGATAAGGCACATTATTTTCTATCGTTTTATGACGAAACCAGTGCAGTGAGCACCTATGGCGCAGGCCGCTATTTGGAAGTGGAATACAGCGGTAGCGAATCAACCATCACCCTAGATTTTAATCGGGCATATAATCCTTATTGTGCATATACTACAGGTTACAGCTGCCCGGTACCCCCACCGCAAAACAAGATATCCATAGCCATTACTGCTGGAGAGAAAAATTAAGATTAAGCGCATTTTATCAACTGCTTTGTCGATCATTTCACTAATTTTGCTGATTATTCTGGGTTCGTTTATTCATTATTTGGTAGATCTGCATTTATCGACATACTGATCGAATTAAAATGAGATGCCCTTATTAAGGTTGGTAAAAATTAGACAATGAAGATTGCATTAAACTGGTTAAAGAAATATATAAAAATTGAGCACTCTGCGGAAGATTTAGCACAATTACTAACCGATACAGGCCTTGAGGTGGAAGGCATTGAAGAACTTGAGTCAGTAAAAGGTGGTTTAAGAGGTGTGGTAATTGGTGAGGTGCTCACTTGCCAGCCGCATGAAAATGCCGATAAACTAAAAGTTACCTCAGTTGATGTAGGCCTAGATGAGCCGCTGCAAATAGTTTGTGGCGCACCCAATGTTGCTGCCGGTCAAAAAGTAGTAGTTGCCACGCCCAACACCACACTTTATCCAACGCCTGATAAACCTTTTGAAATAAAAAAATCTAAAATAAGAGGTGAGGTTTCCATGGGGATGATCTGTGCCGAAGATGAACTAGGCTTGGGGCAAAGCCATGATGCCATTTTGGTATTGGAAACCAACTTAGCCAATGGCACACCTGCTGCCGAGTATTTTAATATAAGTTCCGATTTTGTTTTTGAGATTGGGCTTACACCCAACAGAGCCGATGCCACCGGCCATATTGGAGCAGCGAGAGATATAAAAGCTGTCACCAAAAATGAAATAAACTGGCCATCCGTTAATAATTTCGCTGTTGACAATACCAACAGAACAATTAATGTTGTTGTGGAAGACCATGAGGCATGCCCGCGCTACAGCGGTTTAACTATCAGTAATTTATCAGTTGAAACATCGCCCGAATGGTTGCAAAATGCATTAAAGAGTATTGGCCTGGAACCTATAAATAATATTGTAGATGTGACAAATTTTGTGCTTCATGAGCTTGGCCAGCCCTTACATGCTTTCGATGCCGATAGAATTACCGGAGATAAGGTTATTATTGGCCAGCTGCCGGAAAATACTGCATTTACCACCTTAGATGAAAAGGATAGAAAGCTTCAAGCAACCGATTTAATGATATGTGACGGGCAAAAGCAGCCCATGTGTATGGCGGGTGTTTTTGGAGGTATCGAACTCAGGTGTAACCTCAAAAACAACAAGTATCTTTTTAGAATCAGCTTATTTTTCTGCTGATAGCATCCGTAGCACATCACAGCATCATCAAATAAAAACTGATGCATCCTTCCGGTACGAGCGCGGTACCGACCCTAACATTACGGTTTATGCTTTAAAAAGAGCTGCACTACTTATTAAAGAATTAGCTGGCGGGAACATCAGCAGCGAAGTAATTGATATTTACCCTTATCCTGTAAAAGATTTTGAGGTGGCCATCAGCTACAAAAATATTGACAGACTTATTGGTAAGCAATTAGCTCATGAGCGAATTCATGAAATTTTGAATTTACTAGACATTAAAACCGAAGCTAAAACAGCTGCGGGTTTTAAAGCCAAAGTGCCTCCATATAGAGTAGATGTAACCAGAGAGGCCGATGTTATTGAAGAGATTGTGCGAATCTACGGTTTCAATAATATTGAGATGCCTGAAACAATGTCCAGCACCTACTTGGCTAGCTTTCCTGAGGTTGATCCTATGCAGAAAAGAAAGGAGGCCGCTATGCTGCTGGTTGGCAATGGGTATCAGGAAATAATGACCAACTCACTTACCAAGGCCAAGTATAGCGAGCTGCTGGAGGAATATAAATCTGAAGAAAATGTAGCCATTTTAAATAAGCTAAGTGAAGACTTAGGTGTTATGCGCCAAGATTTATTTTTCACAGGTTTGGATGCTTTAGCCTATAACATCAATCGTAAACAGCCGAACTTAAAGTTTTTTGAATTCGGGAAAAATTATAAAAAAATAAATGGCCAATATGTAGAGAATATGCGCCTGGCTTTATACCTGACGGGGAAAAATCAGTCCGATAATTGGCAGCAGAAAAATGAATCCGTAAAATTTCATGACCTCTATGAGGCAGTTCAAAATATTTTCAATAAATTTAGTTCGGAAAGTGTTGAAAATGAAGAATTTCACAGCCATGTCTTCGACTACGGCTTGAAGTTAAAATTAAGTGGTAAAGTGGTTTGCCAGCTAGGTAAACTAAGCTCGAAAGTATTGAAAATTAGCGGTTTAAAGCAAGATGTATTTTATGCCGATTTCAACTGGGAGCTACTGCTTAAAAAGGTAGATACTAACATAAAGTACCAAGCGGTAAGTAGGTTTCCCGCAGTTTTCAGAGATTTATCGTTGGTGATAGACCAATCGGTAAGTTATAAAACCATTAAAGAGATCAGCTTAAAGCAAGCCGGTTATCTACTAACAAATATTAATGTGTTTGATGTGTATGAGGGAGATAAAATTGATGCCGGCAAAAAAGCGTATGCCCTTTCATTTACCTTGCAGGATCAATCAAAAACCTTAACAGATAAGATTATTGATAAAACAATGAACAAACTAATTAAAGCTTTTGAAACTGAAATAAGTGCTGTAATTAGGAAATAATTTATGGATCAGGCTAGATTACATACAGAAATAAACACCCTGGAGCGAAAGGTTCAACTTTTGCTCAATGAGCACCAACTTGCTAAAGATGAGCTTAAGCAGCTGAAAGGTGAAAATGAGGAGTTAATACTGGCACTGAAACAAAAAGATGAACGGCTTAAAGGCTTTCAAAATCAAGATAAAATTAGTAAAATTGTAGGGACTATTGGGAAGAATGAAGCTGAGACTTCTGAGATGAGGGATAAAATTGACGATTATATTAAAGAAATTGATAAGTGTATTTTACATTTAACAAGATAGATAAATAGCCGGTATGATGAGGGAGTTATCCATCAAAATAAAAATTGCGGACAGAGAATACCCTATGACGGTGAAGGCCGAAGAAGAGGAACGCATAAGAAAGGCCGGTAAATTAATTAATGAGCGATTAAGAACGTACAGAGAACGTTTTGGCATTGATGACAAGCAAGATTTACTATCAATGGTAGCGTTTGATGCGCTAATCGACAGACTAAGTGTGGAAGAGCATAATAGTGAAAGCGATGAGTCTGTACTTAATAAAATTCAATCTATCAATCATTTAATTAGTCAATCACTATAAACTTTTATACAGAAGTTAGCTATACACTTCCCATTTAAAATAAATATAAAATGGGAACAACTTTATACATCATTATAGCCGCGGCAGCCGGTCTTATAATTGGATTTTTAATCAGTAAATTCACACAAAAAAGCAGCGTTGATAAGGCATTAAAAGAAGCTGAAGACAAGGCAGCACTGCTAGTTCGGGAGGCCGAAATTAACGCAGAGAATACTAAGAAAGATAAAATGCTTGAGGCAAAAGAGCATTTTCTTAAAAAGAAAGCTGAGTTTGAAGAAGATGTTAACCGCAGAAAAAACCAATTGGTTACCAACGAAAATAAGCTTAAGCAGCGCGAGCAACACCTATCCAAAGAAATAGAGCAGTACAAAAGGAAGCAAATCGAAACGGACAAACACAAGGAAAACTTAACTGCCCAGCTGGAAGTACTTGCCAAACGCAGGGAAGACTTGGAACGTGTTAGGGAGCAACAAGTAAATATACTTGAGAAAGCTGCCAACCTTACTGCCGATGAAGCCAGAGAGCAGCTTATTGAAACCCTGAAAGATGAAGCAGAGACAAAGGCCTCATCGCTCATAAAAGACATCATGGAAGAGGCGAAGCTATCTGCCACCAAAGAAGCAAAGAAGATTGTTATCTCCACCATTCAGCGAACTGCAACCGAACACGCGGTGGAAAATTGTGTGTCCGTATTTAATATTGAAAGTGACGATGTGAAGGGTAAAATTATTGGACGCGAAGGCCGAAATATACGTGCGCTGGAGGCTGCCACAGGAGTGGAAATAATTGTTGATGACACACCTGAGGCCATCATTATTTCAGGTTTTGATCCGGTGCGCAGAGAAATTGCTCGGTTATCTCTGCACAGGCTGGTGCAAGATGGCAGGATACATCCGGCACGAATTGAGGAAATAGTAAATAAAACCTCTAAAAATATTGAGGAGGAAGTAGTAGAAATTGGCGAACGTACTGTAATTGACCTGGGCATACACGGCCTCCACCCGGAGCTGATTAAAATGGTGGGGCGCATGCGTTTTAGGTCGTCATACGGGCAAAACCTATTGCAACATTCCAGAGAAGTGGCTAATATGTGTGCAACCATGGCATCGGAGTTAGGCTTAAATGCTAAGCTGGCCAAGCGCGCAGGGCTGTTGCATGACATTGGTAAGGTTTGGCCGGAAGAGCCGGAGCAGCCGCATGCTATTATAGGCATGGAATTCGCTAAAAAATTTAAGGAGCATCCGGATGTGCTGAATGCCATTGGTGCCCACCATGATGAGATTGAAATGACCTCACTGCTATCGCCCATAGTACAGGCGTGTGATGCCATTTCGGGCGCGCGGCCCGGTGCCAGAAGGGAAATAATGGACAGCTACATTAAAAGATTGAAAGAGCTGGAGGAGCTGGCTTTAGCTTTTGATGGTGTAAATAAGTGCTATGCCATACAGGCCGGTCGTGAGCTACGCGTAATGGTAGATGCGGATAACGTTAGCGACCAAAAAGCCGGACAGCTATCGTTTGATATATCGCAGAAAATAGAGAAAGATATGCAGTATCCGGGGCAGATAAAAGTTACGGTAATTAGGGAAATGCGTTCGGTATCTTATGCAAAATAGATAAATACTTTTGCAATTGTAGCTTACTATTTACTGAACCCATATAATTACGTGGTATTTATTTCTAATGTTATGGCTAATTTTCGCAATATGAAAAACCTTCTGATTCTTCTTGGGATACTACTAACTCATTTTTCATTTTCTCAAGACCTTGAGTCAATAAGAAAGCAGCTTGAACAAATCGAGAGAAAGAACCTTGAACTTCGAAGTAAGGTTATGCCAACTGTTAAGAAATTCGGGTTTGGTTCACCACAAATGGACTCATTAGATGCTCAAATACTTCAATTTGATTCAACCTCACTGGTTTTTGTTACGGGAATTATCGAGGAACATGGTTGGCTAGGCAAGAATACAATAGGAGAAGCAACCAACCGAACATTATTTCTCGTAGTTCAACACGCACCCAACAATGCAACTCGAAAAATGTATTTTCCGCTTTTGGAGGCATCTGCAATAAATGGAGAATCTGAACTTTCTGACATGGCAACCATGAAAGACCGAATTCTTGTTCAAGACGGTGAATCTCAAATATATGGAACCCAATCGAGTATGGTCAACGGGGAACTTGAACCTTTTTCTATTGAGGACCCAAAGAATGTCAACAAAAGACGAAAAAAGGTCGGACTTGGTAAAATGAAATAGCCATAACATGAGCTATGACTGCATGGGGCTTTATCGGTCAGGATATTTGTTTGGGATTGGAAAGTCCGCCACAAGTTTTAAATTTAAAACAAGGCGTGGCTATGTGCGAGACGAGAGATTAGTGCTTTTTAATCCCCACTCATCATAGCTAGGTGTTATAGAGCATAAAATCGAACAAATGAAAGAAGTACTAACTTGGGCACAAGGAGGTGTGAAAAATGTAATATTCTCAAAGAATATTCTATCAATAGTAGAATGATTAAATATTAAACAATACTGCGATATAATGGTGGATTATTCTGACGATCCTATTCAACTCTCAATATCAGTTGACAAAGTTCTGAGAAGTGTTGGAATTGAAAAAACAGGATAACTAATCAACATCTTTTAAATGTATTTTTCGTAATTTTAGATATGGATTATCAAGGTTTTTTAGAAATAAGAGCAGATAAAAGGTTTGGGAAACCATGTTTAAAAGGTAGCCGAATATCAGTGCATGATGTTTTAAATTGGCTTTCAAATGGGATGAGTCGTGAGGACATAAAATCTGATTTTCAAGAAATTACCGATACAATGATTGATGCTTGTTTAGCCTACGCTGCTGATAAGGAACGCAGACTGATTTCTGTGCAGTGAAACTTCTTTTTGATCAAAATATTTCTCCAAGAATCCTCAAGAAAATGCCGAACGATTTTTCTGAATGCGAACAAGTGAGATTTGTCGGACTTGAGGATGCTTCTGATACCGAAATCTTTGAGTTTGCAAAAGTTAATGATTTTGCGATAGTGACATTTGACTCTGATTTTGTTGACTTGAACGCTATTCGAGGAACTCCACCGAAGATAATTTATTTAAATACAGGTAACTTGGCAGCTCATAGTGTATCTGATAATGAATCATTTATTGACGATTCAGCACTACCTGAATTACGAAACTGACGATATTCTCGAACTGATAAAAGCTCCATAACAAACAATAAAATGAATGCGCTTACTCTTTTCGTAAAAATTCAAGTAATAAGGCGAAGGTTTGTATATCTTAACTAAGAGGGAGCGCACTAATTTTATTTGGGCGTTATAGTCAATGTGCGCAACCGCATATAGAATCTCACAATGAATGAAATAACCCGAAATAGGACGATAAGACCTTCGACAAGACTAGAAACATCGAAGAGCTACAAAATCAACACTAAAAATATTTCTCGTGGAGATATTCTGGTGGTGAATATTGACCATGAATCAAAACCGTTTCGCAAGTCTTATAAATTTAATGGATCAGATGTTGACCAAAAAGATAGCATTAGTTTTAGAGTAACTGACTTTGGATCGTCAATCGATATTAGTTGGAGTGGAGCAACACCTATTGGAAATCCATCAAAAAGTGGAACTCGTCTAAAGTCTATTTCAACAACCAAAAAACAAGAACCCAAAATTGCTGGCAGGCCAACATCGGATCACTCAAAAACTTCATTTGAACCCATATCTAATACAAATACTGCCGTCTTAATTCTTGGAACATTGCCAGGGGACAAATCACTTGCACTGGGTGAGTATTACGGACATTCGAGAAACCGATTTTGGAAAATTATTTCTGCAATAACAGGAAATGATTTACCTCTCACTTATTCTGAGAAAAAAGAACTCTTACTACAAACAAATATTGGAATTTGGGACGTAGCACACAAAGCAAATAGAACAGGTAGCCTTGACAATGCCATAGAAAATGAATTGCCAAACGACTTAGAAAGTTTTATTACAAGGCATAAAAATTTGAAGACCATAGGTTTCAACGGAACAAAATCAGAATCACTTTTCAATAAGTATTTTGACAGAAGACCTGAGATATGATATATTTCTTTGCCGAGTACAAGTCCAGCTAATACAGGGATTGACTTTGATAACATTTGTAAAAAATGGAGGCAAATATTGACCAAATAATTTGACGGATAACAAAAATCACTGGCTATAACATTCTGTATGAAATCATGGCTGGTCAGTGAGTTAGGTGGCTTAGGCTCTTCGTAGATAGCCCGTCAATCCGCAGGATTGACTTACTGTGCGAAAATAATTTAGTTAGCCAATTCTGCGGATTGCCTCGGTAGTTTACGCAAATTTTTATACTTTAAATCAGCCCACGAATTTATACGGTGGCGTTGTGCTGCATTTGTAATAAATTCGAAACAAACGAATTTTGTTTCGAATATTTCGTATATTTGCGGTAAGCAAAGCAAATCGACATGAATAACATTGATAATATAGAAAGACCTTCTAAAGAGGAACAAAAAGCAGCCATGGAATCTTATGATGCTTTAGCAACAGCATTGGACCAAATTCATTCCGATTATCCTGAAATTGAAATTGAAGAGAATAAAGAAAGAATAAAGATTCCTTTGAAAGCACTGCAACTTCTAGCTAAAATTCTTAAAGAAACCAGCCAGGGCAAACCAGTATCTATAGTTCCAATTGCAACAGAAATTACTACTCAAGCAGCTGCGGAACTTATAGGGTGTTCAAGGCCACATTTGGTCAAGTTACTTGAAAGTGGGGAAATCAGCTATACAAAAATTGGCAAGCACAGAAGAATCGAATATCAAGATGTAATTGATTATAAGAGAAAAATTAAAGCCAAACAACGCAAGTTGCTTATAGAAATAATGAAGGCTGACGAAGAAACAGGGTTATATGATTCATAGTGTTCGGTTCACTTGTGTTCTTGATACCAATGTGATTTATCCTATTGATATCAGGGATCTTCTCTTTTGGTTTGCCTCATATGACCTTTTCACTCCCAAATGGTGTAAGCACATATTTAGGCAATGGGAAGACGTCATGAAGCGAAAGGGTATTCCTGACGAGGAGATCAAAAAGAGATTGAGCAAAGCGCAACTTGCTTTCCCAGATGCATTAGTTGATAATTATGAGCCACTTGTCAATTCTTTAGAATTACCTGACGAAAAAGACAGGTATGTATTAGCCGCAGCAATTAAGACCAATGCGAATATTATTGTTACGAATAATATGAAGGACTTTCCTAAAGAATACTTGGCAAGTTTCGGATTAACAGCAAAGACTGCAGATGATTTTATAACTGACACCATTGACCTAAATACTGATCTTGCTTTGGAGGCTTTTAGAGCATTGGTTTTAAATAGAACTAATCCGAACCTAGATGAATTTGAGATATTGGATAGGTTTCGTAAAAACGGACTGATTGATTCAGCTAATTATCTGCATGCTTAATTTGAAAAATAAATAACGAAAGCACACATCGAGTAGACTGACCTGAGAAAGTAGGCTCAGGTTGAGGCTCTCAAACCACTGTACCCCGCATCAAGTTCAGGGCAGACCGTACGGGTCTCGTATACAGCGGTTCATTGAATGACTACTTGCATCCTTAGGTAATAGGAAAGCATTGTCATACCCTTTTCTCCTTAGTCTCAACAAGGTGATGGTGGTGATCAAGATTGGGCTTTGGGCTACAGCCCAGCCTCCTTTTCTACCTCCCCTTCAAGCTGGATCCTCGCTAAAAATATCCACCGGATATTTTCTTAACGCTCGGCCCTTCCATGCATCATGGACTTTATCCACTCCAAGTCGAATTAAGATTTTGCGTTTCCTCTCTGGCTTTTTCTCCCGAAAGTTATCGGAACCATATACAATATCGAAGTCGATTCCGTAACCACTCATCGAGGGCTTTAAGCTTGGCTTCTATGCTGGCGAGTCGGTAATTGTTTACCCACCCCCTGCACACTTCTGCCAGCTTCTTGAGTCGTTCTTCAAATTTGTAGGGTCTGGTTTTCTTGGTAATCCCCTTGAGTTTACGTTTTATGGAATCTCAACTGCTTTTCTTTGCCACCAATTGTTATTTACCGCAGGCAGCTTTTGTTTCGGTATATAAAAAGTGCTCCGAAACCGCCACAAGCCAGATGCAGAACACAGTGATTCATTGATCTAAACAGCATAAATTACCCAACTTTACACTATAGCAACTAAAGAGAAACTTAGAAACTTATTCCTCAACAAGGTTAATTAACTATCGGACGACAAACTTCGAAATCTTGACGCCTATCTAAACGCTTTAGAATTACGGTTATCAACTGAAAAAATTAAGCTTGATATCTAGTAAATTTTTTAAAGATTAGATTTAGACGAACTAAAAACTGACCCCCATTAGTCCTGAATAAATCGTATTTTCCTGCTTTTTGACAATTACTATGCCTTCTGCTTCTCATATTACCATTCGGAAAAAATGCTTGAGCTACCAGTTGTATTCGAAACAGTGTTATTTGGATATTATCGGGCGGATAGTTAGCTTTAGTACCTGTGTAAACCGAATGCAATTTCTTTACTATCAACAAATAAACCTAAATAAAATGGATAATTTAGCTCCTAAACAGCTGTGTGTCGGACGATCTGTTAAATGCGCCTAAATTTTTGCATTGCCCTGATACTTAACTTTAACAAAAAATAAACACCAACAACATGAAAAAACTATTAATGATTCTCGTCTTGATTAGCTTTTGTAATTTTTCAAATGCACAATCTAATTATTTCCCGCTTGAACAAGGAGATACTTTTACTTATGCGTATGGAAGTGAACTTTATCAGGGAGCGTATGATAATGTTAGAATTAAGATAAACACTTTAAGCACTACCAAAATAATCAATGGGAAGGAGTATATCATTCTTGAGGCATCATCAGGAAGTGGTAAAAGTTACACTAGAGTATCAACTTCGTATGTCAGAGTTGGGAAAGATGGTTCTATTTTAACTCTGCAGGACGGAGATGATCAGGAGTACATGACCCTAAAGGCGTCTCCAAAGGTTGGCGACACATGGCCGTCCAAAAATGGGAAATCGGAATCCACAGCTCGCGTTTCTAGTCTTAACGGTACTATCAAAACAGCGAAATAAACTGGCAATTCACAACAGAAAAATCTCGGATAAAACTGAAAAGACTTTATCCGTCACTTTACGATTAACACAACACTAGTTTGAGAGGTTTAAAAATGCATGTCAAAAATTGAATTTAAGGGACACTCATTCTATTTACCAGCTCAGGAATAAAATGGCGCAAAAATTTGTATTGAAATAACCGAATATTACCAATAGCATATTCGTCATTGCTCACAACTAATGTAGGTATCTATTCAGTAATAAAATAAATCGGCTTTTAAAGACATGTATTGCATTTTTAACATTCTCGATGCCATCGTCCAAAAAAATATTTTTTAATAAAATTTGTAGTTTTAATTAATATTTAGATATTTGTCTAAATACCTAAATAAAACATGAATTTACTTTTTAAAGCTTTAAACGATGAAACACGAAGGCAAATAATTGAAATACTAAAAAATAAAGACATGAACGCAGGAGAGATTGCAGCCGAATTCAATATTTCTAAGCCTAGCATTTCGCATCATTTAGATATTCTCAAGAGAGCAGATTTAATATCCAGTGAAAAAAAAGGCCAGTTTATTGAATACTCTTTAAATACCACCATTTTGGAAGATCTGGTTTCATGGATTCTCACTTTAAAAAAATAATAATGAAATTTTCACTTCAAAAAGAGCTTACATCCATAGCTATTATAGCTGTACCTTGTATTTATTTAATACGGATTTGGCATGAAATGCCAGCAGTAGTTCCCACACATTGGAATATACATGGCGAAATTGATGGATACGGTAGTAAATTGGAATTAGCACTAATTGCTCTCCTAATCCCAATTTTGACTTACCTTGCATTTCTAATATTTCCATATATTGATCCGAAAGGAAAATTGAAAAACATGGGCGGTAAGTACAAAAAACTTCAATTGCTCTTGGTTTTAGTCATGTCAATTCTGGCTTTTTTTATCTTACACTCTTCCAAAAATCAGTCACTCACAAATCTAAATTATGTTACACTGGCCATTGGTTTATTGTACATCGTTTTGGGCAACTACTTTAAAACCATACGTGCTAATTACTTTATTGGTATAAGAACGCCATGGACTTTAGAGGATGAAACAGTCTGGAAAAAAACGCACAAGCTTGCAGGGATTTTATGGTTCGTTGGCGGATCAATTATTGTTTTGAGCAGCATGATTATAAGTAAAACACCAAACTTTATATTATTTTCTATTACCTCAACCATAATAGTAATAGTTCCTGTTACTTACTCGTATTTCACTTACAAAAAACTTAAAAGCCTATCATTATGATGAAGACAAATTTTCTATCAATCAGTTTATTATTACTTTTTTCTACAGGTTCATTTAGCCAAAATAGCAGACCTCAGGAGCCAAAAGAGCCATATCCTTATGCTTTAGAGCTGGTTGAATTCAAAAATGAAGTAGATGAGATATTGCTTTCAGGAACATTGACCCTTCCGGAGGGGAAAATTGACTTCCCTACGGTGATCTTAATAAGTGGAAGCGGCCCGCAAGACAGAGATTCCGAAATATTGGGACATAAACCTTTTCTGGTAATGGCAGACCATTTAACAAAAAATGGTATCGCAGTATTGCGTGTTGACGACAGAGGTGTGGGTGGATCAGAGGGTGTTTACAACGAGTCGGGCTTAGAAGGCTTTAAGCGCGATACTGAATCAGCTATTGAGTTTTTAAAGACCAGAAAAGAAATTAATACTGATGAAATTGGTCTTATTGGTCACAGTTTGGGAGGAGTAATTGCACCTTTAATTGCCTCCAACTCAAAAGATATCGGCTTTATCATTCTTTTGGCAGGATCTGGTATAAGAGGAGATAAACTCATGTTACTTCAAAAGGAAATTATTGAGCGAAAAATGGGACTCAACGATGAAGGTGTCGAAATAGGACAAAAGAGAATTGGCGGTGCATATGAAATCATTTTAAATTCATCCGGCAATAGAGCTTCATTAGAAAGTAAATTAAAGGATTATTTTGCTGAGGCTTTTGGTCAGGCATTGCCTGAAAATCAACTCGAGATAATTGCTGCTCAGCTGACTGTTCCTTGGCTCACGGATTTTATAAAATTTGATCCTGCCGAAACGCTGTCGGGATTAGAATGTCACGTACTGGCTTTGAATGGAGGAAATGATCTGCAGGTTCCTGCAACTGAAAATTTAACCGCTATAGCAAATGCCATAAAGAAAGGTGGAAATGCGGATGTAACAACCAAAGAACTACCGGGCTTGAATCACTTATTTCAGGATAGCGAGACTGGCTTACCGGCAGAATACGGGACAATTGAACAAACATTTTCACCGGAAGTGCTTAGAATAATGACTGACTGGATCAATGAGCGATTTAATTGATCAGCTAAAAGGCTATTGATTTTAAAGAAGGCTGAATCATTTGATTTAACCTTCTTTGTCCTTTTCAGCGGGAGCCTTTTTGGGTGCTTTCTTAGCAGGTGCTTCTGCTTTTGCCTCCTCTAAAATTTCAGGAGCTTCTACGGAGATGATTTCATACCAGATAATCAACTTCTTAACATCGGAAGGATACACCTGATTGGCATCGTAATTAGGAAGGATATGCTTAAGAAAAGCCATGATTTCTTCTTTAGAAGATTGACCGTCTATGCCTGTGTCATCACCAAACTCAGCTTTAATTGTATATAGCACTTGCTGCAGGGGCACATTGCCTTCTGCATCGGTGGTGTAAATAGATATTTCATCCAAAATAGATACTCTGTCATGTGCATGCGCTACTATTTTTTTCTTTTTATCGTCCATCGACTCCAGAATTACTCCCGTTCTTGACGGCTTTACCACCTTAAAAAGTCCGCTTTTCCCACTAATTGATGCAATATCTTTTAATTCCATATGCTGTTTGTCGTTTGCATGGCGAATTTAAGTTAACAATATGCAATTACCAATTATCGCTACGCAATTTACAAACCTCAGCCTCCTAATTTTCCATTACCCAATTCCTAAGCAATAACTACCAGCCAACCACCATTTGAAAATTCGTTCTGCTTCGTTGCTCCAGGTAAGTCTTTCTACCCTTCCTTAACTTACTGATCAGCCCTTCCTCATAGTTTTTTATGGTAATCAACTCCAAATTTTCATTATAGCGTATGTCAAAAACTCCTCTGAGCGCATCCATTAATTGCGCCAATTTATTTGGCTCATCGTTTATACAGATGGAGAGCGAAATGGCAGAATTCTGCATCATATTAATTTTGATATGGTGCTCAGAAATGGCAGTAAATATGCTGGAAAGATGTTGTTCACTGATAAAAGTAAAATCCGTAACACTAAAGGTGATGAGGCATTGTTTTTCCTTAAGAATAATGCAGGGGGCCATGTGCACCACCTGGCAATTATGGATGAGCGTACCTTTTTCCTTCGGATGCTCAAAAGAGCGCACATGTAATGGAATTCGCTTATTAGCTAAAGGCTTAATAGTTTTCGGGTGGATAACGGAGGCTCCGTAATAAGTCATTTCGGCAGCTTCCTGGTAGGAGAGCTCAGGGTATAACTTGGCGTCTTCAAACTTTTTAGGATCTGCATTTAAAATGCCCGGCACATCTTTCCAAATGGTTACTGCCTCAGGCTGCAAGCAATAGGCGAAAATGGCGGCCGTAAAATCTGAGCCTTCTCTCCCTAAAGTAGTAATTTCACCCTTTTCTGTACCACCTATAAATCCTTGCGAAAGCACCACATCATGTTGCTCAAAATCAGCTATCACGCGCTCGGTAATTTTAGTTTGTGTTGCCTCCCAGTTTACTGCTGCTTCTTTAAAATTGCTGTCTGTAGTAATTAGTTCGTGTGCATCTATAAGCTTCGCGGCTAAACCTTCATGTTTTAAAAAATGAATAATGATGATAGCTGATAAACGCTCCCCAAATGAAATAACATTATCATAGCGCTGTTCCGCAATGCTTTTTGCAGTATTTTTTATTGTATCTTTTAATTCTTTAAATAAAGCTTTTACCAGTTTATTTACGTCCTCCGGTTTATCAAAAAGTGCGTGTACTATTTGCTCGTGTTCTTCTTCTAAGTATTCAATCAGGCGGAAACATTCAGCAGCATCCCTATTGTTAGCAGCAGAAAGTATGGCTTCCAGTTTGTTGGTAGTTTTGCCCATGGCCGATACCACCACTACTAATTTCAAGTGCTTATAAGAGCCAATTATTTTGGCCATATTTATTATCGCTTCAGCATCTTTAATGGAGGCGCCACCAAATTTAAAAACCTGCATCATGTTCTTTTCTTTATTGAAGCGGCAAAGTAAAGAGCAATTTTTATAATTTAGCGGCAATATTAATAAAACTACTATGAACCGATCCATCGCTACGCCAGTAGGAATTACCCTTGACCGTTTTATTAAGAAAAAGCAAAACGATTTTGCCTTTGCCACGGGTGAACTTTCACAGCTTTTGCGTGATATTGCCTTGGCAGGTAAGATTATTCATAGGGAAGTAAATAGGGCAGGTTTGCTTAATATTTCCGGAGCTTATGGTGCGGAAAATGTGCAGGGTGAGGAGCAGCAGAAGTTAGATGTAATCGCTAACATTCGATTCATCAGGGCACTAAAAAATGGTGGTGAGGTTTGTGCAATCGTTTCGGAAGAGGATGATGAAATTTTAGATGTCAAAAATCCGGAAGGGCGCTATATTATAGCTATGGATCCGCTCGATGGTTCTTCAAATATTGACGTGAATGTTTCTATAGGCACTATCTTTTCTATTTTTAGAAGGGTTTCTCCTGTAGGTGGTCCGGTAACTGAAGATGATGTATTACAGAAAGGCTCTGAGCAAGTAGCTGCCGGCTATCTGCTCTATGGATCGTCCACCATGATGGTTTATACTACCGGCCGTGGGGTGAATGGTTTTACTTACGATCCATCTTTAGGAGAGTTCTTTCTTTCGCATGCCAATATCCAAATCCCGGAAGATGGTACAATATTCTCCATTAATGAAGGCAGTTATTTAAGCTTTGAGCCACATGTGAAAAAATATATTGAAAAGTGCAAAGAACAGCAGTTTATTGCCCGCTATATTGGTTCATTGGTGGCCGATTTTCATCGCAATCTTTTAAAAGGAGGTATATATATTTACCCGGCAACGGATAAAGCTCCTCAGGGTAAGTTAAGGCTGAATTATGAGTGCAATGCGCTAGCACTTATTTGTGAGCAGGCAGGTGGCAAAGCAACAGATGGCAAGCAGCGCATTTTGGATATACAGCCTGAATCTCTCCACCAACGCGTTCCTTTTTATGTAGGCTCCACACACATGGTTGATGCTGCCGGCAAATAACTTGTTACCTTAAAGCCAATACTTTACTGAGCTAAACAGCATTTGGTCATAATTATAAAGGTTTAATATCATCCTTGATTACCTTTCCAAGCTTCATTTAATGACCCTATAAATGTTAAAACTTCCGATTTGCCTGTTTTAGCGGTGGCGGAACTTATAAAGTATGGGGGGAAATCTTCCCAAGTATTTTCAAGAACTTTTTTAAATGCACTCACAACTTTTTGTGTTTTGTTTACCGACTGCTTATCAGCTTTGGTAAAAATAAACGATATAGGCAGCTGCCTGGAACCTAGAAAATTGATGAACTCTAAATCGGCCTTTTGTGGCTCAAGTCTGGAATCAATAAGTACAAAAACACACAGCAGGTTTTCCCTATTACTGAGGTAGTTGGCTATCATGCTGCCCCATCCGGCTTGTTGCTTTTTGCTCACTTTTGCGTAGCCATAGCCGGGCAAATCAACCAAATACCAACTTTTGTCCATTAAAAAATGGTTAATAAGCTGCGTTTTGCCGGGCTTGGCAGAAGTTTTTGCCAAGCTTTTACGGCCTGTTAGCATATTTATTAATGATGATTTCCCTACGTTTGACCTGCCAATAAATGCGTACTCCGGAAATATTGGTTCAGGTGATTTTTTGTAATCTGTATTACTTATTATAAATTCAGCCTGTTTTATGTCATTCATAACACAAAGATACTTCGATTACTTAATATGAGCGTAGTAAAAATAGGATTATACGTACTGAAACATCATTTTTAAAAAAAGACTGTAAAGCGTTGAATGGTAGGTGCTTTAAATTTTAAACCGTTAACTTCCGTTCAACTATTGTTAGTTTCAGTTTTTGCACCATTTAATTTGAGTAATTCGGATAAGTTTTGAACGGTTTTTTTGTTATAAGCTAAAAAGTAACTTAATTTAAGTAATTATTTGAGTGATGTGCGTTAACTCGCTAACTTTTACCTATTTAAGAAAAGCATGAGTTCTATGTATAAAGGGTTTATTGTATTTGTATTATTGCTGTGGGGTTCATCAAGCCTGCACGGTCAACAGCAGGTGGGAGATACTGCCAGGGCCAATCTGTTTTTGAGAGAAGCCAAAATTATCCTACAGGAAACTAAAGTTTTAACACAAGCGCGCGAAATGTTTAAAGCTGCTGCAGAGGCAGACCCGAGTAATGTAGAGGCTAACTTCATGACGGGTGAAACCTTTCTTAAAACTACCAACAAAGCCAAAGCTGTTCCTTACCTTTTAAAAGCATATCAACTAGACCCAAATTATCAATTTAACCTACTTTACCTTATTGGGCAGGCGTACCAATTTGGATATGAGTTTAAAACTGCCATTGGTTACTACAAGCAGTATGAAAAGAAATTAGAAGCAAATACAGGCTACAGAGGACTGAATAAAACGCCACTCTCATCAGTAGAAAGAAAAATATTTGAGTGTGAGAACGGGATTAGGTACAAAAGCAACCCGGTTAGTTACTCCATTGTTAATGTAGGCAACCGAATAAATTCCGACTCATGGGATTATGGACCGGTAGTAAATGCTGATGAAACAACAATGATTTTCACCTCCAGAAGAGGTGATGGAAACTTAAACGAGAATGTTTTTGACGATAACTTTTACTATGAAGATATTTTCGTTTCAAAAAAGCTTAATGGCGAGTGGCAAACGGCCGAAAATATTGGTAATGTAGTTAACACCAAATACCACGATTCCAATTTGGGCTTTTCACCCGATGGTAAAACGCTATATATTTATAGTGATGAGGGTAATGGCGATATTTATTTCACCAACTTATTATCAGAGGATACGTGGTCCATCCCGCAGAGCTTAAGCGAAAACATTAACTCAACAGGCTACAATGAAAAGTCTGTGTCGCAATCATCGGACGGAAAAATTCTTTTTTATGCCAGTAACCGACCTGGTGGTTATGGAGGTTTTGATATTTATTACGCGGTAAAAAACCGAAAAGATGAATGGGGTGTCTCCAAGAATTTAGGGGATATCATTAATACTGAATCTGATGAAGACGGCTGTTTTATTCAGTTTGATGGCAAAACGCTTTACTTCAGCTCCACCGGACATGATGGTATGGGCGGTTTCGATATTTATAAATCGGTTTATGACAGCGCTGGTGGTATATGGAGTACGCCTGAAAATCTTGGCTATCCACTTAACTCACCGGATGATGACATTTATTATGTAATGTCCAAAGATGGAAAAACCGGGTATTATGCTTCGGTAAGAGAAGATGGGATTGGCTACAATGATATTTACAGAGTAACAATTGCTGATGCTAGTGGCGGTGTTAAAAAGAGTGAGGTGGCTATGAAAGACAATCCGGTTGATGGTGATGCTACAAAAAGTAATAAAAATGTTAATAAGGTTGATGTAAATGCTGTAGATGATAATAGCGAAAAGAGTGGTGGAGCACCTGTAAACCTGCTCGTAAGAATAACCGATGCCAAAACAGGCGATTTACTCAAAGCAACTGTAAACTTAAAACGCGCTTCGGACAACTTGGCTGTGCCGGCTGAAAGCAATGCGGATGGTATATATAGCTATACAGTAGTCCGAAACGAACCAACAGATTTCATGTTATCGGTACAGAAAGAGGGTTACATTTTTGCGAATAAAAGAATTAGCCTGCCGGCTTCGGGAACTGAGCCTAGAACGATTAAAGAATCTGTAGCGCTTAAAAGGCCTGAAGTAGGCAGCAGCAAGGTGCTGAGGAATATCTATTTTGAATTTGGGAAAGCAACTTTCAGCAATGGTTCTTACGATGAACTGAACAAAATGGTAAGCTTTATGGAGCAAAATCCGGCAGTAAATGTTGAGATTGCCGGCCATACTGATAACATTGGCAATAATGCGTTCAATAAAAACCTCTCGCAACTAAGAGCGAACCGAGTAGTTACCTATTTAACTAAAAAGGGGATTGACAGACGAAGACTTACCGGTGTGGGTTATGGTGAAGAAAGACCCATAGTAAGTAACGATGATGAGATAATGGGCAGAGAGATTAATAGAAGAGTTGAATTTATTGTAAAGAAATAAATGCGCAGCTTGTTTATGTTAAGGTCATTTTTTTAGGAGGGACAGCAGCCTAAAACTTATAACTGCACATTTGAAATTTATTAGCTATTAAGCCAAGGGGTCAACTGACCCTTTTTTTATGATGACAAGTTTATTAGTAGAAAAATATGCCATAATTGTAGCAGGTGGTTCAGGTAGTCGCATGCAAAATAAAATTCCGAAGCAGTTTTTGACTTTAAACGGGTTGCCTATTTTAATGCATTCTATCAAAGCTTTTGCCTCTGCTGATGCAAGCATTGAGCTTATTATTACATTGCCGGAAGATCAAATGCACAGCTGGAAGCAGCTTTGCCGTAAATATGATTTTACCATAATTCATAGTGTAGTAGCAGGCGGTAGTACACGCTATCATAGCGTGCTAAACGGGCTTCAATCCATAAAGTCAACTAATGGCGTTGTAGCAATACATGATGGCGTACGTCCGCTCATCTCGCCCGGCATAATAGCGGAATCTTATAAGCAGGCCGGAGAGAAAGGGAATGCAGTAGCTTGTGTACCCATGAAAGACTCAGTAAGGCAAATAGATGAATTTGGGGGAAACGTTAACCTGCAAAGGGATAGGCTTGTAGCAGTGCAAACACCACAAACATTTGAAATTAACGCTATAAAAGGCGCGTTCGGAAAGGGCTTTAAACCGTATTTTACCGATGATGCCTCAGTTTTTGAGGCGGCAGGAGGTAAAATAAACTTGATATCAGGCAGCTATAGTAATATAAAAATCACTACTCCGGATGACCTACTATTTGCGGAAGCTTATATAAAAAATGAGGTGAGTAATTAATACCTACCTATTACTAATATTCGTCCTCGTTGAAGAAGAAATCATCTTTTGAAGGATAATCCGGCCAAATTTCTTCAATGTTTTCATAAGGTTGACCATCGTCCTCCAATTCTTGTAAGTTTTCAACAACTTCTAGTGGTGCTCCCGATCTGATGCCAAAATCTATTAATTCGTCCTTAGTAGCAGGCCACGGTGCGTCCTCTAAATATGAAGCTAATTCTAATGTCCAGTACATATCTTAAATCTCTCTATTTTTCGATGCGCAAAAGTATGATAAATTTTTGTATTTCAAAGTTTTAATTGATTAATACACATAAATGTCATTTAGTTAAGCTTGTTTTCATGACCTCATCCCGCCAAAGGCGGGCAGGCACTTAATCCTTCTCCTCAAGAGAAGGAGGTTAGGTCTTATCTAAACGACATTATAATACACATACTAATTATCCGCAGTAAAAGTTTATCTTATTTCAAATCTCTATTCTCTTCCCTCAGTTCGTTCAAAAGCTGTTCTTTAATAGCCAGCTTTTTTTGCTGTCTTTCATATTTGCCACCTACTAATTTATCAGCCTTTGCACTATCTAATTTGAACTTACCCATATTTTCTTCAAAAACGAGCAGTTCATGCTTATCTCTATTAATTAAGTCTCTCACCAAGTTCATTTTAGCTTTAATTGACTCTTTAGGCGCAAGGTTTTTCTTAACCTTTCTTTCAAATAAAGTGTTTAGGAAGTTTTTTTCAAAAATATAATCTTTGATATCAAAAAATGCCTGACTCTTTTTCTTATCAATATAAACCTTGCCCAAAGCTTTCCAAGCTTCCTGAGCAGTTTTTGCTATTTCTATTGCTTCTGCTGAAGGTAGCTTTTGTGCTTCTATTAATTTTTCTAACAATGCAAGCTTCTCTTTTTCGCCTTTTTTATCGCTACTTTGGCCATGCTTATTACTGCCTTTTATAGCTTTTGAATTTGTAAACCGCTTAAATTGATTTAAAAGCTCATCGTACTTAACTTTCGGGATCCGCTCAAGTGCTTTCCACTGTGCTATAAGCTTATCGGCTTCTATGCTTTTTTGTTCGGCTGTAAGCTGTTTATTTTCATTTAATTGCTTAGCAAGTTTTAATACGGCTTTGTACTGATTGATGCGGCTACTAGCCATTGCCATCTTGGTATCATGAAATTGCTTTTTACGTTCGTAGAAGTCATCATAAAAAGCCTGAAATTCGGTTTCAATACCCTCTGTCAACTCATTTTCTACTCCTCCAACCTTTATCCAGCGTTGCCTGAGCTCTTTTAATTGTTCAGTAGCTTCTTTCCAGTTAGGGATTTGCTGCATAGCTTTGCGCTTCGGCTATTAAGGTAGTTTTTACCTCAAGGTTTCTCTTTCTGTTTTGTTGGATATAATCAGTGAGCATGAGCTCTAAATTTTTGAGCCTATCAGCTAGTAGCATCATGTCGCCAATACCATCATAAGTGGGCAAACTATTTTGTAGGTTTATTACCTTCTGAAAAAATGAGCCTTTATTATCATTTTCTTCTATTTGCTGCTGAACGGCATCTACCTTATCCACCAACTGCTTATACTTATTGGTAAAATAAGCGATTGTGTCTTCAATGCTTTCTTTTACTTGGCCTATTTCCCGCTCAGGAAAATCTCCTTGAGCTTTTAAGATTACCTTGTCATCATTAATATAAAAGAAGTCTGTGTTGCTTACTGTCAAAACTTATGTATTTTATTTCAGTTGAAGTGCAAAAATAAATTTATTTTAGAAGATACCTATTACCTGTTGGGTTATTCATAAGGTAATAGCGTAATTTGGCTATTTGAAACCAATAACAAAAAAAAAATGAGTGAAGAGAAAATAATATTTTCAATGTCCGGGGTATCTAAAATATATCCTCCCAAGAAGCAGGTTTTAAAAAATATCTACCTATCATTTTTTTACGGAGCCAAAATTGGTGTATTAGGTCTCAATGGCTCTGGAAAGTCATCATTATTAAAAATAATTGCCGGTATAGATAAAGATTATCAGGGTGAGGTGGTCGCGTCCAAAGAATATTCTGTAGGGTATCTGGAGCAAGAGCCGGAGCTCGATCCTGATAAAACAGTGAAGGAGATAGTGGAAGAGGGCGTAGCGGAAGTGGTAGCTTTGTTGAAGGAATTTGAAGAAATAAATGAAAAATTTGCTGATCCGGAAGTGCTGGACAACCCGGACAAGATGAATGATTTAATTGAGCAGCAAGGCAAGGTGCAGGAGCAGCTGGATCATCATAACGCGTGGGAGCTTGATAGTAAGCTGGAGCAAGCCATGGATGCACTGCGCACTCCACCGGCTGATGCGCCTATAAAAAATCTTTCAGGAGGAGAAAAGAGAAGAGTTGCGCTATGCAGACTTTTATTGCAAGAGCCGGATGTGCTGTTGCTCGATGAACCAACTAACCACCTTGATGCGGAATCGGTACATTGGCTGGAGCACCATTTGCAGCAGTACAAAGGGACTGTAATTGCCGTTACCCACGATAGGTATTTCCTAGATAACGTGGCCGGATGGATACTGGAACTCGACAGGGGCGAAGGCATTCCGTGGAAGGGCAACTATTCCAGCTGGCTAGATCAGAAGCAAAAAAGACTCGCACAGGAAGAGAAAACTGAATCGAAAAGACAAAAAACCTTGCAGCGTGAGTTGGAATGGGTAAATATGGCACCCAAGGCGCGCCAGGCTAAATCAAAAGCGCGTTTATCTAACTACGATAAAATGTTGGGAGAAGAGGCCAAGCAGAAAGAGCAATCGCTAGAGCTTTTTATCCCGCCAGGACCACGATTGGGTAATGTAGTTATTGAAGCCAAGGGTGTAGCAAAAGCTTTTGGCGACAAGCTCTTATATGAAAACCTTGAATTTAATTTACCCCAAAACGGTATTGTAGGTATTATTGGCCCAAATGGGGCGGGTAAAACAACTTTATTTAAGCTCATTACAGGTGCCGAGCAACCGGATGCCGGTGAATTTGTAGTGGGTTCTACCGTAAAATTATCTTATGTAGATCAGGAGCACAATAAGCTTGACCCGAGCAAATCTGTTTGGGAAAACATTTCCGAAGGCAACGAATGGATTCAACTTGGAAGTACCAAATTAAACTCCCGCGCTTATGTGAGCAAATTCAACTTTGGCGGTGCCGATCAGGAGAAAAAAGTGGGTGTACTTTCAGGAGGTGAAAGAAACAGGGTGCACCTGGCCATGTCCATTAAGCAAGAAGCTAACTTATTACTTTTAGATGAGCCTACGAACGATTTAGATGTAAACACGCTCAGAGCATTGGAAGAAGGCCTAGAAAATTTTGCCGGTTGTGCCGTAATCATTAGTCACGATAGGTGGTTTTTGGATAGAGTGGCCACGCATATTCTCGCTTTTGAGGGCGACTCACAGGTGTACTGGTTTGAAGGCAATTTCTCAGATTATGAAGAGAACAGAAAGAAAAGGCTGGGTGAAGATATTATTCCTAAGCGCATAAAATACAAAAAGTTAATCCGCTAATAATGTGGGTGTTGATGAAAAGCTCATGGGAAATTATTATTTGTACGAGCAAAACAAGTGCTTTAATCATTAGAGCCTAGGTTGAAGCAGCAAAAGGTGAGCAATAGGGTTTAAAATGCTTGATAAGTAAAAGTCAAAATGATTAAAAGAAAGAGCCATTGTAAAAAATAGTACCTTTGCATAAGGAAATTGATAATGACAGATTTCGCAGAAAAATATATAAACCCTTTTACCGACTACGGTTTTAAGCGACTCTTTGAAACAGCGGAAATAGCAAAATTTACGCCTGCCCAAATTCAATTTTATGAGGACAGTTTGAAATATTATCGTGACCTCAAAAACTCTTTAGATACAGCCAAGGAAGAAGGAGTTGAAGAAGGTAAAATTGACGTGGCAAAAGAAATGCTAAAAGACAACGAGCCTTTAGAAAAAATAATTAAGTATATCGGCTTAACAAGCGAGCAGATAGAGAAGATAAAAAATAGTGAGAGATAAAATCATCTGAACCTAATCCCAAGTAAATAACGAATTTCAAAAATAAATATCTGTATGCATTGCGCATAGTAACTGTATCATACGCTTTATGTACCGTAAGTTTTTCTCCATGAAAGCTCAATACTTTACAAAAGGGAAAAGTGACTGTAATATACCTTTTTCCAATAGCTGCTGGGGGCTGTCAACAATAACAGTTTTTTCAACAGTGGCCAGCCACAGTACATCGGCCATATCAATGGCCTGATTAATTTGGTGCGTACTCAGAATAATGCATTTGCCGGTTTCACTACTAATTTCTCTTAGCAGCTGCATTATTATATGCTGGTTGTTGGCATCCAGGTGCACGGTAGGTTCATCCAGCAACATTAATGGGCAATCCTGCGCAAGGGCGCGTGCAATAAGTGCCTTTTGCAGCTGTCCATCACTAATCTGGTGTATATTTTTATCCTTTAAGTCATTCAAACCACAAGTTGTAATAGCATCCAGCACTTTGTTCTCATCTGCAGTGGTCATTCTACCCGTCCAGCCGGTATACGGATAGCGACCCATAGCTACCAGTTCCTGTACGTTGAGGTTAGCTCCCTGAATGGAATGAGTAAGAACTATAGCTATTTTTTGCGCCAGTTGTTTGTAGGAGTAATGGGTTAAGGGTTGGCCATGTACGCTTACTACCCCTTCCAGCGGTTTTTGCAAATTGGCCAACGTCCTCAGCAAAGAACTTTTACCCACACCATTTTCGCCTAAAAGGCAGATTAACTCGCCTTTTCCCGCATGTAGATTGAGCGCGGTTAAGAGCAGGTTGTTAGCTTTTTTATCTTTATAACCTACAGATAGGTTTTTAGTGTGCAATATGGTTTCCGGCTTATCCAAAAGTGCGGGTTATGTTTTTCCGTCTGATAATTAACCAAATAACAATAGGTGCTCCAAATAAAGAGGTGATGGCATTGATAGGCAAAATAAGATCGAAACCGGGGAGCTGTGCTATTACATCGCAAAGCAGTAGAATGCAGGCTCCGGTAAGCAGCACCGAAGGTATTAATATTTTATGGTTCGATGTTTTGTGTAGCATACGGCTGAAATGCGGTACGGCCAAACCAATAAAAGCAATAGGGCCACAAAATGCAGTTACTATCCCCGCTAAAATACTGGTACTGAGCACCAGTGCGAGGCGCGTTTTTAGCACTTCAAGCCCCATACTCTGTGCATATTGTTCTCCCAAAAGTAATACGTTAAGCGGCTTAACCTGCGAGTAGCCAATTAGTAAACCCACAAAAATGACTGGCACATAAACAGCAATTTCTGTCCAAGTAAGATTGCCGGTGGTGCCGAAAGTCCAGAATAGAAAATTTTGAATTTCCTCGGGGCTGCTGAAATATTGCAGAATACCTACGATAGCAGAAGTAAATGCACCAAACATAAGGCCGATAAGCAATAGCGACATGCTGTCCTTTACGCGGAAAGACAACAGCAGAATAACCGCCAAAACCAGAGAAGAGCCCACAATGGAAGAGGCCGCAATACCCCAGGATGATACCAAACCGGTAAGCCCAATGCCGCTGAGTACCAGCAGTGCCACACCAAGGCTGGCCCCGGAGCTAACGCCCAGCACAAAAGGGCCGGCTAGCGGATTTCGGAACAAAGTTTGCATTTGCAGGCCGGCAAATCCTAAAGCAGCACCGGCACATAAAGTTGTGATAGTTTTGGGCAAACGGTAATTCATTATTATTTGGTAGTGAGCGGTTTGCGTATCACCCAAGCCCACCAGAAATGTTAATACCTTATTTACAGGGATCAAAACCGAACCCAAGCTGATGGAAAGCATAATGGAGCAAACCAATAAAATAGCAAGGGCAATAAAATACGGCCTATGGTTATTTTCCGGTTTCATTTCAATGCTTCAAAATAGGTGAAGCTGCTTGCAGATGTTGTATCCTGCGGATGCAGCATCAATAAATAATCGCGCAATACTAAATCGGGGCGGGCATAGCCTGATTCCAGGTAATCGTTGCTGCCGGAAGCGTTGGTGCGTTTTGTGTAGCTGAAAATATTTTTGGTTTTAAAAGGTTTAAAATAGGTATAACGCTCATCTGTATTTGCTAAGTCGGTATAGCTATTAATTGAAGCGGTGCCTATCCAGAAGTCGGCATTCTGGGCTTTTTCCAGCACATTTTCGAAACCGAGGGCCATACTACCTGTTTCATCATTGCCCGACCAAAGATAATTGCCCCCTGCATCAATGATAAATTGTGCTGAATAATTTTTTCCGCCCGGCACATACCAGGTATCGCCATACATAATACCTGTCATTACAGTTGGTCGAGTGTTTTTATCTGCTGCCTCTTTTCTGAGGAGCTCGTAGGCCTGAGTAATTGTGTTAAAAATGCTGTCGGCTATTTCGTTTTTGTCCAGCAAAGCCGCTGTCAGTTTCATCCATTCTGCCCGCCCCAAAGGGGTAGTCTCGGTGAAATCGGCATTATATAGCACCGCAATGCCTGATTGCTTCAGCAGATCATAAGCGCCTGTTGTGCCCGGCATTTGGTAGGCCATGAGTACATCCGGTTGCAGGCTTATGAGTTTTTCATTATTAATGCCTTGCTTTTGCCCTATGTCGTGCAGTGTTCCTTTCCCTACTTTTGCTCTCAAAGTGCTGTCATAAATCCAATCGGTGGAAGGGAAACCTACCAGCTTTTCCTCCGCGTCCAATAAATCAAAGGCAGGCAAATGGCTGGTGGAGGTGCAGGCTATTGTGGCTATAGGTATTTTAATGTAGGCATCTGCTTCCACATCTTCGGGCCGCTCATTTTTATACAATATGTAGGTGAAAGACTTTTTTTCATCGATGCGTACCTTAACAACTGTAAAATGTTGAGCAGGAAATATCTCCAGATTTTTAGCATGTTCAATGATGTTGACAGCATTTGTCACCTGATCGTTTTCCTTGGGGGAGCAACCCATAGTTGCAGTAAAGGCTATTAAAAGTAAAATGGCTCGCTGCATGCTGTTGGTATTTTGCTTTAAGGGGTATGCTGATCAATAAATTGCTGAAATACCCATAAATGCTAATTTAAGGGATTTTTACAACGATTTGAGAGGCGCAGGAATGATTCTTTCGATTCAGCTTTATAAGTCCGGCAGATTTTGGGAAATAAGTGCTTATAACATTTGGCTAAGCTTCAAACATGATTTGCTCATAGGCTATAGGAGTTCTAGCAGACTACTGCTCGGCTCAACACTGCATTTCCCGAATTACGTGACAAGCTAGTTGGGTCGTACCGACCACACGAATGCTTAGTTGTTTTAGTGCGTATTCCTAATTTGTCGTATTCTTATCAATTAAAATCCACTCATCCCTCTTAAAAATCATTACATAAATTGCCCCTAGAAGAATAATGGAACATCCCAAAATACTAATTGTCTTTGTCATTGGATAATTGTCCTAAAACTGCATTGGGAGTAATAGCATTAGGTTAAGAAGTACCATTGACCAAAGAGCAATCCTACCTTTTTTCCTGTCATTTTTTAAGATTAATTCTGAAGTTGAATTGTCAATCGTCACTTTTTTTGACTTAAACCAAGTTTGCTTTGCGTAAATTTTAGTTGGTACATTATCGAGAAATATTTTTTTAGTCTCTCCATTTCGAATCAGAATTGTTTTTCCATTCTCAATAACAAGTTTATAATTTAGCATACCATAGTTTTGCTGAACACGACTAATTATAATCTCTTTCATTTATTTTATTTGCTGTCAATAGTATTATCCGCAACGACCAGCTAAGCACAGTCGGCTTAACCTGTCAAATATTTAAAACGTATCGGATTCAAATATCCTTCGCCAACAACTAAGTGAGCCGATTGGGCTTAGCAACTGTTATGGGCTTTTTCATTCTGCCTAAGAATTAATTCGTGAAGAAATTCTGGTGCAAAATCTGCTCCACAATCCCAAACGATTGTCCAGCGATCTTTTGTGAAATGCTTGAAATAGTTTACATCCTTCAATGGTTCGAAAACCTCTCCCCAAATTTCATCTTGCAAATCGACAACTCCAGACAGTCCATCTGAAAAAGTCAGCCGTATTTTGTAGTCGTTCAGGTATTTGGCTTGTTCGACTTTTATAAGTAACGTGTCAGCGTTCATCAGTCTAAAGGTTTGATTTTATTAAGTGGCTTTCTTTCTTCTATTCGTTTCCAGTTTTCTAAAAGTTCGTCTCTGTGCTGGTCCAACCAGTCATATACTAAATTCAGTGCGCGTCTTGATATATTACCTATTACTTCTCCCGTTTCAATATTCACAATGGCCTCATAATCTTGATATTCTATATGAAAATGAGGCGGGTTATGTTCGTTAAAGTACATCTTGATAATAATCCCATAATCTGGATATCTCTGGCATTCTTATTTTTTCAATATTCGCAGGTTGAAGATACAAAATTTCCTACATATCAATACAATTTTGACCTTTAGATTTTATATCTTAATAATTGAAACAATTGCCCATAACACCCTCCTACCAACCACTAACAGCTAATGTATTCCTAAAGATAGCATGGTGTGTTTATTGTGACGAATTTGCGTTCAGCATAACACCTACTAAAGCTAACTATCCACCCGATAAAATGCAAATCATAGAATTACCAACAACCGGCTTAAAAATAGGGGTGATAATTCAAATAGCTTATAAATGAACTTAATAATATGCTATGTAAGCTGTGAAAAGCTCAACTAAGCAATCTATGCATTTTCCACCGAGGAACACTGTTGATTAAAGTGATGCAAATATAAATAATCCTTTGGTTCTGTGACCACGAAGTTGGTAAAGAACAGTACGCCAGAAAATTTGAGCATAAGATTTATGATAACATTAAATTTTGAAATAAACCAATTAAAACACATCATCAAACATCACTGGCAAGCCTGCCCCGGCAGGAAGGCCTATAGATTCCATTTTGGGCAGACCTTGAAGTTGCCACAAGAAGTAAAATTGATAGGCAAATGTTATTAGGGATTTTCCTGACATGCAGGGCGAGCTGTGCACGCTATAAGAGCTTAATTGACTTAGGGTGGTGATCAAATGGATTTTATTTTTTGTTAACGGTTTTTTTTTAATTGAATAGAAAGTGTTAATTATAGGCAAAAGTCTTATAAATCTACAGTCAATTAAGACTACTTACTAAGTTTGTTGGAAAAATTAGTACAAATAGAAAGGTTGACCTTCAAAGAAGATAACTGTCTATTTGCTGAAGTCCCTGATTCTGAAATAGAGGAAATCATAAAAGAGGAAATGGGATATTTACATTTTAAATAACTAATTCAAATTTATTTCGTATAATTGCACTACAGTGTGCGATTAACATGGTTTAGCGTATCACTCTAATGAAAAAATTAAGCCCAGTCAAGGTACTGGGTTTTTTTATATCCTGTTCAGATTAGTTTTTGCTAACGTTTAGTAATCGAGTAGGTAAAGGGAGTTTCACCCTAAACCTCTCACAGAACCGTGCTTGAAAGTCTCCCCTCACACGGCTCTTGTTGTACAAATCTAAGCCATAACATTTATTGCAGTAAAGTTCCAATGGTAGAATAAAGTTGGATATTGCTTCCTGACTGTTTCTAACCATTGATATGCTTTTCTGATACTGGTTTTGTATCGCTTATACCTTCTCCTTGCCCACCAAACTAATCGTTGACTTAATAACCGAAAGACTTTTGTGAGTTCGTACATCTTAAATTTACCATAGTAATGTACCCACCCTCTTATCATTGGATTCAGGTATTGAGCCACTCCTACTATACTTTTAAAACTTAACTTATTCACATTCAGTTCTTCCAGCTTGTCTGCAATGCGTTTTCTTGAACTAATACTTATGGCACAATCATAACCAATGAACAGCTTTCCCTTTTTCTTAGAGTAGGCAGTTCTTGGCTGAAAAGAATATCCTAAGAAATCAAACTTGACCGTTGGGTATTTTTCTTTTCTTCTAAAGTCTCGGCAGTAGACAATTTTTGTCTTTTGTGGATGTAATTCTAATCCTACCGAAGCCATTCTTTGATGTACCGATTGCAGTATTTGTTCTGCGTGGGCTTTTGTGCTACAATGTAGTATTACGTCATCGGCATAACGTTCAAAAGCTACACTTTTATCTGTCTGTTCCAACCATTTATCAAAAGCGTAATGTAGAAAAAGGTTTGCCAACAATGGGCTGATTACTCCGCCCTGTGGCGTTCCTTTTCCTTGCTTTTGGATCAGTTCTCCAGATACCGTAACAACGGGTGCTTCCAACCATCGTTTGACATAGAGCGTTACCCAATTTTCGGGCACGTGTTTCTCTCGGCAAGCATCAGTATAGCCAGGTCTATATTGTCAAAGAAACCATTGATGTCCAGATCAACTACCCAGTCTTGTTTCAACGGTTCTTTCGTACCTCTGTCAATGCCTGATGGGCATTTCTATTGGGTCGATAACCGTAAGAGTTTGTACTGACTACTGCCTCTAATCTTGGTTCAATGAACATTTTGACCACCATTTGCCCGACCCTGTCACTAATTGTGGGCACTCCCAACTTACGGACTGAACCGTCTTTCTTGGGTATTTCCACTTCTTTGACCGGCGGTGGGAAATAACTCCCTGATGCCATTCGATTCCAAAGCTTGTACAGGTGTTTTCTGCGGTCGGCATCAAATTCCTGCATGCTTATCGCATCAACTCCCGCACTCCCTTTGTTGGAACGCACTTTTGTCCGTATATACTTCGTAGCTTTTGACTGGAGTTCCATCTGACACCTCTTCATGGTTCAGCTGTCTCAACTCCCTTATCACCTGCGACCTCAGGGATCGAATTCTCCTAAAGCTCAGTAACCACAACTGTTAATTGCAGCACCTTTAGGTGGTTTAGAGCCATCGCCTATACAACGACGCTGATGGACCTACCATGATCTTATTTAAAGCATGCAGCCAATTTTATGCCGTGGCTGCTTCTTGGCACACTATGAAAAGTAGGGGATTTCGAAGCATTAAATTTTCGGTTTAACACAAAGTTTGACATAAGCTAAAATCCTTGAGTTTATCACTTTTTTGCCTATTTTGTATATACAATGTTCTATGCTGTTATTCCTTTCCTTGTTACGATTCTTCGATCAAATTTGAAGTCAAATTATGTTTTTGAAATGACGTTATATGTTTTTTCGATCTCTACAAAATCGGGTGCTTGACTCATCCAAGCATATTTTTGTTTTGAACTTCTCATGCATCTATATAACCAACTGATTCCCCATTTTTCACAGTAGAAATCTTTCTGCTGGTAGATTGGATCCGTTAGTGACTCTTCAAAGCTTACAATCTTGTAATTCTCTTTTTCAAGCTCTCTACAATTTGGCCAAATAATCTCCGTTAATGGAATTGTCATGACATAAATAAATATGGTTAATAGGGCGATTATAAATTGATTCACTCAGTACTTCATAAAATTTTACCAACTCAATAGTCTTTTCGACATATTGCTTTCCAATGGCTGTGGCTTTGTCATATTCTTTTTTATCGAGATAGTATTCATATACATAATTAAACATCCAATCGGAACTTTCAATTGTAAATGGAGCTATTAAATAGTTTTCTGATTCTAAAAAAGCTCTGATTTGTAGATGTTGAATAGAATCTTGACCTAGATCATTATATGGAAAACGTAAATACTCAAGATTTTTGTTATATAAAGAAGCATATTCTTTGGTCAATTTTTCACCTTGTTCGATATCTTTTACAAAGTTATCAAAACCTACTTCAGAATATCGGGAATGACTATAAGTATGGTGACCAACTATCGATGGCACATTTTCACTCCAGTCCTTAAAAGGTGAATTGAATCTTCTAAAGTTGCTAAAGCACGAGATTCTGCCGTATAAACAAGGTAGGTATTAAGACTATTCCATCTATATCCTTCTGTTAGGGCTGCCCCAATTCCCTTTAAGGTGGATTTAAGGTATTTATTTCTCTCAACTCGGTAGACCCTCATTACGCCATATTGCCATTTTCAAGTCTATTAAGTGCGTTTTTCACTTCTTGAATACCGGTTACTGAATCAAACAAGCTTTCTGGTTTTACTCCACCCAATGATACATTTGGTTTCTTAAGCCATCTTTGAAATTTTTCAGATTCATTATTAAATACATCCGATCCAAAATCCAGAAGTTCTGTTAGTAATAGTACAACCTCACTGTCTCTACCACTTAATAATTCGTTTTCTCTTTTCTTTTTGTTGTAAGTGGTTTGAGGCAGGCTAAAAATGGTTAGAACTTGTTTTACCGGAAGATCAGTTCTTTTGCTAATTACTTCAATTGATTCATAAGGAAGCCTTCTTCTAATAATGCTTACTCGTTCTATTTTATTAGACCAGGTGTATTCTCCATTAGGGACTTTAATAACCCAACCAGTCCTCTTTTACTTACTTCAATTGATTCATAAGGAAGCCTTCTTCTAATAATGCTTACTCGTTCTATTTTATTAGACCAGGTGTATTCTCCATTAGGGACTTTAATAACCCAACCAGTCCTTTTTTTTCTTACAGTTTTAGCTCGTCTGATACTTTTTTTAGTGTCGAATTTTGTTATCATTTTGAGAAGATGATTTCATATGTAAAGCAATACTACTGCAATATACCAACAAAATTGCTTTTGTAAAAGTTGCGAAGAGAAATAAATGCTAACACCCTCCTACCAACCACCAACAGCTAGTATATTCACTAAAGGTAGCATTGTGTATTTGTAGAAATCTAAAAGCTTTTCAATATATAATACTCCTAAAGCTAACTATCCACCCGACAAAATCCAAGTAATAGAGTTACCAACAAAGGGCTAAAAATAGGTGCTATAACTCAAATAGCTTATAACAGAACTTTATAATTCACTATGTTATCTCACTACCTGCTACCAAATACTCAATATTTCCCTACACTACCCTCAGCACCAAGCCCTTCAAATACTCGCCTTCCGGATGGTAAATACTGATAGGATGATCTTCCGGCTGGTGCATTTGGTGGATGATCTGTACCGTGCGCCCCGCCCTGGCAGCGGCAGAAAAAACAGCCGTTCGGAAGTTTTCCGGTGTAACTACCTGCGAGCAGCTGTAGGTAAATAATACACCGCCAGCTTTCATGTTTTTGATGGCTTTCTCGTTAATTGTTCGGTAGCCCTTTATTCCGTTGGCCAGAACACGCCTGTGCTTGGCAAAGGCCGGAGGATCGAGCACTATTACATCGTAATGCTCCGGCATATCGTTTAAAAAGGCAAACACATCGGCCACATACGATTGGTGATTGTCAGCCTCAGGGAAGTTGAGCGCTATATTTTCATCCGTGAGTTCAATAGCTATCTTGGAGCTATCCACACTGTGTACCAGCTGAGCACCGGCCCGCATGGCAAACACGGAAAAGCCTCCTGAGTAACAGAAGGTGTTCAGCACTTTTTTGCCGCTACAATATTTTTCCAGCAGCTTTCTATTTTCACGCTGATCCACAAAAAAGCCGGTTTTTTGACCTGTAACTACATTAATGTTGAAAGTATTGCCGTATTCCAATACTTTCCATTGCTCGTGCTCTTCTCCGTATGAAAAAGAGTCTTGCGTTTCCAGTTCCGCTTTAAAGGGTAAGGTATGTGCGCTCTTATCGTATACCGCTTTTAACTTATCGCCTAAAGCATCTTGTAGCACCTCTATAAAAACAGCTTTGATGCGGTACATACCCACAGTATGCGCCTGAAAAACCACACAACCGGCATAATAATCTACTATTAAACCCGGAAAGCCATCTCCTTCGCCATGCACCAATCGGAATACATTCGTTTCCGCATTATCCCACAAGCCGGCTGTTTTCCTGAGTTCAATGGCTGTATCTAATAATTTTGCCCAAAATGCTTTATTAATTTTTTGCACATCAAAAGTTAGCATACGCACGGCAATGGAGCCTATCTGGTAATAGCCAATCCCTATGAAACTCTTGTCGTGGTGGATTACCTCCACAATATCCCCTTCGTGTAGGTCATCGGGGATTGTTTGTATAGCACCGGAAAAAATCCATGGATGGAAACGCTCCAACGATTTTTCTTTACCTTTCTTAAGTAATATTTGTGGGTATTGCGACATAGTTGACTTTATAATGCTTTTAGTGTTTCCCCGAATAGTTTGGGGATGACGCTGTACTTATTTAGTTGACTACAGAATTTTATGTCTTCTGTTACCTCCATTTTTGCCAGCCTTTTAGCGTGTGCAGAATTTTTAAGTGCTACAAACAGGTCATTTTTCATATTACTCCACATGGCTTCGGCTGCCAATGGCACATCACCATGGTATTCAAATGCTTCTTTCAGCATGCTGGCCAATGCGCCCGCAAAAAGCGTATCTTCCAAATTGAACTTGCCTTGCCACCCGGCACAAACAATTACCACATCTTGTTTTTTGGTGAGCAGATAATCGGCAACAGCCTGTAAGTTTAAAAAGGCACCAATCAATACTTCATCTGCCATCAGGCTTTTATGTATGGCCAGCGTGCCGTTGGTGGTAGTTACAGCAACCTTTTCTCCTTTGAGCTGCTCATCCATATATTCAAAAGGCGAGTTGCCCATATCGAAACCATCCGCTTTAGCGCCATTGCGTTCTGCGGCTGTGAAATAACCAAGACTCTTCATGGCTTTACACTCTTCCAGCGTAGAAACGGGCATAATCTCTTTTACCCCATTTGCCATGCCTGTTACCATGCATGAGGTAGCTCTTAGTATATCTACAACTACTACTATTTTACCTTCCAGCTCGTATTGATGGATTAATTCCGGTGTCAGGCAGATGTCTATATTGTTCATTAATGTACTCTTTGATTTTACTGAAATACAAAATTGAGGAAATAAACAGTTATCGCCTTATGAATTATGGTTTTTTGTATTTTGATTGAAAATTCTTGAATTTGAGTTATTTTGGTTAGTATTTTATGCATCCTTACCAGTTGGCAATCCTATCAGTTCATAGTTTGTGCTTCGTCCTCCAGCTGCTTCTTTTTGCAATATTTCTTTGTCAATTAAGTGGTTAATATCCCTTACTGCAGAATCTTTTGAGCATTTTGCAATTTTCGCCCATTTTGATGAAGTTAATTTCCCTTCGAAACCATCCATCATTATATTTAGCAATTTTCTTTGACGGTTATTTATTGTAGTGTCTAGGTGCTTTTGCCAAAACGCAGCTTTGAATAAAACTTTTGTAAATATGGAATCTGCAGCTTTCAAGGCATTTATCAGGCAGTTTAAAAACCAAACAATCCAATCAGTTATATCTAAATTACCTCTTTGAGTTTTCTCCAATAGCTCATAATATTGCTTCCTCTCTATTCTAATCTGGGCGGACAAGCTATAAAACCGTTGAATACTTTTGTCAGATTGAGCGAGAAGCATATCTGTCAACGCTCTTGTTATCCTGCCGTTTCCATCTTCAAAAGGGTGAATAGTTACAAACCAAAAATGTGCAATTGCAGCTTTAAGCACCAAGTCGATTTCAGTACTATTAAACCAATCTATAAATCGGGTCATTTCTCGAGCCACCAATTCAGAATCTGGTGCCTGAAAATGAACTTTTTCTTTTCCCATTGCCCCTGATACAACTTGCATAGGTCCTGTGGTGTCTTTTCTCCAGTCTGCCACTGTAATCTTGTATATTCCACTTCTTCCTGTAGGGAATAAAGCTGCATGCCAATTAAAAAGTCTCTCAGTGGTTAGTGGCTCAAAACATTTTTGTGTGGCATCAAGCATCATTTCAACTACTCCTTCCACATACCTATCGGATTTAATTGCTCCTGCTATTTCCATTCCTAACCTACGGGCAATTGATGAACGAACTTGTTCGGGATTTAGAAATTCTCCTTCAATCTCTGAAGATTTTATTACATCAAGGGTCAACGTGTCAAGCAAAGCTTCATTTCTTAAATCGAAACCTAGTGTTTCCATTTTTCCGACAAGTCTGCCCTGTAAGTTTCTGGCCTCACTTAACAGACTTAAGAAATCATTACTGTTCCAAGTAAATTCAGGCCAATTGTCATTTTGATATATAAAAGCTTTCATTCGATGCAAATTTTGCAACGAAAATATTAATTAATCGTTGCATATCAAAATTAATCGTTGCTTATTTTGCGGTGAATATAAGTGTTATTCGTTGCACTGGTATTTTTATGGCTTGTTGGTAATGCCTGTCTAACAGGCGTCAAGACTGCTACCCCCCTATTTTTCAGCGCATTAAGTATATTTTTCTTTCAGATTCTGTTAAATTTTGCCCGCATAAATTTACTTCCCAAAAGGTCAATAGAAATATCAAAATGATAAATAGCCCAACTTTTGTATTCTTTATCTTATACCATTTAACATGTTAAAGGGCGTATTATTTCTTCGCAATTCTTATGTGCAGCTCTATAAATCCAAACTGATATAAATTACATGTTGCATACAATGCTATTTCATCTCGTCATTCCCTTGAAAACCTGCCTGCGCAGGTAGGAGGGAATCTGTTCTATTCAAGTGCAACTTGAATCTCTAAAATATTAGTCCAATGTTATTCAGAAATAATCAGAAAGCTGGCGCTTTATATTAACAGATTCCTCAGCCAGCTGGCTGACTGTCGGGAATGACGATATTGGTGGTATTGACACTTTTTTTACGGAATGGCAACCTCAGAAATTGACAAGTAACTACCTTTAAATCAATAAAATATCTTTGTAAGATTGGGTCGTTCAACCAAAGATAATCTTTAAACTAAGAAAGATCGTCATCCCTTGAAAACCTGCCTGCGCAGGCAGGAGGGAATCTGTTCTATTCAAGTGCAACTTGAATCTCTAAAATAGCAATCTATTAACAGATTCCTCAGCCGGCTGGCGGACTGTTGAGGATGAACGATTGTATGATTAAGGTGATCCGTAAAAACAACCTCATTTTGTATATTAATGGGTGCATTATTTTTTACTATTCTTATAAGCGGCTTTATACATCTAAATTGGTCTTATTCCTTTTTGATTTTATCAAAGAATCCTTTTAAGTATCTCTAACAGATTTTAATAAAACGCGGTTTTACTGTAAATTCATGTCATATACGCCTTACCCCCTAAACCACTCACCTCTATCATCTCTACAAAATTCACTTCCCTATTTGCACCAACGGCAACTTCCGCACCTCTGCTTTTATTTTGTTTTTTCTAACGCCAATAAAAATTTCTGTATCTGGGCTGGCATGTGCAATATTTACATAGCCCATGCCAATTCCGTGGCCGAGCATGGGGCTTTGCGTTCCGCTGGTTACAGTCCCTATTTTTTTCCCCGCACCATCAAAAATTTCGTAGCCTTGGCGGGGAATACCTTTTTCCAGCATGTGGAACCCTACCAGTTTTTTCTTTACGCCTGCTTCCTTTTCCAGCTTTAGGTTATCACAATTCACAAACTGCTTATCAAACTTGGTTACCCAACCCAAACCAGCCTCCAGCGGGGAGGTGGTATCGTCAATGTCATTCCCGTAAAGGCAATAGCCCATTTCCATCCTGAGTGTATCTCTAGCCCCTAAACCAATCGGCTGAATGCCAAACTCCTCTCCTGCTTCCATCACTTTATCCCAAATCATTTCCGCATCCTTATTATGGAGGTAAATTTCAAATCCACCGGCACCGGTATAGCCTGTTGCCGAGAGGATAGCATATTCTGCCCCGGCTATTCCGCCCACCTTAAAGGTGTAGAACTTAATTTCTGCCAGATTAATATCGGTTAGCTTCTGCAAAGTTGCTTCCGCCTTTGGTCCCTGCACGGCAAAGAGGGAAAAATTAGCGGATATATTCCGTAATGTGGCGCCAATAGGCTCGTTATAGCGACTTATCCAAGCCCAGTCTTTTTCAATATTGGAAGCATTTACCACCAGCATATACTCATTTTCTCTGATGCAATATATCAGCAAGTCGTCCACAATACCTCCTGTTTCATTGGGCAGGTAAGCATACTGGGCTTTTCCTTCCGTGAGTTTGCTTGCATCGTTGCTGCTCACTTGCTGGATTAAATCCAGCGCTTTAGGGCCGGTTACCAGAAACTCTCCCATGTGCGATACATCAAAAATCCCCACCGCATGGCGCACCGTTTTATGCTCTTCGAGCAAGCCGGCATAGGAAACCGGCATATTGTAACCTGCAAAAGGCACCATTTTAGCACCAAGGCTGATGTGTTTATCGTTGAGGGCAACTTGTTTTAATTCCATAATTTGTACATTATTTTGCCTCGCAAAAGTAGGGAAAATATGAGAATAAAGTAGATGGGTAAGCTGTGTGAAATGAAAGAAACAACTCTAAGTAGAGGTTTTTAACGGGTATAGGATAGTATTCATCGAAAAGTTATCTATTTTATGATCAAATTTTATTATTTTGGATGGGAATAAAAAAAGCCCCACGGAGTACGCAGGGCTTAAGAATTTAATTTCTTCGGCTTAAAGCCTTATTAAATAAAGTAATTTTCAATATAAAACCATATTTAACATAAAGACTTATTCAGAGAGTGAAAAGACCTCTGAATTAGAGCTTATAGAAAAGACTAAGCGTAACCGCCAGAGAAGGGTTTTGGACACCTCATCTCAATATGACGATCAATCACACTTTCATCTTAAAACAAATTTACGATTAAGTCTTTATACGTCCTATTTTTTTCGTAAATTTGTTGACTGCAGATAAGTATATGTTCAAAAACCCACTTTAATAAACATTTAAAATTAAAATATTAAACAAAAGAATCCGAAGCTACACAAAGGATAAAAATTATAAAAAAGCCCCACGGAATACGCAGGGCTTAAGAATTTAATTTCTTCGGCTTAAAGCCTTATTGTGAATTGATTTCTGAAGTAAAGATATAGTAAAAAATGAATCTTAAATAATTAAATGCAAAAAATATGACCAAAACATTAGGTATTGACTTAGGAACGAACAGCATAGGTTGGGCATTAAGAAATGATCAGTTGAAAGAGCAGCAGCTAACTGATAAAGGAGTAATAACGTTTGAAAAAGGCGTGGCCTCTGAAAAAGGTAATGAGTTTCCGAAAGTTCAGAAGAGAACCCAAAGCCGGGGAAAACGCAATAATTACAAAGCCGAAAAATATAGAAAATGGGCATTACTAGAATTCCTTATAAAAAATAACATGTGTCCTTTAAGTATGGACGAGTTGAAAAAATGGCGTTTTTACGATTCAATAAATGGAAGGCAATATCCAACTTGAACAGTTTTTCTAAGTTGGCTAAGGTTTGATTTTGACGAAATGGCAAACCTGATTTTCACCTTTTTAACAAGGATAAGCATGAGAGTTATTATGTTTTTAGGGCATTAGCGGCACACCCGGATTATAAAAAAGTTTTTGATGAGAATCCGCACATATTAGGTAGAGTTTTCTATCAATTGGTACAAAGAAGAGGTTTTAAAGGAAGAGATGAAGATGAGGCTAAAACTATTATAAAGGGCAGCGAGAAAAATAATACATTAGGAAGAAATAGTATTGAAAATTTCTTAAAAAAATATGGCACTTTAGGATCCGCTTTATATCACTATCAAAAAGAAAAAAGCCAAGAGGGTCATAAAGTTCGAATAAGGAAGAGATATAACTTACGGAAAGATTATGAAAATGAACTTAAAATAATATGTACTCTGCATGACTTAGCAGATGCTAATTGTGATAAATTGCACAAAGCTATCATTTGGCAAAGAGACTTACGTTCACAAAAAGGACTAGTAGGAAAATGTCTTTTTGAAAAAGGAAAAAAAAGAGCACAGTTAAGCCATCCCCTATATGAAGAATATCGGGTATGGATTAACATTAACAACCTGAAAATTCAACCTCCTGAAGGTATTGCATTACATACTTATTTAAAAGAGAATATTTACCCGCTGTTTTTAAGAGCCTCAAAAGAATTTACATTCAAAACCATTATTAAAAAACTTGAAAAAGATGGGGCAAAACATCATTCAAGATTTAAAGAAAACACCAAGTTAGTTTCTGCTGTGTTGTTAAATTTCTTTGATGAAGCTTTAGGACTTGATTGGAGAACGACATACGGCTGGCAGGAAAGCTTCGAGAGAGACCCTCAGCCTAAAAGAACTGCAATTAAACATTATTCCTATGAAGATATTTGGCATGTTTTAAATACGTTTAACGGAGCCGAAAACCTAAACAAATTTGCTCAAGAAAAATTGAATTTTAATGATGATGTGACTAAACGTTTCATAAACCTCAGATTACCCAATGGTTATGCAACCTTAAGCCTTTCAGCCATTAAAAAAATGCTGCCATACTTGCAAAAGGGTTATTTGTATAGCCATGCAGTATATATGGCTAACTTACCAAAAGTGCTTGGTATTAATAAAATTGATGAAAAAGACCATGAACATTTCTCTCACGAAATAGGAATTCTAATTAATAAAAATAGATTTGAAAAAGACGTAAAACAAACAACAAATAACTTGATAGCTGCGGAATTGGACGGAGCTCATCCTTATGTTACAGCAAACGACAAACCCTTAGATGAAAGCGAACAAAAAGCAGTTTTAGAAGCAATTATAAACTACTATAAGCCACCAACTTGGCAAGCCTTCTCACAAGAAGAACAGGAAGAAATTGTGAGTGAAGTAGGCGAAAAATTCAGGCGTTTTTTAAAAATATCATTGATGCAAAGGAAAGATGTTTTTCACGAGCTACCTAAGCTTCACGATGCTATCTTTGAATATTTGCAAGAGGCTTATGACATACCCAATAAGCGTAAAAAATATCTTTGGCATCCATCTGAACATGACCTATACCCCGCAGCCACTGAGTACTCCATTTATTCATTAAATGATGCACATGTTTATCTTCCGGTTGATACAGTAGATGCTTTCTTAGATAAGAACCCATCAGCTTTAAATGAGAATAAAACCGTAAAGCTACTAGGTACGCCTGAAACGCTGACCAAAGGTTTCAAAAATCCAATGGCGCTAAAATCTTTTCAAAAAGTAAGGCATTTAATAAACCATCTTTTAAAGCACCATAAAATAGATGAGCATACCAGAATTGTGGTTGAAATAGCACGTGAATTAAACGATGCCAACAAGCGCAAGGCTATTGAAATATGGAACAACGAAAGAGAGAAAGAGAATAAAAAGTATCAAAAACTAATAATCGAGTGTAACGAAAACGGAAAAAGGAATTACAATGAAAATGATAAAGAACTTATAAGAAAAGTAAGGCTTTGGGAAGAACAAGGTAGAGCTTGTTTATACACAGGCAAAACTATAAACATGACCGATGTGCTTAACGGAGGCTTGTATGACATAGAGCACACCATACCAGCAAGTATGAGTTTTGATGACGAACTCAAAAACTTGACGCTTGCCGACAATTGGTATAATAGAGAAATTAAAGCAAAAAGAATACCGGCACAATTGCCAAATTACGATAATGAAGTGATAATAGATGGCATAGCACTTCCACCTGTTCTGGAGAAAGTAGAGAAAATTTTTGGACGAATAATTCGAGAAGAAATTAAAGTAAAAGGTACGCTGACTGAAAAAATTAGCTCATCTAAAATCGAAGATTTAACAGTTAAAAAAAATGATTGGCGAAACAAAGCGTCATGGGCTACGGGAGTTAATAAGGATTATAAGGATTATTGCATTCAGCAAGCCCATGTTTTACAAATGGAAATTTCATACTTAAAGGCAAAGCTTGAAACCTTTACTATAAAAGAATATAGAGCCAGCTGGAAAAATAGCCAATTACGAGATACCCAAATAATTACAAAATACGCACTACCATATCTCAAAACAATATTTAATAAAGTAAGCGTTGAAAAAGGCTCGGTAGTTTCAGCCTTTAAAGAAATTTACGAGTTAAAACTACAGAATAGCTTTAAAAACCGATCTATCCACAGTCATCATGCTATAGATGCCGCTACTTTAACCCTTACACCAATTGCTTCAAAAAAAATACTCAAGCATTTTATTTCTTTAACAAAGACAACAAGCTCAAAACATATCATACTATCCCTATTAGTTGGCCGAATTTTACTCCAAAAATGATACGATCATTGGAGGAAACGGTGCTGATTAACAATATAACTGAACATCGTACCACTCTTCAAACCTTTAAGAAATTAAGGCGGGGCGGGCAAATTAAATTAAAAGACAATAAACAACCAATAATCTCTGAGGGTGATACTATTAGGGGTCAGCTGCATGGTGAATCGTTTTTTGGAGCAATAAAGATTCCTTTAAGAAACAGTGAGGGACAAATTGAATTTGATGGGCATAATCGAATGATTTTAGAAGAAAGTCCTAAGCTAGTGATTAGAAAGGAACTGATTTATAAGAGCACTGCAGATTCGCCAGGTTTCAAAAACATGGAAGCGATTAAGAAATGTAATTGTTGACAAATCACTTTATAACACAATAGAGGCACAGATACAGAAAGCACAGGATTTCAAAACAGCCCTAAACGATGGTATTTTTATGCTTGATAAGGTAGGTAATAAAGTAAATAAGATAAGACGAATACGCTGTTATGAAACTTTGAGCTATAATAAAGCAGTAAAAGTTAAATCACACAACTTTGAATCAGATCAAAAACATAAACAGCACATTTTAGCAAAAAATGGTGAAAATGCACTTTGTCTTTTCTATTCAGATGGAGTAGATAAGGAAATAAGAATACTGAGTATAAGTGAAGTAGCTTCATTAAAACCCAACGGAGACTTCGTGTATTTTGAAGAACCTTTTTATAATAAAATTGAAATAGGCAAAGGAAAAAATAAGAAAGAACTCCCAATTACAACTATTTTAAGAAGTGGACATAAGGTGCTTTTCTATGAAAGTGATAAAAGCGAACTGGAAAATTTAAGCGGTACTGAAATGTCTAAAAGGCTATATAAAATTTACCAGTTTGAGAGTGATGGTAGAATTAAATTCAGACACCATTTGGCTGCTGGAATGGCAACCGAATTAAAAAAAGTTTATAAAGAAGATTCCGCCTTTAAGCCTGATGAACATCAAGTTTTCCTGAGACTTAGAAGAAAGAACTGGAATTTTGCCATTGATGGTCTTGATTTTACAATGGATATAGAGGGTAACATTAGTTTTAATTAATCAACCTAATCTACTTAAAACTATAACTCAATCAAATGATTAAAAAAACCATTCTTATAGGTAGTAAGGCTTATCTTTCTACTAAAGATCAGCAAATGCTAATCAGAAAAGAGGAACAGGAGGATAAAACCGTGCCTATTGAAGACATTGGCTTGCTGGTATTGGAACATCCACAGGTTACCATATCTCACCGATTAATAAATAATTTACTTAATAACAAGGTGGTTATCATTAGCTGTAACGAACAACACATGCCCAACGGCATGCATGCACCATTGGTAGGCCATACTGAACATACAGAAAGAGTTTACAAGCAGTTGGAAGCTAGCGCACCCCTTAAAAAGAATCTTTGGGCGCAAACAGTGAAAACTAAAATATTAAATCAAGGTGCGCTATTGCAATTAAGAGGAAAAGCCCATAAGCGGATGACTTATTTGGCTGAGAAAGTTTTATCTGGTGATCAGACCAATCAAGAAGCGCAGGCAGCTGCATATTATTGGCAACATTTATTTGACATAGAAGATTTTAATAGGCAGCCTAAAGGTATGCCGCCCAATAACTTACTTAACTATGGTTATGCCATTTTGAGAGCAGTGGTGGCACGGGCTTTAATTAGTTCAGGCTTATTGCCTGTCTTAGGTATTATGCATAAAAATAAATACAATGCTTACGGACTGGCAGATGATATAATGGAGCCGTACCGCCCCTTTGTTGATTTATTGGTTTGCCAAATGGTAGATAATGACATGTTAGCCAATGAGCTTAGCCCTGAGATGAAAAAAGAACTATTGCAATTACCAGCTATGGATGTAGTGATTGACGAGCAGAAAAGTCCTTTAATGTTAGCGGTAAGTAGAACGACAAGCAGTTTGTATGAATGTTATAGTGGAAGGAGTAGAAAAATTAGCTATCCTAATCATGAAAACTTCATTTTTTGAGCGGATTAATCAATATAGGAGTATGTGGGTAATGGTTTTGTTCGATTTGCCTACAGATACCAAGAAAGATCGTAGCATAGCAACCAAATTTAGGAAAACGCTTTTAAAGGATGGTTTTGGCATGTTCCAATTTTCTATTTACACCCGCTTTTGTGCTAGTAGAGAGAATGCTGAGGTGCATATAAAACGTGTAAAAATGTCATTACCAGCAAAAGGTGAAGTATGTATTATGCATATAACTGACCGGCAGTTTGGCATGATGGAAATTTTCAGAAGTGCTAAAGAAATCCCTACAGAGCCGCCTTCACAACAACTAGAAATATTTTAATAGGCCTTGATGGCCTATCAGCTTTAAATTGAATCCTCATTTTTAATTCCTGTTAATACAGCTAACTAAAAGGAGAACCAGTCTTTTATAGACTAGTCTCCTGTGAATTCCATAGCAAACTATGAAAATGAAATCAATTCACAACTATTCTAATTTCTTAACTTGCATATCCCTGCCTGTGAATTCCATAGCAAACTATGAAAATGAAATCAATTCACAACTCTCCCGTGTTTGGGTCGGGCGGCACATGCCCTGTGAATTCCATAGCAAACTATGAAAATGAAATCAATTCACAACCCTTCACTATGCAATGTTAGAAGTAGAACCCCTGTGAATTCCATAGCAAACTATGAAAATGAAATCAATTCACAACAGATTAACGTCCGGAGTGTTGCTAAACACCCCTGTGAATTCCATAGCAAACTATGAAAATGAAATCAATTCACAACTTATGTTGATACAGTAAAGAATACTTGTGACCTGTGAATTCCATAGCAAACTATGAAAATGAAATCAATTCACAACAGAATAATGCTGCATCTTGATCTGTTGCTGCCTGTGAATTCCATAGCAAACTATGAAAATGAAATCAATTCACAACCCTAACATGTACAAATTGTACAATCTTGTACCTGTGAATTCCATAGCAAACTATGAAAATGAAATCAATTCACAACTGGAATCTACAAACAGTTGACAATTGGCAGCCTGTGAATTCCATAGCAAACTATGAAAATGAAATCAATTCACAACGCCTTTACCTCACTTAAATACACCCTGCTTCCTGTGAATTCCATAGCAAACTATGAAAATGAAATCAATTCACAACAAGGTGGATATTAGCAATGCAGTAGCTTATCCTGTGAATTCCATAGCAAACTATGAAAATGAAATCAATTCACAACACTTGGATGGTTACAATGTAAAAGTGAAAACCTGTGAATTCCATAGCAAACTATGAAAATGAAATCAATTCACAACTATCAATGACATAAAGCAACGCCTTAACATCCTGTGAATTCCATAGCAAACTATGAAAATGAAATCAATTCACAACTTAAATCTGAATACGCATTTTTAGATACCACCTGTGAATTCCATAGCAAACTATGAAAATGAAATCAATTCACAACTATAAACTGATAGAAACACCTGAAAAAATGCCTGTGAATTCCATAGCAAACTATGAAAATGAAATCAATTCACAACCCCGCTATAGGAGTTCCATCGCCTACCTCTCCTGTGAATTCCATAGCAAACTATGAAAATGAAATCAATTCACAACCAGACGCAGAACAATTTATACCGATGCAGTCCTGTGAATTCCATAGCAAACTATGAAAATGAAATCAATTCACAACTTGATTTTTATTGGCTAACGCCAATGCTTGGTCCTGTGAATTCCATAGCAAACTATGAAAATGAAATCAATTCACAACTAACAACAGTACTTAAGTGAAGCTGAGCCGCCTGTGAATTCCATAGCAAACTATGAAAATGAAATCAATTCACAACTTAATATTGCATCTTGTCCGTTTTTCCCATCCTGTGAATTCCATAGCAAACTATGAAAATGAAATCAATTCACAACGTCAAGGTTACCGTATAGTCCATAAACGGTCCTGTGAATTCCATAGCAAACTATGAAAATGAAATCAATTCACAACTAGGATTAGTAGTCTGGTTGAAATTAGTTGCCTGTGAATTCCATAGCAAACTATGAAAATGAAATCAATTCACAACAACCCATGCTCTTTGCTTATTTTGATAAACCTGTGAATTCCATAGCAAACTATGAAAATGAAATCAATTCACAACAGAAACGAGTAGCCTTTACTCGCTAAGTCTCCTGTGAATTCCATAGCAAACTATGAAAATGAAATCAATTCACAACGTTGTGGCAGGAGTACCAAGAAAAGATAGACCTGTGAATTCCATAGCAAACTATGAAAATGAAATCAATTCACAACGCTAAAGCGATTGCTGTATGGTTCTGCAGGCCTGTGAATTCCATAGCAAACTATGAAAATGAAATCAATTCACAACCTCCTCTGGATCATTCAGATCAAAGTAATACCTGTGAATTCCATAGCAAACTATGAAAATGAAATCAATTCACAACTATCGCATCTTTGCAGCAGGCAGTAGATCCCTGTGAATTCCATAGCAAACTATGAAAATGAAATCAATTCACAACTAAATACCGTGGCCAGCTATATTATTACGCCCTGTGAATTCCATAGCAAACTATGAAAATGAAATCAATTCACAACTAGACACGGCCATTAAATACATATCTATTCCTGTGAATTCCATAGCAAACTATGAAAATGAAATCAATTCACAACCATTGGAGTTAGCCGATAATTTTGATGTGGCCTGTGAATTCCATAGCAAACTATGAAAATGAAATCAATTCACAACTGCCGCAAGGTGGCTCTTGTCGATTATAGGCCTGTGAATTCCATAGCAAACTATGAAAATGAAATCAATTCACAACCAATTTCCCGTGATAGAAAAGAAACCCTTTCCTGTGAATTCCATAGCAAACTATGAAAATGAAATCAATTCACAACAGTGTCGTAGTAAATTAAGTAAGCTATAGCCTGTGAATTCCATAGCAAACTATGAAAATGAAATCAATTCACAACCTGTGGCAGAGTTGTCCGCCTACTTTAAGGCCTGTGAATTCCATAGCAAACTATGAAAATGAAATCAATTCACAACTTTGGTTGGTTGGGCTGTTTGGGCTAATTACCTGTGAATTCCATAGCAAACTATGAAAATGAAATCAATTCACAACTTAAATCTGAATACGCATTTTTAGATACCACCTGTGAATTCCATAGCAAACTATGAAAATGAAATCAATTCACAACTAAAGTCTGGTAATTTATTTTGTTGAGTTTCCTGTGAATTCCATAGCAAACTATGAAAATGAAATCAATTCACAACCTTAGTAAGGCTTATCTTACCATTCCTCTTCCTGTGAATTCCATAGCAAACTATGAAAATGAAATCAATTCACAACTAGCTGATGTGCTGCTTATGCTTAATGCCACCTGTGAATTCCATAGCAAACTATGAAAATGAAATCAATTCACAACCAATAGCATTTACTACTAACGATCGTTTTCCTGTGAATTCCATAGCAAACTATGAAAATGAAATCAATTCACAACGAAATGTAGACAATACTAGTGATGTTAATACCTGTGAATTCCATAGCAAACTATGAAAATGAAATCAATTCACAACTAAGACGTTGTTATTTATGTCGTATAAGTCCTGTGAATTCCATAGCAAACTATGAAAATGAAATCAATTCACAACCGAGTAATCGTTTATGATTCAGAGGGTATACCTGTGAATTCCATAGCAAACTATGAAAATGAAATCAATTCACAACCATAAAACATTTCATTATTACACAAATGATCCTGTGAATTCCATAGCAAACTATGAAAATGAAATCAATTCACAACTAAAGGTAGTGCAGGGCTTGTGCCGGATAGCCTGTGAATTCCATAGCAAACTATGAAAATGAAATCAATTCACAACTAATCACATTGTTGGCATTATCTTTTTTTACCTGTGAATTCCATAGCAAACTATGAAAATGAAATCAATTCACAACAGTAAAGCTATTAAAGGGTATTTTAGAAGCCTGTGAATTCCATAGCAAACTATGAAAATGAAATCAATTCACAACAACCACATAGCAAAATGAATAGCAAGTTCCCTGTGAATTCCATAGCAAACTATGAAAATGAAATCAATTCACAACCCGTCAAAGCTGCTTCAGCTTCAGCAACCGCCTGTGAATTCCATAGCAAACTATGAAAATGAAATCAATTCACAACAAGTACTATACTTAATATTAATCGCTTTCACCTGTGAATTCCATAGCAAACTATGAAAATGAAATCAATTCACAACGAACTTTTGAACGTACAAATGAAGTTAGAACCTGTGAATTCCATAGCAAACTATGAAAATGAAAGCAATTCACAACTCGGCCGAATAACACTGCCAAAAATCTTTTCCAAAATTTAGAACTTTGGAAAAGCTGAATACTCTTGCTATTTCTCCAGTTTTTTCATCCACCTTTTAAAACTTCCTAATCACCTCCATAAATTTCTCCCCATACCGCTCCATCTTGTTCATTCCCACACCGGAAATTGCCAAAAACTGATTTTCTGTAACAGGTAAATTACTCGCCATGGCCCTCAATGATTTATCATTAAAAACAATGTAAGCCGGCATATTTTCTTCTTGCGCAATGGAGTACCTCAACTTCTTTAATTCAGTAAATAAGTCTGTATTCACCTCTCCCTCATCTGGCATTTTCACCACCTTTGGCTGCTTGGTAACTTTCTCCTCGGCAGTTATTGGCAAAGTTAATTTTATAGTCTGTTCGCCTCTCAGCACTTTCCACCCAATTGTTGAAATCTTTAATGCTGAATTTTCACTATACATAATCTCAATCAACCCTTGATTTGCCAATTGGATAATGTAATCTCTCCAATCGAAAAAACTTATCTCCTTCCCCACTCCATAGGTTTTAAGTTGCGAATAGCCTGCCGCAAGCACCTCAGCATTATTGGAGCCTCTCAGCACATTTATCAACATGCTTATCCCTTCCTTCTCTTTCATTCTGGCAATTCCGGAAAGCGCTTTCTGTGCCAACAAAGTGCCATCAAAATCCTTTGGCGGATTATGACACACATCACAGTTTCCGCAATCTTCAGTCAAATGCTCACCAAAATAAGAGAGTAGTATTTTTCTCCTGCACGATTTTGCCTCAGCAAATTGTAGCATGCGGCTCAATTTGTCCTTTTGCATCATTGAATTCGCCCCATCATCGGCAAACTGACTGTACAACACAAAATCCCTCATGTTATAATACAACCTTGTTTCAGAAGGCAAGCCATCACGTCCGGCTCTTCCAATTTCCTGGTAATATCCTTCTAAGTTTTTCGGTAGATTATAATGAATCACCCAGCGCACGTTCGATTTGTCAATTCCCATCCCAAAAGCAATGGTAGCCACAATAATTTTGGTTTGGTCGTGTATGAATTCCGTTTGCACGCGCTCCCTTTCCTCAGCGTCCATTCCTGCGTGATAAAATGCAACGGAATGTCCATTTTCTTTCAAGTAATCGGCTACTTCCTCCGTATTCTTTCTGCTCAAGCAATAAATAATGCCACTCTCATTCTTTTTGAGCTCCACAAACTGCCCAATTTCTTGCAATTTTTGCTTTTTAGGAACTTGCCCTCTTACCTCAATGCTCAGGTTTTTCCTATCAAAAGAAGAAATAAATAGCTTGGAGTCTTTCAGGCCCAGTTGTGCTTCAATATCAGCTCTAGCCGACTTATCCGCAGTGGCAGTTAAGGCCATAAACGGCACCTCCGGCAAGGAATTCCTGAATACTTTCAGTTGCGTATATTCTGGTCTAAAATCATGCCCCCACATGCTTACGCAATGCGCCTCATCAATAGCCACTAATCTTATATTCAGATTTTTCAACCAAGTGTTACTTACCGAAATTAATTTCTCTGGCGATAAATAAAGCATCTGAATATCGCCTCTCGTAGCTTTATTAATCACGTCATTTTCGGCTTGTGGCGAAATAGAACTATTAAAAAAATCTGCTTTTATTCCGTTGGCCTGTAGTGCCTGCACTTGATCCTTCATCAAAGAAATAAGTGGCGAAACCACAATTGTAATACCTTCAAAACACAAGGCAGGAATCTGAAAACACATGGATTTTCCGCCACCTGTAGGCATTAGCACAAAACTATCTTTTCCTGCCAAGGTGCGGTCAATAATTTCTTGCTGCAACGGACGAAATGCATCGTAACCAAATACATTCTTTAATAGTGTCTGCGGATTATTCGCCATATTCAGCTTTTACTTTATCTTTTTGATTGTTTGCTTTTACTTCTTTAACGCATCCCTACAAAAACCTGAAGCTTGTGGCCCAAGGTATCTGTCAAATTTCATTTCTTTTGATCGTTTTAGATACCTCCTCAATATGTAAATACAGAGCCAAATTTAATACCAAATAAGCAATATTCGGTAAATTGTAATGTCAAACTTCATGTGAGACACAAAACCACTGAAATTCATAGTTAAAATATTTAAAAGGTATTCTAAAACAGCTATTACCGTTTGTGTTAATTGCTTTTTATCACCACTAATTGTTTATGGCTGATTTTATCCCTTATTTCGTTGTAAATTTTTGAGGCTATGAGCAAATTTATTATCAGTGGTATTCAACAAATAGGCATAGGCGTTTCCGATGTGCAAGCTGCCTTTACTTGGTACAGACAAAATTTCGGTATGAGCGTTCCTGTATTTGAGGAAGCCGCAGAAGCCGCCCTAATGTTGCCATACACAGGTGGTGAAGCCCGTAGCCGGCATGCTATACTCGCCATTAATATGCAAGGCGGAGGCGGATTTGAAATATGGCAATACACCTCCAGAACGCCCGAAGCACCAAAGTTTACACCCCAGTTGGGCGACTTAGGCATCAATATTGCCAAAATGAAGAGTAAAGATGTAGCGGCTACTTATACACTTTTTAAGGAGCGCTCGCTCAATATTTTAGGCGGACTATCCAAAGACCCGAGCGGCAATGATACCTTTTTTGTGAAAGATCCGTGGGAAAACATTTTTCAAGTAGTACCGAGCGACTCTTGGTTTCAGCAAAGAAAAACCGCTTTGCCGGGCGGCCCGAATGGCGCTATTATCGGGGTTACTGACATTGAAAAAGCACGCACCTTATACAGCGATATTTTAGGCTACGATACTGTAATTTACGAAAAAGAGGGCATTTTTGACGATTTACAAGCATTGCCGGGTGGCCATAAAAAGGTGAAACGTATTTTGCTACGGCACAGCAAACCCAGAGCAGGTGCTTTCAGTCCGTTGCTGGGTGCCAGCGAAGTGGAATTGGTGATTGCACTGGATAGGAAGCCAAGGAAAATTTTTGAGAACAGATTCTGGGGCGATTTGGGCTACATCCATCTATGCTACGACATTAACGGCATGGCCGATTTGAAGTCAACTTGTGAAGCCAAAGGATACCCATTTACTGTTGACAGCGCCAATAGTTTTGATATGGGTGAAGCAGCCGGGCATTTTACGTACGTGGAAGACCCTGATGGTGCTTTAATAGAATTTGTGGAAACACATAAGGTACCTATTGTGAAAAAAATCGGTTGGTATTTAAATTTGCAAAAGAGGAACCCAAAAAAACCACTACCGCGCTTTATACTCAAAGCCATGGGTTTGAGCGAGGTGAAGGATTGATAAATTGGTGACTGGTGGTTGGCTATTTGGCTGGTTGGCTATTTGGGAACTGGTAATTGGTGAGATAGCTATTTGGCTATTTGGTAATTGGTGAAATAGGTAATTAGTAATTGGCAAAGATTTTTCTAAACTCGCAGCTCATAGCTCACAAATTGCTTCTGCTAAGTGCTCAATGTTAATTACCAACTGCTATCCGCTAACTTTCCACTGTCTCCGCCTGCAATTGCTTCTGATACAGACTCTTATAAGTACCATCAAGCGCCATTAGCTCTTCTTCCGTTCCTTGCTCTATAATTTCGCCATCATCAAGCACTATTATATAATCAGCTAGCTTAGCAGAGCTCACACGGTGCGAGATAACAATGCTGGTGCGGTGTTTCATAATTTTTTGTAAAGCATTCAAAATAGCATTTTCTGTTTTGGTATCCACCGCAGAGAGGGCGTCATCAAAAATCATGATCTTCGGATTGCGGGCAATGGCTCTGGCAATAGAAACACGCTGTTTTTGCCCACCGGAAAGCGTGATGCCTCGCTCGCCCAGCGCAGTATCATACTGCTTGGGGAAATCGAGTATATTATTATGCAAATCAGCATCTTTTGAGGCTTGCAACATCTGCTCCTCTGTAAGGTTGGTAGCGCCAAAAGCAATGTTGTTTCTTATAGTATCGGAAAATAGAAAGACATCCTGTGGTACATAACCAATTTGTCCACGTAGCGAGCTTACCTTATAATCCTTAATATCTACGCCATCTATTTCCACAGTTCCGCTACTCGCATCGTACATGCGCGCAACTAAATTGGCAATGGTAGATTTTCCGGAGCCGGTTGTGCCAATTACGGCCAGCGTCTCCCCTTTATTTACGCTGAAATTAATCCCCTGTAAAGCTTTAATACCTGAATCGGGGTACACAAAACTTACATCCTTAAACACAATATTTCCTTCTATTTCTTTGTCGATATCACTCTCGGAAACAATATCATTCTTGGTATTTAAAAACTCGTTAATTCGCTTTTGCGATGCAGCAGCCCTTTGTATAATACTTGTTACCCAACCTACAGAGGTAACCGGCCAGGTGAGCAGGTTTACATAGATAATGAACTCTGCAATATTTCCGGCAGTAATTCCTCCGTTCATCACCTCTACGCCACCCACATACACCACTAAGATTACGCTCAGCCCCACCATGCCCATAATGAGCGGAAAAAACAAAGCATTTACGAAGGTAAGTCGTAATGCACGATACTTGTAATTATTGCTCTCTTTGGTGAAACTTCTTAGCGAATCGTCTTCTCGCACAAAAGACTTAAGCACGCGGATGCCTGAAAAAGCTTCCTGCACCATGGTACTCAGTTGCGACTGGCTACGCTGTATCTCTTCCGAGCGTTTATTCATTAAGTTATTCACAAAGTAAATGCTTACTGATAAGAATGGCAGCGGAATAAGCGAGTACCAGGTTAGCGTGGCGTTTACACTAAACATAATGGGGATAACAATTAAAAACAGCGTAATCAGGTTAGCAGTATACATGATGGCCGGACCAACATACATGCGCACCTTGCTCACGTCTTCCGAAATACGGTTCATAATATCTCCCGTATTATTTTTTCTGTAGAAGCTTAAGGGCAACTGCTGATAATGACTATAAATTTCATTTTTTAGGTCATATTCCACCAAGCGTGACATAACAATAATGGTTTGCCTCACCAGAAATAAGAATACCCCTCTTGCTAGTGCCAGCACTATTATAAGTCCGCCATAGAGTAAAATGGCTTTACCGAAAGTTTCGTTATAAACCGCCTGAAGGTCGAAACCATCAAATAATCGATACATTTCAATATTTTCTTTAACCAAGTTGAAGGCATAGCGCACCACTTGAGCAGGAAACACCGCAAAAAAATTAGAAAGCACCATAAATAACACGCCTAATAGAAGGTGCCATTTATACTTATAGAGATATTTATTGAGGTGCTTTAATTCTTTCACAGCAAATACAACGCTTGCAAATCCGTATAGTTTATAGATGTGTTTCTATAGGTTACAAATAAAACTAATTTAATCCGATTAAATAATGAACCGCCTTTCTTTGTTAATCAATAAGCCCGCCAGATATAGTTAATTTACTTCTCATGACCTTAACATATTCCCTAACATTTTCCTGCTTTTTGTAAATCCGTCCCCTAATAAATATAATTTTAGGTTTAATCAAACAATAAAAAATAGGTTTGAAACAATTAGCCCAAACTATCAAACGATAAATAAAAACACACCATGTCTTTTGCTAAAAAATATCTCTGTAAGCAAAATTTAATACCGTTTGAGGCAAATTTTTCTCCCATTGATAAACAGGTAAAAATGAAGTAATTTCGCCTCAACGGCAGGAAAAAAAACCTGTTTATTGAATCATTTAACTTCTGTACTATGGTAGTATTAAGTAATACTGAATCTTTAGAGCAATTTTCCGCATTCGAGGAAATTACCAGGCTTGGTCATGAGCAAGTAGTTTATTGTTATGATGAACCTACCGGACTAAAGGCAATTATTGCTATACACAATACCGTTCTAGGTCCCGCCCTTGGCGGTACACGCATGTGGAACTACAAAAGCGATCAGGAAGCATTAATAGATGTTTTACGGCTTTCAAGGGGCATGACCTACAAAGCAGCCATTTCAGGATTAAATTTAGGAGGTGGCAAAGCTGTTATTATTGGTGATGCCAAAAGACTTAAAAATGAGGCGTTTCTTCGGAGGTTTGGCCGTTTTGTTGATAGCCTTGGCGGCAGGTACATAACGGCAGAAGACATGAATATGTCCACCGCTGATATGGTGCATCTATCGTACGAAACAGACCATGTGATGGGCTTACCCGAGGGTATGAATGGCAGCGGAGACCCCAGCCCTGTTACCGCCTATGGTGTATATATGGGCATGAAGGCATCAGCAAAAAAGGCTTATGGTTCCGATGACCTAAACGGTAAAAAAATAGCGCTGCAAGGTGTTGGCCAAGTGGGCCATTATTTGGTAAACCATTTAATAGCCGAAGGAGCAACAATAACTATTGCCGATATTAACGAAGATAATATTAAGCGCGTAACAGCCAAGCACAAAGTAGAAGTAGTAGCGCCAGATGCTATTTACAATGTAGCAGCAGATATTTACGCACCCTGCGCAATGGGTGCCACTTTAAATGACGATACCCTAGCCAGAATAAAAGCCACTATAATTTGCGGTGCTGCCAATAACCAATTGGCTCAAGAAGTGCGGCATGGGGAAATGTTACAAGCGCAAGGCATGCTTTATGCACCCGATTTTTTGGTGAATGCTGGCGGAATAATCAATATCTTCCCCGAGATCATGGGAAATTATAACAAAGAGCAGGCGCTTCAGCAGGCCCAAGGTATTTATGCTAAATCGTTAGAGATTTTTGCAAAGGCAGAAAATGAGGGCAAAACAACCCATAAGGCCGCTGTGGAAATTGCTGAAAAAAGAATTGAGGACATGGGCAAAGTAAAATTATCCTACTAATAAATTTGAATAACAAGCCAAGGCACAGCGTACTTGCGCTTTTTAGTATATTAATTATTACATTTGCTTTTTAATTGGCAAACAACGTTCTTTTATTACTGAAGCTATGCTTAACAGAAGATCATTACGAATAAAGGTTATGCAGTCGTTATATGCAGTTCAGAAATGCGAAGAAGCAAACTTTGAGTTGGCTAAACTTTATATTGATAACTATTTTGCGCCAGACCTTAACTCCATGGAAGTGCAAGACAAAGTACAATTGAGCAGAGATGGTAAAATTGCTAAAAGAACTTTTATTGAGAACTTTGGCAAAGCTACTGTTACAGACACTGAAGGCAGCTCAGCATCCATCCGTAAAGCTATTTCTGAAGCCATAGACTTTCATGATAGTCATGTAAAAGAAGACAAAACTTTCATCCGAAAAAACATGATGGAAGCCGTAAATACACTGCATGAAAATTATTACCTTTCCTTAAGTTTGCTGCTTGAGTTTGCCAAAATGAACAAGAATGAAATTGATGCACGCCAAAAAAGGGTATTGGAAACCAATAAGAAGATTTTTGCCAGCGAGCTCAACTTATCTAACAACAAGGCCATAAAAATATTGCAAGATAACCCTGGCCTAAGCAATGAATTTACACGCTTAAAAATAAGCTGGGATGATGACCTGCTCACCGTTAAGGAATGGTACCGTGATGTGCTAAAGAAAAGCGATTTTTACATAGCTTATACACAAAAAACCGATCCATCATTCGATGATGATGTGGAAGTGCTTGACGACATATTAAAGCAACTGGTTATTAAAAATCCTGCTATCTCCAATTATATGGAAGAGCGCGATTTATACTGGGCAGAAAATAAGTCGGCTTTAAAGTCTATGCTCAAAAAGACTTTAAAATCGTTAGAAGCAACCTCCGGCCATGTGGAATTAATTGAGCTCTCTGCTAATTGGGAAGATGACAGCGAGTTTTTTAAAAAGCTTTACGAAGAAACCGTTGCCAATGACCAAGATTATGAGGAATTAGTTGGTCAATACACACAAAACTGGTCGAAAGAGCGTATTACTGATATTGACATGATAATACTTAAAATGGCGGTTTCTGAAATGTTGAATTTCCCCAGCATACCTGTTAAAGTGACTATTAATGAGTATATTGAACTCTCAAAGAATTACAGCACTTTAAAGAGTAAGGTGTTCATAAATGGTATGCTAGACAAACTTTCGGCTGAACTCCAAAAGTCAGGCAAAATTAGAAAAAGCGGGAGAGGTTTAATAGATAATAAGTAACCTCAACATTTAATTTTCGTACTGTTTGAAAAACAATAATTTAGTGTTTTTAATCAGTTACGTTTGAAACCATAAATAATTAAGACATGAGTAAAGGAAGTAACTTATTTACATTCATATCGGGCGCAGCTATAGGTGTTATTGCCGGTATTTTGTACGCGCCTGACAAGGGTGAAAATACAAGGGACAGATTATCTTACAGGTTAGGTAGATATAAAGAAATGTTGGAGTCGTTGCTGGAAGACATAGCCGATGGCAAACAGCTTAACCTTAATGCAGCAAAATCTGATGGAGAGAAAGTGATAAGCTCGGCCAGATTAAAAGCAGAGCAACTATTGAGCGATGTAGATAAACTACTAAGCCAGATAAAACCTGCTGAGCAAGAAAATAAATAAAAATTGATTAATTAAATATATACGAAGATGAAAAGAGTACTTTATGCAGCCTTTTTAATTGCAGGCTCCCTTTATTTAGGGGGTTGCAATGGCGATGTTGAAAAAAGAGTTATTGATTTAGAAAGAAGAGTAGCCGCCTTGGAAGGAAATGGAGTGGCACAAGCAGCACCTGTTAACAGCTTAAATAAAACCGCAACACCCACAGCGCAAGCATCAACTGCACCTGCCACTAAGCCCGATGGCCCATTACCGGAAATAACTTTTAAGGAAACTACACATGATTTTGGCACCATTAAAGAAGGTGAGGTAGTAACAAAAAAGTTTACCTTTACAAACACAGGAGAAGCTCCATTAATTATAACTAACGCTTCTTCTTCCTGCGGATGTACCGTGCCTAAATTTATGAAAGATACCCCAATTGCCCCGGGTAAAACCGGTGAAATTGAAGTGAAATATGACTCACGAGGCAAGAAAAATCAGGACAACAAAACAGTTAGGGTAACAGCTAACACCTGGCCTGCTGTATCTAATGTGAACATAAAAGTATTTGTAGAACCTAAAGCAGATGCGGCTAGTGATGCCGGTCCTGTTAAATAAAAATTTAATGATTAAACTTATTCTTGCACAAGCAGCATCTGGTGGAGACTCCGGTTGGATGAGCCAATTACTTTTATTTGGTGGTATTATATTGATCTTTTATTTCTTTATGATTCGCCCACAACAAAAAAAACAGAAAGACCAAAAGAAATTTGTTGAAGAGATAAAAAAAGGAGATAACGTAATAACTATCGGTGGTGTACACGGAAAAGTTTTTAATGTCTCTGATGATCTTGTAGTAGTGGATGTAGACAAAGGTGTGAAGCTAACCATTGAGAAATCGGCCATATCGTTAGAACAAAGTAAAAAACTGAATGATAAAAAGTAGATTAAATAGTTGAAACTATTCGATAAAATAAGCGATGGGCTTAGCAACATGCTACTGCCCATATCAAATGAAAGAATAAAAGTGGTGGTGTTGTGCTTTGTTACAGCTACCACTTTTTGGTTTTTTAATGCGCTTAACGATAATTACACAACCCGAATTAATTATCCCATTAGTTTCAATTATAATGATTCGCTTTTTGTCGAAGTTGAAGAACTTTCCAGTACTATAAAAATTAATGTGGATGGTGGCGGCTGGAACTTACTCCGCAAAACATTACGATTTACCACCAAAGACTTAATAATAAATTTAGAAGATCCTGCCAACGAAAAGTTTATTCTAGGCTCAAGTCTTTATACAATTATTTCCGATCAGATGACGGAAATTCAGCTCAATTTTATTGAGACCGATACACTTTGGATTGCCATTGACTCTATTAAAGAGCAAAAAGTAGCTATTACCTTTGATAGTGCCGGCACCCGGTTGGCGGAAAATTTCGCAATCACATCCCCTATCCGGCTATCTGTTGATACCGCCATTTTTACGGGTCCGCAACGTTTTATAAAGAACATACCGGATAACTTAGTACTAAAATCTAAGAAAGATAATATTAAAAGTGACCATGACGAGGATATTATGCTCGCCACATTTGGTTCAAGTTTAGTAAGAAGAAATCCTGTTGAAGTTGAAGTAAGTTTTGAAGTATCAAAATTTATTAAAGAGGTGCTCATGCTTCCCTATGAACTTGTTAATGCACCAATAGACTCTGCCAAATACATATTAGCCGACAGCCTCGCCACTTTAAAATTTAATATTCAGGAAGATTTTGCCAGCCAATACAGCTTAGACAGCTTCAAAATTGTGTTAAATTATGCACAGATGAGTCCACTGAATTCTGAGGTTGCTCCGCAGGTACTGAAAACGCCCTCACGCCTGAAAAACACCAAAATTGAAATAGATACCATCCGTTACAAATACAAAATCAATTGAAAAAAATTGGCATAACGGGCGGTATTGGTGCGGGTAAAAGTTTGGTATGCAAAATTTTTGAAGTGATGGGCATACCCCACTACCCTGCAGATTCCCGTGCTAAGTGGCTACAGGTAAATGATGCTAGTCTAAAAAATGATATCAGCTCTTTATTAGGAGAAAAAGCATACCAACCCAACGGAGCCCTGGATAGAGAATTTATAAGCAAAATTGTTTTCTCTGACAGTGAAAAGCTGCAAGCCCTAAATGCGCTTGTGCACCCGGCCGTAGCACAGGATTTTAAGAACTGGTGTAAAGCACATACTCAAAAACCTTTTATATTAAAAGAAGCTGCATTATTATTTGAAACCGGCAGTTACCACCAACTGGATGCCACCATTTTGGTGCATGCACCTTATGCGTTAAGGCTGGAAAGAACTTTGGCCAGAGATGCGCATCGTACTAGAGAGGACATTGAAAAGATAATGAAGCAACAAATGCCGGAGACCGAAAAGCTGCAACTGGCAACCTTTGTGATACAAAATGACGAGAAAAGCTCCTTAATAAAAGCTTGCAAGACCTTATTTGAGCAAATAAGAGGATAAAACCATCTATTTGGCTGTTTAGTGCTAACAAATTGGCAATTTTAATGCTTAATGCTTTATATTATAATCTAAAATATTCAATTTGGACACAGGTGTTGCCTACAGCCATTAGCTAACTACCTGATCTTTATTTTTTAACAAAAAACATTTTCAGCATGAGCGACAGAATCCATACGCTGGGCGGTTATATTCACGAATATCAAAGAAGCGTTAACGAACCTGAATTATTTTGGGCACGAATTGCCGATTCCTTCCATTGGAAAAAAAGATGGGACAAAGTGTTGGAGTGGAATTTTGAGGAAGCAGAAGCGAAATGGTTTGTCAATGCTAAGCTAAATATCACCGAAAACATTTTCGAACGCTATTTATTTACCCACGGGGAAAATCCTGCCATTATTTGGGAGTCAAACGACCCCGAAGAACAGCATAAAACGCTGAGCCTAAGACAACTCTACGAAAAAGTGAACCAGTTTGCCAATGCTATGAAGGCAAATGGCGTGCAAAAAGGCGACAGGGTAATTATTTATATGCCCATGATACCCGAGGCAGCAGTTGCCATGTTGGCCTGTGCCAGAATTGGAGCGGTACATTCCATAGTATTTGCCGGGTTTTCATCAAATGCACTGGCCGACAGGATAAATGACTGCACCGCCAAAATGGTGTTAACAGCCGATGGTAATTTCAGAGGTAGCAAATCAATTCCGGTAAAAGAGGTAGTTGATGCTGCCTTAGAGAAAACCACGACCGTTGAAAAGGTTATTGTATGCCAGCGCACTAAAACAGCTGTTACAATGCAGCCCAACAGAGATATTTGGTGGCATGAGGCTATAGCTGAACAAGATACGGAATGCCCTGCCGAGGAAATGGATGCAGAAGATTTACTGTTCATTTTATATACCTCCGGCTCCACAGGAAAACCTAAAGGCGTAGTACATACTTGTGGTGGCTACATGGTGTACACCAAATACTCATTCGAGAATGTTTTTCAGTACAACCAGGGAGATGTTTACTGGTGCACGGCAGATGTAGGCTGGATTACCGGACATTCGTATATCGTTTACGGTCCTTTACTGGCAGGAGCTACAACACTAATGTTCGAGGGAGTACCTACTTATCCTGATGCAGGGAGATTTTGGCAAGTTGTTGAGAAACACAAGGTAAACCAATTTTACACTGCTCCTACAGCCATTAGAGCTTTGCAAGCCTACGGTACCGAAATGGTTGCCAAGCATGATTTATCTTCCTTAAAAGTAATTGGTTCTGTAGGGGAACCTATAAATGAGGAAGCTTGGCACTGGTACCATACGCACGTAGGCCGAACCAAATGCCCGGTGGTGGATACCTGGTGGCAGACCGAAACGGGCGGAATCATGATATCACCTATTGCAGGAGTTACGCCAACCAAGCCATCTTACGCTACCTTACCGCTGCCGGGCGTTCAATTAGTTATTGTCGATCCGGAAGGGAATGAGCTGAAAGGAAATAGCGTAGAAGGTAATTTATGCATTAAATTTCCGTGGCCGTCTATGATTCGCACCACCTATGGCGACCATGAGCGATGTAAGCAAACCTATTTTACCACCTATAAAGGCATGTATTTCACCGGTGATGGCGTTAAGCGTGATGAAGACGGTTACTACAGAATTTTAGGTCGGGTGGATGATGTAATAAATGTATCAGGACATAGAATGGGTACTGCAGAGGTAGAAAATGCCATCAATGAACATCCAAAAGTAATTGAATCAGCCGTAGTGGGTTATCCCCATGAAGTTAAAGGTCAAGGGATTTATGCCTACGTTATTTGCGATTTAGAAAACAGAACAGAAGAAAACCTGACGAAAGAAATAATTGAGACCGTTCGTAATATCATTGGCCCGATAGCCAAGCCCGATAAAATTCAAATTGTACCGGGTTTACCAAAAACCAGATCCGGTAAAATTATGAGAAGAATATTACGGAAAATAGCGGAAGGCGACACCAGTAATCTGGGGGACACCTCTACATTACTCAACCCTGAGGTTGTGGAAGCTATTATAGCTTCAGCCAAATAAGCAGGTATGTTTAAAATTCGCTTTATTTCAACTCTCTTTAACAGGCCGCACTTGGGTTATAAAGACGAACGGATATATAGAATGGCTAGTATATTTATACTTACAGCTATGTTTGTTCTTAGTGCGCTAGGTATTTATGCATTAGTTGAGGAAACAATACTATCGTTCTGGGTAACCATAGTGGCTATTGCTATTTTCGGCATCCTTTTGTTTCAGCATACTAAAGAGGTCTATTTCTGGCCGGGGTATGTTTGTTTTCTAGTAGCTATTTGCATAACTGTTTACGGAAGTCTCTATCATGGAGCTGATACCGGTTTTCACTATTTATTAATAGTATATGCCTTTACACCGGTATTATTTTTTACCAAGCGGTGGCAGTTTTTTTCCTTATTCGCTTTAAGTGTAGCATCGTACATAGTAGTAAACATTCTATTTGAATATACAAAGCCTGTGCACGTGCTGCGGTTGGCCGTTGTGCTGTACTATCTAAACGTATTTGTAGCCATTTTTTCAATATACTTTAGCTTTAGTTATTTTAAGGGAGAGCAACTAAAGCACGTTGGTTTACTAAAACTACGAAACCTAAAAATTGAGAAACAGAAAGAAAGTCTGACTATCATAAAAAAGCAATTAGAAGTTCTACTGAGGGAAAAGGAACGCAGGCTAAATAAGCAAAATGACGACATTGTGCAGTATGCATTTTTAAATTCGCATAAAGCACGCGGACCAGTTGCCCGGATTTTAGGTCTAATTAATTTAAGCAACTACGAGGATTTTGCAGATGTAGAAACACGTAAATACTTTTTTGATAAGCTAAGCGAGAACGTTGAAGAGCTTGACGATATCTTAAAAGAAATCAGTTCAATCCTCAACAGCCAAATGGAAGAAAAGTCATAAGACAATGATAATTAAGCGTTGCCAAAAGGCAAAAATAATTGTCATATTTACCTTCCCATGAAGTTTGCATCAGCATATTCATTAAATTAGTGGTTCTATGCGCTATAGGTTTATTATGTTTCTGATACTATGCAACTTCAGTTTAGTTACTGCACAGGACCATAACGCCCTTTTAAATAAACTTGACGGGAATTTAAGCCTTATAGAAAAAGTGGAAGTGCTTAATCAGCTCTGCGAACACTACCGCACCACCAATGCAAATAATGTAAAGCTCTATGCCGAAGAGCTAATTTCGTTAGCCAATGAAGACTCAAGCAGTTTCGCATTTGGCTGGGGCAGCTATTATATGGGCGATTACTTCTATATCACCAATGCGTACGATGAGTCCATAAAACATTTTGAGTTGGCACTTATTGCTTTCAACACTTCCGCAAATGCAGAAGGAATTGGCAAGGCAGCCAGCTCAATGGCTATCGTTTACTTTCATCAAGACAGGCACAGGAACGCACTAAATTATGCAGAAATAGCCCTGGAAGCGCAATATGAAACGGGTAGTTTACTTGAGCAATCAAATACGCTGGCGCTCATCTGCGATATTTATGCTTACATGGAAAGTTACAACCAAGCCATTCAGTATTGTGTGCAGTCTATGAAAATAAAAGAGGATATTAAGACAGAAAAAAATAAAGAAATTACGCTTAACACTATCGGCTTTATTTATCAGGAGCTCGGCTCCTACCAAAAAGCCTCTGAATATCTTTACCAAGCATTGGCGTTAGCTAATAAAAATCAAGATCCTTATCACATTGCTACCACTTATAGCAATTTAGGCAACCTGTACATATTACTTAATAAAACTGACTCCGCACTGCGTTTTTTCAATCTGGCTCTTGAAACAGACTCACTAGCCGAAGACCATGTGGGCCTGGCGTTCTCCTATTATGATGTAGGAAGTGTGCACTACAAAAACAAAAACTACAAAAAAGCTATCGCTTATTTTACCCGCTCGCAGCAACTGGCCAATGAACAAGACATGCCCGACCTGATTGCCAATAATAACATTGCGTTAGGAGAAATTTATACAGCTCAAAAACAGTACAACAAGGCAATTATTGAACTCAAAAAAGGACTTGTGATAGCCCAACGCATAAACTCTACAACCAATTTAAAAGATGCGTACCAAAATTTATCAAAATTGTACGATGCACAGGGCGATAAGGATAATGCACTTATTTATATGCGTTTATATTTACTTATAGCCGAAAGAAAATTTAAAAAAGATAATACTAAAGCGATAGCTGAGGTGGAAACAATATACAAAATAGGCAAAAAAGAGCAAGAGCTTGATTTGCTTAAAAAAGAAAAAGCAATTGACGACCTAAGAGCGAAAAATCGTCAATTCTATTTATTGGCTGCGGGTATTGGCATTATATTGCTAATCATACTAATTATTATACTGTTCAGCAGAAATAACCTAAAAAATAGAACTAATAAGAAATTACAGTCGCAGAATAACGAAATACTAGAGCAAAAAGAAGAAATTCAATCTCAAAAAGAAGAGTTAGAGGTAACTAGTAGAGCCTTGGCCACAAATAATAAGCAAATAACTGATAGTATAAATTACGCCAGGCAAATTCAGGAATCGTTATTGCCCGAGAATGGCTTATTAAAGAAGCAATTTCCTAAATCTTTTATTTATTACAAACCGAAAGATATTGTTAGTGGCGATTTTTACTGGCATGCGGAAGTGGAAGGTAAAATAGCAGTTGCAGTTATCGATTGCACCGGTCATGGTGTGCCTGGCGCTTTTATGACGGTGCTTGCCAATTCATTGTTGAATCAAATAATTCTTGAAACCGGCATATATTCCCCTGATTTGGTTATTACCCTATTAGACCAGAAAATACAGCAAGCGCTGCACCAGCATAATATGGGCTACTCCAGTATGGAGGGCTTAGATATTGGCCTACTTGTAATTGATAAAAAGAAGAAAAGGGCAGAGTTTGCCGGAGCAAAAATTTCTTTATACCAAGTTATTAATCGGCAATTGACAAAAATTACGGCCGACAGGTATTCTGTCGGAAGTAATCAAAATTTGGATAAAGTGTTTAATATAAAGGAAGTGAAGCTTGATAAAACCGGCATGCTTTACCTAAGTACAGATGGATATCAAGATCAATTTGGCGGACCCAACGATAAAAAGTTCATGAAGAAAAGTTTTTACGATTACCTCACATCGATCAGTCATTTACCACCCGGTGAGCAAGAACATTCTTTAGAAAAACGCTTTCAGCAATGGAGAGGCCGCAATACGCAAACCGATGATATTTTAGTGATAGGCATAAGCATTTGATGATAAAATCAAACTATAAAAAACTTCTTTTACTAGGCTTTGCCTTCACGGCACTTTATTTAGGGTTGGTATTTACGCTATGGAATTATGAGCGCTCGCTTGAAAATGCGCAGATAGTAAGTTTGAGCGATGCTTTTTGGTATTCAATAGTTACGCTCACCACAGTGGGTTATGGTGATATTGTACCCGCATCAGGAGTGGGAAGAGCTATTGGCTACGTATTTTTATTTTTAAGTATTGGGATTTACGGAATTCTTATTGGTCAATTCACTGCGGTGATCACTAGTATAAACGAACATAACAAATTAGGCATGCACGGAACAATCTTTAGCAATCATGTAGTAGTAATTGGCTGGACACAATTTGGTAAAACGGTAATTGACCAGCTCATTCAGGCAGGCCGGAAGGTGGTTATAGTAACCAAAAACCGTGACAACATAGATTTATTGCACGAAATATACGATAAAAAGCAAGTGTTCATCCTCTATTCCGACTACGAGAATTTTGAATTACTGGATAAGGCCAATATTGAAAAAAGTAGTTCCGTGTTGGTGAATCTTGAAAACGATACAGATAAGCTGGTTTATATATTAAATATTAAAAAGCATTTTGCCAGCTCACAGTATGTGGTAACTATAGAAAATGCCAATTTAAAGCAAACTTTTATTAATGCCGGAGTAAAATATGCTATTTCAAAAAATGAGATAGCCTCAAGGTTGCTTGCAAGCTATATGTTTGAACCTGACGTAGCCCAGTATTCAGAGGAGATTTTAGCCTACCCTACTTCAGATACCGATTACGATATAAAACAATTCAGGATACTGGACGGTAACCCCTACATACATGAAGCATACGATAAAATTTTTTATGAGCTTAAAAAACAGCACAACGTAATACTCATCGGTTTAGTAAGAGAAGAAGCAGGTAAACGTAACGTTCATAAAAACCCGCAGGAGAATTTTATTATTCAAACCGGAGACTTTCTGATGATGATTATGAACAGAGCTGCCGAAATGAAAATCAGAAAAGTATTTGGCATTAAAGAAGGTATTTAGCGCTATTGAAACTTATCGCTGGTCCATTTTTCTCAAATAGCCAACTCGGCTCGGCAGGATTTGCAATCTCGAAGATAATCAAGGGAATTGTATCTCATTTTTACATTGATCCCAAATGATTAACTCTTAGCACGAACAGATTTCTCCCAAACGGCAGACTGCTTACCACTTAACAGCCTGAACAGACCTTGGTAAACGGAGACATTCATAAAAGTGAAATAAAAAGGAATAAGTAATAATTTACTACTCTTACCCCTAAGCTCGTATAAGTTGCCTAAAGCCGCCAAAAAGTAAAACAGTAATTGCCCAACGAGCAAAATTACATATATAAGGCCGCTCCCAATAAGTACTAAATAAATATTACTCATTAATACTAAAAGCAAGCACAAAGGTGCAATTGTCCAACGGAAAAACCTATGGGAAATATACTGGAAGCTGAAGATACCGTATTTGAAAAAATTTAATAAAGGAGCAAAGAGCATAACCGCTTGCAATCCACCGGCTGCAATCCGGACTTTTCTTTTGCGTTCCTCGGCTATAGAGGAAGAGCCCGTTTCCATGGCGTAAGCTTCAGGCTCGTACCGTACTGTAAAACCATCCATGGCTATTTTTACCGATAAATAGAAGTCTTCAATGATGATACCTTCCGGAACGGCCGCCATTAATTCCGCACGCACCGAAAATAACTCTCCCGCAGCGCCTACTACAGAGCACAATTCCGAATCCCACCGCTTTAATTGCGATTCATACCTCCAATAAGCTCCCTCTCCGGCACTAGCGTTTTCGTTACCTGCGGACGTAAAAACTCTCTTCTCACCGGCTACCGCGCCAACTTTATCGTCTTTATAGTGCCTCATTAGATTAATTACAGCATGCTCATTTAAAAATGTGTTAGCATCGCAAAAAATAATGTAAGGCGTTTTTAAAAGGGGTAAAATCCTGTTGATTGCGGCATTCTTACCTAGGCGCGCATTGGAGTGAAAATTTGTTATTTGATTGTATTTAGCTAAAATACTTACACTTTCATCATTGCTCCCGTCAGTTACGAAACAAACATCCATTCTACCTTCAGGGTAATTAAGCTCAAGCGTATTACGAATTTTATCTTCAAGGATGCTGCCTTCATTGTAGCAGGCCACCACCAGACTGACTTTCGGCAATTCAGCCGGCTTGAAGAATATTGGTTTAGTTTTGATAAATACATTCTTCAATTTTACCAGTATAAATAGCAAAATAGGATAGCCGATATAGGTATAAACAATTAAACCGAGGCAAATCCAGAACGATAGTATCATGTGCAGTGTTTAGTCGAAAATTTGATTGAATATAAAGTGTTACGATTAATTCTTCGTAATTTTCCGCTAAAATATTACATAAAAAAATTATGCGTTCTTCCCGCTTAAAAGGAAATCATATTTCTCTGTATTTTTGTTGGCTTTTACTAAGTTTATTGAGTGTTAACCTAACGTTTGCACAGAGTAATCCAACGTTTACTTCTATACCATCCGCAGCTATTACATACGGTGAAAATTATAGCTATTTAATTACTGTAACCGATCCGGATGCTGACGCTACTGAAGTGGTTATCCAATCAGGTGTGCTCCCCCCGGGCTTGAGTTTTGCGGATAATTTTGATGGTACTTACTCCATAACTGGCGTACCTACAGCAGCAGGTTCTTTCCCACTAATAATTGAGGTAAGAGAAACGCTTGACAACAGCAATAACAATACGCAAGCGGTTACAATACAAATAAATAAAGCATCACTTAATATAAATGCCATCGCAAAAACCATAGTCTTTGGTGAGCCGCTGCCTACCCTCACTTTAAATTACACACTGACCGATTTTGTGAATGGTGAAACAGCCTTAGTTATTGATGCAATACCAACGCTATCTACCAATGCCTTGGCCGATAGTGATGCCGGCACTTACAATATTACGTTAAGTGGAGGTAGTGATAACAACTATGAATTAATCCTCAATGATGCTTTTCTCACAATCAGCCAAGCCACCCAGACAATTAGCTTTACCGACCCGGCAGATGTGACATATGGTGCGCCTAATATTAACTTGGCAGCTACAGCCACCTCCGGTTTACCGGTAACTTTCAGTATCGTAAGCGGACCGGCTACGCTCAGCGGAAATACCGTTTCCATAACTGGTGCAGGCACCGTTTTGATTGAAGCCAATCAGCCGGGTAATATTAATTTTAGTGCGGCTGCGCCTGTACAACAATCCTTTGTAGTGAGCAAAGCCAACTTAAATGTTACTGCCGATAGTAAAACTATAGTGTTTGGTGATGCGTTGCCAGCACTAACTTTTACTTACAATACCACAGATTTTGTTAACGGTGAAACAGTTGCAAATATTGATGTAGCACCGAGCATCAGCACAACCGCTTCCAATACCAGCAATGCCGGGATTTACCCAATTACCTTATCGGGCGGTAGCGATAATAACTACAACTTATTATTCACTAATGCCACGGTTACTATTACTAAAGCAAATCAGACAATCTCATTTACCGATCCTGCAGATGTTACTTATGGTGCGCCTAATTTTGACTTAGTCGCATCGGCCACCTCCGGTTTACCGGTAACTTTTAGTGTAGTAAGCGGACCGGCTACGCTCAGCGGAAATACCGTTTCTATAACTGGTGCGGGCACCGTTTTGATTCAAGCCAATCAGCCAGGTAATATTAATTTTAGTGCGGCTGCGCCTGTACAACAATCATTTGCAGTGAGTAAAGCCAACTTAAGTGTTACTGCTGATAGTAAAACTATAGTGTTTGGTGATGCGTTGCCAGCACTAACTTTCACTTACAATACCACAGATTTTGCTAACGGTGAAACAGTTGCAAATATTGATGTAGCACCGAGCATCAGCACAACCGCTTCCAATACCAGCAATGCCGGGATTTACCCAATTAGCTTATCGAACGGTAGTGATAACAACTACAATTTCATTTTCTCCAATGCAACGCTTACTATTACTAAAGCAAATCAGACAATAGCATTTACCGATCCTACAGATGTCACATACGGTGCGCCCAATTTTGACTTAGTCGCATCGGCCACCTCCGGCTTACCGGTAACTTTCAGTGTGGTAAGCGGACCGGCTACGCTCAGCGGAAATACCGTTTCTATAACTGGTGCAGGCACCGTTTTGATTCAAGCCAATCAGCCAGGTAACATTAATTTTAGTGCGGCTGCGCCTGTACAACAATCATTTGTAGTGAGCAAAGCCAACTTGAATGTTACTGCTGATAGTAAAACTATAGTGTTTGGTGATGCGTTGCCTCCACTAACTTTTACTTACAACACTACAGATTTTGTTAATGGTGAAACAGTTGCAAATATTGATGTAGCACCGAGCATCGGTACAACAGCTTCCAATACCAGCAATGCCGGGATTTACCCAATTAGCTTATCGGGCGGTAGTGATAACAACTACAATTTACTATTCACTAATGCCACGCTTACTATTACTAAAGCGAATCAGACAATCGCATTTACCGATCCGGCAGATATAACTTATGGTGCGCCTAATTTCGATTTAGTCGCATCAGCCACCTCCGGCTTACCGGTAACTTTCAGTATCGTAAGCGGACCGGCTACGCTCAGCGGAAATACCGTTTCTATAACTGGTGCAGGCACCGTGTTGATTCAAGCCAATCAGCCAGGTAATGTTAATTTTAGTGCGGCTGCGCCTGTACAACAATCCTTTGTAGTGAGCAAAGCCAACTTAAATGTTACTGCCGATAGTAAAACTATAGTGTTTGGTGATGCGTTGCCAGCTCTGACTTTCACTTACAATACCACAGATTTTGTTAACGGTGAAACAGTTGCAAATATTGATGTAGCACCGAGCATCAGCACAACAGCTTCCAATACCAGCAATGCCGGGATTTACCCAATTACCTTATCGGGCGGTAGCGATAACAATTACAATTTACTATTCACTAATGCCACGCTTACTATTACTAAAGCGAATCAGACAATCGCATTTACCGATCCTGCGGATGTTACTTTTGGTGCGCCAAATTTCAATTTAGTCGCAACGTCTACCTCTGGCTTACCGGTAACTTTCAGTGTGGTAAGCGGACCGGCTACGCTCAGCGGAAATACCGTTTCTATAACTGGAGCAGGCACCGTTTTGATTCAAGCCAATCAGCCGGGTAATGTTAATTTTAGTGCGGCTGCGCCTGTGCAACAATCCTTTGTAGTGAGCAAAGCCAACTTGAATGTTACTGCCGATAGTAAAACTATAGTTTTTGGTGATGCGTTGCCAGCACTAACTTTTACTTACAATACGGGTGATTTTGTTAACGGTGAAACAGTCGCAAATATTGATGTAGCACCGAGTATCAGCACAACCGCTTCCAATACCAGCAATGCCGGGATTTACCCAATTACCTTATCGGGCGGTAGCGATAACAACTACAATTTCATATTCTCCAATGCCACGCTTACTATTACTAAAACGAATCAGACAATCGCATTCACCGATCCTGCGGATGTTACTTTTGGTGCGCCAAATTTCGATTTAGTCGCAACGGCCACCTCCGGCTTACCGGTAACTTTCAGTGTGGTAAGCGGACCGGCTACGCTCAGCGGAAATACCGTTTCCATAACTGGAGCAGGCACCGTTTTGATTCAAGCCAATCAGCCGGGTAATGTTAATTTTAGTGCGGCTGCGCCTGTACAACAATCATTTGTAGTGAGCAAAGCATCTACCACCATAAATTTTTTAACGCTTCTAAAAAACTTTGATGGAACGCCAAAGCAAGCAGAATTCACTACTATACCAGCTGCCCTAAATACCATAGTTACTTATGATGGCAACACCAATCCACCAACAAATCAAGGAACGTATACTGTACTTGTTACAGTAAATGAAGCCAATTATCAAGGCAGTAAGTCTGCAAATTTTGTAATTAACGGAGCTCCTGATGTCAGTACTATTCCAACCTTCAACTTTAATGAAGACCAAACTAATATTCCAAACATCAGCCTAACTAACTACTTTAGTGATGTTGAAGACCCTACCTCGAGCCTAAGTTTTACCTTATTGAGTAATTCAAATACAGCCTTATTCAGTAACTTATCACTCACAGGAAGCAATATTGCCGTTGAACTCATTCCAGAGGCTTCCGGAACTGCTGAGATCACGGTGAGGTGTACTGATTCCAATGGATTATTTACTGAGACATCCTTTACTATAGTGGTGGCCTCAATCGAAGATCAGCCGTTCTTTACAAGCACACCCATCACATCGGTTAATGAAGATTCGTTCTATAGTTACATCATTACAGCCGCTGATAACGATGCGGGCGATGTGCTTACTATCAGTAACGCCCTAGTGTTACCCAATTGGTTGAATTTGACAGATAATGGAGATGGCACTGCACTATTAAGCGGAACACCCGGCAATAATAATGTTGGCGTTTCAGGAGTGGCCTTTACAGTTAGTGACCAAAAGGGGAATACGGCTCAACAGCTATTTAATATAACAGTAAACAATACCAACGATGCACCGGCTTTTACAAGCACCCCCATTACAACCGCATCGGTTGGTGTTTTGTATAGCTATACCATAAGCGCTACTGATATTGACGCCAACGATATGTTAACCTTTACGGTGGTTAAAAAACCATCGTGGCTTAGCGCAAGCCAAGTAACAACTAATGAACTGAAATTGAGCGGCACGCCAACCACCAACGACCGAGTTGAATCATCAGAGGTATTAGTCCGTGTTACAGATATAGCCGGAGCTGAGGCGATACAGCAATTCACTATAGTGATAAACTTCCCTAATACGGCACCAACTTTTCAATCAAGCCCGGTTACCGCAGTTAACGAAGATGAAGCTTATACTTACAATTTAGTAATTGATGACATTGATAATGATGTGCTTACCGTAGAGGCACTTCTACTACCCGCTTGGCTAAACATAACTGAATTAAATGGTGATTTTACTGTTGAAGGCATACCAACCAATAATGAGGTAGGCTCACATCAGGTAATCCTCAGCGTTACAGATCAGCTAGGAGCAAGTAATACTCAGAGTTATACCATAGTTGTAAAAAATATAAATGACGCGCCCATTTTCAATGTGACGCCATTGCTCACAGCCACCCAAAATAAAGTGTACAACTTGCCTCTTTCTGTAATAGATGTTGATGCCGGAGATCAGGTGACTTTCAGTTTTTTAACGCAACCGGACTGGCTTACTATTTCTTCGGGAAATGTACTTACCGGAACACCCACCATTGAGCAGGTAAATAATTCACCCTATTCTGTAAGTATTGAGGCAACCGATCAATCTGGCGCAAGCGATATCTTGTCTTTTTCCATTGAGGTGGTTTACGAGAATTCACCACCTACTATCGATCCTCTGCCTGCGCTCATTTCGTTAACAGAGGATGATTTAGCCTTAAAAACCATAGCACTTACAGGCATTTCTGCCGGATCAGAAAATGATCAAATAATTACAATAAGCACAGAAAACTCTAATCCTGAACTATTTGAGATTTTTGAAGTAAGTTACAATTCACCCGAAACTACAGGAACACTCTCTTATCAATTGGCAGCAAATGCTTTTGGTGAAGCACTTATAACAATAAAGGTTGAAGATAATGGTGCGGATGACATTAATGCTGTTGAAGAATCTTTTCAAATAACAGTTGCACCTGTAAATGACAAGCCTTTCTTTGTTTCAACACCGGTTGTAAGGGCACAAACAAACTCACAGTACACCTATAGTATTGAGGTAGATGATGCGGATAAAGCAGATGTTTTAACCATAACAAAAGTAAGCGGCCCTGACTGGCTAACGCTAACAAATCAAAATGCACGCTCCGCAACTTTAAGCGGTGACGTTCCCGCATCGTTAACTACCGCAGCAGTAACGCTAAAAGTAACCGACCAAAATGGCATAGAAACCGATCAATCTTTTGTTATTGATATAAACAATAAACCGGCAGTAACAGATTACGAACTTGAGTTAGATGAAGATGAAAATTTTATTATAACCCAAGAACTTTTGACAAGTTTATTTATAGATGCTGACGATGATAACCTCACGGGATTAATACTCAAATTCAATAGCGGGCAAGACAGTTGTTAACGGAGCCCCCATTACCTCCGGAGAAGAAATAAACCTTACTACTAATCCCATCATTTCGTACGCGCCTCCCGCTGACTTTAATGGTTCAATTTCCATACAATTTGCAGTGGCTGATCCATTTATTTACTCGGAAGAAGGCACAATAGCACTTGAATATTTACCGGTAAATGATGCACCTACGATTACAAATATTGAAACGCGACCTATCGAGTATATTCAAGGGGCAGCGCCTGTTTTGCTAAGTCAAACAATTACTATTGCAGATGTTGACAACCAATTGATAGATAGTGCCTGGGTTTCAATCAGCGGCAATTACAACGGTTCGGAAGATGTTTTGCTGTTGGATACACAAGCAGAGGTACCAGTCAATTTTGATAAAGCCTCCGGAACTCTTCTGATAGCTGGCGAAGGAAGCAAATCAGTATACGAGGGTATTCTTGCTGCTGTGGCCTATCAGAATACCAACAATTTAACGGCCGACACAGCGCCAAAGAGTATTACTTTTAGTGTCTCCGATGGGGAAGCAAGGAGTAATTCACTAAGTCGCCAACTTATAATAACAGAAATATTGCCTGAACTGGACATTGTAAATGCTTTTACGCCTAATAATGATGGCGTTAATGATACTTGGGACTTTATAAATCTTGATCAATTTTCTGATGTAAACATCAGCGTTTTTAATAATAGAAGGCAAGTAGTATTCGAATGCTCCGATACGGATTGTGCCTGGGATGGCACTTATAATGGAGTAGACCTTGCTGCAGGCACCTACTTTTACTCCATTGCACTTAACAACGGCAGAAGGCTGTATGAGGGCCCTTTAACCATTTTGAGATGAAAATGAAAGCACTCATCATATCACTTTTTGTATTTCCGGGATGTCTGCTGGCTCAAACGCCTATTGACAGAAGCCAAATATTTGCTAACCAGGAATGGGGTAGCCCCGGCTTTGTAGGCGCCAATGACCTGACCAAACTAGACCTCGCTTACAGGCAAGTCATAAACTCCACCGGAGCAGGACTAAATGTCTATCAGTTTGGTATATTCGCTCCACTTAATAACTCATATAGCCCGGAAGGTGATAATTCAAGCTTCGCCATCAGCGATCCCTCACTCCTAAGTACCATCAATAGTAATAAGAAACTACGCAGAAAGCACGGATTAGGCGCGGCCGTTAGCTCTATGCATTATCAAAATTTATCGGTTAACAACGTGCAGGTAAATTATGCCTACCACCTTCCGCTTACCAACAAATTAAACGTTGGTTTAGGCACCGCTATTCATTGGGAATCGACCGGAATTGGTGTTGACCAACTCACGCTGCGGGATCCTGAAAATGACATACTATACCAAAATTTATTACAAAGCGGAGGATTTAACAATACCACTTTTTATACAGACTTTGGCGTTAGTATCTACGGGCAAAAAGGCTATTTGAACCTGAACCTAACACAGATAACACTTTTTTCAGCTGATTCTACTCAGGCTTCCAATGAGGTTCTTATTCCCTCAGCAGGATTCGGTTACAGGTGGTCAATTAACTCGCAATTTAGTATAAACACTAATTTAGCGTTGCGGATAAATGAAGTGTTCAACAATGACTACATTTTCACTCTGAGGTGCAATTACCGGGAAATGCTCTATATTGGTGCCGGCTATCACCACGACCTCAAAACAAGTGGCTTCGTTGGTTTTAAGCTACCTAAAGCAATTTTCCTCAATTATTCATATGATATTTATGCTAACTATGGAGAGCAAATTTCCAGCGGAACGCATGAGCTCAGCCTAACGTATTTATTAAACAACAAAAAATCAGCGGCTCCTTTGGCATGGTAAAACGTTTATTCTATATCACTTTTTTAACAGCCTGCCTGTTTAAACTAAGTAATTTACAAGCACAGCAAATTGTTAAGGTAGAAAAACTAGCTAATGGTGTAAACTCAGAGTCAGAAGAAATTTTACCCTTGCTAAATACTGCTACTAATCAACTTTACTTTTCACGCCTATTTTATGCTGGTAATAAAGGCGGTAAATACAGCGGGGCAGATATATGGCTTTTTAATTTTAATGATACCACGTCCGCTGCCACACAAAAAACGGTAGAAAACTTAAATACAAAAGGTCATAATTTTGTGATTGGTATAAAGAAAAGCGAACCGATAATTTACACCAACAACTCCATGGCCTCGGAAAAAGGCTTTCAATTTTCAACAATTAAAAATGGCACTTGGCAAAAGCCTGAAACCATTAAAATTCCCGGCCTGCCTAATAACGGCTATAGAGGCCTAAGCATTTCTGACGATTACAAGGTAGCCATACTTTCAATGGTGGGAGCATACGGGCAGGAAGATTTGTTTTATGCCCTCCTAAATTCAAAAGGTAACTGGCAAAAACCGATTAGCTTAGGCGCCTCAATCAACACATCAGGAAGAGAAATCTCACCCTTTCTTTCATCGGATAAAAGAACCTTATATTTCGCTAGTGATGGCCATGGCGGTGAAGGTGACCTAGATATTTTCTCTACCGAGCGTTTGTATGATAATTGGGAGGTATGGAGTACTCCCAAAAACTTGGGCCCAAAAGTTAACTCCCCTCAATTTGATGCATATTACAGCCAGTACGGTGATAGCATTGCATTTTTAAGCAGCAATAGAGACGGAGGGCTCGCGGATATTTTTAGAATCCAATATCAAAAAAAGTCCGCCAAACGTAATGCAGGAGTTAAGCTACGTGCCTATCAGTAGCCTAAGCAGTCAGCAATCTCGAATTTATTTAACCGAGAAAGAATTAGAAGATGCTTACAATTTCTCCTTTTCCAGGCATATACCGCTCAGCGACATCAATAATCTACAATTAAACGAGACACTAAAAACTCGTATTGCCCTTATTGCATTTCAGCTAAATACCAATCCTGATTTAGCAGTATCACTTCATTTTGAGCCATCTCCTGAACTGGAAACAGCGGAAATTGTGAGTGAAACATCGCAGCTGGTGTTATTTATTTATAAGCAACTGTTGGAACTTAAGGTAGATAAGAAACAGCTGGTTTTTGACGGCATAAAAAAATATGGGGAAATATCGGCTCACGGTAAAGGTGCCGACTATCTTATCACCTTCAAATTTTTCTCACAGCATTAATTGTAGAATCCAATCTTTGTTAGAAGTGCTCAACTAAAATTTCTGTAGTGGCCATCTGTTGCTATTTGCAGCATTTCCTTGTCACCTGACGAATCGCCATAAGCAACAATTGTATCGTAATGATTAAGATCAATTTTTTGCATCAGTCTACGTACCTTCTCCTTACCCTTACAGTTTTCCCCTTCAATTTCACCACTCAACTTTCCGTCAATATTTTTTAAACGTGTAGCAATAAGGGTAACCTGATTCAACGTATCGCACCATGGTTTAATCCAGTTTTCCGCAGAGGCTGAAATGATGAAAACTTTATGCTTTTCATTTACATGGTAAGCAAGCTTATCCATAGCAGATTTCTTTATTATTTGAGGTAATTTCACCCGTGTAAAATCTTCACACTTCTTGTCAAAAGTAGCTACATCTGCACCACTAAAAAAGATTTTAAATAGCTTGCTTTTAGCTTTTGTAGTTGGTAAAACCCCAGCCTTCCACAGCAATAACTGAGGTACAAATTTTAAGCAATTCGCAATAAAACTTGACTGGCCGGCATAAAATTTCAGAAACAGCAGCATACTGTCTTTCGAGGTAATGGTTCCGTCAAAATCAAACAGTACAAGTGTTTTATTCATATCCTCAGAAAATATAAATCAGAAGGTAAAACGAGAGACTCCAGCCCAGTAAAACCAGTATAATAAACACATCGGTAAAGAGTACCCTTGTTGGTGAACCACTTTTCTTTTCAACAATAGATATTTGCAGGTAACGCATAATACCAGCTATAACAAAAATACATGTATAAAAAAGATAATCGGATTCGAGCCGTTGTTTTACCTCATCGGAAACGGTGTACATGATATAGGCAACAATCATAACAGCCGATAGCATGGTTAAACAAGCGTTGGCAAAATCAAGGGTATAGCTGGAGGACGATTTTCTCATCAACATCGGATTCTGCTCCGCCAAAATTAAATCATCCCTTCGTTTTGCCAGGGTCAGAAAGAGCGAGAGTAGCAACACCATTATTACCAACCAATGAGAAACAGGCACATGAGCCAGCAAACCACCACTTACCACTCTGAATATAAAGCCTGATGATACCAGAAATAAATCAAGAATGGCAACGTTTTTCAAACCAAAGGTATAAGCAACGTTAAGCACTAAATAGGCTATTATACAATACAAGAAAGCTTGATCTAACAAAAATGCTCCAACAAGCGAGCTTACTAACAGTATGCCAAAAATTGCAATTGCAAGGCCTTTACTTATACGTCCGGAAGCTATAGGTCTCCCTTTTTTTGTAGGGTGCAATCTGTCTGTCTCTACGTCCTTAAGGTCGTTCAAAACATATATAGTACTGGCCGTGATACTAAAAACCACAAACCCAAAGAATGTATGTACTAACTTGTCATTGTTAAAAATATCTCCCGCAAAGAAAATAGGTAAAAAAATGAAAAAGTTTTTAATCCAATGATGAGGCCTTAAAAGGTGTGCAATGGCAATAAGCATCTAGCAGCTGTTTTTGATGTTCTCTATTTTATTAAAACCAATAAGGGACTTCCAATTAGTTCCGATTTATTTATAACTACGGTGTTAATAGTAAATGAAAAAGTAGCATTATTATGCATATCATTGTGCTATAGCTAATGTTCGGCTGTAAGCAATAACGTGACAACCTAGATGCATAAATGTGCCAAATTATCTGCTCTTTTCACTTATAATTCGATTAATACTCACAAATATACCAAGAATAAATATTAATTTACTAAGTTAATATTTATTACGGAAACCTTAATTATATTAAAGAAAATATCGGAATTTTATCCTTATTTTCTCTTTTTGTCTAGCTTTCCGTTTCATTCGGATTCTAGTTTAAAAATAGACTATAGCAAGTTTTGAAAGCCTTACTACTATAAATTAAATGTCTAAAAGAGTATATTTTGTAGATTTTGCCCGAAGTTATGCCATTTGCCTTGCGCTTTTCGATCACTCAATGAACGACTTTAACATATGGGAGAATTATTCCTTTAACGAATATGCGCTTTTAAAGCTTTTTACTACTTCAGCCACCCCTACATTTCTATTCTTATTTGGGATGATGCTGGAACTCATTTATTTCAGAAGATTAAAGGAAAACGGTTTGGAAGCTATAAAACCGGGACTATTGAAACGTAGTTTTCAATGCTATCTTGGTTTTTTTCTTACCTCTATTGCCGGTGTTATTGGTGGATACTTAACACTCAAAAGAGGCTTCGCTACCTTATTTTTTGCCGCTAACAATCATTACGGAAATATCCTTAAAATTTATGCAGTATTAATCATTCTAGCCATACCGCTTTTATTCTTTAGGAAAAGATTTGGTATTTGGCCAACCGTTCTACTGGCACTCACCTATTGGGTTTTATATCCGCTTTATGAACAAATTGATATCCAAAATGGTAATATTGCTATTTTTCTATCTGCAATGATAGGACTGGGAAAATCCGGAGGGCCAAGTGTTTTACACTCATTAGTAATTGTAACAGGAGGTATGCTTTCAGCTTCATTCATAAATTACGAAAGAAAATATGACTTTGCTAAAAAAAATGTTTTGCTCTTAGGCAGCTTAATTTTAGTTGTAATTGGTGTAATTTATTTTTTATCGTGGGATGAGTTTGTACAGAACTACTTTACCAATGAATACCGAAGAAATAACCACCCGGTTTACTATTTAGTGTCTATGTCGCTCGCAGTTTTTACAGTTCTGGTATTTTCCATTATTGTACCTTTAGGCATACAATTGAAAGATTGGACTAAGCATTTACTCGTTTTCGGGAGGAACTCACTCAGTGCATTTACGCTAGCAAACATAATTTTGAATCTTATATTTCTTCATATCACAGATTTCAAATTCACCTTGCTGGCACCTATATTATTTATATTACTCATGTACTTCTCTCTCTTTTTTTATGAGCAACTCGAGAACCGAAAGAAAAGGGTAAAAACACCAATTTGAGTGAATATGGTAATTAATGGACACCTTAAGCCCAACTTAAATAATTATAAGTTAATTTTACAACTCGATCGTACTTTAATAAGTAGCATTGCCAAATGGATGTAATTTATATTTTAAAGGTTTTATGGAGAAGGAAATGGATAATTATCCTTATACCAATAGTATCTTTAATAGCAGCATTCCTCTTTACAAGAAATTTAACGCCTCAGTATAGAGCTAACTCGCAAATTGCTACCGGATTTACAACTGACGAGGGTGTAAACGTTACAGATGAGAAATTTAATTTAAGAGGAGCCGATACAAAGTTTAGTAATCTACTGGCAACCATGAAATCCGGAACTATTTTCAACATGGTTTCTTACAGACTCATGTTGAATAAACTTGACTCGGCTATTAAATATAGCAATGTTACCTTTAAACAGTACACCAAGGATGAAATTGAAATAGCTAGCACCTTATTTAAAAGAAAATTAGATTCCCAAACTACCATTACTATTAACGACCCCGAAGTAGACCTACTAACGGGCATGCTCAACCAAGCCAATTATAGCTTTGGAATTATAAAGGGAGGTTTTGATATTAAACGTGTACCCAATACTGATTTTATTGCTATTTCTTTTTTCTCCGGAAACCCGGATCTTTCCGCTCTAGCGGTTAATTCTTATTGTGCAGAATTTCTGAGGTACTATGCCGTTTCGAAGAAAGAGGCCTCCGGTGAATCCGTTACATTTTTTAAGGACCTTGCAACCCGTAAGAGTGAAGAGTTGCAAACCAAGACAGAAGCTTTGCGTGTTTTCAAAGCTAGTAACAATATTAGCACTAGCAATACCTCTAGCGATACCCAATTAAATCAGGTTTATGAGCTAGAAAATCAACGGGACTTAATAAATAATAACCTATACGCCTTGCGTTTAAAGCTAAGCAATTTAAAAGGTAGCTTGCAGGAAAAGATGGGGCAATCGCAGGGCACATCGGCTCCTTCATCTAACGCAAGAATAATCATTTTAAAGAAACGTATAGATCGCTTAAACGAACGCTTTATTGGCACCGGTTCTGATAATATTCAACTTCGCGATTCGCTTAATTTGCTACAACAGCAATACAGGGTTGAGCTTAGTTTGATGGAGCAGGCACCAACAGGTAAACAAGCAACAGGCATGAGTACCTCCGAACTTCAGGCTGCTATAGATCAAACTAAAATTGATATTCAGGTAGAGGAATCGCGGCTGCAGACGATTAATAATAAAATTTATACCATTAGAAGCAGTTTCTCAGGCTACGCAAATACAGAAGCTATGCTGAACACATTGGAACGGGATGTAAAAGTAGCTACAGATGAGTACTTAGCAGCAGTTGAAAAATACAATCAAGCACAAGATAAGCTTTTAGTAAGTGCCGGTTCCATCAGGCAAGTGTACCTGGCATCGCCACCTGCCAGTCCTGAACCCTCCAAGCGGTTGATTATAATAATACTAGCAGCTTTTGCTACTTTTGGCCTAACAGTATTTGCTATAATAGTACTTGAAGTATTCGATAGCTCCATTAAAACACCCAATCAATTTCAGCGGTTAATTGATATTCCCTTGGCAGGAAGCCTCATAAAAGTGGATGTTAAGAAGCTTAATTTCACCAATCTTTTTGAGAAAAAACACAACAGCAGCGAATTGGAAATTTTTAAGCATTTTTTAAGAAAAATTAGATTTGAAATTGAGCAGACAAAGGCGCAAATATTTCTGATTACCAGCACTAAAGAAGGAGAGGGTAAAACATTTATAATATTTTCTCTGGCATTTGTGTTGAGTTTAATCAAAAAAAAGGTACTGATAATAGATACAAACTTTAAAAAAAATACACTAACCAAATGGCTCTCTACAGCAACTAAGTCAAGAAAATTTATTGAGCAAAATGCTACAATCAATAAGTTGGAAGTGCTTAAAACTAAGGGTAAAAATACGGAAGATTTTGATCAGACAGATCAACAAGATCAATTGCTCGTTATGCCTACTAAATATCCAAATATATCAATTATAGGCAATTCCGGTGCGTATGAATCACCGGAAGAAATTTTTCATAGCAAAGATTTTAGCAGCTTAATTGAAGGACTAAAAAAGAAATTTGATTACATATTATTAGAGGGAGCTTCGCTGAATGAATATTCTGACACCAAGGAGCTTATAAAATATGTGGAGAAAATTATACCTGTTTTTTCTGCCGACAATTCCATAAAATCTTTGGATAGGGAATCGATAGATTTTTTAAAGGCACAAGGTGATAAGTTGGGAAGCGCCATATTAAATAAAATTGACCCAAAGAATATTAATCTCTAACAGAAGTATTTACTCCAATTTTTTTTCAATTTTTTCCTTCTTTTGAATTAAAATTTGCTTAACAATATTTCTAGCCGTTTCCGAGTCAAGGGTATTAAGCAAATCATGATTTTTTACATAGCGCATCCCTTTTTTAACATGTTTTATTTCAACATTTTTTAAGAAAGCCTCTCTGAGTATTTCCGGATCAAAACTGTCAATCTTTATATGTTTTTTTCCTATATCAAAAACCTGTTCAACATTTGTAATCTTTATAGTGTCTAATTCCTTAAAAGCTGCCCTTACATCACTTTCTTTTACTTCGTCCACAGCATTTAACAGCAACTCAAAGGACACATCATATGCTGCTGTAATTCTTATAACATTCTCTGCTTTGCTATTTATAGAATCTTCTAATGATTCAATCGTTGACTTATATTTTTCAGGCATGTAGCTGCTTAATTCGCTACTAACAACCGCCCTGGCAATAAATTTTGGCAGAAAGTGCTGATAAATAAAGTACGCAGATACTACAACAACTAAAAGAAGAGCTATGGCATAAGGAAGCTTTTTCATATTAAATTTTTACCCATTTCTTTAAATTTTGGTCGTACGTTTTTATAATTTTTGCAGGATTACCTACTGCAATTGAAAAATCAGGTATGTTTTTGGTTACTACACTGCCCGCTCCTATCTGGCATCTTTTCCCGATATTTATCCCGGCCAAAACCACAGAGTTTGCTCCTATGTGCGAATCAGCTCCTATTTTTGTTGCTCTAATATCCAAAGGTTGATCACTTGAATTTTTCTCTCCGTCTTTATAACTATGGTTAAAACCGGAAACAAAAACATTTTGACCAAGACCCGATCCATTCCCCATATTAACAGGACCTATAATAACCGAACCAATACCTACCCTTACCCTATCACCCAGTACAACTCCGCCCGATCCGTTGTTAATAACACAAAAATCTTCTATAGTCGTCATAGCCCCTACATCAAAAGTGTTCCAAGGGAAAACATCTATTCTTGACCTTCTTCTAACCTTGGCACCATTACCTTTTCTATGGAAAAAAGGATTTAAGAATATTCTCACCCATAATCTTGGCTTCGGATTTCTTTTAGGTGTGATAGCCAACAAGACTAATTCCTTTAGCTTTTTATTTTTCTTTATTGATGCCGATAAACTCATTCTTTAACCTCTTTCCAATTATTTCACCAAATTCTTCTGATTTCGAGTTCCAATCGTTATTCTTAGCAAATGCTATTCTACTCATGATCTTTTTCTCAGTGTCATTACTCAGTTCACTCACAATCTTTTCAACAAATTCTTCTTTAAAATTTGCAACACTTACAATATTGTTAAACTCAACTAAATCAGCAAAGTTAGTCATCACCACAGGAACCCCTAGCGAAAGATATTCATTTATTTTCAAAGGATATATATTCTTATTAATAGCAGTACATAGGTAGGGAATAATTCCTACATCATAACGATGCCATCACCTTTGGCACTTCACTTGGATCAATTGCCTCATGAAAATACACATTAGGATAGCTAAGAAGTTCCACTTTAGCTTGTTCATTTCGCAAGTCACCTGTAAATTCAAAGTCATAATCCGGAAGCTCTTTTACAGCAAAAACTACAATTTCTAAATCAAACCTGTGGTCTATACTTCCCAGATATCCTATCTTCTTCCTTTTATTATTTAATGTCCCTTTTTTCGCAAACTTTTGAAAAAAATCATAGTCTACTCCGTTTTTCACTACAAAAGTATTTGCGTTAAGCTTTAATTTGCTTTTTTTCAAATAATCAGATGAAGTAATGATGGTATCTACCTTGTGGGAAAATTCTGTATCAACACTATAAATTCTTTTGCCATGGCGCCTCTCGCCTATTCCATCGTAGCAGTAATATATATTAGTTGCTTCATTTAACTTACCCATAAGAGCCAACCCGTAAAACGGATTATAGGCTGTGATAACTATGGTATTTTTAAAATCTAATTCTGCCAACACCTTCTTTAACACTTTTTTATACCTGAGCACATTCCATTTAAAAAAGAAGCTGAAAACAGCATTATTTTGAATAAAATCAACAGGTAGCATTGCCGGTACAACTAAATGGAAAATATTAGACTCGTTATTAGTTTCCACAACTTGCAGTCTTTTTTTTATGCCTAGCATTCTCTTGTAATCAACTACCTTTTTCCCTAAAAAATGGAAAAGAAGGTCTTTTAAAGTGTGCGGGTATTCAACATAAACCACTCTATTGTTTCGAGCTATTCGTGATAATATTTGAACAGTAGACTTACTATATTTGCCATGCCAATTTGTATTTCCTATGCACACAATGTCCTTACCCTTGATAGTCATTGTTAAATAATATAAGTTCTATATCTGTTCTAATTGAAGTGAGCAATTTATTAATTATGGATCATATTTAAAGACAACATTCCCATATTTTACACATCATTCTTTAATATTTTAGCATTCTTTCCTAATAAGAAAATAGTAATTCTTAAATTTAAGGGCATGGAAGAAAAAAGAGATACTAGTAAGAAAAGCCGGAATGTTGTAATCAAATTCTTATGCGTTGCTTATGTAATATTTATTTACTTAATCATATTTCTCAAAATAGTGCTAATTGAGTAAAGTTATTTAAGACATGAACAAAAAAAACTTTGCTCTTTTATTCATTCTTTGTTTAATAGCTATCACTGTCCCCTTTTTAATGGCTGAAATAAACTATTTAATAGGCCCATTAATTACTATCGCTGTTTTATCCGTGTTTTTATTAGGAGCAACATTTTGGAATTACCAATTCGGAGTATATCTGCTTTTTATTTATGGATCATTTATCTTTCTAGTTGATAGAATATTAATGATAAATATTCCTTATGGGATAGCTTTCGATTTTATTATCATTCTTATCTTTTTGGCACTTCTTATTAATTTAAAGAAAGATAATGAAACATTTCAATGGAATACTAAGGAGCCCATAGTTATCATCCAATTTATTTTTTATAGCTATTTTATATTACAAATTGCCAACCCCAACGCTGTTAGCGTTTCTGCCTGGCTCGCTTCCGCCCGTTTTTTAACCATTTTCTTATTATTTTATGTACTTATTCATTTCTTTAAGAGCAAGCAGCGCATAAAATACTTTAATATCATGTGGATTGCAGTGGCAATGATTGTAGCTATTTACGGCATTTTTCAGGAGTATTTTGGTTTGCGAGATTTTGAATGGAGGTGGATAAGAGCCTCACCAACCAGATACGATTTGTACTATATTTGGGGAAATATGCGCAAATTCTCGATACTTTCCGATCCTTCTTCTTACGGTATATTTTTAGGATTTTGTGGTACATCCACTCTCATGTTGGCCTTTGGACCAATCAGAATTCAGCAAAAATTAATATACATTATAATGGCACTTACTATGTTCTTTGCAATGTCATTTGCAGGTACAAGAACTGCCTATGCAATGATAGCAGTCGGAATAGTTCTTTTCGTGTTGATGAACCTGAAGAATGCCAAAGTGCTCGGAGCTAGCCTCGGCCTAATCATGATTTTTACCATATTAATGGTTGGCCCATTTTACAGTGCACCTATCAACAGGATGCGTTCCACTTTAAATTTCTCTGAAGATGCCTCAATGAATGTTCGGGACAAAAAGAGAGTAAGGCTACAGTCTTATGTTAAGCGAAACCCTATTGGTGGTGGGATAAACACAGCCGGTAACGCAGGAAGAAGATATTCCGGTGGTCATCAACTAGCCGGTAATTATGATCCTGACAGCGGATATTTGAGAACAGCTCTTGAAATGGGTTGGATAGGTGTATTTTTTGTGATTTGCGTCAATAGCATAGTTATGATTAATGGAATTTCTTATTATTTCAAAATGAAAGATCCTTTGTTAAAAAACTATTGTCTCGTTTATATTATTCCCTTTCTGGGGATTACTGTTGCTCATTTTACTCAAGACGCTATGTTTCAGAAACCAGTTAATATACTGGTAATAGCCACCTATGCGCTGGTAATTAAACTCAGAGACATTGATAAAGAAGCACAAAAAGACTTACTTTAATTAATAATAAATCTAAAAATACTATCTTAGATATTTATTTATGATAACCATCTATCTAAACATGCGCTTCCTAATATTAACTTTGCTAATCATAATTTATCTATCAAATAATCCGCTAATTGCTCAGCAGATAGATTATAATAAAGTTGTTCTGCCTGAACGAGTCGTGTCGGCTGATTTTAGAGAAAAACTGGTACAACTAGCGTGGTTAAATCATCCTGATAACATAAGCATAAGAAAAGAAGTAGAAATTGCAGAACTTGATGCAAAGATTACAAAAAGAGAATGGTTGGATGGTTTTAGGATACAGGGAAACTTAAATGAATTTAATATTGACGAGTCAAGGGATGTTGCACAAAGGTCTCAGTTCTTACCACGCTATAACTTCGGACTTACATTTCCACTGGGTGAACTATTTTACAGCCCATTACGAAAAAAGCAGAGCACCACAAGATTGACCATAGCAGACAATAACAAACATGCAAAAATGCTTGAAGTTCGAAAAAATGTTTTAGCTGCTTATAACGATTACGTGATGTTTGATGAAATTTTTAAAATTCAATCTTTAGCTGTAAGCAATGCCGAAACAAATCATGATATAATTGAGGAGGCATTTAAAGTTGGTGAAGAATCTTACGACAAATACACTGCTAGCCTCAATATTATCAATCAACGAAAGATTACCAGATTACAATCACAAAATGACATGAAAAATGCCAAACTTGTGATAGAAGCTTATATTGGAATGCCTTTAGAAAACGTAGAAAAATAATTACTGAGCCTCGTAAGGCCCAATATCAGTAGATGATCCCTTTTTTCTACTATTGCCATAGAAATCTGTGCTAAGACCAAATTCAGAAACATCAACCCCGGCATCTATAGTTGGTGAGGAGCTGCTAACTTTAATATTTCCATCTGCCAAATTTTGAAAGTTGAATTGGCTAATATTCTGTGTAAAAATGTTTGATATAGAATCTATCTCAGCACCTTTTCTGAAAATATCCTCTCCAGAACCGGCAACTATATTATTATAAATCCTTTTAACACCTCCCTGCACCCCGAAAAAAGCAAAACCAAATCTCTTTGAATTGATAAAGGCATTATTCATTATATTATGATAACCATCAGGAATTCTATAAGAGAAACGACCAAAAGTAGCATAAAAGCCGCTCTCACCACAATTCACTATAATGTTATTATGTATGGTAACATTTCCTGCTCCTTGATATTGAATACCGTTACCCGTACCATTTAGTATCAAATTATTATAAAACTCTCCTACAGTTCCTTCTCCAATAAATAATCCTTCGTTTTGTCCGCCCTCCTCTCTACTACCATACCCATTTATTATATTTCCATAAACCTTAACATCTAAATCAGCATTTTTTACCTGAATTCCGTCAAAACCGGTATTCTCTATAAGGTTTTCAAAAACAAGTAAATTTTCGATTGAGTGCGAATAGGTACTATCTGAACAATCTGCCTCAATTCGTCCTGTATAAAAACCATGGCCAATGTATAAGCCCTCGCCTCCCACATCATGAATATAATTATTATTAATATTCACGTTTCTCATAACCCAGGCCTTTCTACTTTTATCAGTAAAAATATCACACGCCTGGTAAGGGCTCGTTTTAATTCCCATACCGGCAAAGCCATTATTAGGGCCTATACCTTTTGGATCTAAACCTGCCACTTCTATTCTTGAAATTTCAAAATCAGTTGTGAAATATTCCATCGTTAGAAAAAACCCTTTCTGCGTTGATATTTTGATTCCATACTTAGTTTCGGCTCCATCCCCCAGTAGTCTAAAATTCTTGGATTCTTCAAACTTGATCCCAAATGATTTATCGGAATTTATTGTTGCCACCCCTCCGCAGTTGCGTAGAATTACCGGCTTGCCTCCTTCTCCAACAATATTGGTAAAAAGTAATGGCCCATACTCAATACCTGACTGTAAACATATAATATCGCCAGGCTCAATATCTAATTCAGCACCATCGTTTCTATGACCTTCAACTATGTAGTCGCAAAGCGAACAATCAAATAATTCAAAAACTTCTTCTTCATCAAGTGCCAGATTATCCTTTTTACATGCCGATAATGCAGAGAGCAAGAGGATTAGGATTATGAAGGTATAGGTACTATGTGGATAAGACTTAAATACTGGCAAGGACATAATAAATAATATTTTTGTACAAATTAATATTAAAATTTTTAAACTTCAAGTCTGCTTGTGGATTTTAATTATATCGGCTATTCAAAAGTGTTATCTTGTGAACAAAATAATTTATGTGTTATCATAATATTGTTGGCTCATTCTACAAAGAGTACCGTAATTAAGATAAAGATAGAATGGTGTAATTCTTTTTGACGAAATATGCTGACAGCGACCCCAATTGCTGTAGTTAATAATTTATAATTCAACTCGGTTTTCGCTCATTTTACATAAACATATATGTAAGATATCTCAGGTATTCTGGGCGCTAAGAACTTAAATTGTAAGCTATATTGCTGCTCAATGCATTTCTGCACTTCATACGGATAAAAGTTATTAACATCAGGTATATCCTGAAAAAGAATTACATCATAATATTGCTTGTCAATTTTTGTGCAATAACCCGCTACCTCCCTATCAAAAAACGCAACCCCTTTGTGATACCACAGGGGTACACGTTCTCCACTTTCATAACCAAAATTAAGTTCATAAGCCAGTGGTGTAAGTTCACTCATGTTCAATACATGGGCATCCTCCAGTTTAAAAACCGCCATTTCTTTTAATCTGTCAATGCCTGCCACGGTTTCTTCAGGAATTTTAACACCTTTAAAAGTGGGTAAATTATTCGGCTCAATCCATTTACCTCTATTCATTTTTTTGGAGGTGGTATCGCTTCCCAAAAGGTAGGTGTTTTTGGAAATAACATCAGTTGATTTACCTGCATTTATATAACTTAGGACCTTGGAACGCCCAAAACGAACCCAGTAAACATTACTCCACCAAAAACCTACTAATAAAAGCAACGGCCAAAACACATAAGCTTTGTAAAGCGGCATCTTTTCTTGAAAATTTAATAAGATTATAGCAATAAAAAAGCTGTGAAAATAAATATTACCATCCAGTGGTGTATAACTGGTAATCTGTACAACAAAAGCCTGCAATAGAATAAAAAGCACTATAAAGTGGGATATAAAGCTTCTCTTATTTCTAAAGAAGCTATCGGCAGCGTTAAATTGATGTATTATTATTCCCACAGTAATTAATAAATACAGCTTAAGCGATTTGGAGGCTCCCAAAAATTCATCAAGCAAATCAGCAAATGTCAACCTTGAAAAATGTGGATATTGACCGTAATTAAACCAGTAACCAAATTCATAGAAAGTGAAAGGAAAAATGAAGATAAGCGCTGCAGCCACAAGACCAGCAGCAAAAAATAAAATCTGTTTGTAACTCCTGTTCAATACAAAATTATACAGCAGCAGGCATGAAATAAGCACCAAGCTTAAACCTCCGGTATCTTGCTTAGTGAGGAAAGCAAGAATAACTAAAACGCCACTAAAGAAAACATACCATACACTACGATTATGCAACAAGTACTTAAGTACTAAAAAAAGTGCGCCAAGTTCAATTACAAAAACCAGGTGGTTGTACCAAGGCCAGAAATTGAAGAGCGTATAAGACAGAATAAATACAATTGATACGAGAATTCTTCCATGCACTTTTATGCCAAAACTTTTCAGTATTTTAACTAGCAATAAGTTAGAAATAACATTTATAAACGCTTGGGCTTTTAACAGGGTAATTACATACGGACCAAATATTTTAAAAAAAAGAGCGGGTATTATCCAGAATACATACCCAACAGGCGAGCCGAAATCCTGATAAGGAACTTCACCAAGCGATAACCTGTAAGCACCCTCCCAAGCCAAAAACAAATTAATTCTGTAAGGCAAGGTAAATAACAGTGGCACTAGTGGCGTAATAACAATCAAACACCACTCAAATATATGGTATGGCTTATTAAAAAGCTTTTTCATTTGGTTTCTATTTGGGTTGATAGGTTTCTTTCTGTACGCACTATAAACAACAAGGAGAGCGAAGGCCAAAGGTAAATAAGGCATACAATATACCATTGAATGTAGGGAATCTCATACTTATTTATAGGATGCAACTTAGCGAGAATAGCATCGGAATAAATACTTAAAAGAATACAACCTATCAAAAATGTCAGCGATAGTATCCAAGTAACCTTATTATTGATTAATCGGTAAAGTATTCGCTTATTTTCATTAGCATAGTTTAATGCGTACACTATCATAAATGGGGCAAATAGAAAAAGAAGCCGTATTTCATTGTAAATACCAAATAAAAAAGTTGTTAAAAAGATAAGTACAAAGGCAACTAGAAAAGCTTTTCTACTAAAAACATTTTGCGCCTCTTTATAAAGGAAATTGTTTACCTCGAGCTTCCATAAACTAATGGCCACAGGTACCCACAAAAAGGAAAAGCTCAAATAGCCAAAAATAAAAACTTGTTCCAAATTGTTCAAATTCCACTTTAAACCTAGCCATTTGTCATAAGCATCAAAACCCATATAATATCGGAATATTAGCCAGCAGCAGATTGGGATAGCTGCAAACACTACTTTTTTTGTAAGCGTCTCCTTACCAAAAAACAGGAACAGCAAAGGCAGTAGCATGAGCGTTTCTCTGGTAAAAATGCCCAAAATAGCTAAAAGCAAAAATAGTAAATGCTTGCTTTTAATAATAGCCAAAAGGCCTGCATTAAATAATGCATACGCCAGAAAATCTTCTCGTGTATGCACAGGTACTGTATAGGCAAAAGCAATGGGCACTGACAACAAATAAGCTATTGAACCACCCAAGGCAAGTTTTTTATCTTTTAGGCTAGCCAATAACAGATAGTACATGCTTGTTACAGCTAATAAGAGGCTCAGCCAACTTATAAGCAAATAGGCATAATAAAAACTATTGGATCTGCTCAATCCGAAATTTTTCAACACTAAATTGGCACCGTTAACAAGTAGAGGAAATGCAATTCTGTATTTGAAAGGAGCCTTTTGGCTTAGCCCCCACTGCGCCAAATCATCCGCAGGTGCTTGAATTTCTTTGCCTAAAGTTTCCTTTGTTTCTATTGAGCCATGAAACAAAAACTGATTGCAAAGAAACAGTATTGAGGCAATGATTAAAACTAAAAAAAGGTGATTAGTTTTTTTTGAAGTCAAAAATCTTGGATTGTTCTAACATCAAATATCACAATAAATCATGGAATTAAATCTATATTATTAACTAATTCTCTAAAAATTTACTGCCACATTAATTTAGATATGAGTAATGCCATGTATTCTTTAATAATTTCGATATTTGCTTCATGGTAAATTTTTATGCCCACTAAAGAGAAAAACTACTGGATTTCAGCCGGAAAGATCACACTGCTCGAAAGAATGTGTGTACTTATTTTTGGCTTACTAACTTTTATTTGTCTAGTGAGAGTTTTGCCAGAAGAGGACTATGGGACATGGATGTTATTTATTTCTTTAGCTACCTTGCTTGAGACCATTAGGAATGGTTTCTTTAAAAATCCGCTTATTAGAGCATTAAACATTGAAGACAACACGGATAAATCAATCTTACAATCGTCTTCTTTGATAATGAATGTAGTTTTTTCATTAGCTATTTCAATGAGCCTTGTGTTGCTCTCAGATCCTATTTCAAGTGTTTGGAAAAGCCCTCAATTGGTTGATCTACTACATATCTTTGTGCCAACAAGCTTATTTCTTGCCTTCTTTTTTCACTTTGATTATATACAACGGGCAAAGCTTAAATTCTTTGGTCCATTCTTAGGTTATGCTTTTAAAAATGGTCTATTATTTGTTGCCGTCTTTTTTCATTTTATAATGGATTTCCCGTTAGACCTTACAAGATTAGCCATTTATTACTCCTGCTCGGCCCTAGTTGGAACAGGTATTTCTTATTTATATGCTAAAAATGTATTTAGGTTAACGTTTAAATACAACAGGGCTTACTCTTCCGCATTATTAGCCTATGGCAAATACACGCTAGGTACTAATATAAGTGCTGTATTATTGAGAAACGTTGATATATGGATGATAGGCTGGTATCTAAACCCGGCATCAATAGCTGTTTATAACGTGGCTATTAGAATTGCAAATTTATTTGAAGTCCCTTCTATGGCTTTAGCATCAATTTTATTTCCTGAAGCGGTAAAAAGAGCTGAAAAAGAGGGCGATAGTGCCGTCAAAAAGCTATATGAAAAATCAGTTGCTGCCATATTATTATTTTCCGTGCCTATGGTCATTGTTATTATTATCTTTTCTAATCAGATAGTTGAACTTATTGCCGGTAAAGCTTATTCAGAAGCAGGCATGATTTTAAATATCACCATGTTATATGGACTATTCATTCCTTTTAATAAGCAAATGGGCGTAGTGCTCGATGCCGTGGGCAAAGCCAAAATAAATATGCTTTTTGTAATAAGAAATGCCCTGATAAATGTAGTACTAAACGCAATCTACATTCCTATTTGGGGTGTAACGGGTGCTGCTTTAGCCACACTTACAACCATGTTGCTTGTACTATTTATAAATCAAATCTATTTGAGAAGGAATTATCAAATTAGCCTAAAAGAGCTATTTACTAATTATTTCGTGTTTCACAAAAAAGTTTTCTCAATAGTAAAATCTAGATTTTAATTAAGTCTTCCATAAAGATAAATCTCTGTTGAGTAGTTTCTCCAGCCTAATAACCTCCGGTTCAAATTCTTTTAAAAGCTTTTCATATTCATTTTTGTCAAACTCCATTTTAGATAAATTCCTGCCGGAGAGCCAGGTCACCATTCTTCTTCGCTTTTCCTCTGTAGGAAAAATAGCTCTGGCCAAAGGCCTTAAAAATTTCCTTACAGGGCTATTATGCTGCTGTAGGTTATTATGCAGCACTCTGTTCTTCGGTATGCCCGATTCATTAAATCTCAAATCTGTTTCATATTCAAAATCGGTGGAAACACCTAAAAATTCACTTACGGATTTTAAGACTACTTTCGGTTGCTTTTGTAAGTCTTCATTAATAATAATTTTTACTTGGCTGAAAGCTTCCACAAAGGCTTTTACATGCTCATAGTAGTGACTTACAGCCTTGTAATGATGAATAAGTTCATAATTATTATCAATATATAGTTGCTCTCGCGAAAGTGCCTCCTTGAAACTCCCTTGCTCACGTTGGTCGCGCACCAAATGCTGGTAAGCCGAGAATGCCCTTTTAGCAGGATTTCTCAGGATCAATATGATTTTCGGATCTCCCAATTTCTCTTTTATTACGGGTATAGTGCCTTTATGAAAATAAAGCGTATCGGCTGAGGCTTCACCAATTGCCTTTTCAGTAGCTCCTTCAAAAAGTGCCTTGTACGCATCAAAATCTTTTACATACCAATTTTCAAGCTTATCTCCTTTTGGTCCATTAATTGGGAAATTCATACATTGGCTGCTAAAAAAGCGCGGTTCTTTTTGTCTGCTGATGAAAATATCAGGGTGCTGCTGCATATACTGCGCTAGCGATGAGGTGCCACACTTTGCCATGCCGGCAATAAGAAAATTAGGTAACGTCATAACAACATAGTTTAGCTGCCGATGAGCAGGCGGCTGTTTCGTTTAAAAATAAATTTAATGCTATGCACTATTAGCAGGCATAGCAATACAATAACAGTAACGTAAAGCAAATAGGAAAATAGGTTTAATCCGGAAATAGGTACCAAGCCTTTTTTGTAAACAAGTTGAAAAACGTTAATACAATATAAATGAATAAAAAATATACCGAAACTGTAATTGCCTGTTAAATCTAATAGTCGGAACTTCTTTGAGTCAAAATGCTTAAAAAATAGTATCAGAACAACACAAAGTAATGTGGCTTTTAGCTTTCCGGGATTAAAATGTAGTGTAAGTATAGTACTATTGCGCTCATTAATAAGATCGGTAACTTTTATAAACTCAAAAACTTCCATTAAGCTTAAAATTATATAAGCAACAAAGCATAACAGTAGCCATATGAGCGACTTGTCGAATACCGCTTCTTTAAATTTGGCCAGCCACATACCAAATAAGTAAACAGGTAAAAAATGTAGAAATGACAACGCAATATTTGAGTAGTAACCAAACTGATTAGTCCATAAACCTAAAATAACCAAAACCGGTGTGATATAATTAAATGACTTAGTTTTAGCCCATTTGATTAAAACAATGGACAACAAATAGAAAACAGCAATCATAGGGATAAACCATAATATACCTGAGTGCCTTCCGGTAGCTAACATATAAACCACTTTTCCGAAAACAGATTGCTCATTAAACCCATCCTGCATCCACCAATGGTTGCCGCCATCAACAAAAAGTTTGTCAACTACTGCGGGAATTGAAATGATGACATAAGGAACAATAACGTATTTGAAGTTTCTTTTTCAGGTAAGAAATATAGTCAAACTGATTGTGGCATAAGTAGTAAAAGAGAAACCCTGCAATAAAAACAAACAGTATTGTGCCGTTATTGACCAAACTGAACAAGGCATTTTTAACGTAATGATTGCCCACCCACGGTAAGGAAATAAGCGTATGAACCCCAACTATAAGCAATATAGCTAGGCCCCTAAACTGATGAATATAATTTAAAAAAGGCCCTTTGATACTCAAATTGATCGCTTCAAAATGCTAAAGTACTTAAAAATCATGCGTATTTGACATAGATATCTTATAAAAAGCCTAAGAAATATTCAAAAGTGTTAACTTTGACTAAGTTATTACTATTATTATAGTACTTCATGCAAAACGTTACCAACTGGAACTTATACCCTCAAATTAAAGCTGACGTAAAATCATTTGCTTCTAAGGCGGAGCTTACAGCAGCATTTAAAGACGGTGCCGTGACATTAAGAGGAAACGGCCGAAGTTATGGTGATGCCTCACTAGGTGAAAAAATAGCTGACACCACTGCTTATAATAAAATACTCTTTTTTGACACCGAACGGGGTTTGATAACGGCTCAATCGGGTATTTTGCTTTCGGATTTATTAAAAATAATTGTACCTCATGGCTGGTTTTTGCCCGTAACGCCCGGAACTAAATTTATTACATTAGGTGGTGCAGTAGCAGCCGATGTACATGGAAAAAACCATCATACAGAGGGTGCATTTTCAAATCATATCATTCATTTAAAAATACTTAGCCACGATGGCCGGCTCATAAAATGCAGTGATTCAGAAAACGAGGAATACTTTAGAGCAGCCTGCGGTGGTATGGGTTTATCAGGTGCTATCACGGAAGTAGCCTTTGAGCTGAAAAGCATTGAAACATCTTACATCCGGCAGAAGCAAATTAAAGCAGGCAATCTGGAGGAATTATTACCTCTATTTGAAGCAAATGCACACTATACCTATTCGGTGGCTTGGATTGACTGCCTTACAAAAGGTAAGCACTACGGACGAAGCATATTAATGCTAGGTGAGCATGCCACCAAAAGTCAAGTTGAACAAAAAAATAAACTCGCAGTACCAAAGAGCAGGGCACTCACAATTCCGTTTCACTTTCCCTCCTTTACATTAAATAATTTTTCAATAGGTATATTCAATTGGCTGTATTATCATAAAAACATCCGGCAACAAAAAGAAATGCTTACCTCCTACGACAGCTTCTTCTACCCACTGGATAATTTGCTGCACTGGAACAGAATATACGGTAAAAAAGGCTTTGTACAGTATCAGTTCGTAATCCCTAAAAATGATGGAGGTAAAGGTATTATCAAAATTATGAAGATGATCAATAATAGTGGTATGACGTCATTTTTGGCCGTATTGAAAACTTTCGGGAAGGAAGATAAGGGTTACCTCTCCTTTCCTAAGGAAGGTTATACATTAGCATTGGATTTCCCTATAAAAAAGGGACTGTTCGAATTTCTTGAACGAATTGGACAAGGTGGTGGTTGATTTAGGCGGAAGGCTTTACCTGGCAAAAGATGCACGGATGTCCAAGGAAGTTTTCTATGCAGGCTATTCGAAAATTGAAAACTTTCAAAAAGCGGCAAAACTATCGAACCCATCAATTATTTTTAACTCTGACCTTAACAAAAGGCTCTCAATACTTTATTAGTTTATGAAAATTAATCACCTGTTAATTTTGGGCGCAAATAGTGGCATGGCAGAGGCTGTGGCCTATGAAGCTGCAGCTAGAGGAATAGAGATTACGCTAGCAGGTAGAAGTGAAGAGAAACTGATAGCTTTGAAAAGCGACCTTGTTATTAAACATGGTACAGCCGTACACTATGTTTTATTTGATGCGACCGATACGGGAGGGCATGCCGCTTTTTATCAAGCACTTAGTAAAAAACCGGATGCTGTTTTATGCGCATTCGGTATATTGGGCGATCAGCAAGAGGCTGAAAAAAACTGGACAGCCTGTGAAACAATTATTCAAAGTAATTTCACCGGTGCTGTTTCTATTTTGAACATCATCGCTAGCGATTTTGCACAAAAAGGAAAGGGAATAATTGCCGGAATAAGTTCCGTAGCCGGTGAGAGGGGCAGGCAAAGCAATTACATTTATGGTGCGGCAAAGGCGGGTTTTACCACCTATCTCTCAGGCTTAAGAAATAGCATGTATCATGCTGGAGTGCATGTGGTAACTGTAAAACCGGGATTCGTAAAAACGAAGATGTTGGCCGGTTTAAATACGCCTAACCTACTAACTGCCAAGCCGGAAGATGCCGGTAGAGCTATTCTGAAGGCTATGATTAAGAAACAAAATACATTATATTACAAAAGCATCTGGCAGTTGGTCATGTACATTATTAAAAGTATACCCGAATCCATCTTTAAAAGACTAAAGATGTAATCCTTAATTTAAACAACTTAATTATGAAAAAGTCAATCTTACTAATATTACTGATACTAGGCACACTTAGCTTTTATAACTGTAATGGCGATAAGGATGCGGAAGAAATGGATGAGGATATAACAAAAAAATTACAAGATGAAGATACAACTTTTTTGGGCATAGTAGATTGGGCAACTGAGTTTCCGCAATTAAGAGCGGGAACTTACACAGCCGATTTTTTACTGAAAACCCAGAAGCAGGCAAACATATTTTATCTAGTCACAACCACTCCTGTCGATTTTAGCACTAACTCCGAGTTAATAGACTTAATAATGGACACAGAAAATATTGACGCAGTGACCGTTTTGGCCAAAGGTGCTGCCTTAAAAACCAGTTCTTCCGATACCGTACTTATTAAAATGGATCAACTGGAACAGGTGGTGAGCTATCATGCTTATGCGCTGGCCCAGAACCCAAATGATAGCATATTACAAGCTGATATATTGTATTTTGAGTTTAAGCTAACCCCAAGGCAGCAAGAGGCAACTTACAATTCCACAGTAGAAAATAGAGAGGTGCTTTATTTGGCTTATCAACTGGATGAAGGGACTTAAATACCCTGAAAAAAGGCACCCGGCTATCTTTTTTATGGGTGGAAACGGAGAGAAAGCCTCGCAAGGAGAGATAAATCTTATTAGAAATGGATCGCTGGCACAATACATTGATAAAGGAAATGATGTGCCAATGTATGTATTCTCCCCTCAGCATATAAAAAACAGTTGGAATACCACGCTCATTAATGAACTGGTAACTGAGGCACTTCAAAAATATCCGATAGATGTTAAAAGATTGTACTTTACCGGTATTAGCGGTGGTGGAATAGCCACATGGAATTATGCCACAGATTTTCCTGATATTCCCGCAGCAATTATTCCCATAAGTGGCGATGGTAGGGATAACAAAGCATGCGATATTGCCGGCATTCCTGTATGGGCTTTTCATAATGATCCGGACGGTATAGTGAGTACCAATGGCTCCAAAAACATGGTTAACGCCATAAATAATTGTAGCCCGGCTCCGGCTGTTACTCCAACATTAACACTTTTCGAAGATCAAGGTCATAATGCTTGGCGAAGGGTCTATGATTCCACCCATAAAGACTGGGAGAAAACTGCTGAACAACCTGTAGATATTTACTCTTGGTTTTTACAGTACAGTAAATAGCCTTCCTCACTTTTTAAATCTTACAGCATACAATATTATGCCAATTGGGTAAAGTCTATATAGTGGGATGCTGATTACCTGCTTGACTACTTGATGCATTGATACTGCTTTAAGAGAAGCAATACATTCAAGCCCTCTTGCTATATTTCGAGCACTTAAGCTACTATAGTTTAGTTGCTAGAGATTAGATAATAAAGTGATTTTCGAACGATTATGAGCTGTGTTAAATACACTGAACCGAATTTCCATCAGCATTTTTCAATGGCTATTAGCAGGCTTATTAAATCTTTTATTCTTCCACTGCAAAAAGAATTTTTCCAAGTACTCAAAACTTAGCCAGGAAATAACGTAAGTAAGTGCTGCGTATAAAATAAAACCTGCTGTAAGCTCTATGGCACCATCAAGCTTAACATATTTCCTGATGGTAAATATTATAACCCAATGGTACACGTACATTCCATAAGATATTTTACCTATTGACACCATAGCTTTTGTGCTAAAAAACTGTAAAACCGGATGCGTTCTTTTGCAAGATAGCACCCATAGAATTATAACCATGCACAATGTATTAATCAACATATAAGACCACACATGTGCCTGATTATGCAATGAACCAATTGGGTAACCCAATGATGAAAATGAGTGCATACTGCTGAACCCTACACTATTAAAGTTTGAGACACCAACCGTAATAAAAAACACAAGCACGGTAATCAGAATTACACTCCAGTTCCATTGCAATTTATTTAATTTAAAAATAGGAATTAGCGCACCGTACGCGAAAGCATCTAACTGTGAGGGAAGCAGGCGATAAATGATTTCGCCTATCTCAATGCTGCTAGTGAAATCATCAGTGAGCTGTAGGCCCATAATCAATCTAAATATTGGAGAGAAAATTATGATGAGTACGATCATAATTCGTAAGCCTCTGCTACTAAATACAAAAATCAATAATGGCCAAAAGAGATAAAATTGTTCTTCTACGGAAAGCGACCAAAAGTGAGGGAAGAATGCATCGAACTTAAGCCCTATTATAAGCGGTAAGTAATTATAGGTGTAAGTTAAGAGATAGGGTATAGCCTGAAGAAAGTTTTGGGGTATATGCGCAATCAAATATACAATGCTTACTAAAGCTAAATATGTATAATACAAAGGAAAGATGCGCAGCGACCTTCTCCAGTAAAATCGTTTTAAGTAAAAGCTAAAATTATGAGACTTCTCCTCCAACAAAATAGTAGTAATAAGATAGCCGGATAAAACAAAAAACAATTGTACGCCTATCCAACCAACTTCAAGCAGGTTATAAAAATGAAAGAGCATAACCAAAATTATGGCCATGCCCCTCACTCCATCAATGCTACTATTATATTTCATTTAAAATAGCCTATTCGGGAATCCTGCCTTCTTTGGTTTTATTGATTATGCGCCAAAAATATAGAATTTGCATTTCAGCTAAGGTCTGGCACATATAATGGTAAATTTTCAATAAACCTACCTTTTAACACAAGGTAGGTTGCGACCAAAACTATTTCATTACAATCTTTCTTTTGACTATGTCATTTCCCTGCCTAAGCGTAGCTATATAAATTCCCGCCTGATGGTTCATTCCACTTAAATCGATTTTGACACCAGTTGCCAAATTAAAACTTGAGAAAGCGTTGCTGTATATTTTTCTTCCAAACGCATCGTAAATTTTCAATTCTACGTCAGCCGAAGTTTCAAAAGATCCTTTTACTGTAAAACTAAAATTATCTACAGGGTTAGGGAAGATGGCAATATCTGCATGGCTAAATCCACTTTTATTACCTGTTATAAGATAATCGAAGAAATTTGACTGCAGCATACAATTATCAAATACTACCTGAGCATAATAAACACCGGCCTTCGTGGGCGCCAAGCTACTTTCGTTAGAAATAAACTCATTATTTAAATACCAGCTAATTTTACCTTCTGGGTTGCCCAATACCGCCAGCACATTATTAGTGAAAGTTAATTCAGGGATTGCATTCACGGTAGGTTTAATCACTGCGCTTAGCACCATACCTTTACTGCTACATCCTTTTCTACGAATCAGAATGTTTAAATTATCAACTGTTTCAATAGTTTCTGAATTGACACTCATCGTTAATGTCGTTGAATCAGCCGATATCCATCCACCAATTGTATTGTTCTTCGTGTCGCTCAATGCATATTCGGCATCAACCTGCACCTCATTAATTAGTATCTCGAAATCTTGTCCTGCACAGATAACGGCCGCATAATCAACAGTTTCATCAAGACTCAGCGGATCAATCATAAGTGAATCAGAATCTACATCTATACGTGCTGATGGAATGCTTTTACATCCTGAGGCAGAAACAATTCTCACTTCGTATTGACCCCATTCATCATCCAATGTTTGAATGAGCAACGTGGCAGTGGCATTATCCAGTATCACCTCATTCCATACATCAAACCATTCATAATATTGACCAGATTTAGCTCCGGACGCCTTTAAACTAATTGTATTGGCCTCACAACCTGTAATTAATTCTTTGGAGACAGTTGGCTGGCTAATTTCACTTACATTTACAACTACTTCCTCCGATGCTTCCGAAACCGAACAACCGGGGTATTGAATATTGATAGTCAGTCTATTTTCACCAGCCTTCAGCAGGGCATTTGGCACCATTAGTTGTACTAAATTTGATGTAGCACTTACCGCCTCACCCAACTCAGTTCCAAAGGAATCGATCAATGAATAAATCGCACCTTGCTGCGCATTACTAACAGAAATACTGGCCTCATCCGCTGATACAAAGCTGGTCTTCGTAATCGAGAATCAGATTTGTGTTAATATCAGTTCTGCTGAAATTTAGCGTAAATCTATTTTGATAGGTGGCTGCATCGGCAGCATCAATAACAAATGTATACGTATCGAGCCCGGAGAGTGCAACTGATTGATTTTCGAATTGATCTACAAGTGTAACTTCTGCCACGTTAAATTCATTTATGTTTTCAGCAGAAATGCTGTAGGAGCCGGACGATACATTATTCATATTCAATACTACGCTTTTCTCACAAAATTGGTCAGATAGGGTATTAATGGCTACTTTTTCACCGTCAGCTGTTAACGAATAGAAATTGAGTTGGGTGTTTGGTCTTTTAAATCCATCTTCCTTTTTGTAATAACCATCCACTCCTGAGGCATTGAACTTAACGATGGTTTTATCTGTAACATCGGTCGTGTTGTCAAGGAGACTAATCATCAGATGCCCTACTAATGGTACTTTGGCATTTCTATAATAAATTGCCTGCGATGCATCTGCGGCACTTACTTTTGCCTTTTCAGTAATTGTAAGGCTAGGAGTGGCATTCAATGTTTGTACCCAAAAACCTTGTCCGGATGCAATATAACCGTCAGGCAAGGTGCCATCTTCCATACTTCTATCATAATAAAGAAATTGTGAGTTACCACCGGCTGTATTTACAGTAACTGCTATAATGTCAGATAGACCGGAAGAATTCCAATTTGTTGCATCCCACTTGATTGTTGAGGCATATGGGTTGGCTATTAAATTCCATCCGTCATCTGCCGGGCTTCCGCTCCCACCGCTTAGGTTAAATGTAAAATCACCTTGTGTGGGGTTACCAGTATTCTTTACCACTATGGAGTTGCTGCTGTTTCTAAAGAAAGGCGCGTAACCAACACCAACTTCTATAGGTGCCGCATTGGTGGTGCCCGGTGCAGGATGCGCCAACCAACCGCCTTCATCTTCATTGTATCTATAGAGTGATGCATTGGCCAAAATTCCCGGGCCTGTACTGGCTCCTGTGAAATTTCCGGATACAGGAAAGTAATTTTGCCAATCGGCCACGGTAACACCTGAAACTGGCGAGCTCATATACCTGTAAGCTCTATTGCTAGAAACAAATCTTTCCGCTTGAATATCACCGAGAATTTGAGCCGATGCCGGTAATTCCCTAATTACAGCTGTTTCATCTGCATCGGATTTGAGAATAATATGTCCGTTTGAATTAATACTACCATCCGTAAGATTTAATTCAGTAATTATTTTTAAGGTATCCTCAACAGCCACTATACCTGATCCACTTAAATTTACCTCAAAGGAGGTAACATTATTTCTGTTAGCGTCAAAATACAAATGTGAATTGTTAGGGGAGGCAACATTGATTGTCATATTTCCCTCCTCTATCGCAATTCTTCCTGTATTATTCTCAGAATTTATGCTAGCAGCTCCGGTTACACTCAAGTTATGATGAGAAACGTCCAGTAGGGCATTATTTCCGAGTTTAATTCCTCCACCCTGTGCATTTCCGTTTTGTAGGGTTATTGCAGGTGCTGAGGACAATAATTCCAAAGTGTCCGAATCAGCCAATGACAACTGAAAAAAGTTGAGGTTGTCCGCTGTCGTTATTTGATGCTTTTTACCACCTTCAAATGCCAATGCTATCATATTCCCTTGCGCAATGTTATCCTGAATTCCCGCTATAGTTATATCTCCTCTAAGGGTAAGTAGGGAAGTATTCCCTGTATTTCCTTTTAAGGTTACACCGTCTGCCACAGTCAGGTTTCCTTTAACCATTATATCACCGCGTCCCAATTTGGTTATTCCGGTGCCGCCTATCATAAGGTTACCAAAAGAGCCTTGCGTAATTTCACTATTGTTATTTAAGGTAACATTACTATTGGCAGAAGATGCTACGAAAACTGGCATACTTGAGCTGTTAACAGTCACTGAGCCATTTTCTTCGAGCTCAATTTTTCCATATAAATTGCTGTTTAGCTCAAGGCTTTCATTAGTGGTAACCACCAACTTTGAAATCAAACCACCGACAGTCCAGTCGCTTGAGAGTGCTGACGTGCCTCTGTTAGCTACCCTAAAAAGCTGTCCGTTGTAAGAGAAGCTTGCGGGTGCTGTGCCATTACCATCAGTATTGGTTCCCCAAGTAGCAAGTGAATTTAAGTTGCCCGAAGCCTTTGAGAAGTAAATAATCGGCTGGCTGGAAGTAACGCTTATAGCTGCCGAATAGGCAGAAGTATTACCCGATCTATCAATCGCTCTCACTTTTACCAAGTAGGTTGAATCCGGCAGGAAATCGGTAGTATAAAAGGTATTGTCTGTGCTTTCGCCAATAAGTACATCATTAGCCATAATCTCGTACCTTTCAACCAAATCGTTATCAGTACTGGCAACCCACTTAAAGCTCGAGTTGGTGTAGGTAGTATTTACTGCAACTAAACCGGTAGGTACCGAGGGCGTTTGCGTATCTAAGGAGTTGATAGCAGAAACTACGCTGCTAAAACCCGAAGCACCGTTTTTATTCAAAGCTTTTACTTTGTAGTAAAAAACCGAGCCCGGTTCCAAGCCGGTATCAAGGTAAAGTTTTTTACCATTCTCAACACCGCCAAGCAAACTAAAGCTACCACCACTTGTGGCTGATTTGTAAATCTCAAAATGGACTAAGTGTTCAAGCAATTTACTTTCGACCTCCCTAAACATATAGGCATGTCCGGCTTCATTTAAGTGAATACCATCGAAGGCAAATTCGGCTTTTATATGACCATTACTTTCAGCCAAGGTATCAAAAACATCTATTACATACTGCCCAAAACCTGCTCTAACTGAATCTAATTCGGCCAAAAGTATTTCCTTTTTGGTGCTACCCATATTTCTTGGCTGCGGACTGATAATAAACGTTTTAACGCCTGCTCGGTCTGCCATAGCCTTTACTGCCCTGTAATGCTCCATGGTGGTTTGAGCAGGAATAAGTGAGGAAGCATTGTTGGAAGGTAAGTTGATGATTAAATAATCAGGTTTTAAACTCAATGCTTTCGTAATGTTGTGATCAGTATCAACCGCAGGATTTGCGCCATTAACGGTTCCATCAGGCAGAATATGGTACGTAGTAAAGCCTCCAACAGCCAAATTGGTAAGTGTATAATTGGTGCTATTCTGGCTCCTAGCCAATGGTCTAGCCTGCCAACCCACGAACTGTCTATTGCCGCTACTCCAACACCTTCGGCCGTAGAAGAACCAAGCACTACTACTTTTGTATTATCCGGAATTAGCTCGGCATGATCCCAGCCAACTTCAATTGTATTTAAACCCAGCGAGGTAGCTTGTAAATTAAAGGGAGCTACAGGAGGAGTATTTACCTCGATGGTACCGCTTTTCAGCATCGCATCGGGGATGTTTTGGAACGTGCTACCATCTTTACTAAACTGTACACTAAGACATTGACTGCTAGTTCGCTGAAAATATAACACGGTAATAGGGTACACGCCTACAGCAAGAGAACGGGTTAAGTAGACTTCATTCACTACACAACCATGTAAACCGTCATTGTCATTAACCAAATTTGTATTTAAGCTCTCCGGATCAAACCCGCCAATATATACCCTACTGCCGTCATCGGACTGCGAACGAAATCTATAGTCACCTGCTTCTGTAATATTTATATATCCATCAAATTTAAAGCTATAGAAGTCATCTTGCGTTGTGCCGGCAATGCTAAAGTTAGGCAAGGTGCCACGAAATTCTATAAAACTCCAATCAATTTCAGTTAGTGAGTTGTAGGCATTGGTGCTGTGTTCATAGGTCAATCCTTCCAAAATTGTAACCACATTCGCCTGATTACTTGCAAGCGATAAATTACCGAAATAGTCAATTGCTTTTACGGTAAAGGCAAATGTTCTTCCTTCAGCTAATTGAGTAACTGTGAAGTTTGTATTCGTTGAGCCGGTTTTTATGGAGTCAGAGCCAAAATAGATGATGTATTCCTTGATTCCTTCGTCATCGGTAGCGGCATCCCAGCTGAATGAGGCCGTTGTTAAACTAAAATCAGTTACGCTGAAGTTTGCCGGAGCGGTAGGTGCTTTTGAATCGGTGCCCGAGGCAACAAACAGCGCTGCTGTATAAGGCGACACTTTATCATAAGCTACTGCGCGAATTTTATAGTAATAATCAGAACCAGATGTTACGCTATTGTCTAAATATGAGATGGCATCTTCCGGTAATAAAGCTAAAAATGTATAAAATCCGCTTTCGGTATTTGATCTGTAAACCTCATAACCGGTTTCTTCCAAGCTGTCGTCATTCCAAAATAGCCTAATTTTATTTGCGACAGTTAATTCAGAATTTACGGCAGTAGGGCTAGCCAAAGTAGCCGGTGCATTGAAAGTTACATTTACAGCCTCCGATGCTACACTAGGGCAGCCACCAAAGGTTTCGGACATTACGGTGAAAACTCCTGCGGCCTTAACGTTGTAGAAATTGGTATCGCTCACTATGTCGTTACCCTTGTACCAAGTGTAGTAAAGACTTGGGTCTAAAGTGGTGAGCAAGCCTACGGTATCAACGCCATTAATGTCAGGCAGATGAAGCGTATTTAAGGCAGTAATAGTTGGTGCCGATACCACGCTCTCAGTAATAAGTACCGGTTTCGACCATTTATTCCAATCGCTTTCGCTAGGGTTTGCCTCGAACCTACTAAACCTACAACGATAAATACCAGGTGCCTCCGCAATGTAAATGCTTGAGTCTGCACCGCTTATTATCTGCCCGTCCAGTTCCCATTGATACTTTTTGAAGCCCCATGAAACACCCAGCTTGGCTCCATTTCCGTTGCTGGCACAAATAGTGCTATCACCAAAAAAAACATGTATATCTGATTTATCTTTTTCTCTTATCCATGAGAAAAAATCCGTTTCGCTATACGCTTTGTTCCACGTACCGTGTCCTAAATTATCATATAAGGTGTACCTTACCGAGCCTCCCAATTCTTCGAACTTACGAGCAAAAATTTGGGTCATATTTACCGTTGGATTTCTATCTTTTCCTCCTTGAAATACCCAAATTGGTATATGTGCTAGTTCTACTTTATCAGGATTTATTTGAGCATTGGCATTAGAAGGCGACATTAGCAGCACCCCGGAAAAAGTTGCCGGATCTAAGCTTACCATTGTCAATAGTTTCTCTGCACCATTCGAAAGCCCATGTACTACCACTTTGTTTCTATCGATATTGTGCTGGTTCATTAAATTATGTATGGTCCTCACCAAATGTATTCTTTCACCTTGTGTGTCCCAACCATTTAAACTTTGAGGAAATAATACAAAGCCGGGGAAATCTCTGGAATTTAAGGTAGGATCATTGGGCAATTTACCGTCCGCCCTTATAACGGCATCTAAATGTGGTTTACCTCCATGCACCAAATTATGGTCATTGTTTAATAAGTTTTGGCTCGTTCCTGGCCCTGCTTGCGGGTTGTTAGTTTCAGGCTTCCAATTACTATTTCCCCAGTAACAATTGTTATTCCAACAATTGCCTCTTTCACCTGCTCCGTGCATCATTACAATGAGCGGATACCCCTCTTCGTAATCCTCATCATAATCGATCGGAAAAAGTAATCTGAAATTTTGCTGAAACAAGCTGTTCGAAAATTCTTCACTCAAATATCCTTGTGTATAAGGATTCGAGTTCCATCCTGTTCTATTATAGTAGGAAGTTGCGCTACCAGCAGTTGTATCTCTAAAGCTGAAAGTTCCAGCATTTAGTACATATTTATCAAGCTTCAAAGTTTGCGCTTTATTACCTTTTATTGGATCATTCATTTTGATGCCATACTGGTAATCATTTACCCACTGAGCCTGTAAGCTTTGCGCGCACATTACAGACAATAAAAAAATTGTAGAGAATCTTCTAATCATTACCATTTCAATTTCAATACAGAAACCTTACATCTTGGCGCTTTCTTCAGAAACGTGATTATGCAGGCTTTTAAAAAAATTTGCGTATTTACGCAGTGTCATATGAACACAAAAATACGAAATAATCAAATCAAAAAGAATTGATTTCGACCAATAGTAGAAATAAATATTTCAATTGTTATATTTAGCCTAGCTGTAGGCTACAAGGGCAATCTCGCCTTGCCATTATGGTTCTTATTTCGATAAACGCTTAAAACTTACCTGTAGAAATTACTTAATACTAAGTATCCATGATTTGTCGAACTCAAGCAGATCAACTTTTCTAATCTCCATTAAAATCATTTTGGCCATACTTAACTGTTGCACTTTTGCCAGTATCACGTAATAATATCCTGTACCCCGGTATAGCCCAATTGCTGGCTTAAAGCCCTCTTTTTCGATAACCTTAGCATATCGCTGTGCATTGTCATTTGTGGAAAATGCCCCTGTAATTACATAATGCCCTTTCTCCTCGTCAATAACATCAGCCACTTCCTTTTTAAATTGTTTTGCTACTTTGGGTTCTATCACTTCGTCAGGTGTTACTTCTTTCGGCATTGGCTCAATTTCTGCCGGCTCAGGTGTACTTACCACGTAGGTAGTAGTATCTGGCTTAAAAGGTTCCACTGTATTGTCAACAGGTACTTTAACCACTATCACCTGCGGTACACTATTTAATTCCTCTGTTGTATCTTTTTGAGCTAGTTGCTCAGCATCTTTTTTCAAAAAGCGATAGTTTAAATGCAATTCATGCGTAACGAGTGACCTGCCACTTTTATCACCATTAGCGTTTAGGTTCTCGTAGCCATATCCAATTTTAAGCAAATTTTTAAGGTTGAACCCAATTCTGAAAACAGGTCCTACATCCAACTTGTAGCTAGCCCCTGCCCAAACGAAATTTCTATAATTCAATAGCAGCATACCCTCTAAAATACCGTTATCTACCTGATTTTTAACTGAATTATAACTTACCCAAGGCGAAATACTAAGCTGCTCGCCAACGGCAAAATCATACTTAATATAGCTGAAAGTTTGTTGAAGTGGCGAAACCTCTATTTCCGTATTATCATCTGAAGCAAAGGGGCTTGAACCAAATAAATCAAGTAAGGAAGCCCCCAACATGAATCCATTCCATTGATAATTAATGCCCAGTTGCCCTAATACATTTTGGCTTTGGTTATTTAGATTAGCCAACGCAGGGTCTAAAGGGTTATCAATTTGGCTGTAATCCAGATTGGCCGTTGCATAGCCTCCCGAAAGACCAATGGCTATATAATGTTTTGCACCTGCTGAACTGGAAAGCGGTTGTTTATAACTGAAAGAAAGCATACCGCCATAACTTTCATACAAATCTTCCCTAGCCCCTAAAGCAGTAACACCCAAAGCAAAATTGTTAGCAAAAGGTAGCTGTGCCAAAAATTTGAAACGTTCCGGTGCTCCCTGAATGGCCAACCACTCTTTGCGGTAATTCACATCAAGCTCAGCAACTCCATTAATGGCCAAAGCAGCAGGATTAACCAAATAGGGAGTTAAATAATACTGATTGCCGGTACCTAACAACTGAGCGTTGGTGAAGTTGATTGAAGCTAAAAAAATTATAAACGTTAGGAATATTTTTTGCCTTAACATAGCAGGAATATTTAATATATTTTTTGATTATCTGATAATGGTTACCGCGCCATTTAAGACATTACTATTATCCGGGCAACTGATTGTATAAAAATATATGCCTTTAGGAAGCATTTGACCTGATGATCCGGTTCCATCCCAGGCATTACTATAACCTGTTGACTTAAAAACGGTTCTGCCTTGCGAATCAATCACCTTAATATCACAAAGCGAAAGATTCTCCGCACCTTCAATTTTCCAAACGTCATCTATACCATCATTATTTGGGGTAAAAATTCTGCGAGGTCGGGCGATCTCAGTTTCCTCTAAAACGGTAATTCTGGTGGTTTTAGATACAGAAGAATCATTTGCATCAAAAACGGTGAGTTTTACATAATAGGCTCCTTTTACAAAATTAGTAACCTCCACAACTGCGGCACTATCAGGCGCTATAGTCAATTCAGTTGGCCCTGTGAGTTGTTGCCAATCGTAGTTGGTGATTAAGCCATCGGGTGAAGTAGCTTCTGCATTCACCATCACCATTTGCTCAGGTAATTGCACCAGTATTTCATTTGCTAAATCAAGTATTGGCAATTCAGGAATAATAACCTCCTCAACAGGGTAAACAATTACATTAACATCATCAAAAGCCGATTGTCCCAAATTATCAATTGCTGTTAGCCTAAAAACGTATGTTCCTTCTATGAGCGCCTTGACCGACAGCTGCGTTGTAGTTGAGCCACTCAAAATTGCTACCTCCGGCCCACTCAGTTGCTCCCAACTGAGTGAAACAATAGAACCCGCACTCATGGCATTACCTGTTAAAATTGTTTCGTTTTCCGGCAGCTGCAAGGTAATTAGCGGACCGGCATCGACCACTGGTGGAGCGCTTATATCTGTAGAAAGCACTTCTACCGAAACTTGATCCTCGCCTTTTAACCCATCCGGATCAGTAGCGGTGAACCTGAAAGTGTACATACCTTCAAGTAAATTACTTAATGATACTGTTAAGGTATTTTGATTTGAAATAGATACTGTCGGGCCACTCACTTTGGACCACAAAGTAGTAAGACTTGCCGACTCAGGATCGTTGGCTACAGCGGTCAAATTAATAGAATTAGTGGGCAGTTGCACTGTTTTATCTTGTCCCGCACTAACTGTAGGAGCCTGATTGGCATTTTCTGCCAGAACGCGCACACTCACTTCATCGGAGGCGGACGTACCGTCATCGTCTTCAGCTGATAATCTGAATGTGTAATTCCCTGCTACTAAACCTGAAAGGTTTAAATTTCGAGTGGTTTGGTTGGTAAGCACAGCAGCTCCTCCGCTAATTTTTACCCAGATAACGCTGGCAATAGTGCCGTCAGGATCGTTAGCTGTACCGTTTATGGTTAAGGTGTTAGTAGGAAGAATAATAGTTTTATCTGCACCTGCATTAACAATCGGTTCTTGATTAGTTTGAGCTGAAAATACGCTCACATTAACTCTATCGCTATTACTGGCATCATCATTATCCGTAACAGTTAATTGAAATACGTAGCTACCTTCGATCAAGCTGCTGGTGAGCAAAGTCGGATTAGCCGTATTTGATAAGCTTACACTAGGACCGGAAACTTTTATCCATTTATAAGTTGCTATCACTCCATCCTGATCAATACCTGATCCATTAATTGATAGCGTATTGATAGGCAAAATAGTTGATAAGTCGGGACCTGCATTCGCATTAGGAGGAATATTTACAGCTTCAACAGATATGGTAAGTGTCATTTCATCTGAAGATATTGCTCCATCATCGTCAGTAACTGTCAATTTCAGCACAGCCACTCCTTCCACTAAATTTGTTAGTGTTAATGTGCTGTTAGTTATATTTTGAAGCGTAATATTCGGGCCCGATACTTTTTCCCAAAGGTATGCTACTATTGTTCCGTCATTATCCACTCCAGAGCCAACAACAGTAGTAATGGCCTGAGGCAAAATAATTAGTTTATTACTACCTGCATTTGCCGTAGGCGACTGATTAACATCTTCCGGTAATACAAAGACTTGCGCGGTAGCACTTGCTGTAGCTCCGTCATCATCTGTTACAGTTAACTTAAAATCATAAGAGCCTGCAACCAAATTAGTAACCGTTAAAACTGCTGAGTTATTATTGGTTAGAGTTGCTTCAGGACCACCGGTTTTCGACCAACTATAAGTAGCTATAGAGCCATCGTTGTCTGTAGCTGTGCTATTAATTGTAGCACTATTAGTTGGTAAATTTATAGTTTGAGCACTAGTTACCGACACTATTGGCTTTTGATTTTGCTCCTCAGGTTCAACAGTTACTTTTACCTCATCAATACCAAGTGCATCATCATCATCTCTGGCAGAAAACTCAAAAGTATAGATACCGGCTACTAAGCCATCAATCGTAACAGTTCGTGTATTTGCGTTAGTTAATGTGGCAGTGTTTGGTCCGCTTTTTTGCTCCCATTGTCTAAAATTTATGGTGCCATCTGTATCAGTTGCTGTAGCCTGAAGATTTAAGCTGTTGGTAGGTAATTGAATAGTTTTGTCACTTCCTGCATCTACCGCAGGGCTCTGGTTGTCATCTTCATTTACTGTAATTCGTACATTATCACTTGCCGTGAGCCCATCATCATCCACAGCCGTTAATTTGAATACGTAATTGCCTTGCACCAAAGACTCAACTCTTAAGAGCGATGAATCCGGATAAATGATAGAGGCGGTTGATGGACCCGATATTTGCGACCACGAGTTCATTTCCACGGTTCCGTCAGCATCAGAAACAATACCCATAATTTCTGCTAAATCTATTGGTAGGGTAATTGTTAAATCATTTCCGGCATTAACTGATGGCGCTATGTTTTGTGCAAATACCGTAACATTTATCTGATCCGATGATTGAGCGCCATCGTTATCGGTAACTGTAACGGAAAATTGATAGGTACCTGCAACCAATGCTGAAAGTGCTAGCGTTTGCGTATTTGCTCCTTGTATGGTAATGCCTGATGGACCTGCTAGCTGATTCCAAAGGTATGAAGCAATTGTACCGTCAGTATCAGATGCGGTAGCGGTAATATTTGCAGTATTTGTAGGGAGCGATATCTCAATGTCACTCCCAACCGATACAATAGGAGCTGCATTAACCTCTTCAGGCGCTACAATTACCTCTACAATATCGGAACTTTGGTCGCTATCGTTGTCGGTAGCCGTAAACCTAAACCGATAACTGCCTTCTAACATGTCTGTTAAGGCAAGTTGGTTTGTAGTTTGACCGGATAGGTTAACGGCCGGCCCTGCTACTTTGCTCCAACGAACTTCGCTGATTGTACCATCTGAATCAGTGGCTGTTCCGTTAAGTACAATTGAATTATCGGGCAGGGTTAAAAACTTGTCCTCACCTGCATTTGCCGTAGGAAATTCATTAATATCTTCCTCCAATACGTTAATAGTCACCACTTCCGATGCACTAGACCCCTGATTATCAACAACTGTAAATGAAAAAGTGTAGTTACCTACAGTAGTGAGGCTGTTTACAGTTGTATTGAAATTAGAAGCGTTAACTATTACTCCGGTTACAGGCCCCGATTGTTGCTCCCAAAGTTTAGTATCTATTGAACCATCCACGTCATTAGCAGAAGCTGATAAAGTTGCAGCCGATGTTGGCAGTGTAATATTAATAACACTGGTAGTAATATTAATATTTGGCGCCTGATTAGCATTGGAAACAGTTACTTTAACCCTATCGGAAGCCGATGCGTCATCGTCATCATTTACCGTAAGTTTAAACTCATAAATTCCGGTAGAAAGGTTTGATACCGTAGCAGTAGCTTTATTGGCATTGGTAATAGTTGCACTACCTCCGGAAAGTTTCTCCCATAAATAAGTGGCAATTGTTCCGTCAGGATCTGAGCCGGATCCCGTTAAATTTACAGTATTTAAAGGCAACTGAATGTTTTTATCGCTCCCCGCATCAGCTGTAGGTGTGCTGTTTGCGGCATCCAACACTTCAATTGTCATTTGGTCACTCGCGGTGGCTCCATTGTTATCAGTTACTGTTAATTCATAAACATAAATACCCGCTACAAGCCCTGCAACGGTTAAATTTGGGGTTGTAGCATTAGTTAAACTGGCTGGTACGCCAGAAACTTTAGCCCATGCATAGCTGGTAATTGTACCATCGGTATCGGAACCTGATCCGTTTATAGTGGCGGAGTTTGTAGGTAGTTGAATTTGCTTATCGGCTCCGGCATTTGCTGTAGGGCTTGAATTTGAATTAACTACTGTAACTTTAACTTCATCAGAAGCGCTTCCACCATCGGCATCGGTTGCGCTAAACCTAAATGTATAAATACCGGCCACCATATTGGCTACAGTAAGTGTATTAGTATTAGCATTGGCCAATGCACCAGAGGGCCCTGATACCTTTACCCATGTTCTGGTAGTAACAGTAGCACTTGAATTTACAGTAGCCGTAAGGTTAACGGTGTTAGTAGGCAAATTAATGGTTTTATCGGTACCTGCTGAAACCGATATACTAGATCGGCTTTGCATCATAAACCATTGATATATATTGGGAGTGTGGAGCGAGTTGTCATTTTTATAGGCTCTGGACCAAGAATTGTGACTGACACCTTCATAAATGGTTAGTTTTGGGGCGGGATTAATTGCAGGAGTACACTCATTAATGGCCTCGATCATTAACGTTGTTTTCTTGTAATTTATAGTAGGGTCATTATCACCGTGAAAAGCCCATACCGGAATATTTTCTGCGGCTATGTTGCATGCCTTATTTTTATTATTTCTACTTCCACAAATTGGCGCTAAGGCAGCAATTTTTTCCGGAAAAGATTGCGCATAAAACCAGGCACCTCCCCCGCCTAAGCTAAGGCCTGTAACATACACCCTATTGGGATCAACTCTTAAACTACCCTGTAAAATATGTTCTACCACCTCATCTACATAATTAGGTGGCCAGTCTAAATTAGTTTTTAGTTGGGGAGAAATTAAAATAAAAGGAAAATCAGTACCGTTTTTAACAAGCTTAGGAGGCCCATTTTTGGCTACCTTGGGTAGGTCAGATTCGTTGTTGCCGCGCTCGCCCAATCCATGAAGGAAAAACATGACAGGATAGTCATCTGAATTACCATTATAGTCAGCCGGTAGATACTCGTAATACCATGTGCCGGCAGGAGTTTGTTTAGCAACCTGATTTTGGCTCCGCAATTGCAACGAGAGGAGGACAAAGCACAGCGTGAGTAGAAAAAAAACCTTTATTTTTTGAAAGTTCATCGAAGCTAAGTTTAATAAAGATAATGAAGAGCGGCAATACCAAGCCTATTGAACCTCAAAAATTACCTGCAACTATTTTTCGACCAATAGGTTTGGGTAAGTTCTACTAGTCTGAGTCAAGTTATTGTTGCTGCTTATGTTAAATACAAATTGAAAGTTACAAATTCTTCTTCTAAAAATGATGGTGTAAATGTAATAAAATATTTATACTATTTCGTAAAATATTTATTATTAAGCTGATAAATATTACCACCAAGAATACCCATCTCCATTTCATCCACTATGTAAAGTGTGTCTTTTGCGGTGAAACAAATCCCTGCTTTGTGTGAAAAATGGCCGAGTGGTATCGTATAAAAATCGCCCTTGCTAAAGCCCCCCGGTGCAAAATTTTCGATGAATATAATTTTATTGTGAAAGAGAATTGCTAAAAGCTTGCCATCATTGGATACATCTACTCCAGTTATCCAATTCTCGAAAGCTGTTCCGTTCAGCTTAAAGCTATCTGTTTTTTTCGCTACGTATTGGCCGGGCGAATTGGGTAGGGCGTAAACATTAATCACTCCATTAAAAGGAAATGTTCTATTTTTCGAAAATAAATAGATGGAATCACCCATACTTACGATAGCATCACAATCAAAATTTGCCTGACTAGGACTTGCCGGATATTCATCTTGATCTTCGTAACTAAAGATGATCGCATCTGCCAACGTGAGTGGTTTTACTATAGTAGCTACGTCCGGCAACTTGTAAATTTTCAGTTCCTTTTTATCGTTTTTGTTATTGCCTGTTGCAGCAATATAAAGATGGCCATCCTTATCAATAGTTAAATCTTCCCAACCTCGGTTTTTATTTATTAAATGTATTACACGCTTGATGGTTCCATTTCTATCGATGCCATACAAAATTGCTTTGCCTCCATCATTATGAGTCCAGAAAATACTGTCACGATCGTAAGCGGCCAGGCCTGAAGCTTCATTAATTACTTTAGGCAGTGCAGCAATCTTAGAAAACTCATAATTTTCAGCAGATATTGTCTTGATATTGGGTGTTACTTGCGCAAAAGAACCGCTGCTAGTAAGTAATATCAAAACGGCCATTATAAAGGCCTGATTTAAATTATTAAGATAATTTCTCATGCGCAATCGCCTTGTAAGCTTGAAGCCATTTTCCGGCAGTATTTACCCAGGTGAATTTTTTAACGTGCTCCAATCCGTCAGTAGCCATTTTATGGTATGTACCGGAATCATTTATTAACAAGCTGATGGCATCTGCCACTTCGTCAACATCTTCCGGGTTTACCTGAAGCGCTGCATTGCCCGCTACTTCAGGAAGCGAAGAAGTATTAGAGGTTATTACAGGGGTTCCACAAGCCATGGCTTCCAATACAGGTATACCAAAACTTTCTCGGGTTGAAATAAAAATAAAGATTTTAGCTAGATTGTAGTAATAAACTAACTCCTTGTTATCTATATAATCAATGCAGATAACATCATCCCAAAAATCAAGTCCATCTTGCGTTCGGAAAATATGCTTTACCCGACCAATGTCCGAATTAAGAATGCACAGATTTATATCTGTTCCCTGCTCTCTTAAGTTTATATAAGCTTTTACAGCTTTAGTGAAGTTTTTTCTTGGATCTTCATTGAAGAAAATTAGCAGGAAGTCATCATGGAGTTTATATTTTTGCTGAATGGATGTCAACTGCTGATTATCTGACGGTAGGACGTTAAAGTGGCTGCTATAGGCATTATAGTAGGTATCAATTACTTGTGGGGGTAGTTCAAAGCGTTTTATAACTTTCTGCTTTTCATAGTTTGAAACCGTGCCAATTTTTAAAGCTTTAGGCACAATCTTAGGCACGATGATACTCCTATACAAATTACCTAGTCTTTGGTACCAACTCCCTTTGTTGTAGTGAAGCTTCTCTAAGTAAATAATATCGTGCAACAGCAGATAAAGCGGTACGCTTAAATTTAATGGGGCGGTATTGGCTGTGCAATGTAATAAGTCGAGCTTATAATGCTTGATTTTTCTAGGTAGTAAAAACTGCTCCCAAAGAATATAATCTCCCCAATCGAACAAAATGAAGTGAAAATTTTCGTTTACTTCCGGAAAAATATCCGCAACGCTTTGATTACCGTTTCGGCTAAAAATAAAATATTGATTAGTTTTATCTATTTTCTGTAAAGCTTTGATAGTTTCAATAGCTACAATATCCATCCCGTACCTTTTCTTTCGGAATATCCGTTGTGCTTCTATGCCTATATGTAAAACTTCCCTCATTTCAAACGCTAATTTGGCACAACCTTATTTAATAAATTCCATCTAACTCCTTTTATAAATGATTTCAAATTTGCAAAATCACTATTCAGCATGTAAATTATAACATTCTTAGGAATAGTCAGAAAAACGTAAAATAGCCATCCAGGATATCTTCTTCAAGCCTTTGGTATTTCTTCGTAAATACAGCAGCCTTCCCCTAGTCATATAATAGGTTTTTGTGGGGCTACTTTTACCAATAGTCATGGACTCCTTATGGTATACTACTGAGCTGGCCACAACCCATAATTCATATCCGAATTGCTTTGCTCTACTACACCAGTCAACCTCTTCGTAATACAGAAAGTACACTTCGGGCATGGGACCAATCTTTTCCACCACTTCTTTTTTAACCATCAATGCCGCACCGTGCAGCATTTCAGTAGGCTTAGAGAAGTTATATAACTCGCTGTCATTCTCCTTAAAAAGCGACCTGAAACTCCTTCCGGTATAAGGGTTAATGCCGCCACTACCTATGTATTGAATTTTGTTTGAACCGTAGTATATAATTTTAGGTGAAATCAAACCAATAGAGTCATTCCCCTGAAAAGTTTCCAGCATGGGCTCAATAAATCCCGGTGCAGGCTCGGTATCATTATTTAAAAAAAGTAGAATAGTCACCATTGGCCTCAGCTATGCCAAGATTATTTCCTCCGGCAAAGCCAAGATTTTTCTGACTGATGATAAAGTGAACATCGGTATAAACATTAATAAGTGGCGCTATGGGCTCCGCTACACTCCCATTATCTACAATTATCACTTCAGTATTTTTATAGCTTACTTGTTTAAGGCTTTCCAAAAATGCAATGGTTAGCGCTAGCTGATTAAAATGAACACTTATTATGGTTACAAGTGGCTTGTGCATTATTCTTTATCCATCATGTCTTCGTTTCCGTGAGGTGTGTGAATGAAATTCTTATTTGCACCTTTTAATTTAAAGAGTAGAAAAAACATTTTAAAAAAGATGATTGGCAATAGAAATATAGACTTTATCAGTTTAAAATTATAATACTTTCGTGAAATTGATAACAAGACACCAACATCAAGCAGTATGACCGACAGCATCCATAAATAATGATGAAAAAGGCCGTACGTCATATGTAAAATTATTACAATTAGTGTCAAAAGATTGATCAAACCAAGATTGACAAGCCTTGGTAATTGAAGATTTCTCAGAATTATGCTGTTAAAAAGTGTGCCGTTAAGCATAAAGAGGGATTTAATTCCCTTCCAGAAAAATTTTCTAAGGTAGATGTACTGGCTAGAGATCCAACGTTTTCGTTGATTCTCGAAAACTTCGGTTTTCTCTACTTTTTCATCCTTAACAATTGCATTATGAGCATAATACACATTATGTCCATCTTGCGCTAACCTGAGCTCTAACTCTCTGTCAAATCCACCGATTGATTGCATTTGCGCAAGGTGTTCTTTTAGTAGCATGTAGGAGAAAGACATTCCTGATCCTTTTAGAGAGGCTGACAAACCCAAAACAACACTTCCCTTACCATAAATATTGTTATTAATATTTTCACTTAATCCATCAAGAAATGATAGCGTAGTATTATCGTTTTTCGAAGCTCTTTGCCCTTGAATAGCCGAAATGGTCTCGAGTCTATGTAGTTCTGCCATTTTCGAAAGAAATTTCTCCTCCATTACGTTATCTGCATCCAAAATAACCGCGTAATCGTAATCTGTTCCTACAACCTCAATAGCCTTATTAAGCGCTTTTACTTTCGTACTACTCTCAAAGCTCACTTCCACACATTTAATTGGCAGAGAACGAAGTTTTTCCAAAGTCTCAACTTTTAAAGAGTCGGCAATAACAATTACATCAAACAATGAGGTGGGGTAAAGTTGCTTTAGTGCCTCCTCCGCAACTTGAACGATTACACTGTCTTCTTTGTATGCAGGTATAAAGACGGCAAATCTCGAGGTATTTTCATCGAGCTTATATTTTGGCGACCTGTAAAAAATACTTGATCCTCCCAACACGAAGGTGTATATGCTCACATAAAGAACATAAAACAACAGAATGAATTCTACAATTACCAAAAACAGCTGCACAAATTTGATTTTAGAAGTTCCACTTCACGCTCAAAATGCTCTCTCGAGCATTTAAACTGCTTCTTCCTGAAACAGAGCTGGTATAGTTTTCAATAACAGTTTAATATCATAACGGAAAGAGTTATTTTTAGCATAACTAATATCCAAGGCTATTCTTTCGTCTTCAGACATTTCAGCCTTACCCCTTTTTGTTACTTGCCAAAGCCCGGTAATGCCTGCTGGCGCCATAAACCTTAAAGCCGCTTGGTCTTTTGTTAACTGTTGCGCTTCATATAATGGCAATGGCCTATTGCCTACAATTGACATATCGCCTCTTAAAACGTTAATCAATTGCGGTAATTCATCAATGCTGGTATCTCTCAAAAATTTACCGAACCTCGTAATTCTTGGATCATTCTTAATTTTAAAAAACACAGGATTGGCTTCAGTTTTGTCTTTTACTTCTACTCCACCGGAATATTGGTTTAGGTGCAGCAATTTGCTCAACTCTTTATCAGCACCGCTACTCATTGACCTGAACTTTAGAAAATTAAAGACTTTATACCCCATACCTGCTCTCTTAGAGACATAAAATACGGAACCTTTTGATTCCAACTTTATAATAAGTGCCACGAATAAAAGGATTGGACTGCTTAGTACTAAAAGTAAACCTGACACCAAAATATCAAATAACCGCTTACTGAACGATATCTTAACTTGTGCTGACTGCTCATGAGCTGTTTCCTGCTCTTCTGTTAATTTCTTGAAAACTTTAAGAAAATCAATGCAATAATTTAATTTAATGGGGTTGAATGCAGCACTTATACAATCATCAGCACCAAATTTTAATATCTTTTTCTTAAATACCTTATCCGACTTATCATTAATAATAATTATTGGTGTATTGAAACCTCTCTCTTTTAGCTGATAGGAAATACTTACCAAATTCTCGTAAAAAAGTTTATCATCATGCTCAGATGCATACAGAATGGCATCGGGTTCGTCCTTGTTGCTTACCGTTTTCAAGTGAGCTTCAACCTCGTTAGCAGTTAGTTGCCTAACTGTTTCAAAGTGCTTAAATAAATCTATAACCTCCGATGAATCGGCTATGTACAAAATATGCTGCTTATGCTTGTGAACGGACGCCTCGCTGGTTAGCGGGCTGTTGCCATTAACTTTCAAATAGCTAAATTCTTGTGCTTTTATAAGGTCGTAATTCAGATATGCCATAGAACTATTTGTTACTTTCAGTTTTTGGTAAGCTACTTAAAATTGAATCTATCATCTCGTTTAATTGAGGCGGATCGAAAGGTTTTTCTAAAAACCCACTAGCGCCACTGCGCACACATTGCTTTTTAAAGTGATCATCAACCCTTGAGGACATCATTATAAAAGGAATCTCCGAAAAAATACCGCTATTTGATAGACTAGTTAATAAGTCAAATCCATTCATTTTTGGCAATACAAAATCACATAGTATAATATCGGGCATATTTCCCTGAGATAAATATTTCATACCTAATAAACCATTCTCTCTAAAAGTAAGCTTGTACTTTTTGCTCAGTAAATAGTCAATAAGCAATCGCATTGGCTCATCATCATCTATAACAAGAACTTCGTATCTCACCTATGTAATTTTTGTCAAAAAAATAAAATCAAATCAGACAACAGTAAAGAATAAATCTTAGACCTTTAAATCAGGATATAAAGATAAGATACAATTTTATACCAATAAAATATAATTAAGATTATTTAGCAAAATTACTCAAATTAATCGTTTAACCATCATTAGGAACAGTTAGAGCGGCTTATTACAGGGATGAGCATATCAACTATAAATATGCGCTTGTCACTGAGGAAATGAGCTCATGAATCTTTGAAAAAGATAATAATCTTAATATTTTAAAAAAGCATCATGTAAGGTTTATTATAATAAATAATTCAACTCTTAGACTACACGTAGCCTTTTAGTCTAAGAAATTGACACAATCAACTATAAAAATTGACCTCTTATAGAAAGTAACAGTTACTAGATTCTTTAAATAAAACAATCGTTTGATCAACTAAAAGTTCAATTTTTTGATTAAGATTTAAGCGCTGAACATAATAAAACGCTAAACAAAATATCAATCATTCAATCCATAAAAATCGTAATCCTTACCCCTGCCGTATGCGGTAAGTTCACTTAATTTGTAATACTCCAGGCTCATCACATCCTTACAAAGAAAATCATTTTTATCCACCGCTTTAACAATATCAAACTCATGCGTTTCTTCAAAATTTACCAAACGGTACCTTTTACCCACACGGACGGTGTCAATTGAAATTGGCATAATGTAGCTTTAAAATGAATTGCAAATTTGTTAAATTTCTTAGTCTATTTTACTATTTATAACATAATATTGCAGCTGAAAAAATCATTAAAATGGGTAAAAAGATACTTCTTGTAATAATTGTACTACTCGTAATTTCAGCCATTGCTTACACCATTCTAGGTGGCTTTAAACCGCTTAGCATGAGCATCACTGAAAACACCACCACACATATCGTAGGGAAATATTTCAAAGGAAAAATGGCTTCCGATACTCTGCAAGATATATTTTTACAAGCACGTGAAATAGTAGAAAACCACGAAGAAGTTACTGCCATAGCCATAGCCTATTACGGTGAGGTAGACGAAGAAACTGGCTTGGTGACTAATTTTATCGGCTTTAAAACTGATGGCGGCTTGCCCTCATATAGTCCCGAAGGTTGGACACTGAGGACTTTTGAAGCCCCAAAAAGCGTAAAGGCATGCATTGAAGCTAATATACTGGTTATGCCAACACCTGAGGATATGCAGGACAAATTAAGAAAGTACAGTGCAGAAAATGATATAAAGCCTGACTCTATATTTATTGAGTATTACACCGGACCGAGCAATTTATGTGTTGAGCTACTAAGTAAATAGATTAATAGATTCGTTACTCATGCGTTATCGTGTAGCCCCTTATGCCATGTTCATGACTATCTAAACCTTGCACTTCGTGATCAGCGGATACCCTTATACCGGCAACTTTATTCATTAAATAGAATATTAAAAATGCTGCGCCAAAGGCGGCACCACCACAAACGGCTATTCCTATAATTTGATTCAATAACTGATCCCAGCCTGCCTTTTGCCCAAATATACCTACTGCTAGCGTTCCCCAAATTCCGCATGTTAAGTGAACGGATATAGCTCCCACAGCATCATCCAGTTTAAGTCTATCTAAAAACAATGCTGAAAGCACCACAAGCAAACCTGCAATGAAGCCAATAAGCAACGCAATGCCCGGAGACATTAAATCTGCCCCGGCTGTTATGCCAACAAGGCCTGCCAAAACACCATTTAACACCATTCCTAAATCCATCCGTTTAAAAGCGATGTACCCCATAAGAAACCCACCTAAAGCACCCGATGCCGCTGCTAAAGAAGTGTTGACCAAAACTAGTGAAGTGGTTAAAGGATTGGCTGATAGTACTGACCCTCCATTAAAACCAAACCAACCGAACCAAAGTAAAAATACGCCTATTGTAGCTAAAGGCACGCTTGAACCCGGCTTATCAACCACTCTGCCATTCAAATATTTACCAATGCGCGGGCCAAGTACAATTACACCCGCAAGAGCACCCCAACCACCCACAGCATGCACTAAGGTAGAACCTGCAAAATCGTAAAACCCTAAAGCAGCTAGCGCACCGCCACCCCAGGTCCAACTTCCGATTAGTGGATAAATAAAGCCAACAAATAAAATAGTAAAAATTAAATAGGCTGATATTTTTATCCGCTCCGCTACTGCTCCTGATACAATAGTGGCGGCAGTAGCGGCAAACATGGCCTGAAATAAGAAGGACGTCCAGTAGGTGAAAGATGGATTATAATTAAGACCAAGCTTATCCTCGATAAAAAACCCTGAGAAATCAAACCAACCAGGGCCGGCAGCAAATTCCGGATACATAAGATTGAAGCCTATGATGGTATAAGAAACCAAACCGATAGCAGGGGTTAATGTATTTTTGAAGAGGATATTCACTGTATTTTTTGATTGGGTGAAACCGGCCTCTACACAAGCAAAACCAAGGTGCATGATAAAAACCAGCGCAATGCACAGCATCATCCATACATTGCCGGTGGTAAGCTCCATTACAGCCGTTTGACTTAATTCAGCTCCGGCACTCTCAATATTTTCAAAAACAGACATATGTAGTTTACTTATTAACCAATAAAATCAAAATTTACACAATTATAGTGCAAATAGGTAAATTTTAAAACCTAATTAATACTAAATAGCGCGATTTTCGTAAAAAATACTGAAAATAATGACCATTGTTCTTTTAAAAAAGTATTGTTTATTGAATGCCTTGCACAATCCGAACTCCTAAGCAAGAGTTCAACTAAGATTTTATGCCATTGACTTTAAAATCTTAAGCGTTTTGTTTAATTGGATGTCATTAAAATCAAGGTGAGTAACAAAACGGACATCAAATTTTCCGAAAGGCACAGCCAGAACGCCTTTTGATTGAAGCTTTGCTACAAAATCAGCTGCCAAAGCATTATTTGATAGCCTAAAAATGACAATATTAGTAGCCACGGGAAGTACATTTTCAACGAAATTTAGTGTAACTAACGCATCTCCCAAAGATTGTGCACGTTTGTGGTCTTCCGCTAAACGATTGATGTGATGATCCATGGCATAAAGTCCGGCAGCAGCCAAAAACCCGCCCTGGCGCATACCTCCTCCTAATACTTTTCTAATTCTTCGTGCTTTCCTAATATGTGCTTCACTCCCTAAAAGTACCGAACCTACCGGACAACCTAAGCCTTTTGAAAGGCAGACCGAAATAGTAGTAAAATGTGCTCCGTACGCCTTTGGGCTATCACCAGAAGCAACTAATGCGTTAAAAATGCGTGCGCCATCTAAATGAAGTGGTAAATTGTTAGCCCGGCACACTGCACTGATTCTTTCTATCTCTTCAAAATGGTAAAAGCACCCACCGCCTTTATTCATGGTATTTTCAAGCGAAACCAAAGAAGTAACAGCGGCATGAATATCCGCAGAATCATTTATATTTTCCTCAACCATTTGGGCAGTTATTCTACCCCTATCGCCTTTCAGTAGCCTTACTGATGAGAGCGAATTATAGGCAATACCCCCGCCCTCATATAAATATATATGCGACTTTTCATCGCATATAACCTCCGATTGAGGCAGGGTGTGCAGCCTTATGGCAATTTGGTTTGTCATAGTGCCGGATGGACAAAATATACCGGACTCCATGCCGAAGTAGTTTGCTACTTTATTTTCGAGCGCTATAATGGTAGGGTCTTCCTGAAAAACGTCATCTCCTACTTCAGCCTCAAACATTGCCTGTTTCATAGCTGCCGTAGGCTTGGTAACAGTATCGCTTCTTAAGTCAATTAAGGACATTAATCAGGCGCTTGCTCAAAAAGATTTGCAGGTAATTTAATTTGATCGGTATAAAATTTCTTTCGGCTATTTTTAGCATCAAAAGGAGAAATTTTTTCTATTCTGTCAGATTTGGGATGATAAAAAGCCTCCACATAAAAGCCATGAACTAAGAATAGGTTCACCTTATACCTGTAATAACGAATGGACGTAATGAACTCCCCTTCTTCGTAAAGTAGTTTTATTCTTTTAAATAAAGTGAGCTTCTTAAAATCTTCTATTGGCACTTTACTGCTTCTTTTTTAACGAATATAAGTCCTTTCTTCTATCATTCAAATTTCTTACGCTCCCATAGGTATGTAATTCCTTTAAAAGGTCCACATCTACATCGGCAATTAGCGTCATTTCTGTATTTGGAGTGGCTTCAGTTTTAACACCATTAGTAGGGAAAGCAAAATCGGACGGGGTAAATACACCTGATTGAGCAAACTGGATATCCATATTATTAACTTTCGGCAGGTTTCCTACGCTACCGGCAATAGCCACATAACACTCATTTTCGATAGCACGTGCCTGAGCACAATGCCTTACCCGCATATAGCCGTTCTGGGTATCGGTAAGAAAAGGTACGAAAAGGATTTTCATCCCTTCATCTGCCAGCAGTCTTCCCATCTCAGGAAATTCCACATCATAGCAGATATTTATACCTATTCTGCCACAATCGGTATCAAAAGTTTCGATTCGTTTTCCACCGCTCATACCCCATGCATTTACTTCCGCAGGTGTCATATGAATTTTTTCGTAAGTTTCATAAGTTCCATCCCTCCGGCATAAAAAACCTTTGTTGTACAATTTTCCGCGAAACATTACCGGCATACTCCCTGTAATAATATTTACATTATAATTAATGGCATATTCTTGAAAAATCTCGCGTAGTGGTTCGGTATATCTGGCAAGCTCCCTTATGGCACTTGCTTCATCCATGTGGTTAAACTCTGCCATGAGTGGTGCATTAAAAAGCTCGGGGAACAAAATAAAATCGCACTTGTAACCACTCACTACATCCACAAAAAACTCAATTTGCTCTTGCATGGCTTTTAATGAAGGTGTAGGGCGCATCTGCCACTGCACCAAACCCAAACGGATAACGGTTTTTGGCAGGTTTACGAGTTTATCGGATGGTTCATAAAAAATATTAATCCACTCAATAAGTGCGGCATAATCCATCGACTCCTTGTCACCGGGCAGATAGCCTTTTATCACTTTCTTTACATGAAAATCGTTCGAAAGCTGAAATGAGAGGGTGGCATCGTATAATTCTTTGTTTTTTACTTTTTGTATGTACTGCTTTGGTGTGAGCTTTTCGGCATGTTTGCCATAGCTAGGCAATCGGCCACCGGCTAAAATCGATTTTAAATTGAGCTGTTCAGTTAAGTCTTTACGGGCATCATACATCCTGCGGCCTACGCGCATGCCACGGAAATCCGGATGGACAAAAACATCTATTCCATAAAGTACATCACCATCCTCATCATGTGTTTCAAAAGTTTCGCTGCCTGTTATTTGCGTGTATGTGTGGTTGTCACCATATTTATCGTAATCCACAATAATAGAGAGCGCGCATCCTGCTACTTTTCCGTTTACTAATACGCATAGCTGTCCTTCCGGAAACTTGTTGATGAGTGTTTGTATGTGATCTTCTTCCCACAAATCATCCCAACCCACGTAGGCCTTTTTCATGGAGGAGATTAAAGAACGGTAGTTGCTGATTTTAAGGTTCTCTAAAGTGATAATAAGGTTATCTTGCATATTCAAATTCAAAAATTGTAAAAGCTAAAGATTAAAAAAGGTTATTATGCCTATACCGACTATACAAACACAATAACCTGATTGTTATTTTTTGTTATTGAATTTGTAATATAGCCATGATTCAGACGCGCTGGCTTTCACCCAATGACAAAGCAAAATTAAGAAACTAAAACTAGAAATTTAAACTGTATCAAACACAAACTGTCGGTTTATACCTAATTGAGTGAAAGCTAAAATTATGAATCAAAATAGTTGCTAATATCAGCCCTTGGATGCTAGCATAATTTGAGCGCGAGCTATTCACAAGTATTACAGCAAGATATGAAGTATATAGGCTCGAGTTTCACTTTAATCAATTATATTTTAGCCATGCTGCGTTTGTTTTCCAGTCATCAACAAAGCCCATTGCTTTTGTGCTAATTGCGGGGTATTGATTCATCAAGCCTAAAATTTTAGTAATAAAATGATTAGAGGGATTTATGGCATGCAGCAGCCTATCAGTTATGGAAAAAATTCCGTAAACCGTAGTATTGAAATCCGTTGGAATATCACCGTTGAATTTGTATATCTTTCTTGTAGGTATTACTGGTCGATCAGCCGACACTTTTTTATTCCACAATCGTGAATGATGAGCGCATATATTTCTAACATTTGTTAAATAAATAAGCCAAGAAGATAGAATAGTTGATGGTAATTGAAAATCATTAGCAATTTCCACTTTTTGATCTTTGTTTTTTAATCCCTTGTAAAGTCTAGACAGTTTCCCCAAGGTTAGCACTTCAAGAGCCATATTGGAAGGGGGTAATGATTCTTCGGTATATTTTATTCTTAAACGCTCTTAGGAAGCGTTCTTGAGGATTTGCAAAGTGCGCTAATATGTCGTTATTAATGGAGTTATAATTACCAATATCTTCAAAAAGAAATTTATCTGTGTACCAGTAAAATCCAAAAGAGTTGGAATACTTATCAGTCAATCGCGCTCTCAATGCGATCTCAATTCTTTCTAAATATTCAAGCATTATGGCCTTAAGTTTCTTATCAAACTGATAATGTGATATTACATCAGCAAACTTTATATTATTTTTAAATGTATGCTCGCTATTTGCTAATTGCAGGTGATACATATATCCTGAAAGTCTAAAATATCCCACATTTTTCAAATACTTTCTGGCTCTATTTTCATCTTCAATAATTAAACCTCTTTGTTTTAGTAGTTCAATGTGTTGATTAACAGTAAAGGGCGTTTTTTTATATTTCAACTAACTTATTCGTTGAGTAGAGCGCAAAAAAAAGCCTCGCAAATTGCGCTTGAATCAGAGGCGTGCGAGGGATTGTTAAAGTAAATGTAACTTACATTATCTAAAAATCAAATACTTTTCAGATATTATTCTTTTATGATATATCATATTCAAATAGGAACGTTTACATGACGCTCCGCATGGTAAGAAGACCTAACCAATGGACCGGATTCTACATATTTTAATCCCCGGTTTAACCCTTCTTCTCTGTACATGTCAAAAACATCAGGATGTACGTAATCTATCACTTCATGGTGTCTTTTGGTAGGCTGCAAATATTGTCCTACTGTCAAAATATCTAATCCGTGCGCCACCAGGTCATCAATAACTTTAAACATCTGGTCTTTGGTTTCACCCAAACCGACCATAACACCCGATTTGGTTCTTTTGCCAAATTCTTTGGTGAGCTTAATCTGGTCTAAACTTCTTTGATACTTAGCCTGAGGTCTTACGCGCCTATACAGTTCTTCAACAGTTTCCATATTATGAGAAACCACTTCCTGCCCTGCTTCAATCATTCTGTACAAAGCATCCCATTTCCCCTTTACATCAGGTATAAGCGTTTCTATAGTTGTTTCAGGAGAAAGGTCCTTGGTTTTCACTACTGTCTGATACCAAATTTCTGCGCCCTTGTCTTTAAGCTCATCACGGTTTACAGAGGTTAGTACGGCATGTTTCACGCCCATTTTATATATAGCTTCAGCCACGCGTTGCGGCTCCTCTTCATCGTATTCAGGCGGTCTGCCTGTAGCTACCGCACAAAAAGAACAGCTCCTCGTACATACATTTCCCAATATCATAAAGGTAGCCGTGCCAGCACCCCAACACTCACCCATATTTGGGCAATTACCGCTTTCGCAAATGGTATGTAATTTATGCTCATCTACCAACTTGCGCACATTAGCATAAGCCTTGCCCACAGGGAGCTTAACTCTTAACCAATCCGGCTTTTTCGTTCTCTTCTTTTCCTCTTGACTTACAACAGGTAAATCTATCATATCAACAATCCTTTCTTTCTCTAAAACTTATTTTCTTGACCCAAACAAAATACTTAAAAACAAAGCAGGGTAAAAATTGTAATTTCTTGTAGCCGTTGGTGCTATTTGCACCTCCTGAGCAAAATATTCTGTAACAGCACCTATCTCAAATCCGGTTATATTACTTTTAAAGTTCCCGAATTCAAACAATAACGAAACACGGAAATTCAAACCAATTGTGGCAGTCATTTCGCTTACTCCGGCAAAATAATTAGCGGCACCAACCACGCCTTGTGGAGGGGTGGACGATAAAAACTCTGAATACGTAATTAAATCGCCCGACTCACTCCTTAAATAATATGGTGAAATTAAACCTATGGACGGCCCACCAGCCACTATTCCATTAATTTGCACCCCTTTTCTGTCAGCTTTTCTAAATAATAGCATATCATACCCATATAACAATCTCGTACTAATCAGGTAGTTTTCTTTACCTTCATAAACACTCGATCCATAGAAATTACTCTGCACTTTCCGTTCCTGCGGATGCCTTATATTAACAAACTCAATACCGTACGTACGCATCACTCTATCTGTTTGCTTAGCGCTGTATCGGAAGAATGCTCCTGATATAAGGCCGCTGTTTGTTGCGGAACTTACACCAAAAAGATACTCCTGTCCGTAATCATACGGATCATTATCTTGTGCTACCGACAAAGCCGGCACTACTAAAATGATACATAAAATCAGCAGATATCTGTTCATTGTTAACAAAATTTACTCAAATTTAAGCTTTTAAATTAAACGATAAAAAACACTTATAGTTCATGGCTACTGCAACCATTAAATATCAGCACTCTTTAAAAACTAATGCAACACATTTAAACTCCGGAGAGTCGCTCACTACCGATGCGCCCAAAGATAACAATGGTACCGGTGCCTTTTTTTCCCCTACCGACTTGGCAGCAACCTCACTTGCAAGCTGTATGCTTACAGTAATGGGTATTTATGCCAACCAGCATCAGCTCGAACTTGGTGAAATTTCTTGTGAGCTGACCAAAAAAATGTCGGCTTCCCCACGAAGAATTTCGGAAATAATAATAGATGCCGATTGGAAAACTGACCTGGATGAAAGCACAATTAGCAAACTTAAAAAAGTAGCTTTCACTTGTCCGGTAGCTAACAGCCTGCATCCGGATATTAAGCAAACCATCAATTTTACTATCATTAAGCTAAGCTAAAACCTGCTCTTTAACATCGCTATAGCTTATGCCCATGTGAGAATTATCATAAACACAAGCGCCATTTTTAATAATTAACAGCTGTGGCGACTGGTGGTCAATGCCAAACTCAGCAGCTACTGCGGTAGATATATCTCGGTGAGCTAACAAATCTAAGTAATAGGCATCTGCTTTTGACATTTCCTGCTCATCCCAAGCACGTTCCAACCTGCTAAGGGCCATACTACTGATGGAGCAGCTAGTACTGTGCTTAAAAATTACAACAGGTTTTTCAGCCGAGGTGGCTTTAATCTCCTCTAAAATTTTTGTTGAATCTAATTTTTTCCAATGAAGCATATTCTCTAAATAAATCTATTTTTCTTCTCCTGACTCTGCTTGTTCAGGTTTTGTGTTCCAAGTATTAGGGTGTACAGTATTATCCCAAATTTGCCCTTCTTTTCTATCTCGTTTCACTTTCGGCTTTTTATCTGTTACATAAGTTGGCTGTAAATCCCACGGCCATATTTTTGACCAAAACATAGATAAATTTTGCTGTGTTTTAGCAATAAAAGGGCTTCCATGTCTCTTAGCTGCCAAATGCCTGCTGCTAGGATGGTAATCTTTGCCCTTTTTGACAGTAATTTTATAATCTCCCTCGTATTTAGCTATATCCGCAGAAATACGTTTCATGGTGGCGGTAGGGTAATGTTTCTCATTTACCGTTAGTAAGCGCTCATCGTGTAACTTCGATCGGTTAATTTTTGGTATAGTTACCATTAAACGATCGTCACTTAAGTCCTGCTTTTTAGGATCGCTTTTGGTGTAATACATTAGCTTACTTTCATCAAATGGTTTGGGTCTATCTTTTCGCTCCACAGTCATGAGCTTACCATCATCAAAAGGCTTACGCTTTTCGGCTCGATTTACCGTCATCAGTTTCCCGTCATCCACCCCTTTGGGCTTCTCCTTTTCGTTTACGGTGTATAACTTTTTACCATCTACCTGCCTGTCCTTTTTATCCTTTTTCTTTTTATTCAAGGTTTCATCCGGATTAATCGGACTAATAAAAGGGATGTCAATCTGGGGACCAACGTCTTTACCGTTAGGCTTTTTACGTCTGGGCTTTTTTATTAACACCGGTCCTTCATCAGCTATTCTGGAATCAAAAGGTATCAACGGACGTTTCAATTCAACATCGGAATCACCGGGCTTTCGGCTTTCTGATTGGTAGTTAGGTTTGTTGTCATATGTTTGGCGCTTTGGCCTCCTATCAGGGTTATATTCCTTGGTTTTATGATCGCGCTTTTTTGCTCTAAACCACATAATTTTACCCCAGTCCCACTTGGCAGGATTAGAGCTTTTAGCTCTTTCCGTGGTTCTTAGCTTTTTACCACTAGTTTTTTGGGCATAAACTGGTAATTGAGCTGCCAGAAACAGCAATAAAACAAAGCAAAAAAGGTATGTAAATGGCCTCTTGATACCGCTAAATTAATTAAAAATTGATTAATGCTTTTATTTTGTTCTTTATCCGCTCTTTAGGCAGAAAATCTTGCTCAAGCTCACTGTTAAAAGGCACCGGAGTATCAAGACTTCCCTCTCTACCAATAGGTGCATCCAAATATTCGAAGTAGTTTTCTGCAAGCCACGCAGAAATCTCTCCGCTTATACTTCCTGTCAAACAATCTTCATTAAAAATAAATGCTTTGCCCGTTTTCTTCACGCTCTGAGCTATAGTTTCTTTATCCCAAGGGAGTAAAGTTCTTAAGTCAATTAGTTCAACAGAAATATCTTGAAAATCATTCAATACCTCTTTTGCCCAATGTACGCCCATCCCGTAGGTAATTAAAGTAAGGTCACTACCTTCTTGTATAATTCTTGCTTTGCCAATTTCTGTGGTATAATAATCATTAGGTATGGCTGCCGATAATGAACGGTAAAGTGCTTTATGTTCAAAATACATGACCGGATTTGGATCTTCTATTGCTGCATTTAATAAGCCTTTCGCCTCCTCGGGGTTGGAAGGATACACAATTTTTAAGCCCGGAGTATGGAAAAACCACGCCTCGTTTGACTGGGAATGGTAAGGCCCAGCGGCTACGCCTGCGCCTGTTGGCATCCGAACAACCACATCAGCGGGTTGCTGCCAGCGGTAGTGCGACTTTGCGAGGTTATTAATAATTTGATTGAAGCCGCAGGTTACAAAGTCGGCAAATTGCATTTCAATAACAGTCTTTTGCTTTTTTATACTCATGCCCAACCCAATACCTATTATGGCTGATTCACACAGAGGCGTATTCCTTATTCGTTCTTTACCAAATTGTTCTACAAAGCCTTCCGTTATTTTAAACACGCCTCCATACTCGGCAATATCTTGCCCCATAATCACCATTTGCGGAAACTTGGTAAGTGATTGATTTAAAGCATCGGAAATGGCATCTACAAATCGCTTTTCTGTCTTTTTACCTGATGGTGCTATAACCTTTTGCTCAAATGCAGCATAGGTGTCTGCCAGCTGCTCTTTGGCGCTCACCGTTGGGATACACATCCTTATCAGCTATCGCTAAACCTTCATTAATTTGCTCCTTTATGTTGGCTTTTAACTGCGATATAACACTTTCACTAATTACGCCATCTTTTAATAAGTAGGCCTCATAATTAGTAACCGGGTCTTTCTTTCCCCATTTATCAAACAGCGTCTGCGGAACATATTTCGTGCCCGAAGCCTCCTCATGCCCGCGCATTCTGAAGGTCATGGCTTCCATTAAAATAGGCTGCGGATTTTTTCTTATGAGCTTAGCCGCTTCTTCAACAGCATGATATACCTCAAGCACATTGTTGCCATCTATTTTTTTAGCCAACATGCCATAACCGGGACCCTTGTCAATAAAATTCTTGAACTTAAACTGCTCATTACTTGGTGTGGACAAACCATACCCGTTGTTCTCAATCATAAAAATTACCGGTAAGTCCCACACGGCAGCTACATTGAGCGACTCATGGAAATCGCCCTGAGAACTTCCGCCATCACCGCTAAATACTAAAGTGGCCTTCTCATTCTTAGCCAGTTTATTGGCAAGGGCTATACCATCTGCCACTGCAAGCTGTGGCCCCAGGTGAGAGATCATTCCTACTATGTGAAAATCATTGGTGCCAAAATGGAAGGAACGGTCGCGCCCCTTTGTAAAGCCTTGCATTTTACCCTGAAATTGTGAAAAAAGCCTGCTTAACGGTATTCCACGGCTTGTAAAAACCCCGAGGTTTCTGTGCATCGGCAAAATATACTCATCGTTTTGTAAGGCTAAAGTTGCGCCTACTGAAATGGCTTCCTGCCCTATTCCCGAGAACCACTTACTAATTTTATTCTGCCTGAGCAGTATAAGCATTTTCTCCTCTATCAGACGTGGCGTTAAAATCTGCTTGTAGATTTCTAATAACTTTTCGTCCGTTAATTGCTTTCTTTTAAATTGCATCTTCAGGTATAAAATGAGCTGGTTATATTAGCGCCCCAAGTTAGGTTAATACTATTATTAAAATAGGATTTCAACGCTTAAAGGCTAAAAAAACCGCCCTGCAAAATTAAAGTAATGCGCCAATCTGCAAAAGGCAGTTATATTTTTTATTTTTGCCCCACAATTATGATAAAATTCAATTCATTCGTACTCGATAACGGACTGCAGGTTTTTGTGCATGAAGATGACAAAACACCGCTGGCCGTAGTAAATATTTTATATGATGTAGGATCAAGAGATGAAACGCCTGATAAAACAGGTTTTGCTCATCTTTTTGAGCATTTAATGTTTGGTGGTTCTGAAAATATTGCTAATTACGATGAGCCGTTACAAAAAGTAGGTGGCGAAAACAACGCCTTTACCAGCCCCGATATAACTAACTACTATGTAACCATCCCTGCCAAGAATATAGAAACAGCTTTTTGGCTGGAATCTGACCGGATGAAATCGCTTTCGTTTGACCCCAAGGTGCTTGAAGTACAGCAGAAGGTGGTAATAGAAGAGTTTAATCAGCGCTACTTAAACCAGCCTTATGGCGATTTATGGCTAAAACTCAGGCCGCTGGCGTATGCTAGCCACCCTTACCGATGGGCCACTATTGGTAAAGAAATAAGCCATATTGAAGAGGCTACCATGGCTGATGTAAAGGCGTTTTTTTACAAGCACTATAGACCGAATAATGCGTATATGGTGGTAGCCGGTAATGTAAAAACAGAGGACATAAAAAGCCTAACCGAAAAGTGGTTTGGTGATATACCAAGAGGGGAAAAACTAGAGAGAAAATTACCCAAGGAGCCCATTCAAACGGAGGCGAAATTTTTAGCGCATGAGGCCGATGTACCGGTAAATAATATTTATAAGGTCTATCATATGCCCGGTAAAAAAGAAGAGGCTTTTTATGCTGCTGATTTGGTTAGCGATTTATTGGGCAGAGGTAAATCATCTCGCTTACACCAAAAATTAGTGAAAGAAGCAGGTATTTTCACAGGAATAGCCTCTTATGTTACTGGTTCTTTAGACCCCGGACTACTCATGATTAGTGGCCAAGTGGCTGATGGTATTCCTATTGAAAATGCTGACAAGGCAATTGAAGAGGTAATTAATGACTTCCTGCAGAGCGATATAGCCAATAGAGAAATTGAAAAAGTTAAAAATCAGGCGATTTCAACCACTGTTTATGGTGAGGTGGAATTATTAAATAGGGCAATGAGCATTGCTTTTGGTGCAGTAATGGGCAACCCTAACTTAGTGAATGAGGAAGCTGACAAAATACGCGCTATCAGTAAAGCCGCCATAAAGGAATCTGCTAGAGATATACTGAAAGCTGAAAACAGCACAACATTTTATTACAAAGCTAGAACAGCCTGACAGATGTTAAAATACAGAATTGGATATGGTTATGATGTCCATCAGCTTGCGGATGGGGAGGAGTTTTGGCTGGGAGGTATCAAACTGGATTACCACCGGGGTGCAGTGGGCCACTCGGATGCCGATGTATTGATACACGTTATTTGTGATGCCCTGCTTGGGGCTGCCAACTTACGCGACATAGGCTTTCATTTTCCGGATACAGACGCAAAATATAAGGGCGTGGATAGTAAAGAATTGCTGGCGGAGACAATGATTTTAATCCGTAACAAAGGTTACGAGGTAGGGAATATTGACGCTACTATTTCATTGCAATTACCAAAAATTAAACCGGTAATTCCTGATATGATCAGCTGCCTTTCTAAAGTGATGACAATAGAGCCGGACGACCTTTCTATAAAAGCCACTACTACCGAAAAACTTGGCTTTGTGGGCAGAGAAGAGGGCGTAGATGCACATGCTGTGGTGCTGATTTACAAGAAAGAGGGCTAAATATGGGAGAGGTTAAGATTATAATTACCGAGGATGGCAGCCATTCGCTTTACGATCAAGACTTAAATGAGACCTACCATTCCTTTCATGGTGCTTTAAATGAATCGACCCACGTATTTATTGAAAAAGGCATTCGCTTTTGGCGTACCAAACAAGGTTTACCAACAACGCTCAGTATCTTCGAGGTTGGTTTCGGTACGGGCCTCAATGCTTTGCTGGCACTTGAGTTTGCAGAACTAAACGGTATTAACATCCATTTTTATACAATAGAACCATTTCCGTTAGACGAGCGCATTATTGAGCAGCTAAATTATAATGAGTCCGTTGCCGATGGACAGTTCAAGAAGGCATTTCTAAAAATGCACCAGTGCGCTTGGGAGCAATCGGTGAAAATTACAGATCATTTTACTTTGCATAAATCGAAACAAAAGCTTCAGGAGGTTGATAATTCACTAGACAAGCAGTTTGATTTGATTTTTTTCGATGCTTTTGCTCCTAACAAGCAAGCAGAAATGTGGGAGTTAGGCTTATTAAACAAAAGCTATGACCTATTAAAACCGGGTGGAGTTTTTGTTACCTACAGTGCCAAAGGGCAATTGAAGAGAGATTTGAAGGCTATTGGCTTTGAGCTAGAAACGTTGCCCGGCCCTCCCGGCAAAAAAGAAATGGTGAGGGGTACCAAGAATGGCGGAGACTAGCATTAAAAATAGCAAATACGCTAAGCTGTTTTGGCTTAATTGCCTAGCAACAAAACGGCAGTTACTTTTTCAATAGCTGCAATTTTTTGTGTGGCTAATCATTATTGTTAGTAAATTCAACCTATGGATTTAAGATTGTTTTTCAACCCTGTACGGGAAGAGGTATATGCAGATGTTAAAAAAACAGGTTCATTTTTTAAAAGTATAAGAATCTATACCGAAACTTTTCCTGATTACAAGGAAGCCGATATAGCCATTATTGGCGTTTCTGACCAACATAATCTAGCCGAAAGCAGCGGGCTGTGGCAAGCAGCCGATGCTACCCGAAAAAAACTTTACAGGCTGACCAAAGGTACGGGAGCATACAAAATAGTGGATTTAGGCAATATTTCTGACACTATTGACATAGAGCAGAGCTATGGCCGTGTGGAAGAAGTATGCCGGGCTTGCATAGAAAACAACACTTTGCCTATTCTTATAGGTGCAAGCCACGATTTTAGCTTCCCGCAATACAAAGCTTATGAAGAAATGGATAAGCTCATCAGCATGATTAATATCGATGCTTTTTTAGATATGGAAGAAACTGAAGCCGCGCCTAATCAGAATTTTGTGCAGAAGATATTGATGCATCAACCAAATTACCTGTTTAATTACAGCCATTTGGCCTATCAGAGTTATTTGGTTAGCCAACAGGCAGTAAATATCTTGGAGCGGCTCCACTTTGAATCGCACAGAATAGGTGCCTTAAGGCACGATATTAAGGAAATGGAGCCGGTTATTAGGCAAGCCGATATGCTCAGTTTTGATGTTACCGCCATTAAATCGGCTGATTTCCCGGCCACAGAAAAAGCGCAGCCTTTTGGTCTAACGGGCGAAGAGGCTTGTCAGCTTTGCTGGTATGCGGGTATTAATGACAAACTGAGCGCTGTAGGCTTTTATGAGTTTGACCCACTGCTGGACGACCATTCGCAAAAATCGGCTAGTGTGCTAGCCACTATGGTTTGGTATTTTGTTGAGGGCTTCTACCACAGAAAAGCGCATACTGACTTCCGTTCAAACGACTACGCCAAATATGTGGTAACCATGCCTGAAAGTGCTGAAGACCAAATGACCTTTTACAAAAGCCTGTTAAGCGAAAAATGGTGGATCGAAATCCCGAATCCCTCGGACAAAAAGAAATATAAGCGAAATTTTATTGTGCCATGCAGTTATACAGATTATGAGCAAGCCTTGAAAGGTGAAATTCCGGAAAGGTGGATAAACATGCATGCCAAACTCTTTTAACATGAGAAATATATTTCTACTTCTATCTTTAGCTTTAATAACTTCCTGCGATAAAAAAGAGGAAAGTGCCCAAGCAATTATCAATAAGTCCGTGGCGTTTCATGGCGGCCGGGCATACGATTCGCTTGACGTAAAATTCAAATTTCGCGATAGAGCGTATGAGCTTATAAGAAACAAAAACGAATATTTATACCAACGTGTTTATGTGGACAGCCTTGAAAACATACTGCTCGATGTACTCACGAACAATGGCCTGATGAGGTATTTCAACGACTCCTCGGTTCAGTTGAGCCCGAAAGACTCCTTGCTATTTGCCAAAGCCGTAAATTCCGTAAACTATTTTGCCCTATTGCCCAAACCTTTACAAAACGATGCTGTAATTGTGGCACGTATGGAAGATGCAACCATTAATGACAGGGCCTATTTTACAATCAAAGTCAGTTTTGAAGAAGAAAACGGAGGGGAAGATCATCATGACCTATTTATGTACTGGTTCGATAAAAGTGATTACAGCATGGACTACCTCGCTTACCAATATGAAACCAACGGTGGTGGTGTCCGATTTAGAGAAGCTTATAATCCGCAAAAAGTGGATGGCGTTATCTTTCAAGACTACAACAATTTTGAAGTGGCGGCTGGCACACCTTTGCAAAGTTTACCCGCAATGTTTGAAGCAGGTAAACTTAAACTGCTGTCCAAAATTGATCTCCATTTTGTAAAATGACGATAAAATGATAAAGTCAAAACCACGATACCAGACCGTATTTGCGTTAAGCGTATTTCTTTTGCTGCTTTTCGGTTCATTCTTTTTGCTGTTGGATAGCCTGCTGAATAATCCACAATTTTTTATACTCAAGCTTATACTTACACCTTTAGTTTTAGTGATTGGACTGCTTATACTAAATAAATTAATAGCAGGAGTAAAAATAATTGAAGCCGGCAATAACCAGTTGAGTATTTTTCATCCCATCAGCAGAAAACGTATAAAATTATCGGTGGACGATATCCGAGGTTGGCAGGAAGAGGTGGTGAAAACCAAAAATGGAGAATTTAGGGAGACAAAAATTCTTTACGGTAAAAAGCATATCGTTAAGCTCTCCAACAAAGAAAATACTGAATACGATAAATTGATAAAATACCTTTCGCAAAAAGCCAAGAAGCAGCAAGTGAAAAAGAAGTAACTTCTTTCCATAATTACAGTTAGTAAAGCTTAAACATTAACTAAATTATTATGGCTAATATAACATTAGGCGGAGAGCCTACTGAAACAAATGGTGAGTTACCAGCGGTTAACAATGCGGCTCCGGATTTTAAGCTAACAAAAACAGATTTCTCGGAAGTTTCTCTTGCAGATTTTAAAGGGAAAAACATCATTTTAAACATTTTCCCTAGTGTAGATACTGGTGTTTGCGCTACTTCTGTTCGTAAATTTAACGAAGAAGCTGCAGGACTTGATAACACAGTGGTGCTGTGCGTTTCTATGGATTTACCATTTGCCCAAGCACGCTTTTGCGGTGCCGAAGACATAGAAAATGCCATTCCTGTATCAAACTTTAAACATCCGGAATTTGCAGAGGCTTATGGAGTGAAAATTCTGAAAGGCAACTTTGCACACTTAAATGCGAGAGCCGTAGTGGTAATTAATGGTGAAGGAAAAGTAATACACACCGAACTGGTGCCGGAAATTGGTGAAGAGCCCAATTACCAAGAAGCGCTAAATTCAGTAAAATAAGACTAAAGACCACCCCAAGTAAATTTAATCATTTGTATCCGGGGCGGCTTTTTAGTATTAACCTGAGTCAATTCTGCCACTCTTCGGGATTTGAAATCCCGAAGCCATCTTTAAGGATTTGTAATCCGTTTTTTGCAATAGTCTAATAATCAGCCCACTGCTACTAGCTCACACCCAATAACCAATTATTCCACCAGAAACAACAACAAAACAGCACAATACACTTGCTTATAATCCAATAAAGGGTTGATAATTTTAGCATTGAGCCACCGTCTGATTCAATTTCTTCAGTACTTAAGACAAACATTTTTAGCCTCAGTAAAAAAGCGCAAAGCTTCATTACCGCCTTCCCTGCCTAAGCCGCTGTTTTTCATGCCACCGAAAGGTGTTCGTAAATCGCGGTTCATCCAGCAATTAATCCAGACAATTCCTGTTTCAATCTGAGCAGCCAGTCTGTGTGCTTTGGAAATATTCTGAGTCCAAATGGTGGTAGCTAAGCCATAAGCCGAGTCGTTTGCCATATCAAGGGCTGCTTGCTCTCCTTTAAAACTTTGCAAGGTAACTACCGGGCCAAACACTTCCTCTTGATTAATTTTACACGAATTATTTAATCCCTCAAATACATGGGGCCTGAGATAATAGCCGTTTTTATGCGCTTCATCCAGCGTTAACTCTTCCTCTCCGCAGAGTAAGATGCCACCATCATTTTTGGCCAATTCAATATAGCCTTTTACTTTCTCTAAATGAGCCTCAGAGATCAAAGCACCAAGCATATTACTATTATCGAGTGGGTCTCCTACGTTCATTGCTTTTACCTTCGCTACAAATTTCGATTTAAACTCCTCATAAACGCCATCCTCCACATAAATGCGTGACGCGCAAAGGCATATCTCACCCTGATTGGTAAAAGCAGCTTTCACCAGTTCGTCTGCAGTTTGTTCAAGCTGGCAATCGTTAAAAACCAGTGCAGCATTTTTGCCACCCAGTTCGAGGGATACCTTTCTTAACAGGGGTGCAGAAATTTGCGCTATTTGCTTTCCGGTTGCTGTGCCACCGGTAAAAGAAATGGCTTTCACCGCTTCGCTAGCAACAATTTCATGACCTATTTTACTACCACTGCCATGCAAAATATTGAGCACCCCGGGTGGCAGTTCCACTTCCTGGCAAATTTTGGCTAGCAAATAGGCCGTATAGGGCGTTAGTTCCGATGGTTTTGCAATTACACAATTGCCCACCGCCAAGGCCGGAGCAATTTTCCAGCTAAAAAGGTAAAGCGGTAAATTCCATGGCGAGATGCAACCCACCACGCCTAATGGCTGGCGGAGGGTATAATTGATAGAATTTTGTTCGTTGAAAGATTCCGAGCCAAACTGCGTAACGGCATGTGCGAAAAATTTAAAATTTTCACTTGCACGAGGAATATCAACGCGTCTGGCCAGAGCCAACGGCTTACCGCTGTCTTTACTTTCTGCCAATGCCAACTCCTCTAGTTGCTCCAAAATTTTATCTGAAATCTTTACTAAATAAGCGGCTCTTTCATTTGCTGAAATACTATTCCACAACGGAAAAGCCTTTTGAGCGGCATCAAGTGCTAACTGAAAATCCTGTTTTCCTGACTCCGGAATAAGGCAATAAGGCGCACCATTAGCAGGGTTAATATTTTCAAGGTATTCACCGGAAACAGGAGCGAGCAACTTGCCATCAATATAATTGTAAATCGTTTCCATTTGCTACAAACAACTCAGCCTGCCACCATCAACCGGAAGGTTAATGCCATTGATGTATGAAGCCCTTTCCGAGGCTAAGAACAATACAGCATCGGCCACCTCTTGAGGCTCGGCAAAACGCTGCATTGGAATTTCGCCTTCCATATCATCACGCACCTCCTCCAACGGTTTACCAAATTTTTTACTCCTATTTTGTATAATGCTTTCCAACCTACCGGTAAGTGTAGCACCGGGTAGTACATTATTTACAGTAATATTGTATTGCCCCAACTCATTAGCGAGTGTTTTAGCCCAATTGGCTACCGCTCCTCTAATGGTATTAGAAACACCCAAATTGGGGATTGGCTGCTTTACCGAAGTAGAAATAATATTAATTATCCGGCCAAAACCACCGGATTTCATACCTGCTAAAATATGCTTTACCAAGTACTGATTACAAATTAGATGTTGGTTGAAGGCTTGTAAATAGTCTTCTGTAAGTGCTTCGTGTGCCGGCCCCGCATTTGGGCCTCCCGTATTGTTTATTAGTATATCAATTCTTCTATCAGCAAGGCCGGTTTTCAACCGATCATTTAACTCCTTGGGATTATCAAAGTCCGCCACAAGATAGGTATGTTGCTGTTCCCCTGTTTGGGTTAATTCTTTGAGTGTACTTTTCAGTTTCTGCTCGTTACGTGCAATGAGCATTACATTTACACCCTCACCACTCAAAGCCATGGCAATGGCCTTGCCTATGCCTGCTGTACTACCACAAACTATGGCGGATTTGCCTGTTAAATTCAATTCCATAAATATCTTCCGGATTTGGCAGTTTTCATGACTACCTACTTTAAACTAAGGCTTAATTTCATTAAATTTAAGAGATAAACAAAATCGACCCTAAGACAGTCATTTGCATATCACCCTAAAAAACAGACATGGCAATAAAAAAACCTTTTAACCTCAACCGGTGGCTTGAAGCAAACAGGGCGTTATTAAAACCACCTGTCGGGAATAAGAACTTATATACCGAATCGGACGATTACATAGTAATGGTGGTAGCAGGGCCAAACGCCAGAAAAGACTATCATTATAACGAAACTGAAGAATTATTTTACCAGCTGGAAGGTGAAATTACTGTTAAAATACAAGAAGACGGTAAAGCTGTAAGCCTTGATTTAAAGCCCGGTGACATGTTTTTATGTCCTGCAAAAATGCCTCATAGCCCTATAAGGAAGGAAAATTCCATAGGGCTGGTAATAGAGCGCAAAAGAAAGGGCGCCAACCATACTGATGGTTTGATGTGGTTTTGCGATAACTGCAACCATAAATTGCATGAGGTATTTTTTGAACTTGAAGATATTGAAAAAGATTTTCTGCCTCGTTTTAAGGAATTTTATGGCTCCGATGAGAAAAGAACTTGCAGTAATTGCGGGACAATCATGGAAACGGATCCACGCTTCGTGTAAAATATACGGCTAATGACTCATTCAGCACAAAGACCCATAAAAATTGATATCCATACACATATTCTGCCCAAAACATGGCCGGATTTGAGGGAAAGATATGGTTATGGAGGTTTTATAAGGCTTGAACACCACAAACCTTGCTGCGCCCGCATGATGATGGATGATAAATTTTTTAGAGAAGTGGAAGATAACTGCTGGGATCCTAAAACCAGAATGCACGAATGCGACCAACACCAAGTGGATGTGCAAGTGCTTTCTACCGTTCCGGTTATGTTTAGTTATTGGGCTAAGCCACAACACGCACTCGACCTCTCTATGATTTTGAACGATCATATAGCCGGTATTGTACACAAATACCCGGATCGGTTTATAGGTTTGGGCACACTGCCTATGCAAGCGCCTGACTTGGCTATTAAAGAATTGGAGCGTTGTATAAAGGAACTTGGTTTAGCCGGTGTGCAAATTGGCTCCCACATTAATAATTGGAATTTAGAAGCGTCCGAAATTTTCGCAATTTTTGAAGCTGCCCAAGATTTAGGCGCCTCCATTTTTGTTCATCCATGGGACATGATGGGTAAAAGCGAAATGACCAAGTATTGGCTGCCATGGTTAGTAGGTATGCCCGCAGAAACATCGCGCGCTATTTGCTCCATGATATTTGGAGGAGTGTTTGAAAAACTACCTAATTTAAGAGTAGCTTTTGCCCATGGCGGAGGCTCCTTTCCGGCAACCATTGGGCGCATAAGCCACGGTTTTGAAGTGCGCCCCGATCTGTGCGCCATTGATAACCAAGTGCATCCTAAAGAGTACCTCGGTAAGTTTTTTGTCGATTCGCTAGTGCACGACCCGCAAACCCTAAAGTATTTGCTGGATGTAATGGGTGAAGATTTCGTGATGCTCGGTACGGATTATCCATTCCCTTTAGGAGAGCTAGAACCCGGCAAACTTATTGAAAGTGCAAACATCAGCACGGCTGTAAAAGAAAAATTACTGAGTAGAAATGCCTACAACTGGTTAGGACTGAAAAAAGAAATAAATGCCGGCTAAGCAAGTCTATTATATAGACAGCCCCATGGGAATACTTCGTCTGGTTTTTGAGCAGGAGGTATTGCACGCCATGGCATTTACTGACAATTCACCTACCAACACTTCCGGTAAAACGGCTTTTATTGCTGATGTTGAACAACAGCTGCAAAGATATTTTTTAGGGAAATTAAAGGACTTCAACATTACATTTAGCAGCGAGGGCACGCCATTTCAAGAAGAAGTGTGGCAGAAATTGTTAGAGATACCCTATGGTAGAACTATTAGTTACGCTAAGCTGGCAGCCGGCTTAGGCGATGTTAAAAAAATTAGAGCAGTTGCCAATGCTGTAGGCAAAAATCCAATTCCTATTATTATTCCCTGCCATAGGGTTGTAGGGAAAAATGGCGCATTAACAGGCTACTTAGGTGGGCTAAAAAGAAAAAAGCAACTTATTGAGCTGGAAGGATACAAACAGCTTCAACTATTTTAAAAAGGATTTAATTATATGACGAATAAGTACCAGAATTCACTCTCATTTGCACAAAATATGGATCAGCAGGATCCGCTCAAACATTTTAGAAGTGAATTTCATATACCCATTATTGATGGTAAAAAAGTAATTTACTATACAGGAAACTCCCTGGGACTGCAGCCTAAAAGGGCGCGCGGTTACGTTGAAAAAGAGATGAAAGACTGGGAGCTATTTGGGGTAGAAGGGCACTTTAACCCCAAAAAGGAGAATATTTGGTACCATTACCATGCTTACGGAAAAAAAGCCCTGGCAGCAATTGTTGGTGCCAAGCCCATTGAAGTGGTGCCTATGAATAACCTTACGGTGAACCTCCACCTATTAATGGTAAGTTTTTATAGGCCCACTAAAAACAGATACAAGCTCATAGTAGAAGCCGGAGCCTTCCCTTCGGATCAATATGTATTTGAAACACAGCTGAAATGGCATGCCACTCACTTTGAGCAGCAATTATTTGACCCTAAAGAGGCTCTAATTGAAATTTCACCGCGGCAAGGCGAGCATACGCTGCGAACGGAAAATATTGTTAAAACTATTGAGGAGCATGGCGATGAAACTGCATTAGTTCTGATTGGCGGTTTACAATATTATACGGGGCAGCTGTTTAACATGCAAGCTATTACCCGGGCGGCACATGGTGTTGGCGCCTTGGCGGGATTTGACTTGGCACATGCAGCGGGTAATGCTGACCTAAAACTCCATGAATGGGATGTGGATTTTGCTACCTGGTGCAGCTATAAATACCTGAATTCCGGCCCGGGAAATGTTTCCGGAATCTATGTTCATGAGCGCTTTGCAAATAAGCCGGACTTACTAAGGCTGGCCGGTTGGTGGGGGCATGATGAAGCCGAAAGGTTTAAGATGGAAAAGGGCTTTAAGCCTATGCCCGGAGCCGATGGCTGGCAGTTGAGCAATGGCAATGTGCTTTCCACAGCCGCACATTTAGCTTCATTATCGCTTTTTGAGGAAACCAGTATGACTGCATTACGAACAAAGAGTAAACAGTTAACCGGCTATCTGGAATTTTTAATAAACGATTTAAATAAGACAGAGAAAGTATTCGAGATTATAACGCCCGCAGATGAAAATGCGAGGGGCTGCCAACTTTCTTTATTGACATTGAAATATAAGAAAGACCTTTTTGATCAGCTAGTGGAACGAGGCGTTGTGGGCGATTGGCGTGAACCTGATGTGATAAGATTGGCACCGGTACCAATGTACAATACATTTGAAGAGCAATTTCGCTTTTCGGAAATTCTGAGAGACTCTATTAAAAAATTAAACGCTTGAATAAGAAAGTAAAAAAGATAGGGATACTAGGTGCCGGGCTCGTAGGCACTTTGCTCAGCATTTACCTTAAAAAACGAGGTTATGAGGTTACTGTTTTGGAAAAACGCGGTGACCTGCGGAAGAATAAAGCTGAAGCCGGCCGATCTATTAACCTGGCCCTAAGCCGGAGAGGTATAAAAGCACTTAAAGAAGTAGGTGTTTTTAAGCATATACACTCTATTCTAATTCCTATGAAAGGGCGCATAATGCATGATACCGATGGGGAGCTTACTTTTCAGCCATACGGAAAGGAAGGAGAATTTATTAATTCAGTTTCCAGAAGTATTTTAAACGAATACCTCATAATTGCTGCCGATGAGGCGGGCGTGCACCTCAAGTTTAATCATAGCTGCACCAACGTTGATTTGGAAAATACCTCCATCAGCTATGAACATCAAGGCTCCGAACAAACTGAATCATTTGACTTGATTTTTGGAGCAGATGGAGCCTACTCACAAATGAGACAGGCCATGCTCAAAACAGGCAGGTTTAATTATGAGCAATTTTATATTGAACACGGCTACAAAGAATTAAGCATTCCGCCCACAGGTGAGGGTGAATATGCCATTGACCCAAATGCCTTACATATATGGCCCAGAGGAAAATATATGCTCATTGCATTGCCAAATTTGGATAAAAGTTTTACCTGCACACTCTTTCTCCCTTTTAATGGCAAACCTTCATTTGATACGCTTACGGATAAGAAGGCGGTAAAAAAATTCTTTGCAGATACTTTCTCCGACACTATCCCACTTTTAAAAGACTTAGGGACTGAGTTTTTTGAGAACCCCACTCCGCCACTGGTCACTATTAAATGTTTCCCCTGGGTTAAAAATAATTGTGTGTTAATAGGAGATGCGGCACATGCCATTGTACCCTTTTATGGGCAAGGCATGAATGCCGGCTTTGAAGATTGCTACGTGCTAAACCAACTGCTGGACACACATGAAGATGATTGGAATAAAACTATTGAAGCCTACGAACATTTAAGAAAAGAAGATGGCGATGCCATTGCGGACCTGGCCTTAAATAATTTTGTGGAGATGCGTGATTTAGTGGCGGACGAGAAATTCTTACTCCAAAAGAAGATAGAAAACCACATTCAAAAGCATTTTCCAAAACAATGGATGCCACTTTATTCCATGGTAACTTTTAGCGACATGCGTTATTCGGAAGCCCTGGCCTTGGGTAAAAAACAGCAAGCCATCATGGACGAGGTGATGGGCCGGGCAGATATTTTTGACAAATGGAAGGAGCTTGATTTTGAAGAAATTGTAAAAAAGGTTGAAAAATAGTAATTTAGGGCTATAACATTTTTTTACATCTTATATTTTTTTCAGCTATGTTGTCGCAATTAGTCTATGTTAGTAACCGTCAAAAGAGCTGTACGCAGCAGGAGATAGATGATATACTCGATGCCTGCAAACGAAATAACCCCGCAATGGAAGTAACAGGTGTATTACTTTATTCCGATAACAAATTTATACAGCTTGTAGAAGGCGATACTCAAAAAATACTTCGCCTTTATGATACCATTAAAAAAGATGAACGCCACGAAAACTGCGTAATGATATCTTGCACACCCACTGAGGAAAAAACCTTTCCTAGTTGGCATATGGGTTCAAAAGAATTTAAATCTAATAAATTGAGCTTTGAGACAAATATTAGCCAAGAGGACGAAGACTTCTTTAATGACATTTTATTAGGGAAAGAGCAAAATGGAGAACAGGTGGTGAAGATTTTAAAAAAGTTTTTCAATTAATCTTTCACCGCCATAAAAAACAAGAAGCTCTAGGTTTATATGTCGCTACCCTTTAAATCAAGCTCTTTAACTAAATAGTCAATTGTTTTGCTTTCCTCTTCCGAAACACCATCAGAAGCATGTGCAAAAAGTAGCATTGTTTCCAGCACAAAATCATGAGAGGCATCATTCAGCTCGAAGTATTCTTTTAGTGCATCGAGAAATTTCGCTTCCCATTTTTCTAAATTCTTAATCAGGTACCTAAATTCAGCTTTGTAAATCAGCATCAGGTTTTCTTCCTTTTCATTGCCCAAATCGTCTGAGGCAAACTCATCTCCCAATATTTTGGCCATGTGTTTCACGGTTTGCCATTCCTCCTGGTCTACTATGCCATCGCTTAGCACTACCCTAATTGCGGGAAAAAGGTTTACTATGTAAATAAATTGCTCCTCGTTGAGGCTTAACATTCGTTCTTGAATATACTCCGTGTGGAGTGCTTCCATTTTAGACATACTTACTATTTTGTTTTTAGTTGAAACTTGATGCTAACTTAGAGAATTGCCTTGCTTTACATCCTCAATTTCTCCGTTATTTACCAATTGTTTATACTTTTCGTAGCGGTTCATTATTTCACTCACATAATTAACCGGCTCGGATCCACGGCAGTACCCATATTTAACTACTTCATCGGTATAATATTTTCTTTTCGATTTAAGCAGCAGGTATTTCTCCACATTATCTTCCCACACATTCGGATCACCACCGTATTTTTTAGTCAGTCTTTGAGCATCTTGTATGTGGCCTATCCCTACATTGTAGGCACCGAGTACAAATTTATGTCGTGTTGTGCTGTCGGCAATAGTTTTAGAGAAATTATTTTGAAGCCAGTTTATATAGGCAGAGCCGGCATTTAAACTCTCATTAGGATCCGTTCGGTTGGAGGTTCCAAATTCCTCTGCTGTATTTTCTACCAGCTGCATTAAACCCACTGCTCCGGCCCAAGACTGCGCATTAGGGTCAAATTTACTTTCCTGATAAATTAAAGAAGCCAGCATAAGCCAATCCCAGCCTATTTTATCCGCTGCTGACTTTATTTCCTCATCATAAGGTGAAAGTTTGCTACCACTCACGGAAGAAAACTCGCTGTAAGATCGATTTGCGGATCGCTTTAAATTCTTGAAGTATTTATTATATACCACATAATAGTCGGTAGTTCGTTGCTGCTTTTCCAGCCAAGTATTGATTGTGCTTTCTAATGAGTCTGCATTTTTCCGTACTGCCCAAGCAATGCGCTGCGAAAAGCTAATAGGCGTTTTTACGTCAATATCTGCGAAAAAAGTAGCGCTTACCATGGCAACATCTTCATCGGCAACTGTATACTCAATTTCACCGGCAGCCACTTGTCTAATCAGTTCGTCAGTTTCCGAGTTCAGCGAATCCTCTACCACATAAATATCGTCTCCAATTTCTTCTGAAAGATTGTTTAAACGTGAGAGGTATGCAGATGATTTCCTCACTACAACCACTTTTTTTGCCAACTCAACCGGATCTCGTATCAACTCAGCATCAATTTCATGCAGTTTCATCCTGCGCCAATTTTCGGGTCTTTTTTGTACCAATACCTGTCTTGAGTAGTAGAGTGGCTCTGTAAAATCTACCAATTGCTTCCGCTCTTTGGTTATGGTTAAATTGAAGGCTACAATATCGCCAATGCCTTCATTTAAAAGAGCCATTGCCTCCGCTATATCATTTTTGAGTATAATTTTTAACTCTACGCCTAGTTCACTAGCAAACCACTCCAACATTTCATATTCATAGCCCATGGGTCGGCCTTTGTATATAAAATAACTCGTAGGGCTGTTATCAACAATAGCATTCAGGTAGCCTCTTTCTTTTATAGCCTCCAAATCCAAATCAGGTAAATTGAGCTGAACAGAAGAGTCGTTTTCATTTGCCTGGCCCGATTTATTGCAGCCTACAAATGCCACACCTATTGCAAGGCTCAACAGCCATACTAGTAAGTATTTTTTTCTCATGTAGGCTCTTTTTGGTGGATGATAGTTACAATCACAGCATAATATACAACCATCGCACCGATGAACCAATAAGATATACCTGTTTTTCGATGAAAAGGGAATTTTCGGCTAGCCTTCCGTAATAGTATTTCCGCTTATTCTAAGGATTTCTATCTCCGCTATTTTAGCTTCGTAAAGTGCGTTTAGCAAACGGCCGGATGCTTGAACAGCATTGAGTTGTGCTTCTCTTAGTGCCAAACTATTACTTCTGCCTACTTTAAATCTTTCAAGCGCCAGTTCAGCATTTTCCTTCGCCACCTCCACATTTCTTACCTCCAGCCTAATAAGTTCCAGCCTATTTTGGTAAAGCACATATTGCGTTTCCAACTGACCCAGAAGCTGGTTTTGCAATTGGTTTAACGTCACCTGCTGATTTTCACTATTGATGATGGCATTTTGTATGCGCCTGTTTTTATTGAAACCATCGAAAATACGCCAGGAAGCGGTTAAAGAATAATTGAACTCCGTAAACTGCGTAGTGCGCAAAAAGCCGATAGGGTTGGATGAACCACCAAATCCTGAAATAGCATTTAAGGCAACCTGCGGCAGCAATTCAGACCTTATCTCATCTTTTTCACGTGCTGCAATTTGCAAACCCACTTTGGATGATGCTAACCGATAATTTTCCTGCCGCAGTTTCTCTCTTAGCAAAGTAATGTCAAAAAAGCTATCAATTTTAATAACTGAATCTGCTACTACAAATTGCTGCTCTGCATTTCTGGCCAGCAATACATTGAGTTGCACCTTGGCATCGTTTAAAACGCCTTTTTGCGCAATAAAGGCCGACTGATCAGCATTATAATCTACCTGAGCTGATAGGTATTCGGCTTTAGAAAAAGACCCAAGCTCATATTTATCTTTGGCGATTTTAAGTCGCTCTTCTGATAATTCAATGGCATCTCTCAATATGGAAAGCCTACTCTTCTCATTTATAATAGAAAAATAAGCTGAGAGAATGTTTGACAAGGCAGCTTCAACGGTCACTTTGGTATCCCACTGCGCTTGCTCGCGTAAAGCCGACAGCTTATCATATGTGATAAACATTTTTGTGCCATCAAAAAGTACCCAGCTTAAAACGGCATTAACTCCATAATTGCTGGATTGCACATCGCGAAGCACAAAACTTGAATCTTCCGCATTGGTACCTTCAAACCGCAGGTTGTTGTTGCTGGAAAACTGACCTTCCAAATCTAAAGTAGGCAGAAAGCCGGCATTGCCCAGGCTCAAATTATTGTCTGCCACTTGCAGGTTATTAGTCGCAATTAAAATATCGTAATTGTTTTTTAAGCCAAGCTCAATGGCCTTCTCTAAAGTCATTACTTCCTGCGCATATGCAGTTAGGCCCGTTATACTTAAAAATATAATTAGAATATATTTGATCATGAATATTAAGATTCAACCCTGGAGAGGCGTCCTTGCTTGCTAGATAGATACGTATAGATGGCCGGAATAACATATAATGTGAGGCCGGTGGCGAAAATCAGTCCGCCAATAATGGCTATGCCCATCGAAACCCGGCTCTCGGAACCTGCTCCCAAAGCAAGTGCAATGGGTAAAATTCCAAGGATGGTGGATAGCGAAGTCATAAGAATTGGTCTGAATCTTGATTTGGCTGCCTCGGAAATGGCCTCTTTAATGCTAAGCCCATGCGCTTTTTTTTGGTTGGCAAATTCCACAATTAAAATGGCATTTTTTGAAACCAACCCTATGAGCATGATTATGCCAATCTGACTGAAAATATTGAGCGTTTCTCCAAATAAAAAGAGTGAGAGGAATGAGCCACCCACTGCTAAAGGCACCGTAAATAGAATGATCACCGGATCGCGGAAACTTTCAAATTGAGCCGCTAACACTAAATAGATTAATACAATGGCAAAGCCAAAGGCAAATAAAAGGCTTGAAGAGCTTTCAAAATAATCTTGTGAAGCACCTGTTAAGGAAGTGCTAAACGACTCATCGAGCACCTCATCGGCTACCTGATCCATAGCATTAACACCATCGCCTATAGTTTTACCGGGCGCCAGACCTGCCGAAACAGTGGCGGATAAGTAGCGGTTGTAGCGGTATAAAGAGGGTGGCGTAGAAGATTCTCCCAGCTGAACCAAGTTATCCAGCTGAACCATTTGTCCATTTGAAGCACGCACATACAGCGATCTTAAATCAACCGGATCGTTTCTATCATTTCTTTGTACCTGCCCAATAACTTGGTATTGCTTGCCTTCCATAATAAAATAATCGAACCGCTGTCCGCTTAGCCCCAGTTGCAAAGTGCGCGCTATGTCAAGCACCTCAATACCTAACGACTGCGCCTTTTCTCTGTCTATCTGTATATCAATTTGGGGCTTAGTAAATTTCAAATCCTGATCGACCACGGTAAAGACATCGTTTTGCTGTGCCTTTTCAATAAAAGCCGGTAGCGATTCCTGCAGCTTTTCCAATGAGGTAGCTTGTATTACGTATTGAATAGGCAATCCGCCTCTCCGCCCGCCAATGGTTTGTTGCTGAAATGCAAATGCTTTGGCTGCCGGAAATTCGCTCAACAGCGGAGCGTAGGCCTCATATAATTCTTGCTGAGATTTTTCCCTGTCTTTGGCATCTACAAGTCTAATACGCATAAAAGCCGAATTAGTACCTTGCGTGCCAAAGCCCGGAGAGGTAACAGAAATCAAACCATTGGTAGGCAGTTTTTCCATGGTAAGGTCCACTAGATTATTTACGTACTCATCCATATATTCAAAAGTAGCACCTTCCGGTCCGGTGGCACTCATGGAAATTGACCCTCGGTCTTCCAGCGGAGCTAATTCAGAAGGCAATATTTTAAACAAACCGTAGATTAAAGCGCCCGCCCCAAGAAATATTACTATGCCCAGCCATCTTACCTTCATAAAAGCATCCAGACTTCTGCTGTAACCATTGTTAAGCCATACAAAAAACGGTTCGGTTTTTCTGTAGAACCAATTTTGCCTTTCGCGCCTTTTTAGTATCCTGCTGCTCATCATTGGCGTGAGCGATAAAGCCACAAAGGAAGAAATAATTACCGCTGTAGCCACAACTACCCCAAACTCTCGGAACAACCTACCGGTAATTCCCTCAAGAAAAATAACAGGCATAAAAACAGCTACAAGTGCAATTGAAGTGGCTATTACGGCAAAGAAAATTTCTACTGAGCCTTTTTTGGCTGCCTCCATGGGGTTCATGCCCTCCTCCACCTTGGTGTATATATTTTCCAGCACTACAATGGCATCATCCACCACCAAACCAATGGCTAGTACTATGCCTAGCAACGTAAGCACATTAATAGAGAAGCCGGCCAGATACATCACGAAGAAAGTGCCTATTAGCGCAACGGGAATGGTGGCAATAGGAATAACGGTGGTGCGCCAATCGCGCAGGAAGAGAAATATGACGATTATCACTAAAATAAAAGCAATAATAACTGTTTGCTGCACTTCATTAATGGATTCTCTGATGTAGTCCGTTTGGTCGAAGCCAATACCCAACATAATATCATCCGGCAGGTCTTTTTTGATGTCTTCTACCCTTTTATAAAATTCATCTGCTATTTCAATACTGTTGGAACCCGGTTGCGGAATGAGCACCACGCCAACCATGGGCACACCATCTCGTTTTAGTACGGTTCTCATATTAAGTGGAGCCAACTCAGCATAGCCAATATCAGCAAAGCGCACGAAGCTGTTGTTGCTTTCCGCCACTATGAGCTTATTAAAGTCTTCTTCAGATTTGAGCGTTCCTTGGGTACGAACCACCAGCTCAATCATTTCCCCTTCAATACTGCCTGAGGGCAACTCTACATTTTGGCTTTCTACTGCGTTTAAAACATCTAGCGGAGTAAGCTGATAAGATGCCAGCTTTAGCGGATCCATCCATAAACGCATGGCGTACCGCTTCTCGCCCCAAATTCGCACTTCGCTAACGCCCGAAATAGTTTGAAGACGCTCCTTAAACGTATTTTCTGCAATGGCTGAGAGCTCCAATAAATTTCGCTGCTCGCTATTTATATTTAAAAATACAATGGGGTCGGAATCAGCATCTGCTTTATTTACGGTTGGTGGTTCAGCATCTTCAGGCAGCCTTCTTCTGGCACCGGACACCTTATCGCGCACATCATTGGCTGCGGCTTCTAAGTTCTCACTCAAATTAAATTCCACCGTTATTCTGCTCCTGCCTTCGGCACTGGTTGAGGTTATAGTGCGTATACCTGCAATACCGTTTACAGCTTCCTCCAGCGGCTCGGTAATTTGCGATTCCACTACATCGGCATTTGCTCCGGCATAGTCTGTAGTTACGGTTATTATGGGCGGATCGACCGATGGATATTCCCTTACACCTAAAAAATTAAACCCAATTGCGCCAAATATTAGTATCACTAATGACAGCACAATGGCCAAAACGGGTCTTTCAATACTTATTTTAGATAATGAAGCCATATTACTTCCCTCCTACCAACTTTTTTATGTCAACAACTGCCTTATTCTTCAATTGAGGAATGCCTGCAATTGCTACCGTATCCCCTTTGTTTACACCTTCTAAAATTTCTACTTCGGTGGCGGTTCTTGTGCCCAGCCTCACTTCTTTGGCAGTAACCTCATTACCGTTAACCACAAACACCATGTGGCCATCGGCCTTTGGCATAATAGCGGTAGTAGGCACCAAAATTGCATTATTTAGGCTTTCAAGACTTAATTTTACCCGTACAAACTGCCCGGGTATTAAGGTATTATTTGGGTTAGGGCATTCCGCTCTTACTTTTAGGGTGCGGGTAACCGGATCAATCTGTGGCTCAATAGCATAAACAGTTCCTTCTCTTACGATGGATTCAGCCTCAGAAATAAAGGTTATTTTATTGCCCTCCTTTACAAGTGTGCTATACCTGCTCGGTATAGAAAATTCTATTTTAATAGGATCAACACTGTATAAAGAAGCAATTTCAGTAGCAGGCGTTATGTAGCTGCCCTCGCTCACATAACGCAAACCTATATACCCGGAAAAAGGTGCTGCAATTCTTGCTTTCTCCACCTGTGCAGCCAGCGCATTAATTTCAGCCTGCCCTGTTTGCATATTAGTAAAGGCTATGTCATACTCTTCTTTACTGATGGCTTCACTCTCGAGTAATTGCTTTTGCCTTTTTTCGGTATCTTTATTTAGCTGAGCAGTATATTTTAGTCGTTGCAAATCAGCCTTGAGGTCGTCTAAATTAGTAGTAATCAGTAGCTGGCCTGCTTTAACATATTGGCCTTCTTTAAAATTAATGGAAGTTATTTTACCGGAAATTTCGCTGGCAAGCTGTACTGACTCATTTGCCAACAATGAGCCGGCCAGTGTAATGTCATTAGTGAACTTTTGCGGAGTTATAATTTTGGCATCAATAACTACGGCTTTATTCGGAGTGGCTTGCGCGTCCTTTTCGGAAGCTTCCGCTTCCTGCGCACCAAATGGCCATAAATTAGGGAAAATTATAAAGATGATGACAATAATTACTGCCAGCAACGCCAATAGCCTGATGTACTTTTTCTGCATGAACTACTTAATAATAACTATAGAAATCTGTGGATAGACACAGGCTGTATTCAACATAAATGTACAACATAAGGTTGTGTTTACTAGTAAATTTATAATAGGCGGTGGGTTTATGCTATAAAAGGGCATAAAAAAACCCTGACGGGATTCGCCAGGGTTTTTGAGGGGTTTATTAATGAAGAGTTATCTAAAAAGATAACGAAGGCCGATTCTGGCTCTCCATCGAGAAGCTCTGTTTTGAATATTAAATCTATCTAAAATAATTCGTTTTACCTCTTGTCCGGATTTTGAAATAATTTTTACCAAATAAACTCCGGAACTTAAATTTCTTATATCTATGTGATTAATCTCTCCTTGGAACTCTGCCAATTTTACCCCCGTAGCAGTCCATACATCAACTTTCTGAATATCTTTGAAATTTTTGAGGTAAATAATTCCGTTTGAAGGATTTGGATACAGCATTGTTGAACCTCGCATGTCTGTTACAGCACTAAGAACACTTTCTCCTGATAGTAAGAAGCGTGCCTCAACAGGAAAATGATCAGAAGTTGTAGTGTTGAAATCAGGGATTGATGAGTATGGAATTACCACTCGCTCGGCTCCCAAAATATGATCATCAAATAAGTTGCGATTAATGAGCACATGATCAATCATGTTTTCACGCGTTACAAAAGACCTCATTCCTGCTTTGCTGATGGGCATTGATACGCCCCGGTAATTCACTGAATCTGATATAAATTCAATATAACTAGATTCACCACTGTCAGGTACAGTGGGCTCATTAGTAGGAGCTACCGTTCGCAAAATATCATCGTTGTAGTCTCCTAACAATATTACACTTCTATCAGCATAATATTCTTGAAGTGAATCGTAAAGTACTTCCACATCGTACCTTCTTAGTTGATATCGTGGTGTAGCTTCTGATTCGCCTCCCCCGTTGGACCTGCCATGAATATTAACAAGAGTCAAGTCTCTTTTTATACCATCTATGGTAGCAGTGATATCCATAGCAAAAGGATATCTGCCGCTAGCCCAGAATAAATTTGTGTTGGCTACAGGAAAATCTTGGAGGTTATCTGCTGTAGTGTTACTCAATAGAACCTTAGTTTGTAAAGTGTCTATTGTCGCTTTTTTATAAAGAAAAGCTAACTTTTGCGCAGAACTGTAATTACTAGCTCCTCCACTGGTTGCAGGAGATAATACGCCATTATAATCTTGTAATTCTGCTACAAGAAGATTCCATGCAGGTATTGACGTTATCTCTTGGAAAGCATAAACATCAGCATCCAGTTCTTGAATCATTTCCCGCACTCTTTTCCTTTGCAAATCAGCACTTGGCGTAGTGGCATTTGCGGGATCACCAAACCATTCAATATTCCAGGTTACTACATCAAAGGTTGCGTCTTTTACAATGGTTGTATGGTTGAAGTAACCGAAAGAAATATCATCTGTTCCATCCGTAGAAAGTGTAATACTACCCGCCTGAGCCAAGATAGATTCGTCCTCACTGGCAGTCATCCGGGTTTGAACGTTTAAAATCCCTGATTCAGGAAAGTCTTCGTTATTTAAAATCAGCTGCGAACTAAAACTTTCTCCTACAGACATTTCTATACCTGCCTCTGCTGTCAAAGTTAGAGGCGATAACAAATTAGCAGCAGTTAATGTCATAGTCCTCGGATCGGAAGAAAGGCCGGGAACTAATACCCCAAAATGATAATCTTCAAGTGACCAATTATTTGTGCTAATACTAGGCTCTGGAGCATTGGCAGTTACGGAAACTTCGAAATTATCGACCATCCACTCGGCTGCCCCATTGGATTCGCTTAAAGATTCATAAACAATCGCAAAAGATATATTTTCTTCTTCTGCAAATGAAGTTAAATTGATCTCACCTGTACTTTGCCAATTGCCTGTTTCAAGAGGAAATGAGGCTGGAAGTTCTGTCCATGTAAAAGCTTCATCCGTAGGGTCTCCGGATCGATCATAGTTGGTAGATGCAAAAACCTGCAATACAGGTGTACCATCGGCAAAGAATGATCTGGATTCAAATTTTAAAATTAGAAACTCATCTTCGGATACAGCGATCATCTCTATTGCTGGGCTAATAAGCCAAGTTCTGTTCTCTTGGGGGGCGGAAGTAAAACCATTAATCCTGGCAGAATAAGGACTGTCTGATCTTTGATTATCACTTGTTATCATCCAATTTTGTTCACCGATCTCCTGATATCTTTGCCAATTGGGCAGCACAAATAGATCAGGATTGTCAAAACCTTCTTGATAAGGAACACCATAAAGTTCGCCATCTAACTGAGCAGTTACTGTAAGGAGCTCCGCAGGGTCAAGATTAAAGAATACAGTTCCTGGCACTTCGCCACTTGTTGCAGTAGCAGGTGCGGCAAACCGAACAAATATTTCCTTGTCATTAGCCAAATCTGCCGGAGCTACTGAAATTATAGTGCCATAGGTTCCATCCGCTGCCTCTGAAAACTCAAAGTATCTGGTGGCACTTATTTGCAATGCTGCATTAGTCTCAAATCCACTGATTGTGAAAGACTCAGCATTCGAAAAACCGGCTAAAGCAGTTGGTGTAGTAAAATTAATGTTATTAGTCGAAAGCTGCAGGTCGAGTGTTTCAAGCTCACCTGTAATTCTAAGGTTATCGAAACGATTGTTTCCTGTAGTGGAAGTGGCGCCATCCACCACGCAACGAATCCCTAAGGATTCAATATTGTCATAAGCAGCTAAATCAAGCGTGCGCAATTCATAATTGGAAGTAATGCCAGTAAAAATTTCAACTTGTACCCATTCGCCTTCATTCACCGAGGTAAACCAGGTTTGAGTCTGAAAACCAGAGCTAGTACCCCTTGTTGCATAAGAAAGTATTAAGTTTTGATAACCCCTGGTATCAATTTCAATTTGAAAATGTTTCCCATTTTCTTTATCACCCTGTGGAACAAAACTTCCACCTGATCCATCTACTTCAAAATTGTCCTGATCTAAATCAGATCCAGCAAAAGAGGTAGCAGGTCGATCTCCATCAATGCTAAAAGTAAAACTCAATGACGCACTACCCTGATTTGCGTCAATGGGATTAAACCATGGTGAATTAGACTCGGGACGATCGGAATGATTAAAATCCCATAAAACAAAACTTGATCGATCTTGTGAATAAGCAAGCTGGCCTGTGGTGATCCAAATAGTGGCTAATACTAAATAAGTCGTTTTAAGATTGGGCAGTAATTTAAAAGGCATAGTGAAGTAATCAGGCATTGGAAAATATTATTTGATAAAACCCAATTTAATTGAAAAAAAGGGGAGATTGAACTGAACGCTTTAAGTATTGACAGGTCTGTGAAATAATAAAAACCCGAAGCAAAAATACTTCGGGTTTTTTCTTAAACCTGTCTTATTTGAGAAATTCTATTCCTCGCCTACTTGAATATTATCTATAGTAACTCTCGTTGCGCCAGCTCCGGATAAATACCTAAAGGCAAATCTATATGTTCCGGAATGAAAATCGGAAGGAATTTCTACCGATTGATCTGAAAACACACCATTTCCACTAGCAGGAGGCGGGAAATTAAACTCTAAATCTGTCCAAGCATCCATATCAAAAGCAGCATCAGCATCATAATCATCTTCGGAAATAACCCAAATTTCAGGGTTAGGTCCGTCAAACCTACTGGCATACTTAAATTTCAAAGTATTAAGAACTACATCATTAGATTGCAAAGAAGGTGAAATAATCCAAGAATCTACTGCTTGAGCACCACCATCAAAACCATTTGCCTGAATTCCTTGGCCTTCAAATCCGAAACCGGTACAAGACCAGCCAGAACCACCTTCCAGTACTACATCTACCACACTCCAAGATTCTAATGCAGCTGAACAGCCATCAAAATCATCTCCAAAATTTTCAGAAAAATCAATATTAAACCTAACCGGTAGAATAACTCTAGATACAATATGAACTGTGCCGTTACCTTCCGCAATCGATTTTAATACTTCTAGGTCCTCATTAGCATTAAGCACAAATCCACCAGCTTCACGTCTAATAGGAATATTAATACCAGATAATGTTGTTATAGATCTAAAGGATCCGTTTTCCATTTGTTCAACAGAGAGATTTGCAAATGCTATATGCGTTTCTAGAATTTCTAAGAGATTCACATCTTCGTCCTCAAGCAGCTCGTCTAAACTGTCATAACCCAGCTGCGCAGCCAATATTTCAAAGGCATTATTAGTAGGTGCAAAAACAGTGCGTTGATCTTGTGTTCTCTTACTCGTTAAAGTGCCCGTTAATCCATTTGCCTCTACAAGGTCTAAGAAAATGCTCAAATCGTCAGATTCATTTTCGGCATTCAACACATTTATTAAAAGCTCTTTATCAGTAATCCCCACATCTGAGCTGTCATCAAAGTTTTCGTCTATACAGGAAGTTGTTAAAATCAACAAGCATGCAAACACGAAAGATATATATTTCAATAAATTTTTCATTGTAATGTTTTTTTAAAAATTATTACTTTCAATTAAAAGATGTATTTAACGCCAAATTGAGCGCTCCAAGTTTGACCCAAATCAAAGTTAGCTACAGTTACATCTGTAGGATAAACAGACTCACCTTGGATAGTATTAATGGTAAATTCCGCATTTCCGCTAGCATCAGTTCCTTCAAAATTCATGAGGTTTCTTTGAACAGTTTGTCTGCTTACTCCCCAAGAATCATTTACCATATTTAAAACATTCAAAATATCTGCTCTAAATTGCAGTCTATGCTTTTTCGGGTCTTTCGTTAGATTAATATTCTGAACTATCGAAAGATCCAATCTGTGCAACCATGGCAAAACAGCACCATTTCTTTCTGTTACCGAACCCCTATTTTCACTCAGGTAGGGATCATTATCAATATAGTTGTTCAATATATCCCATTGTTGTGCAGCAGTTTGAACTATAGCACCACCACTTACTCTATCGACTAATTGAGCATCTTCAAAATTTGCAGGCACGTACATGAGTGAAGTTCCGCTACCCTCACCGGTAATGTTCCCACTGTAGGTGTAAGTAAATCTTCCTTGCTCACCGGCAGAGTAATAAAGGTTGAATGAGGTGTTGTTAGACTCATTAAGTCCTTTAGTATTAAAAGAAATTAGACCCACCACTCTGTTTGGCTGATCGAAACGAGAAAACCCTTCCTCTGGATTATTTCTTCCGGCTTGTACATCACCTGGCCATAAAGAAGCCGCCTGCGAACCACCGCCTAGGCCAAAGTCTCTGGATTGGCTTCTGGTGTAAGCTAGGGTAGTATATATGCCTTTACCCCAATCCTTTTCAACACCTAAAGTTAAAGCAGCATAAGTACGGTCGTCAATGTTCGTTAAATAGTATAATTCATTAATACTACCTCCTAATCTTTCTTGTGTGTAAGTAGGATATGCATTACCACCAACAATTACAGATTCTCCGGTAGGAGTACTAGATAAATTTGCACTGAATGGCGTATTGTAATCTTTGGAATAAATACCTTCTGCAGTAAAAATGAATCCGTTAAAAACATAATCAGCGGCCAAATTACTTCTCCAAGTTTGTGGTAATTTAAAATTCGCATCAGTAACTGATAAAGAACTCGAAACGGTTGGTTCCTGCTCTGCTGGGTTCGGACGATAATAGTTAATATCCGGTTGGAAACCTTCCCATTCAGGGTTACCGTCTTCTCCCCACTGATCAGGTAATAGACCGATAAATCCGCGAGTAACTCCGTTACCATTGACTTGGTTAGATAAATGCACGAAAATCGGACGAGCTGCGAAAAGACCAGTTCCACCACGTACTTGTAAAGATCCATCGCCTAGTGCATCCCAGTTGAAGCCGAATCGGGGAGAAAATACCGGGTTAACAGCAGGAAATTGATCCACTCTTGGCTCGATAAACTCGCCCCTGTTTCTAGGATTTTCAACGCGTATTCCAAGATCTTCCACTGTAGTATTTCTTGGTGCATCTATAGGGTAGAATGGCATGTCAATACGTAAACCTACAGTCAATTTCAAATCTTCATTGGCTTGGTATTCATCCTGAACATAAAGCCCAACTTGTCCGAATTGCGTTCTGTCAGTAGGAAGTTCGAATGGATTATTTTCATCGTAAGTAAATCCTATGGCAAAGCCGGCAGGTATAATACTTCGATCCTGATTGATCACTGCTCCCACAAAATCATCATAAGAATTCCATCTGTACCAAGATCCGACGTAGGGTTAAAGGCGTTATCGAAAGTCATGTACTCAAAGTTAACACCTGCCGTAAAGGTATGTTGACCAAGGAAGTAATTAAAATTATTCGTGATATTGAAAGTTTTATTATCTAACAAGTTACCTCTGGTAAATAACTCAGTACCCAAAGAAGCAAAGTACAATGGAGTTGATCCATCATACTCCAATATTTCCGACATTGGGAAATTTTGATCACCGGGAATAAATCTTTGTGAAACGGCACTTGTATAACCCACATTCAATTTATTAGACATGTTACTACCTATCGTTGAAATCCACTCCCCTACAATTGACTGAACATTATCTTCACTACCGTAATTTCCATTTCTAAAAGTTAATGCTTCAGGGCCGAACCGGTTAGTATTCCTGAATCTTTGATCTTGCGGAAGTCCACGGATACTATTGCCATTGATACCCAACATCTCTTCTTTGCTGGAAACTGTTGTATCGGACCATGATTTTATTTCGTTGATCCAAATTGTAATCTAATCTGAAATTCATACGAGTGGCAACATCTTCAAAAGGATAATTTTCAAAACCACCTGTTTCGTAGCCATAAATCTCACTCATTTGCTCTTGCACAAATTGAGCCTGTTCAGCCGTCATTCGGGCAATTCCTTGCTCAAAATTAGGAAGCAAGCCTTGCTCTGGTCTTGCTGCTCTTCGGGTATCACCAGGAATGGCATTATTTTCATACTCAAATGATCCAAAGAAAAATAATTTATCTTTCAAAATTGGTAAACCCAAAGTCACACCATGGATTTGAGTTTTAGATTCGGAAAAAGGCACATCCTGACCCCCATTTAAAGTAGTACCCTGTGTATTCTGATTTCGGAAAAGCGTATAAGCTGTTGCCTTAATTTCATTCGTACCTGATTTTGTAACCGCATTAACACTAGCTCCTGTAAAACCACTTTGAGTGACATCATATGGAGCAATGTTTACCTGTACCTCTTCAATGGCATCAACTGAAATCGGATTTCCACCCGCAAACTGCGAGCTTCCTAAACCAAAGTTGTTGTTATAGAGGTTACCATCAATGGTATAGTTATTATATCTATTGTCAGCACCGCCAAAGCTAGTACCATTGGATTGAGGGTTTAAACGAGTGAAGTCATTAATGCTACGGTTGATCGTTGGCATTGAACTAATTCTTTCATTAGATAAATTAGTGGAGGCACCTGTCCTGTCACCATCAATTACCTGACCTTTTGCTGTGCTTACCACAACTTCTTGTAGCTCAGTAGATTCTTCATTTAACTCAATTTCGAGGTTAAGTGTCTGCCCTAAAGAAAGGTTAATATTTTCAATAATATATTCGTCAAAGCCAACAAAGGTCACTTTCACTGTATAAGGGCCACCTACTCTTACGTTAGGGATTCGGAATCTCCCACTTACATTAGTAACATTTCCATAGGTTGTACCTGTGGGAGTATGTACCGCTTGCACAGTAGCTCCGGGCAATTCCTCACCACTGCTGTCTTTCACAACTCCAGAAAGGCCCGATGTTGTAACACCCTGCCCATAAGCCGTTCCTAGTGCCAATGTCAGCAGAACCGATAATCCACACAAATTTTGTAAAATTTTCTTCATAGTTGTTTGTTTAAATTTAAGGGCAAAAATACCCTGATAATATTTTACCACAGGATTCCGCCAGTTAAGTATTGATTAATACTTACTGCTAAACAATTAACAATTTAGTAACATTAAAATAAGGAAGGTTTTTGACAAAGGACTTCTCTTCATTTAAGGTTGCACACTTTGCTCAATTATTTTCAAATTTGAGGATGCTCAAATATTATTTTCTCAATTTTTGTAATAAATTGAGACCTGCTTCTACTAACCCTAAAAATCAATTTATACAATAACAACAAGTATAGTTTGCGCGCTAGAAAATGATTGTTAAAAGTAAAATTCGCGCTATTGTCTAAAAATACATGCCGGCTGTCCCTTACAACCGTTTTTAAAACAACTATCTACTTATGATGAAATATCTGTTAAAACATCAATGGCTTCAGTTTAGCCGCTCAGGCAGTTTTGGGAGAGAGCTCGGATTAACGATCTTTATTTCCATTATAGCCATATTTCTATTCGCAATGGTTGTTTCATTGTCGTTTTTACTACCAAACATTATTCCGGAAATAAGTGAAGGTGCCGCTGCAAACCCCATAGGTTTTTTTAACAGCTTTCTCATTTATTACTTTTTCATAGAGCTGTTCATCAGGTATTTTTTACAGAAAGTACCTGTATTAGATATTCAACCGTATTTAACGCATCCGCTTAAACGCAGCTTTATTGCCAAATTTCTACTAGGCAAATCAATGTTGAGCCTTATCAATGTTATTTCATTGGTGCTGGCTATTCCTTTTGCCATAAAAGTTGTTGCTCCGGCAGTAGGTAATACTAATGCTTTTTGTTGGGTTTTGGCTATCTTCTTTCTCTCTATCAGCTTGCATTTTTTCAACATACTATTTAAAAAGCGACTAGAAGATAACCTATGGGTTTGGATAGCCATTATTGGCCTTTGCACGGCCAATTACTTTCTGGCAACCTATTCCAACATCGATCTGTTGAGCTATGCCGGCAGCGCTTTTGATGCTTTAGTCTACCAGCCGCTGTGGACGCTCGTACCCTTAACGCTATTAGTAATACTAGCCTTTAGCAGCTACAAAATGTTTGTTTCAAACCTCTATTTAGAGGAGCTCTCAGCCAAAGAATCAAGCAATTCTGAAACCTACTCCGATAAACTCAGCTTTTTAGGTAACTACGGGCTTTCCGGGCAATTAATTTTGGAAGAGTTCCGCATGATCATCAGGCATAAAAGAACAAGATCTGTTTTAATGTTGTCGTTGGTATTTCTTGGGTATGGGCTGATATTTTTTCCCAACAAGTCTTATGACGACATGAAGGGTTTCCATGTATTTTTAGGAATTTTCATCACAGGAATTTTTGCTATCAACTACGGACAGTTTGCCTGGAGCTGGAATACCAATCAACTAGACTTCTTTTTTACACGACCGCTGGCATTAACCACCTGGATTAAATCGAGATACCTGCTCATTCTGTTTGCTACCCTTACCAGCACTATTCTTTCTATACCTTATGTATATTTTGGCTGGGAGGTACTACTGGCATTAATGACCTGTAGCATTTACAACATCGGTATTAATATTCCTCTAATGTTACGCCTGAGCATGTGGGGGCCAAAACCGATAGACTTAAACAAAGGTGCTTTTATGAATTACCAAGGCACGGGAGCGGCACAATGGCTGATGGGTATACCTGTGTTACTCGGCCCCTTTGTTATATACACGCCTTTATATTATACCCTAGGTCACGTGTCGGGTTTGATAGGAATTGCCGTTACAGGGCTAATAGGTCTCAGTCTTCGCGATTTCTTTATACGCAAGATTGAGCAAACCTTTAAAAAATTAAAATATCAATTAATTCACCAACTAACCTTATAGTATTATGCTGACGATAACTAACCTAAAAAAGCAATATAAAGAAATAGTAGTATTAAATATAGCAGATTTGCACGTCCCTCAAGGGCAGTCGTTCGGACTGGTAGGCAATAATGGCGCAGGTAAAACCACTTTATTCAGAATAATACTCGATCTCATACGTGCCTCAGCCGGCTCCGTAACCATTGAAGGAAACGATGTGAGCACTACGGAAGACTGGAAAAAATTTACCGGCTCCTTTATAGATGAACGTTTTCTGATAGACTACCTAAAGCCGGAAGAATATTTCGAATTCCTCGGCAGCATCTACGGTCTGTCATCGGTTGATCTGCAAAGTTTTTTGATCCAATTTAAAGAGCTTTTTAATGATGAAATACTTGGGCATAAAAAATACATCAGAGATTTATCAAAAGGAAACAAGAAAAAACTAGGGGTGGCCGCAGCTTTGATTGGCAACCCTTCTGTAGTTTTATTGGATGAGCCTTTCGAGAACTTAGACCCCACTTCGCAAATACGCTTGAAGAAAATTTTGGAAGCTTTTAAAAAAGAGCGCAACGTAACCTTTCTCATATCCAGCCACGATTTAGGGCACGTAACAGAAATATCGGAAAGAATCGTAGCCCTTGATAAAGGCGAAATCATAAAAGATATTATGGTGAATGAGCAAACGCTGGAAGAACTTAATAACTATTTTAGAAGCAATGCTGAAAGCAAATTTGAAGACACTTCAACGGTCTAGCTTTTTTTGGATTATCCGTTTAATTGTCAGTTAATTATAGTAATTGCATCTAATAAAGAGTGAGACGATCTAGCAAATTTTAAGATCTTTGCTTTATTTTAAATCTTGTAGGAAGACACTATTTATAGCAATAAGGTCGGTACGTTGAAAACGTCAGACCTGTTCATGATTATATTGCAAAGCAATTGTTTATTAGCAGGCTTAAGAGCTAAGCTCAAGTTCTAACGGCTGCGAGGTGACAAAAAAGAGAGTTGAGCATGCTAAAAATGAAGATTTCTCATCCTAGTATTCGCTTGGGCGGAATTGTGGTATGAGCCTTCGAGCAAGCCATTATTGTTAGGCAAAAACTTAGTATAGGTCAGCAAAACCGTCACTATCCGAATTAAGAGTGGGTTGGTGCGCAGGCAATTATAGGGGAATTAATGCAACAGCGCACCTCTTTAGCTAAATCTCCTGAAAAATGCATAACCATTTTACATAGGCAGATTCTCCTAGAATTCCTTGGGGAATTCGGAGAATGACTTAGCAAATAGCAAGATCCGTTTAATCCAAAAATTTTCGTAATGCAATTCGTAGTGGTAACTACTCAGCTAGTCAAACATGTAAGTTCACGATTATACGAGGACTGAAATGCTATAAGATAAAGAAAAAGTAGATTCCGGCCTCGTGTAGAAAACCATATAAGTCCAAAGAGATGATCATCTTATAATGTTTCAACCTTGGTTGAAAAGAAAAGCTCCCTGCTATTCATCCAAAGGCAGACAAGTCCGCTAGGGCGAAATTCTATGATGATCACACCAGTCAACAATATCAGTTGGAACACAATATATAAATCAGCAACATCAATCCGTCATTCCAGAAATTTTCGTAGTGCAACGGAGAAAATTATCAGGAATCTATTAAAGAAAACTTATTTTGCTTAATAGCTTGACGTTTCTCAGCATATCGTTCGTAATACCATATAAGTCCAAAGAGATGATCATATAATGTTTCAACCTATGGTTGAAAAAAACAGCTCCCTGCTATTCATCCAAAAGCAGACAAGTCCGCTAGGGCGAAATTCTATGATGATCACACCAGTCAACAATATCATTTGGAGCACAATATATAAATCAGCAACATCAATCCGTCATTCCAGAAATTTTCGTAGTGCAACGGAGAAAATTATCAGGAATCTATTAAAGAAAACTTAGTTTGCTTTACAGCTTCGCCTTTGACAGCGCATCGTATAGAAAACCATATAAGTCCAAAGAGATGAATATCTTATAATGTTTCAACCTATGGTTGAAAAAAACGGCTCCCTGATATTCATCCAAAGGCAGACAAGTCCGCTAGGGCGAAATTTTACGATGACCACACCAGTCAACAATCTCATTTAAGGCACAATATATAAATCAGCAACATCAATCCGTCATTCCAGAAATTTTCGTAGTGCAACGGAGAAAATTATCAGGAATCTATTAAAGAAAACTTAGTTTGCTTTACAGCTTCGCCTTTGACAGCGCATCGTGTAGAAAACCATGATGTCGAAAAATTTATAATGGTTCCAAACTCCAATCAGAAAAAACAGCTCCCTGCTACAACGCTAGGGCGAAATTCATTACAAACAAAAAAGGCTTATTGATTTTTCAATAAGCCTTTCAAAATAAGTTAGTATATTTTACGAAGTAGCCGCTTGATCTGCAACTACCGTCTGATCCTTTAATTTGGCAATGTGGAAAGTCTTTCTTGCCTTGTGTCCACAATAAGAACATTTGAAATATTTCATTAACTCGCCTTCGTCAGTTACCGAAGGGGATTTAATAATTTCTTCTTTTACTACCTTCAAAGTTTGGTAGTTACACTCTGAGCATTGTAACGCATGTAAATGTCCGGAATATTTTTCAATTTTAGTGTAGCCTGTTTCTTCATCTACCCACACATCGTAATCAATGGAGAATATGTCTTCCTCTGCCTGCATACCTTCATCCAAATAAACATCTTCTTCCTCCTCACTCAAAAGCTTCATAGCTTTTCCGGTTTTTGGCGATTTTCTTGGTGTGTAACGTAATTTCTTTAGCCTCTTCTCAACGTAAAAAGGAAAGTAAAAACGCAATATATTTTGGATGATAACGCCTATGATCAGTGCCAGCATAGCTGAAACGAACAATTTAACAGAAAGCCAAAGCAATTCTGTTTCACCAAAAAGGGCATTTACTGCTATTACTGCACCTATAAGTAGTACAACAGTTGCACGCCAAAGCGTATCGATTTCATTACGGTTAATGAAGTCATACTTTTGTTTGAATTCCTTTTTGCTAGCCAAACTAATGTAGTATAGAATGACAATCAAAATGGCTATACCAATAATACCCAAGCCCACAATTGGACCATACTGGTGTATCATTTCGAAGATGGTCTGGTTATTCCCTGCCATAATTAATTTCTTTAGAGATGGTTATTAAGTTAAAGACTATTTTGTAAGAACGATTTATAAATGTAATTAAATTCTTTGCAAAACTACACTCAATTTAAAAAATATTAAATCAAATTTCGACTAATCAAGCTTTTTAGCCGTTTCTTTAGATAAAGAACTATCGCAAAGCTCATGTCGTAAAGTACAAAAGTAGTTACTGTAAAACCACTTTTTTAAACAGAAGATTAAGTTTTAGTTACCTTATTAATATAAAATAACAAAAATTTTATCCGCACGTTCAAACCTTTACACAATTAAGTGTGTCTATTAGACTGGCAAAAAGCCAAAATTAAAATTAAAAAGAAAATTACAAAAATTATGAAGAAATTTTTTAGAAATGCATTAATGCTAACCGGAATAGGTTCAGCTTTATTTTTTACAGCTTGTGACTCAGAGGAAGAAAATGGCTTGGACAATCCTTCCTTGACGTACACTACTAGTCCGGCTGCCACTGATGGTGAGGTAACATTGACCTCGCAGGATACTCTTGAGATATCTGTAAGTGCAAACACGCCTGCAGGTTTTAATGTGATCAGAATTGTGAGCGACAACCCTGTTCTTTTTCTTGAAAGAAATAGAAACGATCTTGGATTAGCTGCAGGTTCAATAAGCGGGTCAGCCGATTTCAATTTAACTTTCGATAATGCTGGTGAGGTAGTTCTTACAATATCTGTTGTAGATGATAATGGTGATCAGGCTCAAGAGACTTTAACAATAATTATTGAGGAGACACGAGCTAATATTTATACTGCAAAATTACTATTTGCACAAACCGCTGACGAAGAATCTAAGACGTTCTTTTCCACAAATTTAGGTGTAACTATTACTAAAAATCAAGTAGATGCAGCCGCTGCTCCAAATTCGAGTGATGTGGATTTCGGTTATGCTGCCGGAGCAACTACATTGTGGTTAGCTTCTCCATCCAGTTATCCTTCTTTTACTAACTATGATTTATCAATATGGACAAAGCTAAATACCACTACCTTTAAGGAGGTAACCTTAACAAATGAAGAATATTTAGACACAAACACAAGTTCTAAATTGAAGACTGTTTATGATGAAGGTGTTAATCCTCAAGATAGAAAAAACACTCTGACGGAAGGCAAAGTTTTTGCTTTCAAATTAGATGCAAGTAAAGGTGGCAAAATCGGATTAGTTAAGGTTGTTGATATTGTAGATGCCAATTCTGATGGCGATTTTATTGACAATGTTGATTATATTGAAATTGAAGTTACTGTAGAACAATAAACTCTATAATTAAATGACGAAAGTCATAGATTTGATTTAGAAATTGTAAAAGGCTGTATTAAAAGTACAGCCTTTTTTTTTGCTTTAATATATTATGTTACTCAGTCAATGAAATTGATAATGTAATAGCAAAGTATTTGCTTACTGAGATTTCACTTGATGTATCTTTCATAAGATGATATAGTTGACTCAACTTAAATCGGAAAATTGATTGCCTTATGATAATTTAAAATTAATTTTTAGTTGCTTTAAAAGTCATAATTTTATTCCTGAAACCTATAACCTATAATCCTATAGCCTCATCAAAAACCTATCAAGCTGAGCTGAGTAAAGGATTTACACTGTAAACATAAAGCTGCTTTAAATAAAAAAATCCTGACAGCCACCGCTACCAGGATTTAATTTTATGGGTGAAAGACCGGACTCGAACCGGCGACCTCCTGAACCACAATCAGGCATTCTAACCAACTGAACTACAATCACCGTTTGATATTCTAACCTCCCGATAGCTATCGGGAGAACTACAATCACCGTTTGATATTCTAACCTCCCGATAGCTATCGGGAGAACTACAATCACCATTTGCTATTCTAACCTCCCGATAGCTATCGGGAGAACTACAATCACCATTTGCTATTCTAACCTCCCGATAGCTATCGGGAGAACTACAATCACCATTTGCTATTCTAACCTCTCGATAGCTATCGGGAGAACTTCAATCACCATTTATGGCAACCTACGCTTCCAACCTGATAATCATCAGATGAGAAACAATGAAATCACCTTTTTTAAGGATCACAAAGGTAAATCTAATTTATGAAATCAAAAATTAGTTGATTAATTTTTTTATGGATTTCTAAACGTTAACCGATCGCCTAGGGCTCCTTCTACAATATTTGCACCATCATAAACCAAACGGCCATTTACATATGTCGCTTTTATATTTGCTTTAAACCGATATCCCTCGAAAGGCGACCAACCGCATTTTGAAAGTATATTATTTTTACCAACTGTGTAGCCTCCTTCTAAGTCAACCAAAGTGAAATCGGCATAGTAGTCCCTCCCTGATATATCCTCTATCGTTTATCCTAAATAAAATAGCCGGATTATGTGCGGCCTTTTGTGCAATAAAAGGTAAAGTCATTTTTCCTTGATGGTAGAAATCGAGCAGTGCTAATAAGCTATGCTGCACTAATGGACCGCCTGAAGGTGCATTGAAATAGGTGTTCTGCTTTTCCTGCATGGTATGTGGAGCGTGATCTGTGGCAATTACGTCAATGCGGTCATCCAATACTGCCTGCATAATTGCCTCGCGGTCATTAGCAGTTTTTACTGCGGGATTCCATTTGATAAGCGTCCCTTTTTCTTCATAATCAGCCTCTGAAAACCATAAATGATGAATACACGCTTCTGCGGTAATTTTCTTCTTCTCTAGCGGTAGAGTATTGCTAAACAAATTGGTTTCTTTAGCAGTGGAAATGTGTAGTACGTGCAAGCGCGAACCGTGCTTTTTAGCGAGCTCAACAGCCAAAGATGATGACAAGAAACATGCCTTCTCACTTCTTATTTTCGGATGCATACGCATAGGAACCTCTTCACCAAATTGCTCCAAAGCTTTAGCGGTGTTCGTTCTTATAGTAGCTTCATCTTCGCAATGGGTGGCAATAAGCATAGGTACTTGAGCGAATATACTATTAAGGGTTAGCTTCGTTATCTACCAACATGTTACCTGTGGAGCTCCCCATAAAAACTTTTACCCCACAAACAGTTTCAGGGTTGGTCTTGAGTACCTCCTCAATATTATCGTTACTAGCCCCCATAAAAAAGGAGTAGTTAGCAATTGATTTTTCAGCTGCCAACCGATATTTATCTTCCAGTAACTCTTGCGTTAAAGCATTAGGAATGGTATTAGGCATTTCCATAAATGAGGTAACTCCTCCCGCCACTGCCGCGCGCGATTCAGTAAATAGATCCGCCTTATACGTGAGGCCAGGCTCTCTAAAATGCACCTGGTCATCAATTAAACCGGGGAAAAGATGCTTCCCCTGCGCATCAATTACTTTATTGGCTTCTGAGCCGCTAATATTAGCGGCTATTTTAGTAAACCGACCATCGCTAATTAAAACATCTTTGGGTTCAATCTTACCTTCATTGACTATATTTGCATTTGTAATTAGCAGCTTTCCCATTATTTTAAGTAAAAAAGTTTATGTCGCAAGATATCTCATCATTTCAGGATTTTAAACTAAATAAGCAACTATTCAATGCCGTTGATGACTTAGGCTATAAACAACCGAGTGAAATTCAGCAAAAAGCAATACCGCTGGTACTTAATGGGCAGGATGTAATAGGTATTGCTCAAACAGGTACGGGAAAAACGGCTGCATTTGTTTTACCTTTATTAATGAAGGTAAAATATGCACAAGGCAATGAGCCTAGAGCACTTATTGTAGCGCCTACCAGGGAATTGGCCATGCAGGTTTACGAAAATATATTGGCACTAAGTAAATATACCGACTTACGAATAATATGCCTGTATGGTGGTATTGGCGCCAAAAAACAAGCCGCTGAAGTGGCTGCCGGTTGCGATATTATTGTTTCCACCCCCGGCAGATTTATGGATATTTATAGGGAAGGCGTACTAAAAACAAAGTTGATAAAAACGTTTATTTTAGATGAGGCCGATAAAATGATGGACATGGGCTTTATGCCTCAGATACGCAACATATTGGAGCTTTTGCCTATGAAAAAGCAAAACCTATTTTTCTCAGCAACTTTTCCTGAAAAAGTGGAGCAATATGCCTATGAATTTACTGATTTTCCAGAGAAAGTTGAAGTAACACCACAATCATCAACAGCAGCATTAATTGACCAGTATTTGTATCATGTCCCCAATTTTTTAACCAAGATTAACCTTTTGGCACATCTTTTAAAAAATGAGAAATTAACGCGTGTAATCATCTTCACAAAAACCAAAAAACATGCGGACAATGTGTTTCATTTTATTGAAAGAAAAGTTACCGATAGTGTTAGGGTAATTCACGCCAACAAGGGACAGTCTACAAGAATTAATTCTGTGGAAGCGTTTAAAGCAGGCGAGATCAGAGTTTTGGTAAGTACGGATGTCACCTCCCGAGGAATTGACATTAACGAAGTAAGCCATGTGATCAATTTCGATACACCGGATAAACCGGAAGAGTACGTGCACCGTGTGGGGAGAACCGGCCGTGTGGCACATAAGGGCACCGCGCTTACTTTTGTAGATAAAGCGGAGCGATACAACATTGAAAATATTGAGGCACTTATTGGAAAGAAAATACCTGTGGTAGCGCTGCCACAAAATATTGAACTCGACAAAACACTGCCGGAAGAAGAACTAGAGATGGGCTTATTGATAGACAGGCATAAAAGGCTAAGAGACCCTGACTTTAAGGGAGCTTTCCATGAAAAGAAGAAATCAAACCAAAAAGTAAGTGGTAAAAAACCTGATTTTAGCAGGAAAGCAAACGACCGGAGACGGAAAAAGAAGAGGTGATTTTATTTAGCATTAGGAATCTCTACGCTAAAACTTGTGCCTTTGTTTACCACACTTTTAAAGCTTATTTTACCTCCTAAAATGGTAACGAGCTGCTTAACAATAGATAAACCCAAACCGGAACTTGTTTCATTGGCTGTTGGCTTAACTGATATTCGCTGAAATTTTTTAAATACCTTATCGTGCTCTTCTTCCGGAATTCCTTGCCCTTGATCTGCAACGATTAACACTAACTTACCCTCACTCAAACTAAGCTTTAGGGTAACCTTAGTTTCAGCAAGTGAATATTTAAAGGCATTACTTAATAAGTTTTCTGTTATTCTGCCTAACATACTTTCATCTGAGTAAAAAACCTGCTCTGCACTGGCCTCCAAATTATGCTCAACAGTAAAAGCTATGTTCTTTTTTAAAGCTGTTTGCTCAAATTTCTCTTTCAACTCATTAACGAAATTAAGAAGCTTAATTTTCGATAACTCAGGCTTATAAGTTCCATCAAACTGATAAAGCAGTAATAGGTCATCAATAAACTTCAATGCCTGTTTAGTTACATGATTTATCAGGTCAAAGTATTTCAGGTTTTCTGCGCTATGCATTTCATCCGAAGCTTTTAACAAAGAAACCAGCCCTATATTAGTATTGAGAGCAGATTTCAGGTCGTGCGCCACTACATGTAAAATACCATCCTTCTCATTGTTAATGGCTGTCAAATTTTCATTCGCTTTTCTTAGTTCAATATTTTGCTCGTCTAGCTGTTGTGTGCGCTCTTGTACTTTGAGTTCTAAGTCTGCATTTAGGGCTTTCATGGCCAAACTAAGCTGAGCGGTTTTTTTATAGTTGGCGTTTGTTCTGTTAGCCATTATAGCAACATGTGAGAAAAGATATAAGAACATGCCAGTAGCAAAAACAACATCAACCCTCACTGTGGCGCGGCTTGTTAAAATTTCAAAAACTGCTGCCATAAACAATATGATGAGGCCTACCAGGGCCACTCTAATCTCCGCACCTCCTTTAATGCTATTTTTAGCCAGCAAAAAAATAAAAATTATACCCATTAAAACGGTGAGTAATTGTCCCACCGGAATTAAGTAAGAGGTATAATAAATAGGAAACACTAAGGTTATTAAAGATGAAACCAACGTAAAACCCAATGGAATAGTAGTTGCAATTTTGGGTATAATTTTTGGAAAAAGTGCATAGATGAACATAGAAGTAAAGCCCACTAGCAGATAAAAGCTTATAAATTCTATTCTAGTGACTATTTGCCAGTTCCAGTTTAAATACTCAACGAGAATATATTCACCAACGCTAACAGATCTCATTACAGTTAAAAAGCATACTATTGAGAAGTAAAGCGCCAGCTTATCCTTACGCCTGTAAAGATTTAGGGTAAGATGGTAAATGCCCATAAACAATATGGCTCCCATAGAAAAAAATCGATTATTAGCTTCTTTTCTTTTTTATCCTGTAACGAAACCTTATTACCCAAAATTGGCGCCCTCCACAAACCGCCCTTGCGATAAGAAAAATTTGACACGTGATAGATCAACTTTAAAGTATCCTGAGACCGAGGTAAACTATAAATAATGTTCTGATATTTAGGCTTCGCCTCCTCGGCAGTATATCCCACTTTACCCAGCTCTCCTAACAGTTGCGCATTACAAAATAGCTTATAACTGGTGCCTGCAGTTCTGGCATCAAGCGATAGCTCCTCAACTTTAGATGGACCTACTATTTTTAAGTAATAAGTGGCGACACCGGTGTTATTATATGCTCCAGGGTACTCATCCCAAGTGCTTGGAATTTGCACATATTGTGGTGTGGCAATAGTATCCATCTGCTCAGCGCTAAGTAACTCACCGTAATGAAATTGCGATTGAACATTCAAATAGCGAGCATCACCTGCATCCCACGCTCGAAGATCCAATACGTTTTGCGCTAAGCTCTGTAGTCCACTCGCTACAAAAATTGCGATTAACGTAAAAAATCTCAGTATTTTTTTGTTTCCTCTCAATGGTTTTACACGAATAAAATATGCTCTAAAATAGCCAAATTAGAAATAATTGTCATCAGACAAGTCCAGTCATTTAAGCTATTCACTATCAATTAGCAACCTATCTTCCATGAACGCAAGCTCCCAAGCCGTGTAAAAAACTAAGTCTGTTCTTTTCTTTAACAGATCAAATTGAATTTTATCCACCGTGTCGGAAGGTCTGTGATAATCGGCATGTATGCCATTAAAATAGAAAATGATTGGAATACCATTTTTAGCAAAATTCCAATGATCAGATCTATAGTAAATTCTATCCGGATGGTCTTCCGCATTATAAGTATAGTCTAGCTCAAGCTTTAAATAACGTTCATTAACTTTGGTACTGATGTTATGGAGTTCGGTTGAAATCCTATCGGAACCAATAAGATAAACAAACTCTCTATTGTTTCTATGCACCGAGTCTATGCGACCAATCATATCAATATTTAAGTTAGCTACGGTATTTTCAAGCGGAAAAACAGCATTATCAGCGTAATGAGCTGACCCTAGCAAACCTTTTTCCTCTCCGGTTACCGGCATAAATAAAATGCTTCTGGTAGGTATGTGACCATCATTTTTGGCTTTCACAAATGCCTCTGCCAATTCCAACACGGCAGTAGTTCCGGAAGCATCATCATCTGCCCCATTATAAATTTCACCGTTTTTGATGCCCTCATGGTCGTAATGTGCCGTTATTACTATTAATTCATCTTTCTTGTCACCGCCCTCTAGATAACCCAACACATTTTCAGTCTCCATAACAGTGGTGTTTATTTCACCGTAAATCTGTGCTTTCGCTTTATCGCCTACTTTTAGTTGATCAATTGATTGGTCAAACATTTTTTGAGCAACGTTTTTATAAGTCACCATACTTATAAGGCCCGTGCGCTCAGGTTGCTCGCGCTTCAGTGAGCCGTTAGTAGCATAATACTCTCCATAACGGATTACCATGTTCATTTTGGCACTGTCCTCAGCAATAACCAAAGCACCTTTAGCACCTGCAGCTTCTAATCTGCTTAAAACAGGAGTAAATTGTCCTTTTGCCTTAAAAACCACGAACTTATTTTTAACATTAAAGTCTGCTAAATCTTTCTCGGAAGCCTCATTTATGTAGTAAAATGTAGCAGTGGTTTTATCAATTGGGTTATCGGACCAATAAACAATCTCTTTTAAATTGCTAAATGTTTCACCTTTAGCCACCAATTTGGCAGTTCCCCTTTTTGTTAAATAAAGTTTAAAAGATTGGTAATAATCTGAGCCATTTACCGGCCCTGCTAAGCCCAAGTTCTTAAAATGTTCTTTTATATAAGCGGCAGCCATCTTCTGTCCTTCTTTTCCTGTTTCCCTACCGGCTAATGAATCCGATGCGAGAATACTCAAATGCCTTTGTAAATCTTGATATTTTATTGTGGCAGCATACTTTTGCGCTACCTCTTCTTTAATTTGTGCCTGACACAAAGCACCTGAAACAAAAATGATGGCAGTAAAAAGATATTTAAACATATTGCTTTTAATTTAATTATATAAAAAAAATGAGCGCTCTAATTAAGATACACAAAGAAAGTATTTTCTATATTTTACCCTCGGCCATTAAAAAGAAGATTTTAACACCGGTAAATTATTTTAATTATTTTACTGTTACCTGCTCTAAATTAGCGCTGATAATATCGTAGTTTTGCCACCATATTTTCAGCCTGAATATCGTACAATTGTTAAATTTTATCTGCTAATATTATGAAATTAAACACTGGTTATCAAGAAAGATTTGAAGATCGGCATAATGGACCCGATGAGCAGCAAATAAAAGACATGTTAGCAACTGTCAAAGCTAACTCTTTAGAAGCACTTATTGAGGAAACCATTCCGCAATCAATCCGATTAAAAGATGACTTGAACCTACCTGCAGCTGAATCTGAATTTGAATTTTTAGAATCTTTCAAAGCAATAGCAAAAAAAAATGAGGTCTTCCGATCGTATATTGGTTTAGGCTATTATAATACCCACGTGCCTGGTGTTATTTTAAGGAACATAATGGAGAACCCCGGATGGTACACCGCTTATACACCTTACCAGGCAGAAATAGCGCAAGGCCGCCTTGAAGCCCTTATCAATTTCCAGACCATGGTGATTGAACTAACAGGAATGGAGATTGCAAATGCTTCATTACTTGATGAAGCCACTGCTGCAGCAGAAGCCATGAGCATGTTTTATGGCTTGAGGAAAGGAGACAAAAAGAAGGCGACCGTTTTTTTTGTTGATGAGAACGTGTTCCCTCAAACTTTAGATGTGTTAACTACCAGAGCAGTGCCAATGGGTATAACTTTAGAAGTTGGAGATATCACCAGTTTTAATGTTAACGATGAGCGTATATTCGGACTCTACGCACAGCAAATTAATGCTGCAGGAGAAATACTTGAGCTCAAAAGTATACTGGAAGCAGCATCAGAACATAACATTTACAACACTATTGGAGCCGATTTACTTGCACTCACTTTGTTAACGCCTCCGGGAGAATGTGGTGCCGATTGTGTAGTGGGCACTTCTCAGCGCTTTGGCATTCCTTTAGGCTACGGTGGCCCGCATGCAGCCTTTTTTGCCACCAAAGATGCCTTTAAAAGACAAATACCAGGCAGAATTATTGGCGTTTCGGTAGATAAGGATGGGAATAAAGCTTTTAGAATGGCACTGCAAACCAGGGAGCAACATATTAAAAGAGAGAAGGCTACTTCTAACATTTGTACTGCCCAGGTACTACTGGCTGTAATGGCAGGCATGTATGCCGTTTATCACGGACCAAAAGGCTTAAAGCAAATTGCTGAAAGAACCCATGCCCTAACACAATTACTGGTAAAATCACTTAATTCGCTCGGCTATAAAATCCTAAATAATAATTATTTTGATACCATAACTGTCGATGTTGAATCAGAAAAAGTGAAAGAGAAAATTCATTCCCTTGGATTGGACTATGGTATTAATCTTAATTATGCCGGCACGCATATTCTTGCTATTGCTTTAAATGAAACCACACGCATTGCAGATGTTAAAGATTTGCACACTATTTTTGCTTTGGCCATAGATGAAGACCCCGGCCAGTTCCCAATTACTCAGGAAGCAGACAATATTGCCATGCTTTGGCCCACGCAATTTTTACGGCAAAGCAAATATCTGGAGCATCCGGTTTTCAATAGTTATCAGTCTGAGCACGAGATGCTACGCTATATAAAAAGGCTGGAGAATAAGGATTTATCGTTGGTACATTCTATGATTTCATTAGGCTCTTGCACCATGAAATTAAATGCCACTACAGAAATGATTCCTGTAACATGGCCTGAATTAGGCAATATTCACCCTTACGCACCTAAAGAGCAAGCATTAGGTTATCGTGAGATGTTTATGAAGCTTGAAAACTGGCTTACGGAAATAACAGGTTTTGCTGCTACCTCTTTGCAACCTAATTCCGGGGCTCAAGGGGAGTATGCAGGCTTAATGGTTATCAGAGCATTTCACCAAAATAATGGAGACCACCACAGGAACGTAACCATTATACCTTCTTCGGCACATGGCACCAACCCTGCCAGTGCAGTAATGGCAGGCATGGAGGTTATAATTGTAAAGTGTGATGAAAAGGGAAATATTGACTTGAACGACCTTAAAGAGAAGGCCGAATCACATAAAGCAAATTTAGCAGCTTTAATGGTTACCTACCCCTCAACTCATGGTGTTTTTGAGGAAGAAATTATGCAAATATGTCAGATTATTCATGATAATGGCGGGCAGGTTTACATGGATGGCGCCAATATGAATGCGCAGGTAGGCCTTACTTCTCCCGCTAATATTGGTGCTGACGTATGTCACCTAAATCTGCATAAAACATTTTGCATACCACATGGTGGTGGTGGCCCCGGGATGGGACCAATATGTGTAGCTGCACATTTAAGAGAGTTTTTACCCGGTAATCCGTTAATTTTTACCGGTGGCGATAAGTCAATAAGCTCCATCTCAGCTGCACCATGGGGGAGTGCCAGTATACTCGCAATAAGTTATGCCTATATAGCTTTAATGGGGCCTCAAGGTTTAAAAAATGCTACTATGATAGCGATATTAAACGCCAATTATATAAAAGCACGGCTCGATGGACACTATCCTGTATTGTATACCAACCAAAAAGGCAGAGCTGCGCATGAAATGATTATTGATTGTCGTGGCTTTAAGGAATTTGGCGTTGAGGTAGAAGATATTGCTAAACGCTTGATGGATTACGGATATCACTCACCAACGGTATCGTTTCCGGTGGCAGGTACCATGATGATTGAACCTACAGAGAGCGAAACAAAAGCCGAGCTCGATCAATTTTGCGATGCTTTTATTGCCATTAGAAAAGAAATACAAGAAGTGGCAGATGGTATGGCCGATAAGGATAATAATGTATTGAAAAATGCACCGCATACCATGAAAACCGCCTTGAAGGAAGATTGGGATTTGCCTTACAGCAGAGAGAAAGCTGTATTTCCTTTACCCTTTGTAAAAACAAATAAGTTTTGGCCTGGCGTAAGCCGCATTGATAGTGCCTACGGTGATAGAAATCTGATGTGCAGCTGTATTCCTGTTGAAGAATATGCCGAAGAAGAAGCTATGGCTTAGGATTGATTAAAATTGAAACAAAAAAGGCTACGGAAACTCGTAGCCTTTTTTATATCAGCTTAACTGTTACTTTTCTTCAACAGCCCAATGCCCGATCCAAAGAATATTAATCCTAAAATAGCTAGCGCCCAAGGGCTTAGGCTTACTACATTACTTCCAAATATACCTAGTATACCCAGTACTAAACCTATTATACCTGCTATTGTCAAAACTATTCCTATTATTTTAATTGTCATATCCTATTCTCAGTTTGGTGATAAACCTTTTTAAAAATTAGTTTAAAAGCGATAAGTTAGTAATAAACTATTTTGTTTAACAGCAATACTAAAAAAATGCTGCCGTTTTTTTAATGCGCCCAAGTGCTGCTGGTAGGTATAGAGTGCTACTCCATTATGGGCTTTCTTTATAGCTCTTTGAAAAAGCACCAAACCGCTGGTTAAAAATATAGCGGATGCGATAATAGGTGCTACAGGAAATTCTTGGGTATTGGCACCAGCTACCATTGAACCCGTTAGCGCGCCAAAACCAAACCCCAACAAAACAAAACTCAGGGCCTCTGTACGCCTCGATGATTTGATTAACGCTACAGCTTCAGGGCTTAAAGCCATTGCCTGCATGGCTTGCCGTTCTGTAATAAGCTGTCCGTTTAAGAAGTAGGCTTCATTATAAATTGTCTTGTCAAGAATAAGCGATGCAGGTCTTTCTTGACCAAAAGCAGATAAAGCAAAAAAGCTTAATAAGAAGAAGAAAAAAATAACAGCAGTTCTCATAACACTTAAGTTTAGCCACCTTTGTTAACAAATGTAAATACAATTACTAAAAAAAATTAAACTTTACCATATTTTAATGGTACAATATAAGCATCTAATAAAATACCTACATGAGAACAGCCACAGTTACAGCTATTAAGAAAGAATTAAATGAGCAGCCAAACGAAAGGCTCGTTAACCTATGTCTTCGGCTGGCAAAATTTAAGAAGGAAAATAAGGAACTACTGACCTATTTATTATACGAAGCGCATGACGAGCAGGCCTACATTGCAGGTGTAAAAGTAGAAATAGCAACGCAATTCGAAGATATTAATACGCAAAGCTATTACTGGATGAAAAAGAGCATTCGCAAAATACTGAGAAATACTAAGAAATACATCAGGTACACACTTAGTAAAACGGTAGAAATTGAGCTCCTTATATACTTTAGTGAACAAATGAGGCTTCTGAAACCAAACATCCTTAAAAATACCACACTCAAAAATTTGTACGAGAGGCAACTTGTTACTATCAACAAAAGCATAGCCACACTTCATGAAGATTTGCAATACGATTATCGAGTGCTGTTGGAAGAACTAGACTAATCTGTAAAATCTGCTCTAAGTAAGCCGGAAACCTAGCCAACCACTTTTACTACACTATATTTTTCGGAAAAATATTTTTTACTCACTTCCTGTACATCCTTAGGGGTAATGCCTCTAATAGCTTTTACATAATCGTTGAAGTACCGCTTGTAATCTATGCCTTCAGCCACTTTTGATTTATAATTATCCGATTGGGAAAAGATGGTATCTAAATGACCGGCTAACTTACCCAGCATATAATTTTTAACGGTCGAAAGCTCGTCATCAGTAATCTGAATTTGCTGCATGGCTGCTAACTCATTTTTACATTCTTGTATGGCATCATCAACAGCGTCCAACTTTACATCAGCCCCAATAATATGATAGCTCACACCCTTGTAATTAACAATAGAAGAATAAATGCCGTATGTATAGCCTTTATCTTCTCTTATGTTTTTCATTAATCGGGAACCGAAGTAGCCTCCTAAAATTTCATTGGCAATGGCTAATTTAAAATAGTCAGGATGCGATTTATCAATACAGAGCGCTCCTAACCTGATGGATGCCTGCACCGATCCTTCACGTTTAATCTCTTGAACAGAATAGTCCGGCTCTGGTGTTACAGGTTTCAATGCTGAAGCCTCCTTAAACTCCATCATACCGAGTAGCACCTCAACCTCATCTCCCACGGCAGTGTCGAAATCACCCGCAATAATAATTTGAGGTCGTGTTTTTAAATATTGATTATAAAAGGTTTTGGTATCGCTTAGTACAATGCTACTTAAGGTATCCTCATCAGCCACCAAGGCATAAGGCGTATTTTTTAGCAAATTATATTTTAAAAATTTAGTGGCTAAGAAACCGTTTTTCTCATTATTGATTCTTGCCTTCTGAATCATTTTAAATTTGAGCTTGTCAAAATCATCCTTTTCAAAAAGTGGCTCTGTCAGTACGCTTTTAATTACAGGAAGCAATAAGTTAATATGCTCTTTTAAACACAAAAGGCTTACCGATGTATCATCATTTTCTACAGATGCATCAATGTGCGCACCATAATGATCTAAAGTTTCCTGAAGGTCTTTAGAGGAATAACTCAAAGTTGCCTCCATCATTAAACGTACACAAAGAGTTGCTAGCCCGGCCTTCTCTTCAATGGCTTTCCCAAATGGAAATAAAAAATCAATTTTAATAACCGGATTGGTATCATCAATAAATTGGTGCACTAAAATTCCGTTGGATAACTGCTTTACAGTCACATCCGCCAAGGCTAAATCATCTAGTAAAAAAGATTTTGGTGCTATCGTTCTATCAAGCATAAAAGATTAATCTCTGATGGTTTCTTTGTTGCTTGTAAGCTGTCCAAGATTGATTAATGCAGTAAATCTCAAGGTTTCTCCCAATGGGTTTTGTCTTTCAATTGGTATAAGGTAAGAAAAATCAAGCCCTAAAACCTGATACCTAAAACCCAAACCGGCAGTAAAGTACTTACGCCCACCTTTGGTTTCATGCTCGTGAAAATAGCCTGTTCTTACTGCAAACACATCATTATACCAATATTCTAAACCGGTGGAAATAGTTATTTCCCTCATTTCTTCCTGAAAACCTCCGGGTGCATCACCAAAAGACCCGAACATACCTTCCAAAAGTGTAGGCGTTTCTGCTCTTTCCGGATCAGGTGTTGGCACCATAAGCTTATTAAAATCTAACGATAAAGTTATTGAGTTGTAGGCATCAATTGATGTTTTAAAAGCAGAGCCCAACCTCAAATTAATAGGAAGAAATTGCTCCTGATCATTACTTGAATAAGTTACCTTGTTAGAAATGTTAGATACTTGGAGCCCCAAAGAGAAGTCTGAATCCTTACCATTAAAAAGCACTTCTTTGGTATAAAAAACGCCTAAATCAACTATCAGAGCCGTTGCAGGTTTGTTTTCATCTGCTGAATTGCCTGAATAATTACCGAATAAGTTCGACCGAGCCATACCTGCTGTCAGTGAAGCTCCCAAAGCATCGCTCAATTTTCTGGAGTAAGAAAAAGCCAAGGAGAAATCTTTCGGATTCGCCTCTGTACCGGATCCGGGCACCCCATCTTGAGTAAAAGTAATGCTACCCAAATCGAAATACTTTAAAGCAAAACCAATTACCTGCTCTTGGTCAATTTTATAATAACCATTTAGGTATGATATGGACATATCATTAACGCTAATATTAGCCAACCATGGTGAATAAGAAAGTGATGCGCCTACCTCATTTTCAACAAATGCTAACCTGGCCGCATTCCATTGAATGGCATTCGCATCAGGGCTCAACGCCACGCCAACATCTCCCATACCGGCAGCTCTGGAATCGGGCGAAATTAAAAGAAAAGGCATGGCGGTTGTAATCACATTTCGCTCATCACCTTCCTGCTGTCCAATTCCGGTTACCTGAGCATATATATTGGGGTGTACAATACTTAGCAATGCTGCTAATACTATATATTTTACTTTATGCATTTTTCAATAATTTGATTCAAATATACCTAATTGATCACAATTAGCTTTTTAATTTCACGTGTTTTTGAATTATCTAATTCAGAACGAATAGATAATGTGATAAAATATAAACCTGGCGTACTTTTTTCACCGCCTCCTGCTCTCAAATCCCAAAAGTCTTTTCGGTTATTGTCAGATGTAGTAAATCTATCCGAAAATACTTTTCTGCCAAAACCATCGGTTACCTCGTAAAAAACTTCCAACTCTTCTGCTTTTCGGTTGTGCTTAAACTGTAAATTAACAGCTTCTTTTGCAGGATTGGGGTAAACAATAAATTCCAGTATACTCAATTGATCGCTGTTTACCACATAAAAATCAATAAAAGCCTCCGAAGGATTGCTAAATATATCTACAGCTCCCACATGTAATTGGTGCCAACCCTCATCCAATTCAGGTAAATTAACTTTTACCCTTCCATTTTGGTAGGAGTCTATATCGTAAATAAAGAAGTCATTAACTTTTACTTTTTCATCATTATCCAACTGATAAAAAACACCATTATTCAGTCCATTTTGTGAAATACCAATGCCATACTCATCAAAAAGCCTAATAAACAATTCATTGTTGGCTCCTACTTTATCACCGCTGTTAAAGGTGCTATCGTTAAGGTAAACAAATAAATCCGGAGAGATGTCATCGGTAAAATCAGTTGAAATACTACCACCAATTGAAAAATCTGTTCTAAAACCATTGGCATCAGTTAGTTTATTTCGTTCAAAGGCATATAAGCTCAGCTTACCCAACCCATTTTTATAATTTATTTCCTTCGGTAAGTAAAAAGTAAGGTCAAATTCGCCTGCGCTTACGGTTCCACGTCCTCGGTAGAGTACGCTTTCATAGGTTTGGTAGCTGAATTGATTAGATCCATTTTCCAAAGTCTTTTTCACCACAGGTTTATCGAATAGCTCTGCCACTACCTCGCCCTCAAAATTAGTGAGTAGCTGCCCGGCTCTACTTTCCACATGTCCGGATATAGTCACTTTTTCAAGACTTCTCAGGGTATCTGTTAAGCCACTTTCATTATAAATGCCATCAATCACAACCGCTTCTTTAGGTAAACCCAAGGTCATGGAAGGATCTCCCAAAAGAACAAAATTTCGGTTGTTTATACCATCAACAGAGCCATTTTTGGTTTCCTTTATAATGTCTCCCAACTTTTGGGGCTGCCCGTTTATTCTTTTAAAAGAATTGGCATAAAAAGCTTTATTGAGCTTTAGGTTCGAGGTAGAAAAAACCGGTCTTGCAGTAGTTAATAAGCCTATGGCACCGGCATCTTTCTTCAGCAATAACTTCTGAGCACCGGAAACAACGATAGGATTATCGTGCCGGCCAAATTCGCAGGTGGCGGTTACAAAAAGGGGAAAGTGATCACTATTTGACCATTTCTCAATCATACTGTTTGTTAATACAGCCTCATCAGTCCAACTCTCTTCTGCACCATGCCCTATATAATTAACCACTAAAGCACCCTTTTGCATCATTTTGTCTAAGGCGTTTCGCATGGCTGGCGACCGCTGAGTGCTGGCAAATACTTCCTGCTCAAAACCACCCATAAAGAGTTTATTAATATTAAAATAATCAAATCCATCGATCACGTAATCTATCAGCTCTTCACTTTGCTCATAAAATTGGTTTACACCTGTTCCAAAGGCATTGTCTTCATCATCAGCCACAAAATACAGTTCATTTCTCCACTTACCAAGCAGTGCTGGTGCTGCATCATATCTAATAATTTTATTAACAATATTCTCTGCCTCTGCCACAGTTCTACACGGAATTCTACCAACTCCCAAATCCATATCGTCATTGTTAGAAATATCCTCAGACCAAAAGCCTTCATCATCGTCCATAAAGGCATAAAAATCATCGGAGGCATAGGTCGATAGCGGGTCTATTGAATTTCTTGATTGATAAATAGGCACAAAGTTGGTGTTGTTATTAACCCTATCTTTAAAATCGTAAGAGCCTGCACCCATTAACAAAACGTACTTCAACTTGCCGGGATTCTTCCGGTAAAGGTCTTTTATAAAATTACGAATGGCCGAAACATCTTTTCTGCCTGCGCCATACTCATTTATTACCTCATCTAATCCGGCTACATTTACACTCATACCGCTGTGTGCACTTCTATGGTTTGCCAGTTTTATTGCGGAGCTCATAAAAGCAGGATGAGCAATAATTAAAAAATCAGGAGCGGTGATTTTACTCAAACTACTAGCAGTCAGCTTTTTCACAACAGCAGGCCGAAGTGTATTTGACAGGTTGAAAACTACAAATTTTACTTCATCTTTAGTCTGATTATTTTGGTAGTTGAAATTGCCTGCATTATGATTTATCCTGTCCGGTTTTAGTGAATTGGTTATATCCCAAACCAATGAAGTGCCTATATTTGCAACACTCACTTTAAAAGAAGCGATTGGCTGATATAGCTTATTGCGTAAAATCAATTGTTTGTTACCCAATTCATTTTTTTCAGGAACTTGAAGAAAAATATAGTCTAAATATCCGGTTGATCTACCACCATCGGCTTGTTTGTGATTAACACCCACAGTCAACTTGTTAGTGGTGCCTAGTAAAGTATTAGAAATTTCTCCTACCGAGGTTACGTAACTACCAAAGGGAGGATAACCCAGCGGAAAAAAGATCTCAGAAAGCGGTTTAATGCGTTCACTTGAAAGCACAAAATTATTTACAGATAAATCAATTGTCTCCTCTGTGTTCTGCACCTGACCTAAGTACCCGTTTAAAAGTACCAATTGCTGGTTGCTAGCCAGTGGATTTTCCAGATTGAATTCAAAACTTTGCGATTTATTAGTTAAGAATGACTCCCCAAACCACTGCCTACCTGAGTTAGAAATATTTACCAGTTCAGACTCATGCACATAAAAATTCTCGTGCCAATTAATAGCCACGGAACTGTTGACTGAGGTTTTAGTACTTGCTGTAACTAACTGTTGTGGAGAATTATGAGTGGTGGAAATAAAATAATAAAGTGAATCAGCATATATATTTTTTGCGTAATTATAGGTTTTAGTTTCTTTATCAAAGCTAAAGTCATCCACATCATCGGCATAGAATAAAATATATTCATCATCCTCAAACGTATCATTACTGTTTGCCTGCTTCATCATAGCCACAGCTTGCGGACTTGTAGGATATGGTATGTCGTTTCGTTGCGGAATCATTCCGCCAGGCATGCCGTAAACCTGAATATTATGAGGACTTACGGCAGCGGGATCGAAACCGGCTTCCCTTAAAAGAACCGCATCTATTTTATGAACACCGGCAGTGGTGGTTGCTATTTTAATTACATGCTCTTGTTTCAACACAGATTGCGCCAAACCCTTTACCATGAAAGAGGGTGTTAAGAAAGCAAGACTTACTATGAGGCAACGTAATTTCATTAATTTTTGAGCAAACTGAGAATTATAACAATACCTTACGCTAATTAAGTTCGTAGCGCGGCAAAACGTTTGGTAATTGAAAGTAATAAATAGAAAACAATAACGAACGGTATGGCAGAAAATTGAAAAATAATAAATAGTACTATTGAAACAAAAATAAGTACATACCTCCAGCTATTACCTTTGAACTTTAACGACTTAAATTTTAGCGCTATCATAGGTATTTCTGCCACCAACAAAATTGAAAACACCAATACAATAAATAGGAGACTAATTTCAGAAAATATAAAGTTGAATATAGAAGCGTCTTTCAGAAAAATTAAAGACCCGATAAAAAGTGCATTTGCCGGAGTTGGCAACCCAATAAATTCATCCGTTTGCCGCGTATCAATATTGAATTTTGCCAACCTAAAAGCCGAAAAAACAGCAATTAAAAATGCAACAAAGCTCAAAAACCCCGCTTCAGTTTGTTGTAAATACTGAAACATAATAAAAGCCGGCAACACACCAAAGGTTACCATGTCCGCTAATGAATCTAATTGCTTGCCTATTTCTGAATGCACTTTTAAGAGCCTGGCAACCAATCCATCCAAAAAATCGAAAATGGCAGCAATAGCTATGCAGTAGGCAGCAGCGAGGAAGTTGGCCTCTAGCGCAAAGTAAATACCTACGCAGCCGGCCACTAAATTCCCGGAAGTAATAATATTAGGTATATGCTTTTTAATCATCTTAATAAATAGCGCAAAATGGATTGGTATTTTTCTCTTTTCCTAAAGTGGTAGTTCCACCATGTCCGGAATAAACTACTACATCATCGTGGTATTTAAATAATTTTTGTTGAATGGAATTGATCAGCGTATCATGGTCGCCACCGGGCAGGTCCGTCCGCCCAATACTTCCTTCAAAAAGTACATCGCCACCAATAAATACCCGTTCTTTTTCATTCATAAAGCCAATGTGGCCCGGTGCATGGCCGGGTAAATGTAAAATATCAAAAACTGTGTTGCCAATCTTAAGCTGCTCACCTTCTTCAAGCAAATGGGTAGGGCTAGACGGTTTATAATTCGCAAAACCATAACTGCCGGCATAAGAGGGAACAGCCTCTAGAACAGGTTTATCCAGTTCGTGCATATAAAAAGGCACACCATATTTTTCAATAACAAAATGATTGCCCAACACATGATCGATATGGCAATGGGTATTAATGAGCTTAGTTACCTTTAAATCGTTGGTTTCAATAAAGCTAGTCAACTCATTTTGCTCATACCCTTCATAACAGCCCGGGTCTACTATTACCGCTTCTTTAGTATCACTGTACACCACATAAGTGTTTTCCATGAATGGATTAAAAACAAATTGCTGAATATGTATCATTATAGCTAAACTTTACTGCAAATTTGTTCAAAATTAAACTGATTGCCTAAATTTCGATTTATTAATATATGAAGGTTGATTTTTTACTGATAGGACATGGTATTGCAGGCATTAGCCTTTTCGAGCATTTAGAGGCTAAAGGTAAAAACTGCATAATTATAAATACAGAAAAAGAATTTAGTAGTTCAAAGGTAGCTGCAGGCTTATACAACCCTATCACCGGCAGAAAAATGAAGCAAACGTGGCTTGCTAATATACTATTCCCTTATTTAATTAACTTTTACAGAGCGCTTCAAGCTAAGTTGGATGCTAATTTTTTAACTGAAAAATGCATATATCGCCCCTTCGCAACTATTGAAGACCAAAACGATTGGCTTAGTAATAGTACGGCCAACCATGAGTTTGTAGAAAAAACATTTACTTCATCCGCTTTTGGTGAGTTTGTAAACGATGAATACGGTGGACTTTTGCTAAATAGTTCGGGTTATGTAAACCTAAAAAAACTTATTACGCATCATAAAATGTACTTATTGAGCGCTAACAAATACCGCGAAATACAATTTGAATTCAGAAATTTAGAAATTGCCTATCAAAGTTTCAAATATGAGGACATTGAAGCAAAGCACTTGGTATTTTGCGAGGGGCCCTTGGCCGATAATCCTTATTTCAGTTGGCTTCCCACTGCGCCTGTTAAAGGAGAAATTTTACATATTAAAACAGAAAAAGCACTTCCTGAGAATGTTATTTTTAATAAAGGTGTTTTTATAATAAGAGATGAAGAAATGGACCATTACAGAGTTGGCAGCACGTACGAATGGAAAAACCTCGACACAACGCCAACTAAAAAAGCTAAAAACCAATTGATGCAAAAGCTCTCCGAAGTATTGAAAATACCTTACGCCATTGTTGACCAAGTAGCCGGAATAAGACCTGCAACGCAAGATAGAAAGCCATTTCTTGGGGAGCATCCTGAAATAAAGAATATGTTTATTTTTAACGGACTAGGAACAAAAGGCGTATCGCTTGCTCCGTATTTTGCAAAATTATTAGCCAATTACATCATAAATGGAGAGGATTTGCACAATGAAGTAAACATTAATCGTTACAATTTATTATATTCAAGCTAAATGTTTAAAATACTTCTTAAATATAAATTAATTTTCTTGCTTCTTACTTTTGTAATGGGCACTACTCAGTTATTTAGCCAAATTGTTGATGAAGAATATGGTAAGAACAGAATTCAATACCGGCTGTTTGATTGGAGGTTCTACAGCACACCGCATTTTAACATCTATTATTATAATGGCGGACAAAATTTAGCCAAGCATGTTGCCTCATATCTGGAGGAGGAGCATACGCGAATTACCGATATCATGGGCTATGCTCCGTATGCAAAAACGAAAATTTTTCTTTACAATAGCAATCTGGATTTGAACCAAAGCAATGTTGGCCTCAATGAGGCAAAATTTGACATTGCCGGACAAACAAATTTTCTTGAGAGTCAAATAGAAATTGCTTTTAGTGGATCAACAAAGAGTTTTAAGCAAGATTTAATTTATGAAATAGCAATAAGCTACGTAAATGACATGCTTTTTGGTGGCTTAGTTTCTGAAGTATTATCATCGAACTATTTATTTACAGTTCCCGAATGGTTCACTAAAGGTATATCCGCCTACATCGCTTATGGCTGGAGTGCCGAAATGGATGATTTTGCCAGAGAATTTCTGCTCAACGAAAATGTTAACAGAATCACAAGATTAGAGGGTGAAGAAGTGAAACTTGCAGGTCAATCCATCTGGAATTTCATTTCTGAAACCTATGGTCGAATCAATATTTCATCTATTCTCAACCTTACAAGAATTATCAGGAATGAAGAGAAAAGTATTACCAACAGCTTGGGAATTCCTTATAAAAAATTTCTAATGGACTACAAATCATTCTATCTAATGAATCCGATAGAAGGAACTGATGAGTTGCCATCAAAGAAAAATAAAATAAACAGCGTTTGGAAAAGTGCTGACACTTACAAATCAAAAATATCTCCCAATGGTCAGTGGCTCGCTTACAGCGCAAACAAAAATGGCCGATACAAGGTAAAATTACATCACCTAGGTTCTAACAAAACGGAGATAATTATTAGAAACGGAATTAAGCGGACAGATGGCAAAGCGTTTTTAGAGGCTCCGGTTTTTGACTGGGGCGATAGTGCAACCTTGGGTATTGTGGTTTATGAGCGCGGTGTTAACCTACTGAAACTATATAATCCTTACACTAAAAATTGGCAAACCAGAGACCTGAGAAGATTCGATCAAATCAACCAAATGGATATTTATCCCAATGGTAAAACGGCAGTTATTAGTGTTTCTAATAATGCTCAGTCCGATCTATTCTTAATAAGTACAGGCCGGCCGAACGTACGCAGGCTCACTAATGATGTTTACGATGATCTTTTCCCATCATTTATTCCGGATACCAAGAAAATAATCTTTTCATCTAATCGGCCATCGGATACCGCTACAGTGTCGGACCAATACAGTAGTATACAAAAAAACCTCAACTTATTTGAATATGACATTGATCAGTCAATTCAAAATGCCATATCGCCTCTCACGAACGACCTTGGCAATAATACCCAAAGTGCAAGTACAGATAGTACGCAAGTTTTTTACTTAAGCGATAAGTCGGGTATAAATAATTTGTATCGATTGAATTTAGATAACGATATATCGGAACAAATAACCGCTTACGCCAGTGGTATATATAATTATGATGTTTCACCTGAGTATAATCTTTTAAGCCTATCAATTTACAAAGATGGTGACATTGACCTCTACCTAACTGAAGGCTCAGAAACTTTCAGACCAAAATTTTTGATGTCCACTTTCAGGAAACAAGTTGAACTTAGTCGGAGAATTTCAAATAACAAGAAACCCGCTCCTAAAAAAGAGAAAAATACAACTAATAACACGATACAAAACGCCATAGCGGATCGAGACACAGTTGATATTAATAATGAGCTGCTAGATAGTGCAAGTATCACCGGCAAGCTCAATGCCGATGATTTCGATTTTGAATCGGTCATTATGAAAGCACGGTCCAATCAAAGCAGCTTACTTAAAAACTTGAATAAGTTGCGTAAAAAGTCAGCTGTAAGCGGCCCCAACAACTACGAACCCTCCTTTAAGGTAGATAATGTTACATTATCATTTCTTTTTGATCCGTTATATGGTTTCTCTCCATTTATTGAGTATCAAATGAATGACTTGATGGAAAATAACAAGTTTTCTGGCGGATTAACCTCTTCCGTTTTTAACCAAAACAGTCGAAGTTCTTCACGATTTTACGGTCAATACCAGTATCTAGCCCGCCTATTCGACTATACGGTCAGGTTTGAACGAAAGTCTATTCTCTTTCGTAAAACAGATACACAATCAACCTTATTCGAGCAGCAGTTTGCCTATAATATACTTTCATTGGGCACAGCCTTTCCCTTTACCAACAATTTTCGTCTAAGTGGTGATTTGAGATTAGGAAATAGGAACTTTGTTGAAACCAGTACCGATATTTTTAGTAGCGGCAACAGCCAGTTTGAATCTCCTCTCCAGTCGCAATTCCTGTCTGGTGCCAAAGTTGAGATAGTATATGATAACAGCGAAGTGTTAGCGCTAAACGTTCGCCAAGGTACCAGAGCAAAAGCCGCCATAGAAAATTTCAATTTCGATAATAATTTTCAGCAGTCATTTAATAAATTTTCTATTGATATAAGGCATTATCAGCGTCTATTTAAGGAGATAACTTTCGCAACAAGATTTTACGGAGGTATGTTTTTCGGAAATAATGCCCCATATTTCATGCTGGGAGGTCTCGATAACTGGGCAACAATTAATAGAGATGCCACGATTAGATTACCCCCGGAAAATGAAAGTTCATTTAACTTAGATAGAAATCCTTTAAGTTTTCAATCTGTTGAATCACAATCTAGTAACAAAAATATGCTTTTTCATGAAGTAGTTACTGGTTTGAGGGGCTTTAGAGTAAATGAATTAAGTGGTCGAAACACTATGTTGTTAACAAATGAGCTGAGAATACCCATTTTCAGAGCTCTAAGTACCGATGCTATAAAGTCGGCTTTCATAAGAAATTTCCAAATACTCGCCTTCTATGATATTGGAACAGCATGGTTAGGTGGTAGCCCGTGGGACAGTAATAACAGTATCAATAAAGAAATAATAACATCAAGTAATTTTTCTGCATTAATACGAAACTATAAAAACCCGTGGCTTTCAAGTACTGGTTTAGGTATATCCACCGTGCTTTTTGGGTACTATGGCACCATATATTATGCACTTCCAATTGAAAACTACCAAATTGATAACCCAACCATTTTATTAGGTATAGGCTACAACTTTTAAAACAAACATGTTAAAATCAATGACCGGCTTTGGCAGCCATCATAAGTCAACGCTTAACCAATCGATTACAGTTGAGGTCAAAACACTTAACTCCAAATTTCTCGATTTAAGCTTCAAATTCCCAAGGTTGCTTAGTGCTAAAGAACTCGACCTAAGAAAACTAATATCACACGAACTCATTAGGGGAAAAATAAGTGTTAACATTCAACTTGAGGCATTGGAAGCCGAAAAACAAGGTTTCCTAGTGAATGAGACACTATTTCTGGAGCACGTAAACAATTTGATTTTGTTGGAAAGTGCAAGTGGTAGAAAATTTCACGACTTGCTAAAAATTGCTTTAGAAGCACCTGATGTTCAAACTCAAAGTGAGGAATTGCTAACAGAGCCTCTTTGGCAAGAGATAGAAGCAGTAGTACAAACCGCATTAAGCAATTGTGCTGCATCGAGGGCGGAGGAAGGAGCAAAGCTCGCAGATATCTTATCAAATTATATCAAGAATATTAAATCCGAATTAACGGAAATTATTAACATAGAGCCATCCCGATTACCCAAACTCAAAGAAAAACTTAGGCATACTATTCAAGAGCTGCTATCCTCAAAAGAATATGATAAGGAGAGGTTAGAGCAAGAATTAATATTCTATTCAGAGAAGTATGATATAAACGAGGAGATTGAAAGGCTCAAGATACATTTGGATAGTTATTTGAGCACAATAAGTCAACCTTTGGATCAGCACGGCAAACGTCTAGGTTTTATCTCACAAGAAATTGGAAGAGAGATTAATACGATTGGGTCAAAAGCAAATTCATCGGATATTCAACATCATGTCATAAATATGAAAGAAGAGTTAGAGAAAATAAAAGAGCAAACGCTAAATATACTTTGACATGAAGTTCAGAAATTGCATATGTTGAAACCAGTCTACTAAGCATCCGATATACTGCTGAACTTCCTGCGCTGACAAAAAAAAACCTAACACACCTACCTTTGTAATTTCTAATAAAATAATAAGTCAGCAATGCGACAGGGAAAGCTTATTTACTCCCAAATCCGAAAGCAAGCACAAAGTATCAACGCCTTTTGTGGTTTAAACTCAATCTAAGATACTTATTGGCATAAAAAAACCCTGACGAGTTTGTACCTGTCAGGGTTGTTTTAGTAATAAGTTGCCAATCCGCTGGTGATCGGACGAGCCGTATATGTATAAATATAATAATAAGTTGGCAACGACTTACTCTCCCACCTGTTACGGCAGTACCATCAGCGCTGGTGGGCTTAACTTCTCTGTTCGGAAAGGGAAGAGGTGTACCCCACCGCTATAGTCACCATAAAGTTGTTATTCACCGAAGCTTTAGCGTAGGTGAACAGTATCTTTATAACCACTACTCCTGATCATTCAGGAGGGTGTATCTCAATTTTATAGATTACCATCCTAGGGATAGTAATCAACATGTTAATGTGAAAGAGTTATTAAAATAAGCGTAGGAGTCTGTTAGCGGAAAGCTACGGATAATTAGTACTACTCGGCTATGACATTACTGCCTTTACACCTGTAGCCTATCAACCCCATCATCTATAGGGTTCCTTTAAAGAAGTCTCATCTTGAGGTAAGTTTCGCGCTTAGATGCTTTCAGCGCTTATCTCATCCAAACATAGCTACTCAGCGGTGCACCTGGCGGCACAACTGATACACCAGCGGTTTGTCCAATCCGGTCCTCTCGTACTAAGATCAGGTCCTCTCAAACTTCTAGCGCCCACAACAGATAGAGACCGAACTGTCTCACGACGTTCTGAACCCAGCTCGCGTGCCACTTTAATGGGCGAACAGCCCAACCCTTGGGACCTTCTCCAGCCCCAGGATGTGACGAGCCGACATCGAGGTGCCAAACCTCCCCGTCGATATGAGCTCTTGGGGGAGATCAGCCTGTTATCCCCAGAGTACCTTTTATCCTTTGAGCGATGGCCCTTCCATGCGGAACCACCGGATCACTATATCCGTCTTTCGACCCTGATCGACTTGTAGGTCTCACAGTCAAGCTCCCTTATGCTATTGCGCTCTGCGTACGGTTACCAAGCGTACTGAGGGAACCTTTGAAAGCCTCCGTTACTCTTTTGGAGGCGACCACCCCAGTCAAACTACCCACCACACAATGTCTCCCGCATGTGCGGGATTAGGCATCAGATAAAATAAGGGTGGTATTTCAACAACGACTCCACCATGCCTGGCGACACAGCTTCGAAGTCTCCCACCTATCCTACACATATTTTACCCAATGTCAATGTGAAGCTATAGTAAAGGTTCATGGGGTCTTTTCGTCCCGTTGCGGGTAAGCGGCATCTTCACCGCTACTACAATTTCACCGAGCTCGTGGCCGAGACAGTGCCCAGATCGTTACACCATTCGTGCAGGTCGGAACTTACCCGACAAGGAATTTCGCTACCTTAGGACCGTTATAGTTACGGCCGCCGTTTACTGGGGCTTCAGTTCAACGCTTTTCAACCGAAGTCGATAACGTCCCCCCTTAACCTTCCAGCACCGGGCAGGTGTCAGGCCTTATACTTCATCTTTCGATTTCGCAAAGCCATGTGTTTTTGTTAAACAGTCGCCTGGGCCTTTTCACTGCGGCCTCTAGCCCCCTAGCCCCCGAAGGGGTAAGAGACAGAGGCGCCCCTTCTCCCGAAGTTACAGGGCGATTTTGCCTAGTTCCTTAGCCACGGATCACTCGAGCACCTTAGGATTCTCTCCTTGACTACCTGTGTCGGTTTGCGGTACAGGTACCATATACATATGTTTAGAGGGTTTTCTTGGAAGTCTGATTAGGTCCACTATCCACGCTGCCGAAGCGTTGTGGTACTATCAAGTTCAGCTAACTCTGCGGATTTACCTACAAAATTAATACCTACACTCTTTAACGTACTATTCCGTCAGTACGCGGGACTTTCACTACTCCGTCACCCCATCACTCTATATGGTAGTACAGGAATATTAACCTGTTATCCATCGACTATCCCTTTCGGGTGCGCCTTAGGACCTGACTAACCCTCAGCTGATTAGCATTGCTGAGGAAACCTTAGTCTATCGGTGGGCGGGTTTCTCACCCGCCTTATCGTTACTTATGCCTACATTTGCTTTTCTATGCGCTCCAGCATGCCTTACAGCACACCTTCTCTGCACATAGAATGCTCCCCTACCCCTGCCCCCTAACCCCCGAAGGGGGGAGACAAGCCATAGCTTCGGTAATATACTTAATGCCCGATCATCATCGATGCTCTGTCGCTCGACCAGTGAGCTGTTACGCACTCTTTAAATGAATGGCTGCTTCCAAGCCAACATCCTGGCTGTCTAAGCAACTGAACCTCCTTAGTTCAACTTAGTATATATTTGGGGACCTTAGCTGATGGTCCGGGTTCTTTCCCTCTCGGACAAGGACCTTAGCACCCTTGCCCTCACTCCCGGGATAATTTGATAGCATTCGGAGTTCATCAGGATTTGGTAGGATTTGACTCCCCCTAGTCCTATTGGTAGCTCTACCTCTATCAAACATCTCCCGAGGCTGTTCCTAAAAACATTTCGGGGAGTACGAGCTATTTCCCAGTTTGATTGGCCTTTCACCCCTACCCACAGTTCATCCAAAGACTTTTCAACGTCAACTGGTTCGGACCTCCAGTGCATGTTACTGCACCTTCATCCTGACCATGGGTAGATCACAAGGTTTCGCGTCTACTTCCCCTGACTAATGCGCCCTATTCAGACTCGCTTTCGCTTCGGCTGCCCACGTCTTCGCGGTTAACCTTGCCAAGAAAAGTAACTCGTAGGCTCATTATGCAAAAGGCACGCGGTCACTACACAAAGTAGCTCCCACCGCTTGTAAGCGTATGGTTTCAGGTTCTATTTCACCCCGTTATTCACGGTACTTTTCACCTTTCCTTCACAGTACTTGTTCGCTATCGGTCTCTCAGTAGTATTTAGCCTTACCGGATGGTGCCGGCAAATTCAAACGGGATTTCTCCGGTCCCGTCCTACTCAGGATACTGCTAGGTATATACAACTTTCCGTTACGGGACTCTCACCCTCTTTGGTCTGGTTTCCCACCCAGTTCATGTTCATTGTATAAGTCCACAGTGCAGTCCTACAACCCCATAACAGCCTTAACTGTCATGGTTTGGGCTTCTCCGCGTTCGCTCGCCACTACTTGCGGAATCACTATTGTTTTCTCTTCCTCCGGGTACTTAGATGTTTCAGTTCTCCGGGTTAGCTTTCTTGATAAATCAAAAATAATTAGTCTTCAACTAATTGGGTTGTCCCATTCGGAAATCTGCGGATCAATTCATATGTGCTAATCCCCGCAGCTTATCGCAGCTTATCACGTCCTTCATCGCCTCTGAGAGCCAAGGCATCCGCCATACGCCCTTATTTACTTTCTCGCAATCTCTTACGATTACTTTAATTTTACTCTTTCACAACATGTCAATGAACTTCCGTTAGTGAGGCATCTCTGCCCATTAACAAGGATCACACCGCATGGCTCATGCTTTGTATGAAGAACTTGTTTTTTCTAACAATGTGGTTATTAAACTTTTTAATTAATTTAATAACCTTTCAATATTTGTACAACAAGAACCTTTCGTTCTCATTAATGATCTTTTGATATCTTATCTCACTTTTTACTCCTTCGCTAAAGCTTCGGAGCATAAATGTGGAGGATATCGGAGTCGAACCGATGACCTCCTGCGTGCAAGGCAGGCGCTCTAGCCAGCTGAGCTAATCCCCCCAAACTACGCTGCGCTTCGTTTGGCAAGCCAGA
>CAWHTP010000002.1:480000-853141 GCA_963832285.1 uncultured Cytophagales bacterium
GCTTTCCTATTCGTGTATGCGATGAGCTTAACCTACTTTACTAACAGTGTGAAAAACTCCTGATTACTCAGGTTATGATTTTCGTTATATTTACCGGCACAACCGCTCGTTGTACTGCACTTTTTTTGATTTGTTTCTCCCAAAGCGGATGCAAAGATAAGAACTTTAATTCTTAAGTTCCAAAAATAATGTGATTAAAAAATAATATTATTTTTAATCAGCTAAAAATCAGCGTTTTATATGAATAAACTAACTCAAATCTACTACTCCCGCATCTCAACTTAACCTCACTAAAATAACTCAGCCAAAAAATAACCAACACCGCTTTTGATATTGGGTTGACAAAGGTAGAAAAAAAAATTTAACTCGCAATGGATAGTGGGGTGGGGAATTGCTTAAATGAAAGAAAAAATTTCAACTATTTAACTAACAGTAACTTAGCATTAAATTATTTTTTCTTTTTATAAACAGGAACTGTACTACATGGCTCACCATACATTATTGAGGATACTACCGGAGTCAAATGTCTAGTAATTTCAGAAAAAGCATACTCAGGATGCTTTAATTCTGAACATCCTTTAATAACTACCTTACTGTCAACATACACTGACTGCTCAATTCCCTCTATGTTTATTCTAATAATCTCCTTTTCGAGTTCACTTGGGTTTCCAAAAATAGCTAATTTTGCAATTCCAGAAAGTTTACTCATTACCAACATATATGCCCAACTAGGAATAATTGCATCAGCAGAACAGTTTACATTTACATATTTATTGCAGTAAATATCCCAATTATGCTCTCTGATAAAGGTTCTGAAATCTTTTTCTCTTAAAATCAGTCCTTGATAAAGGTTATTTGCCAAATCTATTTCCACTCGTTCCGTGCTTTTATCAATAACTGTTTCTAAATCAATAGTAACTAAAGAACTAATGGCAACTTTATTTATAATTTCAGACATATTGTTTGATCAAAAAATTACGAATGGTTTCTTTTTGGACTCGGGCGAATAAAACTCTTTACCATAACTAGGCTCGAAATATGCCAGGTTTTCAAATTCATTCCTTTCAAATTTCTGATACCCTAGAACTCCCAAATATTTTGCTTCCGGGGTAACATCCTTAATAATTTTTAAGTTTCTTTTTTCAGCATACATTGCTTCTGCTTTGTCTGCTCCATTTCCGAAGAGAACAAGTTTCTCGTATTTGGTCAACAACTGATCGAAAGTATCTACTTGCAAGATAAGGTTTCCAAGTTTTTTCTCCTCCGAGAGGTCGGGCGTGAGACACTTATAATAAACCTCCATCCTCCGTGCATCAATCATTGGAATGAGTAAGTAATTAGCATCGTTTACAAAAAAATGATTAACCTGTAAAGCCATAGCATTAAGCGATGAAACGCCTAATAGCGGTATATCCAAAGCATAGCACAGGCCCTTTGCGGTACTCATGCCAATACGCAAGCCTGTATATGAACCCGGCCCACTGGAAACGGCAATTGCTGAAAGTTGCTCCATATTATACTCACAATGGGCGAGCAATTCCTCTATTAATTTTGCTAAGGATCCTGAATGTGACTTTTCTAAATACAGCTCTGCTTGTGCTTTAATAATTCCATTTTCATGTAGTGCAATTGAACAAATAAACGTAGAGGTTTCGATGCTTAGAATAATACTCATAACAATTCCAGTATTTTTCTGATCATAACAATTAAAACAAAGCCAGAAAAAAGGTAGCTAATTGTTGAGACGGACATTTTACGGCTAAGTTTGACCCCGAGAGATGCGCTTGTTAGTGCCCCTAAAATAATTGGTAATGACACTTTAAATACTAGGTAGCCGGTATTTCCGATGGGAAGATTATTAACAGGTGATTGAAAGGCATTATATAAAATCATGCAGAAGGAAGTAATCATTATTACTCCTAAAGAAATTGCTTTGGCTTTTCTGATATTGAATTTGAGCACCTGATTTAAAAAGGGAATTATAACTATACCACCTCCTAAACCTGATAGAGCGGCAACAGACCCCGAGAAAACACCGGTTAATGTTAAAGTTCTTTTAATTTTAGTGGTTTCTTCCACAAAGCCAACTTGCCGCCTTGCATTTCTTAAAGTGGTAAAAAGCATAACGAGCATAAGGCATATAATTACGATATTAAATTCTTTTTGGGCGTAGAAGGTTGTATTCACTATAAAAACGAACGTAAGTAAACCACTAATTATTCCGGCAATGCCTATCAATAATATAGGTTTTACATAAATCTCCTTGTTTTTAATATGATTATATGTAGCGAATGATGCTGCGAAAAATGTGCCCAACAAGGAGTTGGCAATGGTGAACTGTGCAATTTCTTGATTTGGAACACCCAAAAAATTAAATGCAATTGGTAAAGCCAATACATAAATTAAGCCACCGCCTACACCTAACAAACCAGAAATGAGCCCACCTACTAAGCCTGTTACAAATAGTAGTAAGTAGAACTCCATTATTTACTGGTAGTCAGTACCGAAGCATATCCCTTATCATCATTAAGCACTTTAATGGCCTCAATCACTTCGTCATCTGTTTTAAACGAAGATTGAATCATGCCTTGTCTTTTGTGGTAGCGCGCCATAATTTCCTCTTTCAGCGTCTGTTTTATTTCATCTTTAAATGTTTCAATATCTTCTTTTTTGTGCGCATCAATCTCCGACTTTACAGACTTAATTTCTTGCTCAAGGAAACTAAAATATTTGTCGCTTTTGGAGTGCTCAATAAGTTTAGATAATGCCTTTTCAGTGTTAGATTCATAGCTGTAGCTCTTATCTTCAAGCCAACCTTTAAAATTTTTAAAAGTCTCTTCGCTTATTTGAAATGTGCTTGGATCGGGTATTTGATTTTGATTGGCATAATAGTATTTAGTGGCGTAGTTAAAAATGAATCCATTTTTAATTAACTGGATAGTTATTGGAGCATAATTGAATGCATCCACCTCCACATCCGGATAAACACCTCCACCATCGTAAACTAGCCTACCTGCCTTGGTATTAAATTCTGATTTAAGGGAATCGGGTATTTTTCCTACACTACCATCTTGGTTTCTATTGCTATAGTCTATTGCTTGAATACACCTACCACTTGGGATGTAATATTTTGCTGTGGTTAGTTTGAGTTGGCTGTTATAGCTTAAAGGCCTAGTTGCTTGCACCAGTCCTTTTCCAAAACTTTTCTGACCTACCAAAACACCTCTGTCATAATCTTGCATTACGCCAGCTACAATTTCAGATGCAGAAGCACTACCATTACTTATTAAAACTGCCAAAGGAATATTTACATCTACCGGATTTTTAGTGGTGGTATAACTTTTATTCCATTCCTCTATTTTTCCTTTAGTGCTTACCACTTCCTTTCCTTTAGGGATAAAAATATTTGAAACTTCTATGGCCTCATTTAACAGGCCTCCGGGATTCCCTCTTAAGTCGAGTATTAGTTTTTCGGCTCCTTGTTCCTTTAATGTTATTAATGCAGCGCGAATCTCTGCTCCTGCTCCATTTGAAAATTCAGTAAGGCGCACATAACCAATGTTACTACTTACCATGCCGTAAAATGGAACACTTTCAATACTAATCCTGTCACGTTTCATATTAAATACCAGCGGATTCTTCTGATTCTCGCGGCCTACAGTAATACTTAACTCCGTACCTATTTGGCCTTTTAATAGGGTGTTTATTTCCTCGGTATTCAATTCCTCAACCTTCCTATTATTAATTTTGAGAATCTCATCACCAATTTTCATTCCTGCATCATCGGCAGGAGATCCTTCAAAGGTCATTAAAACCAGAATTTTTTTGTCGAATTTACCTACTGCGGTGCCTATACCTCCATACTGCCCGGTTGACATGATACGGTAATCTTCTATTCTATCTTCAGGTATATAATTGGTGTAAGGATCAAGCGAATTGAGCATGGCATCGATACCTACACCTAATAATTCTGTGGGGTTGATTTCATCGACATAAAAAGTATTAAGCTCTTTATACAGTGTAGTAAAAATATCTAGGTTCTTAATTATTTCGAAATATCGATCGGATATCTTGGCTTTAAAAGAGAACAAAGTGAGGATGACTATAAGAAGTACAGCACCACCAATTTTATGTTGGGTTTTCATGTATTTGTATATTACGCTCTAATGAAAAGCACTCTCAACTAGATATTATGACACTAGTACATAGTAAAAGCTTCTTAAGCTTTATGCTTCAAACGCTCCAAAGATGCAATTAGTTTATTGGAAATAACAGCCTGACTTAAAATCTTATCTGCTGTGTAAATATAGGCAATATGGAGTGTTTTGCTAATAAGCGCAGGAGATATGACTGCTTTATTCAATCTGTAAGCTTCCCTTATCCTCCTTTTGATAAGATTTCTATCTACTGCACGTTTAAATTTTCTCTTGGGAACAGAGATTAATATTTGATGTTTTGGGTTTGTTGCATTGCTGTTTTGTGCCTGCCATATTAACTTAAATGGATAAAAATAAAAAGAGGAGCCCTTGGAAAAGAGCTCCTGAATATATTTTTTACTTTTAAGACGTTCTTCTTTCTTAAAAGAGAAAGGATGCTTGTCTGTGTTATCCGCAGACATTTGTTATAAGACCGAAGCCTTACTTTCTATGTTTTCCCTTTTCGTCAGAAACAGTAAGCTTATGACGACCTTTTGCTCTTCTTCTTGCTAAAATTGATCTACCGGAAACTGATTCCATTCTAGTTCTAAAACCGTGCTTATTTTTTCTTTTTCTTTGAGAGGGCTGAAAAGTACGTTTCATAATATCTTTATTTAAATAGTTTTATAAACCTTGACCTGTGGAGCTCGTCTATTTGACTGAGAGCCATTTTGAAGTACAATTTTATAACTGGTAATACATTAAATTCGTTTCTTTCTTAAAGAATCATTTGTTTCTTTAAGGGCTGCAAATTTAAATACAATATTGATAATTACCAAACCATGCTTAAAATGTTTATTGGAAATAGTTTCGAGTTAACATCAGTTTTCATAGTACCATATTCATTCCGTCCAATGTATTTTCTCATTACAGCAAAGTACTACAGAAGGCAGTAATTCTGATTAAATAAAGCGTTATTTCATGCGAACAATTTATAAATTAAGTCAAAAAAATCCACACAGTCAGTTTTTACAAGTTAGCGTACATTTTACTGCGCTCGAAAAAAACGTAAATACGTTAATTCATTTAGCTGCATGGCGACCCGGGCGATATCAGCTCGGAAATTTCTCTAAAAACATAAGGGCGTTTAAAGCATTTGACAAGGATGGAAATAGTATAAATACTACTAAAATTGCGAAAGAAACATGGGAAGTAAGCAGCCACGGCCTTGACGAGCTCTATATAAATTACGACTATTTTACTGAGCAAGTTGATGGAGGAAGCACTTACGTTGATGAGGAAATATGGTATCTGAACTTCATTAATTGTGCGGTTTATACGGAGCAGAGCATTGATAAATTGTGTGAGGTATTACTAGACATACCACAAACGTGGACAATTGCCACTAGCTTAAAAACCGTTGATCGCAAGCTAAGCGCTAAGAATTTTTATGAGTTGGTGGATAGCCCTGTTATAGCAGCCAAAGCAATACAACACTTGTCTTATAAGAGTGCGGATGTGAACTTCCACCTGTGGTTCCATGGGAAAGTAGATTTGAACAATAAGCAGCAAATACTAGAAGATTTCAAAGGTTTTACAGATGAACAGCTGGGTACTATGCAGGAATTTGAGACCGAAGGTTATCATTTTCTTTTTCAAATTTTACCCGACAAGGCTTACCATGGTGTGGAACATTTGAGTAGTACAACCATTGTACTGGGACCTGCCTCAGCATTTGATTCAGCAGATTTTTACGATAATTTACTCGGTATAAGTTCACATGAGTTATTCCACTACTGGAATATTATTAGAATAAGGCCAACAGAAATGTTTCCGTATAATTTTAAGCAAGAGAATTATTTCACCACCGGTTACATTGCTGAGGGCGTAACGACCTACTATGGCGATCTTTTTTTAGTGAGAAGCGGTGTTAAGTCGTTATCGTGGTATGTTGATGAGCTTAATAAATTATTTAAGAGGCATTTCGAGAATTATGGTAGGCATTATGCTTCCTTAGCAGCCAGCTCGCAAGATTTATGGGTAGATGGATACGAAGCCGGCACCCCTCATAAAAAGGTCTCCATTTATGTGAAAGGTGCAATTATTGCAATGATACTAGACCTACAAATTATTATTAAAACAAAAGCGGAGCAATCTTTAGATGATGTAATGAACCTACTATGGCACAACTTTTACAAGAAAGGCAAGGGCTATAGCGCAAAGAATTATTTAGAAGCCTCCGAACAGATCATGGGGAGATCATTGCAGCACTATTCAGATAACTTTATTGAAGGAACAGAGCCAGTAGAGAAGGTACTAAAAAATTTACTTGTAAAGTTTGGCTTTTCACTAAAGTTGATAGAAAACAGCGACCTATTAGCCAAACATTTAGGTATAAAGACAACTAAGGAAGTAGACCAATTAAAGATTATATCAATAGCACCAGATTCTCCTGCTGAGGCAAATTTTAGGCTTGGAGATAGTTTGGTAAGTATAAACAACAAGGCCATAATTGATATAATTAAAACAGCAATGTTTGAAGGTGTTAAATTGAAGATATCTTTTTGGAGAAAAGCAGTTTTGAGACACTTGGAGATTGAGCTTAAGAAAGAGCAAACATTTTTTTCTACTTACGAAATAAGTAGTTGTGATGAGCTAACACGCCTGCAACATGAAAATAGATTGAGATGGCTGAAAGTGTGATGGGTATAAAAAGTGAGAGGCACCTCCCCAGGTGCCTCTCTATTTCAACCAAAACCTTACAAAGTCATTGACTTGTATAAGATGTTGTAAACATAAAACAAATAATTAATGTGTGCAACAGTTTTTCTATAAAAAGTTAATTTTTTCTTACATAGGACTTAAATAAATCGATTAAAACGATTCGCATTTACGGCAATAAATCAAAAAACATTTTACTAGAAAAATTATGGCCTAACCTAAATTCCAAGGTTCTTTTTATCTAATACTTCATCTGCTATTGAGCGTCTCAAATCTTTAAGGTTTGTAGGTTCTATTTTAGTGAACCTCTTTAAGCCTAACAGCATCATTTTTTGTTCATCTCCTTCAGCAAAGGCATAAATAGCTTCTTTGCCTGCATTATTTGCAATTTCTACTGCTCTATGCATATAAAGTTTGGACATATTAATGTGCTGCTCGCACGCTGCTTCTCCTCTCAAATCGACCAATTTCTCTGTTCTTAGGATGGCAGATTCGGCAGCATATACTTCAATCAGCATATCTGCTAGGTTCATCAATATCTCCTGCTCACCAGAAAGCTTCTGCATAAATTTTTGAATGGCAGCGCCTGAGATCATTAATCCTGCCTTCTTTAAGTTAGCTAAAACCTTCTTCTCTTTGGCGAAAAGACCCTCTTCTTCCTGAGCACCAAAATCAGGAACTGAAGTTAATTCTTTCTGAACTGCCATAGCAGGAGTCATCAAATCTAGCTTACCTTTCATGGCTCGTTTCAATAACATATCAATAGTTAACATTCTATTGATTTCGTTAGTGCCTTCAAATATTCTATTAATACGCGCATCTCTGTAGGCTCTATCCATTGGAGCATCAGCTGAGAAGCCCATTCCGCCATAAATCTGAACGCCTTCATCAGCTACATAATCAAGCACTTCTGAGCCATGTACCTTCATAATGGCACACTCAATAGCGAATTCCTCTACTGACTTTAACTTAGCCTCTGCCTCAGGCATACCACTCTCCTTTAAAGCATCGTAAGCATCATCAATATTTTGACCTGCTCTGTAGGCGGCAGATTCAGAAACGTATGTTCTAGTTGCCATTTCAGCCAATTTGAACTTAATAGCTCCAAACTGACCAATGGCTGTTCCAAATTGCTTTCTTTCAGTAGCGTATTGTGCGGCATGCTCAATAATACCTTTTGAGGCTCCAATAGTTGAAGCAGCTAATTTTATACGGCCAATGTTCAAAATATTTACCGCTATTTTAAAGCCGTTTCCTCTTTCTGAAAGTAAATTCTCAACCGGAACTTTAGTGTCATTAAAAAACACCTGACGCGTAGAAGAACCTTTTATGCCCATCTTAGCTTCTTCTTCGTTCATGGTTATTCCACCGAAATCTTTCTCAATAATAAAGGCCGAAAGGTTTTTGTCGTCATCAATTTTAGCAAAAACAATGAATATATCGGCAAAGCCACCATTGGTGATCCACATTTTCTGACCATTAACAATGTAATGTTTGCCGTCATCAGTAAGTATAGCTTTAGTTTTACCGCTGTTAGCATCGGAACCTGAATCAGGCTCTGTTAAGCAGTACGATGCTTTCCACTCGCCTGTAGCCAGATTGGGCAGATACTTCTCTTTCTGCGCATCGTTACCATAATATAAAATTGGTAAAGTGCCAATTCCTGTATGGGCAGATAAGGCTACTGCAAACGAATGGCCTGCGCCAATTACTTCTGCAACCAACATAGACGTATTAAAATCCATACCGAAACCACCATACTGCTCAGGCACTGAGGTACCTAATAAACCTAACTCTCCGGACTTATCCATTAATGATGGCATTAAATCAGGATTACCCTTTACATCATCTATTTCATCTAGATGAGGATACACTTCCTGCTCCAAGAAGTCTTTACACGTCTGAGCAATCATTTTTTGCTCCTCGCTCCACTCTTCAGGTGTAAAAACATCCTGCGCTGCGGTTTCTTTAATTAAGAATTCACCACCCTTAGTGGCTAATTTTTTTTCTGTTATTGTTGACATAATATTTATATTTAGTAGTGAGTAGTGAGTAGCTGGTATTTAGTACTCAGCAATCACTTTTTTAATTTTAAATAGTCATAAGACATTTTATTTAAGACTCTTTTTTAAACCGTAAATCATCTTTTGAACTTGTTTAATTTTGGCGTCCATTTCATCAAAATCATCCTCTTTCGTCATATCAAGATCAAGAAATAAAATTATTTGCGTTTCTAATTCAAATGCAGATCCTATGGCTATATCTAAAAAGCGCCCATAGTCCTTTGGAGTCTCTTGACCGGCACCTTCAGCTATATTTAAAGGAATTGAAATAACCGATCTTCTGATCTGACTTGTAATTCCAAACCTCTCTTCTTTTGCAAAACTGCCAGTAATCAGGTACACTTCATTAACCAGAATACGGGCTTGCTGCCAAACTTTTAACTCTTTATAATCATGCATTTTTCTGCTTATTAATTTCTACATTCAAACTATATGTTAAAACGATGATTTAGCACCAACCCTACACTAAATACTAGCTACCGTATACTCTTTTAAACCATCTCGTAAATGCCGGCAATGCCCTGACCCCCACCAATACACGCTGTTACCATTCCGTATTTTTGCTCTCTTTTCTTCAGTTCGTTAAATAACTGAACTGAAAGTTTAGCACCGGAACAACCCAGTGGATGACCTAATGCAATAGCTCCACCATTCACGTTTAGCTTATCAGTGTTTAGGTCCAACTCACGAATTACTGCCAAAGACTGTGCGGCAAAAGCTTCATTCAGTTCAATTAAATCTATATCGTCTTGCTTAAGCCCGGCATTCTTCAAGGCTTTTGGCACAGCTTCCACCGGACCAATACCCATGATGCGTGGCTCTACACCTGCTACGCCAAAACCTACCATTCTGGCAATTGGCTTCACATTGAGTTCCTTTACCATTTTCTCTGACATAACCATCACGAATGAGGCGCCATCATTAGTTGGTGAAGAATTACCTGCAGTAACTGAACCACCCTGCGCAAAAACCGGTCTAAGTTTGCTTAAAACCTCTGTACTGGTTCCGGCTCTTGGGCCTTCATCTTTAGCTACTGTATAGGTTCTCGACTTTTTCTTGTTGTCTTCCACATAAGTTTCAGTCACTTCAATTGGTACAATTTCGTCATCGAACTTACCTTCCTCTTGTGCTTTTAAAGCTTTCATGTGAGAATTATAGGCAAACTCATCTTGGTCTTCACGGCTGATTTTATATTGCTGCGCTATTTGCTCAGCTGTTAAACCCATAGAAGTGTAGTAATCGGGAGTTTCTGTAGCTATTTTGTAATTAAGTGCCGTTTTATAGCCCATAATTGGCACTAACGACATGGACTCCGTTCCACCTGCGATGATAATATCGGCAAAGCCGGACTGAATTTTAGCTACCGCCATATTGATGGCCTCCAGACCGGAGCCACAATAACGGTTAATTACCAGTCCGGGCACTTCCTTACCCAAAGCGAGTAAAGAAATCATTCTACCCATTTGCATACCCTGCTCTGCTTCCTGCACGGCATTACCTACAATAAGGTCATCAACCATTTTATTCTCTACGCCCTCTACTTGAGAGACGAGGTGTTTTATAATGTCAGAAGCTAAATCATCCGGTCTGTAAAATCGGAGGCCTCCTTTTTTCGCTCTTGTAACTGCGGATCTGTAACCTGCTACTATATATGCTGCGTCCATAAGTTTAGTATTTTATAATGCGTACCAAATACTGTAATAATTGTATTTGACACATTCATTTTTAATTTCTTAATAATAGTTTTTCAATGTTAGTTTCTAAGTGGTTTGCCACCTTGCAATACTGACTGAATTCTTTCTAGTGTTTTCTTCTCCGCCAAGAGCGATAAGAAGGCTTCTCTTTCTAAATCCAACAGATATTGCTCTGAAACTTCCTGTGGGTAAGATAAATCTCCTCCACACATTACATAGGCAATTTTCTCAGCAATTTTCTTGTCATGCTCCGAGATATAATTAGCCATTTTCATACCGCTTACGCCTGCCATAAATAGCGCAATGCCTGTTTTACCCTGTACTTTAATATCTTCTCGCTGCTTTGGCATGGTATAGCCTTCATCGAATAAGCGTAATGCTGCGGCTTTTGCATCAGCAATTTGTCTATCTCTGTTCATTGATATGCCATCGGAAGGTCTTAAAATGCCCATTTCCTGAGCCTCTACTGCGGAAGTGGCTACTTTAGCCATAGCCACATTCATAAAGGCATTCTGTAGGGCATTCAATTCAACATCGCCAGATTCCAAACTATCAGATACCCTCAGAGCATTTTCTTTTGTGCCACCTCCTCCGGGTATTAGGCCAACACCAACTTCCACCAAACCAATATAAGTTTCGGCTGAAGCTTGCACATGATCGGCATGCATGGTTAACTCGCAACCACCACCCAAGGCCATATTATGTGGTGCTACCACCACAGGAACTGATGAATACCTTGCGCGCATCATGGTTTGCTGGAAAGAACGGATCATAAAATCCAGTTCATCATACTCTTGCTCAATGGCGTACATAAATACCATCCCCAAGTTAGCACCCAGCGAGAAGTTTGCACCTTCATTTGCAATTACTACACCCTTGTATTTCTCCTCACCCAATGAAATACCTTTATTGATGGCTTCTACAACGCCTGTACCCAGTGTGTTAGACTTAGAATGGAACTCAATACAAATTATTTCATCTCCTAAATCTATAATTGATGCTTCTTCGTTTTCCCAAATGGTTTTACCACTCTGCTTTAAATTCTCAAGAATGATGAATTCCTCTATACCCGGTATTTGCTTGTATGATTTACTATCGATGTCATAGTAGTGCTTAATACCTTTTTCTACCTTGTAGAATGATTTGATACCCGCAGCCAACATATCATAAACCCACTGATTAGGTTTATAGCCCATGGCTTCCATTTTCTCTACCGTCTTTTCTACTCCTACTGCATCCCAGGTTTCAAAAGGGCCAATTTCCCATCCAAAGCCGGTACATAGCGCTTGGTCAATTCTAAATAATTCATCGGAAATCTCAGGAATTCTATTTGTTACGTATTTGAATAAGCCAAAAAAGGAATCTCTGTAAAATTCACCGGCTTTATCTTTCCCATTTAATAAAATTGGAAATCTTTCTTTAAGATTTGAAATTGGCTTGGTTTGTTCAAGGGTGCTAAAACTAGCTTTCTTCTTGGGAGCATATTCTAAACTTTCAAGATCTAAGGTGAGAATCTCAGTTTTTCCGTCCTTCTTAGTCTTTTTATAAAAACCCTGACCTGTTTTATCTCCTAGCCATTTATTTTCTTCAAGCTTGGTAATTACTTCAGGTAATTTAAAGGTATCCCGGCTTTCATCTTCCGGTAGGTTCTCGTATAAACCGTTGGCTACTTTTATTAGGGTGTCCAACCCTACCACATCAGACGTTCGGAAAGTGGCTGACTTTGGTCTGCCTATTACCGGGCCTGTAAGCTTATCTATTTCATCAATATTTAAGCCCATCTCCTGCATGGTTTCTACCACTTTTAAAATGGCATAAATACCTACTCTATTGGCAATAAAGGCTGGAGTATCTTTGCATAAGACTGTTGTTTTACCTAAGAATAAGTCCCCGTAATGCATTAAAAAATCTACAACCGACCGATCTGTTTTGGGTGTGGGAATAATCTCCAGCAACTTCAAATACCGCGGTGGATTGAAAAAATGTGTTCCTAAAAAATGCTTTTGAAAATCATCGCTTCTACCTTCCAGCATCATGTGAATTGGAATACCCGAAGTATTAGATGAAATAATTGTGCCGGGCGTTCTGTGCTGCTCCACATTATCAAAAACTTGTTTCTTTATATCAAGTCTTTCTATAACAGCTTCTAACACCCAGTCGCATTCCTTGATATCCTTCATATTATCTTCAAAATTGCCAAGCGTTATTCTGTCGGCAAAATCAGGATGATAAAGGGCTGCTGGCTTGCTCTTTTTGGCTTCTTCAAAAGCTTTATTAACAATTTTATTTCTTAAAACGGGCGAATCAAGAGTTAAACCTTTTTCTTTTTCATCATCCGTCAGATCCCTCGGTATAATATCAAGTAATAATACCTGAACGCCTATATTAGCAAAATGACAGGCTATTCTGGAACCCATAATCCCTGAACCTAGCACTGCAACTTTTCTGATGACTCGTTTCATTATATATACTTTTAAATGGTTTTAAATTTTAGTTCTCGATTAATCTTGGCAATTCGTCATAAATTTCGTTCTTCTCTATAATGTTGTTTATAACGTTTATAGAATCATAAAACGCTTTCAGCTGTTCTTGGCTCAATTGCTTAAAAACTTCCTCATTAAAAGTTTTTACAGTTCGCTTTGAGATAGCCTTCTTCTCTATGCCTTTTTCTGTTAAAAAAATCTTAACCGATCGTTTATCTTCCAAGTCGGGCTGCTTATATATTAGTCCTTTCTCCTCCATATTCTTTAACATACGGGTAAGGCTTCTACTCTCAAGGCCCATGAGTGGCGCAATTTTGGTAGCAGGCGTACCTTCTTTTGTGTTGATGTTAAGCAATACAAATCCGATAGAAGTAGTAATGCCATATTTCATAGCCTGTTGATTATACATGCGCGAAATGGCATGCCAGGCAGCTTTAACATTATAATCTATTGCTTCTTCTCTTTTCATTTGATTCAAATATAAGAAAAATATAGTATGCATGCATACTATTATTACTGTTTTTTATGAATTTTGTTACGAGGATTGTTTTTTTTAGTCCGGCTACATCTATCAGCTACTCTCTATTAGAAACGCTAACCTTTCGGCTCCTTAATGTGTTATAAGGGTAAAATCTGACAAGAACATGATGAATTTATTATCTTTTGCTTTAATTCTATTAATACAAAACGACCCGTACGTACCTCAGGGCATTCCCGATCCTGACGACAGCACGCCATTATCAATTGATTCTACCTTTGATGTGATTTTATATATTGTATGCCCAATATTAATATTGATTGGGTATATATTGTGGAGGAGAAGACTAAAAAAGCGGAACGAGTAGTACATTTTAACCATAAAAAAAGGGAGACTCTTTCGAATCTCCCTTTTTACGTCAATTAATTTGTAATTTAGCCTCCAAAATCATCAAATCTCACATTTTCTGAAGGCACGCCCATTTCATCCAGCATATTCAAAACTGCTGAATTCATTAATGGAGGTCCGCATAAATAATACTCTATTTCTTCCGGCTCTTTTTTCTTCGATAAGTAATTATCATATAGTGCTTGGTGTATAAATCCTAAGTAACCATCACCATCATCTTCAAGTTCTTTTTTAACCTTCCAGTTATCTTCATCCATCGGCTCTGATAGTGCAATGTAGAATTTGAAATTAGGATTTTTCTGTTCAATTTCTTTGAAGTGATCAAGATAGAATAACTCTCTTTTTGATCGTCCACCATACCAATAGGATACTTTTCTATCAGTTTCTTGTGTATGGAATAAGTGGAAAATATGTGAACGCAATGGCGCCATGCCGGCACCACCACCTATATAAACCATTTCAGCATCCGACTCATTAATGTGGAATTCACCGTAAGGACCTGAAATGGTCACTTTGTCGCCCGGATTCCTTGTGAATACGTAAGATGAACAAATACCCGGATTTACATCCATCCATTTGTTATTTGCCCTATCCCAAGGTGGAGTAGCAATACGTATATTAAGCATAATAATGTTTCCTTCGGCAGGGTGGTTAGCCATTGAGTAAGCCCTAAAAATTGGCTCATCATTTTTCATCACCAAATCCCATAGACCAAATTTATCCCAATCTTCTTGAAAGATTCCGTCCTTATGTCCCAAATCAGGATGTGGGTCGATGTTCATGCCCTTAAATTCACAAGTTATGGCCGGCACATCAATTTGTATGTAACCACCTGATTGGAAATCCAACGTTTCGCCTTCAGGCAACTGAACCACAAATTCTTTTATAAAGGTAGAAACGTTATAGTTAGATTTCACTGTACAATCCCACTTCTTAATACCAAATATTTCTTCCGGCACACGGATGTGCATATCTTGCTTCACCTTTACCTGGCATGATAGGCGCACATTATCTTTCTTCTCTGCTCTGGTCAGGTGTCCTTCTTCAGTAGGAAGTACCTCTCCGCCACCATCATCTACAATGCACTTACACATGGCGCAAGTACCACCACCACCACAAGCAGAAGGCAGGTAAACACTTTCGCTTGATAGGGTTGTAAGCAAAGTAGAACCGGCTGCTGTAACGATTGGATTAGCATCATCGCCATTCACATAAATATTAACAGGGCCCGATTGCACTAATTTGGACTGTGCAAATAGCAGAATAAATACTAAAATTAATATTACTACTGTAAAGGCAAGAACTGAGGTTATAATTACTGATGTCATGAACTGCTTATAGTTTTGTTCTTTTACTCAATTTAATGAAATGCAAATATATCAGATATTAGACAAAAGATGTTAGCCTGCCTGTTAATTTTTGCAAATCGGATAGGTAACAAGATGTTTTCTGAAAAAGTTAGCTGCACGGGCAATTTATTTTAATAAAGTTCTCCATGTTCCTTTCAGCCTGTTGTATTTAATAGTTGATGGAAGTGCCTGCCAAAAATATTGGTTAGTTTCCACAGCAAATGATGGCTGCATGTAGCAGTTAATGGTGCAGCCCTCGCATTCAGGTAGCTTACCTTCTAAAGCAATGTGGCGTTGCACACGATCAGATTTATAGACTTGAGCTAAATTATTATTAATGGCAAATCTCTTTTTTCCTAGGTGGTAGCAGGGCAACACCAATTCATTTTGTGGCGATATAACCAGGCTCGTGCTGGCCGCTTTACAGATCGGATCGTTGATGTGGTTACCCCCGTTATGCCTTAAACTGATGAAAGCTTCATTTAAATAAATGTTCTTCCATTTGCCATAAGCTGATAATTTACGCAAGTTTTCAGCAGAAAGCGCGCCACCATCTGCTACGTTATTATAGCCAAAAATAGGATTAATGATAAGCACCAAATCATTTGGTAAACAAATTTCTGTATAAATCTTCTCAAGCTGATCTATGTTGCTATTCATGGCCGTGAAGATAATATCCGGTCTTTCATCTAACGACTTGGCTATTTCTATCGACTCCATCACGAAATCGTAGCATGCTACGCCCCTACCTGCATCATGCTCGTCTTTGTTAAAACTATCGAGCGAGAAGTGGAGCATATCAATAGTACCCTGTAAGGCTTTCCGCTTTTTTAGGATAAAGCAGGCAATTGGTGGTAACTGTTGTAATGAAACCTAGTGCTTTGGCTAAGGTTAAAAACTCATCGAGCTGCTGGTGCAGTAATGGCTCCCCTCCGGTAAAGTCTATCACTTTAACGCCCAGCGCTTTCAAATGTCGGAGGTTACTTTCTACGTTTTCATAAGTTGCATAGGGGCTTGGTTTTTCCCATATATCACAAAAATGGCAACTCGCGTTACAACGGTAAGTGAGGTAGTAATTACAGAGAACGGGTTTCTTGATCAGCCGCATGCTCAAAGCTACACAGCAAAATGGGGCATAGCAATTGCCTTCTCAATTTATTCTGTCGATTGCGCTATATTCAATATTTCTACTTGCGGTATTTTATTGTTGGGCGACATGCCACATTGGAAACTGGTAGAGAGATAAGCCAGATCAACATCAACCTTCATCCCCTTTACTTGAAACTTCTCGGGTAAATTAACGGGGCTCACACTTTTGTCGTTAATATTCAGCAGCCAGCCGCAACCATCGGCAGCAGGTAAACCGGTAAAGACAATTTCAGCTTTTAGCAATTTATTTTTATCATTATTTTCGCATTGAAAGGCGAGCGCCAAGCACAGAAACATGCTGCAAATAAGGAGTAATCTTTTCATAAGTGCTAAATTTGACTCTACTAGCAGACACTTGATTTTAAAGGATGGTTGCATCACAGCTAAGGGAACTGGTATTATCAAATGATAAGTTTACGGAAACTGATGGGCTGCACCTTGCAACAATTATTATAGATGATGCTTCGGCAATAGCAGTACTTGTTAATGAATTCTTAGCGGATGACATGCGGTTTAGGCAGCGCTGTGTTTGGGTTTTTATGGCCTTAATTAAGCTAGATCAAAAAAGTTTGCAGCCTCATTTACTCAAGCTCCATAATACTTTACTAAAAACTAATGAGGACAGCCTAAAGCGGAATATTTTGCGGATGTTTCAATTCATAGAATTACCCAAAAAACTCCATGGGCTAACCATCAATTACTGTTTTGAACTATTGATGGACAGAAAAGAACCAATTGCTATTCATGTTTTTGCTATGACGGTAGTGTTTAAATACATAGCGCCTTATCCTGAACTGCGAAATGAACTGAAGCTAATTTTGGAAGACAATATAGCCAACGGTTCTGCCGGATATCAATCCAGAGCAAAGAAGATATTACAGCTACTCAATTAGTTCGATTTCGATTAAAAAATTCAGCTGTTCAACAAAATTATCAGGCAGCAGACTTAGCTATTTCAGCATTTTTAGCAATGTTGTTAGCTTACTTTTAAGCTGCCTGCGGTCAACAATAAAGTCTAAAAATCCATGGTCTTTCACAAATTCAGAACTTTGAAAGCCTTTCGGTAGATCTTTACCAATGGTTTCTCTTATTACCCTTGGTCCTGCGAAGCCGATTAATGCACCGGGCTCGGCAATGTTAAAATCGCCCAGCATAGCGTAAGATGCTGTAACGCCACCTGTGGTAGGATCCGTAAGTAATGAAATATAAGGAATTTTTGCCGCAGAAAGTTGCGCCAATTTAGCCGATGTTTTCGCCATTTGCATTAATGAGAAGCCGGCCTCCATCATTCTTGCTCCTCCGGATTTTGAGATCATTAGAAAGGGCACTTCTTTTTTGAGTGAGTATTCAATGGCACGGGCAATTTTCTCTCCCACCACAGAACCCATAGAGCCACCAATAAAGGAGAAATCCATACAGGCAATACAAATAGGCAGCCCATTAATTTTACCATGAGCAGAACGAACGGCATCTTTCAGCTCACTTTTTTCCTGGCTTTGTTTTATGCGAACGGGGTAAGGTTTGCTATCCACAAACATCAACGGATCGCCTGAGTTCAGGTCTTTATCGAGCTCCGTAAATTTGTTGTCATCAAAAAGGATTTCAAAATATTCTTTAGAGCCTATTCTAACGTGGTAATCATCTTCAGGGCTTACGTAGGCATTTAGCTTTAACTCACGCATGTGGATAATTTTGCCACTTGGTGATTTATACCATAAGCCATCCGGAGCTTCTTTTTTATTTTCTGTAGGAGTTAAAATTCCTTTATTTTTGCGCTTAAACCAAGCCATAAATGCGTTTTAGGTTTGTGTGGGGTCAAATATAAGATTATTGATAGGTAATTACCAATTGCAATGAGAAATTGCAATATATAAGTCAATCTCGTTTAGTTAAGATTTTGTTTGTGTCCTCAACCCGCCAGATGCGGGCAGGCACTTAAACCTTCTCCTCAAGAGAAGGTGAAAAGGTCTTAACTAATCGACAGTAATATATAAGTCTTCAGAAATGAGATGCACCTTAAGTACTATGTTGCGATGGCATTGAATTTCGATAAACGCATTAAAAACAAAGACCAATGGCAATAAATACTAGATTAATCAGTTATTATATGTTGCTAGATCAAAATTATCTTAATGAAAAGGTATATCAAAATCATTTTTATCTTAGTTATATCCGGCCTTGCTGTGGCCTCTTGTACACCAACTACAAGGGTTTCACAGTCCGGCCAAACTTGGACCGAATACAAGGGTAAGGACATGAAGAAAGTGGTAAGGACGAAAGGTAGAGCCAAGAGAAGATAAATGCATTATCCGCACATCGATCATAAATAAACCCATTCCATTGCGTAATTGTTAACTTACTTATTTTATAAGTTTGAAATTATTTCTTTTATGCCGACTTTTCGGAATGAACGTTCATTCCGGCTTCGTAGTAAGATTAATGCAAACAACCTGATTTTGGAAAATACGCTTGCCTGCATTTCTGAAAATTATTATAGCGAAACACCCATACCTATAATTGCGGAAAAGTTTGGAGTGGGTGCAAGTAATATCATCCATCTTTGCTTCCAAAGTACCGAAGCGCTTAATAATGAACTTTTTATAGAGGCAATAAGAACAAGAGCAATGAAATATTTAAAAGCTTATACGAACATTTCACTTACTTATAGGCCAATTACTTTACTGGCAAAATTACAATTAGCTCATCATCAAAAATTAAGTGCAGAAAGAATTGAACAGGCGGCTTATGCCTGCCGGGCCGCTGTACGACATATTTAAATAACACTTTATGAAAACCCCTAATGTAGTTTTTAATGGGATAGGCTCATTTGTGCCTAGCAACATTGTTACCAACGCTGCTTTTCTTCAGCATAATTTCTTTACTGAAAATGGAGAAAAATTTGACATCCCTAATGAGGAGATTATTAAAAAATTCGAAAAAATAACCGGCATACAAGAACGCAGGTATGCTGATAAAGATCAGCTTAATTCTGATTTAGGTTATTTGGCTTCCAAAAAGGCGTTGAAAAACAGCTCTATTGACAAGGAAGAATTAGACTACATTATTTTTGCACATAATTTTGGAGATATCGAATACGACACCAATCGCATTGATAATATGCCGAGCCTGGCTGCTAAAGTGAAACATAAGCTACAAATAAAAAACCCTGATGTAGTTTGCTATGATTTATTATTCGGCTGCCCGGGTTGGTTGCAATCAGTTATACAAGCTTACCAAATGATCCGCAGCGGTTTTTGCCGTAATGTGCTCGTAGTTGGCAGTGAAACGCTGAGCCGGTGCGTTGATCCGCACGATAGAGATGGTATGATTTTTTCAGATGGTGCCGGTGCCGCCATTGTTTCTGCTACTTATAACGATGACAGAAAAGGTATTTTGGGCTTTGCTAACAGAACAGATGCCAACGAGGAGGTAAACTATTTGGCCATGGGGCCATCAAATAACCCGGATGCGCCCCGAGATGCGCGATATATTAAAATGAAAGGTAGAAAAATTTATGAATATGCACTGGAAGAAGTGGCCAGCGGCATAGATGTAGCTTTGAAAAGATCGGGGATTTTTCTTGATAACATAAAAAAGGTATTAATACACCAAGCCAACGCTAAAATGGATTCAGCAATTTTAAGGAAACTAGGGCAACTGCATGGCCTTCAACTATCGGCAGAGGAAATGATGCCTATGACCATCCAAAAGTTTGGCAATAACTCGGTTGCCACAGTTCCCGTAATGCTGGATATGCTTTTGAGAGGAGAACTTGAAAACCATAGCGTTGAGGAAAATAATGACATAGTATTAGCTTCAGTTGGTGCAGGTATGCACATCAATGCGCTGGTTTACCGGGTTTAAGCTATTTGCTTTTCCCTTTTCCAAAAAGTTTTTTTACCGACCTGACTATAAAGTTTGGCCTTTCAGCATTATCACTATGCACCTCACTGCCTATAAGCATGGCAACAGGTTTTAATGGAGGAAAGTGCTCGCAGAATATTTTTACAATAGCCATGAGCGGAACTGCCAATATAAGACCGGATATTCCCCATAAAGTTTGCCCTGCGAGCAAAAATATAATAACAAAAAGTATATTAATGCGTAAGTTTCCTCCTACTATTTTAGGATTAAGATAATTGCTTTCCAGTATTTGGCTTGCCCAGAAAAGGCATATAACACTAATTGGGTAAAAGGCTGCATCATAATTAAAAAAAGCATATACAACTGCCACTAAAGCACCCATAATTGAGCCAAAATAAGGAATAATGGAAAGAGCAGCGGGCAGAAATCCAAAGAATAATGGGTAATCAACGCCTATTATCATTAAACCTACAGTGTTTATAGTAGTTAAGACGGCAATTAGTATAACCACACCTAAAACGTAGTTTCTCCCTACAGCACTAGCTTCTGTCAGCGCCCTTCCTAAATGCCTACTTTCCTCTGCACCGCTACCAAAAGATTGCAGCGCTTTTTTTAATCCTTTCCGGTAAGATAATAACAAGATTGTAAAAACTATGATGAGTAAAAAGGTACCTAAAGAAGACAGCACACTTTTTAACACGCTACCTACTAAATCGTACCCATCGCCACTTATGAAATCCTTTGCCTTATTTATAACTTCAGGAGGCTTTATATCAGTTTTTAGGTTTAATCTATCATTAACAAAATTTGTTATTGGCGTAATTGTATCAATTAATTTCCGCTGAAAAGATTCAAATTCTTTAATTATATCAACAATTTGATTGCCATATAGGTAAAGTATGGTGCCAATTACGGCTAAAAGCGCAAAAATTGTAAGCGCAATTGCTATAGAAGGGTTGGTGCCTTTACGCTCCAGAAAACGTACTACAGGCAGTAAGATAAACGAAAGCAATAAGGCAGCTGACAAAGGGATGAATAATGAACTACCAAAATAGAGCAACACACATAGGCTGCCCAATAAAAAAATTTTAAGTGCGAGGCTTGTTAAAAAATACCTGCTAGCAGAATTGTGCTCTTCCATAAAAAATAAAAATTAACTGCTGATACTAATAGGAGTCATCTGCAAATAGTTAAATATACAAATTTTTAATCAAACTTGCTCTAATAGTGCTGCTCATTGTGTAGTCACTAATAAACAAATATCAACAACGAAATAATTAACTCGTAGTCTATTAGCTACTTTTTTAAAGACATTTCTGAGGCGGTGCAATCTACCATTCTAAAAATAACTCTAACAATTGTCCCACTTATTGTAGGCTTGTAATCTTACACTATTAAGTATTATATCAACAGAACTTTGTCTACACCGCATAAAGCCGTAGTGTATAAACATGCAAAATGCTGAGTTATTATCAAGTGATGATTTAATAGTCTGCAATCAGTGATTCGTATGGTATCTTCAATTTCTTGTGAAGGTTCCTTATCATCTTCAGTGTAAGCTTTCTTTTTCGATTGAAGATTTCTGAAACTCTACTCTTATAACCAATAATATCAGCTAGATCCTTGTTGTCCATACCCATCTGTTCCATTCTAAATTTTATGGCTTCAATTGGATCCGGAGCATCAATAGGATAATGTTCATCTTCATACTTTTCTATCAGTATTGATAAAATGTCAGCCTCATCGCCCTCTATTGAGCTGGCAGGAGCATGGAATATCTCTTCAAGTCTCATCAGCGCTCGGCTGTAGTCTTCTTCAGTTTTTATAGCTTTAATATCCATCCGTTTAAATTTTATCAGCGTCTACTTTGTCATAATCATTATGAGTTCCAATGAACCGAATAAATATCCATTGTCTACCATAATTTATATCCACAATTAATCTGTAGCTATTGCCACAAATGTTAAATACAACTCGCCCACTTTTCAAAATACTTGCATTTGCATATTGCCCTTTGATATCAATAGGACTTTTCCAGTTTGCCTTAGATGCTTCTTTGTACCAAGTTTTTAATTGCTCTGCTGAGTCAGCATGCTTTTGCCAGAATTCGCGAAGTATCTTTTTAGCAATTACTCTCATGTTTTTTTATCTACGAGCAAAGATAATGAATAGTTACCAAAATGGTAAATCCTATTATCTCTTTATTTGCTCAGTATAATATCTCAATTCGTTTGCCACCAAATAATTATGAAAATCACAGCAGCTAACTCGTGGTTAATTAGCTACCAATGTTTAAGACATATTTGATGGAGTGCTATGGAGAGGGCCGAATTAACATTTAGAGATGAGTTTTGGCCATACATTACAATATGTACAGAGGCCACCATTCTATTCAGTACTATTTCAGATAAGCCGTTTCGTTCGGAACCAACAAATAAAGCCAGTTTGGCATTTGCTCCCCAGTCAAAATCTTCTACTGGCGTGCTTGTATCGGTTATTTCCAGTGCCAAGCAGCAGTAACCTTTCTTTGTTAAATCGTCAATCACTTCCTCACTGTCTGCTGTAAACTTATAGTTTTTTAAGGTGTGGGCATTTCTTGAGGCACGTTTGGCCTTTGTAGAAAAGTGTGCACCATGCGTTCCGGTAAAAATAATTTCGTTTACGGCAAAAGCTTCGCTGATGCGTAAAATCATCCCCAAGTTTTCCGGGGTTCTTATATTTTCGGCCACTACCACAATATTTAGCGCGTGTTTTTTATTGTGAATCAAATCATGGGTTTTCTGTAATGCCATTTTACGAAAGTAACAGCTACTTTATATTTTCGAAAATTTTAGTCAGCAATTTATGGCACTTATTAAATGTTATTTATCTTTCAAATAAGCATAAATAATGACAATTAGTTATGTTATGAGTCATATAATGTCAGTTTGTCATAATAATAACCTCATCGGCCGCTTGGCACATCCATTGTTTAGTAGAAAGCAAAGAGAAATAAAAAACTGAATAAAATATATAGACAATGGGAAAAATAATTGGAATTGATTTAGGAACAACCAACTCATGCGTTTCCGTAATGGAAGGTAACGAGCCGGTTGTAATACCTAACAGTGAGGGAAGAAGAACCACGCCATCTATCGTTGCTTTTTTAGATAACGGTAAAGGCGAGAGAAAAGTAGGGGATCCTGCAAAGAGACAAGCTATTACCAATCCGCAGAACACCATTTCATCGGTAAAGCGATTTATGGGTAAGAAGTTTTCAGATGTTTCTGAGGAAAAGAAAATGGCTTCTTATAAAGTGAGTGCAGGTACTAATGATGTAGTTAAAGTAACTGTTGGCGATAGAGATTATACACCACAGGAGCTTTCTGCCATGATTTTGCAAAAAATGAAATCAACTGCGGAAGATTATTTGGGTCAGGAAGTAACTGAGGCAGTAATTACCGTACCGGCTTACTTTAACGATGCTGAGCGGCAGGCTACTAAAGAAGCAGGTCAAATTGCCGGACTTGAAGTAAAAAGAATAATTAATGAGCCAACCGCAGCAGCACTTGCTTACGGCTTGGATAAAAGAGATAAGGACCAAACCATTGCAGTTTATGATTTGGGTGGTGGTACTTTTGATATTTCTATCTTGGAATTAGGTGATGGTGTTTTCGAGGTAAAATCAACAAATGGCGATGTGCACTTGGGTGGTGACGACTTTGACCAAATAATTATTAACTGGCTAGCGGCAGAATTTAAGAAAGATGAAGGATTAGATTTAACTAAAGATCCTATGGCACTTCAACGTTTGAAAGAGGCCGCAGAGAAAGCAAAAATTGAATTATCAAGCTCTACAAGTACTGAAATTAACCTGCCATATATAATGCCGGTTGATGGAATACCAAAGCACTTGGTAAGAACTTTAAGCCGATCTAAATTTGAGCAATTAGCTGATAAATTAGTGAAGCGTTCAATGGATCCGGTTAAGAAAGCTTTACAAGATGCAGGTTTATCACCAAGCGATATTGATGAAGTGATTTTAGTGGGTGGTTCAACCAGAATACCTAGAATACAGGAAGAAGTAGAGAAATACTTCGGTAAAAAGCCTTCCAAAGGTGTTAACCCGGATGAGGTTGTGGCCATTGGTGCAGCCATACAAGGCGGTGTATTAACCGGTGAAGTGAAAGACGTTTTACTATTAGACGTTACGCCACTTTCATTAGGTATTGAAACTATGGGCGGTGTAATGACTAAATTAATTGAGTCTAACACAACCATTCCATCAAAGAAATCTGAAACTTTTAGTACGGCTTCTGACAACCAGCCATCAGTAGAGATTCACGTATTACAAGGTGAGCGTTCTATGGCCAAGGACAACAGAACAATTGGCAGGTTCCATCTGGATGGTATTCCACCATCGCCAAGAGGTGTGCCGCAGATTGAAGTAACTTTTGATATTGATGCCAATGGTATTATGAATGTCTCGGCTAAAGATAAAGGCACAGGAAAAGAGCAGAAAATCAGGATTGAGGCTTCTTCAGGTTTATCAGACGAAGAAATCGAAAAAATGAAAAAAGAAGCTGAAGCGAATGCTGAATCGGACAAAGCGGAAAAAGAGAAGATTGACAAAATAAACCAAGCTGATTCACTGGTTTTTCAAACGGAAAAGCAGATGAAAGAATTTGGCGACAAATTATCTGATGGTAATAAAACTGCTATTGAAGGCGCTTTAAGTAAATTGAAAGTGGCACATAGCCAGCAAGATATTGCCGCAATTGATACTTCAATGGAAGAGTTAAACAATGCATGGCAAGCTGCTTCGCAGGAAATTTATGCCGCACAGCAAGGTGCTGAGGCTGGAGCAGATGGCGCTGCCGGTGCAGGCCAAGCCGGCCCGCAAGATGCTACTGACGGTGTAGATGATGTGGAGTATGAAGAAGTGAGTGAGGATAAAGAAGAAGAGAAGAAGTAGTTTGTAACAACTTCAATTAATTATAAAAGCTGCGCTCAAAAGTGCAGCTTTTTTTATGCTATTTCGGCTTTTACAGAATAGAATTTTGACAAATATGTAATCTATGAGCTAAATTATACTTATACTTACTGTTTATTAAATGACTATTTATGAAATTAAACCAAATTCTTGAAAACCTAAATTCTTTTGAGAAAAACTCCTTCCTCAAAATATTGGACTCTCTAATATCAGAAAGCTCGACAAATAAGAATGAGATTGACAAAATATTGACTGATTCTGAGAAAGACTTGAAAAATGCAGATAATCTAAATATTTCAAAGATTTTTGAGTTGGTAAGTGCTAATTTTCAAGAATATGTAAAGTCTGAATTCAAAGACACTAATACCCAATTAGATATATTGATTGATATTATAATTAGAGATGGAAATTGTATAATGAAGGCAGAATGGCTGTCAAGACTGTATGAAAATGAATTGAATAACTTAAAAAAGAAAGTCAAAAATTTAGAAAAGTCAATTGAAGAAAATAATTCAAATATTGAGGAAAGCAGATTACGGGATTACAAAATTTACAAAGGTTGCCTAAAAACTGCCTTTACCAATGACCTCAACAATAATCTTGATACTAAAATTACACAGGACGAATTGTCGATTCTTTTGACGCTCAGTACTGAATTGTCATTATCGCAAGAAGAAATAAAACTTATAAATTATATGGTCATTCCTGCCATAAAAAAGGAAACTGAAAATATTATTAATGAGCTTAAGAATGTAGGCGTAATTTTTTATTCGAAAAAAACGAATACTGTCTACGTTGCTGATGAGGTGGTACGTATTTTAAGAAAAGTTAGAAATAAAGATATAGCTGATAAATACTTTCGTAGAGTGCTTAAGTGTTTAAGAGATCCACAGATCAATCTGGTTTGCAAAAAGCACAATATAAAATGGAAAGATGAAACTACCGCTGAGAAAATCAAAAGCATTATTAAAGAAGGAATATCCTTCAAAACACTTATTTCTGAAGGTATTTTTAAAGATGGCTCATCGCTGACTGAAAAAAAAGGTTTTATAAACGATCTTTTCGAAAAAGGCTTGAAGACAGGCATTTCGCTTAAAGGCAGTACCGTAAATGATAAAATTGACAACATAATTCATTATTTCGAAGATATCGACAAAGATGAACGAGTTGGGATTTCTACAGAAGGTTATGACAGATTACTTATTGATTTAGAGAAGATCTTACCGAAAACAAATGAATACCTTAAGAGTGAGTTTGAGCTTCAAGACAATAGCGTCCTAAAAAGTGAATATCTTTTAGATTACAATATAAAGCCTCGAGATGTATTAGAGATAATGAACGAGGATGATCTTAATAAATTTTGTGAAAAACAGTCCGTTAGAACACGAGGGAATGAGGTATTTAATATCTTAGAAGAGTATAAAGATGCTGAAAATTTATCACTTGAGAATTACGAGCATTTTGCATATCGTGATTTGAGAACGCTAAAAGAAAATGGCCTAAACATTCCCGAAGCACAAATTGGTATTCAGTTCGAGGAACTAACTAAGAAAATTTTTAGCGAACTGAAATTTAATGTTGATGAGCAGTTAAGATCCGAGTTGAACACAAATAAAGATAAGATTGATATTTTGCTAAATCTTGGAAATAATCAACTCATACTTATTGAGTGCAAAACCAACAAGGATAAAGGTTTTAATAAGTTTAGTGTAGTCTCAAGACAGCTCAAGTCTTATGTTAAATTGGCTGAGAAAAACAATTTTAACATTATTAAATCACTTTTGATTGCGCCCGAGTTCAGTGATGATTTTGTTTCTGAATGCAACTTAGAATATGAATTGAATCTTTCATTAATAAAGGCCAAATCACTATATGTAATTTTAGAGGTCTTTAAGAACTCAAAAAAGCACAAAGAATTTCCTTTTAATCTGCTAATGAAAGATGTAGTGATCCAAGAAGAAAGAATAACAAAGGCATTATTAAAATAATGTCAGACAGAAAGTTACACCCTTATCAACTGTATAGCTTTAGGTAGCATTTCCAGCTTAATTTCATTTACTTCATTAATTAACTCCCCATCAATTTGCAGCAATTGGTGTTGTTTACAGGTAATATGTGCCTCTTTAGCTTGGTAAATCTCCACGTAGGGAGACTCATTAATATCACCGAAGAAGCTTTCGAAAGTTAAGGAAGCCAACTCGCTTAACCGGATAGGTTTAAAAACAATCAGCTCAAAAAAACCATCATCCAACTCGCTGTCCGGGTTAATTATGGCGCCCGTTCCGTAGCTGGAAGCATTGGCAAAAACAAGCATCTCTGCTGTAACGGTCAATTGATTTTTATCAGTTTTTATATCGTAGGTGGCGCCTTCTCTGTCTTTTATCGATTTAAAAAAAGCTTTTGCGTAGCCCAGCTTGCCCCTTCTGCTTTCTTTCTCAAATTCTTTAATCATATTGGCATTAAAGCCCACATCGCTCAGGTGCAGTGAGATGTGCGCTTCATTAATGCGCAGCACATCGAGCGGTTTTGTTTTATTACTGAAAATAATCTGTAAACTCTCCTCATCATCTTCAGGAATGTTTAACTCGCTAGCCAGCCCATTGGCCGATCCCATAGGCATTATTCCTAACGAAATTTCAGTATGCAGTAAGCATTGTGCTACTATATTAACTGTGCCATCCCCTCCACAAGCCACAACAATTTCAGGAGATTTTTCCTTCATCAGCTGTTTTATAGCCTCCACATCATTTTTACCTGTTGTGTAGTGGAAAGCGTAGGAACTTTGGCACTCATCACACATCCGCTTAATCAGTTTATCCAGTCCATCTTTATTAATTCCACCCGATTTTGGATTGATTACAAACAAAATGTGCGTATTTTCCATTTTATATAATTTAAAACTGAACTACTATTTTAAGATTTTTAAACATACGGCTTGCTGTTTTCTTCAAACGGCTATTAGGCATTATTTCTCCTCCAACGGTAATCCCGTACCGTGGTTATGGCTATGCCAACAGAATTTATTTAAAAGGACAGATTTTGGAAAATCGGCCTGACTTCTTTTCTGACGAAAAAGATAAGAAAAGTAAAAATTTTAAGACCATGCTGGCGCGATACTTAAGTACACCCCTTCCGGAAACCAAGGTTAATATACACCTTGGCGATGAGCAGTTTACTGTACACTGCGATGATTTGGGCTATTTTAGTAAGTGGGTAACCACCGAAAAACCATTTGAAACCGGCTGGCATGAAGCCAAATTTTCCATTTACGATGCAAGCGGTGAAGCGCAATGCACGCAATTGGGTGAATTTCTTATAGATAATAACAAACAAAATTTCGGAGTTATATCAGATATTGACGATACCATTTTAGTATCGCACGCCACACAACTGCTGCGCAAAATACGCCTAATTATGACTAAAAATGCTAAAACGAGACTTCCATTTGAAGGTGTTACCGCATTTTACCACAAGCTTAATAATAAGGGTATAAATCCTATTTTTTATGTAAGCAGCAGTGAATGGAATTTGTACGATTTTCTGGTTGATTTTTTTGAGGTACGCCAAATACCTAAAGGACCTTTTCTTCTGCAGGAATTTAAGTCAGGCATTAAAGATTTATTATTTACGGGTGGTGGAAGCCACCAACATAAGCTGCAAAAAATACGAAGATTAATGGACTTATATCCTGAAATGAATTTTATCTTGATTGGCGACAGCGGTCAGCGCGATCCGCTGATTTACCACAAAGCCCTGATTGAATTTTCAGACAGAATTAAAGCGGTTTATATCAGAAAAATTAAAAAGAAAGATATTTTCGAGCAGGAAATTATTGACGATTACGCCAAGTTCGGTGTTCCTCTTCTATTAATTAAGGATACCTCTGAGGCCGAAAAACATGCTAAGGCCCAAGGCTGGATTAAATAAACATTTATCTGTTTCAGGCTTTTACAGTTAGTATTAATTTTCAATCCGCTACCATATACTGCTCATACCATTCCTGAAAGCAAATAAGTGCCCACACATGTGCATGGCTATCGCCAGGATTAGCGGAAAATAATTTTGCTTTCAATTTTTGCACGCTCTCCTCATTAAAAATACCCTGCTTTTTAATATAGTCCGGAGCCAGCCATTTGTCTTCAATTTCACGTTTGAGTTCGCGTTGCATCCAGCTTACAAGTGGTACTTCAAAGCCATGTTTTGGTCGGTTGTAAACTTTTGCGGGCAGCTCATTCCGGAAGGCATCTTGTAAGATGCGTTTTTTCATCTTGTTATTCACCTTAAAATCTTCCGGTAGGGAATTGGCAAAAGCCACTAGCTCATGATCGAGAAACGGAACTCTCACCTCCAGAGCACTGGCCATACTCATTAAATCTACTTTAGGTAGCATATCACCTTGCAGCACAAGCGCTTGATCAATATACAGTGCCTTGTTAATTGATTTACTATTTAACTGACTCAAGCAGCCGGTCTTCCAACTTGCAAAAGATTCATAGTTGATGGTATCAACCATATCGTTTGCCAAAAGCCCGGTGGCCGCCTGTGCCGATTGTAAGCTGGCCAGCAACCAATATTGTCCGGCTACATCTAATTCGTAGGCTTCAGCAAATTTATTGAGTTGTCGTATTAAATTGCCTATTTTATTATTTCTCGATTGCGGCAAGTGCTTCCATATTGCACCCAATCCGCTAACAAACTTTTCTTTAACACCCGGATGCCATAAACGGTAAAGCGCAGCATGTTTGTTATATCCTCCAAAAAGCTCATCTGCCCCATCGCCCGACAAGGCCACCGTAACTTCCTTGCGCGTTAATTGGCTCAAGGCATAAACCGGAAGCGCAGAACTATCGGCAAACGGCTCGGAAAAATGGGTAAGCATTTTGGGCAGGTAGCTGTACAAATCGTTAAGGCTCAATTTAAAAACCTGATGGTTGCTACCTATGTGCCGTGCTACCTCTTCGGCATAAGCGGTTTCATCAAAAAAAGAGTGGCCGGCATAGCCAATAGAGAAAGTGCGCAAATCGTGGTCGTGCTTCTTAGCGAGCGTGGCAATAATGGATGAATCTACACCACCGCTCAGAAAACTACCCAGCGGCACATCGGCTACTAACCTTCTTTTCACAGCCAGCTCAAGCTTCTCTTTTAATACTTCCTGAGCCTCCGAGTAAGAACCTCGGAAAGTGTTTTCAAACGACTGCTCTAATTGATAATAATGACTGGTGGCTACCTCCTTTTTGCGGACTATTAGCTGTTCACCGGGCATGAGTTTTTTCACGCCTTTAATCATTGATAGCGGGGCTGGCAGATAATTGAGCTGCAGGTAGGTATAGAGCGATGTGGAATCTATAGTTCTATCTACACCGAAGCGCAGCATGCTCTTCATTTCACTGGCGAATAGAAACTTATCTTCATCGTGAAAATAATACAGCGGTTTAATGCCGTACCTGTCTCTGGCCACAAGCATTTCCCCCTTATTTTCATCATAAAAAGCAAAGGCGAAGAATCCGTTTAACTCATTAATGCCTGCTGCGCCTTTATGGATAAGCAGTTGGAGCAAAACCTCCGTATCACTTTCAGTTTCAAATGGAACGCCAGCATCCGATAGCTCTTTTTTAAGCGATTTATAATTATATATTTCTCCATTAAAAACGAGCTGATAGCGGCCTTGTTGGGCACTCATAGGTTGGTTTGCGGCAAAGCTTAGGTCTATAATTGACAGGCGTCTGTGTCCTAAGCCCACATAATCACTCATGTAAATATTCTGATTATCCGGCCCGCGGTGTGCGAGTGCTTCGGTTGCCCTACTCAGGTTGGGTAGGTTAAACCTGCCAATTTCATTAAACGCAAAAACTCCTGTGATGCCACACATAAGATGATTTTAGAAAAATAATTGCTCTATCGTGCAAGCCATAATTCCGGGGCAGCACCCAGGCTATGCAACCATTGGCGGTAGTACAGTCGGTATTTGGTGCGCAGTTCTATCAGTTTCATTTCCGCATTAACCAAACTTTGTTGCCTGTAGTTAATTAAAAAAATGCTACTCTCACCTATTTCAAATTTCCTCAGCTCTGCTTTAAGCAGTTGCTCATACTGGTCTACTACCGATTGATAAGTTACAAGCTGCTGTGCAACATTGCTAAAGGCAAAATCATACTGTCGCGCCTTATTTTTGATAGAAAGCCGCTTCTGCTCATACTCCAACGTGCTATTTTCTAATTTAATGTTATTCATATTGAGGGCACCTCTTTCTGATCTTAAAAATAGTGGAAAACTAAAAGTAAAACCCCAGTTATAGTTGTCTAAGCCTTGTATCTCGCTGAATTCGGTTGATGGCGGTTGGATAATATTATACTCTACGTTTAGCTTAGGTTTCAGTTTCTCACGCTTCATACGGTTTTCAATAGCAAGCTGTCTTATTCGTAAATCATACTTTCTTAAATCAGGGTGGTCTTCAACAAAAACCGGCAAGTTAACGCGCAAACTATCAAGCGAAAATATGCTGACGGCATCGAAAAGTGCCGGCTGAAGCGCAATTTCATTGAAAGGGCTGTCTTCTTCTGCCCAAAGAAATGTGAATAGTGTTAAGCGTGCTGCTTCCAAATCGTTTGCTATTTCTTGCCGCTGAACAGAAAAATTTTGCAGTTGAATAAATGCTTCTAATGTATCAATGGCAGGCTTATCACCTTGTAAGTAGGCCGTTTTATAATTTGAAAAATTGTTTTGAGCAAATTCAAAAGCATCCAGAATGATCTGTTGTTGGTACTTCATTTGTACCCAGCGCCAATAATAATTACTAGCTTCCAATAATATGTTGTTGAGCAGTAAATTTGCCTGGTTATTGTAATAATTTCTATCGATAAAAGCCAGCTGCAGTGCCTCTCTGTTTTCATCAAAAAGCAACCCTTGTAACAGCGGCACACTTACTCCCGCATACCAGAGGCCGTTTGGAGGCAAGGAATTTTCAGGATTTAGGAAAACTCCTTCATTCCAATCGTAGCCCGCCTGTAATGAAATACCCGTTCGTGTGGGCAAGCTCACACCGGAATTGCTAAAAGTATAATAGTTTTTTTCGTTAAAATACTTTTGTTTGTTTTTTGAGAAAAGATAAGGATCAAAATTTCCTTTGGCCTGCATGATCGAAAATTCTCCCATTTCGCGCAGGTTGTCTGCTCGCCTTGCTGCCGGATGGTTGCTCAATACCAATTGCAGGTATTCATATTCACTTAATACTTTATCTAACGACTGCCCTCTGGCTGCAGTAAGCGATAAAAATATTAACAGGTTAACACCAAAAATTTTCAATGCCCGTTTCATTCCTCAGATTTTGGTTTCTTCTCATTTGCGTCCGACTGGGTGTAGTAGTTTGGAGGAAAGCCATTTACTTGTCGCCATACCTCATACCATATTGGTACATTTTTAAGTAAAGCCAAACCTGTAGCGCCACTTCCTACCCGTAAAGCATCGGGCCAGTTGCCCTGGCCACCGGCAGGTGCTATTAACACGCGGTATTTGCCATTTTTGCTTATTACCCTGTCAATGGCTACAACCTCGCCACTGAAAGTACCAAAATCAATGATAGGCCAACCTGAAAATATAATTGAAGGCCAACCATCAAAGATAATTCTTACCTCCTCGCCATTATGCATTAAGGGCAAATCAACAGGATTAATATACATCTCCATGGCAAGGGTTGCATTCTCGGGCATAATAGTTATAAGCGGATCGCCTGCCTTTATATTCTCGCCAATTCCCGAATTTACTGCCTCAATAATATAACCGGACTGCGGGGCACGTACATAATAATATCCTGCACGAACCTGATAGTTGGTAAGCTGATTTTCCATCTTCACTACCTCCACTCTGGCATCCTGAAATGCGGATTGCGTGGCATATTGCTCAGATTTAGCTTTCTGTAGCTTATCAGTATACTCATTAAATACTGAATTTAAATCGATTTGTGCGTTTAGTAACTCATTACGGCTACTGAGGAGTTTGCTCTCTGCGCTAATTTTTTTAGCCAGTGTTTCCTGTACTTTCAATTTTTTGGTTTCTAAGTCAGTTAAAGATTTTAAGCCCTCCTCATAAAGCTCTTGCTGTCTGTTTAGTTGGCGTTCCGCTATTTCTAAATTGGTAATGGAAGCCTCATAATCAATGCTGTCAGCGGCAATCTTTAACCTGCTTTGTTTTACATAATTCTTGGCTTGTTCCAGTTTTAGACTTCTATTTTGCTTAATAGCTGCAATCTGCGCGTCAAGCGCTTCAATTTTTTGCTCGTAAAAACCCAACGACTCTTTCTTGTTCGCTAATTGTATTTGCGTACGCTCAATTAGTTGAGGATCAAAATATTCCTGTTTTATCTCACTAATAAAAAGTATGGTATCACCCTTTTTTACATACTGCCCTTCACGCACGTACCACTCCTCAATTCGCCCATCTATTAATGCATTCAAATCTTGGGGGCGTTCCGAAGGAGATAAGGCTGTTACCTGACCGCTCGCACGGATATTTTGTGTCCATGGAAGAAACGAAAATGCTACAATTGCCAAAAAGGAAATAATAAGTAGCCGTGAAAGCGTTTTAGACGGCTTTTTTTCTACAAAATATTGAAAAGACTTATAGTTCTCTTTCTTTATTTTACCTTTTATATCGTAGGGGCTAATATTAAGCATCTCTCATCAAACAATTACTTTTAAACCATTGATTTTCTTTAGCCTCTTCGGAGGTTATATCATATAGTACTTCTCCGTTTTCCATTCCTACTGCCCGCTCGCAACGTTTTACTATGGACATATCGTTGCTTACCAATATTACGGTAACTTCTTTGCCGAGGCTCAATAAATGTTTAACAAATTTGAGTTTTTCCAAATGGGAGAGTTGCCCGGAGGTATCTTCCCACAATATCAGCTTTTTATTTCCTAAAATGCCTCGTGCCCAAAGTATTTGCTGTTTGGCGCGTTTAGCAAAAGTCTTATCACCCGGATAAAGCATTTTTTGGTAGCTGATATTGTTATTTTGCATATAATCACCCAAGCCGGAAATTTCAGTAACTCTTTGAATTTCCTCAAAAGAACATTCATGATCTCCTATTTGAATATTCTCCTCAATCGACCCTTGAAAAATGCCCTCTGTAGCCATACAGTCACCAATGGTTTTACGCAGGCTGGTCAGGTTCAAATCGTGCAACGGCAAATCATTAATTAATATATTGCCTTTATATTCTGTAAACCATCCTGCAATAAGTTGTAGCAAAATGCTTTTCCCTGCATTTGATGGTCCTGTAATGCAAATTTTATCTCCTGCCCTAATATGCAGGTTAACTCTTTTAAGGAACTGATGATTTTCCTCAGCAATAGTTAGGTTTTTTAATCTTATGGAGAGGCCTTGTTCTACATTCACATCTTTGCTACCACTTGTAAAACTTTCCAGCGGCAGGTCGGTTACCACGGCAATTTTCTCTACAGATGTTAGCACGTCATAAATAGTTTCTATGGTGCCTATTAGTTTTTCCACTGAGTTCATAATTAAAATAATGATAATCTCCGCGGCTACAAACTGCCCAATGTTCATCTGCTGCTCAAAAACCAATATACCACCAATAAGCAATAAACCGGCAGCTACAATTGCTTTGAAAGCAATCATCAATGAAAACTGACTTATAATTACTTTAAAATGCGATTGCCTGGCTTCAAGATAGCCCGCTGTATTTTTATCGTTATTTCTTAAGGGCAAATCAGATTCACCGGCCATTTTAAAGGTTTCCACATTACGCGCCAACTCTTCAAGCCAGTGAGCGGTTTGGTATTTGTGATGCGATTCTTCAAGGCTCGTTTTCAATCCTCTGGGGCCTGTAAAACGTACAATTAAAAAGATTAAAATTACCAGCAAAAAAGAGAATACAATAAAAAATGGATGGTAAAAAGAAAGTAATAACAAGCCGAAAATAATCTGCAAAGCGCTGGTACTAAAGTCTATCAAAATTTTTGATAGTCCCTTTTGAACGGACACAGTATCAAAAAACCGATTGATTAATTCGGGCAAATATTCATTATTGAGGTGGTTAAGATTAAACCTGGGTATGCGATAAGCAAACTCAAACGATGCTTTGCTAAATATTTTCTGCTGAAGTGTCTCCGTAATAGCCAATTGTTTAACTTGTAGTATTCCGGTGAGAATAATGCCTACAATAACTAAAACAACTAATAAAATCCATGAAGTACTTACAGCGCCACCGGTGATAAAATTGATGATTGCCTGGATACCCAGAGGCAGCGTTAAACTGATCAATCCGGCAAAAATACCATAGATATAAATGATGATGATCAGGTCTTTTTCCGGCCTGAGCAGATCAATAAATCTTTTAAAAGGATTACCCTTAATATCTGATGCCATTATGATGATTTAATGTTTTTCATGATAATTTGATAAAAAATATCTGTTCTACCCTCATTATCAAAATTGTTGAAATCAGTAAGTGATGGCATATGCTTGGCAAAATATTGCTGGTGAAGCATCCCTTCTATGCAAGTGCTGGATAGTGTTCTCGAAAAATTATATTCAGGATTTATCTCTTTAATAATATTAACGAGCCGCTTAGAAATATTCTTATAAGCCTCAAAAAATCCTGCTTTGTTATCGGATTCAATCTCTTTTGTAAGAAATGATTTTGTACTTTCCGCAATCACTATTAAGTTTAACTTATCTATCGGGAGGTTAATGCTTTTATCATTTAACTGGCTGGGATCGCTCAATATACTAATGGCTACCTTCAATTTAGTTTCTGCCGAACTTATATTGGCTGTTTTAGAAACAATGAAGTAATCTAACAAAGCCCAATAATAATTGGTGAAATAAATAAGCAGCTTGTGTTTATTTTCAAAATAACGATAGATGGAACTCTCGGCAGTTTGAATTTGAGTAGCTAATTTTTTAAATGTAAAAGCTTCCAGGCCAAGGGTATTAATCATTCCTAAGGATTCAGTAATAATCAAGTTTCCCAAATCTGTTGATTCAGGATCCTTCAAAAAAATTTCCTTGTTAAACTTTAAGCTGATTTTTGACAACAGTATTTCCATCGGTCTTAGTATTAATACTAGCAATTACGATAGTATTACTTGCAAAAACTAAAAAAACTGGTTATTGGTTGCGCTTTTGCTAAAAAATTTTTTTCGGATTTAATATGGTATTAGGGTCAAATACTTTTTTTATACCCCTCATTAATTCAAGATTAATTTCAGGCATTGCCAACCTCATATAAGGGCGTTTGGCAATTCCAATGCCATGCTCGCCTGATAGCGTACCTCCGAGCTCAACCACTCTTACAAATATTTCTTTTATGCCTTCGTTCACCTCATTGTTCCAATACTCATCTGAAAGTTGCTCTTTCATTATATTAATGTGCAGGTTTCCATCACCGGCATGGCCGTAGCAAACTGAATTGAAACCGTATTTCTGTCCAATTTCCTTAATGGATACAATTAATGCCGGCAGGTTACCCCTGGGTACCACCACATCCTCTGCTTTCGTTAAAGAATAGGCGTTTACTGCAGGGCTTACATTTCTTCTCAACTTCCATAGCTCATCTTTCCTAGACTGGTTGTCGGCAAAAAGCACTTCACCGGTATCAAAATCCTCCAACACATTTAATATAGTTTCCGCATCGCGCATCAACACTTCATCGTCATTTCCATCGAGCTCCATTAACAGGTGTGCCTGAATGTTGTCAGGAAGGTCAACCGCAACGGTTTCGCCCATTTCCTCTTTCAAATATTTTTGAGTTCTTTCTAAAGCCTCTCTTTCAACGAACTCCATTCCCGATGGTGCCACTCCGGATTTAAAAATTGCGGCAATAGCTCTACAGGCCTCCTCATTTGAGGTAAATGGCGCTAACAGGGTTACGTCTTTTTTAGGAAATGGCCTTAGCTTAAATACTATTTTAGTGATGATCCCAAGCGTACCTTCACTACCGCACATAAGCTGAGTAAGGTTATAACCCGTGCTATTTTTTAATACGTTTGCCGCTGTCCATATTATTTCGCCTGTTGGCAAAACCACTTGAAGGTTTAATACATAATCGCGCGTAACACCATACTTCACTGCTTTTGGTCCACCGGAATTTTCGGCAAGGTTTCCGCCTAAAAAGCAGGTTCCCTTGCTCGATGGATCTGGCGGATAGAACAAACCTTTCTCCTTTACTGCATTCTGAAAAACTTCCGTAATTACGCCCGGCTCAACTGTGGCTTGCAGGTTAAGCTCATCTATTTCAATGATTTTATTAAAACGCTCCATGCTTACAACCACACCTTTTTCAGTAGGTAAGGCTCCACCGCTTAAACCCGTACCGCCTCCTCTGGGTGTTACCGGAATTAAGTACTCATTGCATTTGTTCATAATTTCACTTATCTCTTCGGCTGAGATAGGCTTAACCACCAAATCGGGCATAAAAGAGTAATCTTCTGTTTCATCATGTGAGTATTTATACTTATCCTCATCTATAATGAAAGCATTTTCCTTCCCAACTATGTCAATTAGTTCTTCAAAAATGCTTTGTTTTGCAATGGTATTCATAAATACTTCGTTTTATATTTTATCAGATGCAAGAACACAAAAATAACAAATTATATTCCTTTAGAGCAATTTTTTCTATCATGTGCTTTTTAGTGCTTTGCGGATGTGCAGTAGGTAAAAAGGCCAAATTAAGGGAAAAAAAGATTGATACCATTATAGGCACAGCACGCTCTTTCATAGGTACTCCATACAAATGGGGCGGCACACAAAGAACCGGTATGGATTGCTCCGGCTTACTGTTTGTGAGCTTTCAATCGGCAGGGATTACTATACCGCGCGTTTCAAAAATACAGAGTAAAGAAGGCAAGAAAATAAAATTTAGCAAGCTGAAAGAGGGAGACCTAGTTTTTTTTGCCATGAGTAAGCGTAGGCGAAAAATAACGCATGTTGGCCTAGTAACTGAGGTAAGAGGGAAAAATGATGTGCGTTTTATACATGCCTCCTCAAGCTTAGGCGTAATTGAAGCCAACATTCGTACCGGTTATTACACAAAAAAATTCAGGAAAGCCAGAAGGTATTTTTAAGATTAGTTTTTTTTCATAGATTTGCAGGCCAGTTAATAAAAAAGGGGGCATTAGCTCAGCTGGCTAGAGCGCTACGCTGGCAGTGTAGAGGTCATCGGTTCGACTCCGATATGCTCCACAAAAAGCTACTCAGAAATGGGTAGCTTTTTTTTATTCCTTGCAAAACAACTTCTGTTTAATTAAAAGTCTGCAGCTGAACTTCTTCTTCTGGCAGTACAAAAAATCATCGGTTCTCCCGATAGCTATCGGGACCGATATGCTCCACAAAAAGCTACTCAGAAATGGGTGGCTTTTTTTTATTCCTTGCAAAACAACTTCTGTTTAATTAAAAGTCTGTAGCTGAAATTCTTCTTCTGGCAGTACACAAAATCATCGGTTCTCCCGATAGCTATCGGGACCGATATGCTCCACAAAAAGCTACTCAGAAATGGGTAGCTTTTTTTTATTCCTTGCAAAACAACTTCTGTTTAATTAAAAGTCTGTAGCTGAAATTCTTCTTCTGGCAGTACAAGAAATCATCGGTTCTCCCGATAGCTATCGGGACCGATATGCTCCACAAAAAGCTACTCAGAAATGGGTAGCTTTTTTTTATTCCTTGCAAAACAACTTCTGTTTAATTAAAAGTCTGCAGCGGAAATTCTTCTTCTGGCAGTACACAAAATCATCGGTTCTCCCGATAGCTATCGGGACCGATATGCTCCACAAAAAGCTACTCAGAAATGGGTGGCTTTTTTTTTATTCCTTGCAAAACAACTTCTGTTTAATTAAAAGTCTGTAGCTGAAATTCTTCTTCTGGCAGTACAAGAAATCATCGGCTCTCACGATAGCTATCGGGACCGATATGCTCCACAAAAAGCTACTCAGAAATGGGTGGCTTTTTTTTATTCCTTGCAAAACAACTTCTGTTTAATTAAAAGACTGCAGCTGAAATTCTTCTTCTGGCAGTACACAAAATCATCGGTTCTCCCGATAGCTATCGGGAACGATATGCTCCACAAAAAGCTACTCAGAAACGGGTAGTTTTTTTTTATTCCTTGCAAAACAACTTCTGTTTAATTAAAAGTCTGTAGCTGAAATTCTTCTTCTGACAGTACACAAAATTATCGGTTCTCCCGATAGCTATCGGGACCGATATGCTCCACAAAAAGCTACTCAGAAATGGGTGGCTTTTTTCTATTCCTTGCAAAACAACTTCTGTTTAATTAAAAGTCTGTAGCAAACTTCTTCTTCTGGCAGTACAAGAAATTATCGGTTCTCCCGATAGCTATCGGGACCGATATGCTCCACAAAAAGCTACTCAGAAACGGGTGGCTTTTTTTTATTCCTTGCAAAACAACATCTGTTTATTAAAGTCTGCAGCGGAAATTCTTCTTCTGGCAGTACAAAAAATCATCGGTTCTCCCGATAGCTATCGGGACCGATATGCTCCACAAAAAGCTACTCAGAAATGGGTAGCTTTTTTATACTCTCCTTAAAATATCCCTTGATTCGTTCCGTGAGCCGGTAGATGTATGGTTTTATGCAAAAAACATACAATTCTTATGTGAATCTCTTTGAAATAAGTATATTTCGTTTGTGATATAGAACAAACAGCTTAACAAACCTGTACTAGATGGCAAAACTTAAGAATATCATCATGCAATTGTCTGAAAATGACTACCAAGCGATTCACAATTCGCTAGCCGGTGGGGGAGCAGATAAGTCAGCGTATCTTCTTAAATCTATGCGGGGGAGCTCTTCAAGTGACAACGCCATAATGACGGAGCTCGATGTAAACACAAACGCTTACTATACCCTACGATCCAGATTAAATCAAAAAATTGAAGAATACCTACTGCAGCAAATGGAAAATCCGCGAACGGATATTCTTAAAAAAGTAGCTAACATAAATGAGATTCTTTTTACTAAGAAGAAAGCTATTGCTATTGCCACTTTAAAAAAGCTAGAGAAGGAGTTAATAGATTATGACCTTTCAAATGAGCTTACAGTAGTTTACAAGGCCCTTAAAAAACTACACCAAAATACCGAGGAGTATTTTCACTACAGCCAGCTTTATAACAGACATGTGGCGTATATGCTCGCAATTGACAAGGCCGAAGATTTACTGAGTACTTATTTCATAAAATTTGGGGCGTTTTCATTAACGGGAGATGAAACCGATAAACTCCAATTAGTACTACTTAACAGGGAAATGATTAATGTTTGTGCCCTCTATGATTCGCACAGGTTATATATTTATAAAAATTGCCTCAATGTTTTTCATAGGCTCTTTGTAGAAGACGATGAGGATGATATTGAGCTGGAACCGATAGAGGATATTTTAGCTAAATCGGATGAAATTTTTGAATTGTATAATCTTGATTCAATTTACTTTCATTTGAAGCTGGTTTTTGAATTTTTGAAATTAGAGTATTACAACCATTATAAACTTTACAGAAAATCCGAGGACTTTTTTGAAATAGTGAATGATCAGTGTGCTTCTCTTTTAACTAACTTTAACTTATACACCTATCCGCCACAATTTCTAATTACAAAAATTAAAAGAAACGAACGCATGTCGGGTAAACATAAACTATCCGAAGAAAACACTGCTATTTTTCAGGACTTTGAACCAGATAAGGATGATGTGCCGCAATATATAAGTTATGTGTGTTATCGTGCCTTGAGTTGCTATTATGATAACAAGTTCGATGAAGCTTCTCGCTGGCTCAATAATTTACTAAACGATGTAAGCTTAAAAAAATACCAAAATGCTCAGCTTGAAATAAAAACTTTGCTGGCATTACAGTATTGTCTTGTAAGAGATTATGAACTCTTCAACCAGCTAATTAATAGCATACAAAGGCAGATAAGAATTATTGGAAAGGACCAATGCATGAATATTCAGCTACTCAATAAAATGATGAAAATATCTCTGAGTGAATCCAAAAGACATAAAAAGGAGAAGATAACTGAAATTGGGAAAAAATTGAATAACTTAAATGCCGATCAGCATTTTAGCCCGACCCTACTTGTTAAAATAGATGAAGAGTTTATTGATAAGCTAATTTAGGAGCTTTTAAAGAGTAACATTTAACTATTTCCAGTAACGCCAAACAAATCTCAACTAATCATAAGGCAGATTGATTGAAAAAATCCACGACAAATACCTTCATAGTAATTATGTCCGCCATTGCGCGTCAACGAACTTACAATGATAGCTCCTTTAAACTTTCTTGTGAGAGTGGTTTATTCAGGTATTTCTTCACCGCATCGTAGTTCTTTGATTTGCTCACATCCTGAGGATTGATTGAAGAGGTAAGCATTACAATATGGCACTTTTTACGTGTGGCTTCCTTTAACTTATTAAACTCTTCCAAAAACTGAAAGCCATCCATCAATGGCATATCAATATCTAAAAAGATAATATCGGGTAGTACCTTCTCTACAAGGCTACTATCTAGTTGTTCAACGTTTTTCAAAAACTCAATTGCGCTTTTGGCGCCTGTATGTGTGTAGATATATTCAGACAAACCTGCGGCTTCTACCATTTTTTGGTTTATGAGATTATCTATCTCATTATCATCGATTAACATTACAGACTGGTACTTACTCATATGTTTTGATTTGAAATCGGTGGCTCTCTTACTAGAAAACAGTAAATTTTCTTAATTTCTGTTAAATATAAAAAATACACCTGACTTAACAGGTGCATTTCTCAAAAATAATTACAAATCAAATTTTATTCCTTGCGCCAGAGGAAGTGTCGTTCCGTAATTTAGTGTATTTGTCTGCCTTCTCATGTAAGCTTTCCAGGCATCTGACCCTGACTCACGTCCACCACCGGTTTCTTTCTCGCCTCCAAATGCACCGCCTATTTCAGCACCGGAGGTACCAATATTTACATTAGCAATTCCGCAATCGGAACCTGCCGCAGAAAGGAAATAATGGCCATCGCGCATGCTGTTAGTCATAATTGCTGATGAAAGGCCCTGCCTTACTCCGTTTTGAAGTGCAATGGCATTTTCCACACCACCACTATATTTCATTACATATAAAATAGGTGCAAATGTTTCTTCCTGCACAATATTGAAACTATTTTGCGCTTCAATAACTGCCGGCTTAACGTAGCAACCGCTTTCGTAACCAGCGCCACTCAAAACGCCTCCTTCAATAAGCACCTTTCCGCCTTCTTTTTTGGCTTCTTCAATCGCATTTTGGTAAGCCTCCACCGCTAATTGATCAATCACCGGGCCTACATGGTTTTTTTCATCTAATGGGTTGCCAATGCTTAGTTGTTGGTAAGCACTTTTTATTTTACTCATCAAATCGTCATAGATATCTTCATGCACAATGAGCCTCCTTGTAGAAGTACATCTTTGGCCTGCTGTGCCTACTGCGCCAAATACAGCGCCTATAAGCGTCATTTTAAGGTCTGCTTCAGGCGTAATGATGAGCGCATTATTACCGCCAAGTTCCAGTATTGATTTGCCTAAGCGTGCAGCAACGGCCTGCCCTACAATTTTACCCATTCTTATAGAGCCGGTGGCAGAAATTAGCGGAATTCTGCTATCATTAGTCATCCACTCGCCTACTTTGTAATCACCATTTATAACACACGAAACTCCTTCAGGCATGTCATTCGCCTTTAGCACGTCAACTATTATATTTTGGCAGGCTATGCCGGTGATAGGTGTTTTTTCCGATGGCTTCCAAATGCAGGTGTTACCTGCAACCCAAGCCAGGGCTGTATTCCAGCTCCAAACGGCTACGGGGAAGTTAAATGCAGAAATTATACCTGTGATGCCTAAAGGATGCCATTGCTCTTGCATGTGGTGGTCAGGCCTTTCCGACTTAATGGTTAAGCCATGCAGTTGACGCGATAAGCCTACGGCAAAGTCGCAGATGTCTATCATTTCCTGCACCTCACCAAGGCCTTCCTGAAAAGATTTACCCATTTCATAGGATACCAGCCTACCCAAAGGCTCTTTTAATTCTCGCAACTTTTCGCCAAACTGTCTTACAATTTCGCCTCTTTTAGGAGCAGGTAAACTACTCCACGTTTTGAAAGCTTCCGCAGCTATTTTCACAGTTTGCTCATACTGTGCCTGTGTAGTAATAGATACTTTCCCTATAACTTCGCCATCAACCGGTGATTTGCTCTCGATATACTCATCAGACTCCATCCAGTTGCCTCCTGTTGATGTTCCTCCATTGGTTGCTGCAACGCCCAAAGTTTTTAGGGCTTCTGTAATTCCGTACTGCTGTTTAATACTCATAAATGTTAGTCCTTTATTTATACTGCATTTCTTTAGCTCATCAATAATCAGGCGAAGAAATTTTTCACAAAAATGAGTTTTTTTTAACGGATAAAAAAGGAAAGGCAAGCTTTAAGCGCTTGCCTTTCCTTTACTATTTATCTTATGGTTCTACCGGGTTTTTATTGCAAACCCATGCCGTAGTATGCTTTGGTTCCGTTTGGGTAAATCCCTTCAATTAAAATGCCTCCGCGTTTAGTTTGTAATATTCTTATTAAATCATCGGCATCAGCAATATCGGTTTTATCAATTGAGGTAATGATAAAACCATTTTTAACACCCATCTTCTGCCATTTTCCTTGTTCCAGCTTTATAATTTTTGCTCCGCCTTCAATATCAAGCGCATCCATTTCTTCTGAGCTAACATCTTGAAAGCTCGCACCGTCAATAACTCTTACTGCACTTATTGTTGCCACATCCATAGTTTCTTCGAGGCTTTTGAGCTTTGCATCAACGGTATTTTTCTTTCCGTCTCTTATATAAGTAACTGCTATTTTATCTCCCGGCTTGTGGCGTGCTACCAATTCTTGTAGCTCTGCCACGCTTTTAACTTCGGTGTCGGCCAACTGAATTATTATATCGCCTGATTGTATACCTGCCGACTCTGCGGCACTTTCAGGACTTACCTCCTGCACATAAATACCATTGTTAAGATCTGTATCAATGTTGAGCCTTGGGTCATTCAAATTAACTATGCTTACACCTAATAATGCACGCTGCACGGAGCCGAATTCTTTCAAATCATTCACCACTTTACTCACTAAAGAGGAAGGTACTGCAAAAGAATAGCCCGCAAAACTGCCGGTAGGCGTTGCAATAGCTGTATTTACACCAATCAGCTCCCCTTTGAGGTTAACAAGTGCTCCTCCACTATTTCCCGGATTTACAGCAGCGTCCGTCTGTATAAAAGACTCTACTCCATATCTATTTCTACCACTTAATATGTTTATGCTTCTGGCTTTGGCGCTAACAATACCGGCAGTTACAGTAGATGTTAAATTAAAAGGATTCCCTACTGCCAATACCCACTCCCCAATTTTTGTATTATCAGAATCGCCAAACTCCACGAAATTTAAGTTCTGCTCGTCAATTTTAAGTAATGTTATATCTGTGTTAGGGTCAGTTCCTATCACGTCAGCTGTGTAGGCTCTATTATCGGATAGTATTACTTCAATTTTTGAAGCACCATCCACCACATGGTTATTGGTAACAATATAACCATCAGGCGAAATAATTACACCCGAGCCTTGCGATTGTGCCTGTCTTTGCTGTGGGCTGGGTGTACCACCATGATATTCCTTAAAAAACTCTTCAAAGGGAGAAGTTCTCCGTTGTACATTTTGCTCAACCTCAGCCTTAATATGTACAACCCCTTGTGTTACTTTTTCAGCGGCATAAATAAAGTTAATACCCTCCGGTACTGTATAATCATCGGTATCTAAATAACTGGAAAACTTTGCACCACTCTCTTGTATTTGCTCAAAAGATTGATTGGTTTTTAGTGGATTAAAGTAAATAAACCCACCTACCACCAATGCTGCACTTAGTAATGAGGCTAGAAAAACTCCTAAAATAAATTGCTTTTTATTCATCATAATCAATATTTGTGGTTTTTATATTACGCATTGCAAACGCTATTGTTTGATGCTATATTTCAAAAACGAAAAAAGGAAGCGTCTTCACGCCTCCTTTTTTACATGAGTTGCATTTATTTAATTTGAATGGTTTTATTCAGCACTTTTTTCTCATCCTTCGGGATAACAATTTTAAGTATGCCATCTTCATACGATGCCTCAATTTTGTCTTCCACCACGTTTTCCGGTAAGTAGAAAGATTTCTTAAAGCTTCCGAACGATGTTTGCACACTATGGTAGTTCTTGTCGTCAGTTTTTTCAACACGCTTTCTTTCTCCTGAGATTGTAAGCTTGTCGTTCTTCACATCGATACTAAAATCTGCCTTTTTCATTCCCGGTACAGCAATTTCCAATTCGAATGCCTTGGTTGTTTCTGCAACATCCGCCTGAGGATTAAAATTACTCGTTTCAGATTTTGCATTTCTCACTGATTCATCAAAGAATTTATCGATGAAAGTTGAGAAGGTAAGGTTACGATCTTTTAATTCTGGATTATATTTTATAAGTGTCATAATTATATGTTGTTAATTTAAAAATTGATTTCAGATTTAACCTATTAAAAAATATACCAATACTAAGTTCGGGGGTTATCATAAGAAATTAATGCCATTTTGTCTCAATTAGTCAAATTTGCCCCTGAATAACTGCCGTAATGGCTTACTTTATTAATCAATCCGCTAATCCTCAATCCCATCTTAAGTTGCGACACTAATTATTAAGAAATAATTACAAGTACTATTTGCAAAATATGTGGCCACCTGCTATGTTTGCATTCCGAAACAGAAAATTCCTCTTTAGCTCAGCTGGTTAGAGCATCTGACTGTTAATCAGAGGGTCCTTGGTTCGAGTCCAAGAAGAGGAGCTGAAAGCCGTTATGTCGAGAGATATAACGGCTTTTTCGTGCTTTATAAAAAACTATCTTCTCAACACTAAGTAATATCCTGAAATAATTAAAAAGCTATAGAAAAATACCACTTACCTTGGTTCGTACCGATAGCTATCGGTACAAGAAGAGGAGCTGAAGGCCGTTGATATACGAAAGATTCAACGGCTTTTTTTGACGCTGAATTTGTGGATTTGTGTTCAATTCTAAGATCAGTACAGATTTTGTACTGGTTATAATAGTGGTATAACAGGCGCTATGAGAACAGCATACTTTTTAATCCGCCATTACATCAATAAAATTGGCAAAAAAAATAGGAACAGGCCAACACCAAATTCTATACTTAAATGATAGCATAAATTATATATACTAAGCTGATGTTTGCACTAGCATGTTTTCCTCTAATTGCTCAAAGTATAAGTCAAAAAGCTTTTTGTTAATCAATTTGCTTTCAGTGCCTGAACCCCACTTGGCATTAACCTCAAAGAGGCCGTTGAAAGCACGCCCTTCGTAGGACTCTCCTTTATAAAAACCTTTCAGCCCTTTCTCAGAGGTAGGTGTTTCATTACATACAAAAACAATTTTAAATTTATCCATATAAACTTAGTTGTATTCCTAAAGCTAAACGAATAGACAAGCAAACTATATAAAAGGTTGGCATTAGTTTCAATTAAATCGACCACCACCCTGCTTTAGCGGATGAAATTATAAAATTGCTTGAAAGAACATGTAAAACACGAAGCTCAGAAGTATTTTATATCTCTCATATTTTTGAAAAGAAGGAGTCATATTTCAAACATCAGTGAGATAATAATTACCTTTGCCCGATGCGGTTTAATGACCTCCTTCTCAAATTTCTTATTTGGCGTGTAAAACATATTAGCACCAAGAATTTCACTATCATTATAAGTGGTATAATAGGTCTGATTGCAGGTTTTGCAGCTGTTATACTTAAGGAATCGGTCCATTTTCTTCAGCAGCTGCTCACCCATAATTTTAAAGATAATATTGAGAATTACCTCTACCTCAGCTATCCCCTTATTGGTATAGTGCTTACAGTGCTGTTGAGTAAATACATTCTTAAAGAGAAGCTGGGCCACGGTATTACCGATATCTTGTATAGCATTTCTAAGAAATCAAGCATTGTAAAACGCACCAAGACGTTCTCGAGAATGCTCACCAGTGCACTTACAGTAGGTTTTGGTGGTTCTGTGGGATTGGAGGCACCCATTGTTGTAACAGGATCGGCTATTGGTGCAAATATAGGTAGATTGGTACACTTAAATTATAAACAACGCACCTTGTTAATTGGGTGTGGTTCTGCCGGAGCCATTTCTGCCATATTCAATTCCCCCATAGCCGGGGTAATTTTCAGTATCGAGGTAATCTTGTCTGAGATTACGATTAATTCTTTTATACCCCTACTCATTGCCTCTGTTTGCGGTGCACTGGTATCATTAACCCTCTTGGGTGACGATGTACTTTTTAGCTTTACCTTAACAGATACGTTTCAGGCAGTTGACACACCGTTTTATATATTTCTAGGAATTTTTACCGGTTTGGTATCTCTCTATTTTACCCGGGTAACAAACCATGTGGAATCATTAATTCATAATGTGAAAGGGGATATAAGCAAGGCCTTGCTTGGAGGTGTTTCTTTAGGTTTTCTCATATTTGTATTGCCGCCTTTATATGGCGAAGGTTATGATACTATAAAGCACCTCTTAAACGGTGAGCAGCAACAACTTTTTAATAATAGCCTGTTTTTTGGTGAGATTGATTCCGTTGCCTTCTTTATTATATTTACTTCAGTAGTTATATTGGTTAAACCGGCTGCAACAGCGCTAACCATAGGATCAGGTGGTAGCGGTGGTATTTTTGCTCCCTCTCTATTTATAGGTGGCATAACAGGCTTTTTATTCGCCTACTTAGTAAATTTAACCGGACTTACTGCACCTATAAGTGTAAGTAATTTTACTTTAGTGGGCATGAGTGGCGTTTTAAGTGGAGTGCTACACGCCCCCTTAACCGCTATTTTCTTAATTGCCGAAATAACCAGCGGCTATACGCTCTTTGTTCCTTTAATGCTGGTATCGGCTATTTCGTACAGTACTATTTCCTATTTTGAAAAATACTCTATTTATACCAAGCCCCTCATTGAAAAGGGTGATTTGATTTACCACGATAAAGACAGGCAAGTACTTAGCTTAATAGATTTGAAAAAAATTATTGAAAAAGATTTACTAACAATAGATCCGAAGGCGCACCTTGGTGAATTAATTAATTTAGTGAGACACTCGAAAAGAAACATCTTTCCCGTAGTAAATGATGAAAGACAACTGCTTGGCATTATAACACTTGACGATATTCGTGAGATTATGTTTGACACCGAATCTAGGAAAAATGTAATTGTAGAAACATTGATGCAGAAGCCTCCAACCTTTGTAAGCAGTAAAGAAAGTATGCAATCGGTTATGATCAAGTTTGAGAAAACCGGGGCTTGGAACTTACCTGTAATTGATGATGGCTGCTATACTGGTTTCGTCAGTAAGTCTAGAATATTTAATGCTTATCGTAAAAAACTAATTAGGCAGCAAATAAAATAAAACGCACTTGCCATTCTGTAAGTACCCTGTTATTCACCTAGTTAATAATTGAACCGGCTTATTTACATATAGTTTGTCCACATAATTTTACTTGAATGAGAAGCACGTAAGATACTGACTTATAGCATTTTATGAAAATAAATAACAAAATTGTGGATAACTTGCTTTATTTGTGGATAAATAATGACTCTTTTTATTGAATCTTATTATTGTTAAAAATCGACTTACCAATCTAAGTTTTACCTTGCGAAGCCAATGGTTATTTCCTGTTAAAAGAATTTAAGAATAACCTCAACGGAAAAATCAACTTTATTTAATAATTAACTAAATATTACGTCACTATTATCAATTATAGCGTAAAATTAACACGAGTAATGTTATAATTGCACGTGCCAAATTACTAGAGTAGGCGAATTTTTATTTGAAAGAAAAGGAAAAATGTATTCTTGCCTTCTTAGAATAATACAATAAACTAATTTTTAATTAGTGCAATGGCTGTTTCTATCATAGTATCTTTTCCATTCAGCAAATCGGCAGAGTCTAAGTTGAGAAGCACATCGGGCACTACTCCAAATTCTATATTATTACCATTTGCATCTATGGTTCGGGTGGAGGAAAAACGAACGCGCCAGCCATTTGGTAATTCTGTATTTATCGGCAAGCCGCCTCCACCACCTGTTTGGTCGCCCATGAGTGTAACATTTGGCAGAAAACTCATCATACTGGCAAAAAAGTTAGAAGAGCTGTAGCTACTTCTATTTGTTAGCACAACTATTGGTTTGGTAAATTTATAATCTTCATCGCCCTCAAATTCTACATATTTGGCTTCTGCCTTTGAGAAGGAATCATGCTCAGGACCTGTTTTGTAAAACCAGTCGGCCACTTTTATTTTTTCCACTGCAAAACGATTAGTTATGGTAAAAGCATTTGAAATGCTACCGCCTCCATTATTACGAATGTCGATTATTAATCCCGCCACCGGACCCTCCAAGCTATTGATACGATCCTCTTCAAACTTAAGGATAATGTAATTTAGCAGAGAGGTTGATACGGGGCTACCAAAACTTTCATAATAAATGTAGCCGACTGAATCAATTATAGTGTTGTGCAAAGGGCCGGAAATCTGGTAGTCTTTACTCGGCAGCAGGTAATTGCGTTCAATAATATCCCAGTTAAAATTAGGCGGATAATCTAAGTACCATTGCCAGTTTCTGGAGAGGTCAATTCCTGCTGAGATATTGACGTGTCCATCTTCCAAAATAAATAACATATCAGCCAGCACATTAAAAAGTTCAATAGAGTTTTGGGCTCTTAGCGCATCTCCTCTAAACTGCGTTTTGGCTCTATCCCAGTCTATATCTTTATCTTCAAAGAAAGAATATTTTTCATCTACCGTTTCCCACAAATAATCGAAAACTACTGCATTATCAGGTTCAGGATTTTTCTCTATAAAGGCACGCTCGCAGGCCAATAAAAAGCCTGATATTAGTGCTACATATATAAATGAGCTTTTTTTCATAGTTTTAATAGAGTACTTATCACCAAAGCGTGCTCTCCCAGCTCAACCGGGTTTTTATCTTTCAAACTTTCGAACGACCAAAAATAATCAAGCTTTAAGCCATTGCCGTTTTTGAAAGTATATGTAAAATAAGTTTGCGTTTTTATATTAACATAGCTCCCTAGGCTATAGACATCTCCTCCTGTTAAATAGTTATGCCAGGCAGTATCTTCGTTAGCTACCTGATCGGGGAATTTGGTAGAGGCAAACAATGGCCTGCCAATATAATTTAAAAGAGGCAACTGACTGAATATGCCCAATTCAAAATCTCTGTTAAATAGCACAAAAGGAAACTCAATTTTAATAGCTGGTGCTAGCGAGAACCTTGTTTCTATTACTTGGCTGTTGTTGCTAAAACTGTCATGGTCTCTTAGCGCCCATTTTGCCACAACGGCCAGCCCGGGGTAAAATCTCAATCGCTTTTGTGTGTTTGAGAACTGTTTAAAATAATATTGGTAGTGGCCTTCCAAGCGGTACGAGAATATAGTAGCGCCACTTTGCTCAGCGTTTAGCAGGTTAAGATCAAAGCGAGCGAAAGATTGTGAGAAACTATGAAAAGTATTTCTGGTATGTCCTAGCTGCACATTGCCTCCTACTCCATTATAAAGCAGAGGAGAATGTGCTTGGTCACGAACGTTCGCATAACTACCGCCTACACCCGTTGTAAAGTGGGTAATATTTGATTTCCCCATCTCACTTTGTGAAAAAGCCTCCATAGTATTAAAAGCAACCAACAGCAGTATGACAAAGCTTTTATTCATATTAATTCAAATCTACCAAAATTTGATTCCTGAGTAAATCTTCCACCACTTCTCTTTTTCTTATGAGGTAATCTTTGCCTTTGTGCACAAGCACTTCCGCAGGTCTAAAGCGAGAGTTGTAATTTGAGGCCATCGAAAAGCCATAGGCTCCCGCATTTTTAATAGCAATTATATCATTCTCCCGCACTTCCGAAAGCATTCTATCGGTACCAAATGTATCAGTTTCGCAAATGTAGCCAACTACAGTATAAACCCTTTTAATGGCCGATGAATTAGAAATATTTTCTATTGAGTGGTACGCATCATACATCATAGGCCTCAGCAGATGATTCATTCCCGTATCGATACCTACAAAGACAGTAGCCGGAGTAGTTTTTATTACGTTTACCGATGCCAGAAGAAAGCCCGATTCGCTTACCAGAAACTTACCGGGCTCAAACCAAAGCTCAATGTCTTTACCTCGTTTTTTGCAAAATTCTTTGAATCGTTTACTTAGTTCTTTGCCTATCCCTTCTATATCGGTAGTTGCTTCACCTTCGCGATATGCCACTTTAAACCCGCTGCCGAAATCGATAAACTCCAGATCCGGAAAATCATCTGCTGCCTCAAAAATTATATCTGTACCCTTAAAAAACACCTCTGACTGAACAACATCAGAACCTGTATGGATATGAAGGCCCGTAACATGAATGTTATAGGTGCTAATTACACGTAATAAATGGCGCATCTGTAAGATAGATATACCAAATTTTGAATCGATATGACCGGTAGAAATTTTTGTGTTGCCACCCGCCATAATATGCGGATTAAGTCGAATGCAGCATGGCACTTTGTTTTTATATTTATTCCCAAATTGCTCTAAAATAGAAATGTTGTCTATGTTTATCACCAAGCCCATTTCTACTGCTTCGCTTATTTCAGCAATAGATACGCAATTAGGTGTATAAAGTATTTCAGCCGGCTCAAAGCCTGCTTCAATGCCCATATAAGCTTCTTGTATGGAGACAGCATCGAGCCCTGCTCCTTGCTGCCTCATAAATTTAAGGACAGAGATATTGCTCAGAGCTTTTGTGGCGTACTTCAATTTCAGGTTTACCCCATCGAAAGCGTTGGTGAGCCGCTTGTACTGTTCAGCCATTTTATCGGCATTGTACACGTAAAGGGGTGTGCCATATTTTTTAGCTAGTGCTTTGAGTTGCTTGTTTTCCACCGGGTAGAGAATTAATAAATTGTCAGTATTAAACTGTATTTTGTGCTATATGCTAATTTTCTCGTAAAAATGCTCTAAATCTTCCGGTTTGCCAAATACAAAGATCGTATCGCCCATCATTGGGGTAGTTTCCGGCCCTATTTGGGTATCTATATCGTTATTTCGTTTTATACCAATCAATGTTACACCAAATTTTTGCCGTAAATTGCTTTCAGCTATAGGCTTATTGGTGATGTGATCATGGTCTTGCTCAATAAGATATGAAGCCGTAGTAAGGTTTGGGAATTGCTGGGTTAATCTTTGTAGAGGGCTGCGCTTTATTACACTCCTAAACATTTCGTAATTATCGGCTCTGAGCTGCCTTACAAAACTTTTGATCACCTTCTGAGGAATGAAATATTGATTTAATACCCTCGTAAATATCTCTACCGAGGTTTCAAATTCTTCAGGTATAACCTCATCGGCACCTAGTCTTAGGTTCTCTTCCACCTCAGTAATAAAACGCGTTCTCACAATTATATGTACTGTACCACTAAACTGTCGGATGTTAGACACGATTGCTTGTGTTGCCGCTTTATCGGAAATTGCTACCACCACCACTTTGGCTTTTTGTACTTGTAAAGTCTTTAATATTTCACCTTGTACAGCATCGCCATACATAATCGGCTCACCTAGTTTTTTTTGATTTCTTACCGTATCGGTATTCAGCTCACAAATAACGTAAGCTATGCCTGCATGCCGTGCGGCTTTCGCTACATTTTGCCCATTTAGTCCGAAACCAATTATAATAATATGGTTTTCATAATCGTGCTCCTCCTCAATGTCAGTTGAAGGTTTATCGCCAAAGGTAAAGAATACTTTCTGCGTTGTATTACTAAAGCGTGCCGCCAGCTTGTTTTTGGATAGCCTTTTGGAAACAGCCTCTGACAATCCGATAAAAAATGGCGTAAGCCCCATAGAGAATATGGATACCGATAAAAAATACTGGTTGTTGCTATCGGACAACAGACCATAGCCTATGCCAACTGTGGCTAAAATAAAGGCAAACTCACCCACCTGAAATATTGAAAAGCCTACTTTTATGGAGGTACGTATAGGATAACCCAAAACAAAGCCTGCGAAAGTGGCTATGAGCCCTTTTACCAAAATGGTAGCAACAGTTAAACCTGCTATTATCAATAAATGATCGGCTACAAAGAAAATATCGAGCAGCATGCCTATAGAAACAAAGAAGAAGGCCGTGAATAACTCATGAAAAGGCAAAATATTACTAGCCGCCTGGTGGCTATATTCCGATTCTGAAATGATGATACCTGCCAAAAAAGCACCCAGCGCTAAAGACAAGCCTAACTCAGCACTCAGCCACGCAATGGAAAAGCATAGCAGTACAGTAACGACTATAAATAGCTCTTTGCTTCTGGTTTTTGCGATAAGATAGAATAGGCGTGGCACCAAATAACGTGCACTAATTAGTACAAATATTATGAGTAAGCCTGCTTTGAGAAACATGGTGAGTATGTCCATCCAAATATTGCTTGCTTCTCCTGCCAGCAATGGTGTAAAAAGCATCATGGGTACTACTATAATATCCTGAAATATTAATATAGCCAAGATGGTTTTGCCATGAGGCGTGGTCATTTCGCCCTTATCTTGCAGTATTTTTAGTACAATGGCCGTGCTACTTAAACTAAAAATAAATCCTAGGAAAATTGCTTCATTCCAATTCAGGCCGATACCGAAGCCTAATAAGGCTACAATTATTATAGTAGTTAGCACTTGAAAACTTCCACCTATAAATACCGACTTTTTTATAGCCGCTAAGCTCTTGATGGAGAACTCTATACCAATTACAAAGAGTAACAGTATAACTCCAATTTCAGCAAAAACCGCTACCCCTTCACCCGATCCAATAAGCTGAAAGGCATAAGGCCCGGCAATAATTCCTGTTATTAAAAACCCAATAATAGACGGTACTCCCAACTTTCTAAAAAGCAATATAACTGCTATAGATAGCCCTAATATGACTACAATATCCGTTAAGATGGGAATTTGCATGCTTGCTGCGAGAATCATAAATTTTTTTATTGAGATCAAATTTAATTAAAATAAACTTCCGTATTATGAATCAATGTCGTTTAGTTAAGCTTGTTTTCATGACCTCATCCCGCCACGGGCGGGCAGGCACCTTAATCCTTCTCCCCAAGAGAAGGTAAGGTCTTATCTAAACGACATCGGATTATGAATCCCAAGCACTCATTGGGTTATAAATGCCAAAGAAATTGTTTACTTATTACAATCGGTTTAATTTTGCCTAAAATTCCTATACATGACTGACAGGTACAACCAACGGGGCGTTTCTGCCTCCAAAGAAGATGTGCACAACGCCATTAAAAACTTAGACAAAGGGCTCTTCCCTAAAGCCTTTTGCAAAATTGTGCCTGACTTATTAGCCGGTGATGATGCCTATTGCACTATTATGCATGCCGATGGCGCAGGTACTAAATCATCTTTAGCGTATTTATATTGGAAGGAAACAGGCGATATTTCCGTTTGGAAAGGCATTGCGCAAGATGCCATTATTATGAATATTGATGACTTATTATGTGTGGGCTGTGCGGATAATATTTTACTTTCTTCAACCATAGGGCGGAATAAAAACCTGATACCCGGGGAGGTGATTTCGGCTATAATAAATGGCACGGAAGAAGTACTGGAAATGCTCAGAAATAATGGCGTATCGATTATCAGTACAGGAGGAGAAACTGCCGATGTGGGTGATTTGGTGCGGACCATTATAGTAGATAGCACGGTAACTGCGCGGATGAAAAGAACGGACGTAATTTCTAACGACCGTATTAAAGCCGGCAATGTTATAGTTGGCTTAGCGAGTTACGGACAGGCAACCTATGAAACCGAATACAACGGAGGCATGGGCAGCAATGGGCTTACTTCGGCACGGCATGATGTTTTCCACAATTATTTGGCTAAGAAATATCCTGAAAGTTTTGACCAGAGCATCCCCGAGCATTTAGCTTATATGGGCGCCAAAAAACTAACCGATAAAGTTGATGGCTCCCCACTGGATGCCGGCAAATTGGTGCTCTCCCCTACCCGTACGTACGCTCCGGTTATTAAGGAAATACTAGCTGCACTACCAGGCAAAATTAATGGTATGGTACATTGCAGCGGAGGCGCCCAAACAAAAGTGCTTCACTTTATCGATCGCCTGCACATTATTAAGGATAACCTCTTTGAAACGCCTCCTCTTTTCAAGATGATACAAGAAGAATCCGACACTGACTGGAAAGAAATGTACAAGGTTTTTAACATGGGCCACAGAATGGAAATTTATCTGGCTCAAGAGGATGCGCAAATTGTTATTGATATTGCCAAATCGTTTGATATTGATGCTCAGATAGTTGGAAGGGTTGATAATGCTGACACTAAAAAAGTAACCATAAAAGGCAAGCATGGTGTTTTTGAGTATAATTAACTTTATATTCGTATTCACTTATTCTGAGCGTGTTGAGTACTATTCTTTTTTATATATTATACATTTCATCTACCGTATTAAGTAGGGCAGCAGAGTTTAACTATGCCGCTTCATTAACGGACACCATTAAAGAAGATACAGAACAATTTATTATTGTAGATAAGCTAGGCGATTTTTATTATAAAAAAAATAGTGATTCATGCCTACACTATACGCAGCGCGCCTACTTTATCGCTACTCATCAGAAAGGTATATCTGCAGATTCCCTTCTCTATTACCAAAATAAGCTCTTAGAAAGACTGGAGTTTGCTGCCAAATCGCAAGTAATAATTGGCTTGGTAGATAGCATATTAAATAAAAAAACGATCGATTCAAGCAATTATGCGCACCTTTTAACATTTAGAGCTAATGCGTATTCCGCTTTAGCGCAAGATAATAGCGCTTTAACAGACCTTATTGAGGCTGCCACTATTTTTAGTAAATTAAGCAATGAGCGGTATTTGGCAGATACTTATTATAGTATAGGTGAAGTATTGAGGGATCAACAACATTATGAGGAAGCATTGAGGTACCTGATGATGGCAAGCGAACAACTCAATTTAATTGAGGCTTCTCACAATGACAAAGGCAGAATACAAAATAGCGCAGCTATTATTCTGTTTGAGAATGGAAGACCTGATTCAGCAATTGGTATGCTTCATGCACTTATTGCGAATTTAAATGATGAAGATTCTTTCATTCGGTCGGTTTTATATAACAACATGGGGCTTGCGCAAATGCATAATAATGCCCTTGACAGCAGCTTATATTACCTTTTTAAAGCCAAAACAATAAAGGAAGAACAGGATAATAAAAGAGGTTTGCTCTATACAAATAACTCAATTGCCGATATCTACGAAAAACAGCAAAAATATGATTTAGCCTTAATTTATTTACGGGAAAACCTACAATTACTTAAAGTAGTGGATAATCTGCATCAGAAAAGAAATACCGTAAAAACAATGGCCAACATTCTACAAGTGTTAGAAGTTTGGGATTCCGCGTTTTACTATTTGAATCTTCACGTTATACTCAATGACTCCATTTTGAATGAGGAGAAATTTCAGGCAAAAATAAAAACCATAGGCACTTATGATGCACGGCTTAAGGAGCAGGAAAATAATCTTTTAAAAGTGGATTTGGCGCTTAAGAAGGAGCAAATTATATCGCAAAAACAAAAGGGCGCTTTTACGCTGGCAATCATAATACTAGCATTAGCCTCAATTATAGTTATCGCTTTCTTTTTAAGGCAAAAGAGCTCGTTGCTCAGAAAAATTTCAGAAAAAAACTTTAATCTGAGAGAGCTGAATAGCGAGGTGAATAACCTATCTGCCATTATAGCACACGATTTGAAATCACCTTTGAATAGAATTGAAGGACTATCGACCATTTTGTCGATGGAAGATGATTTGAGCCGCAGCCAGACAGACATACTGAATAAAATAAGGCAGGTAACCACGGATGGAAAATCATTAATAAGTGATTTAATTGACATTAGCTATTTTGAGCAGAATGTACAACTAAACATGATGACAATAGCTGTCTCGCAGGAAATACAAAACATTATTAAGCAGTTCGAATTCCGTATTAATAAAAAAGAACTTTGGGTAGAGTTGGTAGCGGATGACTCCCTTACAATACACTCTGAACCGACTTACTTCAAACGGATTACAGATAACCTCCTTTCCAATGCCATTAAGTTTTCTTCCAGAGGTGCCTCCATTCATATTACGGTGGTAAAAAATGATGCTTATGTTGTACTCTCGGTACAAGACAACGGCCCCGGTCTTACGAAAGCGGATAAAAGTAAGTTATTTAAAAAATTTCAGAAGTTAAGTGCCCAACCTACCGATGGCGAAAACTCAACGGGTTTGGGTTTATCAATTGTTCATACCCTGTGCGCAAAAATTAAAGCCCCCATTGAAGTAGTTAGTGAAAAAGGGCATGGTGCTACTTTTCTGGTAAGCTTTCCTAACACGAAGTAATTTAAGTTTTTGGTGTTGCTGTATATCTAATTTCGATTAGTAAATCGGCTGGCTGATGAAGCCATACTACCGAAAGGACAAGCTCCACTGTATCATATTCCCGTAAATTTTCCCATATTTAACTCACAGTCCCCTGCGAATTACATGGTGCACCTAAGGCCGGCACGTTGAAAACGTCAGACCTGTGTAAACATACGGTCATTGATTGTTTGCTATCTCATACTCCATTTGCCTTGGTTTGTGTCCTCACAAAACAACGTGTAGCATTACGCTCACTGTGTAAGTAATAGACGATAGTCTGCACCGATGTTAAACGTATCAGATTTTACCTGTTTCAGGCAATGCGGATTATAAATCCTTTACCATGTCATCGGGATTACAAATCCCGAGGAGGTGATTGCGAAGTGCTACTGTTTGGTAGCGTGGTGACAAATTTTTTACTGCTACCTCAGCGCTCTAGCGGTTGCAAACAAAAAAAGGCATTCTGATAGAATGCCTTTTTTTAAAACAAGTTAAAACAAATAAAAATGAAAAACTGTATGAGAAGAAGTCACTGTTTCAAGCTGGGAACCTTGTTAAACATCCCAACGATGTTTTCTTCTCGAAATATTAAATGCTGTAGGAGAAGGAGTCGAACCTCCACGGAGCAGTTAGCCCTGACATCACGATAAGCTATAAGTTTACACTGATAACTTATCGTGAGTGCGTCAGGGTTTATCCAAAACCTCCACCCTCGAGATAGGAGGGCATGTCTGCCAGTTTCATCACCCTACAATATATTCAAAAATTCAGAAATGATATAAGCGTTTTGTCAAAGCGCCAGGTGCTGACATTTATCGTCAGTACCAGTTTCATCACCCTACAATTTTAAAAAGAAATGCACTTTTTGCCTTTCTGATGTTTCAAAGGTAACAAAAGAATTAATAACTTAAATAGTATTCAATAAAATAATAGAATAAATACATATTAAATAAAATAAAACTATTATGTTTACTTTTTTAGCAAATCAAGCCCTTCAGAATTATGGAAAATTATCAACTTGACAATACCGATTATACCATTCTTAACATATTGATGCACGATGCGCGCAAACCTTTTACTGAAATTGCGGATGAAGTATTTGTTTCGCCCGGCACAGTGCATGTGCGCATGAGAAAAATGGAGAAAATGGGCATTGTTAAACAAGCGCAGCTTCAGGTAAATCTATCTAAATTAGGAATGGATGTAACTGCTTTTCTCGGTGTGTACTTGCAAAAAAGCTCGATGTACGATGATGTAGTGAAGGCCTTAAAAGCGATTCCGGAAATAGTGGATTGCCATTATACTACCGGAGCTTACTCTATGTTTGTGAAAATAGTATGTAAAGATACCGAGCACTTAAAGAATATATTACATGATAAAATACAGCCCATTGAGGGAATTGAAAGAACGGAGACTTTTATATCTTTGGAGGAAAGTATTAACAGACCACTGTCTATAGTAAAAGCGCCAGATGAAAAATGAAAATGAAAAACTTGGCACGCCTAAATGGCTAAAGCGAGTACAGGAGCAAAGCTGGGAGCCTGAAATTCTCATTTCCGGAGTTGTATTGCTCGCTTTATTTCAGCTGCCTGATAAGGTAGATTTATTGGGTGATTACCTGCTGAAATTTTCCTATCCTATATTTTCTGGCGGAAACTCAACTGTAGTACTTGTAGCGTTTATCAAAATTGCAATTTATTGGCTGCTAGCCGGTTTCGGAACACACCTGTTTTTTCGCAGTATTTGGGTAGCTTATATTGGTTTGTCATACGCGTACCCAAAAGGTACAAAAATGGATAGATTTAAATTTCACAAGCGATATAAAAAATTGATAATTAGTAAATCATCGTACATAGAATCAATTACCAGGCTGGAGAAACTTTGTAGCAGTATGTTCGCCCTGAGCTTTTTATTGTTTATGCTAATAGTTGGTGTTTTGAGCTTTTCCTGCGTGATTTTAGCTATCCTATTTCCTATTAGCCTATATGCTCCTCAGTCTATTGTATTTACTTATATTGGTTCATTTATAAATCTTTTATGCATTATTTTACTGTTTGATTTCCTCACTCTGGGTTTGCTAAAGCGGATCCCGTACGTATCTGCAGTGTATTACCCACTATATCGCTTCTTGAGCCTTCTTACTCTGTCATTTCTATACAGGGATATTTACTATAACTTCATATCTAATCATCGTAAAAGATATATTATTATTTTCATGGGTGTATTTATAGGTATAACGGCAATACTATTGCTATCCTTGCAAAAAAGATTTGAGGTCTTTGACGCTATCAAGCTCACCGGCTTGACTGATGGAGCTGCAACTGTTAAAGCAATGCATTATGCCAACCTGTCGGATGAAAATATTATTCGCACAGCTCAGATACCCGCTGATATAATTAGTGGAGATGTATTAAAAGTATTTATTGCGCACAGATCTCATACAGAAGAATTTGGGATGAAGGGCGCTTGCTTTACAACAGATAGTTTAACTCTTGAAAAAAGTATGGTGGATTCTGTAAAGCTCAATTGCCTAAATAATTATTATCAGTTAGGTATTAACGATTCCATATTTACTTCAAATTACCTCTTTATGGAACATCCTAAAACTAAGCAACCAGGATTAATCGCCTATTTAGATATTGCCTATCTTCCAAGAAAGCAGCATTTATTGAAACTTTTATATAAGAACATTAACGAATCTTCAGATTCCATCCCATATTATCCAGCTGCTACTATTGAATTCTTTAAAGATTAGATTCATGCTTAACTATATAATTTGGAACCCTGATGGCACCTTGCTTGACCTTGGATTTTACCAGCTGCGCTGGTATTCCGTACTTTTTGGCCTTGGCTTTGTTTTGGGGTATTTCTTTGTAAAGCAACGCTTTAAAAGGGCAGACTATAATCTAAAGTTATTGGATAACCTAGCAGTCTATTTAGTGTTAGGAACCATACTGGGCGCGAGGCTGGGCCACTGTCTGTTTTACGATTGGGCGTATTTTTCTAACCATTTGCTGGAAATTTTCCTTCCTTTCAGATTTTCACCGTCTTTTGAATTTGTGGGTTTTCAGGGCCTGGCAAGCCACGGTGGCGGTATAGGCGTGTTTATTGCCGTGCTAATTTTTGCCCATCAATACAAAATCAGAACGGTATGGCTCATTGATACTATCGCACTGGTTATTCCCTTGGCGGGTGTATGCATACGCTTGGGCAACCTTATGAATGCGGAAATATTGGGGAAGGTAACGGATGTTTCTTGGGCGTTTATTTTTACTTCAGTAGATCAATTGCCGAGGCATCCTACGCAATTATATGAAGCGATCTGTTATTTAATTACCTTTGGAGTGCTTTACTATTTAAACCAAGCCAAGCGATACAAGGAAGGGCTGCTTATTGGCGTTATGCTGATAATGATTTTTGTAGCACGATTTGCTATAGAATTTGTTAAGGTAGATCAGGTAGCCTTTGAAAGCGAAATGCGTCTGAATATGGGCCAGTGGCTGAGCATTCCTTTTATACTTACCGGTTTATTTGTTGTAATAAGCGTATTTCTAACACAACAAAAAAAATGAAAAAACTACCTTTTATACTTCTCCTAATTATGGTTTTATCCTGTAAAGAAGAAAGCGAAACCCCAAATGAGGAACTGAACCTGAGCAGCTCCGCTACCGCAACTGATAAAGATGGAAACATTTATGAGGTTGGTTTTGAGCAGGCCAGTAGTATTAATCAAAATCCTTTTGTACGAAAAACGGATGAAAGTGGCAACACCCTGTGGAAGGTAAATTATGAAAAGAGTGCTGTTGATGGAAGGGCAGTGCTTGTAGCCATTGATGATAACAACAATGTTTGGGTTACCTTCACTGTTGATGGAGGCAGCAATGAAGATACAAATATTACCAAACACGCGGTAGCAAATGACGCTTTCCAAAACGTGTATGCCAACAGCTATGGCAGTGGAGGAGGGCCAAAAGCCAGTCTGCTGGCTAAAATAAACCCCGATAACGGTAAAATGGAGAAAGCTACCTTTCTTACTGCACGCCTGAGCAGTGGCAAAACCAATACGTTGCAGATAGAAAAAATAGGTTTTTCTGCCACCGGAATCTTACTGGAAGTAAAATCTGCCGCATGGCCGCCCGGAGTAGGCAAGAAATATAGTCGCTACCCGGATATTACAGATGAAGACAGGATTGATAATGCCTTCTTTGTTACTTACGAAATAGCGTTTGATTTGAGTGAGATTATAACTGCAAAAATAAAGTAAAGTCTCTTTTTAAGCTGCTATTACCATAATTCCGTATTCCTTAGTATCATCAAATTAATAAGCGTGTTTCTTAAACAATTGACTGTTAACTTTGTAAGTTAATGAGCAAAAAGTATCTATGGAAATATCAGAAAAAGGGCCTGAGGTCAGGGAATATACTCCCATAAAAAAACAGCAAGAATATCTTGAGGTAATAGGGGCTAGGGAGCATAATCTAAAAAATATTGATGTAAATATTCCGCGCGAAAAGTTGGTGGTAATTACCGGCATCAGCGGAAGTGGCAAATCAAGCTTGGCATTTGACACCATTTATGCCGAAGGCCAAAGGCGGTACATGGAAAGTTTTTCCGCCTACGCGCGCTCATTTATAGGCGATATGGAGCGGCCTGATGTAGATAAAATCAATGGCCTTTCCCCGGTTATTTCAATTGAGCAGAAAACCACTTCAAAAAATCCACGATCAACCGTAGGTACGGTAACAGAAATTTATGATTTTCTCCGCGTATTATACGCTCGTGCAGGTGAGGCATTTTCTTACAAAACGGGTAAGAAGATGCAGCGGCAAACCGAAGACCAGATCATTGAGTTTCTATTATCGGATTTTGACCAACAGAAGCTGACTATTCTAGCCCCTGTTATAAAAGGTAGAAAGGGACATTACCGGGAGCTTTTTGAGCAGATAAGAAAAATGGGTTTCACCAAAGCTCGGGTTGATGGCGTAATTCTGGAAATTGATGCCCGCATGCAGGTGGATAGGTACAAAACCCACGATATTGAAATTGTGGTGGACAGGATAGTGGTAGATGAGAAAGACCGTTTCCGCATTACACAATCGGTTAAAACTGCACTAAAACACGGTGAAGGGATTATGATGGTACGAGATACCGAAGGAAACATCAGCCATTTCTCTAAAAATCTGATGGATCCGGAATCAGGATTGGCATATGATGAGCCTGCTCCTAACAATTTCTCTTTTAACTCGCCTTATGGTGCTTGCCCTAGTTGCAACGGCCTTGGCCAGATAGAGCATATTACTGAGGAAAGTGTGATACCCGATACCAAGCTGAGCATTACAAGAGGTGGCATTGCACCACTTGGTGAATACCGCGATATATGGATATTTAAAAAAATTGATGCACTACTCAAAAATACGGAGGTTAATATCAGCACACCGCTCAGTAAATTTCCCAGAGAAATACTGGATTTACTATTGTACGGTAGCAAAAGAAAAGTTGAAGTAGCTTCCAAAAAGTACCCCGGTACTAGTTGGGCAACTTCTTTTGAGGGCATTATTAAATTTTTAGAGAAGCAGCAAGAAACAGGCACCGATAAAACCCGCGATTGGCTAAAGGACTACATGATTATTCAGACTTGCCCGGAATGTGAGGGGGCAAGGCTCAGGAAAGAGTCGCTTCACTTTCTTATTGATGGAAAAAATATAGCCGAACTGGCTATGAAAAACATTGATGACCTTGAAGTTTGGTTCAGTGATTTGGAGCAGCGGCTAACAGAAAAACAGTTATTGATTGGCGCAGAAGTGCTTAAAGAAGTGCGTAAAAGAATTGGCTTTCTCACTGATGTAGGGCTCGATTATTTATCGTTAAACAGGCCTTTAAGAACGCTATCCGGTGGAGAGGCGCAGCGTATAAGACTGGCCACACAAATTGGCACGCAGTTGGTTGGTGTGCTTTATATTTTGGATGAACCCAGCATAGGCTTGCACCAACGCGATAACATGAAGCTGATTACCGCTCTCAAAGATTTACGCGATTTGGGCAATACTGTAATGGTGGTGGAGCACGATAAAGACATGATGATGGCCTCCGATTATGTGCTGGATATTGGGCCCGGTGCAGGCAGACATGGTGGCAAAGTGGTGGCAGCAGGAACTCCTCAAGAATTTCTGAAGCAGGGCAGTAATACCGCCAAATACCTCAATGGCGATTTGGAAATAGCAGTACCCAAAACAAGAAGAAAAGGCAGCGGAAAAGCCTTAGAGCTGGTGGGTGCTACCGGAAATAACCTAAAAAATGTGAAGGTAAAATTTCCTTTAGGTACGTTAATATGTGTTACTGGCGTTTCCGGAAGCGGTAAATCAACCCTTATTCACGATACACTTTACCCTATACTCAATCAAAAATTTTATCGATCAAAAAGAGATCCCATGCCTTTTAAATCGTTGAAAGGCTTGGAACATTTGGATAAAGTGATAGAGGTAGATCAATCGCCAATCGGCAGAACGCCAAGATCGAACCCGGCAACTTACACAGGTGTTTTTACCGATATCCGGAGCTTATTTAGCAACCTTCCGGAAGCAAAAATAAGAGGCTACAAGCCGGGCAGGTTCTCTTTTAACGTGAAGGGTGGTAGATGCGAAACATGTGAGGGTGCGGGGATGAAGCTGATTGAGATGGACTTTCTGCCGGATGTGCATGTGCCATGTGAAACCTGTAAAGGCAAGCGGTATAATAGGGAAACGCTGGAAGTGCGCTTCAAGGGGAAATCCATTTCCGATGTTTTGGATATGACGGTTGAGCAGGCAGTTCAGTTTTTTGAAAATCAGCCGAAAATACTAAGAAAAATACAGACACTATCCGAAGTGGGTTTAGGCTACATTACTATAGGGCAGCACGCAACCACACTTTCCGGTGGAGAAGCGCAACGCGTAAAACTGGCCACAGAACTATCAAAGAAGGATACCGGTAACACTTTTTATATATTGGATGAACCTACCACAGGCCTTCACTTTCAGGACATAAAGCATTTATTACTGGTGTTGGAAAAATTAGTGGAAAAGGGAAATACTGTGTTGGTTATTGAACACAATATGGACGTTATAAAAGTGGCAGACTATATTATTGATTTGGGTGCCGAAGGTGGAAGCGGTGGAGGCAATATTATTTTTTCCGGAACACCGGAAGCGCTTATTAATAGGACAGATAGCTATACAGCCAAATATCTAAAATTGGAGTTACAATAAAAAAAGCCGCATCAACATATTTTGATGTTGAAACGGCTTTGATTTAGTTTAGACTCGTGCTCAGCAAATTAGCCGGCAGAAGCAGTTATTTTGGTATAGATTTTAAGTAAACAGTCTACATTTACAGGACCATCAATCAAAACGCCATCAGCATAAAGCTCCATTTTAGTACCATTCTCAAAATATTCCTTTAGTTTATTAAGGCTGTCTTGGCTTACATCCAAAGTAATTTCTTCGCCCACTTTGGAAAAATCAACACTTATCGTTTCCAGAGCAGCAAGCGTTTTTGTCTCACTATCTGCAAAGGCAAAAGCCACAGTAAAATTTGCATCTGAATTATTCCCTACATTTTCCTTGGTGAAAGTATAAGTTATTTTCTCGATCTCAATTTCCTTAATTTTGTCTTTGACTTTCTCATAACCGGAGTTATCAGAGGGATCTAAAATCTTAGTTTCTTCCACATCAGCAGTTTCATCTCCTTGAGAGTTGAATACAAATGTACGTTCAAATTCAGTACTTGTAGTAATATCTAAAAGATCAGATTCTCCATCGCATGAGATGGCCGTAGTACCAATAGTAAAGAGCAGAGCGCTCGCATAGATTAAAAGCTTTTTCATAGTTTCAAGTTTATTTTAATGCAAAAGTGCAAAAATTTATTAATTAAATAATAATTTCAATAAATAATTATTCATTTTATTATTGACAGTAGCGTAAAAGGTCTAAAAAATTCACTCAGAGAGCTATCTATCAAAATATTTTTAAAGCGCCAACTGACATAACATTGACTTTTTAGGGCTATAATTTGGCTATAATTGTAAAGCTGAGCAGAATGCCCACAAAAACTAAGTTCAATCTGTTATAATAAAAAAAGGAAACTACTTTAGTAATTTCCTTTCTTAAATATGGCTTGGTAAACCTTTAAACGTGTATGGGTCTGTTTTCAGTAGCCGCCAAACAAGCTTCCTTTACAGCTTCCATATAAGTAGGGTGAGCGTGCGACATACGCGCCACATCTTCTGCCGATGCCCTGAATTCCATGGCTGTTACGCCAGTGGCTATCATATCCGCTGCGCGCGCACCAATAATGTGCATGCCCAAAATTTCGTCAGTTTTTTCATCGGCCAATACTTTAACTAATCCTTCAATATCCATGCTTGCTCTAGCACGGCCGAGTGCTCTGTACGGGAATGATCCTGATTTGTATTTTGTACCTTTCTCTTTCAATTCCTCTTCTGTATAACCTACTCCGGCTACTTCCGGCCATGTATATACCACATTAGGAATTAAATTGTAGTGTATATGTGGTTTTTGTCCGGCCATTGTTTCGGCAACAAATGTTCCTTCTTCCTCGGCTTTATGTGCCAACATAGCACCTCTCACCACATCGCCAATGGCATAAATATTATCTACATTAGTTTTAAGGTGCTTGTCAGTTTCAATTCTTCCTTTGTCGTCAGCCTCAATTCCCACTTTATCCAGCCCTAAACCATCTGTATATGCTCTACGCCCAACAGAAACAAGGCAATAATCACCTTTAATAGTGATGGACTCTCCCTTGTCTGTTTCAATGGTTACCTCAACTTCTTTACCTTTATTTTCTACCTTGGTTACTTTATGTTTCAGCTTTAAGTCCATGCCGGCTTTTTTCATCACCTTCTTCATTTCCTTACCCATAGAACCGTCCATGGTAGCAATCAGGCTATCCATAAACTCCACTACGGTTACTTTTGAGCCTATTCGGTTGTAAACAGAGCCAAGCTCCAGCCCAATTACGCCTCCACCTATAACAATGAGGTGATTGGGAATTTCCTTTAATTCTAAAGCTTCGGTACTGCTGATAATGCGCTTTTTATCGTACTTGGCAAAAGGTAATTCAATAGGCTTGGAGCCGGTAGCAATAATTACTTTATCGGTTTTTATTTCAGACGACTTGCCTTCGGAGTCAGTAATTTTTATAGTGTTTTTATCCACAAAACTCCCCGTGCCGGTATGTACATCAATTTTGTTCTTCTTCATTAGAAACTCCACGCCATCACAGGTTTGCTGTACCACCTCGGATTTGCGCTGTATCATTTGCTTAAAGTCCACTTTAAGATTGCTCAGCGCAATGCCATGCTCTTTAAAAGTATGTTCAGCGTTGTGGTAGTGCTCGGAAGAATCGAGCAACGCTTTGGATGGGATGCAACCTACATTAAGGCAAGTGCCACCAAGTGTATTATATTTCTCGATTATGGCAGTTTTCATGCCCAGTTGCGCGCAACGGATGGCTGCTACATAACCGCCAGGACCAGATCCTATTACTGTTACATCGTATTTACTCATATTTTTGGGTGTTAATGTACATAGCATTCAATACTACGTACATGGTTAACTTTAATAATTTTTGCAGATGGTTGAGTGATCAGGACTCAGTACTAATTATCAGTATCTAGCTCTAGCTACTCATTACTAAATACTATTTACTAGTATCTGTTTGCTCCTCACCAAACATCAAATCCCTAACAACAACCTAGTAGGGTCTTCCAATAACTCCTTTACTCTGTATAAGAAACTTACCGATTCTTTACCATCAATAATCCTGTGGTCGTAGCTCAGTGCCACATACATAATTGGTCTAATTTCTACTTGTCCGTCTATGGCTACCGGTCTTTCCACAATATTGTGCATGCCTAATATGGCCGACTGCGGAGCATTTATAATTGGTGTAGAGAGCATTGATCCGAAAATTCCTCCGTTGGTAAGGGTAAATGTTCCACCGGTCATTTCATCAATACTCAACTTACCATCGCGGGCTTTTTTGGCCAGCCTAATTACTTCTGCCTCTATTTCGCTAAAATTAAGTTTTTCAGCATTTCTGATTACAGGAACTACAAGTCCTTTTGGTGAAGAAACAGCAATGGACATATCAACGTAATCGTTGAAAAGCATTTCATTTCCATCAATTTGTGCATTTACTGAAGGCCACTCTTTAAGCGCCATGGTACAGGCTTTGGTAAAGAAGGACATGAAGCCTAAGCCTACCTCATATTTCTCCTTAAACTGCTCCTTGTATTTTTTTCTGATGTCCATGATAGGCTTCATATCCACCTCATTAAAGGTGGTTAACATGGCCGTTTCATTTTTTACACTCACTAACCTGCGAGCCACTGTTTTACGTAAGCTCGACATCTTTTCTCTATGCTGATGTCTGTCACCAGTAGCACCTCCATTAGATTCCTCCACTATCCTATCGGACATTTTATTGTCAGGCTCCTTGGATTTCGGCTGCTCCTTTTTGGCATTTTCGGCATCCTCTTTAGTAATTCTGCCATCCTTACCGGTGCCTTTAATATTGGAAGCGTCTATGCCGCGTTCTTTCAATATTTTTGCTGCTGCAGGTGAGGCGTGCCCTGTTGCATAAGTCTCTTTTCCATCTTCAGCGGAAGCTGCACCGCTATCTGATTTCTCGCTTTCGCTAGTGCTCGAACTATCGGAATCTGCGCTGTCAGGGGCTCCACCTTCAGTTACCTCAATTTTACAGATAGTTGCTCCTATTTCAATGGTATCGCCTTCTTCCGCCACAATTTGTAGCAAGCCATTGGCTTCAGCAGGCAATTCAAATGTTGCCTTATCCGATTCTACCTCAGCAATAATTTCATCCAGCTCAACGTAATCTCCATTCGATTTTAGCCATGCGCTTATGGTTACTTCCGTAATTGACTCGCCCACTGTAGGTACCACCATGGTGTGCGTTTCCCCTGTTTTTTCGGAGCCACCGCCATTGGAAGCAGGTTTTTCAGCATTAGCCGATTTAGTCTCTTCTTTATCTTCTTTAGAATCCTCTTTATCTTGTTTGGAGTCCTCTTGCTTTTCTTGCTTTTCTCCGTCATCCGAATCCTCACTTCCGCTTTGAGCCTCAGCCTCAGTGTCTATTTCACAAATTACTGTGCCCACATCAACAGTCTCATCTTCGGCAGCCTTAATTTTAAGAACGCCTGCTGCTTCAGCGGGTAGCTCAAAAGTGGCTTTGTCGGATTCGAGCTCCGCTATAATCTCGTCTTGCTCTACATAATCACCATCTTTTTTTAGCCAGCTTGCTATTGTGACTTCGGTGATGGATTCGCCAACTTCTGGAACTTTAATTTCTAAACTCATGGTATTTGTTGGTTGTGTATAACATTAAATTTTTTAATACTATTTTTTACGCTTCTAGGTTAAATGCCTTTTCAACAAGCGCTTCTTGCTCAGCTTTATGTACTTTCATATAGCCTGTTGCCGGTGAAGCACTCGCTTTTCTTGACATTAACTTAATAGAGCCTTTATCGGTTACTGTTCTTAAAACATAAGCCCAGTAGCCCATATTTGAGGGTTCTTCTTGCACCCAGCATATCTCTGCATCCTTGAATTTCTTTAGCGCATCATCTATCTGTTTCATAGGGAAAGGATAAAGCTGCTCTATGCGAATAAGAGCTACGTCTTTTCTTTTATCGGCCTGCTGTTTTTCAAGCAGATCGTAATAAACTTTACCTGAGCACAAGAGTACACGCTTTACATTTTTGTTCACTACAAAAGGATCGGCATATATCTCATGAAAAGAACCTTCCGTAAAATCTTTAATAGGAGATATTACCTTTGGGTGCCTTAATAACGATTTTGGTGCTAATTGTACCAAAGGTTTTCTAAACTCCCAGGTGATTTGCCTTCTAAACATGTGAAATAAATTAGCGGGCGTAGTAATATTGGTTACAATCAGGTTTTGCTCGGCTGCCAGTTGCAGAAAACGTTCCGGTCTTGCATTAGAATGTTCCGGGCCCTGGCCTTCATAACCATGCGGTAGCAGCATCACTAACCCGTTCATCCGCTGCCATTTACTTTCTGCTGAGGTAATAAATTGGTCGATCATCACTTGCGCCCCGTTGGCAAAATCGCCAAACTGCGCTTCCCATATTACTAAAGCATTAGGAGTAGCCATAGCGTAGCCATATTCAAAACCTAGTACGCCAAATTCGGATAAAAGGGAGTTGAATATCCTGAAATGTTGTTTCTGATCTTCAACAATATGATCCAAATTGCAATAAGCTTCGTTGGTTTCAGCGTCAAAAAGGTAAGAATGGCGGTGTGAGAAAGTACCCCGCTTAACATCCTGCCCGGAGAAGCGCACTATATGACCATCGAGCAGTAAGGAGCCATAAGCCAATAATTCTGCTTCCGCCCAGTTTAACTGCTTCTCCTCAAAGAAATTTTTCTTACGTTCTTTAAGTAATTTTTCAATTTGCTTGAGCGGCTTAAAACCTTTAGGAATGGTGGTAAGTGCTTCTCCAATTTTCTTTACAAAATCAGCCGAGATCCCAGTTTTTGGTGAGTGGTCAAAATCTTCCGGTTTTGCATGACGCAATTGTTCCCACTCTTCTTCAATTTTTTGCGGTTTATAGGGAAGCGGCTTTTGCTTTACTTCATTAAGCCTGTCTTGCAGTTGTTTTTTGAAATTCTTTTCAAGCTCTTTAATTGTTTTGCTGTCCAAATCACTTCTCTCAGTAAGTTTTTTCACATACACCTCTCTCGGATTAGCATGCTTCGCAATTTTATTATAGAGTTTAGGCTGAGTAAATTTTGGCTCATCACTTTCATTATGGCCATGTCTTCTGTAGCAAAGCAGGTCAATAAATATATCTTGGCTGAATTGCTGCCTATATTCTACGGCAAGGTTAGCTGCAAAATTTACTGCCTCGGCATCATCACCATTTACATGCAATACCGGGGCGTCAATCATTTTAGCTATGTCAGTACAATATATGCTGGAGCGCGCATCATCATAATCAGTAGTAAAACCAATTTGGTTATTGATCACAAAATGGATGGTTCCACCAGTGCTAAAGCCTTGCAATAACGACATTTGCGTGTTTTCATAAACAATACCCTGTCCCGCAATTGCCGCATCGCCATGTATTAAAATAGGAATTACTGTTTTTGGGTCACCACTGTACTCATCATCAATTTGCGCTCTGGAATAACCTAGCACCACAGAATTTACTGCTTCCAGGTGCGAAGGATTTGGCGTTAATTTAACATACATATTGTTGCCCGTAGCCGTAGTAAGATGGCTGGCATAGCCCATATGGTACTTCACATCACCATCGCCCATGGTTAAGTCAGGGTCAGTGTTACCTTCAAACTCGCTAAATATTTCTTCGTATGTTTTTCCCATTACATTAGCCAACACATTCAGTCTTCCCCGGTGCGCCATGCCAATTACAACTTCTTTTGTGCCCAATTCCGATGAGCGGTTAATCACCTTATCTAAAAAGGCAATGGTGTTTTCACCACCTTCTAATGAAAAGCGTTTTTGACCTAAAAACTTGGTATGAAGAAAGTTCTCAAATACAACAGCTTCATTTAGTTTCGATAAAATTCTTTTTTTCTCTTCTTTCGATGGCTGGTAATTACCTTTTGGTTTTTCGGCTTTATCAATAAACCAGTCAACAATTTTAGGATCTCTGATGTGCATATACTCAAACCCAATAGAGCCTATGTACACTTTATTGAGGGCATCAATTATATTTTTAAGAGTAGCTTTACCCAGGCCTATGTCTTCTCCTACTGCAAACTCTTCTTTTAAATCCGATTCACTAAGTCCAAAATCTTCCAAACCTATACGGGCATCATGCTCGCGCCTTTCTCTTACAGGATTAGTATCCGATTTTAGATGCCCTCGCATTCTGTAGGCATGAATTAAATTTCTTACCCGAGTTTCTTTGGATGATACCTTTGGGCTGTCATCGGTTGAGGCAAGCCCGTTATAGTTCTGTTGTGAAAAGTCAAATCCTTCGAAAAACTGCTGCCAGCTTTGGTCAACAGATTCAGGGTCTTTTTGGTAGGATTGATACAGCTCATCGATGTAGTTGCCGTGAGCATTTGCTATATAGGAGTATTTATCCATTAGGCTTGCTTTGTAATTGTTTGGAACAAAAGTAAACGATTAGTTAAGAAGTTAAAAATTGCGTAAACAATTAAGCAATTACAGTTGATAATGAATTAATTAGCTTCGCATTTTACTTCTTAAATTTCTAACCTTTAAATAGGAAAACTGTTGCGTTTTTAGCCTTTTATTATAATTTAATTTGATATACTAATACATAATAATAGCGATGAAAACACATTATGCAATTTAATTACAGTCAGTATCTGGTTTTTAGGATTTTATCTTTACCTTTGCAGACCAAAAATGTAGGACGTGTTCCTGCGATTGCTAAAAAATAAATTAAATAATGGCAGTAAAAATTAGATTGGCCCGAAGAGGTCGTAAAAAAATGGCAATATACGATGTAGTCGTAGCAGATGCCCGTGCACCACGCGATGGTCGCTTTATTGAAAAACTAGGTACTTATAACCCCAATATGCCCGTTGCAGCTATCGAGTTGGACAATGAGAGAGCATTTCAGTGGTTAATGAATGGTGCCCAACCAACCGATACGGTTAAAGCTATGCTTTCTTACCGTGGGGTGTTGTTAAGAAAGCACTTACAAATAGGTGTAATCAAAGGTGCCTTAACGCAAGAGGATGCTGACAAGAAGTTGGATGCCTGGGTTAATGATAAGTCCGGTAAAATTGAAGGTAAAGAAAAAGAGTTAGCGGATAAAGTGGCAGCCGATAAGAAGGCTCGTCTTGATGCTGAGACTAAGGTGAACGAAGCCAGAGCCGAGGCCATTAAAAAGAGACAGGAGGAGGCAGAAGCAGCATTGCAAGCTGAAGCGGCTCCGGCTGTAGAAGAAGAAGCTGCTGAGGAAGCACCAAGTGCAGAAGTTACTGAAGAGGCTCCTGCTGTTGAAGAAGCACCAAAAGAGGAAGTAGCTGAAGAAGCGCCTAAAGCTGAGAAAGTTGAGAAAGCTGAGGCGAAAGACGAAGCACCTAAAGAGGAAACTCCGAAGGCGGAAGAGGCACCAAAAGCAGAAGCAAAGAAAGAAGCCCCTAAGACTGACACTAAAACAGAAGAGGCACCTAAAGCTGAAGTTACTGCTAACAAGGAAGAAGCTTCTGAAGAAAAGAAAGAAGGTTAATTAAAAGTAATGAAGCTGGCGCAATGCTTTGAATTAGGTGTTGTTGCAAAGCCTCATGGCTTGCAGGGGGTAGTTCATGCTGTATTAGATACGGATTACCCTGAAGACTATACAGAATTGGAATCAATATTTTTGTTGCAAAACGGAATGTTGGTTCCTTTTTTTATTGAGCACATCCAAATTAACAGAAAGCAGGCGCTTATTAAGTTTGAGGAGGTTGACTCCAAGGCGGAGGCAGCGCAACTCAAAGGTACTTCCCTTCATTTACCTCTAACTGAACTGCCTGAGCTTACTAATGAGCAGTTTTATTTTCATGAAATTGTGGGCTTCCAAATTACAGATGTAGAGTCCGGAGCACTGGGAACTGTTGGCCAGGTATATGAGGCCGGCCATCAGGATTTAATAGGGATGAACTACCAAGATAAGGAAGTGCTAATACCTATTAATGACGATATTATTAAAAAGGTTGATAGACAGCAGAAAAGCTTATTAGTGAGTTTGCCTGATGGCTTGTTGGCACTGTACCTGGAAGATTAATTAAGCAGCTATGAGAGTAGATATTATTACCTGCCTGCCCAAGTTGCTCGAAAGTCCTTTTTCAGATAGCATTATGAAAAGAGCACAGGAAAGAAAACTGGTTGCTGTTCATATGCACGATTTAAGAAATTATTCCACTAATAAGCACCGCAAAATTGATGATTACGCTTATGGAGGAGGGGCAGGAATGGTGCTTCAAATTGAGCCTATTGCACGAGCCATAGATTCATTAAAAGCTGAAAGGGCTTACGATGAAATTATTTTTATGACACCTGATGGCGAGGTTTTCAATCAAAATATGGCTAATGAAATGGCTTTGAAAGAGAATATTATCATTCTTTGCGGCCATTATAAAGGAATAGACGAGAGAGTAAGGCAGCATTATATAACTAAAGAAGTAAGCATTGGCGATTTTGTTATTTCCGGAGGTGAGTTGGCTGCTGCGGTGTTGGCCGATGCCGTAATACGTTTGCTGCCCGGGGTTTTAAACGATGAAACCTCCGCTTTGACCGATTCTTTTCAAGATGGTTTACTGGCACCCCCGGTGTACACCAGACCGGCCAAATTTAAAGGATTGAAAGTGCCCGAAGTGCTACTTTCGGGGCATGAAAAAAACATTGAAAACTGGAGATTTGAGCAAGCAGTAGCAAAAACAAAAGAACGAAGGCCTGATTTGTTGAAAAAATAATAATATTTTAACTTCTATAAGTGCATAGCAAGAAAATATCCTTATATTTGCACTCCATTTTTCGGACAAGAATACGTACTGTATCGCATAAACGCAATAGCAATGAGTGATCTAATTAAAGAGATAGAAAACGAATACAAGGAAGCGGTAGCTAAACTTCCTGATTTTAAAGCAGGTGACACGGTGAACGTGCACGTGAAAATTACTGAGGGCGCCAAAGAGCGTATCCAGCAATATCAAGGCGCAGTTATCCAAAGAAAAGGAAGCGGTAACTCGGCTACATTCACAGTAAGAAAAATTTCCAGCGGTATAGCTGTGGAAAGAATATTCCCGATAATTTCGCCAGCCTTAGATAAGATTGAAGTAATACGAAGAGGATCCGTAAGAAGAGCTAAACTTTATTATTTAAGAGGAAGAAAAGGTAAATCGGCCAGAATCAAAGAGAAATTGTAATAGAAAAATAATATTGAAAAAGGCTATTTATTTAAATAAATAGCCTTTTTTTGTTTAATACCTTTTTTAACAGTTACTACCCGTTATTCTTTAGTAATTAACATACATTTATATTGATGTTAAACAAGGTTTATCAATTTATACGTGCGTACAGCTTAGATGTAGTAGCTGGAGCTGCCATTAGCGCCAGGTGGATTGGTAATTATTTCGATGCAAACTTTCCGCCTCAGGCTATTATTGCGTTGAGTATAACTGTTTGGCTCATTTACACGCTCGATCACCTGCTAGATGCCCGAAAGGTAGCACCCAATAAAGCATTAATTAGGCATTTTCTACATTATAAAAATGCTCCCATTCTTTTTTCTATGGTATTGCTTATGAGTATTGTGCTCATCTACACAGTGCAATACCTATCCGCAACGCTTTTTTGGGCGGGTATTTTACTGGGTGCTATAGTAGTTGGCTATCTTTTTTTTGTTCACCTCAGAAAAAAACCTTATTGGGGAAAGGAATGGTTTATTGCCATAATTTATGCTTTGGGTATATGCCTGCCAACCATAGCATATCTGGGCAGCATTCCGCAAACGCTCATTTATTTCTGGCTGCAATTCTTTTTTCTGGCCAGTATAAACCTCCTTTTGTTTAATATGATTGAGTATAAAAATGACAAAAGCTCCGGCTTCAATTCTTTCGCTACCGTAAAAGGGCATGACTTAACACGAAGGATTATTTTAGTGCTATTGGCCGCCTTCATCGTTACATGGTCTGTATCTTTCCTGTATATTAAAGAACTTAATTTTTTAGACTATCAGGCCATGCTAATATTTATGGGATCAGTTTTGGCTATGGTGTTAAGTAAAGAGAAAATTTTAAGAGAGGCAGAATGGTACAGAGTTATAGGTGATGTAGTGTTTATACTTCCTTTGATAGAGATACTGTTTATTTCCAAATAATGCCGCAGTTCGATGCAATTGCGCCATTCTATGATCTACTAAAAAGGATTGTTTTTCAATCTGCCATAAAAAAAGCTGCGATTTACTATATTAATGAGATACCTGATCATGCACAGGTGCTGGTGCTGGGTGGCGGTACTGGGGAGCTGCTCTCTTATTTTAAGGCCGGCCAAAGTATAACCTATATTGAGCAATCGCAAAAAATGATTTCGCTGGCGAAAAAAAGGAAATTTAACTGTTCAGTCGATTTTATTCAAAAGGATTTTCTATTGTACGAACCGAAAAAAAAATTTAACGCTATTGTTACACCGTTTTTTCTAGATTGCTTTACGGAAGCAGAGCTATCTGTGGTTTTCAGAAAGCTACAACCTATCCTAAAAAAGAATGGACTTTGGCTACAGGCAGATTTTTATGCTCAAAACAAATTTCAAGCGCATATTACTAAGGGTATGTATTGGTTTTTTAGAAAAACTACATCGACTTAACGTAAATTCTTTAGCAAATTTTGATTACCACTTTAAAAAATTTGGCTTTTCTCTTAAAAATAAAGTGTGTTTCAGGTACGGATTTATACAATCCCAACTTTATCGGAATATTGAATAGTGTCTTACTTTTGTTTCTCCATTTATCGTTTTAATTTTGCTCAATTTGTTTACGCCCTCAAACTAAAATAAAAACAGTAATGCCCAGAGACAATAGCATCAAGTCAGTTTTAATCATCGGCTCAGGTCCAATCATTATCGGACAGGCTTGCGAGTTCGATTACTCAGGATCGCAGGCATCTAAATCGTTGAGGGAGGAAGGCATAGAGGTGACTTTAATCAACTCAAATCCGGCTACTATAATGACGGATAAGGTAACTGCTGATAATATTTATTTGAAGCCGCTGACAAAGAAGTCGATCATTGAAATACTTGAAAAACACCAGATTGATGCGGTATTGCCGACTATGGGGGGTCAGACAGCCTTGAACCTGGCTATGGACTGTGACAAAGCCGGCATCTGGAAAAAATACAACTGCCGAATGATTGGTGTGGACATGAATGCCATCGATACTACTGAAAATAGGGAGCTTTTTAGGCTTAAAATGAAAGAGTTAGGGGTTGGCGTTTGCGATGGAGAAACAGCCAGCTCTTTTTTACAAGGCAAAGAAATAGCGCAGCGTATAGGTTTTCCGCTGGTAATCAGGTCCTCCTTTACATTAGGTGGTTTGGGAGGTTCTATAGTGCGCGATCCCTCAGAGTTTGACTATGCTTTAAAAGATGGATTGCATGCATCGCCCATACATGAAGTGCTCATTGAGAAAAGCATTATGGGCTGGAAGGAGTATGAATTGGAGATTCTTAGAGATGATGCCGGCAATGTAATAGTGATTTGCTCAGTTGAGAATTTTGACCCGATGGGTATCCACACAGGAGACTCTATCACCGTAGCTCCTGCACAAACACTTCCTGACACCGTGTATCAGGAAATGCGTAACTTGGCTATAAAAATGATTAAGGGCATTGGTAGTTTTGCCGGGGGTTGCAACGTGCAGTTTGCGGTAAACCCTAAAACGGATGAGATTATCGGTATTGAAATTAATCCCCGGGTGAGCAGGTCATCGGCTCTGGCTTCCAAGGCAACAGGTTATCCTATTGCTAAAATTGCTGCCAAACTGGCCATTGGTTACAACCTGGACGAGCTCAAAAATCAGATTACCAAAACAACATCAGCATTCTTTGAGCCTGCGCTCGATTATGTAATAGTTAAAATACCAAGATGGAATTTCGATAAATTCCAAGGCTCTGATAGAAGACTTGGTTTCTCCATGAAATCGGTTGGGGAGGCAATGGGCATTGGCAGGAATTTTCAGGAGGCGCTACAAAAGGCTTGTCAGTCGTTAGAAATAAAAAGAAACGGTTTGGGGGCTGATGGCAAGGAACTCACCAAGCAGGATGAACTGCTTAAAAGCTTGGAATTTCCCAGCTGGAATAGGCTATTTCATATTTACGATGCTTTTAAGTTAGGCATACCTTTTAAAACCATTCAGAAACTTACACAAATAGATAAATGGTTTTTAGAGCAAATTGAGGAGCTGCTTATACTGGAAAAAGAGATAGCCAACTATACAGTGGAGAGCCTTCCGGAAGATTTAATGCGGAAAGCAAAAGGCAAGGGATATGCCGATAGGCAGATAGCGCACTTAGTGAAATGCCTTGAAAGTGAGGTGTACAGCAAAAGACAGGATATGGGCATTAAGCGTGTCTATAAATTGGTAGATACCTGCGCTGCTGAGTTTGAGGCGCAAACACCTTACTACTACTCCACTTTCCAGCAGGAGAACGAGTCAGAGAGGTCAGATAAGAAAAAGATTATTATACTCGGTTCGGGGCCAAACAGAATTGGGCAGGGCATTGAATTTGACTACTCATGCGTGCACGGTGTATTGGCGGCAAAAGATGCCGGCTATGAAACCATAATGATTAATTGCAACCCTGAAACGGTTTCTACCGACTTCGATACGGCTGATAAGCTATACTTTGAGCCGGTTTTCTGGGAGCATATATACGATATTATTTTGCACGAGCAGCCGGAGGGTGTAATTGTTCAGTTGGGCGGGCAGACAGCGCTTAAGCTGGCCGAAAAGCTGAACAGGTATGGCATCAAAATTATTGGCACGTCTTATGAGGCACTTGATTTGGCTGAGGACAGGGGATCATTCTCTAAGTTGCTGGCCGAAAATGACATACCTTATCCAAGGTTTACCGTGGTGGAAGATGCAGATAACGCCTTGGAGATGTCTAAAGACATTGGTTTCCCTATGTTGGTGAGGCCTTCTTACGTGCTAGGTGGCCAGGGGATGAAAATTGTAATTAATGAGAAGGAACTGGAGGAGCACGTAGTTAATGTGTTGAGGGATATTCCCGGAAACAAAGTGCTGCTCGATCATTTTTTGGATGGTGCCATTGAAGCTGAGGCGGATGCTATTTGTGATGGAGAGGATGTTTACATTATTGGTATAATGCAGCACATTGAGCCTGCGGGCATTCACTCGGGAGACTCGTATGCCGTGTTACCACCCTATAATTTGGGCGATTTTGTAATGCAGCAGATAGAAGCTTACACCAAGAAAATAGCCTTGGCCTTAAAAACTAAAGGACTCATAAATATACAGTTTGCCATAAAAAACGACAAGGTGTATATTATTGAAGCCAACCCGCGCGCATCCAGAACGGTACCGTTTATATGTAAAGCTTATGACGAGCCTTACGTGAATTATGCCACTAAAGTAATGTTAGGCGATAAGAAAGTGAAAGATTTCGACTTTAAGCCAACCAAAAAGGGGTATGCCATTAAAGAACCTGTGTTTTCTTTCAATAAATTCCCTAATGTAAATAAGGAGTTGGGTCCTGAAATGAAATCGACCGGAGAGGCAATTTATTTTATTGATGATTTAATGGATGATTACTTTTTGAAGATTTATTCAGAAAGAAACTTATATTTGAGTAAGTAGTTTCTAATAAAAGTGATAATTGGTGAACCCTGCTCAAGCGTTCATCGTTTTACGAACAGTTATGCTGAAATTTTTATTAATACTTTTCTTAGTAGGATATGTGCTCTTCAAAGTTGGAGGGATCATATTCCGAATGTTTCTCGGTGGGCTTGGTGCAAAAGGTTCTTACCAAAATGCACAAGCTAATAACAGGCAACAGCAGCAAAGAAAAACGACTGCTGAAGGCATTTCAATTGAATACGCCCCGGAAGATAAAAATCAAAAATCGGCAGCCAACTTTAAAGGTGGCGAGTATGTTGATTATGAGGAACTTAAATAGCTAAAATTTTATCCCTTAATATTAAATAGCCTTTTGAAGTACGCTTTAGAGGGCTATTTTTTTGTAAATAAATAAATTGGCAGTATAAGTTAATTCATATTTCACCGTTAATAGTGCAGGTGTGTGAATAATCATGTTAAACTTTTAAATGATTATTCAGATGGAAAAATTTAAGAATGCTTCCCAGAAATTGTATGCCAAAAGACCGCTATTCTTCAACTTGGGTCTTTTTATAGCCATAGGTTTGTGCTTTATTGCTTTCGAACATAAAGTTTATATTAAAGATAGTGACCGTATTCCGCTTGATCCTAGCAATGAAAGCATTTTTGTACTGGAAGATATCAAACCTACTATACAAAAGCCCAAACCCAAGCCTCAGATTCCCACAAGTAAAAACGCTGTTGTAAATATTACTGATGAGCCGAAAGTATTAGAAAAGGCAGCAGAACCAACACCAGTAATTGACCTTGCCGGATTAGATGACTTGATTGCAGGCGATGAACCGGAAGTAGAAGCCGTTGAAGATCCCACCATTCATCTTCACGTTGATAGGTCTCCGGAGTTTGCTGGCGGATTGGATGCTTTTTACAAATACGTTTCAAATAACATTAAATACCCGCGGAAAGAACAAAGGATGAATATTGACGGACGCGTATATCTGCAATTTGTGATAGAGCGTGATGGCAGCCTCACCGATATTCAGGTGCTGAAAGGTGTTTCTGAGGGGCTAGATAAAGAAGCCATCCGTGTGTTGAGAGCAACACCTAATTGGATTCCCGGCAGCAACCGCGGGCAGCCGGTACGGGTAAGGATGACTATTCCCATTTATTTTCAGTTGCAGTAACTATAAGCTAAGAGGCAAGCACAAGACTTGTCTCTTTTTTTATTGCTTTATTAAAAACAAAGTTGGCTAGCTATTTAATGGGTAAGCATATTCCTTTCCTTTATTTCTTCGTACTTTTGCAGTTCCATTGAGAATAATACATGAGTACAATAGAAAACGAGATTAAGAAAAGACGCACCTTCGGTATTATTGCCCACCCCGATGCAGGTAAAACCACCCTTACCGAAAAGCTATTGCTATTTGGGGGTGCCATTAACTCGGCCGGAGCAGTAAAATCCAATAAAATTGATACCGCTACCAAGTCCGATTGGATGGAAATTGAAAAGCAGCGCGGTATTTCCGTAGCTACCTCGGTAATGGGTTTCGAATATAAAGGCATGAAAATAAACTTGCTCGATACGCCCGGTCACCAGGATTTTGCCGAAGATACCTACCGTACCCTCACTGCGGTGGATAGTGTGGTGATGGTTATTGACTGCGTGAAAGGTGTGGAGCAGCAAACTGAAAAACTGATGGAAGTTTGCCGGATGCGCAACACGCCAGTAATTTGCTTCATTAATAAATTAGATAGGGAGGGCCGTGATCCTTATGATTTGATAGACGAGATAGAAGATAAATTAGGTATAAGCGTGCGTCCGCTGACATGGCCAATTGGTATGGGCAAGACCTTTAAAGGGGTGTATAACTTGTTCAGCAAAAACCTGTTGTTGTTCAAGCCAAGCAAAAAGCAGCTCTCTTCCGAAGGAGTAGAAATAAAGGATTTATCTGATAACATTTTAAATGAATACACGGGCGATACGCTAGCCAATCAGCTGCGGGAAGATGTTGAGCTAATTGAGGGCGTATATCCGGAATTTGATACGGCCGCCTATTTGAATGGGCAGGTGGCACCGGTATTTTTTGGTTCTGCAGTAAATAGTTTTGGCGTAAAGGAGATGCTGGACACCTTCATTAGCATAGCACCGCAACCTAGTAAAAGAGAAACCGAGGACAGGGTGGTGTTGCCTACCGATAAAGATTTCTCGGGTTTTGTATTTAAGATACACGCCAATATGGACCCCAAGCACAGAAACCGGATAGCTTTTGTGAGGGTTTGCTCAGGTAAATTCCAGCGAGGCAGCAGCTATTTGAATGTGCGCCACCATAAAAAATTCAGATTCTCCAATGCTACCGCTTTCATGGCGCAGGATAAAGAAACTATTGATGAAGCCTTTCCGGGCGATATAGTGGGCCTGTACGATACCGGAAACCTTAAAATTGGTGACACCCTTTCGGAGAATGAAATGAGTTTGTTTAAAGGTATTCCGAGCTTCTCGCCAGAGATATTTAGAGAAGTAATTAATAAAGATGCCATGAAGACAAAGCAGCTTGATAAAGGTCTTAATCAGCTGATGGATGAAGGAGTGGCTCAGCTTTTTACATTTGAAATGGGTGCCAGAAAAGTTGTTGGCGTGGTGGGCAACCTTCAGTTTGAGGTAATTCAACACCGGCTTAAAAACGAATATGGCGCATCGTGCACCTTTGCGCCACTAAATTTATACAAGGCCTGTTGGATCAGTTCTAAAGACAAAAAGAAGCTGGACGAATTTGTTAAAGGCAAGTATAGGCACATTGCTAAAGACAAAGAGGGGAAGCTTGTTTTTATGGCCGAAACCAAGGCATGGCTACAAATGGTGCAGGATAATTTCCCCGATATTGATTTTCACTTTACGTCAGAATTTTAAAAACATCGGCCAATTCAAATTGTAGTTCTGGCAGAACGGTTGATTTCACTGTTCCTGAATCAGTCAATAGTAAAAATGGAGGTTTGGCTGCCGAAGGAAGTTCATTATGTACTTCTAGCGTTTTATTGTTGGGGTCTACCAGCCACAATTCTTTTACGCCATGCTCAAAATAGACAGCACTTTTTTTATATCTATCATTTAACATGGTGGAAGGGGAGAGTATTTCTATCACTAGATCGGGCGCTCCTTCAATACCTCTTTGTTGATTATGGCCTTATTATTCTCAGAAACATACAATAAGATCAGGCTGGAACACATTTTTATCATCAGGAAAACATCCATGGGCGCAAATAGCAATTCACCTTTTTGAGTGGATTTTAGAAGTAGCTTAAATAGCTCTCTGCTTATTCTTTGATGATCAGATGTTGGCGATGGCGATGTAATGACTTTTCCATTGATGAGTTGACATAATTCTTCCTCAAGTTTTAAAAACTCTTTTACCGTAAATTCTTTTTCAGGATGTAATTGAATGGCTTCCATGTTAATCTATTACTTTAAATAAATCTGCAAGGTCAAATTTCAACTTAGGTAATACAGCATGATTTAACTGTTCCTTTATTGTGCAAGAAAAGCTTCGCTTTGGTTTGCCGTTGCGGGCTATCAGTATAAATCTCTAATGTCCTATTATTAGAATCAATAAGCCATACTTCCTGTACACCCTTTTCGAGATAAAATACTGTTTTTTTGTTCCGGTCATTCATCATAGTGGCCGGTGATAGTATTTCTATAACCAAGTCGGGCGCCCCCTCAATACCACGTTTGCTCACAATGGCTTTTCGCTGTTCCGAAACAAATAGCAGATCTGGTTGAAAAACGTTTTTATCATCCAGAAATACATCCATTGGTGCAAATAGCAAAGTTTCATCTTGGCTTATGAATTTTCTCACCAATAAAAAAACCTCCAAAAGTATTTTTTGATGATCAGGGCTATGTGAAGCTGTCATAAAAAATTCGCCATTTATAAGTTGGCAATGCTCCTCTGTTAGTTCAAGAAACTCTTCTAATGTAAAATACTTATCAGGAAAGATATCAATAGCCTCCATAATCTAATGCTTAATAATATTAAATATACCTAAAATTAACGACTTTTGTTTTTATGACCTATCAGGAATTTTTGAAAATAGTAATGTTTGAAGACAACCACCTACTAGTGGTTAACAAACCCTCGGGCATGTTGGTACAAGGCGATAAAACAGGAGATACTCCCCTATCTGACCATGCCAAGGCCTATCTGGCAGAAAAATATAAGAAACCCGGGGCAGTATTTTGTGGCACCCCGCACCGGATTGACCGTCCCGTTTCAGGTACAGTGGTTTTAGCGCGTACCTCAAAAGCATTAGAACGCATATCAAAAATGTTTCAGGAGCGGCAGGTAGATAAAACATACTGGGCACTAACGGAGAAGAGGCCACCAAAAACGGAAGATACCATTACCCATTGGTTGAAGAAAGACACCAATAAAAACTTTACGCACGCCTATATAAGTAATAATAAAGGCGGATTGGAAGCAACCCTAAAATACCGCTTGATAAGTGCACAAGGCGATAGAAATTTAATTGAGGTAAAGCCAATTACAGGTCGCCCGCATCAGATTAGAGCACAGCTGGCTAAAATCGGTTGCCCTATTATTGGGGATATAAAGTACGGATTTGCCAAACCCACAAAAGATGGCTCTATTGCTTTACATGCAAGGGCTATTGCGTTTGAGCATCCGGTAAAAAAAGAGCCATTCAAGGTAATAAGTCCGATCCCCAAGGCATTTGTTTGGTCGCATTTTGCAGAAATCAGTTAGCATTTGGACAACTACTGGTGTAAATTTTTTCCGTTTATTTAATGTGATAGTTGTAAATAGTTTATTAGTTCTATATACATTTGCGGATTAATTTTTTGGTGTAATGCCAAAGCACAAATGAAAACAAAACGTTTTTCACTAAAACGGCTCATTGCCGTGGCTGTCATGGTTCTGGGAACTATGAATGCATGCCGAACAGATGAGGAGTTGCTTCCTTCAACAGAATCGTTTGATTCAAATGTTGTAAACCGCAATGAAGGGATGATCACACTTGGCGATAAGCTTGATAATCCGTACACACTTGTCAACAACAGCCCAAATGAAAATCAATTAGACATTTTATTTGCTGCATATGAATAATATTTTGATAATATTCAAATTACCCTTTTTAGCAATAATTTCAATTTTTGCGATTGCAAATTTACTCTCATGTAAAGGTGATGATGATTTAAGGGTTATCACCGTTGATTTACAGTTTGCCAATAAGAATACGCAAAGTATCAAATTTGATTTACAAAGCAGTAACTCCTTGGAAGACCCGATTAATGTAATTTTACAGCCTGATAGTATTAGCAGTTTGTTTTCATTTCAAAATATAGAAATTCTAGCGGACAATACTATTGATAATTGCTGCCAGGATTTTTTAGAAGATGTTTATGTCCAACGAACTTCAGAAGGCGCGTATAAAAAGATCACACTGAACGATACCTTGTGCGTTGCACATGAAGCTGAGAAATCTGTATTAATTAAGAATTATCAGGCTATAAAACTATCCGACAAACATTATAAATTCACTTATTCTTTTGAGGAAAATGATTTAGTGGGTGCTACCCCATGCAAATAACACAAGGTGGCGGATTTTCTGCCACCTTTTCTCATACTTTATATCTATAATAAAAATGAACTGGATGCGCTATTTGCTGCTTACGAGTAGCTTTATTTTTCTCACTTTACTGAGCAATTGTAATGATTGCGATGATTGCAAAGGTGATGGTATAAGGGTAATGGGCAAGTTTTATTACATAAATCAATCATCTGAAACAGTAATTTTCAGTGATTGCAATTTTGCTGATTTTATTGCACCCCTAGATACTTTGGTACTGGAAACATTTGAAAACCAACCTACAGATGTAACAACAAATACGTTTGGGGCTGCAATTCAAAGTCCTTGCACAGCAATTTACGCGACCTCTCTAACCTGTGAAAAAAGCGTCTATTTCATAGATCAATATGAAATCCGCACTAAAATTGATGATAAAAACTACGAATTTACTTTCTATTTTACGGATGAAAAATTAGCGCTGGCGGAGAAATGCCCTTAAAATTGTGGTGATAAGTGCTTCCAATTAATCATTTGGCAAAAATTAATAACCTAAAAAAGCCCCAGTAATTACTCTATGGGGCTTTTTACTTTATTATTTTAAGAATCAGAATGACAACCCTTGGACGCATATTCTTAATTCCTGTTAATTCAGCCTCCGCGCCCTTCATATCAGGAGTGGGATGACAATAAAATAATGTTTACTTTTTCTGAGCGATTTCAAATCGAAAGCTGGGCTTGATAAACTTTAAATTGTAGCAAATTTGAATTACATGGCAATAGATGCATGGATAACCCAAATAATGAAATTACAGTGAGATTGTATTAGCAGTTTGTTTTCATATCAAAATGTAGAAATTAGGGCGGACGATACTACTAATAATTACCACCAAATTATATAGAAGATGTTTATGACAAACTAAACTTACGAGTCCCGTATAAGATGGTCATGCTGAAAAACACCTTGTGTGTTGAATACTTAGCCGAGAAATCAGTGTTCAAAAGGAATTATCTGGCTATAAAACTATCCGAAAAACATTATAAGTTCACTTATTCTTTTGAGGGCATACGCAAGTCGGACGCGGCCATGATTAGCCGACATTTACACGCGGATGTTATCATGCATTGAGCAGTGGTAGCGAAGGATGGTAGTACCAAGGAATCTGCTGCTCGCAACCCTCAAGACTTTGTTAAAGGCAGTTGGCAATCCCAAACCGATAGTTTGGGATGAGCAAGTTGATCCCTGTAAGCTCAACCTTAACGATGGAATAGCTACGATTTGGATGGGCTATGCTTTTTTTATTGATGATGAGTTTAGCCATTGTGGCGTAAATGCCATTCAATTGTTAAAAGAGGCAGAAATATGGAAAATTATTTATATAATTGATACCAGAAAGCAGCATGGATGTAACATTACGGACTTTCCGGCTACAAATTAAAGTAAAAACAACTATAAACTAAAACTACAAAACAATGGAAAATCAGGAAGTACAAAACAATTCGACCCATTCAATTAAATGGGGCGTAATTTTAGGCGTTATATCGGTATTAATAACTCTGGTTATTTATATAACTGATATCTCCCTCCTTACATCTGGGTGGGTAAACACTGCTATAATAATAATTTCAATAGGGTTGGTATTTTATGCCAGCATTGATTACCGGAAACAGCTCGGTGGATTTATGACTTTTGGGCAAGCTTTTCTGCATTGCTTTGTGGTATTAGCGATTTCAGGATTAATTGCACTTTTATTTCGTTATTTACTCTTTAATGTAATAGACCCTGAGGCCGCTAGTGTAATGGCAGAAGCACAAATGGAAGCAACAATGAAAACCATGGAAAGTCTTGGTGGTGCCAATGGCGAAATGATGGATGGTATGGAGACGTCATTAGCAAATCAGTTTAATATTGGAACCATGGCAATGGGATATGGTTTTACTTTAATATTTTATGCTATCGGAGCCGCTATAGTAGGAGCGATCACAAAAAAGAAAAACAAAGAGTTAGAATTTTAAAATAATTGATGCATTAATTATAAAGGCTGCTCTTCGGGGCGGTCTTTTTAGTTTCAATAGAATTATATATTTTGTTTTGTTCTCAAGCTTATCATTCACGCAAAATTTTTTGATAAGGCGCTCAAGGTAACTAAAAATATCAATTTTTATGAGAAAATATATCTTAACAGCAATGATTTTGGTGGTGTTGATTATCGGTAGGAGCTTTCATAATACGGTTGCTCAAGATATTGATAGTTCGACTTTAAGACAAAAAATTGATAGTTTAAGTGATTTAGCAAAAGATAATTGGTATGCTAACCCGGTTGCAGCGAAAAAGATTGCTGAAGAAATTTTAGAGCTATCGATAAAATATGAATTTAATTATGGTATGGGTCGCGCCTACAATAATTTTGGAGTGATCGAAGAATTAAGAGGTAATTTTGCTAAGAGCATAGGTAACTATAAAATTGCAATTGAGCATTTCAGACTTTCCGGTGATAGCACCAGTGTTTACTCCAGCCAGTATAACATGGCACTCTCACTACAGAATGATAAGCAATTTGCAGAAGCAAAAAAGTATGTTGAAGAAACACTGGCCTACGCTAGCAGAGAACTCGATACCGCTACTATGATAATTTATTCAATGACCTTGGGTAACTTATATATTAACACTGATGAGTCGTTCGAAGAAGCCACAAAACATATAGAGCAATCACTTTATTTATCTCAAGCAGTTGAAGATACAGTAATGACTTGTTTTGCCCTAAGTTTGCTAGCAGATGCGCATCTTACAAGAAGTCGTGATATTGATTACGCCATAGATTTATTTCAAAGGTCGAAGTTTTTGATGGAAAAGGTGAATCCTGAAAATCATTTTAGCTTAGGATTTACCTGTGTAGGCTTAGCAAAAGCCAATCATATTAAAGGGAGATATGCCGATGCTTTATTATTTAGCACGGAAGCGATTAGTCATTATAAAAGGCTTAATCAAAAACTAGGATTTAAAAATGCCTATCAAATTAAAAAGGAAATTCTATATGACATGGGGAAATTCGAGGAAGCTTACGAAGCATCCGTTACTTTAATAAACTATAATGATAGTATTTACAACGAGGAGAGTTCAAGACAAATTAATACGCTAAAGGAACAATATGAAGCTGAAAAGAAAGAAGCCGAAATTAAATTACTCTCAAAAGAAGCAGCCATCCGGCAACTACAAATTGAAAGGCAGCAGCAATGGCTGATTATTGTAGGTATTTCTGTATTGGTATTAGTATTAATAGGATTTGTAATTTATTTCAGATTACAACAGAAAAGAGGAAAAGAGAAGGCTTCCAGCCTTGAGGTAGAACATCGCTTTTTGAGGTCTCAACTCAACCCTCACTTTATTTTTAATGTGTTGGGCACTATACAAAATTTTATTTTAACCAACAATGCAAATAAAGCAGGCGAGTATTTATCTACTTTTGCGAAGATGATCCGCAGGGTACTTGAGCATAGCAGAACATCACTTGTTACGGTAGAAGAAGAGATAAATTTGCTTAAAAACTATCTGGAGCTACAACAACTAAATCACGATGATAAATTTACTTATCAGATTGATTATAATGCTTTAGAATTTCCGGAAGAGAGGGCTATTCCGCCAATGATGCTTCAGCCATTTGTTGAGAATGCAGTGGAGCACGGTCTGCCTGCCAAGGGTGGACACATTTCTATTAGCTTTAAAGAGTTGAGTGACCAGCTAATACAAATAGATGTTGTAGATAACGGTGTAGGATTAGCTCATAAGGCTACAACGATCAAAACAGATCATCAGTCCGTAGCAACCAGTATAATAAAGGAAAGAATAGCTCTTCTGAAAAAGGAGTACGGTAAAGATGTTTCTTTTGAAATAGCTTATGCCAATGTTGAAAAGGCGCAAGGAACCCATGTCAAATTAATGCTGCCTCTCAAATCAGTTTAAAATTACTTTCATATATAAGGCTTTAGTAAATTACATTATTATTTTTACCACTGTGAAAGCTGTAATAATAGATGATAAGAGTAGCTTAAGAAACGCGCTTAAATTGTTGGTGGAAAATCACCTGCCTCAGGTCACCATCGTGGGCGAAGCTGAAAGTGTTGCAAAGGGTAACATATTAATAGAAAATGTAAGTCCGGATCTAATTTTTTTAGATGTAGAATTAGGTGATGGTACAGGCTTTGATATCCTGTTAAAATTTCCGGATGCCCATTTTAAAGTAATCTTCATTACTGCACACGACCATTATGCAATTAGGGCTATAAAGTATAGTGCCTTAGATTACCTACTCAAACCTGTTGATGTTGTTGAGCTAAAAGAGGCTGTAACCAAGGCAGAAAACACACTTACTAGACAAGCTGAAAAACTCAGAGGAAAGGCATTAGAGGCAATGTTACATAATATGAATGCGGAGAACAGCCTTAAAAAGATTGTGTTGACAGATTCAGAAAATATTCATCTGCTCGATAAAAAGGATATTATTCGCTGCCAGGCGGAGGGCAACTACACACACTTTTTTCTTACCAATAATAGAAAAATACTCGTTTCCCAGACATTGAAAGAATATGTGGAACTGTTGAATGACAAAAACTTTTTCCGTGTACATCACGCCCACCTCCTTAATTTAGACTACTTCTCTCACTTTGAGAAGGCACACGGTGGAATTGTGCACATGACCGATGGTTCAACATTGCCGGTTGCTGTAAGGAGAAAAGACAACCTGCTAAAAGCACTAAAAAATCAGTAATTATATTTAAAAAATATAAATAATTATTTTAATTATTATACTACGTGTAATAATTGAAATCCATCAGTTATTTACCTCCTCCTTACATTTACTCATTCTCTACCGGATCTTAAACGCTCATTTGTCATTTTTGACCTTTCGAATGAGGAGTTTATATAAACAACATTGGTCTTCCATTTGAAAGCAAATGTAGCAATCAGAAGCACCACGCCTTTGATAGAGAGGCAGTATCTATTTTATCAAAATTCTAAATGGCATGGAAAATAACTACGCTGATCAACTACGAAAAATAAAATTAGAAATTATGAAATGGAATAACATACTCGGTTTAGTGCTTTTATTCTTTGCCGGTATTATACTTTGTGCCTGTAAAGATGACGATGCGACACCGGCTCCGCAAGTAACTATTGTAGACTTTGACCTTGCCATTAATGAAAATCCAGCCTCAGGCTTTGTACTTGGTACGGCTACGGCATCGACCGATCGTGGAGAACTTGAATATAGGATTGACCAGCAAATGCCAGCCGGAGCTATAGCTATTGATGCAGCATCAGGAGAGCTAATAGTAACTGATGCGGCACTTTTTGATTTTGAGGTAAACCAAACGTTAACGGCTGTCTTATCAGTAGCTGTTCAGGATATTACCGAAACGGCAAACCTGATAATTACCCTGACTGACGTAACAGAAACAATTAACGCTACCGATTTCAATTTAACAATAGACGAAAACCCTTCATCAGGTTTTGTTCTGGGTACTGTTATAGCTATTGCCGATGGCAGCGACCCGCTAACTTATAGCATGATGCCAACGACCACTATCCCTTTTGCCATTGATGAAACCAGCGGGCAACTTACAGTGGAATACGCTGCGGAATTTAACTATGAATTAAGCACTGTAGTAATTGCCGACTACAAGGTTACCAATGGCACCATAACCGAACAAGGCACTATTAACATTACACTGATTGATGTAGACGAGTCTATTACATCTCAGCCTTTTACGGCAACTATGGCGGAAAACCCTTCTAGGGGTAATTTAACTGGCAATGCTAGCCTGCTATTATCTACCAATTTAACTAATTAACAATTATATATACATGAAAAATTACAAAATACTTTACTACGTATTTATTTGTACAATAATAATATATACGAGTGGGTGTGCGGATGACGAACCGACACCAGTTGAAATTCAAATTGCAGATTTATCTACCACTATTAATGAAAACCCAGTTAATGGATTTGTTTTGGGAACCATCACCGCTAGTGCAAGCAGCGGTGAGTTAAGTTACCAATTGGGTGGCCAAACTCCTGCCGGAGCCATGGCGATCGACCCTGTCACTGGAGAAATAAGTGTTGAGGATGCCAGTCTTTTCAATTTTGAAGTGAATCCTATAATAACTGCAACGGCTTCAGCTTCAGCAGAAGGAGTAAGCGAAACAGCTTCCATAACTATTACCCTGACCGATATTGCAGAGGATGTAATTGCCAACGCATTTACAGTAACAATTGATGAAAACCCCACCGATGGCCAGCTGCTGGGAACGTTATCCGCCACTTCCGATGCGGGAGCTACTCTTACTTATTCGCTGATAACCGGTGGAAATGCTACAGCTTTTGCTATTGATGCTTCTACAGGTGAATTGACCGTGGCAGATGTAAGTCAGTTCGATTTTGAGACCAACCCGTCATTAACAGCCACTTACGAAGCAGATAACGGAAATGTAAGTGAGCAGGGCACTATTACAGTTACGCTGAACGATGTGGATGAAGCTGACCCGAATAGTTTTGTTGTGATAGTTAAAACGACTTCTGATAATCAATTTGTGGCAACTCCGACTAACGGGGGTTCTGGCTATAACTATAATGTGAAATGGGGAGATGGCTCATCTGAAAATGGGTTGACATTTGCTAAAACGCACGAATATGCGACAGAGGGTACTTACGAAATAGAAATCTCCGGAGATTTTCCCGCCTTTATAATTGGGAAAAATTCCCCTATTACTGAGATAAAGCAATGGGGTAATTACAGATGGCAAACAATGGCTAGGGCTTTTGCAGAGACAGATGGATTGATACTTCCATCGGAAAATCCAGACTTATCTGCGGTAATAGACATGTCCGAACTTTTCCAAGGTGCAAAAAATGTAAGCGATGAGATAATGGATTGGGATGTGAGTGCCGTGGAAGACTTCAGTTATGCAATTTCGAGTATCGGTACTAGTAGTACTGTAAATATCAATGTAGATATTTCTGGATGGGATATGAGTAACGCAAAAAACTTAACGGGTATGTTTTTTAATAATGGCACATTCAATCAGGATATCTCTGGTTGGGATGTTTCCAGTGCAACCAAACTTTCCAATATGTTTTATGGAAGTACTGCATTCAATCAAGACCTTTCTGGTTGGGATGTGAGCCGGGTGGAGAGTATGAGTGCTATGTTTCGTAATGCTTCCGCCTTTGACCAAGATATATCTAGTTGGGATATTAGCAATGTAACAAATATCAGTACTATGTTCTTTGGTGCCACCGCTTTCAACAAAAATATTTCAGGTTGGGATGTTGCTCAAGTAACTAATATGTCTTCTATGTTTGCTGGCGCAATCGCTTTCGACCAAAACCTAGGTGGTTGGAATCTTTCGAGTGCAACCGATTTGAGTGGCATGCTTAATGATTCTGGTCTATCGAAAGCTAATTACAACGCTACGCTCAATGGCTGGGCCAATAACGCCAGTACGCCTGATAATCTAACCTTAGGTGCTTTTGGTTTGGAATATACAGACACCACAAGCAGAAATAAGCTCACCAATGATAAAAATTGGATAATCAACGGTGATTTTATTAATTCATAATTCTTTGTAGTAATAAACATTAAGCTAACAGAAGAAGGTACAGCCTTCTTCTGTTAGTTTTTGTGGCTACATCTAATTTAACAGAATCGAGATTTTCCTGATGGAACAATCAACAAAAACCAATCACAATAAAATGAAATTTATTCTAATACTTTTTGTTTTCAGCATGGGTGCGTTGCAGGTACAAAATGTAGCCCCGAATAAAAATATAGATGGTGCCTACACCGCCTTATTTGAAGAAAGGGGAGCTTCCGGTCCCACTAAAAATAAGGTGATACAATTGGGAGAAAACAACGGTACACAATTGTTGGCTATTGCAGCTTGCGAACAATGTTTTCCAGCAGTTTACTCCTACAAAAAGAATTTGAGCGAGCAATTTGGCAAAGCTGTTTTTTACAATGCTTCTGGGCTCTACGTGCTAAGCTATGATAATGACAGCTTTGTAATAGTCATGCCATCGCTTAAAGCGGGAGAAGACTTCAGTTACCATAATTTCTACAGTAAGAGGGCCTCAAAGGCGGAAAGCATGACCAAAGATAGCATCGAAAAATATGCTACAAAATTGCTAGACCTACTATAAAATCATTGATAAAATAAAACTCATGACAATTAATAAAATACTTTACTACGCATTTATTTGTACAATAATAATATATACGAGTGGGTGTGCGGATGACGAACAGATACCAGTTGAAATTCAAATTGCAGATTTATCTACCACTATTAATGAAAACCCGGTTAATGGATTTGTTTTGGGAACCATCACCGCTAGTGCAAACAGAGGTGAGTTAAGTTACAAGTTAGATAATCAGACTCCTGCTGGAGCCATGGCGATCGACCCTGTTACCGGAGAAGTAAGTGTTGAAGATGCCACTCTGTTCAATTTTGAAGTTAATCCTGTAATAACTGCAACGGCTTCAGTTTCAGCAGAAGGGGTAAGTGAAACAGCATCTGTTACTATAAACCTTACTAATATTGCCGAAACGGTAACAGCCAATGCATTTACAGCAACCATTGATGAAAACCCCACCGATGGCCAGCTGCTAGGAACTGTGTCTGCTACTTCTGATGCGGGAGCTACTCTTACCTATTCGCTGACAACAAGTGGAAATGCGACAGCATTCGCTATTGATGCCACAACAGGCGAATTGACGGTAGCAGATGCAAGTCAGTTCGATTTTGAGACAAACCCCACATTAACTGCTACTTACACAGCGGATAATGGTAAGGTAAGTGAGCAGGGTACAATAACCATCACACTGAATGATGTGGATGATAATCCGCTAGTGACTGGAGCCAACGTTTTTACGTTAGCGGGTTCCATTAAGGGAAATCTGGATGCTAATGGAATAAACGCACGTTTTTCCAGCCCTAGAGGTATCACTACCGATGTTAGCGGTAATGTTTACGTTGCAGACAGGGAAAATCAGAGTATTAGAAAAATCACTTCCGAAGGAGTAGTTACTACTGTGCTTTCAGGATTTGATCCTAGTGATTTGGTCTTTGACAGTCAAGGCAATTATTTTTTCATAGATACCCAAATACCAGCTGTAGTGAAAATTGATCAAGCTACTGGAAATGGTAGGGTCTTCGTTAGCGACACTAATTCAAGCGGTAGTCCCATTTTTTCTAGCCCTACAGGAATAGCAATTGATTCAGATGAGAACCTCTATGTAACAGATGGTGGCTTTCATTTAATATATCGAATTACTCCTGGCGGAAGTTTAACAAGATTTTCAGGTAATGGTCAAGGATATACTACAGATATTAATGCAGCTCAGGCCAGATATAATAATCCTACAGGTATCACTGTAGACAAAAACGACAATATATACATAGCCGATTTTAATAACCACGTCATCCGAAAGATATCGATTTCTACTTCTATGGTGACTACTATAGCAGGCACCGTTGGTGGGCCAGGAAATGTAGATGGTATAGGTTTGACAGCTCGATTTGATGGACCAAGAGATGTGGCGGTAGATAGTGACGGTAAAGTGTATGTAGCAGATTCAAGAAATAATAGTATCCGCAGCATTAGTCCCACAGGAGAGGTAATCACATTTGCGGGGTCTGCTATCGGTCAGGCAGGTTCGTCTGACGGTGCTAATACAGATGCGAGATTTTCTAATCCTACCGGGGTTCGTTTTGATGAAAGTACAGGCAATATTTATGTAAGTGATTTGGACAACTTCCGAATTAGAAAAATTGTAATTGTAGACTAAAAATGAGGAGTGTTTATTGAGCACAGCTAGCAAGCCTGATCCTGAGCAATTAATAGCTCTTTTTTAAAAACACTATGGACTTTATGCGCAAAGCTCTAGTAATAATATCTTTTCAACAGTATTACATCATTTAAAAATTAAAAGGATTACAAATAAGTCATTTAAAAAATAAAACTCATGAAAATTAACAAAACACTCTACTACGTATTTATTTTAATCATTATGAATAGTTTTAGCGCTTGCAAGGAAGAAGAACAGCCTCCTAAAGATGACGAACAGGTCCTTATTGAAATTCAAATTACTGACTTCTCTACCACCATCGATGAGAATCCTGCCGGTGGCTTAGCATTGGGTATCATCACTGCCAGTACAAATAGAGGTGAATTGAACTACGAAATAAGTAATCAGGTTCCTGGCGGTGCTATGGATATTGATCCGACTTCAGGCCAGCTATCCGTAGCTGATTCTTCACTTTTTGATTTTGAAGTGAATCCTGTAGTAACTGCAACAGTTTCCGCTATGGCAGAGGACGTAAGCGAAGAGGCAAGCATTACCATAACTTTGAATGACCTTAACGAGCGCGTAATTAATATTGTAAACGGCTTGGTAGCTAATTTCACTTTTGATGGTGACGTTAACGATAGCACAGGCAATATTTTAGGAGCTAAAATTGTTGGAGGCGTAACTCCTGCAGTTAATAGAAAAGCAGAAGCGGATAAAGCTTATGCCTTGGATGGCTCCGGTTATATTGAAATACCTGACGACAGCTTACTCGTAAATGAAAACTTAGGTTTTACATTTTCAGTATGGGCAAAGGCCGATACCAGGAATTCACAGCAGTCCTTATTCAGCAAGGCTTTTGACTACCAGTCATTGATAACTCCTGCTACATCAAATCTTCCTACGGGAGACTTTTACTGGGGCATAGGCGGAGATGATGGAGATTGGGCAGATTCACGAAAGTTATTTATAGATCGAGCCTTTCTTCGTGGTTTATGGCATCATTATACAGTTGTATGGACGCAAACCGAGGTGAATACTTATATAGATGGAAATCTTCGAAGTACAACAACCATTGATATCATTAATCTTAAAAATAGCGGTTACAGCTTATTGGTAGGAGCTAAAGAATATCCATCTAATAATACTATTGGAAACTTCTTTGTAGGTAGTATAGATGACTTCCGCTATTACAACAAACCACTAACTGCTGCTGAGGTATTTGAAGTATACCGTAGATAAAATCAAAAGATAACTACTAATTTATCTGATGCTGATTGACGCATCAGTCATTTGTTAAATATTTATGCTAACAGGCCTGCTTTCTGGTAGTAGTAGAAACATTAAAAAACGAACCAAATAATTAAGATGAATATGATCGACTTCCATTCATCAATTTTAAAACGTAAAAAATATGAATAATGAAACATCTAAAAAACAAACAAATTATTTTTGCTTTTGTATTTGTGCTGAGCGTTACAATTGGTTTAAACTCTTGTAAAGAAGATGATCCTGAACCGGTGGAAGTGTCTATAACTGACTTTTCTACCACCTTAGACGAAAATCCTGAAAATGGCAAAGTCTTAGGCACGGTGGCAGCTTCCGTTAATAGAGGAGAAATTACATTGCAGCTGGTGAGCCAAAACCCTGCGGGTGCTATGGCTATTGATGCCACTACGGGTGAATTAATAGTAGCAAATGCCATGCTTTTCGATTTCGAGACCCACCCAGTTCTGAAGGCCACAATTTCCGCCACGGCAGCAGGTGTTTCTCAACCAGCAGAGGTTACAGTGAATTTGACCGATGTTGCCGAGACGGTAATGACCACTCCTTTCGCAGTTACAATTGATGAAAATCCGACTGCCAATCAGGTTTTGGGAATGGTTTCCGCCACTTCAGATGCAGGAGCGAGCCTGACTTATTCCATTGTTGCTGGAGCGGGAAATGCGACTGCCTTCGCCATCAACTCAACCACAGGAGAATTGAGTGCGGCAGATGTGAGCCAGTTCGATTTTGAGACCAATCCGACCCTGAGCGCAAATTACGAAGCAAACAATGGAGTGGGGAGTCAGCAGGGCACAATTACGGTAAGTTTGAATGATGTGGATGAAAGCAACCCAGATGCCTTTATAGTAGTCGCCACGACTGTTTCAGATAACGAATTTGTATTTACGCCTACCAAGTCCTTTGGAGCAATGTACAATTTTAATATAAATTGGGGAGATGGCAACTCACAAGAGGGAATTACCAGTAGCATTGGGAATAAATACGTAACAGCAGGTACCTATCAGATAGAAATTACGGGAGACTTTCCTGCATTTAAAATGAACACCTCGTTTAGTGAAATCAAGCAATGGGGCAATTTCAAATGGGAGTCAATGGCTGACGCTTTTTCAGATACCGATGGACTCATCCTTCCATCTGAGAACCCAGATTTATCTGAGGCTACTGACCTTTCTTCCTTGTTTTTTAATGCTAAAAACGTAAGTAATGAAATTGTGGATTGGGATGTGAGTGCTGCAGAAAACTTTAGTTTTGCCTTTGCAGGAAGAGACGGTTCTTCCGCTAATCCAAACTCGGCAGATATAAATGTAGATATTTCGGGTTGGGATGTAAGTAGTGCAGTTGATTTGTCTGGCATGTTTTCTAATAATGTTAGTTTCAACCAAGATATTGGAAAATGGGATGTAAGTAAAGTAGAGGATATGAATCGCATGTTTTCGTCTACAGATTTCTTCAATCAAGATATTTCAGACTGGGATGTGAAAAATGTAACAAACATGTCCCGGATGTTTAGCAGAGCAGCAGCTTTTGATCAGAATATTGCTGAATGGGACGTTACGGCAGTAAACAATATGGATCGAATGTTCTTCAATTCTATTTTTAATCAAAATATAGGAGGCCCGGATGGTTGGGATGTTTCGAATGTGACAAGAATGGTAGGCATGTTTGAAGGAAATCCTGTATTCAACCAAAATTTAAATGCGTGGGATATGAGCAACGTGCAGCAGATGCGGGAATTTCTCGAAGATGCAGTCAGCTTCGATCAGGATTTATCAGACTGGAACCTGAGTGGCTTAGCGGATGGAGGAGCGCTGGAATTGGCATTTTCTAATACAAATATTTCTGTAGCTAATTACGATGCCTTGCTTAATGGTTGGGCAAATAATTCTAACACGCCTGACAACATACTTTTCGATGCCAGGCGCCAGTGTACTGGATTTTGCTCAACAACAACGCTAAATTATTCCACTGCGGGTGTACCGGGTAGAGATGCGCTAATTGCAAAGGGTTGGCAATTCCTTGGTGATGCTCCACAATAATCATTTTCAAAAAATAATCACAATAATCATTTTCAAAAAATAATTAAAACAAATAATATTATGTCAAATTCAAGTAAATTAACCCAATTACTCAAGTCACTGTTTTTTGTGGCCTTACTCTTTAATTTTTCATGTGGCGGTGATGATCCGGAGCCGGATCCAACAGATCCAAGCCAGCCTATTGCCATTGTAATCAGCGATTTCTCTGTCACTATTGATGAAAACCCAACGAATGATGCTGTCTTAGGAACTATTTCCGCAAGCGTTAACCGTGGAGATTTGACCTACAAGCTATCCGATCAAACGCCCGCTGGAGCTATGTCCATTAACGCTGCTACCGGGGATTTAACGGTGGCAGATAGTAGCCTCTTTGATTTCGAATTAAATGAAACTTTAACCGCAACAGTAACTGCATCAGTAGAAGATACTTCGAAGATAGCCAGCATTACCATTACTCTGAAAGATGTGGAGGAATCAACAGTTGGCCTGATAACAGCCGCTGCCGATTTTTCTAAGAGAACTGAACTGGCTGCAGTAGCTTTTCAAGATAAGTTGTGGGTTATCGGTGGCGTTGATGGTGCAACAAGAGATAGTGATATTTGGAGCTCTGAAGATGGAATTAGCTGGATCAGGCCGGTGCTCAATACCTTTCCGCCAATACAAAGAGCGGATCACACCATGGTTGTTTTCAAAGATAAACTTTGGCTTATCGCTGGAACAGATAACCCCAGCAGCAGGCTTAAAGACGTATGGTCATCTCCTAACGGCAGTGCTTGGACTCAAGAGACTAATAATGCTCCTTTTGGTGAACGTAGCGGCCACTCCACGGTAGTTTATAATGACAAAATATGGGTAATAGGTGGACTCACTTCTCCTGGTGGAGCAGTACAGAATGATGTGTGGTCTTCTACAGATGGTAAAACTTGGGTAGAAGAAACCGGCAGCGCTGCTTTTAGCAATAGGTATGACCACAGCTCGGTAGTTTATGATGGTAAAATGTGGATTATTGGCGGACGAGGTGGGAGCTTTAGCTCAGATATAGTCTGGAATTCTACCGATGGCATAACTTGGACGCAAGTAGTGACCAATGACGCACTTAAGCCTTTATATAACCATAGCGCTGTTGTGTTTGACGATAAAATGTGGGTAATAGCCGGCTTTAATGGTGAAAGAGTAAATGACGTTTGGGTTTCAGAGGATGGTGCGGCCTGGTCATTGATTGATGCCCCTGATTTTTCAGCACGTTCAGGGCAGGCAGCGACTGCTTATGACGATAAAATTTGGTTGATTGGTGGCTTTGACGGTGAAGTGAAAAACGATGTTTGGACTATAGCCGAATAAGAATCAGACCTCGGTCGTGTGAAATAATTTTTAAATAGATAACAGCAGCTGGGAACGTCCGGCTGCTATTATCTACCAATTTTACTAATTGATAATTTAAAACTTAAGAAGATGAAATTTGGCAAAGCCTTTTACTACACGCTTTTATTTGTTACTATTATAGTTAACAACGCTTGTAAAGAAAACGAGCCTGAACCTATAACAGTTGATATAGCAGATTTCTCTGCCACTATTGATGAGAATCCAGCTGAGGGTGTAGTGCTAGGTACAGCCGTAGCCACCGCTACAAGCGGTACTGTGAGCTATTCCATCACTAGCCAAACACCTGCTGGGGCTATGGTAATAAATGCCGCTACAGGGGAGCTAACTGTCGCCAATGCATCACTTTTCGATTTTGAAACTAATCCAATTTTAAAAGCCACTGTCTCGGCCTCGGCTGAAGGCGTTACGGAATCTGCAACGGTTACCATAAGCCTAAACGATGTTATAGAAACGGTAACGGTCGAAGCCTTTGCGCTAAGCATTGATGAAAACCCACTAAACGGACAAATATTGGGTACAGTAGTAGCCTCAACCGATGCCGGGGCGGTCTTAACCTACAGTATAATTGCAGGAGGTAACGCAGCAGCTTTTGCAATTGACGAGTCAAGTGGCGAACTATCTGTTGCCGATTCGTCCTTTTTTGATTTTGAGACCAACCCCACGCTAAAAGCTACTTTTGAGGTAAGCAATGGTGTGTCAATCGAGCAGAATTCCTTAACAATCACGCTTAATGATGTAACAGACCTTGTCATTGCAAGCGTATTTGCAGTAACAATAGATGAAAACCCCGTTAACGGTCAAGTTCTTGGAACGGTGTCCGTCATTTCCGATGCAACTGAGCGTTTGAATTATTCAATGATTACAGGTACAAATAGTTCAGCTTTCTCTATCGATGCTAGTACAGGTGAATTAAAAGTAGTCGATGCTTCTGTTTTCGATTTTGAGACCAACCCCACAGTAACTGCCTTCTATAGAGTTGAAAATGGAAGTTTGGCCGATGAGGCCGAAATTAGAATTACGCTGAACGATTTAGAAGAGTTTGATCCAGACGCTTTTGTTTTGCGAGCAACCGTAAATTCTTTCAGAAGATCCGTTCAAATTCCTACCAATGAAGATTTGTCAGGTTACGTTTTCAGAATAGATTGGGGAGACGGAACTATAAGCTTCGTATCAGGCAATAGACCTAGTACACATAATTACCCTACCATTAATTCTGGTTCAAAAAGTTATACGATTCAAATTACGGGTGCTTTTCCTGCTTTTAGATTAGGCGGTGGCTACACGGAGATTGTGCAATGGGGGAATTTCAAATGGGCAACTATGGAAAGGGCATTTGAAGCTACCAACGGAATCATTCTTCCTGAAGCTTCTCCCGACCTCTCTTTAACAACGAGCTTCGAGCGCACATTCAGGCTCGCCAATAATCTAAGCCCGTACATCGCTAATTGGGATGTGCAAAACATTACTAATATGAAAAACACTTTCAGGCAATCTGATGTAAGTACTGATATTTCAGGGTGGAACACTGAAAATGTAACAACCATGGAGTCGATGTTTATCTCCTCTTCGTTAAACCAGAATATTTCCAATTGGGATTTAAGTAGCATTACTACTAATGGTCTGCTAAATATGCTAAACAATTCTGGCCTGTCTGTAACTAACTATGATACAATACTTAACGGTTGGGCAGACAGTGCCAACACGCCAGATGATTTAGTTTTATCTGCAAATGGGTTAAAATACTCCGCAGCTGGAGAAATAGGCAGAGACAAACTTACTAACGATAAAAACTGGACTATTACAGGAGATTCTAAGCAGTAATACCAAAGTCTTAATAGTGGCAAAACAAGAATTACTCAATTTTTTCAGAATATAAAATTCATAACATGAAAACATATATAAATAGTCAATTTCTAATGCTTCTTTTGGCAATCTTATCCTTCTCCTGCGCTTCTGATGATCCAGAACCAGCGAATGTCACCCTAAGCGGAATCACAGAGACCATTGCCGAAAATCCTGCGCAAGGCTTCGTGTTGGGAACTCCAACCGCTACTGCCGACCGAGGCACAATCATTTTCGCTATCACTATCCAAACTCCTGCTGCGGCAATGGCAATTGATGCAAACTCTGGCGAACTGACAGTCGCCAACGCTTCCATGTTCGATTTCGAGACTAATCCAACTTTGAAAGCAACTGTTTCCGCCACGGCAGAAGGCGTTTCCAAATCGGCAGAAGTTACCATCAATCTGACCGATGTTGCCGAAACCGTTATGGCATCTCCGTTTGCAGTAACTATTGACGAGAACCCGACTGCCAACCAATCTTTAGGAACGGTTTCCGCCACTTCCGATGCGGGAGCGAGCCTGACTTATTCCATAATTGCTGGAGTGGGAAATGCGACTGCATTCGCCATAAACTCGACCACGGGAGAATTGAGTGTGGCAGATGTGAGCCAATTCGATTTCGAGACAAATCCGTCTCTTTCTGCTACTTATGAGGCAAGCAACGGAGCCGGAAGTCAGCAGAGTACAATAATGGTTTTGCTGAATGATTTAGCGGAAATGCCCGGTTCAATTCCATTTGTCTTTGTTCTAAAAACGTCCGCTAATAATCAGGTACTTACAGTTACACCTTCTAGTTCTTTCGCATCAGATTACACAATAGATTGGGGCGATGGGACAACAGATGAGAATCAGACGGGCAATGCCAGCCATCAATTTGTTACAGTAGGCGAATTTACGGTCAGTATTACCGGAGATTTTCCAGGTTTAGAAGGTAGTTCGTTAGGAGGGGGTTTCTTGAATGAAGTGAAACAATGGGGGAATATGAGGTGGAAGACGTTCAACGGCTTTTTTCGAAGTGCTGACGGGTTGGTATTTTCCACTACTGATGCTCCAGATTTATCTGAAGTAAAGGATATGGATGCTGTATTCTTTAGCTCAAAGAACATCAGTGGAGACCTTAGTAATTGGGATGTAAGCAATGTGGAAAGCATGGTTAATTCTTTCGGTCTTTCAGAGAATTTTACTGCGGATATAACTAGCTGGAACACGAGCAAAGTAATAAATATGGCGCTAATATTCTTTAGTACCACAGGTTTCAATCAGGACATTTCAGGCTGGGATGTATCTAATGTTGAAAGCATGGATAGAATGTTTTCATCAGCTATTGACTTCAACCAAGAACTATCAAACTGGAATGTTGGAAAAGTAACAAACATGTCTTTTATGTTCAATAGGTGTAGCGACTTTAACAAAGATATAGGTGCATGGAGTGTTGAGAATGTAAAAACTATGCAAAATATGTTTACAGATGCAACTCAGTTTTAATCAAAATATTTCTGGTTGGAATGTGAGTAAGGTTTCCAATTTCCGGGATATTTTTTTTGGAGCTTCTTCATTCAATCAAAACTTGGGTGGTTGGAACCTGTCAAGTGCTACTGATTTGAATAATATGTTGTCCTTCTCGGGAGTTTCCATAGCAAATTATGATGCAATGCTAAACGGTTGGGCAGATGCCTCCACAACACCTTCCAATTTGGATTTAGGTGCAGGTGGTCTCAAATATTCTTCGGTTGGCAAAGTCGATAGAGACAGACTCATCAATAGTAAAAATTGGCGGATTTTTGGAGATGTCGAAGAATAACAAATTACAATAAACAGTTACCACTAAAGCAGACCAGCTGTTATTACTTAACACTTACATCCTTTAACAGTCAGATAAATAATATTATGTCAAATTCAAGTAAATTAACGCAATTACTCAAGTCACTGTTTTTTGTGGCCATACTCTTTAGTTTTTAATGTGGCGGTGATGATCCGGAGCCGGATCTAACAGATCCCACTTAGCCAATTGCCATTGTCATCAGCGATTTCTCTGTCACCATTGATGAAAACCCAGTGAAAGGTGCTGTTTTAGTTCCTATTTCCGCCAGCGTTAACCGTGGAGATTTGAGCTACCAACTAACCGATCAAACGCCCGCGGGAGCTATGACCAATAACGCTGCTACCGGAGAGTTAACGGTGGCAGATAGCAGCCTCTTTGATTTCGAGTTAAATGAAACTTTAACCGCAACAGGAACTGCATAGTAGAAGATACTTCGAAGATGGCAAGCATTACCATCACACTGAATGACCTAAACGAGCGGGTGATTACCATAGTAGATGGCTTAGTAGCTTATTTTTCCTTTGACGGAAATGTTGAAGATAGCACAGCTAATATTTTGGGGGCAAAAATTGTTGGTGGTGTAACTCCTGCCGTTAATAGAAGAGCAGAAGCTGATAAAGCGTATGCATTTGATGATTCCGGTTACATTGAAATACCTGATGACAGCTTACTGGTAAATGAAAACTTGGGTTTTACATTTAGTATATGGGCTAAGGCTGATACCAGAAATTCTCAGCAATCCTTGTGCAGCAAGCCTTTTGATTATCAGGCACTCATAACACCCGCTACTCCAAATCTTTCTAGTGGAGATTTTTACTGGGCCGTAGGAGGAGATGATGGTGATTGGGCAGATTCTAGAAGGGAATTTGTATCGAGGGTTTTTTCCGGGTTCTTTGCATCACTATATTGTTGTACGAACGCAGACCGAAGTGAAACCTTATATAGATGGAAATATTAAAACTAATATAGCTATCAATATCGCTAACCTTAAAAATAGCGGTTTTAGCTTATTTGTAGGAGCCAAAAATATCCGGATAATAATGATGTTGATAACTTCTTCATAGGAACTGTAGATGATTTACGCTACTACAACAAAGCACTTACGCCTGCCGAGGTATTTGAAATTTACGTTAAATAAAACCAAAGTTTTACAATCATTTTTACTTAAACTCATTTAATTAACTGCTAAAAAATAAACTATGAAACATGAAAAATTAATCTCTAATATCATAGCTACCGTATTGGTAGTAATAATATTTATTAATCATGGTATTGCTCAGGAATCGCAATTAGAACTATCTAAAAACGAAAGAATAGCCGACTTTAATTACCTATTTGAAGAATTAGAAAAATCTTATCCTTATTTCCATATTAATGAAAGAGTAACTGGAGTTGATTGGTTGGGCAGTAAAAAGAGGTACCTAGAGAAAATAAAAGCTACAGAAAATGATAAGGAGTTTTTCATAGCATTGACTTATGTTTTAAATGAGTTAAATAACGATCATACAGATACGTATCCTACTATAATTTATGATTATTTTCATCGAGCTTATCAAGGTGCAGTCAGTCAAGATTCTTCCTATATGCCTTATCTTGATGAGTTAAATAAGACGGATTCTTTGAGGTGTAAATATTGGGAGTTAATCAATGCAGACATTTTTTCAGAAAAGCAGAGGAAAATCGAAGCTTCAAAGGATAATGAGAAGGAAGAGTTAAATAAAGAAAATGTTTTGGTATTCTTCGAAGACTCTCTTTCTACCGCAATTATTACCATTGGTTCTTTCAGTTACGATTTGATCGATAAGGATAAAAATAAGTTGAGAAGTTTTATCGAAAAAGCGTTCGAATACGACAATATTATTATTGATATACAAGGGAATTCAGGAGGTGATACGGATTATTGGATGCTTCATATCGTTCCTTATTTAATTGAAGAAGAAATAAGTTTTCCTTTTAACTATGCATTCAAAAATTCAGATAGAATAAAATATTTTAAACCGTCCTACTTTACTGAAACTATAGATTTTGAGGACATGGACTTCCCCGAATTACCCGAAGAAATTAAAACCAAAGATTACTTATTGCGCCAAACAGAAATTATTATTTCACCGAACCCTGAGGCAAAGTCTTATAGAGGTAATATCTTTTTATTAGTCGATAAGGGGGTTTACTCTAGTGCAGAGACATTTGCTTACTTCTGTAAATCTACGGGCTTCGCTACTATTGTTGGACAAAAAACTGGCGGAGATGGCGTAGGCACTGATCCTCTATTGCTAACACTTCCGAATAGTGGCATCATAATCAGGTTTACAGGTGAGTTGGGTTTGAATCCGGATGGAAGTGCAAATGAAGAAGCAAAGACGATTCCTGACATAAAAATAGAGGCTCAAGATAATCATGAAAGGCAAATAAAGCTTTTACAGTATATCCAAAAGAATTAAAATTCAAGAAAGCTTATTGTTTTAAGGTGATCCCTTAGGTTTGCTATTCCTATTAAGGATAACTTCATAACGCTCGATTTCCAACCTTGCTTCGATCTTTCTATGTTTGTCAAATGTTCAATAACCTTCAGATCATAAAAGATGGCAACTAAAAATGATTTGGCAGGTAGCTATTGTGCTACTAATAATTGCCTAGATGGGATTGACCGTAATGTCTTTGAAAGAGACCATACTTTCACTTATTACACCCAAAGCGGGTAGAATTTGGGTATTCACTAGCGTATACTATATTTTAATGCTGCCTATGTACTTTGTCATCTTGCTGGACAATTCCATTTCAGTCAAAATAAATTCTTTTTTGGCTTTGTTCAAAAGACTTTTATCAGAGTTAGGAAGTGATTTAAATAAGAAGCAGCTTACAGCATCAATAAAATTATTGGTATATGTGATTTGAAATGGAAAAGCGCTTCAGTGTTTTTAATAATTTATGTCTGTTCTCAAGCCGGAAGGGCTCTAAAATTTTTGCTTCGATGCTACAATCGGTGATTTCAACTCAGCCCAAAAACCAAGGAAGAATCCATAAGGCATGACTGTCTTTGGCTGGTCTATGTACAGCATAATAAATATCTAAATAAGCAAAATGTCAGCTAGAATAGGTGCTGTTAGTAACTAGTTTCTCATCTCTTCAGAAAAATAAAGCCTCTCTCAGCCTTATCTCCATTGCCTTTGTCAATTACATAATAATAATTACCGGTAAGCAACTCTTCCCCGTCTTCAGACGTGCCATCAAAAAAGTTTGAAGTATTGTTATATGCTCTTGCTTCAAATACTCTTCGCCCCCACCTGGTATAAACGCTTACAACGTTGGATGTATAAGCTTCAATATTTACAATATTAAAAAAGTCATGTCTATTATCTCCATTCGGGGTCACCACATTGTATATAATTAATGGCGGATTTTCTGAACTCAACACCTCACCAGTTACAGCAAAGGTAAAATCGTTGATGTTAGTAGAAACAACAATATTAGCTCTGTATTGACCGGGAATATCTGATAATAAACGTACCACGAAGGTGGCACTTGTCGATGGAGAAATGGATGTAGGTGCATCAATTATCTGAAACGCTGCATTGTCAACTGTGATATTATTGATGGACAATATATCAGTAGTACTTACATTTCTTATTTCAAAAGATTTATCTATCTCCAAATTGATAGTAGTTGTGCCAATATTAATATCCTGACCGGCTATTATTACTGAATTGGTGTTAGGATCAAATATGTTTATAGAAGCCGGCTGCGTAACTTCTCCCACAAGATTGATTACGAAGGAGCCCTCATCAAGATCATCACTGTTAATAGTTACTGTAGCATTAAAGGTGCCTACAGCCGAAGCATCAAACACAATAGTGAGCACTGCTGATTCCGATGGTGGAATAGTTAAGGTAGCTTCTGATGTTAGAAAAAATAAACCTTCACTAACAGTAATGCTTGATATCACCAGGTCTTCCACACCATTATTTTCAACTAAAAAATCTTGACTTAAAGCAGCGCCAACTGATGTACTACCAAAACTAATTGGGGTTGTCTGTGCATTGGTAATTATTGCTGCACTATTGTCCGCACCGGCATACACATCAATTTCCGGACCGCATATAGTAGCTAATGCATCACCCGAAAACACCCATCCATCTGCCTGTAATACGGTTCTTGCAGCCTCACCTGAAGAACAATATTGAAGCCCTAAAGCTCCCACGTCAACATTCGGCAGTGTGGTTTGTGTTGACCACCCTACTAAAGTATTATCATAGTTTGTAATTGATAAAGCGGTATTGTCTAGCATTTCAAACATACTGGTTACACTACTAATGTCCCAGGCCCCCAAATCTTGGTTAAAAGCAATGGCATCCCGGAACATGAATGCCATTTCTGTAACACTCCCCGTATTCCAAGTGCCTATGTCCCCATTGAAGGCAGAAGCCGAATCGAACATAAGTATCATGTTAACTACGTTTCCTACTGTGGATACATTGCCGGGCATACTTCTTTCCCAGTTGGCTAGCGATTGGTTGAATGCAGTGGCACCTTGAAACATATTACCCATAGTAGTTACATTAGACACATTCCACCCGCTTATATCGCCATTGAAGGACGTAGCCTCCTTAAAAGTCTCAAACATTTGAGTTACATCCGTCAAAATAGGATTATCCGTAGCATTATAGGTCAGGTTACTACAGCCTTCAAAAGCATCATTCATGCTCGTCCAGGCAATATCTCCCCATTGTTCAATAGTCAAAATCTTTTGTCGGTCACCGCCATTGTTAAAGTAGATATGAGGAAAAGCACCACTAATTGAAACAGTATAGGTACCAGGCGAACTATAATCATGAATCACGTCTATTATAGATCCTGATCCCTGCATAAGTTTCAGAACTCCCATCGCCCCAATTAATTATAAAATTATAAACTGTTGACGGGTGTAATGGAATACGTATTTCAGTATCGGAAGAAGTTCCAAGATTATCAGTTTTCCAGGTGGTAATAAAAGGAGCTTTCCAAAATTCAGAAGTACCATCTGTACTATTTGTAGCGGTGGCGGTAATTTCATCCCCGGCAGCTAGTGCCAGAGAACCGACACTCCACGTGCCACCAGTAACGGTGGTCGTTCCCAAATATTCCTCACCTTGTAAAGGTTTACATCCGGAATTGTCTCTGTAAACATGAATTTCTTCTCCATTAACCCCTGTTCCAGACACAGATGTTAATGTGACCGAAGTCACTACTGGAGGTTGAATATCATTATTGGCAACACCATTAAGATCAATGCCGGAACCATTGCAATAGATAGTATTTCCAATAATTGTATTGTTTATTACAGTAGCAAAGTGAAAGAAAATAGCCTGATTCGTATTATTTGCCATAATGTTTCCCTCTCCCACACCTAGTCCACCAATGATATTGTTAGATGTTGAAAGAACGCCACCGGATGCAATACCAATATTGTTGCCAAGGGCAGCACCATTAGTTGCCTCGCCAATAATATTTCCTCTAATGGTATTTCCATAGCTGTTAGCTAATTCTATAGCAGAACCTGAATTACCGGAAATTAGATTATCTAGCACCTGATTTTGACCATTACTGTTGAAACACCACTGAACGAAATTCCGGTTACGTTAGGAATAGCAAGTGTGCCATCCATATTAGTTCCAATATAATTGCCTTGGATAATATTATCTCTACTAACGGTTAAAATTCCTCCAAAGTTATTACCAGAGATTAAGTTCCTCTCACCGGGTAATAAACCTCCAATAATTTGCCTAATTGCGGTTGTTCCTATACAAATGCCATATTGAGTATTCCCCATGGCCAACTGTCCCGTTTCATCTGTTCCAATCAAATTACCTTTAATAATACAGTCATCAACAAGGTCAATAACGATTCCGTTTCTGCTAGAATTAATTACGTTGCCTTTGTTTACAGCACCAATGACACTTGGCAAACCATCGGAATTACTGATGCGAATAGCTGCGGATTCACTGATTGAGACATCAAAGCCCGTCAGATAAAATCCATATACTTCTACATATCCACCAGTCACGTTGAATCCTCTATCTCTTGTTCCCTGGCCATCAATTTTTATCTTATAATTGCCGGCACCGGGCTGCGTGGTAGCATCCAATATTACTCCTTCAGTAATTTGGGGAAGGTCAGTCACCGGTGATATAGTCCAGGTTTCGTTTCCTGTTCCTTCATCTAAAACATAGTTAGGGTCTGAATTAGGGATACTAAAAATGATAGTATCCACTCCGGCAATGGTATTTGCATTGTTAATACAGTCTCTTAAAGAACCTACACCGGAATCATTGGTATTAGTAACGGTAAAAATGGCAACAGGCAATGCAGCTTTAAGGCCCACGCCTAAGTTACTGGTTAAAAAATCTGATGCTGACTCGACCATATGCTCAGGTGCTGCATCGTGAGCAAAAGAAGCGTTGTAATTAAATAAACAGCATAGCGCAAAAATTATCGAGCGTAATAATCGACTTAAGCCATTCGGTAGCTTAGAGACATTCATGAGATAAAACATTTGGTTTTGCAAAAAGCGAAGTTTAGGTCTATATATCTTCAAAACTTGAATCTAAATAAACTTGCACTTAATACCAAAGGCTACCAAATATAATTATTAGAAGTTAAAGTTTTATTAATGGAGTTTTTTGTGTGAATATTTCTCTGATTACGCTTTTTTCTGTGTCGGCTCTTTTTTTGCAGGTTTTGCCTTTGCTTCGGCTCCCGCAATGGCTGCTAAATTGTACCTCAATTAAAATAATGAGACTAATTTTAAAGGTTCTGAAATACAATTTCGATAACCTCTATTTCCTACTGTCTCCGGCAGTCTCTATATTTGCAGCATGTTCAAAAAACTTCAAGAGCGCTGGAATCTTAAATCGGCTTGGCAGGTAGCTATTGTGTTACTGGTATTTGCCTGCACCGGTTTTACGGTTATGTTTTTGAAGGAGCCTGTGCTCTCGCTGTTTGTGCATGAGGATGAGCGCGGCATTTGGTTTAGTATTTTTTATTATATTTTAATCCTCCCGGTGTACTTTGTCATTTTGCTGGCCTATGGGTTCCTTTTCGGGCAAGGTAAATTCTTTTGGGGTTTTGTGAAGAAGACATTTGGTAGGTTTAGGAGGTGATTCGACAAATAATTTTTTGCTTAAAGGCTTCTATATCATATCTTTGTGGGCTAACATTACATTATGAGAAATTTACTTTTAACTTTATCTATAATCTTTTTACTGCTGGCTTGCAAGGATGAAGAGAATTTCTCCCAAAAACCAAGCGACCTTACTTATGCCGATAATAACATTTCATTGAAGGAAAATACAGCTTATGTCAGCAAAATAGCCCCAAGTGAGAGGAGAGCCTACTATGATATTCTCAATAGATAAAATTACTAATAACGGAGTAAAATTTGATGATTTTGATGGGATCTCAATTGAAAAGCAGTCAGGTGTTATTAAAATTGAGGAAAACAATCAATTACCATTAGGTCTCAACTCAATTGATATACTTATTAAAAACGATGACGGAGAAACCCTATTTGAAAACGTTTTTCAAATTACGCTAACTGAGTTGGAGCGTCCCAACAATTTGACGTACGCTGATAGCGGAATAAAGCTTCTTTTTGACCAAATCTATGTTTCGCAAGAGCCGGCAATTTCAGGTGCATCTAACTTTTTTTATAGCTTACCGGACGGATTTATGAATGAGGCAATTATTATTGATTCCGTGAGTGGTGTGATTACTATTAACGCCAAATTTTTAAATTCTGCTGTATATTCCATACCCATTATGGTAACTAATACTGATGGACAGAATACTTTTATAAATGCATTCCAGTTTGAAGTTTTGGGTCAGTACTATGTTTATGATAATGGGTACTATTTTATGAACAATAGTTCTGGAGAACTTTCAGATCGAATGGTGTCAAATAATGTAGAGGCAGGTGGCTTCGGCAGTGCTGATAGACAGGGTCTTTATTACACTTATACATATCTTGAGAGTTCATCTTATGTTTTGGCTAAGATCAAGGACGGACAAATTGATTTGAAACTAGGTGGTGAAACTGAGTTTGTTAATGATGATAATCACTCACCTTCTTGTGGTTTAGATGCGTATAGCCTAATAAAAGAATTGGTGCCTGCTGAAACTATGTTTGAAATAGATACAGATGGACTGCACCTTATCTTATTTGATTCTTTGAGGTCAGAAATTATTTTTCAGCCAATTCAAAAAGTAGCTATGATTGGAAGTGCTACAGAAGAAGGTTGGTCAGGTGATACAGAGTTGATGGAATCCAGTGGAAATGCAAATGGTGCAGAATTTCGTTTAGAGAAAACTGCCTTAAGGATTGGTGAGTTTAAATTTCGTTTCAATTGCCAATGGAATATTAACAGGCTCATCGATAATACACAATCTGCTGACGATCCTAACAATGGTTATATACTCCAGACTTCCTTATCAGCAGATATAAATGCTGGAGAGCTTCTTTTGGGTGGAAAAGGCTCAAATATTTACATGGATGAATCTAAAGAAGGATTTTACGATATATTGCTAAAGTGGGAGGGTGGTAGTCAATTCACATATCAATTAACCCGAGTTGGCGACATTCCAACTTTGGATTTTAATCCTTCAGCATTTGAATGGGCTGTTGTAGGTGAGGCTACTGAAGTTGGTTGGCCTACTGACAATGATTGTGGTGCAGGCGGGCAAGATATTGATCTTACCTATGTGGGTGAGTCAGAAGGAACTTATTATTGGCAGATTGACGCAATCAATCTAACTGCTGGTGCATTTAGGTTTCGAGCCAACAACTGTTGGGATGTAAATTTGGGTAGTAACAACGCATCAATAGCTGGTGCTGCATCTGATAATTTTAATTTTCAAGACAGTAATTTTTCTTGTTTGGTAGCAGGCGTCTACCATATCAATTTATATACTGAAAATGAGGGTTTGAGCTATGTGATGGAAGTGAGTCAATAGGAGCTAGCAATAAGTAGTATTGATTCTACTAGTGTAATATTACATTTACTTCTAACAATTACTTAATCGTAAGGTTATTATATATCATCAGTTTCAGAAGGTTACCAAAGTTAAAAAAAAAGCCGATCAGGTTTTCCAAATCGGCTTTCAATTAATAATTATCTTATAACTATTCCAAAATAATTTTTTCGGCTAAAACAGTAATGTTATTATTTAAAACTTCTACTACTCCACCATCCACTTTCATGCTCACCTCTTGTTTATCTTGTTTATAGCTTAGCTCCCCTTTGGCTAATGCACTAATTAGAGGAGCATGGTTTGTTAGAACCTGAAATTCGCCATCAGTACCAGGAAATGTAGCCGAATGCACAGATCCTTTAAATACTTCTTTTTCAGGTGTTATGATTTCCAAATACATAAAATGCTTTGTTAAAAATTAAGCTTCAGCCAATAATTTCTCTCCGGTAGTAATTACTTCTTCAATAGTACCTTTTAAGTTAAAGGCAGATTCCGGCAGGTGATCTAATTCACCATCCATAATCATGTTAAAGCCCTTAATGGTGTCTTTAATATCTACCAAAACACCTTTTAAGCCTGTAAACTGCTCGGCCACATGGAACGGCTGCGACAAGAAACGCTGTACTTTTCTGGCACGGTAAACAGTTTGTCTGTCTTCTTCAGAAAGCTCATCCATACCCAAAATAGCAATGATATCCTGCAACTCTTTGTAACGTTGCAATATCTCCTTAACATTCTGTGCGCAATCATAATGCTCGTCACCAACAATGCTTCGCTCCAAAATTCTGGAGGTAGAATCCAGTGGATCCACCGCAGGGTAAATACCTAACTCAGCAATTTTACGAGAAAGAACTGTAGTAGCATCCAAGTGAGCAAAAGTTGTAGCCGGAGCCGGATCTGTTAAATCATCAGCGGGCACATAAACGGCTTGTACCGATGTAATAGAACCATTTTTTGTAGAAGTGATACGCTCCTGCATCTGACCCATTTCAGTAGCCAATGTAGGCTGGTAACCTACCGCTGATGGCATACGTCCTAACAAAGCCGATACCTCAGAACCTGCCTGTGTAAATCTAAAAATGTTGTCAATAAAGAATAGAATATCCTTACCGGTTTCGCTGCTGTCTTTGTCTCCATCTCTGTAGTACTCAGCTAATGTAAGCCCTGAGAGTGCTACTCTTGCACGTGCACCCGGAGGTTCATTCATCTGTCCGAATACAAAGGTAGCTTTTGAGTCCTTCAAAGCTTCTTTATCCACTTTAGAAAGATCCCATCCACCTTCTTCCATCGATTTCATAAACTCCTCACCGTATTTCACAATTCCGGACTCAAGCATCTCACGAAGTAAATCATTTCCTTCACGCGTTCTTTCACCTACACCGGCAAAAACTGATAAACCACCATGGCCTTTTGCAATGTTGTTAATCAATTCCTGAATTAATACGGTTTTACCAACACCGGCACCACCGAACAACCCAATTTTACCACCTTTTGAGTAAGGTTCAATAAGGTCAATAACTTTAATTCCTGTATATAATACTTCTGATGAAGTAGACAAATCTTCAAACCTTGGCGCAGATCTGTGAATGGGCAAACGAGTTTTGCCCTCAGGCGGATCAATACCGTCAATGGCTTCACCAATTACATTAAATAATCTACCCTTAATATCCTCACCTGTTGGCATTGATATGGGCGCTCCTGTTGCCTCCACATCCATCCCCCTGGTCAATCCTTCGGTTCCGTCCATGGCTATAGTTCTTACCCTGTCTTCACCTAAATGCTGCTGGCATTCAAGCACTATCACTGTACCATCAGCTTTTGTAACTTTAAATGCATCTAAAATATTAGGGAGCGAAGCACCTTCGGCCTCAAAACTAACATCTACTACCGGGCCAATTACTTGGGTAATTTTACCAATATTTGCCATATTTAATTGTTTATAATAAAATGATTGCTCTTTTCTTTCAGGGTGCAAATCTAACGCTAAAAATATTTATAACAAAGTTTTTAAAGCACTGGATTAGGGCACCTTTGCCGTTAGTTACCACCTCATATCACATGGCTAATCTCCCGTTTGTGTAATTTCGATCAATTATTTATTCTTTTATAACAGAAGAAATTAAATTGAGATTTATTTGATGGTCTAACCCGAAACATCACCTACTGTTAAAATTAACTTAAATTAATAAAACTGAATAATGGGAAAATTACGCTTAAGGATACTGATCATGGCTATGACTTTAATTGGCTTTTCCTTCCAATCAGATGCACAGCTATTTGGCAAGAAAAAAAAGAACGCAGATAAACCAAAGACGGAGGATAAAAGTAAATCGCCTTATAAAAAGTATAGCGAGGTTATTACTAAAGAGGCGCAGACTGATGAAGGCTTATTTACCTTTCATAAGGTAGATGACAAACACTATTTCGAAATTGCTGATGATTTGCTCGAAAAGGAAATTTTGATTGTTTCTCGTATTAGCGGCCATGTAAAAGGACTCAATTTTGGTGGTGCCGGGATGAAATCGAGACCGCAGCAGGTAATCAGGTTTCAGAAAAAAGACCACCAGCTGTTGTTAAGGTCAGTGTCATTCAATTCTGTAGCTAATGAGGAGGATCCTATTTACCTATCAGTAAAAAACAACAATTTTGAGCCAATTATTGAGAGTTTCAAAATTGAAGCCTTGGGGAAAGATTCTTCTACTTATGTGATCAATGTAGATGAATTCTTTCACCACAGATATTCCCATGATTGGCGCTTTATACGATTCTCAGCGCAAAGCCTTTAAAGTTTCCGGTGTGGATAAAGGCAGGTCGGTACTCATGAGTGGAAAGGCTTTTCCGGAGAATGTTGAGATCCGGCACATTCTAACTTACAAAGGAAGTGCAATACCCGATAATCAGCTTACCGGAGCGCTATCCATAGAAATGAACCAGTCCATGATTTTGCTGCCGGAAAACAAAATGGTGCCGCGGAATTATGATGAGCGGGTGGGTTACTTCTCCATCAGGCAACTAAATTACTCAAAAGATGCACAAAAAGCCGAAACCGATAGGTTTATTACAAAATGGCGGTTGGAACCTTCCGATTGGGAAGCGTATAACAGAGGCGAAGCAGTTGAACCTGTAAAGCCTATTGTTTATTATATCGATCCTGCTACGCCTATCAAGTGGCGGAAATATATCAAGCAAGGGGTTGAAGATTGGCAATCAGCTTTTGAAAAGGCAGGTTTAAAAAATGCCATTATCGCCATGGATGCTCCCACCAAGGAGGAGGATCCGGACTGGAGCCCTGAAGATGTGCGTTACTCTGTAATAAGGTATATTGCTACTGATATTCAGAATGCACAAGGGCCGCATGTGCATGATCCGCGGACGGGAGAAATTCTGGAAAGTGACATTTTGTGGTATCACAATGTGATGAATTTGCTGCGCAATTGGTATTTTGTACAAACTGCGGCCATCAACCCTGAAGCACAGAACATTAAATTTAAGGACGAGCTAATGGGCGAACTCATCAGGTTTGTGGCAGCGCATGAAGTGGGGCATACCCTTGGTTTGCCGCATAATATGGGTTCCAGTGTGGGGTACTCTGTTGATTCGCTCAGATCGCCAACCTTTACTGCAACGCATGGTGTGGCGCCTTCTATAATGGATTACGCACGCTTTAACTATGTGGCACAGCCGGGCGATGGTGTGGAAAATTTCTTTCCTAAGGTAGGGGAGTACGATGACTGGGCCATTAAATATGGTTATAAACCTATCCCAAACACCACCACTGCTGATGCAGCTGAGCCTACATTAAATGATTGGATTATAGAAAAAGCAGGTGATCCGCTATTCCGTTTTGGCAGACAACGAGGCAGGCCCGTTGATCCTTCCGCCCAAACAGAAGATATTGGAGATGACTCCATGCTAGCTTCTGAATTAGGGATTAAAAACCTCAAAAGAATTGCCAAAAAATTGATGGAGTGGGGTACAGAACCCGGTGAAAATTATGATGAGCTTCAGGAGCTTTACAACAACGTTGTAGGGCAGTATAACCGATACATGGGCCATGTGACAGCCAACGTTGGTGGTATTTATGAGTTCTACAAAACAGCTGATGAAGATGGTGCCGTATACACCCATGCAAGTGAAGACAAGCAGAAAAGGGCCATAGCATTTCTTAATAAACAGCTATTTGAAACCCCCGATTGGTTGATTGATCCGCAGATTCTTACACGAATTGAGGAAGATGGAATTGTTGATAGGGTAAAAGCCTTGCAAACCCGCACGCTTTCGAATTTATTGAGTGGCAGCAGGGTAAAAAGAATTCTGGAAAATGAAGCTTTGAATGAGGAAGAGGCCTATACTTCCACCGAAATGATGCAAGACTTGCGCAACGGCATTTTTGCTGAATTGAGAACCGGCAGCAGCATTGATACCTACAGGAGAAACTTACAAAAGACTTTTGTGGAGCAATTGGGCGAACTTATCAACACGGATGACAAGGATATTAAAACCACAGATATCCCTAGTTTGGCGCTTGGCAATTTGGTTTTGCTAAAAGCTGAAGTTAACCGTGGTTTAGGCAGACAAACTAATACCATGTCGCGCTTTCATTTGCAATATTTAAGCGAGCGGATTGACCAGATTTTGAACCCGAATAGTTAGCGATAAGCGTTGACAAGTAGAAAAAGAGGTGCTTCAAAAAGGCCCCTCTTTTTGTGCTTTTCCCGTTGTAGAACATGCATTCCCTGAATTTGATGTGGACAAATGCGCTGACAATTCTAAGGTAATCTAATGCCACATCGCACCTAAAGCCTTCAATACAAAGCTGCATGAGGCGATGTCATTTTATCTAAATCTCAAAGTCCGTACTCATTCCAAACGAAGAGATTCTCCTAGAATTCCTTGGGGAATTCAGAGAATGACGTAGCGAATAACAAAGCACGTCATTCCAGAAATTTTCGTAGTGCAACCGACCTCGCCAATGAGTGGAAGAAAATTATCAGGAATCTATTGAAGGAAACGTAGTTTGCTTAACTGCTTGGCTTTACCAGCGCATCTTGCAGAAAGCCACAAGCAATGAGAGAGGTGAATAATGTATAATGGTTCCAACCTTCGGTTGAAAAGAACAGATCCCTGATATCCCGCTTGGGCGGAATTCTGGGATGACGCTGCGAGTAAGGTAGTATTATTGAAAGAAAACATTATTTGAGTCTACGAAATCGTTCCGTCATTCCAGAAATTTTCGTAGTGCAACCGACCTTTCGCCAATGAGTGGAAGAAAATTATCAGGAATCTATTGAAGGAAACGTAGTTTGCTTAACTGATTGGCTTTACCAGCGCATCTTGCAGAAAGCCATGATGAACGGAAGAAACGAGCACTCACCTCCTCGGGATTTGTAATCCCGATGACATGGTTAAGGATTTTAAATCCGCATTGCCTGAAACAGGTAAAATATGATACGTTTACAGTCGGTGCAGACTATCGTCTATTACGTACACAGCAAGCGTAATGCTACATGTTGTTTTGTGAGGACACAGACCAAGGCAAATGGAGTATAAGACAGCAAACAATCAATGAACGTATGTCTTATATAGGTCTGACGTTTTCAACGTGCCGACCTTAGGTGCACCACCAAATATGCACCTCCTCGGGATTTGTAATCCCGATGACATGGTTAAGGATTTTAAATCCGCATTGCCTGAAACAAGTAAAATCTGATACGTTTACAGTCGGTGCAGACTTTCGCCTGACCTGTGCGCTTACACGAAAGCAGATAGTTAAAAATAAATACTTATTGACTATACCTCTCCGTACACTTTAATAACTGCTTCCTTTACATAGCCATGGGTCAAGTGAAAGTAAATGGCATCTGCAATTTGCTCAGGGGTTACCCATTTGGAAAAGTCTGCATCGGGCATATTTTCTCTATTAGGTGGGGTATCAATAATACTTGGCACTACTACACTGCACTGTATGCCGGTATCTTTTCGGTCCGCATTAATCACCTCGGCCAAAGTGAAAATTAATTTTTTCGCTAAACCGTAAGCCAATTTATCTTTTAATTCGGTAGGATCTGTAGCCGGCCTGGCACCAATAAGAAAAATATGACCATCACCTTTCATATTAGCAATTAGTGGTTTAACCAAGTTGAAGGCAGTGTCAAAGTTGAGTCTTAACTGCTCATGAATGTCTTCAATAGTCGTATCGGCTATAGTGCCAAAATCAAATCCGCCCACGGTTAAAACTGCTGCTTGAATGCTTCCGTGATTTTCATTCATTGTAAGCACCGCATCTTTGGCTGCTTCAGCCTTCATTAAATCAACTACTGCTTTTGTCAAGGTTCGCTTGTCCTCATCTGCCTTTTCTTGGTTAGCATAAAGAGCAAACACCTGATGCGCTTCTTGCAACAATTTATCTACCACTGCTGATCCCAAATTGCCGTCTGCGCCACTTACTAATATATTCATCTTTCTATTCATCAAAAGTCATGCTCTCGGCATTGGCACCTAAAGCTTTTAAATAATTGCTTATATCTTCCACCATCTGAGGAGGCCCGCACACGTAAAATTTCTGCGAGTAATCTAATAGATATTTCTTCAGAAAGTTCATATCAACTTTTTCATTCAAATGCCCGTCCACTTTTTCTTCTGTTAGCGTAGAAATAAAGTTATCACCAAGTAATTCCTGAAAGTACGTTTCTAGTATTACGTCTTGCTGCTTGCTATTTGAAAAAATCAGGCTGTGACCTTCAATTTTATCTTCATCTTCCAATTTTTTTAATATCGCTAAAAATGGGGTAACACCTGCACCACCAGCAATGAACGTGCCCTTCCCCTTGTACTTAATGGCACCCCAAGCATCCTCAATCAACAACTCATCGCCCTCAACCAACCCATCAAGCGCTTCTGTAACGCCATCATGAGCATGATAAGATTTTATGGTGAATTGTAAATGCTCTTCCTCCGGTAAGCTGGTGAAAGTAAATGGCCTTTTATCATCTTTAAACCCTTCTTGGTTTATAGCAACATCTGTAGCCTGACCGGGTGTAAATTGGTAAGCTTTTGGTTTTTCGGTGGTGTATTGTTTTACATTGTGCGTAACTGAATGTATGTGTTTGATTTTTACGGTATGTGCCATTTTTAATTCTGATTGGTTACTGTTAGGTAAAGCATTTAATAAGAAATTGTTTAAAGGAATGTGTTCTTTGTAGTAGGCAAACAATTAGTTTAAACATAGGCTTTAAAAATAATTGAATCTGTAAACTACTGATTATGAATAAAATAACTACAACTCTATTAATATTTTCTGCTGTGTTACTACTTACCTTAGGCTGTAGCAATAGCGGTAAAGAGGCAGATTCAATAACTTACGATACATTGCAGGTAACTTCCACAGCATACAATTCAGTTGAAAGTCAAACCAAAAAAGGCAATATAGGATTAGCCGCCTGGGGCGATACTTTGAAACCGGGTGACAGAGCCATAGCAGTAAGCCGCGACCTGATTGACTCCGGCCTCAGGCATAATACTATTGTTTTCATCGAAGGCTTTGATGAGCCCTTTCTGGTGAAAGATAAAATGAATAAACGTTGGAAAAACAAGGTAGATATTTACATGGGTTTAGATGTTGACAGCGCAAGAAGCTGGGGGAAGCAAAAGGTCGAAATTTATATACCGGTGGATACCATTCAATAATTAATAACTAATATATTTAGTAAAACTAAAATAATTAGTATTTTTGATCCATGAGTATGGATCAAAAAATTAAAAATAAGGGCATAAAAGGGCGAGGCGCTCAGAACCGTCCTGATAACAGGTTTCAGAAAAGCAGCATAAGTCGTGAGCATGTTGAAGGCATAGATGAATTTACTCACTTAGTCCCTCCCAAGACAGAAATTCTTTATGAATCGCCCAAGCAGATTGTTAACAAAATTAAGAGCCCTGATGTGGGGATGGCTTATTCCCTCAATCCGTACCAAGGGTGCGAGCATGGATGTGTGTATTGCTATGCGCGCACTACACACGAATTTTGGGGTTACAACTCCGGCTTAGATTTTGAGTCGAAAATAATTGTAAAGAAAAATGCCGCTGCTTTGCTTGAAAAAACCTTATTAAAGCAAAGTTGGAAGGTACAACCCATAGTGCTATCCGGCAATACCGATTGCTACCAACCAATTGAGCAAAAGCTAAGAATTACCAGAAGTCTTTTACAAGTGTTTGCCGATTATCGGCATCCTGTAGGCATCATCACTAAAAATGTGGGTGTACTGAACGACTTAGACCTATTGCACGATTTGGCTAAAGACAATTTGGTTAGGGTAATTTTCTCGATAACGACTTTAGATGAAAATATACGCTCGGTATTAGAACCAAGAACAGCTTCAGCTACAAAAAAACTGGAGGCAATTGAAAAGCTATCTCAGGCAGGTATTCCTGTTTCGGTAATGACAGCTCCTATAATTCCCGGCCTAACCGATCAGGAAATTCCGAATATCATAAAAGCGGCTGCTGAGCGGGGTGCTGTAGATGCCGGATATACCGTAGTACGCCTTAATGGCACCATTAAAGAGGTCTTCAGGGAGTGGCTCAAGATTAATTTTCCGGACAGGCATGCTAAGGTATGGCATCAGATTGAAAGTATGCATAATGGCCAAGTGAGCGATTCATCATCAGGGCAGCGCATGCGCGGAAAAGGACAGGAGGCAGACATGATCAAGCAGCTTTTTGAATGGTCGAGAAAGAAATATATGGATGGAGGACAAAAAATTGTACTCAACACCAAAGCTTTTAGACGCGGAGGCAATTATAAGTTATTTATTTAGGTGAAAGCAAAAGCTCAGGTTAATAATAGCTATACATCTGGCGTCTTCAAAATGCCGAAATTGGCCATCCTCATGGCTCAATTCAATGCAACCTTTCAACTGACTTGAGCCTCTATTAAATGGCCTCAATTTTATGTTCACTATCAAGCTCCCTGTTTATCCTTCGTATGCGCTGATTAATACGCTCTTTATCTAACTCATTATCAACATGTTCATGGGAGCAGCTTATCATATTCACAATATATTTATAGAAGATTTCTGTATATTTCTTTTCATCTTTAACAACATAAAGCATGTGTTCCAGACAATCGAGCAAACGTATAAATATTATTATATCAGCATTGCCATATTCCCTTATGGGAATTAACGTCTGGTACATTAAGTCCTCATAAGAAATAGGGCTTAAATACACACAAATGTCATCATCCTCATTTAGTAAATAGGTTTTTTCCTGTACATATAGCAACTGTATAAACAAATCAGACAACAAATCTATGGCTTTTATGGCCGTACCGGGATCGTTAATGCCCGGACTCAGCGCCTTTACTGCTATTTCAGATATTTGTTTGAAGCCGAATGAGTAATGATCCGTAACACGTTCTTGTGTGTATAACGTAAAATAGGATTTTATGTCTTTTTGCAAATCTTCATCGAGTACTTTATTGGATTGAATAAAGGGGTAATGCTTGGTGATAAATGAGCCCAAACCGACATCAACTTTAAGCATTAAATCATTTTTCTGACAGAAATGTTTGAGCCCGTCATAATCTACACCCTTGAGGTAACCGGAAATATCGGCACTATATTTTATCCATTTTTCAGTATCCGGTCTTTGGTAGCTAGGCTCCTCAGTATCTATAGTTTTAAGTTCTGCCTTTGTACTTTTATAGATACTATCCATGATGTTATCTACTTGTATCTTTTGCGATATGGAATGAATAAAGTAAACGAAAAGACCCAAACAAATGATAACCATATTCATACTCACAAATATACCTAATGAAGGTGTGGCATATTCAATATCGGGCGAATCGATGTTTACGATGAGGTTGAGGCTAAAAATGATGCTCCCAATGTAAAAACCCAGCACTATTTGATGGAACTTATTGGAAATAAGACTGGGCAGCACCCGAGGAGAAAGCGTGGCTGTAGCACTGTTAAGCACCACCATTACCATAGAAAAGCTAAAAACCATCAGCGAAATGAGGCTCCCCACAATGGTGCCAAGAATCAGGCGGGCATTGTTGCTGCTGTGAACCAATACAGGGGAGATTGTCTGCTTCAAAGATATTACTACTTCATTAAACTCAATTTTTATTACAACAAAGCTAAGCATCAAAAATACTATTGCCAGCAAGGAGGGATAAAAAGCAATGCTGTTGAGCACGCTGGTATAGAGGCGTTTAATTTTGTTGAGCCACATTTTCATATCTCTTTGGTTTGCGTGTTCTTACCTTTTTCAGTAAAGTCTCTCACCGCAATAGGTATCGGCTGTCCCTCCTGGTAAATTTTCAATTCTATAATATCAGCCGGTAGGTTAAAGCCCTCTTTCAACAACTCTCTAATTACCGATTTCATCACATCGCTTCTTAGCACAGTTAATGATTCCTGTACGTTGTAAGTGTCAATCCAGAAGAATATCTTTAGGTTAATAGTACTTGTGCCAAACTGATCAATAATAACGAAAGGCGCAGTCTCTTTTTGCTGCATGATGCGCTTTCGCTCTTTTAGCACCTTCATAATTACAGCTATAGCTTCCGTCACATTTTCTCCATAATCAATACCTACCACAAAGTCATGGCGCATTAGCCCGTCTCTGGTAAAATTAATTAAAGGGTTTTTGATCATTATAGCGTTTGGGATAAAAATATCTCGTCCATCATACGTGCGGATGTGACTATTTCTAAAACTCATGGCTACTACTTTACCCATAAACCCGTTAATTTCAATAATATCACTTATGCTGAAAGGCCGGGAAAAAGCTAAAAAAAATCCTGCTATAAAATTCTCGCCAATATCCTTAAAAGCAAAACCAAGAACTAAGGCGGAAACCCCTGCCCCGGCTAACAAACCACCGGCAGCGCCTCCCAAGCCCACTTGATTAAGAAATATAATAATACCTATAATTAGAAATAGAGAGAATGTTACCCTACCAATAAAGTTCAGCATTAATTTATCTTCCACACCTTTACTCAACCTGTTCCTTACTATTTTTCTCGATACGATCGCTAAAAAAATAAAGAATGCCAGTGTGATTAATCCTATGGAAATTTCAGGAGCTTTGCTTAAAATGCTTTCCCAGTAACGCTGGAAAGAGCCTATGATTTTTTCTTTCATGAGCTGTTTAAAAGTTTTAATCAGTAAATAACACAATTTTTCCTACATGTTCACTACTTTCCATCAGCATATGTGCTTGAGCAGCCTCCTGCAAAGGAAATGTTTTGTGAAGCACAGGTCTGATTTCCTTACTTGCAAGTTTAGGCCAAATATGTTTTTCAAGCTCCCTGGCTATTGCTCCTTTAAATTCGGGCGATCTCGCTCTGAGTGTAGAACCGGTAATGATTAATCGCTTTATCATTACTTTTTTTAGGTTAATGCTTGAGTCCGCACCTTTCATTGCATTAATAATCACTAACCTGCCATCCGGGTTGAGCAGGTTAATATTCTTCGCAGTATAATCACCACCCACCATATCGAGAATAACATCTATGCCTTGCGGAGCCTTTTCTTTGAGCACTTTTTCGAAATCTTGCGTGGTGTATTTCACGCAAATTGTTGCTCCAAGGGCCTCTGCCGCTTTACATTTTTCATCTGTTCCGGCTGTGGCGTAAACTTTTCCACCCATGCTTTTTACCATTTGTATGGCTGTAACGCCAATTCCTGAGGTCCCTCCGTGCACTAAAAAGCTTTCTCCTGATTTAAATTTTCCTCTGTCAAACACATTTGACCATACCGTAAAAAAAGTTTCAGGTAGGCTGGCAGCCTCCTCATAGCTGAACCCTTTAGGCATGGGTAAGCATTGAATGGATGGCGCTGCCACAATGTTGGCGTAGCCACCACCGGCTATCAAGGCACAAACTTTATCGCCTACTTTCCATCGGGTTTCCTGTGGTGAAATTTCTGAAATGACGCCAGCCACCTCCAGCCCCGGAATATCATCAGGTACGCCTTCGGGTGCAGGATAACCACCCATGCGCTGAAACACATCAGGCCTGTTCACACCCGCAGCTTTTACTTCTATGAGTACTTCATCTCTCTTAATTTCAGGCGTTGGCCGCTCGCTTAGCTGTAGCACTTCCGGCCCACCTGGATTTGTAATGGTTATTGCTTTCATATTTTCTTTTTTACAAGTGAGTGCTAAGTTAAGCATACTTTAGCCTCATCAGGCTTGTTATTATGACTGATGCAACACACCGCACTTTAATTAACAGTAGTGTACTAACCTGGCTTACGAAAATCATTGCTGTAAGAAAAGATTAAAATACTACTGACGTGGTTGCTATAAAGAATTTTTGAAAATGAAGGAATTGCATGAAAAGATTATTCGCGGAAAACACGCAAGACGAAAAGCTATATGCAACGATGTGATTATTCAAATACTCTTTATTTATTATCTATTTTCAATATCTTTGAAATGAATTTAAACTAAGAAATTAATGTCAAAAGCATACCTATCAATATTAATTTTTGCCATCTCTTTCTCTGGTCTCTCGCAGAATCTTCCTGCTATTGATTCGCTTTACAAAGTTCTACAAAACGAAAAATCGGAATTGAAGCGTGAATATCTAAAACTCGAAATAGCGGAATCTTTGCTATCGCTGAGCAACTACAAAAGCGATAGCATAGCTCAATCAATCCTCGGAAACAATGTTGCTTTAGCAGATATAGCACTGCACTCAAAAACGCTTAATCTACTTGCAAGAATTAGCTTTAAAGAACGAAAGGATCATCAGGCGTTGATCTACAGTAAAGCAGTAGACTCTTTATTGGAAGAAAATAATATTGAAAATTCGACTTTAGTCAATTCAAAATTCATTCAATCTGAAATAGCAAAATTTACTTTTACAGAAAAAGGAGTGGTATTGTCCAAGCAGTATTTAGATGAGATGCTCGCCATTTCAATAGCAATTAATTCTCCTGAACAAATTCATAAAGCATATCAAGCCTTCGGAAATTACTACGGAATCATGTCAGAAATTAAGGGTGATCCTAAATACCTTGATTCTGCCATCTATTATTTTAAAAAGGCACTTAACTTTTTTATTTCCGAAGAAGATACTGTCAATATCTCTGGTGCTTATTTTAATCTGGCATCCGTAGCTACAAGAAAAGGTGATTTGAAAAACAGTGAGGTATATCATAAGAAGCGGGTTGACATCCTTAAAAACCCAAAGCATCTAAAACTTTTGTGCGAGGCATATGCCACATTGGCCGGTTTCTATTACCGGAGAGCAAAGCAATTCGATAAAGCTATAACTTACTATGATTCTGCTGGAGCGGTTAGCAAAAAAATTGGTTACACCGACAAGGGCTTTCGCCTTGGCATGCTGAACGGTTATGCGCTCACATTTTACGAATTAGGAAAGTATAAGGAGGCCTTCGAGTACCTCGATAAAGCTTATTTATTAAAAGATTCACTCGACAGGAACAAAAGTAGAGAGGCTACAATTGAATATGAAAGTAAATACCAAAACGAAAAAAAGCAGGCTGAAATTGAACTGTTAAACGCTGAAAACCGCTTAGCCAAAAAACAAAACCAAAACCAATTTGCTATATTAATGAGTGTAGCTGTGGTAGTATTTCTGCTGGCGCTATTCCTTTATCTGCTCTATAGAAACAGGCAAAAAACCACCCGGAAATTGCAAGAGCTTGATAAAATTAAATCGAACTTCTTTGCGAACATTTCCCATGAATTCCGCACACCACTTACGCTGATTAAAAGTCCGCTCGACCAGCAACTGGCATCGGAAAACCTATCGGCCGAGGAAAGAGCCAATCTTCAAATGATGCAACACAGCACCAATCGCTTGCTTGTACTGGTAGATCAACTGCTCGATTTATCTAAATTGGAATCTGGCAATGCCACGCTTACGCCCAGCCTTACGCCTATTGTGCCATTCTTCAAAGCCATTATTTCACCCTTTTACTTTCCTTTGGAACAAGCGGGTATCACTATTGAAACTTCCTTTGAGTCGGCTATTGAAACAGGTGGTTTTGATAGGGATGTTGTAGAAAAGATTGTGGTAAATCTGCTATCCAACGCACTAAAATACACTCCAAAAAATGGAATAGTGTTCTTCGGACTAACAGGCTAACGCTGCTTCAATGTCAATTGAAGTGAAAAATAGTGGCGAGGGTGTTAAAAAAGAAGCCGTAGACAAAATATTTGATCGATTCTATCAGGCTGATAATAACAAAGAAGGTGTTGGTATTGGCCTGGCAATGGTAAAGCAATTGGTTACGCTCCATAGAGGTAAAATTGATTTTTCGAGCAAAGAAGGCAGCTGGACTAAGTTTGCAGTGCAAATTCCTTTTGTAAACGTGGCGGAAAATGAGACAGTCTCTCCTATTCCGATACCTCCGAATGATAATGACAAGCAACCAAATCAGCCAACCGGCCGGGCCACCATTTTAAATGAAACTGAGCCAGCGCTAATTGATGGAAAGCCTATACTACTAATTGTTGAGGATAATCCAGATCTAAGGAGTCTCCTCAAAAATCTTTTTGCCTCAGCATATCAGGTAATTGAAGCAGTAAATGGAAATGAAGGTATTGCCCAGGCTATTGAACACATCCCCGATATTATTATTTCTGATGTAATGATGCCCGAGGCAGATGGTGTAGCACTTTGCAACACTTTAAAAACCGATGAACGCACCGGCCACATCCCTATTATTTTGCTTACTGCAAAAGCCGGAGAAGAAAACACCTTAGCCGGCCTAAAAACCGGAGCGGACGACTATATTTTAAAGCCATTTAACAATAAATTACTCAAAGCACGTGTGCAAAACCTGATTGAATCACGCCTGCAGTTAAGGGCGCGCTACTCGCAGGAAGTAATCCTGAAGCCTATGGATATTGCCATAAGTTCTGCCGATGAGCAGCTGCTTGACCGCATGCAAAAGCTACTGGAAGCACAGTTGACCAATCCTGAATTTTCTGCTGAAATTTTTAGCCATGAAATGGGTTTGAGCCGCATGCAACTGCACCGAAAATTAAAAGCCTTGACCGGATTGAGTACTACGGAATTTATAAGGTCGCAACGCTTAAAAATGGCGGCACATATCCTCTCCCATTCTCAAGTCAATGTATCGGAAGTAGCTTATGAAGTAGGTTTTAATGATGCTTCTTACTTTACTAAGTGTTTTAAAGCTTGTTACGGTAAAGCCCCTAGCAGCTACGCAAAGGAACATAGCTGATTTTTCAAGCTGGTTAAAAGTAAGTGTCATTAGCCCGATTAGCGCATGGCTGGCAATTAAAAAAAATGAATACGCCATACGTGTTGCTTAGGGAAAAGAGGGAGTAGTCTTGAAGCTAGCATAAGTAAATTTTAAATTATGATATTAAATGAATCAGCGGCATCGGCTACCCTATAACGAAGACTAGCAGATATAGATGGAACTGCTTACGCTGGCTAAGTTTAAACTGTTCAAGTTAGTGGTAAAATATTGAAAAAACGTTGTATAAAATGTGGGAAAGCAATACCTTTTAGAGATAATGGATTTAACTACCGTAGCGGTTATACTGATATTGCAGGTAGTGTTAGAAATTCGTGCCAAGATTTAAATTTGCAGTATATTTGAAGTGAATTTATTTAGAATGAACAAATTATATGTTATAGCAGGTTGTAATGGAGCAGGAAAAACTACTGCATCATATACAATACTACCCGAAATATTAGATTGCGAAGAATTTGTAAACGCTGATGAAATTGCGAAAGGCTTGTCCCCTTTTCGACCAGATAAAGCAGGAATTCAAGCAGGAAGGTTAATGTTACAGAGAATTAAATCCTTAATAACAAAGGGGCAAGATTTCGCTTTTGAAACTACACTAGCAACCAAAAGCTATAAAAACTTTGTAAGCGATGCTCGGGGAAATGGATATTCCGTTACTCTCATATTCTTTTACTTAAACTCACAAGATTTAGCCGTTAAAAGGGTTGAAACTCGTGTTAAAGAAGGTGGGCACGATATTCCCGAAAAGGTAATCCGTAGAAGGTATGAAAATGGACTGAATAATTTTTTCAAAATATTTAAATCTATGGTAGACGAGTGGATGTTTGTTGAAAACTCAGGCGAGCCATATAAATTAATTGCCCAGAAAACCAAAACAGAAGAGAAAGTATATATAGACCACATTTGGAATGAACTAAAAATAAAATACGATGAAAAATAAAAATAATATAGACGAACAAACACAAAAAATCCTACGAGGATTAGAGAAGTCTTACCAAAAATTAGTGGAATTTAAAAAATATAAGAAAAGCCCACTAATTGTATCAAAAGACGGAGTCATTGTGGAAATACAGCCAGAAAAAATACCGCCCTCAACAACGTATATAGCTCATAACTAGTTAGTTGCTCAATATAGAAGTAGAGGCATATTTGCCAGTCCGCCAAATTTTTAAATTTGGCTTTTAATAGCATGAAAAAAAGTTCTTTGACAAACACGCAATTGGTTACGCTCCATGGAGGTAAAATTGATTTTTCGAGCAAAGAAGGCAGCTGGACTAAGTTTGCAGTGCAAATTCCTTTTGTAAACGTGGCGGAAAATGAGATAATCCAGATCTAAGGAGTCTCCTCAAAAATCTTTTTGCCTCAGCGTATCAGGTAATTGAAGCAGTAAATGGAAATGAAGGTATTGCCCAGGCCATTGAACACATCCCCGATATTATTATTTCTGATGTGATGATGCCCGAGGCAGATGGTGTAGCACTTTGCAACACTTTAAAAACCGATGAACGCACAGGCCACATCCCTATTATTTTGCTCACTGCAAAAGCCGGAGAAGAAAACACCTTAGCCGGCCTAAAAACCGGAGCTGACGACTATATTTTAAAACCATTCAGCAATAAATTGCTCAAAGTACGTGTGCAAAATCTGATTGAATCGCGCCTGCAGTTAAGGGCGCGCTACTCGCAGGAAGTAATCCTGAAGCCTATGGATATTGCCATAAGTTCTGCCGATGAGCAGCTGCTTGACCGCATGCAAAAGCTACTGGAAGCACAGTTGACCAATCCTAAATTTTCTGCTGAAATTTTTAGCCATGAAATGGGTTTGAGCCGTATGCAGCTACACCGCAAGTTAAAAGCCCTGACCGGATTGAGTACTACGGAATTTATAAGGTCGCAACGCTTAAAAATGGCGGCACATATCCTCTCCCATTCTCATGTCAATGTATCGGAAGTAGCTTATGAAGTAGGTTTTAATGATGCTTCTTACTTTACTAAGTGTTTTAAAGCTTCATACGGTAAAGCCCCCAGCAGCTACGCAAAGGAACATAGCTGATCGCTCAGCATTTTTACTTGCAATACATATACTCTAATTACAGTTGCTGGCACCAGTCAAAAAAAATAAGCAAGCCATGCACGTTGCATTGGCGAAAAAGAGAGTAGTCTTATAGCTGGCATAAATAAATTTTAAGTTCACTATTAATTGAATTAGCGGCATTAGCTACCCTATAACGAAGACTAGAGATATAGATGGAACTGCTTACGCCAGATTCGCTAGAACTATTCAAGTTAGTGGTAAAATATTGAAAACACGTTGTATAAAATGTGGGAAAGCAATACCTTTTAGATATTATAGGAATAAGTGCTATGTCGTTTGTAAGAATGTTTACAATAATTGAAAATGTAGAATATGAATAAGACAATGTGCCTCTTGGTAGTCATTTCAATGTTTTTCCAAGCCTGTAAAAAGGGCGAAGTTGATGTGTTAACATTGGCAGAATGGACAAGAGAAGCAAATCCAGTATTAAGAGATACCATATTTAATGAAAATTATCAAGTAGCAAGTGACGCACATGTATTTATGGACGGGAATACGCTCCGAATGATTTACACAGGTGACGAAAATGGAAAGCCAGCCATAAAACTGGCTCAATCAAATACTATAAATGATTGGAAGCCAGCCGAAACTTTATTGGGTTCCGTGGGGCCATCAGGACTGGACTCGCATAAAGAAACAGCGTTTTATCGAAAAACTTCAAATGGAAAACATCAAATCTATTACATTGGTTATGCGAATGAAATAACTTATGAAGCTCAAATATTTCTTGCAGAGGCGGACTTCTTAAGTGGACCATATACACAGCTGAGTGAACCTGTTGTGGCTAAAGGTATTATAGCTGGTAAGGATGTTTATTGTATGACATCGCCAAGCGTTGTGGAACATAATGGCATATTGCACATGATTTACATAGGTTGGGACAACTCGCCAACTAATGTTACAGAGGTATGGGTAATGGGTGCAACTTCCAATGACGAGGGACATAACTGGAGTAATTTTCAGCTTGTAGATACTCGAATTGGAATGGAGGGTCAAGTTACAAAAGTGAGTGATAACAACTATACAGCAGTAAGGACTGGCGAATTTGGAAATAGAGAAGCCATATTCTACTCAACCGCTTCTCATCCATTTGGTCCTTGGACGGAAAAAGAAGACCCAATATTAGTTCAAGCAGGCTCAACTCTTGAAAAAGATGAAATAATTGCTCCACATATTTTTATTGATCCTTCAAATGGTGAACAGATATTGTTCTATACAGGTGCTGATTACTCCCTTGGATGGTGGATAATGATGGCTAGAGAGTAAATAATTATTATTAACAACTAAGCACTCCTGTGGTAAGCAAAACCCAATATGAATGCAGTGCTGAGCTAATCAGTGGCCTGCTAGATATACAGTTGCTTATGAGTACTTCGAAGCGTTGAACGTTAATATTAAAACCCAATTGTATGAGCCTTGGAGGTGAAGGTTATACCAAAATTAAAAAAGTCATCACCTTTATTTACAGCTATTTGGAGATTTATTCTCTCCAAATAATTTGATTTTCTTCTGGACTTTTGCGTACGTGCTTCTTATTTTAAGCACTACTTGTTCATTTTTTTGTGCTTGTAATTTTTGTGCCTTGCTTTGCCCATTTAATTATCGCTCCTTTGTTTCACTTTAGAGAAACATCTTGTATCTTTGTGCTGTGAACGAAAAACAGAAGCACAGAAAAGTTCCTTTTTTAAGAACTACTTTCAAGACTTCTTCGACAAACAATCAACAAAGGTAAAAGCGAAAATCATTTGGACTTTTGACTTGATTGAAGACTTAAAAAGAGTTCCGGAAACACATTGCTAACACGGAAGGGCTTTATGAAATCAGGGTTCAGCTGGGGAGCAACATTTTTCGTATTTTCTGTTTTTTTGACGAAGATCAGTTGGTGGTTTTAGCAAACGCTTTCCAAAAGAAAACGCAAAAGACACCAAAAAATGAAATTGAAAAAGCACTTAAAATAAAAGCGGAGTATGAAAGCGAAAAATGAAAACTTGATGACTCTGGAGGAGTTCAAAGTGAAGAACTACGGAAATCGTGGCACTAAAGAGCGTGATGAACTTGAAGCGGGATACGAAAACTTCAAGATTGGAGCTTTAATCCATGACACTCGTATTAAAATGGGTATGACACAGGAACAACTGGCAAAAAAAGTTGGAACAACAAAATCATATATTTCAAAAATAGAGAACAACGTTAAAGAAGCTCGCATATCTACACTTCGAAAAATTATAGCGCTTGGTTTTGGTGGGGAATTGGAACTTTCAATCAAACTCTAACAAAAACGACTTTTTCGAAGAAAGTAAAACAGTAAATCCGCACATTTATAGCGTATATAGCTTTGCAACATATGCTCTAAGAATGCCTGCTGACGCATAGGTACAACATTGTTCGATTTCCTATTATTGCGTTGAAGTTTGGGCATAGGCGTGGCCGCTTGTACTATAGGTTTTTCTCCTAAAATTCGGGAACGATGAATTCTGCAGCTCAGCAGGTTTGGCATATTTCATTTATCTTTATTCCCAATGAATATCTGCCAAGCGGTGATGGTAATACAAGTGCAATCGCTACAAAAAAATCAGTATATTTGAATAAAAGTTATAGTGATGACAGTTGCAGAAAAATATATTGTTGATACCTATTCAAACCTTTTCGATGGACTAAATGCGATTAGCAAAATTGAATTGCTAGAAAAACTTGAGAAATCTCTGAAAAAAGATAGTAAAAGCAAAAATAGGGATTTCTATAATTCTTTTGGAGCTTTTGACTCTACAAAATCAGCAGAAGAAATCTCTAAAGAAATCAAAGAGAGTAGAAATTTTAATCGTGAAGTTTTGAAATTGTAGCCACCTATGCAGTATTTACTGGATACGAATACGTATGTGTTTTTCCTCCGTGGAAAACTGAATCTCGACCAATTAGTAAGAAGTAAAGGTATTGAGAATTGCTTCATCTCAGAATTAACTGTTTTTGAACTAAAATATGGTGCTGAAAATAGTGAGAACCCAAATAAATCCCATCAAGCCGTTTCTAAATTTATCAGCGGATTATCAGTAATAACAATTTATGGAATTGTAGATAATTATGCTGAAGAAAAAGTTCGATTAAGGAATAATGTTACGCCAATGCACGATGAGTTTGATTTAATCATTGGAGTAACTGCTATCGTAAATAATTTAACTTTAGTAACTGATAACATAAACGATTTTAAGTATCTCAATAAATTAAAAATCGAAAATTGGTTCACACGAAAATAAGTGCTGCCACCGTTTAGAACGCTGAACTTCATAAGCTACATTCACCATTCAAGGCACAGTCTATACCTAAGAAATCACCCACTTCGGATACTTTCCTGTACTAAATCTTACCCGCTTGCAATTAAAATAACCTATTAAATGCAGTTTTTGCAACCGCTCAGGACCATTGTTACATAAGTACTAGTATTAGTTACATAAGTCATGAGTGTACTAAAGGGATATTCCTAGATTTAAAAATAATCTAAACCCTTTATGCATTTCTTATGAAAAATTTATTCACCTTATGTATTCTTTCAGTGTTTCTTTTCAGCTGCGGCTCTGACGATCCTATTGATGACATCCTTTCCGATCAGACTATCCTTATAGATTCAGATATTACAGAGGAAACTGTACTTGAAGATATAATTGCTGACCCTGCTGTGGCAGATTATAGAGTGCGTGGTTATTTGGATATTGATGCGTTACTCACAATAAACCCCGGTGTAGTGATAGCTTTTGAAGCAAATGCCGGTTTTTTTGTGGCCGGCATCAACACTACTGGCGTACTCAAAGCAATAGGAACAGCAGCACAGCCCATTATTTTTACAGGAGTGGAGAAAAGACCCGGCTTTTGGCGCGGTATTTCTATTCAGTCTAACGATGTGCGCAATGAACTTACACATACCATTTTGGAATATGCAGGCAGCGATTTTCTTGTACAGTATTCATCAGTTAAAGTAAAAGGAGGGCTGGCACTTAACAGTCAATCTGGGGGCTTCGATGGAGGTGTAAAGTTAAAGAACTCTACGATTCGTCAATGCCTGGGTTACGGATTTATTGTTGAACAATTCACCTCGATAAGAGAATTTTCTTCAAACACCTTTAGCAACAATGAAAAAGCTGCCGTAAGAGTTGATGCTAACAATGCAGGCTCGCTCGATGCTGCGAGCAATTATGCCGGAAAGAACGGACTGGAAGGCGTTGAAATTAATGCCAGTGGTAGCCCCACCCACTTACTTACAACTGACGCCACTTGGCCGGCATTGAAAGACAATGCAGTTTACTTAGTTGAGCAGGGCTTCGATGCTGAAGCTAAACTTACGCTTATGCCGGGGGTCACAATGGCTTTTCAGGCCAATCAAGGTATCACTTTCGAGCAAGATCAGTTCGGCAACAAAGACGGCATCCTCATAGCCAATGGCAGTAGTGCCAAACCCATCATCTTTACTGCAATAGATAAAGCACCCGGTTATTGGAAAGGCCTTCAGGTGCAAAGCAATAGCGTACTCAATAAACTAAATTACTGCATTATTGAATATGGAGGGAGCGATCCCATTGCCGATAGCAAAAATGGCAATTTGGGCTCTCGACAGAATTGTGGGATTTGATGAGCCTACCCTTACAGTAACAAATTGTACTATAAGAAATAGCTCCGGCTGCGGAATAATAGTGGACTCCATTGGTGGAAACCTAACAGAGAGTGATAACACCTTTACCGGCAATTCAAGCGGTAACATCTGTATGTAGAAATTAATACAACATTTAAAAGCATAGAAAAACAGTGTAGTGCGGAAGAAGAAAATCAAATCTTATGAGGGATCAATCGCAGATGCACTACAAAAAAAGATTATGATAAACGTGGAACAGCTAGAAAAAGGTAATTACCAGCTGGTAATTACAGAAAAAGGTAAAGTGATAAAGAAAATAGCATTTACAAAATGAGAAAATTATTAAGAATAGTAGCATTTCTTTTCATATCATCATTTCTTATCACCTGTGTGGAGGATGGTACTTTTGAGGCGGATGATCGCCTGCCTGTACTTGAATTACTTGTTCCGGATAGTGCCAAAATCGGTGATATTATTTTAGTAAAAGGCGCAAACCTATCCAATGTAGATTCTGTATTTGTGAATGGGGTATTTACTCAACTTTTTGACTTAGGCGATTCAACATTCAGAATAACCATTCCTGCTATCCCTTACTCCGGTCCTATATCAGCCAGAAATGTATTTGGTTGGGCCATAGGTCCTGAATTTACGCTAATAGCCACTACCGTCTCCACCATCATCCGCCTTGATTCTGTTTCCCCAAACTCCGGCAAGGCAGGCGATCAGGTGACAATATACGGTGACAATTTCCAATTGCTTGTTTCTGGTTTCAGTCTATTCTTTAACGAAATAGCAGCTGGTAAGAGCGTAATCTCTGACACGGAAATAATTGCAATGGTGCCTGACAGTGCTTCTAGTGGCCTTATCACTATAAATAATTTGGATTCACTTATTAGCGGCCCTTTCTTTACTATTGAGCAACCTGCAACATTACTCATCACATCAATTAATCCTACCTCCGGTCCGGAGTTAACAGAAGTGACTATTACAGGCCAGAATTTCGGAAATATATTGAGCGATATTGAAGTTTTACTGAACGGAGAAGCGGTCGATGTGAACAGTGTTGCTGACAGCGAAATTAAATTTACAGTGCCTGATGGTGCAACAACTGGCCCTGTTACAGTTAAAAATGTAGTTACCGGGCAGGGAGCTACCGGCCCAACCTTTACCGTATTACCGCCAGCTCCGGTTACAACCGTAAGTACTTTCGCCTCAAGCACTCAGGCACAAAATATTGGCAGTCCTTTTCAAATAGTGGAAGATGGAAATGGCGGCTACTACTATTCTGATCCTGCTGGCCATAGGATAAAAAGCGTAAATGCAGCAGGAGTAGTAAGCAACTATGCCGGAACTGGTCAGGCTGGCTTTACAAATGGCAATGTCAATCAGGCGAGCTTTAGCAGCCCTTCAGGTTTAGCAATTGATGCTGCCGGAGACCTCTATGTGGCAGATTTAGGTAACCATGCCGTCAGAAAAATTACTACCAGCGGAATTGTATCTACCGTGGCAGGCTTCGGTCAGCCAGGCTTTGTAGATGGCTTGGCATTGCAGCAAGCACAATTTAACCAGCCTATAGATGTGGCAATAGACGGCAACTCACTATTTATATCCGATTTCCGCAATCATGCCATCAGGTTATTAAACCTGCAAACCGGCATTGTTAGTACTTATACAGGCAATGGAACACTCGGTTTTGTGAATGGAAACTTGAGCTCGGCTCGCTTTAGAGGTCCTGCCGGGATATCCCTCGATGCCAATAACAATATTTTGGTGGCCGATTTATTAAATCATAGCATCCGGCTTATTAATAGAGCTAGCAACCAGGTGAGTACAATAGCAGGCAATGGTAGCTCCGGCTTTGCTAATGGAAATAATGCCTCTGCACAGTTTAATCTCCCTTACGATGTGGGTACCGATGCCGAAGGTGCCATATATGTGGCAGATAGGTCTAACCATAGCATCAGAAAAATTGCAGATGGAACAACCTCTACTTTGGCAGGTACCGGTGTGGCCGGATTAACTGAGGGTGACGGTGAAGTGGCGCAATTTAACAACCCGCTAGGATTAATGGTGGTATCTCCTACAGAAATTTTGGTCTGCGATTTTACAAATGGTAGAATCAGGAAAGTTACCATCGAATAGATGAAAGCACTTTACCTTGCAGTTTTTCTGGGTTTAATTTTTTGCGGTGTATTGCAGGGCCAAAATTTGGAAAACCTGAAAGAGCAGGACCCTGTAAAGTTTTCTGGTAATGTAGGCTTGAGTTTAAATACCTACGCCACCTCAAGAGAAAATCCTTCCCGTCAGCCATTTATCTGGACTATTTTTGGTAGTCCAACTCTGAGTATTTATGGCGTAACGCTGCCTTTCAGTTTTGTGCTGAGTAAAAAAAATGAAGAATTCCGCCAGCCATTTAATCAGTATGGCGTGAGTCCTTATTATAAATGGCTGAAACTACACCTGGGATACCGAAGCCTTTCTTTTTCTGAATACAGCCTGAACGGTCATGTATTCAATGGCATTGGGGTGGAAGCCGATCCGGGTAATTGGCGGATCGGGGCAATGTATGGTACATTGTTGAAACCCATTCCAGCTGATCCTTTGGCTGAATACCTGATTCAGCCCACCTATAAGAGGAAGGGCTATGCCGCAAAAGTAGGCTATGGCACAAGCGGCAACTTTGTGGATTTAATTTTGATGAAAGGTTGGGATTTACCTGGATCGATAGAGCGCCCACGGGATAGCGTAATTGTAAACCCACAGGAAAATCTGGTGCTCGGGCTGAATACCACCCAAAGATTTCTGAGGATTTTTATTTTTTCCCTCGATCTTGGTTTAAGCGGCTGGACAAGCAACCTCTTTGCAGAAGGGGACACTCCCGATGATGTGCCAAAAATTGCAACTAAACTGCTCAAGGTAAACTACTCTACCCAGTTTCTCGCAGCGGGGAAAGCTGCATTATCTGTTCGTATAAGGCAATTGAACCTGCGCCTACAATACCAGCGCATAGAGCCCGACTACCAGACAATGGGCGCTTATTTCTTCAACAACGATCTTGAAAACATCACATTATCCCCTAGTTTTTCATTGTTGAAAAGAAAGATGCGGGTAAATGCCAGCATAGGGTGGCAGCGGAACAACTTATTTGATGATAAAAGCAACCAAACCAATAGACGGATCAACTCCTTACAGCTTTCTTATTCGCCTGTTAGTAAGCTGAGCTTTTCTACTTCCTATACTAATTTTCAGGTAACGCAGCAGCAAATTAACCTGATAAAAAGGGATGTGATTGATTCGCTGCAACTGGAGCAATTCTCTAATAATTTTAGCGGAAATGTGAATTACAACTTTGGTTCAAAAATAAACCGCTACGCAATAAGTGGAAGTTACAGCAGGCAGTCAATGAGCCAGACCAATAGTAATGAATTAATTGGAAATAACGATTCCAGATCTCTCAGCCCCTCCATTTCCTTCAGATATAATAACAAAGACACCAAGTGGGGCTATCGGGCTGCTGCCAATTACAATGACTTTCAAAACAGTAATATCAACTCCTTCCGATGGGGCATAAACGCCAGCACCAATAAGAGTTTTGCGGACGACAAGTTTTCGCTTTCCGGTAGCGGAAGCTACAACATCACAAAGTTGGATGGTGTGAAGGGTGGCACTACCATCAGGTTTGGAATCAACGGAAATTACAAGCCTGCTGAAAAACACAGCATTGGCTTCGGAACTACTTATGTGCGGCAAGGTTCCAGCAACGAACGTATCCGCGACTTTAATGAATTTTTGGGCAGTCTGAACTACAGCTATGCCTTCTGACAAGCAAAAAATAAAATAGTATGAAACGATTTATTACAACTTTCCTATGCTTTCAGTGCTATTTTTTTATCGGTAAAGCTTTGGCGCAATCAGGTTTTCCACTGGAAATAACGATAAATGTCCCACCGCCTTATCCGGTGAAGCTATCGGAATATACCGATTTTGAAAGCCAGATCTTTATTACCGTGCAAAATAATACAGGTAATACTTATGATATTCGTTTTGAAGGTACTTTAACCAATCTGGATAGGCCGGGAATTACTATAAGGACCGATCCCAGCAATCCTCCAACCGTTTGTATACCAATTGCTGTAGGAACTACTTTGTTAAATGCCGCGGATCTGCAAGGTGTATTTGACCCAAATCATCTGATTGCCACGGGGCTTAATTTTGCTGAAGTACGGGGAGATCAGGCCTTGCCGGAAGGTAATTATAAACTTTGTCTACGAGCCTTCGAATGCCCTAGAAGTGGTGCCGCATTATCTGCTGTTCCTGAAATCATAAACATGAGCTGCGTGGAAATTCCTAATGCTTACGTGGATCCGCCAGTAATTATCAATCCTGAATGCGACATAACTGTGCCTATCAATGAAGCTATCACCTTCAACTGGCTTTTTATACCCCCTGCCGGAGGTGTGGGTAATACTGAATTCCGTTTTAGAATGGTGGAGATAGATCCCCCCGGAAGAAATGCCTTCAATGCCATGGAAAGTGCAGTAACTCCGTACCTGCTTGAGGATTCGCTCATTCTCAGTAATACCTATAATCTATTTCCTGATGGTGATGTGCTTTTAGAAGTGGGTAAATCTTACGCTTATCAGATAATTGCCTACGACCCCATAGAACGAATCCAGTTTAAAAACAACGGAGCCAGCCAGGTATGCTCTTTCACCTACGGCAGCGTGGTGGATGGCGAAACCTTTGCCTTTCAGCCGGTTTTTCCTGCCGAGGGGGATTATATTCCTTTCGACTTCTTCCCCTTCATTACCAAGTTTACCCCTTATGATGATGACTATTTTCTTTTTGAGGGGGATTATATTTTACAAGCCAAAAACGGAAGTAGTTTCAGTAGGGTGGATTTTAAAGCCAGCCGCAACCGCTGGCCGGATGGACCTCTTACCGAGCAACGAAATTTGGGGTTCAGCGATTTAACCCAGCTGCAAAGCCAACATTTACCCGTATATAAAAACCCTTCCGATGCCAGCCACGCTACTTTTGAGAGGGGCAAGGAATACCGCTGGACGTTTAATGGCAGCATGGAATACAGGGACGGACGCCTAATTAATGCTGCCACTGGCGAAACCAATTTTACCATCGGCATGTCGCCACCTATACCAACAGCCCCTGTAAATGGTGCCACTGTTGCTCCGGGCAATGTAAGTCTTAAGTGGACTTCAGCCGAGCAGCCTTCACGCTTTGCCCCACCATTTAATATTGCACAATACAGTGGCAGCAGCCCCGTAAATTTATTCAATAGCCTGGTGGATGAACATTGGGTGCTGGAAGTATCTCCCACCACCACTTTTGACAGCATCTATTTTACTGATAATGCCAGAATAGATGGCTTAGTGATGAACAGCGTAGCAGATTCTACCGCTTTAATAGCCGCTCTTTACAAACAAATTGACCGAGATACTGCCTTTACCGAAGAAGGCACCTACTACTGGCGCATTAAATGGTTAAAAACTCCGGGCGACCTCACCTCTGAGGCTTACAGCATCAGCCCGGTATGGAATTTCAACATCGGTACACCTCCTCCGGGCACTACCACCCCACCGGAAGAAACACCGGCAGAATGTATTAGCGAGTGCCTCAACCCCGAAATAACTGATGAAACCGCTGTAGCCGTGGCTAACGGAGCAACAGTGAAGATTGGCAAGTTTAACATGCTTATAAAATCCATCAGCAGCAGCGGAACAAATACGTACAGCGGTGAAGGTGAAATTCAGATTTCTTTTCTCAATAATGTTAAAGTAAAAGTGGCTTTCACCAATATTAAAGCCAATGTTGCCAGTCAGGTTTTTGCCGGTAAAGCTAAGGCGATGGATGACCTCCCTCACATTTCTGCAGAAAGTGTTTCCACACTTGTAAATGGGCTGCCGGTTTCTATTCCTGATTTCAACGAGGCGCAATCCGATGCTATCGAAGAGGTATTTGAAACGGGCGAACGTTTGGTAAGCGTAATTGGGGGTAGCAGACCTATGGGTATGCCGCTAGGCTTCGATAAGGAAATTGACGATTACCGATTTGTTATTGGTATTACTGAAATGAATTTTTTGCCCCTTAAGGCCGATATCACAGCAGTGGCTCGAGTGGATATTCCTGCCCTTGGCGAAAAATTACCTGCCTTTGGTGCTAAAGACGTTTGTATAACCCCCGGTGGATTAGGTGATGAATATGCGCTTTACTTGGCACGGGATCATGAAATAGTATCAGCAGGCGATTTTACTTTCAAATTCAGCGGTAACATTTCAGGCGATACCACCAAAGCTAGTTACATTGAGTTCGACTGCACCGGCTTTAAATGTGTAAGGCTGGCAGGTGAAGTGACTATCCCCTCGGATAAGTTAGTAGCTGAAAAAGATGATCGCACCATTGATGAAGATGGACATGTGAAAGGAACTTTCGCTTTTAAAGGTTGCCGAGGGAAAAATTATATAGGTAGCATTGGCATCTCCGCATTCCAAATTAAAGGCATGAAGGGCTGGGGTTTTAAACCCATTACCGCCTATCTGGATTGGTCCGACCTGGAAAATCCGCCCGGCTTTACGTTTCCAGAAGGGTACGAATTTGGCTCGGAAGAAGAGCCACGATTGGCCAATACCTGGAAAGGTTTTTACCTAAAAGAGCTCTCCATGCATGCCCCCAAGGAATTTGATAAAAATATTGCGGGGGATGTATCCGTAAATGTGCAAAATGTGATAATTGACAATACAGGCTTCACAGGCACCGTAAACATCCGAAACCTGATTGATTATGACGATGGCGAAGTAGAAGGCTGGGCTTTCTCTTTGGACAGTATCGGCTTTGGTGTCATTCAAAATACTAACATCAGCGGTGGCTTTAAGGGCAAGCTGGGTACCCCCATTTTTGATGATGACGACTACCTAAGTTACAATGCCGCGCTCACTTTTGTACGCGATACCCTCAACTACAATTTCCGGGTGTATGCCAAGGATACTTTGAATATGGATATCTGGAAAGCCAAAGTCACCCTAAACCCCGATTCTCAAATTTTATTTAAAGGAGGCACTACGGTTGAAACCGAGCTCTCAATGGATTTAAACGGTACCGTAAGTATTGAAGGAGACTTGGGTGTACCGCAGCTATCATTACCGGGTATTGAATTTCAGGCACTGCATTTAAGTACAAAAGACCAGTTTAGCGTGGGGCATATAGGTTTTGCAAGCCCGAAAAAAAGTGCCGCGGGTTTTCCGCTCAATGCTGAGTTTGGCTTCGCAGGTGGGTTCACCAATCCTGGTTTGGATGTTGATTTAAGCCTTACCCTATCCAATGCAGGCTTTCATGCGGAAGTGGGCTTACAGATACTCGGTAAAATTGAGACAGGTGAGAATGACCGCATCAAATTCAAGTATGATAAAACGATAGTGGATGCGATCACAATTAATCAGCAGATGGATGGGGGTATTTCAATTGATGGTTCTTTGACATTTTATGATGAAGCGGGTAAAAAAGGAATGAAAGGCGATGTTGCGGTAATGTTACCGATGGAACTTGGTGTGGAAGTAGCTGTAGAATTCGGTACTATGCGCAGTGATCCGGCAGCTGAATTCAACACTGCAGGTTACTTTTCCTATTGGTACGTGGATGGCCTGGTTTCCATACCAGCAGGAGTCACTATATTTCCGGGCTTTGCTGCTTTTGGCTTTGGCGGAGGCGCTTACCATCATATGAAGGTAGCAACCCCTCCAACTGCTTCAGATGCCGCAAGCACTTTAAGCGCTGGTACTTCCGGTGGCAGGTCCCGGGCAGTTTATACACCAGATTTCCCTACAATTTTAGGACTAAAAGCTACTATTGTTTTGGCTACTCAGGCTTCACAAGAAACTTTTAATATGGATGTTACGCTTGAGGCTACTTTCAATAGTGATGTAGGTTTGGCGTATTTGGCCATTTCAGGAGATGGCTATTTGATGGCTAAAATAAGTGAACGGGCATCGGCTAAAGTTACTGCGAATGTCGGCATAGCATACCACAATGATGGTGAAGGAGGCAAACGCGTGGAAGGCAATTTCGATGTTTTCGTAAACGTACATCCGATTTTAAAAGGGTCAGGGGTTGATAATCAATTCGTGGCTGCCGAATTCTTTGCAAATAGTGATACCTGGCATTTTTATATGGGCAAGCAGCCGGAAGCACAGCGCTCTGGTCTTGATCTTAATGTTTATCTCATTCAAGCACGGATTAATTCCTACTTAATGGTAGGCCATGGAATTCCTGCTGGTTTGCCGCCACTTCCGCGGGAAGTTGCTGACATGCTATACGGCCCACAGCAGGGCAGAATTAGTGGTGCGTTGGACGGTAGTGCTTCCAGCCGGGAAATGCCTCCTGGTCAGTCTGATAAGCTCGATAAGGGTAAAGGTTTTGCCATGGGTGCTCATCTATATTTTGGTGCGGACATGGATTTTGCAATATTCTATGCCAGCCTTCAGCTCTGGGGAGGATTTGATATTAATATTTCCCAAAATCCAGATAGAGTTTGCTTTGAAACAGGGCTTCGACCCGGCATCAATGATTGGTATGCTACAGGCCAGGTGTATGTAGCATTAAAAGGTGAGTTAGGCGTGCAAGTGAACTTGTGGTTTATAAGTGGCAGGTACCCTATTATAGAGTTGGGGGCGGCAGTTAGCCTTACAGGTGGTGTGCCTAAACCTGTTTGGATGGAAGGGCGTGCTGGTTTAAGTTATAGCATTTTAGGAGGCCTTATTAAAGGTCACTGCAATTTTGCAATTGAGGCAGGGGAGAAATGTACCTATGCCGATCCCAACCCATTCTCGGATATAGAATTTATTTCAGGCTTCTCGCCCGATGAAGGCGAAGATGATGTTAGTGTGTTTACGGCCCCTCAAGTGTCATTTTCACTGCCTGTAAATGAATTTTTAGAGCTCCCGGCTGGTCTGGAAGATCAACCGGACATGATGCGTGTGTTCTATCCTTTCATTGAAACAAGTCAGACTTCATTACGCGATATGAAAAATAATATAAATGTAGCGGGTTCCTATACTATGGATCCTGAAAACGTATCCGGGAAATTTCAGCCAAACTCCGCACTTGAAGCACAAGCATTGCATAAGTTTGAAGTAACAGTAAAATCATACGAGCATTTCCCTAATCGCAGCAGAAGTCTGGTAAGGGTGAATGATGTAGTTTGGGAAGAGCGGAAATCTGTAACCTTCACAAGTGGAGATCGACCCGATGTAATTGAGGAAGCTCAGGTAGCCTACACTTATCCCATCAATAAGCAGGCCTATTTTCTAAAAAATGAAACAAATAGTGGCAAGGGCTTACTTCAATATATAAGCTCGGGTCAGGATTATCTTTTTAACGAAATCGGAGAGGATGGCCAGCGCTATACCTTTTCTGCCAGATACATAAAGCTTGATGATGACAGCGAGCTGGAGGGAGATATCAGTCTGGGTAATCGAAAGTTGTATTTTCAGGTGCCTTCAGGTTTGGAGAATAGCGCGATTTACGGAGTGCAAATCGTTCGCAAAAAATACCAAAGGCCACTCACAGCAGAGGAGCAAAGGGCTGCAATGCTGAGAAATGCAGGAGTTGGCTCTAATGCAGTGAGCTAGATCCGGCTACAACGTTGTTAGAAAATTACTTCGAATTAAGAGGACTGGCAGGTACTGCGGAACTTAAACATAACACGGTGCAATTACTTCCCGCCGAGATAACGCAGACCAAGCGAAAAAGTGCTGTATTCATTTTATTTCAGAACCAGCAAATTCAACTCCTTGCAGGAAAAGCTAGGTAAGGTGACGCTTAGGCCGGAATACTATCAAGCCAATGCTTCGCTTAGCGAATTTGTGAAGCTCTCAGGGAAAATGGAAGAGTCATTTGATGAATTTGAGGTATTCGGCCTATTTAAAAATGGTACCAAGGTACTTGACCCATTTTTAGACTTTACGGATTTAAGGAGTAATAGCAGTTTCAGAGCTAGGGCAGATAACAATATTTACAACCTACGAAGAGAATTGCTGAGGCTGGATGGAAGAACTGCAACTGTAAGATCAAGAGTAGGTCCTATCCCCGGTGTTACTTATCAATTCGCTATTGCTGACTTTCCATCATCACGGTTTGGACAAAGTATTGCCAACATTATGCCTTTTAAAACTATTTCACTGGAGTCCAATCAATCGGATATAGATGCGCCTTTGGCCGATTGGGAATTAGATAAGGCTGCCGGTATTAATGAGTACGCTCCAATTGCTCCCTCTACAAGTATTAATAGTACAAACACCTTGACTAGCAGCGGGAATAATTCCTCCCCAACTGGCAAAAACTTTGGTTCGGTCAGTAGCGTGTCAAATACTATAAATGGCTATAACGATACTTTTTCAGCCATAATAGGGGGAAGTAACTATTCTATGGCCGGTTTAACAAACGGAATAAATGTGGGAGGTACTAACATAGTTAATAACTCCATTTTATTAGACCTTAGTGGATCATCTAATGCCGCTACACGAGATTTCACGCTGCACTTCAAAACGAGCAGGTACGTGAAGCTGGACGGTTCATTTTTTCAGCCCCGCTTAAGTCGTTGGATGGCCACAAACCATAGATATGATATCCCGGGTCAAAGTATCAATCTTGCAAAAAGCAATTCAGAAACACTTCGTATAGACAATAGCGCCCTTCATAATAGAATAATATATTTCATAACAAGTCCACTTTATACTACTTTTCATTATTGGAATGGAAACTATCAGTACAGGATAAGCTACAGGTATCCCGGTCATTCAAGGGCTCCAGCAATCAACAAATCATTTAATATAAATTTTTATGATGAAACACTTAGATAAAATAATACTTACCCTATTTAGTGTCTTGGTATTTAGTCTGCCACTTGCAGCGCAAATTAGTCCTGATACCCTAAATGCACAACCGCAAATCCAACGCGATACCGTTATTCCGTTTTTTAGTGAAATACGTGCTATTGCCAGATACACGGGTAACGCAATCATACTGCGTTGGTCGCCTGATCAGGCCGGAGGTTGGCATGTAGGCAATACCTTTGGTTACATTATTGAACGTACAGAAATTGGGGCTGATAGTACGCTTAATCCCAACGATTTTAAATCTTTAAACAGTGCCGCCATAAAACCTTGGCCACTGGATAATTGGGCTAAGATTGCGGGAGAGGGAAAGAGCAAATACGCAGCAATTGCCGCACAATCGCTTTACGGAGAGGGTTTAAAATCTGTGGGGATTTTAGATCAGGCCGATGAATTTAGAAACCGTTATTCCTTTGCATTACTTGCTGCCGATTTCTCTCCCGAAACAGCCGATGCGCTCGGCTTACGCTGGGAGGATACCTCTGTTGAAAAAGGCAAAACCTATATTTACAGGATATTTCTGGCGGAACCATCCGAAAATTATACAGTTGATACAGCCTACCAAGTGGTGCATACAATGGAGATTGACCAATTACCTGATGTTTTACCCTATGAAGTGGTAGAAGATGAGTTGAAAATCACTTTTACTTGGAATCGTTTACTTTATCAACAACATTATTCCGCCTACTACATTGAGCGATCAGCCGATGGCAAAAATTATGAGCGACTAAATGCGGAACCATATGTCAATGCTTATTCAAAAGCCTCTAAAGCAGCTGAAGATTTTATCATTTATTCCGATTCCGTTCCTGAAAATTACAAACCCTATTATTATAGATTTATTGGGTTAAGTCCGTTTGGTGAGTTATCAAAACCGGGCAAGGCCATCAAAGCCATGGGGCGCGACCGTACGCCACCAACAGCACCCTCTGCGGTAAAAGCCAGCCCAATTTCAGGTACCAGCGTAAAGATTACCTGGCAAAAGGCAGTAGAGGAAAAAGATATGCTGGGATACATTGTAAGCCGGTCACAGGATTTCGAAGGTACTTTTACACCGCTATTTGGAAAAGCATTAAAACCCGGTAAGAGGGAATATATAGATAAAAGCGCGGTAGATTTCGGTACCAACTATTACAAGGTGAGCGCGCTTGATACAGCCGGAAACATCAGCAGTTCAAACATTGCTTACGCCATGATGATTGATAGCATACCACCAGCCCAGCCAACAGGGCTCACCGGAAAAATTGATACCAGCGGTTTGGTTACCCTTTCCTGGAAATTGGGCCCGGAGAAAAATATTAAAGGATATAATATATTCTTCTCCAACGCCAAAGACCACGTTTTTACCACAGTCAACAACTTCCCTATTCAGGATACCATTTTTTACGATACCATCAAGGTAAAAACCCTCACTGAGGAAATTTTTTATTGCATCAATGCGGTGGATGTGAACTTTAGCCGCTCGGAATTTTCCGATACGCTCCGGCTCGAACGACCGGATATGATTGCTCCCACCAGCATCGTTTTTGGCGATTTTAAGATCGATAAAGAAGGCATCACGCTAAACTGGTCCAATAGCTCCAGCACCGATGTGGTGAAATATATTTTATACCGAAAAGAGGAAGATGGTGAGTTTGCTGAGATAAAAGCAATTCCGGTTTCACCTGCCCTCACCACTTTTAAAGATATTGCGGTTGAAAGCAACAAATTATACACCTATACCATGGTTACGGTGGATGACGCAGGTTTGCGCTCAGAAAACGCCTACCCTGTAACACTCAAGATGAGAAATAAGGAGGTTAAAAAAGAGGTTTCTGCAATAAGCGTAAAGAAAGATGAGGAAAAAGGTTTTATCAATGTAAGCTGGGAATACCCAACAGCACAGGTACATAAATTCATATTATACCGGGCAGTGAACGGCAAAAACTTTATGACATACAAAACCCTTGAGCCCTCAGTTAATAGCTACGAAGATAATTTTGTAAAAGCTGGCAGCACCTACGAGTATACTGTAAAAGTGCAATTTAAGAATGGTGTAGAAACCGGTTTCGGAAAGATTGTGGCACTGAAAAATTAGGGTAAACTGTCATTTGATCGATAGCGCTTAAACATTTTTAAAGGCAAACTCACTAACGTCAGGTTATTCGCCAGCTGGCGAATCTTTTGCGAGGTAGAAACTAATAATGCTTATAACAATCGCGAGCTCTTAGAATATATTCCTCCACTACGCTACGGAATGACGTTCTAATAATAATTATTATAGGTGCGATCAATCTTGTTAAACAGCATAGGGTATGTGTTTTTCACCAACAAAAAGACCGCAAACTCTAACATTTAATCCGAGTCAAACCCTCTACCGGTAGGTCATCCGCTGGCTAGCGGATCTTTTGCCAGGCAAGCATCATTGTAATAATACTCATAACAATTGTGGTGGCTTAGAATAGATTCCTCCACTACGCTGCGGAATGACGTTCTAATGATAATTATTATAGGGTAAAAATTAAGAAAAATGCCTACATTACTTTTATGAAAAGATTACACCTTTTTACCATCATAAGTGTGTTGCTATGCTCATGCCAACCCAAACAACAAGAACATACGCAGCAGTCGCTATCCACTATCGACAGCAGCAGTAATGCCCAAGTGATGCCTCAAAGTAAAGGCGCTGCGGTTGATGTAGCAACACAAGAAGTAAACGACACCGCTTTCGTTAATGTAAAAACCCGCTCAAATGACTTCGCCTTTGAAATGCGCTATGCCACCACCAATAATTTTTTAGAGAAAAAGGTGTATGATTGCTCCAACTGTTTGGTACGATATGAAGTTTTTAAAGCATTAAAAATGGCAAATGACAGCTTGATGCAGCTTGGTTATAAAATAAAATTTTTCGATTGTTTCAGGCCTGTGGAAGTGCAGAAAAAGATGTGGAAGATCTATCCTGATGCGCACTATGTGGCCAACCCTTACACTACAGGCTCAGTGCATAACAAAGGTGCAGCGGTTGATATTACCCTAATTACGCTGCGTGGCGACTTGGTAAATATGGGTACCGACTTTGATTTTTTTGGCGAGGAAGCACACCACAACTACCAAAAGCTAAGTGACGAAATTTTGGCTAACAGAAGTCTGTTAAAAATCATTATGCAACACTTTGGCTTCGATGCCATTAGCACCGAGTGGTGGCATTACAATTACAGAGGACGAGCGAAGTATGGAATTTCGGATGAGGAGTTGTGTGAAAAATAAACCCCTCACCCAAATTTCATTTAAATTTATCTTTACTTGTAAATTTCCTTCCTCTTTTCCTTACACGTTTTGCAAAAATAATGCTCAACCCAGATATCAATAAAGAAAAGCTCCAGAACCAAGACTCTCCTAGCTCTATAAGATCAAGGCTTGTAGCACCGACTAGAAGCACCCCCAGAATGGAGAATAAAATACCAAGCCCACCGTCTTTGTTTATTACGTAATTCTTGTCCTCTCTGTGATACGGATTAGTCAGCAACTCCTGATCTATAGCTTTTACCAATTCCTTAATTTCTTGTTCGTCCAATTTCTTGACTTCCAACTGCTTTCTGACCTCATCGAACTCAATTTCTTTTGAAAGAATTTTTTTAGTAAAGTACCTTACAATTTCCTCCTTTTTATCATTTATCATCAGTTTATTATATTGTCAAAGTCAATTCTAGCTAAAAATCAATCATGCTCAGGGTACACAATGTCTGCTTCTTTTCTGATGCTATCCAGAAGATCTATTAACACGATGCTGTCACTCCAGCTCATAATATCGCTTTGCATTTTACCTGCGTTGAGGCAATCTATTACTTCCTGCACCTCATAATGATAGCCATTGCCACCATGATCAAAAGTGTAAGGAGTCTCTTTACCATCAGCAGCCATAAGTGTGAAATGCGATGGCGCATGCCAAGGATTGTCGAAGATAATTCTTCCTTTTTCGCCTTCTATGGCTGAGCTTACTCCGGTTGTGGCATGCATTGAGGCGTGCAGAACCGCCAATGTGCCACCTTCATAACCAAAAGTAATGCTGCAACTATCATCTATTCCGGTTTTACCAAAACCGGCCATTGCTTTTATCTGTTTTGGCTCTCCCAGCATATTCAAGGCCATAAAAACAGGATAAATGCCAATATCTAAGAGCGATCCGCCAATCAGCTCTTTATTAAACAACCTACTTTCAGGGTCGTATGGTGCTTTAAAGCAAAAACTGGAGGTTAGTAGTTTTATCTTACCAATAGTGCCGGCATCAATCAGCTCCTTGGCTTTGGCAATGTGTGGCATAAATTTACTCCACAGCGCCTCCATCAGAAACAGATTCTTTTCCTCGGCTTTGGCGATCATTTTACGTACCTCTATACCATTTACTGCAAAAGGTTTTTCGCACAGCACATGCTTGCCATGCTCAAGACAAAGCATGGTATTTTCGAAGTGCAAATTATGCGGAGTGGCAATATACACCGCATCCAAGGCAGGATCTTCCAGCATAGACTCGTAGCTACCAAAAGCTTTCTCGATCCCATTTTCAGCCGCAAACTTATTTGCAGAGTCTTGACTTCTTGAAGCCACCGCATAAGGCACGGCATTGGGAACTACTTTCAAGGCATCGGCCATTTTTTTGGCAATTTTGCCGGTAGCCATTATTCCGAAGTTGTATTTCTTTTGCATATATCTCAAATAAAGTAAAATAATTCCTTAAGCGATTCGCGTATAAAAAAAGCCTGAAAGATTTCAGGCTTTAATTTAGTAAAGTATCATTGTTAATGCCCAAACTCCCTCACCGTTTTCTCAATATTATCGCAGCATTCGTGCAGCTGGTCTTCAGTCATGATTAAAGGCGGTGTAAACCTGATGATGTTGCCGTCTATCGGTTTATTTATCTAGTTATACGCAATTAACAATGCTTTCATTTAACTAAGTTTATTTTCAATAGACTTAATCCTATTTTCGTGGTCGGAAAGGCCCTCTGCTACAAATGACATGAAATCGTTCATCTCGTCCATAAAGCCTTTATGCGATTCAGAAAGTCCCTTAACACCATCATGAAGAAAGGATATTTTAGCATCCATCTCATTAAGGCGCCTTTCTATTTTACCTTGAAATTCGTTGAATTTATTTAAGTCCATAACATCATTTTATTTAGTTTTTTAATTATGGGGAGGCAATAAATACATTACTGTTCCATCGTTATTTGATGGTGTAGTTCGTTTTAGTAAACTACGATAGATCGTTTTAAGTTACTTTTTAAAAATTGCACTGAATTTTTTATTTTACAGGGTCATTATTGTCTAAACTCCCTCACCGTTTTCTCAATAATATCGCAGCATTCATGCAGTTGGTCTTCAGTCATTACCAAAGGCGGTGCAAACCTGATGATGTTGCCGTGTGTGGGTTTGGCCAATAAGCCATTTTCTTTCAGTGCTATACAAATATCCCAGGCGGTAGAACTGTCTTCCGAATCGTTGATAACAATAGCGTTCAGCAATCCTTTACCTCTTACCAGGCTCACTAAGTCCGTAGTTTCAATAAACTTGCTCATCCGCTCGCGGAATAAACTACCCAATTTGCGGGCGTTCTGCGCCAGTTTCTCATCTCTTATTACTTCTAAAGCCGTTACCGCCACTTGCGCACCTAATGGGTTTCCTCCAAAAGTTGAGCCATGCGTTCCGGGTGTTATCACTTCCATAATGTGGTCGTTAGCCAACACTGCCGAAACCGGGTAAAAGCCACCGGATAATGCCTTGCCTAAAATAAGAATGTCGGGTGTTACATAAGTCTCTTGCTTTTCGCAATGGCCTGCGCAGGTGCAATCGCCACAGACTGCCAGCAAACTGCCGGTTCTGGCAATTCCGGTTTGTATCTCATCGGCCATAAAAAGCACCTCATGCGCCTCGCATAAATCTTTACACTTTTTCATGTAATCTGTATCCGGCCTGTAAACTCCTGCTTCTCCCTGAATAGGCTCTACCAAAAAACCAACAATATTGTCTTCGCCTGCTAAAACTTTTTCCAAAGCTTCGGCATCGTTATAAGGTATTTTTATAAAGCCCGGAGTAAAGGGACCAAAGTTCTTTCTGGCATTTTCATCACTGGAAAAGGAAATGATAGTAGTGGTTCTGCCATGAAAATTCTGCTCTGCTACTATAATTTTACCGGCATTTTCCATCACCCCATTTTTCTCATAAGCCCATTTTCTGGCAATCTTTAGAGCGGTTTCTACCGCTTCGGCTCCGGTATTCATGGCTAGCACCTTATCAAAACCGAAATATTCGGTCATATACTTTTCAAACGGCCCCAGCACATCGTTATAAAATGCTCTTGATGTTAAGGTTAGGGTGCCCGCTTGCTTTGTGATGGTTTCCAAAATACGCGGATGGCAATGCCCTTGGTTTACTGCACTATAGGCAGAGAGGAAATCGTAATAACGTTTACCTTCCACATCCCAAAGAAATACGCCCTCGCCTTTGGCCAAAACCACCGGCAGAGGATGGTAATTATGTGCACCATGTTTATTTTCCAGGTCGATAGCTTCCTGACTCTTAGTTATTTCTTTTATCATCAATATAATTTTTTTATTATCTTCGTGCACTCAACACGAACTACTTATTCAAAACTAAGAAAAGCCGCTGTAATTTCTCATTTATTGAAATAATATAGTGCGATTTTCTACAGTAGTTTTGTGATTATCAAAATATTGCCGATATTTGCAGACCAATTTCGGAAATCAATAGAGCGACAACTAATTTAATTATTATAGATATGGCACGAGTTTGTCAATTAACCGGTAAAAGACCTCAAGTGGGAAACAACGTTTCGCACTCTAACAATAAAACAAAACGAAGATTTTTACCTAATCTTCAGAAGAAGAGATTTTACCTCCCTGAAGAGGACAGGTGGGTTACTTTGAAAGTTTCGACTAGTGCCATAAGAACAATTAATAAAAATGGTATTACTTCAGTGTTGAAGAAGGCACGCGAAAATGGTAATGTAGTAGTATAAATTTACCGGCAGTAAAATTTAAGCACAATGGCTAAGAAAGGAAACAGAGTACAAGTAATAATGGAGTGCACGGAGCATAAAGATAGCGGCATGGCCGGCACTTCGCGCTACATCACTACCAAAAACAGAAAAAACACGACCGAGCGTTTGGAACTTAAAAAGTTCAATCCTGTTTTAAAGAAAATGACTGTTCACAAAGAAATTAAATAACTATGGCTAAGAAAGTAGTTGCAACCCTTAAGAATAAAGAGGCAAAAGGTTTTGCTAAAATTATTAAAGCTGTTAGATCTGAAAAGACAGGCGCTTACACTTTCCGCGAGGAAATTGTACCTGTGGATGAAGTAAACGCAGCCATGAAAAAATAATGCGTCCTATCGGAATAGCATAAGTTAAAGTCCCTTTGGTGGGACTTTTTTTGTTTGCGGTAATTTCGTTTAACCAGCGTTTCAAATTACCGTATATCTACTATTAGTACATCAAACACCAACCACTTCAATCATAAATCATGGGTATATTAGATCTCTTCTCGAAAGACAAAAAAGAATCGCTTGATAAAGGCCTCGAAAAATCTAAAGACAATATTTTTACCAAACTTGGCCGTACAGTCATAGGTAAATCCGAGGTTGACGAAGAGGTTTTAGATGAGCTGGAGGAGGTGCTAATAAGCTCTGATCTAGGGGTTAGCACTACTGTTAAAATTATTGAACGCATTGAGCAGCGCGTGGCGCGCGATAAATACTTGGGCACTGAGGAGCTCGATAAAATATTGAGGGAGGAGATTGCTGGGCTCTTATCTGAAAATAATACCCAGGACTTAGAGGATTTTGGCATTCCGGAAGTAACAAAACCTTATGTAATGCTCGTGGTAGGGGTAAATGGCGTAGGTAAAACCACCACCATTGGCAAGCTTTCGGCACAATTTAAGAACAAAGGGCTGAATGTGGTATTAGGCGCTGCCGATACTTTCAGGGCAGCTGCGGTAGATCAGTTGATTATGTGGGGCGAGCGTGTAGGCGTTCCGGTAGTTTCCCATGGCATGAATACCGACCCCGCCTCTGTGGCTTTTGATGCAGTGAAAAAAGGCATTGAGGATAAAGCTGATGTTGTAATTATTGACACTGCAGGCAGGTTGCATACCAAAATTAACCTGATGAATGAGCTCACCAAAATTAAGCGTGTTATTCAAAAATTTGTGCCTGAAGCGCCACATGAAGTACTGCTGGTACTCGATGGCTCCACCGGGCAAAATGCGCTAATACAAGCCAAAGAATTTACCAAAGCTACCGATGTAACCGCCCTGGCCATCACTAAGCTGGATGGCACCGCCAAAGGTGGCGTGGTAATAGGCATTTCCGATGCATTTAAAATACCGGTGAAATATATTGGCGTAGGCGAGAAGATAGAAGATTTGCAAGTTTTCAACAAAATGGAGTTTGTGGATTCACTTTTTAAAAAGTGAAATGTTGGATTGGTGTCATATCAATGAAATCTATTAAAGACTTAGCAGTGATAGAGCTCTCTCAGAAATTATCAGATATAAAGCAGCATAAAAAAATATCGTAATTTACATCACTAGCGTATCCAACCTCTTAATTAAATTCTATTCTAACATTTACCCGTCCGCTGCACTTCAATAACAGATTATGCTGAATGTCCGCAACTTAAATTTGTAGTTGCAAATATGTACCATTCTTTTTGGTAGATACTCGAACTGATCTATAAAACTGATAAATTGTAGGTAAAAAATTATTCATGTTTTATAGCTTAGGAAGTAACGGCACTAAAAATAGAAACCTCATGAATCAATTTTCTTCAGACCACTCGCAGTATATGATGAAAGAGGATATGGCCAAATACATAAGCCTCACCAAGGATGAATTCCAATATTATTTTGACTTACTCCAATTTAGAATTTTCGAGAGAAATGAGCAGCTGCTCATGCCCGGCCAAGTTTGTAAACAAGCTTATTTTATCCAATCCGGTTGTTTTCGGTATTTCACCCTAGTGGACGGAGAAGAGCAAACAGGGCAATTCTTTTTTGAGGGCAGCTGGTACAGCGATTACGAGAGTTTTCTTTTCGAAAAGCCTACCAATCAAACCATTGAGGCGCTGGAAAAAACAACCGTTGCTATTCTTACCAAAGAGGCACTGGGAAAGCTCTATCGGAAAATTCCTACATTCGAAAGATTTGGCCGCCTCATGGCTGAGAATGCCTTTATGGGTTTAAGAAAATATACCGAGTCGCTCACACATATTTCTGCAGAAGAACGATACAAGCAGCTAATTAAAAACCGCCCGAAAGTTATTCAAAGAGTTCCTCAGCAATATATAGCCAGCTACTTAGGCATTAGACCGCAATCTTTGAGTAGAATCCGTAAAAACCTAAGCTGATAGTTATTTCTTAACATAGGTGAATTCATAGCACTCATAGGTGCCATAATTTTGTATCAGTTTAAACATTTAAAATTGATACTAATGAAAAAGTCTGAGGTGGCTATTGGCTACGGAAACATATTTTTTTGTGATTCATTGGCAGATAAAGAGACCATAAACGATGGTAGAGGTTTCGGTAGAAATCAAAGCAATACATACGATACATTCTTTCACCTTGCTCCAGAAAATTGGAAAGGCCTGAGCATAGGATTTTGAGAATTACGCTGTTTTCACTCTACCAATAATTAGCACCAAGCATACTTTTATTTGGGTTCAGAAAAGAAAATAAGGTTATTTTCTTAAATTTTAGATAAAAAATCCTAAATTTATTTACTATTTTTTTATCTATCAACCACCTTATTATGAGGCTCAAAGACGCTTTTTTATATATTTTTAAAAATTATTTTTCGCCCGATTCATATATTTTGAAAGTATTAGGCTTATTTTTTCTTCTAACAACAGTAAGCATTCCACTTTTCAGTCAGCAAACGCAAAGCCAAAGTCCGGCAGGAACAAACTATTTGATTTATTTACCTCCTAACTATGACCCTATTCAGGATGATAGCCCACTATTAGTAACATTAATGGGCGGTGGAGAACTCGGAGATGATTTCTCTGTATTTTTCAAAAATAACGCTAATAGAAGTCCGGCTTGGTTAATCAATAGAAATGAGTGGCCTGCTGATTATCCTTTTGTAGTGCTTACACCACAATTGCCAAGAGATTCGACCATATCGAATAATGACCATAGATGGCCAACAGCCTTGGTGGATGAAGTGCTTACGCACGTAATTAATAGTTACAACGTCAATGAAAATCAAATTTACCTCACAGGAGTAAGTTTGGGGGCAAATGGTTGTTGGGCTTATGCTGCTGAATTTCCGCAAAAGGTGGCTGCCATGGTGCCCATGTCCGGCCCGGCAGATGTTGCAACAGCTTGCCAGATGAAGGATATTCCTATTTGGGCAATGCATGGTGGAAGAGATAATTTAGTTGAACCAATAATTAACTCAACCGGAGAAATGGTGGATAGCATCAATAATTGTAATGGCCAATATAAGGCAAGATTCGATTTAATCCCCTCGCGAAGTCATGATATTTGGAATGATGTTTATACTCAAACAATGGGCTTATCAATTTTTGATTGGCTACTAAAATTTGAAAAAGGTGTAACGCATAATACTAAACCTTATGTAGGTGTAGGACCGGATTTAAAACTTTTGATGCCAGATGAGTTCATCAACATTTATGGCTTTGCATTTGACGTTGACGGTTCTATAGCAAGTTATGCTTGGGAAATAATAAGTCCACTTTCTGCCGAGCTACAAGTAATTGACAACAATAACGTCAGGCTTTTCCCTAACCAAGAAGGCGTTCATAAAATAAAACTAACAGCAACTGACGACAGCACAGCGAGTAATTCCGACACGATCACCATTGAATTTTTTAATGCGACACCCGCAAATTTAACTTCTATAACTGGCCTCATGTTGCAGGATGGAGATACCGATTTAGACTTATTTCCTCTAGCAACTGAAGACAACATTATTAACCTATTCAGTTTAGGTACTGAGGAGATCAATATAAAAGCTTTAGAAGATGGTACAAGTAATAGCTTTACATATGCCGTTAATGGTTATAAAAACATAAGAACAGACAAAAGAGAATCAGCTGGTCTTTTATTACACACAAGAAGAGGCACGGCAGAATGGAATGTTAGAACCGGGAAGTTATACCATTAGTGCAACACCTTTTCCAGGCACTAAAAACAACCTGGGCATTGCGGGTATTTCCGTAGTCCGTAAACTATTAGTATTTGACCAAGAACCCAGAACTTACCATGCCATTCCTAATTCAGATATAAGCTCCACTGCAACTTGGGCAGACAGCGTAACGTCAAGCAACCCACTAGGCTTTCAGGATAATTTTCAATCTTTCATCATTACGGATAGTGCCTACCTAAACAGCCCAATTAATGAATCAGGTGTGGTGTCAGTCATACGCCTAAAGCCGGGAAGTTATTTAACTCTGAATGATTCTTTGGCTGTTTCTCTAATTTTAGATTCCGCAGCTACCTTGCAAATTAACCATCCCTCCTTGGTTGCATTTAAGGAGATTCATCCCCACTCTAACATTATATATAACACTACCGGGTCATTAGATGTAGAAGAAGTAGGAGACTTAACTGTCACCTCTGCCGGTCAATTAAATATAATCGATGAAAGTATACGTATTAATAATTTGGTTCTGTCATCAAATTCGAAAATTCAAAGTAATGCCGGAAACTTACGCGTAATCATGCAGGGTGATATAACTATTACAGGAAATTCAGCTCTCACGTCCTCTTCCCCCTTCTCTATTGTATTCGACAGTAATAAAAAGCATAATTTAACTTACCAAGGCAGTGAGCTTTCTTTTAATTCCATTGAACTTGCAGCTCAAGATACTTTGGAGATAATTCATGACGAGGTGTTCCAGCTCAATTTGAGTAGTATTGAGCTATCTCTCAACTCTCTATTATCTGTTGGAAATTGTGATATATTTATGGAAGGCGACAATGTTTTTTCGGGAAATGCTCAAAACGGAAAAATAGAATTTGGCGACCAAAGTTCCCTATCAATTGACGCTGCTCCAACTCAAGATATTTTTCTTAATCCGGCTCCCGCGGGCAATACAATCAAAGATTTACACTTTAAGATAAGCGGTACCCATAAAATTGTACTTTCCGATACATTAAAAGTTTATGGTCAAGTAAAGGCAGAGACTGGCGTACTCCGAAGTGATGCCTACCTGCAATTGCTGGCTACAGAAACCATGAGTGCTTACATCCTCAATAATTCTGGAATTATTGAAGGAGACGTTCTTCATGAAAAGTTAATGCCTGTGGGCAGAGTTTATAGATACATTGGCAGTAGCACGCAGAATTATTCTGTTGAGAATTTACAAGAGTTTATTCCGGTTACCGGTAGTTTTACAGGCGCCAGCACTGGCACTGGGCTGTTAGGCAATCCATCTGTATTTACCTATAATGCAGCTACCAAGTCATGGTCTCCCTTTCCCACAAGCTCTAATCAAGAATTATTTGAACCCGGGAAAGGCTATGCAGTATTTTTTAGGAATGAGGAGGAAATGGCTAAAATTAAGTGGCAAGGGGAATTAATACAAGATGAGTTTAACTACACCCTAACAGGAAATGCAACTGTTCAAGATGAGCTTTCAGGATGGAATCTCGTAGCAAATCCTTATGCTACACCTGTCCTCTGGGGCGAAACTGGCTGGTCTGCGGCAGGTATTAGCAATACCATTAGTGTACCCGCTAATACGGTGGAGGACGGTAGATTTTACGTATGGGATGGAGAAGTAGGCGATGTAGAGTTTTCAGGAGTGCTTTCACAGAATCAAGCATTCTGGGTTAGATCGATTAATGAAAGCCCATTGCTCAGCATCTCGGAGGCATCTAAAATTGAACTAGATAATGCCACAACTTTTAGAAAGGCTCAAAAGCCGATAACAGGATTGACTATTTCCCTTTCTCAAGATGACTTGGTTGATCGTTTATACTACAAAATGAACACCACCGGCTCAAATGAATATTTACCTGCAATAGATGCTGTTAAAAAACTCAACACCTACTTCAATATATTTTACGACTACGACACTATACTTCCTCTAGCAATAAAAAATCTACCAAGTAATCAATGTTTTGAGCATACTATTGGTATTGAGGGAGCTGAAATTGGCCGCTATTCACTACAATTTGAATTTATGTCAGAAAGTCTGCCTGATGGAGACTTTGTGTTGAAAGATAAATTACTTGACAGTATAATGCTTATTGATAATTCATTTCAATACGATTTCACCCTAGAACCGGATGATTCTCTGTCGGCTGACAAGAGATTTGGTATAGCATTTCAATTTTCATTGGATGCTCCTGATGTTATAATAGTAAACAATAAATTAAAGGCTGACTATAAAAACAACATACAGTGGTTTCGTGATGGTGAACCACTGGCAGGTGAAATAAGCGAGTTTTTATCGCCTAAAAATAGTGGAAACTACTCTTTTGAAGTAATGACCAACGGCTGTTTATTAAGTTCAAATACCATGTATTATACAGTAACTGCCAATGAATTACCCATAACAGACGTCCACATTTTTCCAAATCCGCTAACTAATAATAAATTAATTATAGAAGCACCAAATGGAGCTTTCGATTACTTTGAGGTGAGGCTTTTAAACACAAACGGACAAGAAATTTTGAAGCTTGGCAAGCTCTATTTAACAGAACACATGGTCGAAGTAGTATTGCCTGAAGAAATTGAAAACGGCTTGTATTATTTATTGCTGCACTCTGCGCATAATACATTTCAACATAAAGTGATTATAAGAAGGTAGACTCCAAAGGCTGACCGCATAATAGGAGTTTCGCAGTGATCAAAACAGTACGTAAATTACTAATTTGTATGGTAACTAAATAAGCAGCTTATTAAAAACCGCCCGAAAGTTATTCAAAGAGTTCCTCAGCAATATATAGCCAGCTACTTAGGTATTAGACCGCAATCTTTAAGTAGAATCCGCAAAAACCTAAGCTGATAGTCATTTCTTAACATAGGTGAATTCATAGCACTTACAAGCGCTATACATTTGTATCAGTTTAAACATTTAAAATTGATACAAATGAAAAAGTTAATTATGGGGGCATGCATTGCCCTATGCACAGCGCAACTCGTTAAAGCACAAGAACAAAAGCTACCTGTTTACGCCCACGTGGCTATTGGCTACGGAAACACCTTTTTTTATGGTTCACTAGCAGATAAAGAGACTATAAACGATGGTAGGGGTTTCGGCAGAAACCAAGGCAACACGGCAAGTACATTCTTCTATCTTGCTCCTGAAAACTGGAAAGGCTTGGGAATAGGAAGTGGTGTTAAAGGTTTCTTTGCCACACCAAATAACGGTGGAAACAACGAAACTTATTTCTTCAATTATTACCATGTAGGCCTAGGATTAAAATACCACCCCTTTTCCCGTCAATTTAACAAAGGATTCTACACAAAAGCTAATTTCGGTTTCGGCCAAATGACGGAAAAAATGAGGTATAATGATGAGAACCGCTATGAGCACCAATTTGCGATAGGTACTACCTTACTTGGTGGAATAGGCTATGCTTTTCCTGTGGGGAAAAGTAAAGGCATGGCTTTAAATATTGATCTGGAAGCTGAGTATTCGTCTCGCAGGGGTGACGTTACAGGCCTAGGAGAAGACCAGGAATTTCAAAACAGCCATGTGAGTATCAATTTTGGTTTTAGTTTTTAAGTTAAATACCTATGAAAAATCAATTACATACAGTTCTTGGATCAAATGGCGCGGTAGGTCAAGCTGTTGTTCAAGAACTGCAGATTAGGAATTTGCCTTATCGGGAAACTTCGAGAAGCAATCGTGGCAATTCCAACATCAGTATTCAAGCCGACTTGCTCAAGGCAGAAGATTGTGAACTTGCTGTAAAAGGCAGTTCACACGTCTACCTTTGTGTGGGGTTACCCTATGACCATAAAATTTGGGAGAGCGAGTGGGAGATAATCATGCAAAACGTAATAAATGCATGTTCACTGCACAATGCCAAGCTTATATTTCTAGATAACATCTACATGTACACTTCACCTTTACCGGTGCCTTTTGATGAAAATACAAAGCAGGAACCCTCCAGTAAAAAAGGACAAGTTCGAAAGCGCATAGCAGATATGGTTATTGATGCCATGAGAGAGCAAAGCATTGAAGCAGTGATAGGACGTTCGGCTGACTTTTATGGTAAGGGTGCGCTCAACAGTGTGTTGTATTTAACTTTTATAAAACGAATAGTAAAAGGGAAAAATCCACAACTTTTGTCTCTAGGAAAAAGCAAGCACACTTTTGCTAATGTTAACGATTTAGGAAGGGCATTGATAGAACTGGCATTATGTGGAGAATGTAGCCAGCAGGTTTGGCATTTACCCGTAAGCACCCCTACTACCATGCAAGAAATCTTATCGGTTATTAATAACAAATTGAATAGCAACTATGAAATTAAAGTAATGCCAAGTTTGCTGAAAAAGATTTTATCCCTTTTTGTACCTATTTTAAAAGAGGCATTGGAAATGGAGTATCAATTTGAGCAGGATTATGTTATGAGTGATGAGAAATTTATGGAAAAATTTCCAAATTTTAAAGTGACTTCACACGAAGAAACCGTAGCAGAAATGATTGAATGGGCAAAGAAAGTAGCGAAATAAAGGCCTCTTATAGTTGGTGATCGATACAGGACAATGCACTTAACTTATATAACAAGTTCAATAAATAATCCTTTAATATAGCCACTTGAAACAAACCCAAAAATCTGCTAGCTTGTGCCGCTAAATAGCTTAGGAACTATGCACTAAAATTAGCAATGAAATTTTTATTGCATAAATAGCGCATTTACCTTCATGCTATAATTTAAATGGCAGAAACAGATACAACTCAAATGCTAAGACTATTCAACACAAGTCCGAAATTGAACTACTTATTTTTTAGTGCCATAGCCATGGTATTTTCGGTAGCTATTTTATCCACTTGCACTACACAAAAACGAGAAATCATCTTCCCAAAAACCGACCTATCTCAAGAGCCATTGATACCACTGCCTTTGGAAATTACCTCAACAGGCAGCGGTTTTGCCCTTGACCAGTTTACGCATATCTCTGTTAATATGGAAGCAGCAGGTTTTAAAGACGTTGGCGAGTTTCTTACTGATAAAATTAGGCTACAAACAGGCTTAAATATACAAGTATCAGCAGAAAATGATGTGAAAACCATTATTAGCATCCAACAGATGGAACTCCCTGAGCTAAATAAGCCCGAAGCCTATCAACTGCATATAACCGAAGACTCTATTCTGTTAACAGCCAACTCCGCAGCCGGTGCTTTTAGAGGCGTGCAAACCATTAGGCAATTGATCCCTGCTGTAGCCAATGATACGTTAGCGGAAAACAGTATATGGGTAATACCCACAGGAAGCATTTTGGATGCACCGCAATATGAGTTTAGAAGTGCTATGCTCGATGTGGCCCGCCATTTCTTTAGTGTGGCAGATGTTAAAAAATACATCGAGTTGTTGGCATACTACAAAATAAACACCCTGCATTTGCACCTTACCGATGACCAAGGCTGGCGCATTGAAATTAAATCGTGGATCAAACTAACAACAGTTGGTGGAAGCACAGAAGTAGGCGGTGGCCCAGGTGGTTTTTATACGCAAGCAGATTATACTGAAATTGTAAATTTTGCAGCTGCGCATCACATGACCATTATACCTGAAATTGACATGCCCGGCCACACCAACGCGGCCGCACTCTCCTACCCATTTTTAAACGGAAACGGAAAAGCGCTTAAAGCCTATACCGGCATGCGCGTTGGTTTTAGCACACTAGCTACCCGAAAAGACACGATTTATACTTTTCTCGATGATGTTATTCGCGAATTAGCAGCACTCACTCCGGGCCCGTATTTCCATATTGGCGGAGATGAAAGCCATGTAACCAAAAAAGCCGACTACATCTATTTTATAAATAAGGTAGAAAAAATAGTGCAAAAATACGGCAAACAAATGATTGGCTGGGATGAGGTGGCCATCACTGATATCGATTCCACTTCCATTGTGCAACTTTGGCGCAGCGCTAAAAACAAAGATACTGCTATTGAAAAAGGTATGAAAATAATCCTTTCACCTGCCTTTAAAACTTATTTAGATATGAAGTACGACTCCTCCTCCCGCTACGGACTCACTTGGGCCGGCTATATACCAGTGGACACGGCCTACATTTGGGAGCCGGAATCTTACGCACCAAAAGAAAGCATTCTTGGGCTAGAAGCACCTTTATGGTCGGAAACAATTGCTGATATGGCAGCACTTGAATACTTGGCTTTTCCGAGGGTGATTGGCTATGCTGAATTAGGCTGGACAGTAAAAGAAAAACGTAATTGGGAAGATTATAAAGAGCGCTTAGCGCATCAGGCTTTATTCTTAGATCGGATGAAGGTCAATTATTATCCATCGCCACTCATCGACTGGAAAACGAATCAAGCGCTGATTCCAAAGAATTAAGTAAACCAGCAATTGCTGAGCGCGTGCTAGAAGCACGTTAATTCGTCCGCTTCATCACCCCTTTTTCCTTCCAGGCAATGCGGTACATTAAATAGTAATTAAAAGCCCATCTATTGGTAAATGATGCCCTCCCGAAACCCGGTATGTCATAAGAGCGGAATTCGCTCGCATTAAATAGTTTTCTGCTCAGCTGTATTCTAAAGGTATAACCTGTATATAAATTATCGAAGATTTTTACACGTAAACCGGTTGTGAGCTCAAACCACCTGGCTTTTACTGCCTCATTATCAAAACGCTCGGAGTATGCACCAAAAACCGCATCCGCTGTATTAATATTTAACGATTCGCTGAATTTTGCACGTGCATACCTAATGCCCACAGTGAAGGTGTTATAATCAGGATCAAATTTTAAGAAATTAGCATCTAAGCCTATGCGGTAAAAATAGCCCTTATGGTTGTAATCAAAACCCTCACCCGCTACATCATATGATGAGGTTCCGAAACTACCGGCTACATAAATTCTATGAATGTCAACATCCGCCTGAAACTCATAGCGCTGTCGTAAACCCCCAAAGGCAGTAATGCCTAATGGCACTAAATCAGTACCTATTCTCACCCCCGTAGGAATGAAAAATGACCTCGGCACCTTTGGTTTATACTCCCTTACCCTAACTGTGGTATCTTCTCTATTAGTGTCGCCTAAATTACCCCCGAGAGCCTTGCTGCCGTTATTGTCAGTCTGTATTTGGCTGTAAGCCAAACTGCCTGATAGCATACTATAAAGTAATATAAAACTTAATATTTGGCGCATCAATTGTTCTCCTTAGCGTGTCATTTACAATAACCAATGAATCAAAAGTTTGAAAAACGGTATCCAAGTCAACAAATTCGAAATCAATGCCGCACTCGGGCGAATCTATTCGGCTACGTTTGTCATATTTAAGAGCAATAGTATCTACCGTATCATCATGATAAAACTGGTAAGTTGTTTCACTTCTTCCAGGATCAAGCGGTAGCACAAGAAACGAGGTAGCACTATCTCTTAAAAATAATAAGTTGCTTGCCTGATTTATGATAGAATCATAAGTTATTATCCTTTCTTCTTCTTCATTAGTCCCTGAAATAGTTGCAGAACTTACCGTAATATAGTTAACCGCTGTACTTCCACAATTGGAATCTACCTCGCAAGCAATTATGGTGAGAAAGCAACAAAGTAGAATGAATGTCTTCTTAAAATTCTTTAAATTCATTAGCTGCAAAGATATTACATATTCTCATAAGCAAAACTCAATCCAAAAAGATTTGATCACTTTAAAAAATTTGTCGGAACGATTACTTACTGAAATTGATTACCTTTGCAGCCCAAATTGCTTATAGCTTATTCGCTTGATTTTGAGATCATTTCTGCATTAAATCAATTATCAAGTTTTGAAAAATTATTGAGATGAAGACAAGAGGATTAAAAAAAGATAAAGTAAACGTGGTAACCTTAGGTTGCTCAAAAAATTTAGTTGATTCGGAAGTAATGATTACCCAACTGCGGGGTAATGATGTTGACGTAACGCATGAATCCGAGCAGGATGATAGCAATATTATTGTAGTAAACACCTGTGGCTTTATTGACAATGCCAAGCAAGAATCCATCGATACTATTTTGCGTTATGCCGATGCCAAAAAAGAAGGACTCATTGAGAAATTATACGTTACCGGCTGCCTCTCACAGCGCTATAAAGATGATTTGGAAAAAGAAATACCTTCAGTAGATGCCTACTTCGGTACAATGGAGCTTCCACTTTTGCTCAAAAAATTTAATGCAGATTATAAGCACGAATTAGTTGGCGAAAGAATAACCACCACCGCCAGCCATTATGCTTACATGAAAATTGCCGAGGGCTGCGACAGGCCGTGTTCATTTTGCGCTATTCCCTTAATGCGCGGCAAGCACGTATCTCGCCCCATTGAGGAACTCGTAAAAGAAGCTAAGAATTTGGCCAGAAATGGCGTGAAGGAATTATTACTTATAGCGCAAGACTCTACCTACTACGGACTTGACATCTACAAAAAGCGAAACTTGGCCGAGCTATTAAGTAAATTAGCCGATGTGGAAGGCATAGAATGGATAAGACTACATTATGCATTCCCGACAGGTTTCCCGGAGGATATATTGGAGGTGATTGCCGAAAGAGATAACATCTGTAACTATTTGGATATGCCGCTGCAACATGGTTCCACGAGGTTGTTAAAGCACATGCGCAGGGGTACTACCAGAGAAAAACAAGAAGCACTAATTGCCACTATTAGAGAAAAAGTGCCAAATATTGCACTCCGAACCACCTTAATAGCGGGCTATCCCGGTGAAACAGAAGCGGATTTTCAAGAGATGCTTGATTTTGTTAAAAGCACCCGCTTTGACAGACTGGGCGTTTTCCCTTACTCACACGAAGAAAATACACATGCTTACAATGCGGCAGATGATGTGCCTGATGAGGTAAAACAAGAAAGGGTTGACACCATTATGGAAGTGCAAGCTGCCATATCCGGTGAGCTTAATGAGCAAAAAATTGGTCAAACTTTTAAAGTGCTTATCGATCGTAAAGAAGGTGGTTATTTTATAGGACGTACAGAGTTTGATTCTCCGGAAGTTGATAATGAGGTGTTGATTGACGCAAAAAGTCAATACGCAAGAATTGGCGATTTTGTGGAGGCCGAAATTATTGATGCAACCGAATTTGATTTGTACGCAGAAATAAAGTAGCGTTTACTTATGTAGAGGCTATGAGCGTTTTACACGAGCAAAGATTGTAAGCATCTGATGTTAAATATGAAATAGCGAGAATCTATGAATATAATTTTCAGACTTTTCGTAAACTCTTTCAATTAGAATCCGATATTGTATATTTGATAATGGGTGTAGATACATTTACATACCATTTAAAAAACTTGTGTATGAAGGTATCGTGTATAGATTTTTCTGAAACGGGGCAATTCGCACCCATTTTTATTGATTACATAGAAAAGAAAGATCACCTCAAACCTTTTTACAACCGTCCACCAGAAATTGAAGCTTTTGAGGAGCAGATAGCGGAAAAATCCAAGGAAAGCATTGATAGACAAACACTTATTAACGTACTCAACAGACAGTATAAAAACTTAGAATACCTCGATGAACAAACCGCAACACAAATAGAAGCACTCGACAATGAGAAAACTTTTACGGTTACAACAGGGCATCAGCTCAATATATTTACCGGCCCGCTTTACTTCCATTATAAAATAATAACCGTAATAAATGCTTGTAAAAAGCTGAAGTTACAATACCCCGATTATCATTTTATTCCTATTTATTGGATGGCTTCCGAAGACCACGACCTCGATGAAATTAGAAGTTTTCAAGTGAATGGAGAGAAGTTTAAGTGGAATACCGACCAGACTGGAGCCGTTGGCCGTATGCATACCGATGGCTTGGCGGAAATAGCAGACAGAGTAGATCCCCAAGGAGACTTATTTCAGAAAGCTTATAGTAAAGCAAAAGACCTAGCAGCTGCCACGAGAAGGTATGTTCATAGACTTTACGGTAAGGAAGGCCTCTTAGTGCTCGATGCCGATGATGCCGCGCTGAAAAGACTGTTTATCCCTGTGGTAAAAGATGACCTAAGCGCACATACCGCTAATAATTTGGTGAAGAAACAGTCGGAAAAGCTTGCCCGCATGGACTACAAAAGCCAGACCTTTCCCAGAGAAATTAATTTCTTTTACTTAAAAGATGGTGTGCGAGCCAGAATAGTTAAAACCGGAGACGAATATGAAGTGCTGGATACTGATATGAAGTTTAGCGAAACCGAAATAATGGAGGAGCTTGAGTCGCATCCTGAGCGTTTTAGCCCCAATGTAATTCTCCGTCCGCTCTACCAAGAAATGATTTTACCCAATTTGGCTTATACCGGAGGGCCGGCAGAAGTTGCTTATTGGCTGCAGCTAAAACCAGTCTTTGACCTTTTCAAAGTGGCCTTCCCCATTTTACTACCACGTAATTTCGGCATGCTGATCCCCAATAAAATACAGCACAAAATAAAGAAACTTAAAATAGCTGATACCGATATTTTTACCGAAAAAGAAAGCTTAAAGAAAGGCATTACGAAAAAAATAAGCGGACAAAAATTACAATTGACCGAGGAAAAGCACGCTTTAAACAAAATATTGCTGGAGGTGCGCCAATATGCCGGAGAAATAGACTTTAGCCTTGACGAGATGACTGCCGCAGAAACGCAAAAAGTAAATAACGCTTTAGACAAAATTGAGAAGAAGATGTTAGCCGCGGAAAAGCGCAAGCATGCCGACAAAATGAGGCAGATTGATGAGGTAAAAGAGTATTTATACCCTGGTGGAGCACCGCAAGAGCGAAAAGAAAACTTTATGCCATTTTACACTACGGACAAAAATTTCCTGAAAGGCTTACTGCAATCATTCGATCCTTTTAATTTACGATTTCACATCATTAGGTGGAATGGTTAGCAATGAATAAGGCAACTTTACGACAAGTTTATCTGGAAAAAAGGCGCTTGCTTACTGGTGCTGAGCACGCCAAAAGGAACCAACTATTAACTGCGCAGCTGAAGGCATTTTTTAAGCAGCATGCTTTTAAGTCAGTGCATGTTTTCCTTCCCATAAGTAAAAATAAAGAGGCCGACCTTAGTCAGTTCATTGATTATCTGCATACCGAAATGCCTGAAATTCGTATTGGTTGCAGTATTTCTGATTTAGTGCAGCCTAAAATGACACACTTTCTGCTCGAAAGTAACACCTTATTGAAACCAAATAAATGGGGAATTCCTGAGCCGGTTGAAGCCAGTATTTTTGATTTAAACATGCTGGATTGCGTTTTAGTACCAATGGTGGCAGGCAGTAAAAGTGGGCACAGGATAGGCTACGGCAAGGGTTATTACGATCGATTTCTGCATGAATGTCCTGATGATGCAATTTTTGTAGGTGTTAATTTAGGGCCATTGCTGGAAGGCGATATTTTCGCTGAAGCGCATGACATCCAAATGGATTATATGATTACCCCTTTTGAAAATTTTAAAACCAAGCGGAAGTAACAAACGATATGAAAATACGGTATAAACTTTAAAATAAACAGCTGGTTGGCTTACTTATTATCAGTTTGAGTATTAAATTGTAAAATATGCGTGCAGTAGTTGTTGGTGCAGGAATAGGTGGGATTGCAACTGCCATTCGCCTTGCAAAAAAAGGGTATCAGGTTAATGTTTATGAGCAAAATAGCTACCCGGGAGGTAAGCTAACCGCTTTTGAGCAAGATGGCTTTCGTTTTGATGCCGGCCCCTCATTATTTACCATGCCCGAATTGGTGGACGACCTCATGGCCTTGCAACCTGCGGCAAAACATATCCCTTTTAAATATGAGAAACTAGACGAGGCCTGCCGCTATTTTTGGGACGATGGAAAGCAGCTAACAGCTTATACCAATCCTCAAAAGTTTGGTGAAGAGGTCGAAAAGGTTTTCGGTTTCCCTGCGGAAAAAATTGTGCAGTTATATAAAGTCGGCTACTTTCAAGTTCGATAAAACTGCAAGAATATTTTTAGAAAAATCACTTCATAAAAGCAGCACATATCTCTCTCCGGAAATTATACCTTCCGTGCTCAACATGTACCGGATGGGTCTATTTGAAACCATGCATCAGCTCAATAAGCGCAAATTGAAAGACAAACAGCTCACGCAACTGTTCGATAGGTTTGCTACTTATAACGGTTCCAGCCCCTATAAAGCTCCGGGTATTCTTACCTCTATTGCTAATTTAGAACTTAACCAAGGCACATTCTATCCGCAAGGAGGCATGCACGAAATTACGCTGAGCCTTAAAAAAGTGGCTGAATCACTTGGTGTATCATTTCACTTTGAGCATACTACCGAAAGCATTCTGGTGCAAGGGGGGAAAGCCACAGGAGTAGTGGTGAATGGTAAGGAAGCGCATGCTGATTTGGTGGTTAGCAATATGGATGTGTACCCTACTTACAAGAAGCTGCTGGCCGGTCAAAAGCAGCCTGAAAATATTTTGAAGCAAGAAAGAAGTAGTTCAGCAGTAATCTTTTATTGGGGAATTAACCGTACGTTTGACGAATTAGGTCTTCATAATATTTTCTTTAGCAATGATTATAAAGCGGAATTTGAGCACATCTTCGAGCAGCAAACCGTAGCCGATGACCCGACTGTTTACGTGAATATCTCATCTAAACAAACACCATCAGATGCTCCGGCAGGTATGGAGAACTGGTTTGTGATGGTGAATGTACCTTCCAACTCAGGCCAAAATTGGGATGAGCTGATTGATAAAATACGTGAAAATGTGGTGCAAAAGTTGGGAAGCAGGCTAAACATCGATTTAAAAGCGCATATTATCACGGAGGAACTGCTTGAGCCACGATCCATAGAACAAAAAACTTCTTCCTTTGGTGGAGCTTTGTACGGTACAAGTTCAAATAATAAATATGCTGCCTTTCTGAGACATCCGAATTTTCACCAGCAAATTAAAAATCTTTATTTCTCAGGTGGCAGCGTACATCCGGGTGGCGGCATACCATTGTGCCTATTATCGGCCAAAATTATTGATGACTTAACGCCTAATGCAAAAGCTTAAAGACTTACACAATTATATTTATAGCAGACCAAAAATAGGGATAGCAAGTCATCTCCGCTTTTTACTTCTTTGGGGTATTCGGCATCATCATCGGTTATGGAGATTGGTTTATACCAAAAACCGCTTTTAACCTACTCTTGTCTTTTATACTGCTTATCGCCTACCAACAACGCGTTAATTACAAATTGCTAATTGGCATTGTTGCCTGTTATCTTATTGGCTTTACTGCGGAGTATTTGGGCGTACAATACGGATTAATTTTTGGTGATTATGGATATCCCCAAACACTTGGCCCACAATTATTTGACGTACCTTTAATTATTGGTATCAATTGGTTTTTATTAACATTCACGGTGTGGTCAGTATTACACTTGTTAAAAATAAACGCTTTAGTTCGAATAATTTTGGCTACCGTAGCCACAGTAATGATTGATTTTTTAATTGAGCCGGTGGCTATGGCGCTTAACTACTGGCAGTGGGAAAACGATACAATTCCTATGCAAAATTATTTGGGCTGGGCACTTATCTCTTTTTCTATTTTCAGTATTTACCATCTTTTAAAAATGCCTTTTAAAAATAAATTGGCAGTGTACTTACTTGGCTGGCAAATCATCTTTTTTGTTTCTTTAAATATTTGGTACACATAGAATTGTAGTGTGCAAGAGGTATTTCCGGTAAATTTGATTATGCTTATATTTATAAGAAATGATCACTTTATAAGGGTGCCCATGCAACTTTCTGATTTTAATTGCATCCTTTAAATACATTAAACACATACCTACTATGAAAAAGATTTTATTATTAGTCGCTTTATTTATACCGGCTTTGCTATTGGCGCAAAAAACAGAAACTAGAAAGCTGAGTTCGTTCTCCGAAGTTCATGTGAGCCAAAGTATTAAACTTACGCTAAAAAAAGGTAATACAAACTCAGCCGAGGTAAGCACCAATGGCGATTTGGAAGATGTGGTAACTAAGGTTAGCGGTAATATGCTTAAAGTGGAGAAAGACCAAGGCTGGAGCATGGGCAATAGCGATCGGGTTGAAGTGATAGTTACCTATACAGGTGATATTGAGGAATTGAAAGCAAGTAGTTCGGCAAAAATAGAAGTTGCCGACAGGTTAAAAGTGAAAAATTTATCAGTTAAGGCGAGCAGCTCAGGGCGCATTCAGTTAGCGGCAGATGTGGAAGAAATTGAAATAGCAGTTTCCAGTTCAGGGGATGTGATGGCTGATATTAATGCAGAAGTAGCTGATCTTCAGGCTAGCAGCTCCGGTCAAGTAAACATTAGAGGTAATTGCAATGAACTGGAAGCTTCAGTAAGCAGTTCCGGCAGCATTCGGGGAAACGATTTTGTGTGCAAATCTGCAGATCTTCAAGCCAGTTCATCAGGGAGTTTATCTGTTTATGCTGAAAATCAAATGAGCGCATCAGCGAGTTCATCGGGTACAATTAAGTATGGTGGAAGTCCTAAAATTAAGAGCATGAACTCGAGCTCAGGAGGTAAAATAAAGTCAGTGGATTAAAGCATGCTTCCTCAAAAAAAAGCATATTCATACAACCTACAATAGTTATTCCGAACTTGATTATGAAGGCCTTACATGCTTTTTGCTTAAAGAATTAGTCTATCATCAAGTTCGGAATTATATTTTTACCTAAAATTATTATCGTAAAGTTCAATACTTTCATTTATCACGTTAAGCGCTTCGGCTTTATCAAAGAAATCCTCCACCACTACCTCCTTGTTTTCTAGCTTTTTGTAATCCTCAAAGAAACGTTGCATTTCCTTCACCGTATGTGGGGGTAAATCGTTGATGTCGTTCATGTGGTTAACGGCCATATCGTTGGCAGCTACAGCAATTATTTTATCATCAGCTTCGCCTTGGTCCATCATTTTCATCACGCCAAGTACTTTGGCTTTTACCATACAAAGTGGCGGTAGTTCAATAGTGCTTATCACCATTATATCCAACGGATCTTTATCATCGCAATAGGTTTGAGGAATGAAACCGTAGTTAGCGGGATAGTGTACCGAGCTAAATAGCACCCTATCTAGCATTAGATAGCCCGTTTCTTTATCGAGCTCAAATTTTCCTTTACTACCTTTAGATATTTCTATTACAGCATTTACGTACGCTGGCGCTTCGTCACCGTAGTACACATCATGCCATGGATTTCTTTTTGAATCTTGCATATTTATAATTTTTCACAAAAATACAGTATCCTTACACAAAGCCCTATAAAGTGAGGCTACAATTCGTTTAATTTGCATAATGAATAAGAGAGTAGTTAAAAAAACATCCACCAAAGAGCGTGGAAGACGGATTAAATTTGTTCTGAAGGTACTATTTTTTGCCTCCTCCTTATTTTTACTTCGCTATTACCGCGCCCAAATAATTGATGCGGGTATTCCATCGCACTTCATTAATTCCGTAAGCTTATATTTATATGCCGATGTGCTTATATCGCTTGCCCGGCTATTAGTGGTTTTCTTCTACATCCGTAAAAATACTGCCAAAAAAGGGCTTAAAAATAATTTTGAGTTAGGTATAAATCACATCGCTACTATGCTGCACACCATTATTTTAGTTGCAGCAGTACTCCTATTATTCGATATCGATCCCATCAACTTAGTAACCTCACTAAGTATTGTTGCTGCGGCAATAGCCATACTATCAAAAGATTACATCTCCAATATGATCAACGGAATGATTATTATGTTTGCTGATGAATTAACCATTGGAGATGAAATAAGAATAGGCGATGTGAAGGGGAAAATCATTGATATAACCCTCACCAACGTGCACGTAGTAAATGATGACGAGGACCTGATTTACATTCCCAACAGTGTAATTTTTTCTTCTCAAATATTAAATTATACCAAAAGGAGTGTGCGCAAAGTAAGCTTTGATTTTGACATGAAGAATGAGCGGCTCAGTGATATTGCTAAGCTGGAAACGTACATTATTGCCTCACTATCGGACTATCAAAAGTTTATAAAAGAAGACAGCTACATCCTGCGCATCACAAAAATAAGCGAAAACTTTAGCTCCCTTAAATTTCAGTTTACACTAAATAAACAATCGGTGGTTCAGGAAAAAGACATCAGACGAATTGCACTAAGAAACGTGTTGAAATTCAATACTATATAATCACTTAAAAAAAGAGAAACACTTGAGCCAGCGGAGCGGTTTAAGATATAATTCAACAAAGTTTACAACTATGAAAAACACACTATTAATTTTAAGCTTTGCCATTTTTGTAATGGCATGCTCACCAACGAAGAAGGAAAACAACGAAGAAAGTACGCAAGCTGTGGAGGTAAAAGCTGATCCTAAGCTGGTACAAATATGGGAGACTGACACCGTGTTAACCACTAATGAGTCAGTATTATACGATGGAGAAAACCAAAAGCTATATGTATCAAATATTTCCGGAAAACCAACTGAAAAAGACGGCAATGGCTTTATTTCCACTTTAAGTTTAGACGGTAAAATTGAAAATTTAAAATGGGCAACAGGCTTAAATGCCCCAAAAGGAATGGGTATTTTTGATGGGCATTTGTATGTTACGGATATTGACAGAATAGTTGCTTTTGATTTGGCCAGTGGCGAAATGGTTAAAGAATACACCCCCGAAAAAGCGGAATTCTTAAACGATATTGCGGTTTCTGATAAGGCTGTTTATATCTCAGATATGAAACTAGGCCTCATCCATAAAATTGAGGGTGAAGAGCTTTCGACTATTGCCAGCAATGTGGGAGGTATTAACGGCTTACTGGTGAAAGGAAATTACCTTATGACTTTGGACGGCAAAGGTTTGAGAGGATTAGACTTATCTACCAATGAATTTATGATGGTGAACGATTCAGTTACCGGAGGTGATGGCCTTACCATGTTGAATGACAGTACCTACATTGCCAGCCGTTGGAAAGGTGAAATTTACTATGTAACAGGCAACAAAGCACATTTATTAATGAGCACCGATGGCAAATCGCAAACTGCTGATATCGGATTAAATGCCTCAGAAAAAATCCTTTATGTGCCAACCTTTTTTAGCAATAAGGTAGTGGCGTATAGAATTGAGGAGTAGATATCTAATGAAGTGCTTGAACAAAGCCGTTCAAGAAGTTTCTTGAACGGCTTTTTATTTTAAGTACAAATTCCTATAATAATACACTACTTCAAAATCGAGAATGGCAAGTTGAGAATTACTTATTTTTAAGGCCGGAAGGACAGAATAGTCGATTCTGTTTGTCTTTCAGGCCTTGAGCTCGCCTTTGTCGGCAGGCAGGCCGGAATATACTTATTCTTTATCTTGTAGCACTTCTGCCCTCATATAATCGTGAAATTATATCATTTTCTAGCTGAGTAGTTACTTTTTTTCTATTCATTAAGAGGGACAAGTGGTTTTATGATAAAGCTATACGAGTAGTCTCTTGGCTTAAGCGTGTACTTGTCCCAGGTTTTAGCTCCCCAACTATTATCCCCACCTACACCTGTCTGCCTATAGTCAATAGATACGTTCACCAATTCTCGAGGCTGAACGTCAGTGGAATGACGCTGCTGTTTTTCCAAGCCGGGATCAAAATCTTCTGACAGATTATGGTGCGCACTGAAGGAAATAAGTGGAAGCCCCTCGAACCTAATTCCGTTACCCTGCTCATCGGTAAATGCTACCCAGCGGTTTTCTGTACGATACCCATTCTCCTGAGGCCTGGCATAAGGAAAGTACAACTCTGCTACTTGCGACTCATGTATCCCTACAAAGGCAGAAGTCTTGCGGTCCCAGTAATTTTCATGAGGCCCACGCCCGTACCATTGCACGTTATCGTATTTCACAGGCAATATCAAATTCATTCCAAATCTGGGTAGCTCTGAGTCTGTGAGGTCACCCTGTATTTTAGACTGTTTTCTATCTTTACTTCTCCATTACCATAGATGGTATAGGCTGTCTCGTAGGTGGAGTTGATAGTATCCATGGCATAGCTAGCCGTAACCTGATAACTACTCTTTGTCAACCTTTCTGTAGTGATAGTAGTCAGTCTCATATCTTCAGCAGCTGATTTCCAAACACCGTTTCTTTTTTGAAAATTATTCCCGAAATCATTGTCCGTTGGAGGACGCCAGAAATTTGCTTTGGGGCCGGATAAAAATAGTTCGTTGTCTCGTACATTATAAGAATCAATCAGGCCTGTAGATTTACTGATTTTCACAACCAAATCTTTATTTGATAATGAGATGAATTCATCCGTCTCGTTTAACTTTAGCCTGGCATTCTGTGAAGTAGTTTCCACCATTTGGTTTTGTCTTTCACTGGTGAAGGCCAGTTGCCCACTGAGCAGCAGATGTCCTGCTGGTATAAGCGGGGCAGCATGAATTGTCTGCCCCATCAGATTAATGAAATACTCCTTACCAGGATCAAATGTGTGAATAAGAGGCAGCTTAATAATTTTCTTTTTTTGAGGAGCAACACCCACGGCCAGTCCTCCCTTTTCAACTACCTTCCCATTTTCCAACAATTCAAAAGTAAAACTGAATTCTTCCAAATCCGTAAAGAAGTATCTATTTTCAATTTCAACTTCATACATACTTTCATCGTGCCATGTAAAAGCTGCGTTTTGATAGATGTACTTCACTTCCGCCATGGCAGGATGAAATGTTCTATCCGGATTCACTATTCCGTTCATACAAAAATTAGCATCGTTATGGTAGCTGGCAGGTTCATAATCACCACCATACGCCCAATATTTGCGCCCATCAGCAGTATATTCTGCCAATCCCTGATCCACGAAATCCCATATAAAACCGCCTTGCAGTGTTGGATGAGCATATACAAAATCCCATAGGTCTTTCAGGTTACCAGTACTGTTGCCCATAGCATGTGCATATTCACACCAGATAAAAGGCCGATCTTTAATTTTAGGCAGATACTCTTCCTGAATTTCCTCTGGCGGAGCATACATCCAGGTAATAATATCGGTATGCCTTTCTGCTCCATGAGGCTGTCTTTCCGCTCGCTCATACTGCACAGGGCGACTACTGTCAAATGCTTTAAGCCATTTATAGCCGTTAATAAAAGCTGGGCCATCGCCAGCTTCATTGCCCATAGACCATATAATAATGGATGGATGGTTTTTATCCCGCTCTACCATTCTTTCTATACGATCCTGATGCATTGGTTCAAATTCCGGTTTATTAGCCGGGGTATCTTCAGCGGCATAGTGAAACCCATGACTCTCAATATTTGCTTCATCTACCACATATAATCCGTATCTATCGCAGAGTTTATACCAATAAGGGTCGTTAGGATAGTGGCTCGTACGCACTGCATTAATATTATTCTGCTTCATTATGGTAATGTCTTGAAGCATAGATTCTTTTGATACCACATGACCGGTAAATTCATCATGTTCGTGCCTGTTTACCCCCTTTAACACAATAGGTTTCCCATTGACGAGCAGTTGCCCTTCCCTGATTTCAATGTTTCTAAAACCTACATATGAGGATGTACTCATGAGCACTTCACCTCTTTTATTACTTAACGTTAACTGTAATTGATACAAATTTGGTTTTTCTGCGCTCCAGTGTTTTGGTGCTGTAATTGTCTGGCTTATCTCTACAGTTCCTGAACTGAACTCCGCCACTGTGTACTCTTTGGAAGATTGGCTCACCAATGCATTATTCATATCATAGAGCTTTACTGTAAGCGCACCTGACTGTGACACATTGGTAAAATTCTTTACTTCTGAGTCTATAGTGAGTAGTCCATCTATCAACTGGGCATCCAAGTGGGCTTTTGCGAAAAAATCACGCAAGGCAACTTGAGGTAAGGCATAAAGAAATACATCTCGCTCAATACCGCTTAGTCTCCAAAAATCCTGATCCTCCAGATAGGTACCATCAGTCCAGCGGTAAACCTCCACTGCAAGAGTATTTTCGCCCGCTTGAAGATATTTAGTAATATTAAATTCTGCAGGGGTTTTGCTCCCTTCACTGTAACCTATCTTTTGCCCGTTTACCCACACATAAAATCCGGAGTTGACACCTGCAAAATGTAAGAATATTTGCTTGTCATCCCAGCCATCCGGCACCGAAAAGGTTCGCCAATAAGAGCCTACAGGGTTGTAATCATGAGGTACATGTGGAGGATTGATTGGATAGGGATATTCGATATTTGTATATATTGGGAAATCATCCGTGTGAAATTGCCAGTCCGCTGGCACAGGTATGGTTTTCCATGACGATCGGTCATAATTATTTTTGTAAAATTCTTGAGGCCTGCCAGCTGGGTTTTTCGATAAGTTAAATTTCCACTCACCGTTCAACGACTGGTACCAGGGAGATGCCCTCTCCTCAAAGTTTAAAATCAGCTTTTCATCAGGAAAAGGTACGAATGTGGCATGGGCAGGTTCGGTATTTACCGAAAAAACGGATAGGTCTTCCCACTCCCTGTATTCTTGCGTGAAGCCTGCCATGACGACCAAAAAAAATAGTGCGGAAGTTACTTGTACCTTTTTCATAGTGAATTCTATTTTAAAACCGTTCTTTGTTCAACGAGTTTGATAAGCTTTATTTTTCCATACCTGCCCACGTGGAAACTCATAATCTACCCTGCTTTGCTCTTTCATAGTTATGCTATAGCCCGGGGCTTGGGGCATCATATAATGCCCGTTATTGATGATTACCGGATCAGTAAAATGCTCGTGTAAATGATCTACAAACTCGATCATGCGATTTTCCAACGTACCACTGATGCATATATAATCTATCATAGAAAGATGCTGTACATATTCGCAAAGTCCAACACCCCCTGCATGTGGGCATACAGGAATGTTATATTTCGCTGCCATGAGTAAAATGGCCAATATTTCATTAACGCCCCCTACCCTGCAGCTATCTATTTGGCACACGTCAATGGCTCCTGATGTTATTAATTGTTTAAATATCACTCTATTTTGGCAATGCTCACCTGTAGCCACTTTAATTGGAGAAACAGCTTCTCGTATTTTCTTATGTCCCAAAATATCATCCGGACTGGTGGGTTCCTCAATCCAATAAGGATCAAATTCAGCCAGTTTATTCATATTTGCTATTGCTTCCTGAACTTCCCATTTCTGATTGGCATCCATCATCAAGGTCATTGAGTCACCAATGACTGATTTTATAAGTTTTGCCCTGCGTTTATCATCTTCCAGATTGGCTCCCACTTTCATTTTTAAATGTGTCCAGCCCTGCTCCATCGCTTCCTTGCAGAGGCGCACTATTTTTTCATCATCATAACCGAGCCAGCCAGCGGAGGTAGTATAGGCAGGATACCCCTGCTTTTGTAATATATCTATCCGTTCCTGCTTTGATTGCTCTTTTTCTTTTAGAATAATCAGTGCTTCTTCAGGCGTAATGGCATCAGTTATATAGGAAAAGTCAATGCAGGCAACCAATTCTTCAGCAGACATATCTGCTATTAATTTCCAAAGTGGTTTCTTTTCCACTTTTGCATAAAGGTCCCAAACGGCATTGACCACTGCACCTGTGGCCAAATGCACCACTCCTTTATCAGGCCCTAACCAACGCAACTGACTATCTCCGGTGATTTCTTTCCAGAAGTTGCCCATGTTTTTTGTGATGTCTGAAAGCTTTTTGCCCTCTAGCAGATACGACAGGGCTTCAATGGCCTTCACACAGATTTCATTTCCCCTGCCTATGGTGAATGTCAGCCCATGCCCTTCAATTCCAACATTAGTCTTCAGGATGACGTAAGCAGCTGAATAGTCAGGATCAGGGTTCATGGCGTCAGAACCATCTAAAAATTCGCTGGTAGGGAATCTAATATCCTTGGTTTCTAACTTCAGTATTTCTATTTCTTTCATGATTTTATTGCAGTAGCGTTTTCTTAAATCAGCGTATGAGGCAATTCATCTACATTTTCGCAGCCGAGTTGCTCCATCACCTGTTTTAATTGGATGTTTAAAATGCCGGCTGTATGATTTGCTCCCTTATCTCCCAAAGCACCAACTCCATACATAAAGGCTCTGCCTAAAAATGTAAACTTAGCCCCAACAGCCATTGATCGGGCAATGTCGGGGCCTGATCGAATGCCACCGTCCATCATCACTGTTATACGGTGACCAAATTTATCGGCAATTCTCTTTAACGATCTGACAGAAGATTCACCTGCATCTAATTGCCTCCCTCCATGGTTTGAAACAATAATACCATCTGCACCCAGTTCGATCGCTCTTTCGGCATCTCTCTCGTTAACGATGCCCTTAATCACCAACTGGCCTTTCCATTCTTTTCTTAAACCTTTTATTTTCTCTTCATTGAGTCTTCCATCAAATGTCTCATTCATAAACTGTCCTAAGCCCTTAAGGCTCAAATTATTGGACATATACGGTTTTAAACTGGCAAAATTCGGCTGTCCATAATATAGTGTTCTGAAAGCCCATCCTGGCTTGGTCATTATCTGAAGTACATTTTTGATACTCATTTTAGGAGGCATTGCCAGTCCGTTGCTAATATCCTTGTATCGAATTCCAAAAGTTGGCGTATCAGCCAGTGCCACCAACACTTGGCATCCGGACTTCGATGCTCTTTCCATAAGATCATTACGAATTGAATTTTCTGCCGGATGATATAACTGAAACCAAAAATTACCATTGGTTATTTCTCCAATCTCTTCTATGCCACTGGTGGTAACAGTACTCAATACGAAAGGTATGTTGAAATCCCGTGCAGCCTTCGCTAATATGTTCGGAGAATTAGGCCAAATTAGTCCCTGAAGACCAATAGGGGCAATACCGAAGGGGGAATCATACCGATGTCCAAACAATTCAGTTTTCAAATTGGCGGCTTCGTACTTTTTTAAATATTCTGGTTTTAACTCCACCTCTTGAAAATCCTGACTATTTTTTTTGAGATTTATCTCCTCATTGGCTCCGCCAGTCAGATACTCAAAGGCAAAGCTCGGAATACGACTCTTAGCCTTTTTTTTAAGGCTAGCGATAGAAGGATATGCAGCATTCCACTCCATATTATTGGATAGGTCGGATTAAGGAAGATTTACCAAAATAGGCAATGAACAAGAAGCAAAGCAGTGGTAAAATGAAAGAAAAATTAATCTCAGAGACACCAAAAACGCTCAAATCATTGACCCCTGAACCACCAAGATCAATGATCATACCCTGAAGTTTTGGCATGAGTGCACCACCTACTATGGCCATCACTAATCCTGCTGAACCTATTTTAGACTCTTCTTCCCCTAGTCCCTCTAAGGCGATGCCGTAGATAGTAGGAAACATCAATGACATGCAAAATGAAATGGCCACGAGACTGAATAGGCCGTAAATATTTTGTAAAAACATAGCTCCAGCACTAAAAAGAACAGCCAATAATGCAAAATAAATTAAGAGCCTACCTGCTTTTATAAAACGGAGCCAATAGGTGCCTACTGCCCTGCCTAATAGAAATACAATGAAGGCAATAAATTGATAATTGGCAGCGGCATCACTTTTAATACCTAGTGCTTCGGCATATTGATAAATGTAGGTCCAGCACATAATTTGAGCTCCTACATAAAACATTTGGGCTACTACCCCCTTGGAATAATTAGCATTTTTAAATAGTCGAAGAGCGGTTGCCTTTAGACTGAAACTTCCATCACGGCTTTTCGACTGAGGCATTTTATTCACCAGAATCAGCACAAAAATAACGAGTACTACAAGCCCAAGGATCACGTATGGATTTCTGATGACCAGAAGGTCAGAAGTTCTGATCAAAGCCTTTTTCGTCTCTGCTAATTGACTGTAATTTTCAATATCGTCTGATTGCAATTCTTTTAATACAAATTGTTGAGCCACTAGCAACCCTCCCAGAAGACCAACAGGATTGAAGGACTGAGCCAAATTCAATCGCTGAGTGGCTGTTTCAGGTTCTCCCATAGCCAATATATACGGATTGGCGGTAGTTTCTAAAAAGGCTAAACCAAAGGTTAAAATATATAGCCCTAAGCAAAAAAACCAAAATTGTTCTGTAGTAGCGGCCGGATAGAAAAGTAGTGCCCCAAAGGCATAGAGTCCCAGACCGATAAGTACTCCGGTTTTATAAGAATACTTTCTTACAAAGAGTGCAGCGGGCAAGGCCATGCAAAAATAGCCTCCGTAAAAAGCCATCTGTACCCAGGCAGCTTCTGAATTTGAAAGCTCTAAAACTTTTTTAAACGCCTGAACCATGGGATCAGTCACTGCATTGGCAAATCCCCACAAGGCGAATAGCGATGTAATCAATATAAAGGGTAACAAATTACCTCTAGAAACTATTGGATTTTTAGCTTTTATCATTTGTTTTCCACGTTACTTGATGGCACGGTCTAGATGCACATAACCCCCATCTACCACCTGCCACTGCCCTGTGGTGTGGTTACTTCTTTCGGACAATAGAAATACGGTCATGGCGGCTATTTCGTCAGACTGAGTCATGCGCTTGCCCAGAGGGATATTTTCAACTATACCCTCCAGTTTTTCTTTAGGATTATCGAAGGTATCCAACCATTTTTTATACAGCGGAGTCATTACTTCAGCAGGTATTACCGCATTTACCCGTATGTTAAAAGGCAATAATTCTACCGCCCACTCCCTGGTCAATGCCAATTGGGCACCTTTGCTTGCTGCATAGCCAGATGTACCTCCCTGCCCGGTAAGTGCTGTTTTGGAACTAATGTTCACTACAGCTCCTTCTGATTTTTTCAACCATGGCAGACTATAATGAACCATATAGAAATAATGAAAAAGGTTGGTTTTTACTGATTGTTCAAAATCTTCAGGCGATCCTGAAAGACTTGCTCCATCATTTACTCCGGCATTGTTCACCACCCCATCAATACGGCTCCACTTTTCTGCTACCTGCTCTACAATTTCCTGACAGTTATTTTTATCCGCTAACTCTTTAACAATCACCTGACATTGTCCCCCTTCAGCTATTATTCTCTCTTCCAAGTCAAGTGCCGCAGCTTCTGATCTCCCTACGATTATGGGTATGGCCTTCTCGCGTGAAAGTTCAAGGCAGATAGCTTCACCGATACCTTTAGCACCTCCAGTAACAATAACAACTTTACCTGTTAATTTTAAGTCCATAATCTAATTTGAATTGAGGTTATAAAACCTCAGTGCGTTACCTCCCATAATCTGAGCTTTCTGATCTTTCGTAAAGCTGCTGGTATAGTCTGAAACCAATTCAACCACTCGATTATAATCTGCCGCAAGACAACTCACAGGCCAATCACTGCCAAACATGACCCGATCGATCCCAAAGTATTCAAAAATAGCATCCATATAAGGGTTGAAATCTTGTGCTGTCCAATGAGTCCAATCCGCTTCGGTGACCATGCCAGATAGTTTGATGTGAATATTCTTTTGCAGGGATAAAGTTTTGATATATTTTTCCCAGTTGGCAAAGGATTTATTCTTGATATTTGGTTTTCCAAGATGATCAATCACCAACTTACTTTCTGAGGGTAATTGGTTCACGAGCAGCACAGTTTCTTCTAATTGATCTTCATGAATCAGTACATCGTAGGTATAGTCAGCCTCTAATATTGTTTTCAAGCCTCTGACGAAATCAGGCTGGAGCATAAAGCCTTTCGGTTCGGCTTGAAGAATATGACGAAAGCCCGCTAACCTATCGAACTCTTTATAAAAATTTAATTGATCAGCCAATCTGGGCGACTGAAGGTCAATCCATCCTACTACCCCCAGAATCCACTCATTTTTGTAAGCTAAATCGAGCAAAAAAAGTGTTTCATTTTCCGACTGATCGGCCTGTACAGCTATACATCCGTCCAGAGAATTATCAGACAAATGCTCCGCAAGCTCTGCTGGCAGATAGTCTCGTCTTAAAACGGCCATATCATCAGTGATCCATTGATCTCTCACAGGGTTATATTTCCAAAAATGCTGATGTGAGTCAATATTCATTTTGTTAGGAATAAGCTACAGCCTTTTGTTTTGAAATGCCTAGTCCATCAATTCCCAACTCCATCACGTCATCTGGTTTTAAATAAAGAGGCGGGTCTAGGCCCAAGCCAACACCAGCCGGAGTGCCGGTAGAAATAATGTCACCAGGAAGCAAACTCATAAACCGTGACACGTAACTAATGATCTGTGGTATATCGAAGATCAGGTCGTTGGTATTACTGTCTTGCAGTAGCTTATCATTTAGTTTAAGCCAAAGTCTTAACTTATGAGGGTCTTTGATTTCGTCCTTTGTAACCAAATAAGGTCCTAAAGGAGCAAATGTATCCGCACTTTTTCCCTTGACCCACTGCCCACCACGCTCAAGCTGAAAAGCACGCTCACTTACATCGTTGTGTAAAACGTAACCAGCCACGTGATCCATCGCATCTTTTTCAGAAACGTATGATGCTTTTTTACCAATTACCACAGCCAGCTCCACCTCCCAATCGGTCTTTTCGCTGTCCTTTGGGATAATCACATTATCGTTGGGTCCTACAATAGATGAAGTAGACTTAAAGAAAATTACAGGTTCTTTAGGTACCTCCATACCACTTTCTTCAGCATGTTTACTATAGTTTAGGCCAATACAAATAATTTTACTTGGCCGAGCTACCGGAGGCCCCAGTCGATCAATCTCTACTTCATCAAGCCCTGCCTTTACAGCATCAGTCAGCTTCACTAAATTCTGTGGATCAGAGAAAAAATCCTCATCAAAATCACTGACTACTGAACTAACATCGAAATATTGTTCATCTATCTTAATTCCCGGCTTTTCCTCTCCAACTTTACCGTACCTGCACAATTTCATAAGTTATTATTTTAATTATTTAGACTAATAAAACCACCATCTATCGGGTAACATGCTCCAGTGATGAATGAAGCTTCATCAGAACATAAATAAAGTACCAGACTGGCTACCTCGCCCGGATTGCCCATTCTACCAATAGGTTGGGTTTTTGATAATTTTTCAAACATCTCAGACTCTTTACCCGGGTAATTCTCCTTCAAAAACCCATCAACGAAAGGTGTATGTATGCGAGCCGGAGCAATGCAATTACATCTGATATTATGATCAAGATAATCCTTAGCTACAGAATAGGTCATGGTGAGCACCGCGCCTTTACTCATGGAGTAAGCAAACCGATCTGCAATACCAACTACCGAAGCGATGGACGCGACATTTAGAATTGAGCCACCTTGAGCTTTCATTTTACGAAGTGCTGCCTTCGTACAATTATAAACCCCTTTAATATTAACACTGTAAATTCGATCAAGATCAGCTTCTTCTGTTTGCTCAATATTTCCAATGTGAGCAACACCTGCATTATTAATTAGTATGTCTATTTTATCAACTCCTATCTTATCAAAGGCCGTATTTACATCATCTGCCAGAGCTACATCACAAGGAATAAAGGTAGCACTGCCCCCTGCATCTTTAATCTGCTTTACTGAAGCCTCACCCAGCTGCTCATTCCTGTCTAAAATAAATACATTCGCTCCCCTTTTGGCAAAGAGCTCGCTAATAGCGAGGCCTATTCCGCTGCTTCCCCCTGTAATGACTGCTACCTTTCCCGCCAATGAAAAAATATCTTCTTTATGTTGCATGGCAATTTTTGTTATTCCCTATTTGAGCATGTGCTTCATATCTACCAATTCTCTGCCTATAGAGGTTATTCGGTTTTCTCTGATTATTCAATTTGTTAGTTAACATCGTTTAGTTAAAAATTAACCGCATTGTGACACTAAACAATTTATAAATACTGATTAATTAATGACTCAAACAGTTCCTGTTTTCCACTCTGCTGCTTAGGTTCTCCTTGGTGTTTTGCATAGCTACGAAGATCTTCCAACACTAATTTTCCAGCTTCAAAATCAGCACCTTGGCCTTTATCATAGGAAGCGTAGCGTTCTGATCTCAACTTTTTGTAGGAGCTTTTGGACAGTATCTCGTTGGCTATGATGTAGGATCGAGCAAATACATCCATGGCTCCAATGTGCGCGTGGAATAAATCTTCATAATCAGTGGAGTTTCTTCTTACCTTGGCATCAAAATTAATACCTCCGGGATTTAACCCTCCCGCCTCAATAATAACCATCAGTTGCTGTGCGGTTTCATAAATATTCACCGGAAATTGATCTGTATCCCAGCCGTTTTGATAATCTCCACGGTTGGCATCAATGCTACCTAAAAGACCGGCATCTGCTGCGCATTGTAACTCGTGTTCAAAGCTATGCCCGGCAAGGGTAGCATGATTCACTTCTAGGTTTAATTTAAAATCGTTCTCCAACCCATGTGCTTTCAAAAACCCAATAACTGTTTCTGCGTCAAAATCATACTGATGCTTGGTTGGTTCCATGGGCTTGGGTTCAATTAAAAATGTACCCTCGAAACCATTCTTCCTACCATAATCACGAGCGAGGGTGAGCATCATGGCCAAATGCTCTTTCTCTCTCTTCATATCCGTATTCAAGAGCGACATATAGCCTTCTCTTCCTCCCCAGAAAACATAATTTTCACCACCTAGTGCAATGGTGGCATCTATTGCGTTCTTTATTTGTGTTGCTGCCTGCGCTGCTACTCCAAAGTCAGGGTTGGTAGCGGCACCATTCATATACCTGGGGTTAGAAAATACATTGGCGGTGCCCCAGAGTAAACTAACTCCAGACTCTTTTTGCTTTTCTTGTAGCAATGGAATTGTATCGGAAAGTCTTTTTTCTATTTCAAAAACGGAGCCGTCTTCTACAACGTCTGTATCATGGAAACACCAGAAAGGGATGCCTACTTTAGTAGCAAATTCAAAAGCCGCATCCATACGTTGTGCAATTCTAACGTGTTGCTCTTTGTGATCATCCCAAGGCAGTGGTCGCGTGCCGGGCCCAAATGGATCGACACCTGCACCACATAGTGTATGCCAATAGGCCATAGCAAACCTCAAGTGCTCGGCTAAGGTTTTATCACCAACCACCTTATTAGCATCGTAATATTTAAATGCCATTGGATTATCAGAATGCTTTCCTTCATACGAAATCTTTGAAATACTCTTAAAATATTCTCTTTCACCAATTGTGAGTTTCAATTCCTTTACCATTTTTTTAAGTTAATAGTTTTAAATCTAATGCTTCTTTCCAGCTACTATAAGCTGTTTTATAAGCTTCATTACCAGATATTGGAGTAATTGTTTTTACAGTTTCATTATCGCTCATTGCCTCTTCTAAATTAGCGTAGGCACCCAAAGCAATACCCGCAGCCCGTGCTGCACCTGTAGCTCCGGTAGTTTTTATAATTTGTAGTTCACAACCCATAAGTGTAGATATGGTGGTGGAGAACGTTTTCGATAAAAACAGGTTATCATTCCCCACACGCAACTTATCAATGGTTAACCCTAGCTGCTGCATCATTTGCATACCATATACGAAGGCAAAAGCGATACCTTCTAAAGTAGCCCTCACCATATGCTGTTTGCTATGCATGTTAAAATTGATGTTGGATACGGCACCTCCTAGTTGTTGATTTCTGAATATTCGCTCTACTCCATTACCAAACGGAAATATCTGTAGGCCATCGCTACCAATTTTAACGGTTGCTGCCCACTGCTCAAGATCAGTATAGGAAAATCCCGCACCGAGTAATGACCGCAGCCAACTGTACTGTATGCCCGCACCATTAAGGCAGAGCATCATGCCTATGCGTGGGTCAGTAGCTTTATAATTAACATGGGCAAAGCTGTTGATTCTATTGTCGTCATCGAATTTCAATTCATCTAATATGCCAAAAACAACCCCGGATGTACCTCCCGTAGCCGCTACCTCACCTAATTTCAATACGTTGAGCGACATGGCATTATTCGGTTGGTCTCCAGCTCGATAGGTCACCTGCACCTCGCTATGAAGACCTAACTCCTCACAAGCCGCTTTGGTAAGGTGTCCCTGGTAGCCGCATGTATCAACAAGATCAGGCAGTTTATCCGTACCGATTTTGTAATATTCCAAAAGAAAATTGGCAGGCTTCTTTTCCTTATAATCCCACAGCATTCCTTCTGCCAATCCTGGTATAGTGGTGGTAACGTTCCCGGTCATTTTCATGGCAATGTAATCTCCCGGAAGCATAAATTTATAAATCTTATTGGCTACCTCAGGTTCATTTTCAAATACCCAGGCTAATTTGGAAGCGGTGAAATTACCGGGAGAATTCAGCAAATGCTCTAAACACTTCTTTTCTCCGATGCTTTCAAATGCCCTTTCTCCTATCTCTACAGCTCGGCTATCGCACCAAATTATTGCCGGCCTAAGCACCCGGTACTGTTCATCTATTAACACTAAGCCATGCATTTGATAAGAAAGTCCGATACCTTTAATCTCGCTTTTATCAATTCCTGCTTCTGCTATTAACTTTTGAGTTGCAGCACAAAGGTTTTTCCACCAGTCTTCGGGGTTTTGCTCTGCCCACAATGCTTGAGGAGCATTAATAGCCATCTCTAACTCAGGATATTTGGCTGAAGCCAACACTCTTTTGGTGGTTGCATCTATAAGCGTAGCCTTCACAGAGGAACTTCCAATATCGTACCCTATGAGTTTCATATTCTTCTTACTCTTAAATTACTCATTTTACTACTATTTTCTTTACCGCACCTGACCTATTTGCACCAATCACCACTAATAAATACCACCCGGAATTTAGCGCTATTGAGCTGAAGCCGCTTTCAAGCCTCTGGTCATACAACTTTTTGCCCTGCAGAGTAAACACTTGGTATTCAATAGCATGCTCTGATTGATTCTCGATGACTAGTTCGCGATGTCTTAGCTGATAGGTAAAGAGCTTATTGCGAACATCATTTTCTAAGGCCGTAATCTCTTTCTGCCTACTTATTTTAACCTGTATGATTCGATCATCATTGGCAGTAGGGTTACCCCACATGGTGTTAGATGTGGTAAAGTAAATACTACCATCGGGACCTACGCACGCATCGCGCAGGCGGCCAAACATATTTTTTGCTACTATTATTTCTCTATCAGGTACTCCCGAGTCAGTCAATAAAACCAACCGCAAATGAAAGCCATCACCTTCACTGTTCAAAGTAGGAATAACAATAGTATTCCTCAAGAGGAAATTACTATTTTTATTTATGTAGTCGATACTGCTAGGGGCGATATCAGGATTCCAAGATAGTATAGGCTCTTGGTAATTTTCAAGTGTTTGGCAGTACTCTTGCTCGTCATAAAGCGTGAACAGATCGTTGCAAAATCCTTCTATAAATGGCCACCCATTGTTTTTGCCGTTATGCAAAATACCCAACTCGTCCTCCTCCGATCCGCCATGCTCGGCATAGTATACGGTGTCCCCGTCACCTAAAGCCATTCCTTGCGTATTTCTATGTCCATAGGTATAAATCAAGTTTCTTGGCACTAACTCTTCTGTAATTTTAAAAGGATTATTACTCGGAATTGTTCCATCGGGATTTATCCGCAATACTTTCCCTGAGTACAGGTCCAAATTTTGTGGTTTAGGTAGATCTCCCGTGGACCAATCAGGATGTAATTCGGGATTTTCAGGTTGTTTAGCATCGCCTACAGCAATAAGTAGTTTTCTGTCCTGAGTCATTAGCAGCTTTCCGCCAATATGAAAACCATCAAACACTTGAACATTACTCAAAAGAACCAAAGGATTGTTGAGTGCTTCTTCCTCAAAATTATATTCATATCGCACTACTTTCAGATATAAAGTATGATTGAGTGGCGGAGCGTAAGAGTCTCCAAAGTAGTTATAAGAAACGTAGACGTAGGGCGAACTATCAAATTGAGTATCCAAAGTTAAACCGACCATTCTCGATCTTTCGATGGATCCATCAAAAGCGATATCCGGCAACTTTAACATCTCTTTCACAAAGCCTGTTTCAGGATTTAACTTGGCTATAGTGCCTTTATCGTGCGAAAACCAAATTTGATTATCCGGCCCCCAGACAATCTCCCATGGCAGATTAAGATCAGTACCGACTTCATAATAATCCAACAGTAGTGAGTCTCCAAGTACTTCTTGCATCAAATGGTTTCGCTGCGCATTCAAAATATGAATATGCAACATAAAAAAGAAAGCACACCATTTAATTTTTACCATCATATTATTATTTCAGTTGACGATATAATTGTACTCTGCTGAACGGATGAATTTCCGGGCGAGACATTACCTACATGTATTTTCAACTTACCTGAGTATACCTTAGATTCTCCATTAGTGTCATAATAAACGATATGCTCCTTAGCTAGTGAGAAGGTAACATTTAACGTTTCACCTGCTGGTACTGCTATCCTTTTAAAAGATTTGATTTCATAAATGGGAACATCTACCGGGGCTTCTTCTAGCGAAAGATACACTTGAATAACCTCTTCGCCATCAAAGCTACCGCTATTGCTGACATTCGTCTTAATTATGATTTCATCCTCTTGTACTTCAATATCTGCCTGGCTTAGTTCGAAAGAGGTGTATGACAATCCAAATCCAAAAGGATATAGCGGCTCTTCATTCATATACCTGTAGGTTCTTCCTTTCAGCGAGTAGTCATTAAAAGCCGGTAGCTGATCCACTGACTTAGGAAACGTGATGGGCAATTTGCCCGAAGGCGAAAATTCGCCAAAAATTAAATCTGCCAAAGCCAGACCTCCCGCTTCTCCCGGATACCAGGCATAGATGATGGCATCCACCAAATCCTTCACCTGAGAAAGATCGACAGGGCTACCCGAATTTACTACGAGCACTACCGGCCTTTCATCGTTGCTCAGTCGTTTGATTAAATCGATCTGGCTCGCAGGCAATTGCATGGTCGGGTTATCCCCATGAGTAGCCGAAGCAATGGCTTCTCCCTCCTCACCTTCCAACTGCGATGAAAAACCCACCATGCAAATGGTGGCATCCGCCTCTCTTGATTGCACGCTATACCAATCAATTGGATTACTGTTTGGTGCATTCAACAGTACCCCCGGGCGGTACTCAATGCGCGTGGTAGCTGAAACAGCACGTGTTACGCCTTCTACTAAGGTGACCATGTTTGGGGAAAGTCCATTATAATTTCCGACCAGAGATACCTCATTGCTACCCAGAGGGCCTACCATATACACAAAATTCAGGTCTTTGCTCAAAGGCAAGACATTATTTTTATTTTGTAATAGTACCGCAGATTTCTGAGCCGTTTCATAAGCCAATTGTCGATGTTTTTCAGAATTGATTATCTCTACTGAAATATCAGAAAACGGGGACACCTCCACCGGATCGAAAAACCCTAATTTAAAGCGGGTCAAGAGTAGAGGTTTCAATCGTTCATCTATCAATTCTTCATCCACTAAGCCTTGTTCTATAGCTTTTGAAATTTGCTGGTATGCCTGCCCGCAATTAAGATTTACTCCGCTTTTTAGGGCCAATGCAATCGACTGTGTTATCGAATCTGTGACATGATGCCCCCATTGAAAATCCATGATAGCTCCGCAATCACTGACCACATGCCCTTGAAAGCCCCATTCATTTCGCAATACCTCTTGCAATAAATAAGGGCTCCCGCAACAGGGCTCATCATTCGTGCGATTATAGGCGCACATGACTGCTTCCGTGCCGGCATCCACACACATTTTGAATGCAGGAAGATAGAATTCAGCCATTTCTTTTTTAGAGGTCTTTGCGTTAAATCCATGGCGCTCACCTTCCGGACCACTATGCACAGCAAAATGCTTGGCACAGGTAGCTACTTTTAACCGATCTGGATCATCACCTTGCATCCCCCTAATAAATGCGGCTCCCATCTCACCAGAGAGCAAAGGATCTTCTCCAAACGTTTCTTGCCCTCTGCCCCATCTAGGGTCTCTAAAAATATTTACGTTGGGACTCCAATACGTTAGCCCCATGTATTGCTTGAAGGGTTTCTCTTTTCTTACCATCTCATTGTAGATCGCACGACTCTCTGTGGATATAGCATCACCCACACGTTGCATTAATTCCGGATCGAATGTAGCAGCTAAACCAATGGTTTGCGGAAAAACAGTTGCTTTTGCTGATCTGGCCACCCCATGCAGGGCCTCGTTCCACCAGTTATAAGCCGGTATGTTTAGGCGCTCAATAGGAGGGCTATCATACCGTAATTGAGAAATTTTTTCTTCCAGCGTCATGAGGGCGAGTAGGGAATCTGCTCGTTCGGATACGGTTTTAGCGTTCTGTGTGGTTTCAGCAGGCGCTTGTTTCGGCTGATCAGAACAGGATGCGATTATGATCAGGAAAAGAAAAATAAGTATAGAGTAACGCTTAGTCATTCTTGACGATTTTTAATGTTTTGTAAACCCCCTCTTGAAAAAATGTGATAAAGTAAACGCCATTGGGATAATGGAAATTTTCTAACCTGCCGTTGCTTATATAACCGTTGTAGACGCTATCACCCAGAGAATTTGTAACAGATACTTGAATAGGATTTGACACTGAGCTTTTAAAGTGCAGTACTGATCCTGAAAGTGGGTTGGGAAATACCACAATATCTTCTTTGCGATCCTCTAAGGCTAGTATAACTTCTTCCTCTTCTTCCTTGAAACTCTTCTGAACTTTATATATCCACCCGTTGCGCTTAGAGGTGATATAAGTGTTTCCTGCATTATCTCTACCAAAACGTAAATCTGCCCGGCCTGAATTATCGTAATTCTGGTCGTCATTGATTATATCTTTCATATTTGCTCGTTGCGCAGGTTCGTTGTCCGGATTTTCACTGTCCTGATCATACCACATATTAAACTCAAAAATAGCAGCCTGTGTGAGTTCAGTTGGCTCCTCAATGCCTGAGAGTTCTGTTTTGACCGAAAGCATCTCTTCTAAATAGCTGTAAAATATTCTACCGTATCCGGCAAATTCAGCATGGATATACACTAATTCTCCATCAATATCCACAACATGTCCTCCTGCTATTGCTTGCGAAACAAATCCGGCTCCGTCAGGACCTGAGTGAATCCATTGAACTGCAGGGTAGGTATATGCTTTATCGACTTCATTATCGGGCAATGCTTCAATTCCATTACGCAAACCCCCAGAAGTTTTGAATACGAAAGTACCCTCACGCTCAGCCCAACCATAGTTCTCTCCAGCCTTAATTATATTAATCTCTTCAATATTATCCCGTCCGGTATCAGCACTTATTAAATAGGTGTTTTCATCCTGATCTTGATTAAAACTGAAATGATGTGGATTTCTAAAACCTAGCGCATAAACCTCATCCATCATAGTATCATCGTTGATAAAAGGGTTGGTAGCAGGAACAGAATAAGCATCTTGGTCACTAATCAAAGGGTTAATACACAGAATTTTACCAAAAGGATTATTGGCCATACCTGCATCAGGTGGAGCTGATTGTACACCCGAGTCTCCATGCGCTATATACAGCAGTCCATAATCTTCGCCTCCTATTTCCGCAAATGGATTAAATCCAATTTGCTTAATTGTATGATCAAAGTAATCTATCCCAATCCGTATTACTTGACGGTAGCTGGATTCATCCAATTTTGATTGATTGAAGTCATATGTTAGTTCTGCAACAACAGCATCTGCAAATAAGCCTGATGAATGTTTATCCTCATGATCATATAGATAGTCAAAGTTATCTGGGTTTTCAGGACGTTCTCCCATGAATGAGATATAGAATTTTCCATTTACCTCAAAATCTGGATGAAAGGCCAATCCTCGAAGACCCCCATGCCAGCCGCCTGAGCTAAGCTCTAATCCCATGATTTCGGGTAAAAATGCTGCAAGGCTTACCACTTGATCGTAAGTGCCATCGTTAAAAATTTCATAAATATTGCCTTCATCCTCAGTTCCTACGAAATTTCGGTTTCCACTACTGGCAAAGGTATTTATCCGGGGAGAGCGTCCGGGAACTCCCTCTATAACTTCGTTAGGGAGGCGCACATATTGTTCTACTATTAGATTCAAATCTCCCTTCGCGATTGATTCAAATGATATCGCTGTATTCTTCTGAAATTGTCCCGAAGCAACATTCGTTAAATTCCATATCAGTAATAAGGTCATCCAAATAGTATTTTTCATTGCACTATTTATTTTCAACTATGAAGGTCTTATCATCATTTCCAACACCCTTAATTGTAATCTTTTTCCATTTTTTAGGTAAAACTACATCACCTTGCACTATTCCACCATCACTGATTTCCAAACCACCGAACCCCATCAGCATTGCCTGTAAAACTCCGCCAGCCGCAGTCGCAAAATAGGGATTATATGATTCGGGTGTCTCCATAATCACTTTAAAAGGTCCCCAAAGATTGGGTTGGTAACTATCTAAGAAAACCTCATAGGCTTTTTCTGAATCCCCCAGACGGGCATAAAGTAGTGCGAAAATTGATTTTGTCATAGCCGGTACGGCCACCTCGGGCACCTTCGTCTGATAGTATTCCAAATCTTTCAAAATTTCTGCCGGTGCCGTAACTTCTGAAAGCGGATAGGCGAGCAGATTTACATCTGCCTGCTTTATAAGTTCTCCCTCATATGCGGCATGTTCTTGGGTTACCCCATCTTCAAATTTTAAGATTGTAATAGCATCTGCAATCTGCTCCCATTTGGAGTTAATATCTTCATTTAACACCCGACCTGCTTTGGCGGCATATCTTAGATTAGCTTTAGCAGCGGCATTCGTCCAGGCATCATTGTCCACATTTTCGGCCCATTCATCGGCCCCCACCACATTTTTAATGTCGTATTTACCCTCCTTATTTAGCTTTACCCTACTCACCCAAAAATTCGCTGTTTCTGAAAGAATAGGCCAGCCTTTGGTTCTCAGCCAGGCAGTATCTTGTGTTACTTGATAATAGTTCCAAGCAGCTATCGCCACGCAGGCAGTTATATGATGCTCAAAAGGGCCGCTTAGTGCCCATATCGGTGTTTCTTCTTCTCCTGTAGCTGCACTTTCCCAGGGGAACATAGCACCTTGATATCCATGATTTTTGGCATTGCGTTTGGCTGCCTCTAATCGGTCATAACGATAGTTGATCAGGCTTTTCGCCAAATTTGGTTGCAAAACAAGCAATGGAGGAAACATCCATATCTCTGTATCCCAAAACACATGGCCATTATATCCAAGCCCACTTAACCCCATAGGGGACAGTGAATTACTAAAGCCTTCTCTTACAAATGAATACAAATGATAGAGCATAATCCTCATGTCCTTTTGAACTACAGGGTCTCCTTTTAGAATAATATCGCCAGTAGACCATAGCTCCGACCAGGCCTTTTCATGCGCTTCTATCAGTTGTTCTGTTTGCTTTAATGCTGCGAAGATGGTCATGCGTTGGGCTTCATTCAGTGCATCCTCCTGATAAACCGAAGACACTAAGGAGCCAACCACAGAAAATCGGTATTGCTCCCCTTTTTTAAGTTGCTTAGAAAACCGAATATGATGTTGATTATTATCCATGCGTTCATGATAGACCCGAGGTTCAGCACCAGCTTCTTCATAAAAGTCGAAGGTGTTGGCAGCGGCAAGGGTAAGTTTACCTGATGGACTCATGGCTATCGAAGACATCAGAGGCAAGGTGGTTTCAGGTACAGTAATCTCAGTAAAATAATTTTGGATGTCTTTTAATTCTGAGGGCGTATTTAATATACTGCCTGTATTCATTACAAAACCCTTATGTGCCTGTACTTCCACATCCATTAAGACAGTAAAGGGTAAATGTCTTAATGAGCGATAGGTGACACTTATCGTGGCTTTATCTTCAAAATCAAAGGAAGACTTGAAGAAAGCCTTTTGTAGGTTAAGTTCCTGTTTCATGTTAGTAACATTACCCACGCCAATTCGATGTTTATCTACCTCCATAAACATATTCAGTAGATTAAAGCTTTTGAGAAAGTTGCTGACCATACCCCGCCCATGGGTATCAAATGTACCTGCAAGTACAATGTTCTTAACTTCAAAAGGGTTGGGTGAAGAGAGCAGCCCGATCATTCCATTGGCTACGGTGACGCCCGCATAATTTGATGGGTCTACGGAATCCACGGTTATCACCCACTCTTGCTCTGCGCTACTTTTCTGTTGTGCATAAAGCATATTGACGCTGGTCAACAGCATTATTACAAGCAGATATTTTACTATGATCTTTTCCATATGATTACTTTGGTTTCTTCCGGGGCCAGGGTTAGTGTATCTGAGGAAGTAGCTGGACTACCGACAACGGTTTCTCTTACCCATCCATCGCGCTCAAAAGACAAATTCATTTGATCACCGCTTTTATTGATCAGAATGAAAATATACTTGTCGCCTGATTTCATAATTCGCGTTACTAACTGAGAATGAAACCCGATGAGTTTAACAGGCACAGTAGATTTTAGCTGCACAGTGCTTTTAAGAAACTGAGCTAAGGGTTTGCGTCCTGCGTGCGCAGTTCCTAAACCAATCAAAGAAGGCACCCATATCACCTCTCCTTTGCCGTATTTATGCTGGGTGGCATGTACAGTACCTCCATTCTGAGATAAGACCTTAGCGGTTTCTGAAACATTAAGGTTACCTCTCCATAAATGTGCAGGCATTTTTTGATTCGCAAATTCTAAGTTGAACGTATCCGCAATCACTTTAAACTCACTTAACTCTGCTCCTAAGAAATCTGCGTAGAGATTAGCGTCCATAAATCGGTTGTAAAGCGTTTCGTCATAGTAGCCTGATAGGCCTTCCAAAAGTAATTGTCCTCCGCCTGAAACGAAGGTTTTAAGGTTACTCCAGGTCGTTTTTGAAATAGCACTCTGGTTAGCCAGAATAATGGTTTCACCTGACCTGTCCTGTGTGCCCCAGTCGTGCTCACTTGCCTCTTTGATGTCTACTGCAATGCCGAGTTCCAAACAGCTTTGGTAAAACGCCAGGGCAGACTTCATGGCTGCCCCCCAGTTTCTCGCCTCGTATCTATTTGGCCCCACATGCAATTCCTTCTCCGCCCACAGGGACTCCCGAGTATACAAGACGTGAACCTTTGGCTTTACAGGCTTACTGTTTTGAAAGGTAGATGCATGGGATTTCAATACCTCAGTAACTTGAGCCGCAGCATCCATACGATCAGAATTTCTATTTTGATTAGTGAGCAGAGCCCATTCCCCTGCTTCGATACCTGCTGCTCTGGCATTTAGCGTCCAAAAAATGATGCCTTCCGCTCCAGAACCTATACTTGTCCATAACCATTGAGTGATCTCTTCCGCTGTAGGACAAATAGGATTGTATCCACTAAAAGTATTATTACCGCCTTGCAGTTCTGTTACCCAGAAGGGTTTAAGCCCGGCACCTGACTTAATAATATCACTATTGGCAGCCACTGCCATGGTATAATCTTCTCTGCTGAAAGCACGAAAATGCCAGGATGGATGGATGGATGCCCCGAGTGAACTTAGGAATGACATCCAAGACGGGAAGTCATACTCATCCGCCAGCTGAAAGATGTTGTGGTTATTGACGTGAAGCTCGGTATCCTTATCTATATTCCTTATTTCTTGCGCCATCATTTTTAAAAATGATGTGTTTAAGTCCATTAAAAACTTTCTGTCATCAAAAGAGAAAACACGGTATGAATTACCATTCTTTTGCTGAGTGGATAAAGTATTATTCCAGGCCGATCTCATCGTGTTTACAAAATCGGTGTTCGGAACATACCCTAAACCAGGCTCATTAATTAATACCCAAGAGTGAAGGCTTGGATGCTTTTGATAATGAGTAACCAATGCTTTGATATACTTTCTAACACTCTGCCAATGTTTCTCATCATTTGGCAGTTTCATGCCTCCTACATCAGTAAAATCTGTGTTCGGAAAGAGGGTAGCGAAAATAGCTACATCGTATTTTTTGGCCGCAGCAAAAGCCTGATCAAAAAGGGTGAAATCATAATTCCCCTTTTCATCAGTCATGTACGATTCGAACATTCGTATTCTGCATGACGTGAACCCATTTTCATTTAAAATCTTAAACCAATTTTCTATTTGTGTTTCAGACTGACCAGGCTCGATGAAAACCTGTGCTCCGATGGAAGGTAAAAATGTTTTTTGTGCTGTTACCAGCATTGGCACTATCAGCAACAGTAGCGCTATGTTATATCGACTAATCAGCCAATTCATAAACCTCGCCTGTTAAAGTGATGGAACTTTGTAGTTCAACGTTTGAACCAAATGAAACCATAAATTCGCCTGGCTCTATTACCCTTTTATAATTACTATCAATAAGTGAAAACTGCTCAGGGGTGATAGCGAAAGACAGCTTACCAGACTCACCAGCTTTGAGAAAGATATTTTGAAATCCAATTAAGGTTTTATTTGGAACGGGAGTGGAGGCCTGTACATCTTGCAAATAAAGTTGAACCACTTCACGTGCATCCATCTCTCCTGTATTCTCAACACTTACATTAATGCTAATTTGATTACCTGTTGTAGTCTTCTTCGGTACAGCTAAATGGGCGTATTCAAAAGAAGTATAACTCAACCCATGACCGAACGGATAAAGGACTTCACCATCATAGTAACGATAGGTGCGACCTGCCATAGCATAGTCACCGAAAGGCGGCAAATCATCTACCGATTTGTAAAACGTTATAGGCAATCGACCCGATGGGCTAAACTCTCCATACAACATACGAGATATGGCCGTACCTGCAGGTTCGCCCGAATAAAATGCCTGAACAATAGCATCCATGTGCTCATCTTGCCAGTTAAGTGCCAATGCACTGCCACTAAAGTTAATGTACACAATGGGTTTACCAATGTTCTTCAGCTTTTTTAATAATTCTTCCTGAATAGCAGGCAGCTTCAGATGCGTCCGATCACCATGGGCAAAACCATCAGTCTTTATTTTCATTTCTTCTCCTTCGAGACGCGGGGAAATGCCTCCACAAAAAACAATGACATCTGCAGCATTAGCAGCATTTATGGCCTTTTCTACCATATCATCTGAAGTATTTACCCAAACGAGTTGTGCATCGGGGGTTACCGTGTTGCCCCACCAAAAAGGTTTTATGTCATAGGAAACACGAAAATCATATTCATTACCACTCTCTAGAGCAATATAATTGTCCAGCACCTGTTCATTATTTACAAAGATTTTAGAATTGCCATAAAGACTATTCATCCTAAACTGGTATGCTCCAGTAGTAACGGGTTTAAGAATACCTGACCATGTTACTGCAAAAGTCTCTTCAAGCGCATTACTTATAGGTGTTTCAGACCAAATAAAATCAATATTTTTATCCACTCGTGATAAATCAGGACTTGTTTGCTGCTCGAGGTCTTTAAAATAATTAGCCTCAAGTCCTGGCTGCAGCGTATCATTTTCTTTATGAAAGAGAACATCAGCAGGCACTGTAGTCATTTCTCCAAAAAAGCCAGGAACCAAAGGACTCCCAGGGGCGTAGGTAAGGTCTTTTCCTAACTTATCTTTTAATGCTTTAAGTGGAGTGACCGGATTAATAGGTGTGCCATTATAATTACCTAATAGTACATCCGGATTATTTGCGTTTGGGCCAATCAAAGCCACTTTCACACCTTCTTTCAAAGGTAGAATACCATTATTCTTCAATAGTACTAATGACTGTTCTGAACTTTTTAAAGCCACTGCCAGGTGCTCTTCAGACCCTACTTTTTCAATGGGTATTTGAGTGTACGGATGATCATTCGTATTATCTAAAATGCCCAAATCAAAGCGTGCCTTGAATAACCGTGTCAGGGCACGATTAATATCGGCCAGATTAAGCATTCCTTTTTCAATAGCCTCCTCCAGGTTATCTTCTATAAAAGCTTTATCTTCCTCACAATTAAGATCCGTTCCTGAAGATAATGCCCAGCCCCACGCTTGTGACGGACGTTTGACCAATTCATGTTTCTCATCCTGATAAAAATCAGAAACTGCACCACAATCAGTTACTACGTAACCGTCAAATCCAAATTCTTCTCTCAGTATTTTTTGTAAAAGAAGGTCAGAACCACAGCAAGGTTGATCGCGAAAGCGATTATAAGCACACATTACGGATTGTACATTCGCCTCTTCTACGGCCATCTTAAAGGCAGGTAAGTAGGTTTGATATAAGTCCCTGTCATTCACAAAGTAATTATCACTATGCCTGGTTTCTTCGGGGCCACTATGTACAGCATAATGCTTGGCTGTTGCAATGGTTTTCAGATAATCCGGGTCATCCCCCTGCAGGCCATTAATAAAATTGACTGCCATGCGCCCGGTAAGAAATGGGTCTTCTCCGTACGTCTCTTGCCCTCTGCCCCACCTGGGGTCTCTAAAAATATTGATATTAGGAGACCAAAAAGTGAGTCCGGTATAAATACTACGTACATCATTTCGAGCAAAATTGTGATGCTTAGCGCGAGCTTCATCAGAGATTGTAGTAGCTACTTCCAGCATAAGCTCTTCATTAAAAGAGGCGGCCATACCTATGGCCTGTGGAAAGACTGTTGCTTTTCCTGCACGTGCCACTCCGTGGAGTGACTCATTCCACCAATTATAGCGAGGGATGCCCAAACGCTCAATAGCAGGTGCCTTATTAAATAATTGATGAACTTTTTCTTCCGTAGTTAGGCGCGAAACAATATCAGCAGCTCGTGCTGATGATGATAATGTGGGATTTTGATAGGGAAACTCATAGGTTGCCTCCTGCAATTTTTTATCTGGTTTACATGCCACAAGTGCTAAAAGAATACAACAAAGAAGTGATCCGTATCTCATTCTGTTTTTTGATTAGTACGCACAATATCATCTACCAAAGTAAATAGCTCATCATCGGCCTTTTGCTCATCTACCAACTTTCGCCAAATAGCATAGACCGCCACATTCCAACCCATATTTGGCTTTTTTGCTTCACCGGTAAGTGTATTTAAATGCTCGTAGGTAGTACTGCCAATCTTAAAATCTAAAGCCACTCGCCATTTGAGTAGCTCTTCTGCTCCTTCTACCTGATGTAGATAGGCCGTAATCAGAAATAAGTTATCATAAAGAAAATAAGACCCTCCTCGAAAATATTCGCCATCTACCCAGGTGCCACGGCTTACTTGCGACTTATAGCTGGGAATATCATAAGCTTCGAGAGGCAAATATTGGCCTTCCGGAGTGGATACGATTTTGAACCCAAAATCCGTCTTGGCATATTTCGTCATTCTGTTGTAGTGACGCTGAACTTGCCCATCAGATAGAAAAGTTTCATTAAGGTATAATTGCGCAAGAAGATCAGGAATAATGGCATCCGGACTTAAGATGGACTTGAATTTACTTACAGGAAGAAAGCCTAACTCCTCATTATAAAGCGATTGATACACTTTTTTGGCTACCAACGGATTTGTTTTTATACTCAGTCCTAAGTTTTCTGCTATTTGTATAGCCACAGCGAACAACCCTTGATTGTAGGCAATGATATCATTCTTTTCGAAAGCCATTAAATCTCCCCAATACTGAAAGTCTAACCTGCCGTCTCCTTCGTAATAACTGTAATAGGCATTATCCGTCACACGTTTTTCCACGGCATTTACATAATTTTGAACCTGCTCGAAATTTACCTTTAGCCCAGATAAGTGGGCACGATAGGCCCAAATAATGGCGAACAGTGGATATTCAGCAAAATGATTGACCACGGCCATTTCACTCTCTAATGCCGATGTAGAATATTCGGGGTCCAACATCATGGAAATCCAGAAAGCGTCTCTTCCGTATTGTGTATTACCATATTCTACGGCAGGAATAACCCAGTATTCACTTTTACCGGTTTCATTTTTTCTTAAATTAAAATACGGTGTAGTGAAAGCCAAAGCACCAAAATAATCCGTATAAGCGCCTGATGAAAAATGATCTGCTGCATTAAGTATTACCTCTTTTCTCAATGTTTTTAATGAAGTAGCCTTTGTATCAAAGATAATTCCCGAGAAGGTATGCGTTTGAGTGGATGATATTGGATGATAATACGGAAGTACTTTACCAGGTGTAAAGATTTGAGTCTTCTCAGCATTATAGTCCAAATTAAGTACTTGAGAGGTATCAGGCTGAATTCCCGGTGTTTCAGCATTATCACCCGATGAAAGCGCAACCATGCCTCGTTTAGGATAAAATGCTTGAGAAGTAAAGTTGTTGTAATGAAATGGGGCGTCACTTATGGCTACAGAAAAAATAGAATCTCTTTTTAAAGCAACCATAGGAATGGCCTGCATGGCAATGGTTTCCACAATCCAGGCATTGACATCGTGAGGACTTTGCCTGTAGATTTCAGCACTATCTACCTTTCCATTGAAATTATATAATACATTATTTATATCATCAGTTTCTCCCCGCAGCGATAGGAATACCTTCTGCTCGCTATCAGAGCTAACAGACGCTTCAAACACGGTGTAATGATCTTTCGGTTCTGATTTTAGTTCTACAGAGTAATCTTCCACCTGTTTGTTTAGTGAAAAAGGTTTACTCAAATCTGTCGGCAAATACGCAACAAATACTTCTGATCCATCTGGCTGATTAATGATTAATGACCAAGTACCCTCATACTTAACTTCTTTGCACTGCGTAAGCAGTAGCACACTTATAATGAATAAGCAGCAGCGATAGATAATATTTAGTGGGTTACTTACTTGGCGCATACCATCCTTGTTCCATAAACTTCATTATACCCATGAGCGCACCCCAATGATAAAATGGGTCGGCCATTTTTTGGTCTCCAATGCTTTCAACACCCTTGTCGGCATTAATATTCTCTAATACTGCGTTATGCTCCGTCCACTCCTTAAGAAAAAGAGCGTACGATTTCTCTACCAGATCGCTTGCAGCTTCTTGATCATAATTTTTTAACCCGAGGTAAACCAAAAAATTCATAGGTGGCCAGATGGCTCCCCGCCAATAAACATTATCATAACTAGGGTCATTACGAGCAGTTGATGGGATGATGAAATCTCCATAAAATTCAACCTCATTGTAATAATGGTCCTTTATCATAACTTCTGCCTGTTTATCAGTAGAAACGTTGGCTATCATGGGGTAGAATAATGTAGGGCTTAGCCTACTGCTGAACGTATTAGTTGAAAGGACTTTGTTTTGATAAATACTTTCGTTGGCGTTCCATAACTGCTGTGTCAGTTTTGTAAAATGTTTGGCTCTTTTTTGTAATTCAGCATGATCTTTATCATAACCGAGTTCTTTGGCGATCTTGGATAAATACTGACAATCCATCACATAAAGGCTATTCAGGCCTACATCCGCCAAATCGAGCAATGCTGCATTTTCCGTTTCAGTCATTTCCAAATCATCGTACATGGGGCTGTTATCTAATCCTGACTCCCAGGCAGCAATTTGAGCATTGGCTCCCTTCCACCCCCCCCAAGTGAGGTAGTCTCCATTTTTACGGTTTTTTGTCCACCAACGATTCCACGTTAAAAGCTCTTGGTATACCTCTTCTAAAAACCACTTGTCACCATATTTTTCATAAATTTTCCAACAAACCATGCTACCTACAGGAGGCTGCGACATTAGTGAGACAGTGCCATCTCCCATTTGATAATGTCCAATATTACCATTTGCATTTGGCCATTTGGTGACTGCGATGGCATTACTATAGGCAAGTTCCTTATTATCCAGTGCAAAAAGTAGTGCTGCCAAATAAGTATCCCATTCGAAAAGTACATGTCCCTGCCAAGTTTCATTCCATGCTCTTGTTACGGGAGAAAGTACGCGATTTTTACTGGCATCGTACAGTGTGTTCCAGCCTAACACTGTTTGGATTCCCTCAAAGGCAGAAGCCAATTCTCCATATTTTTTTGAATGATTGTGATAGGCATTTTTTGCCTTTGTAATGAGGATTTTAATTTCATCAAGTGACTTTTGCTGGCCCGTATATATGGCCATCTCTTCATCACCATCAAAAACCAGATAAGGCGACAAGTACGGATAGCTACTTTTCTCTTTAAATTCCTTTGTAGATCTTACCTGAATTGTTTGGTTTGGTAAAACGGCCTGAATGCCATTTTCATTTTTTGTTAGCATTCCCTCACGATTCCACATCATACCTGACTGAACTTCAATTTGGAATTTGGTGGAGGATAATTTCTTTGGGGTAATGAGGATATAAACATCCTGACCATCGGTTGTGGATTGAATCTGCAGCGTATTACCCTTCCAGTCATTGATAAGAAGCGCTGTGTATGAGCCATCAAAAGTGTGGGCAATTGGTTTTACAAGACCTGTAGTATCCGGTGTTATGCGGTCAAGCAAAAAAAGAGGATCGCCAGGTGTACCTATAAAGGACTGACGCAAATTAACTTTTATAGAAAGACCATGGGGTAATAAAACATGATTAAGCATGCTTTCGTAACTCCAAGTATTCCAGCCGCTAGCCAATTTCTCTTGAAGAGCTACATATTTATCATTTTTGACCTGAGCCGGAGAAAAATGAATGATGCCTAGTAATAGTATTAGAAATGAGAAAAGCCCTTTTTTATACATAAAGCCTAATCAATGTATTCAAAATAGTAGAATATATAAAAACGGAGGCAATTGCCTCCGTTTTTTTTAGATAAAAGGTATTTTACGGTACTACTCTATTCTTGTTAGCGCTAGGAAGTCAATAGCCACACCAGCACCAAGCGTTCCTTCAAATGTTCCCGTTTTAATTACTATATAAACATCGTCACCATCAGGGTTCGAGAAGTCAAATTCCCCATCACTGTTTGCTAATCCCAGTGCGCATACATCATAACCAAATGCGTTATCAGGGTTTCCGTCAGCTACACCCAGTACAGCGTTCCAGTCAGTTCCGCATTCAAATTCATTGTAACCAGTCACCCATTTTTCAGGATCGTAGTTTTCAGTATCTCCTGTAGCAGCATTATATCCAACGCCATCCTCTGGAACAAGTGTTGATACTACAATTTCGAACCATCCATTATCAACGGTACCTCCATTGTCAATATCTGCATCAATTTTAAGAAATGCTTCTAATTTATATTTTCCAGAACTTACAGGCCCCATATTCTGAAATATAGTAGAACTGCTATTATCTCCTGCTGTTGGCTCAACAACGTATAATGCTGTAGAACCCCCAAATTGTACAGATGCATCTGGTGCCAAAGCGTCATCGATAGCACCAATAGTAAGGTCAACTTTTGGATCGGTTCCACCAGCAAAATGTGTCCATAAACTTTCATCATCAAATCCGCCACCCATTACTACTTGCTGACCTATTAAAGTCTCTTTATCACCTACTCTTTCTAATCTTAGATCATCTACAGCAATTCCATCGCCAAAAGCAGGGACACTTCCCCCTCCTTTTCCAAATTTAATTCCAAAATAATAGGTGCCTGCATCTAAATTGAATCGCCCTTGATCGTCAGAAGTGGTAGCTGGTGGCGAATAAGAATGCACTATAGGCCCATCAGTAGCAGGTAAGTCTATGCCAAAAGCAAAATCTGTAAAATCTACAAATCCTGAGATGTTATTGTCACTGTAATCCATATTATTGGTAGGTACAGTTTGTCCCATGAAAAACTGAAAGAAGTAACTATTCATTTCATCACCGCCAGAAGCTTTCATCAAACCACTGAACTGGTACAAACCATCTTGCGGAACAATAATCTCTTGGTAGAGCAATGTAGCTTCATCAATTTCTGATGCGTCATTGTCCGGGAAAATATAAAGTGCTCCACCATCTCCATCGGCAGGATTATAGTCTGTATAGCCAAATTCCCATTTCGCTGGACCGTGTGTTGCAGGAGAAGCAGCACCACCCTCGTTAGCTACTATAGCCGTCCAAGAATCCGCATCACAACCCTCAAATTGTCCGCCAACAATTAAGTTTTCAGGATCAGGTGTTCTTAAATCGCATACATCAGCAACCACTACTTCTTTTGTCACATCAGCCATCGTTCCATCAGTACTTGTAGCTGTAAGTTTTACATCATATTCCCCATACGCTTCATAAGTATGCGTTGGAGATACATCAGTAGATGTATTTCCATCTCCAAAATCCCATGCAAAGGATTGCCCATCTGCAGAAGTATTTGTAAATGTTACTACTAAATCGTTGACCTCTGTAGTGAAATCAGCAACAGGCGTAATGTCAGGGACCTCGTCTTCTTTACAGGAGCCCAAAAAGCCGATAATTGCTATAGCGGTCAACAGCTTGAATTGTATTTTGAAAAATTTCTTCATATTGATTAAGGTTAGTGAACTTGTTATTTTGTTTCTACTGTTTATATAAAGAGAGAAAGCTTCGCGTCTAACTCACTTTCTCTCAATTTTATTTAAAATTATTTTTTCCAAGAATTATTTCTTGAGCACTCGCAACTTTTCTACACCATTTTCATGCTTAATGAAAATTATATAAACACCACTTGACAACAATTTGAAGTCAATTGTAGCATCTTCTGCTGTAATTATTTGAGTTATAGTCACCTGACCCATTCCGTTAACCACCTCTATTGTTGCTTTAGCAATTTCATCAGGTAAGCCAATGTTCAATATATTGCTAGTAGGATTAGGGAAAATTCGGAACTTTTGAAGCAAATTAATTTCTAGCTCATTGTCAGACATCGATTGATCCTCTTGTGCAACTCTGGCGGAGTTACCTGTGGTGAACTCCCACGCACCCATATCCGGAGCACTTCCATAATAGACCAAACCAACATCTACTCCAGCATCTACTACCAGACTGCTGTTAGAGGCAGGTTGATAGTAATCGTCCCATCGCAAACCAGTTTGTTTGAAACCTGGACTGTCTACGATATTACCGGACATATTGGTGATACCTGTTACATTGTGCGCATCGTCACTCAAATTGCTTCTGTAAGTAGCATTGCTTACCGAGGCGGCTCCATACAAGAAAAAATCATAGGTTTCACTATCCATATTGATCGAGACATTGTTGGCAATGTCCAAACCATCAACGGTACCTTTCCATACCGAAATGTTCTTTAATGGCGACCCACCACTGGTATATAAATTGTCGAATACATTATTATAAATAAAAATATCTTCCATCTGAGGTACTTCATCGGCTACAATGAATATCGCACCCGCATCGGACCAAACCGCTTGTGGTTGCGTATTTCTAAAGATATTATGGTGATAGCTCATTTTGCGCTCACCTTGCAACCACTGTGCAATACCCCAGCCTTTGTTCTCGATATAGCAGTTATAAATTTCTATACCCGATCCGGCTGCTTCTATTGCTTCTTTCAATGAAGTACCATCGTTATCTATAATTTTACAATCATAAACTTTTAAATGATCTCCGGCTTTTGCAGGATTGTTGAACGTATTAGGCCAGTTAACAAATGAGAACCAAGTGTTAGCATCTACATTATACACCTCATTGCCAGAACCTAAGTTCCACAGCTCTATAGCAATATCCTCCGTCCACAATGGATCATCTTCATTGACCTGAATGATACAATCATGTATCTTAGTGTTCTTGTAGTATCCTTCAAAAATGAATTTAATTCCATAGCCATACACATCGTTAATAGTTATGTTATAAATCTCAGCACCATCGGTGTGCGCAAGGTTGAGGTTACCTAAAGACTCATCACTTAAATCGGAACCTGCATTGATAAATGTCAAGTCATGCATGACCAAATTATTGATGTAATAAGGCGGTTCTTCACGTGCTTTTTTCTGTCCAAAGCAAGCCACAGCACCTCTTTGTTGAGTCTCCTCGATAGTTATATGGTGAATCGTCACATTGTTTCTGGCTTGAAGCCAGATACCTGCTTTCAGCGACTTACCGCTACCGTCAATTGTGAAGCCGGAGATATTCTGATTACCGTTGGATGGAGCTACGGCAGGACTGTATTGATCTACTACATAACTAGCTGAAATCAATTGAATCAAAGCACCGCCAAAGTCTTCTTTTCCACCGCCATCACCGAGGTTACCCGCTTTTAGCGTAGTCACACCTTCACCAGAACCTAAAATGTTAACACCTGTAGGCACAATAATCTCAGCAGTCTCTACAAATTCTCCGGGGTGAATAAAGATAGTGTTACCTTCATCAGCCGGAGCTTGACTTGCTGCATAAGCCACAGTTCTATAAGGATTGCTTGCGGTGCCGTTTCCTGTGCCATTGTTTCCAGACAACATTACATGAATAAGTCCATCTTGTGATCCGGTGGTGAAATCCAAAGTGCCATCGGAGATAGTAGTGGAACCCGAGTTGTTATCTGCAGATACTGTCCAATAGTAAGTGGTATTGGCATTCAAAGAGCTAGTAACCGTATAGCTTGTTCCTATCACACCTGATTCGTTAATTACAGGACTAGACAAGTTCGCATTTTCTGAAACTGTAATTGTATAGCTGTTTGCCTCAAATGATGAAGTCCATGAGAAGAACGGGTTCCAAGAAGTTCCACTTACCCCATCAGAAGGTTGCACCGCACTAAATGAACCAGGCAATGGTTGATCTTCAGTTGTAAATGATCTGGAACCATTTCCAGAAGTCTTTTCGCCTCCTTCGTTTGTAGCAGTTACATCCCAGAAATATGTCGTGCTAGTGTTTAACGCTTCGGGTAGCGTATAAGCATTGTTTGGCAAACCAATCTCGCTCACTACCGGATTAGATAAATTTGAATTAGTAGAAATTACTATTGAATACGATTCTACTAAGTCAGAAGCCGTCCACGTTAATGTAGGAACTCTTGAGACGTCAGTAGAATTATTAGCCGGAGCGGACAAGGTGAAAGCTCCAGGCGTAGGCAATTGTGTATTTCTAACACTTGAAAGCACCGTTCCGCTTAAGGTGGATCTGGTAGACGCACTTGGTGTTTGCCATGCCAACGTCATGTGATCTCCGCCATCTTTCTCTTTATGGATCACTTCAAAATAGTACTCCATTCCCTCTTGCAATTCGATTCCATCGGAAGATTGACTTCCAAATTTATCGTATTGCTCAGGGTTTGTCCAATCAGGCACCGAAGCTCTCACCGCTTTATTGGCTTTAGTGGCATCCGTACTTAAGTGGAACTCAACCTGATCATCACCTGCTACCCAAAAGTGATAAGAACCAGTTTCTTGAGGCAACAAATAACCCCAAACAATCTGTCCGAAATCAGACCCCTGTTCTCTCGGCACGTCTACACTTGATAGAGTAGAAACTTCATCAGGACTTAGTGGATAGTTAGGACTATTCAATAGGTTATTCACTGTGTTGCCGGGTACGCCTAAAAATCGCTCGTAGTTAACCAATCCATTGCCAACTAAAGGACCAGAAGTGGTAGTAAATGATCGTCCGTTACCTGTACCTTGCTCAGTTCCCACAGAATTAACAGCAGTCACTTTCCAATAATATTTTGTGACATCGGCCAAAGCCACGGCCGGTGAAACTGAAGTGCCGGGGATATTTGCTTGATTAATCACCGGATTACTATAGTTACTACTTGCCGAAACAACTAGCGTATAGCTCGAAGCACTTGCTGAAGCCGTCCATGAGAAAGTAGGCGTCTTAGATACGTTAGTACCATTATCCGATGGTGCACTCAAGCTGAAAGAAGCAGGTGGTGGCGGCACATCCTCGGTAGTAAAACTCAACGAACCATTACTTACCTTATTTCCTATTATATTTATGGCAGTCACTCTCCAGTAATATTGAGTAGTATAACTTAGTGCAGTGTTTACTACTACGCTGGTGTTGGTAATGTTAGGCTGAGCGTATATAATATTATTAAAGTTGCTGTTGCTAGCTACCTCCAAAGTGTAAGACTGCGCAAACTGTGAGCTGTTCCATGTCAATGTCGGATTAACCGATACATCTTTGGCATTTTCAGCTGGAGCAGATAGGCTGAACGCAGCCGGAGCCTGCGTAGGAATGCTATTAAACTCAAACGCACCAATATCGGGAGCACTTCCACCAAACGATAAACCTACATCAGTACCAGCATCCACTACTAAACTTGAAGTTGAAGCAGGTTCATAATAAGACCCGAAGGTATACTGTGTGCTTCTCGGTCCGGTTTCTTTCAAACCCGGATTTCCAGTTATATTATTAGACCCTCCGAGACTTGAGTTGAATGCCGCCTTTTGAGGATTAGTATGGTACTTCAAGTTATAAGATGCATTCCCACTTCCACCTTTGATGTCATCACCTTCTGATTTGATGAAGATATTATTCTTTACATCAACATCAGATGCAGCGGTGATTTCAAGCGCTACGCCCATTCGTTCAAATACGTTGTTATAAATTTTCACGTTTTGAGCAGGATCGGGAATAAATATCGCTGAACTGTTAGCAAAACCAAAACCGGGATCTCTATCTACATTAGTTATCACATTATTATAAATTTCGTAGTTCTTTTTTAACAAAGAACCCACACCATTCCAAATTGCGATACCAAATCCTTTATCCTGCAAATAACAATCATGGATTTTTACGCCTGATAGAGCAGCCTCAATAGCTTCTTTCTGGCTGGAACCGTCCTCATCAATCATCACTACATGGTGTAGGTCTAAAGCATCTACATTGTCTCCTTCCGGCTCATAAGATGGAATCTGTGTGTGATTCACCAATGACAACCAAGTGTTACAGTTGATGTTGTAAATCTCACTATTGGATGCTCTGGCAAAATTCCAAAGCTCAATGGAGATAGCCTCTCCCCACTCAGGATCGTAGTCGCTGACTCTGATATTACAATCATGGATTGATAGATTTTTATAGTGCCCTACGTACATAAACTTAATGCCGTAAGCTCCACCTTGATCGTCAATATCGATGTTATAAATCTCTGCTCCATCCAAACCAGCAAGACGCAAACATCCCTTTTGTGCTTCAGCTGCATTGATGAATTTCATATCATGGATGGTCGTATTTTTCATCCAAGCACCATCAGGCATGGCCTCGTACCACCACATATCGGATTTACCGAATACCGCACCATTCATCTTAGTATTCTTGATGGTGATATGATGTGCCGTCACGTTATTTCTGCTCATAACCCAGATACCTGCCTTTAGCGTACCCTGACCATTGATGGTGAACCCGCTCAAAGTTTGATTTCCATCTATTGCCGGAGCCATTTCCTCAGGAGGACCATAGTAAGATCCGTTGGTGTAAGGAATCGATACCAACTGGAATAACGATCCATCGGGCCATAATCTGTAATCACCTTCTGCACCGGTTATTCCCGCAGGTAATGTCACTCCACTTGAATTAATGAAGGTTTGATCTTCGCCAGCACCTTCAACATTAACGCCAGTAGGCAATTCTATCGGCTCGGTCTCCGTGAAAGTACCCGCTGCCAAGTAGATGGTTAAATCCTGATTTGCCGGAACTTGACTAGCTGCGTAGGCAATAGTTTTCCAAGGATTTCCTGATGATCCGTTGCCAGCTATGTCGCTACCACTAGGTGATACGTGATAGCCTTCAGGAGCCTCTTGCGTAGTGAATGATCTTGATCCACCACTAATTGTTTTGCTCCCTGTAGAGTTAACCGCAGTTACACTCCAGTAGTAAGTTGTCAATTCGGCTAATCCCGAAGCAGAATAGTTAATTCCTGTAACTCCAGTAATGTCAACTGCTGGGTTTGACAAATTGCTATTAGTTGAGATAATTATTGAGTAATTATTCGCAAAATCAGAAGCAGTCCAACTTAGCTGTGGAGCTCTAGACACACCTGAAGCACCATTTGCGGGCGACACATAACTAAAAGAACCTGGTGCTGGCGGCACCAATGTCGTAAATGACGTTTTAGTTGCTGAAGTTGAAGATACTTCATTAGCAGCAGTTACTTGCCAGTAGTAAGTTGTTCCATCAGCTAAATTCACATTATAGGAAGTACCTGAAATACCACCTGCGCTAACAATTGGATTTGACAAGTTGCTGTTGGTAGACACTACCAAAGAATAACTATCTGCCTTAGCAGATGCCCCCCATGTTAAGGCTACACTTGTAGCCACATCCGTAGCGGCATTGGCTGGTGAAGAATGAGAAAATGAACCTACCGGAGGAGGAGGGGCTAATGTAGAGAACGATGCCGTTTCTACTTCTGATCCTTCAGCATTTGACGCTGTAACTTTCCAATAATACGTAGTGCTGTATGAAAGTCCACTCAAAGAATAGGATGTTCCAGTTTGAGATTGAGTAACTATAGGGCTTGCAAAATTACTATTGTTATCAACCACCACTTCGTACGAAGTAGCACTAGTAGAAGAGGTCCAGGTCAAACTTAGACTAAGTGCCTGATCATTTGCACCATTTGTTGGTGAAGTCAAAGTAAATGTCCCTGGAGGAGGTGTATATCCTTCCAATAACTCGATGTAATCGATATTGACAGATTCGGACACATTTTGTGTACCGTCTAATAAGATACCTTGATAGCCTGCAGCTATATTAAATGGTATGGATGTTAAAATTTGATAATCGTTCCAGCCACTTGTAGGCGGGAATGAAAGGTCTTGAACTTTGGCTGATCCTTGCATCAAGTCAATATTAGTAACCGTTTGACCCGTCCCATTAGAATATCTAATATTCACGACTGCTGGCGTAACGTCACTGTATGATTTCTCAAACTTAAGAGTAGACCATTCGCTGATAAATTCAGTTACATAACCAGATCCCGAATAACCTGAACCTGCAGAGGAAACCTGTGCGTTTCCACGGTTCATACTCTCCGCCTCGTAAACTACACCCGATGTAGCAGGAGGATTTCCACCCCCACCTGCATTAGGATCAGCTTCTGTAGAAAATAACCTGCCGTTATTAGATGCCGCAGTGCTACCATCGCTATTTGAAGCTGTAACGCCCCAGTAGTACGTAGTGCTATAGGAAAGACCTGTGGCACCCAGCGAGGTACCAGTCGTAGACTGTGAAAGCACCGGATTTGACAAGTTACTGCTTGTGGATACTACCACATTGTAATTGCTCGCATCGGATGAAGAACCCCATGTCAATGTTGGTGAAGTACTCAAATCGCTGGCTCCATTGGATGGACTGCTGAGTGAAAATGATCCTGGAGGTGCTGTGCCTACCGGAGCATCTTCAACAGTAAATGAGATACCGGCATTGGACGCTTCTGTAGAGCCATCACTATTGGTAGCGGTAACGCCCCAGTAGTAGGTGGAGCTGTAACTTAAACCTGTAGGGTTACAAGAAGTATTTGCACTAGAAAAAGTCTCATTATAAAACGGACTAGACAAATTACTACTGGTAGATATTACTACTTGGTAAGTATCGGCATTGGATGACGATACCCATGTTAATGTAGGAGTTAAACTGATTCCAGAGGCATTATTGGAGGGTGTACTTTGACTAAATGATCCAGGCAAAACAGGATCAGGTCCACCACCTCCACTTTGGATATCATTTCCAAACCTCAATTCAAAACCATCAATATTAACGGACTGAGATACATTAGATAAGCCATCAATGACTACATCCAGATATCCGGCTGGAAAGGTAAAGTCAACCAGCAGAATATCCCACGTAGACCACGACCCGGTTGACGGAAAAGACAATGTCTGTATGGACTGTGATCCTACTTTGAATCCCAAGTTGGTAAAGTTGCTGCCAGAACCATTTGAGTAGCGGATTGCCAACTGTGCGGGCTGCGTTTGCCCATTGCTCTTTCCAAACTTGACCTCTGACCACTCACTGGTAATATTGGTTACGTAACCTGAGCCATTAAAGCCGGATTCAGATGATGCTACAGTAGCATTTCCCAAGTTTACAGGGTAAGACTCTGCTTCATAATAGTCTTGTCCAAAAAGTGGGTTAATTGCTGAAATAAAGAATAGTATCACCGCTATTTTAGATATGGTCAGCGATTGGCGCAAATAGATTGGTACCGTTGGTTTCATGCGTAATTTGTTAGGTGAGAAAAATAATTCGAGTTGCTACTGTCTTGTTGAAGCACTTGTATATTATAAAGACAATCGTTTGCAATTTTAACTCAATTGAATACAAAAATTATTCAAATGATATCAGATTTGAAAATTTTTGATAATATAGTAGATGTAATTAGTTGATTTCGAATGCATTAGAGCATAACTAAAAACGCTTGATGGCTGAGGTGCTATAATTTCATATATCAACAATTGCAGCGTTTCGCTCTCGATGGAACCAAAATAGTTAATGGAAACCTCTACCATAAGAAAAGAAGCCTAATTTACAACTTGAGATGCAGACCTCATTGCTACTTCTGAGGGCTTTGCACTAATACATGAGAAATAGGAGTTAGAAAGAAAGATTTATACTATACCACATAGGTGGCTTCATAGGATTTACTGAACTTCAAAGAAGCCTATATCTGGTGCAGATCCTAAAAAGGAAAATCCAACATCCTGACCTGAATCTATTAGAGGGCTTCCTAGAGTTGGAATATAATATGTTTCCCATCTCTCGCCTGTCCCCATAATTTCAGGATTTCCTGTAAAATTATTCTCGGCAGATATACCATCAAACTTCCAATTGCTAGGGTTAGAATCAGAATTATATTTATGATTATTTCTAGCACTAGCGAAGGCCATGAATACCGTATTTTCTACATCTTTCGTGGCGATATCTATAAATAGATTATTTCGAATAGATACTACTTTAACATCGTTACCTTGTATACGGACTCCATAATTATGTTTTTCGAATACATTATTATAAATAAAAATGTCATCAAACTCCCACTCTTTACTATTTGCAATAAAAATTGCGGGTCCTCCGGCAAAATTACTTTGGTATTTCGTATTGTAGAATATATTATTATGAATAGTTAAATTTATACGTGCTGTTTCCCAGATGGCCACAGCAAATCCCTTGTCTTGTACATAGCTATCCTTTAATATGGAATGGGGTACCGCCATCTCGATGCCTCGATCAGTATTGGTAGCATCCTGATCTATGATACGGAGATTTGACAAAATTAAGTTCTCCTTAGCACCTTCTGTAATGTATATATTTGGGTCGTTAATGTACGAGTGCCAGGTATTTGATCTAACGTTCGACACTGTGTTGCCGGGTCCAAAATTCCATAATTCAATTGCTGCATCTTCTGTCCACTTCTCATCAAATTCGTTTAACTGAGTAGTGATGTTAAAAAATTCACAATTGATAAAGTAACCCCTAAAAATAAACTTAATTCCATAGCCTTCATCATCCTCTATACTTATATCATGCACACTGGCGCCATCAAGCCCGCCAAGGCAGAGGTTACCGAGTGTTTCACTTTCAAGGTCAACCCCGTTGTTAATTAGCGTTATATCGGAAATTTCTAAGCCTTTTATAAATCGTTCCTCGTCATTGCCTGAAATTCCACGAGACACCACAATGCCTCTCTGAGCACACTCCTCAACCTTTATGTCCTTAATAGTAATATTATTTCTATTTTGTACCCAAATACCTGCCTTCAACTCTTTATTTGACCCATCGATAGCAAAACCACTAACTACCTGGTTACCATTTGCAGGGCTTTTAGTACCCTCACCCTCCACTGTTACATCAGATATAAGCTGAATAAGAGAAGCCTGATACCGCTCTTTGTAAATTGTTAAATTATAATCAGTTTCATATCCACTCCCTAACTTTCCAGCAGTAATTTTAGTAGCATTTACACCCGCGCCTATTACATTTACACCTAAAGGTATAGTAGCAGATTCCGTTTCAATATAGTTGCCGGCAGCAAGAAAAATGGTATCCCCTTCTTCAGATGGTACCATTTTACTTGCATAAAAAAGCGTCCGAAAAGGGTTTGCGCTCGTGCCCGATTCTGGCAGATCACTACCGTCTGGTGTTACGTAATATTTTGAAACCTCCGGAGAAGGTTGTGGTTCAAGAAAAACAGTTCTGAACGTTGCTATTTTGCTCGATACTTCCTGGTCATTTTGGTTTTTACCAACCACCTTCCAATAATAATTAGTGCCGCCTTCCAAAGAAGCTGTATAAAGTGAATCAGATAAGTTATTTTCGTTAATAATCGGTTCCAATAAATCCTGATTGGTACTAACCAACAAATTATAGGTTATACCATCACCTAAGTTTCTCCATGAAAAATTTACTTCAGTAGCCTGATCTACCTGCTTATCTACTGGTGAAAGCAAACTAACTTCATTAACCGTGATAGGAGTTACAATTATATCATCCTCGTTGCACCCTAACGAAAAAGCGAGTACAATAATAGCAGCTAAGGATGAAATTAGTTTATTCAGATTTTTCATTGACCACCTGGATTGAGGTTGTCATTATAAAGTGCTTCACTTTGAGGAACAGGCCATACAAATATTTCACTTGTATAAGGATCGCTTCCTTCGCCTCTAGCTCCCTTTGGTACATCCATCTTTAAACCTCTTAAATAGTTCAGCCTGTCTGCTTCATTAAATAGCTCAATTACCCTTTCATCATGGATCATCTCAGCAGTGATAGTCGCGGCTGTTATCGGTGAGAATGATTCACCCGCAGCAACTTCATCCCAAGCTCGTTGTTTTACTATGTTAAGATCATTCGCAGCTCCTGCTAAATTACCCTCATTAAATCTTATAATAGATCGTGTCAACAATACTTCGGCAAGCCTGATGAGCGGCACATTTGTAAAATCTTGAGCCGGTCCTCTATAGTACTTCCAAGGCCAAACAGTAGTTATACCAGAAATCTCGCTTCTATCATCTGTCTCCTGATCAGGCGAAGCACTTCCTATAGGATATCTCACTTTTATAAGTTGTTGAAATCTCTTGTCCCTTAAGGCTGCTACTTTAAAGGTTGTTTCGGTAGTAGGGTCATCCATCCAATCGAGCCTTTTGATGACTTCCTCTGCCATTCTCGTTTCATTCCAAATGGTTTTACCGCCATTCCAGGTGGCATTTAACACGCTCAAATGGTTGGGTGGGTATAAGGTTTGATCAGAAAAAGGTATATAAAATATTGTTTCTCGACCCCTTTCCGCATATCCGCTCTTACTAAAGGCTTCGATCGGGTCTTCACTTAGGTCGTAAAGTCCTCCGTTTTGATCAATAATAAAACCGGCCTCATTTTCTGCGTTCGAATATTCTCCACGTTGAAAATAGGTGCGCATTAACATGGCAGCTGCAGCATACTTATTAGCACGTACTTCATAAGAGGCATCATGTAATGAAGCATCAAAATAGTTAGGGAGTAACTCTTTAGCAAGTATAAACTCATCTCTAATAAAGTCCCACATTTCCTGAGTAGTACCTGTTTTGGGAGTAACGCCATCTTCAGCGTTCTTAACGAAGCTAGTCCTGAGAGGTAGATCAGGTAAACTATTATTGCCACCAGGAACATAGGCATGTCCAAAAGTTGTTTGTAGCATATAGTAGCAAAAGCCTCGGATAAAATGTAGTTCGCCAACAATTCTAGTGAAATTTGCTTCATCAGTTTCTGACAAATTCCCGTAAGGTTTTCCATCATTTGCTGCTACAAAGTCTAATGCATTATTAACGGCTCCAATACCTCGGTATACCAGCCAGATATTTCTATCTGATAAATCGGTCCTGTCCGATCCCTGCGCAGTGTTCCGCCAATATCCCCATTGCGGATCATTTACCCATTCAACATCATCGCCCATACTGTTAATTACTACTGAGTAATTTGGCCAAGATTGTACCCATTCCTGACTGCTGAAGAGCACTCCATAAGCTCCGATAGGTGCCCTTTCAAATTCACCTACCGTCAACCAAGGCTCTTCAGGAGGCCGTTCCAATTCAAAATAGTCTTCACAAGATGTTAAAACTATAATAGTTGAGAACACACATAAGCGATAAAATATTTGATTAAAATTTAGCATACTATGAAATTAAAACCTGACATCCAGGCCGGCCATAAAAGTTTTTAATTGTGGAATAGGTGTATTCCATCTTATTATTTGAGCCCCGTTTGTAGGAACTCCCTCAGGATCAAAACCTGGGTAGTCAGTCCATGTGAATAAATTAATTGCTGATACATAAACTCTCATCGATTTTAATTTAACTTTCTCAATCATCTGAGAATTTAGGTTGTACCCTAAAGTGATGTTTCTTAGCCTGATAAAATCTCCTTTATAAAGATCTCTATTATGATACACGTCCTCGTCATTAAAACCACTAACTGATTCACCATCAATTTCCATGACCCCACCCCGAACTAATTTAGGATATTTAGCCTGGTCGCCCGGTTCGCGCCATGATTCGTACAATGCCTCTCTTAAGAGCGTGCGTGTTTCATTTGGGTAAACGGCTATTTGCCTATCGTAATCAAGTATGTAGTTACCGCCTGAGAATGAAAGTAGAAAACTCAAGTCGAAACCTTTATATTCGAACTTATTAGTTATTCCACCAAAGTAGGTTGGGTCAGACGATTTACCTTCCTGCACAAAATGATTATTCTGAACGTTAGCTCTAGTAGCATAAATTAGGCTATCCGAGCCGTCTGATGTCTGTAACCGAACTGTCCGGCCTTCAGAATTAAATATTTCCTGATCTCTGGCAAAAATATATGGCACTCCAGTTTCAGAATCTACACCAGCATAATCAGCTACATACCAAACAAAACGTCTTCTACCAACTGAAACCACCGTGTAAGGGTTATTGGTCAATCCAATACCGGTATTTAATTCCGGAGCAAGTGACTTAATTTTATTACTGGTAAGCGTTATGTTTAAACTTGTAGTCCATTTAAATTTATCGTTGTCTATGTTCTTGGTACTAATCTCAAACTCAAAACCGGAGTTAGTCAATTCCGCTGTGTTATCCCAAATATTGTTGACCTGATCACCAATAATACTGCTGACAAACCTGAAAGGCTCACCAGGATCTGGCGAAAGTGGTGAGATGCCAGCCGAAGACGGTAGTTGCACCTGAAGAAATAGATTTTGCACGTTCCTATTATATACTCCAATAGAACCTTCAACTTTATTTTTTAAAAACCCAAAGTCTAAAGCTACATCCGAACTATTAGTAGTCTCCCATGTCAAATCATTAACCGCTACATTTGCCGGAAGCGTCCCGTTTGATGCAACACTTCTGGAACCAAAAATAGCCTGCTCAAAGTATTCAATTTGATCCACCCCTCGAGGTATTCCTTGGTTACCTGTTTGTCCGTAACTTGCTCTCAGTTTCAGAAATAGACTGCTTGAAGCATTTCTAAAGAAATATTCTTCCGATAAAATCCAACCTGCTGAAACTGACACAAAATTACTCCATCTGAATTCTGGTGTTAGCACAGAACTACCGTCCCTTCTTCCGCTAATTCCAAATAAGTATCGGTTATCGTAATTATAATTGATACGACTAAACATACCCATCAGATATCTTTCATTAGTAAGTTCACTTATAACACTAGGCGCATCGCCTCCTGATGTGCCAATTTGAGGCTGATTACCCGGAAGTCCCTCAGCGGATAGTACTCTACGATTTGTCTGAAATCTTTGAGCTTCAGCCCCGGCCAGAACAGTAATCGAGTGCAGGTCAAATTTCCTCTTGTAAGTACCGTAAGCATTATAATTTAAACTGGTGTATGTATTAGCTGACTCTACCGCACGAGCACTTGGCTCATTGCCACTATTAAGTCTAATAAATCTACTTCTATAGTCAACAGTGTTAGCCTGAATAATATCAGCCGAAAATTCTGTCCGTAAGGAAAGACCCTCAATAAGAGGTACATCGTAATTGAGGGATATATTTATTAAACCACGATATGTTTTACTATTGTTTGTCTGGTTATTTGGATCGTTTATAGCCTTGAGGTTTGTACCAGTATAGGGATTAAAATAACTATCTGTTTCATTTGGATTAAATACGGGCATCCATGGTAAGGCAAACTTTGTTATAGTTGTGAGGTCATCGCTTCTATCCTCCTTTTCGGTATAAGAGAAAAATAAACGTGAATCAAGAGTTACACGTTCTGAAACTTTATAGTTTAAATTTGATCTTATCGATACCCTGTCCAGTTCATTGTGGTCTAATACGCCTCTATCGTTTCGGTAACCGGCCGAAAGGTACATTGATCCCTGATCAAAACCTCTAGATGTTGACACGTTGAGTTGTTTAAATGAGGCTCTTCTAAACGTCTCATCGAACCAATCCGTATTAATATTAAGCACATCTACTACGCTACGATCAATTATATCATTTGCATTTGGAGATCTTTGATAGTAATCTGCTAGTCTAAAGTCTCTTCCTAAAGAATTATTATAAGCTATGTCCATTGCCTCCAACCACTCGTCTGCATTAACGTAGCCTACATCATCAGGAGTTCGAGTTAATTGCGAAATACCAGAGCTCAAATTAATATTGGTGAAACTTTCACCATTTTTACCTTTTTTGGTAGTAACAAGAATGACACCATTTGAACCTCTTGAGCCATAAATAGCTGTAGCTGCTGCATCCTTTAGTACATCAATACGCTCAATATCATTTGGATTAATTGTAGCCATCGGATTCAAATTAGAAGTTCCTAATCCTGAAGGATCGCTATAAATGGGCATACCATCAATTATCCATAGTGGATCTGTTGGAAGATTTATTGAATTTGCCCCCCTTATTCTAATCGTGGTAGCAGCACCAGGTTTTCCGCTTTGTGACAATACTGAAACTCCAGAAGATATTCCCTGAAGAGCAGCATCAAAGTTAGCAACTGGTGCTACTTTTAGGTCCTTCATATCAACCGAGGTAATTGCACCCAGCACGTCAACTTTTTGTGAGGTTCCATAGCCCACAACAACAATTTCATCTAACGACTTTAAATCAATTTCTAATTGTACTGTATAATACTCTCGCTTGTCGATGGTCAACTCAGTTGACTTATACCCAATAAAAGATAATACAAGAATACTGCCCTCATTCACCCGCAATGAGAAATTACCATTCAAATCAGATGTGGTGCCATTTTTTGTGCCTTTAACAAGTATAGTTACAAATGGAATTCCTTCACCGGTTTCATCTAATACTTGGCCATTTATTTCTTTATTTTGGTTTGCTACTTCCATTCTACTTTCATCTAACTCTTCAATCTCTTTTTTCTGTTGGCTATTTGTTTTTGTTAAGATTACAAAGTTATTGTCTAACTGATAGGTGATATTTTTCGGTTGAAAAAGTGCTTTTAACAAAACAGATAAACTCTTGTTTTCAATCTTCAATGTTATAAGTGCTTCTGCATCAAGCACCCCGGAAAGATAGACAAACTCTATTCCCAAGTCATCTTCAATTAGTTTAATCACTTCATCGAATGGGACATTTTCCACTTCTATGCTTATCTTTTTATCTAAAATGCTTTGGCCGGATAAGTCCCCGGCTACTGTCAAAGTCAGAGAAAGTATAATCATTAAGAATGAGCCAAGAGTGGCACTAAAAATACGTTGGGAAATGCTACGCAATGAATTAAACATTATATTTATTTAAGAAATAAGCTTTATTAATAAATTTAAAAATGGCTGGTCACAAATCTACCTATGATTTTTGCCTGCATCCCTCGCCATATATTAAAATACTATTTACACTTTCTACTTTGTAGGATAAATTACTGCCCTTACAAATAAGTCGTATTTTATCTTCTATCGGAATACCGGTTAAAGAAGCATTCAATCTGCAATTTTCGATGCTCTCTATCGAATACTTTATCTCTATACCATATTGCTTACTAATCATATTAAAAACTTCTTCGAGCGGTTTATCTCTTACATCAAAATCCTTATTGATAGAAAAAGCCTCATCTAGATCATCCTTCTCGCTAATACGCTCAATAACTTTAGTGCTCGTGTTGTAGGCAGCCATCTCATGTTGTTTAATGATCACCGCATCACCTGTACTATTCGAAATATTCTTAGAAACGCTTACTACACCTGTGTTTACGGCAACTAATGCCTGCGTGTAATCATATGCCTTAACAACAAAACTGGTACCCAGCACCTTCGTAATAATATTTTTAGTTTCTACATGAAAAGGCCTCTCCTCATCTCTCTTTATCTCAAAATACCCCTTCCCAATGAGCGATACTCTTCTGTTCGTTAAATTAAAATCAGTGGCTATGCTTAAGCGAGAATTTTTATATAAAATAACCGAGCTTCCGTCCTCAAGCAATACTGTCATCGGTTGGTCTAAATTATTCTCATAGTTTAAGTTCTTTGAAATAACTTCATGGCCAGAATTTGCAGTGTATTTCTGAAATAAAACATATGCTACAAAAATAGATAAGAGAATAGTTATTGAGGCGGCTACTCTGTGCGTATATAGTGTTTTATAAAAAGAACGGGTTTTGGAAATTTCAACCTGCTTCTCCTCATCAATTGAATTTTCGATTCTATCCCAAATACTATCTTTTTTTAGTTTGTTCTGATGCCTAATTTCCTCGAAATACATCACCAACTCTTTGGCCTCTTCAATTTCCAAGTACTTGTGAGGATTATTATCAAGCCATTTATTCCACTGAGCTGAAAGATCAGTGTCGTCTGGATTTTTAATCCATTTTACAAAGTTGCCATCTGATGCAAAATCTGATGCGGTATAGTTTTGATAATTTTTCATTGTATAAAGAATAGAAACTTCTAAATAGATAAAGCGAGACAAGATAATTTTTAACTCGCTTTATCAATATTATTTTATCAAACTTTTTAAAATGATCGTATTATGACCAAAATACTAAAGAGGTGGGTGTATTACTTTCCTCATACAATCGAGACCGCGTTGGATTAAGTTCCTTGCCGATTGTTCATTAATATTAAGAACACCAGCAATTTCCTTATAAGAAAGCTCTCCATAAAATCGCAGCATTAGCGACTCTCTTTGTCGGATAGGTAATTTTTGTAAGCACTGATCAAGAATTTTACTCATCTTATCACTGCGTTCTTGGGAAATAAGACGGAACTCTATAGTTGACTCCTCTTCACGATTAAGCAAATACTCGTTTTTATCAATATGGAGTCCTCTTACTTCCAGTTTCTTCATGCTATGCAACTTTCTCCTTAAGCTTCGGTACAAATAAAATTCAATTGAAGTAGTAAAATTCAAGCCAAATCTGTATTTCCATAAATCCACAAATAGCTCGTGAATGGCATCTTCTGCATTTTCACTTTTACCCGAAAGCTTTAATCCATAGCTGTATAGAACATCGAAATACTTTTCATAGATTAACTTTAAGGCAACTTTTTCGCCATTTTGTAAGCGTTCCCAAAGCTCCTTATCTTGTATACTTTCTGCCATATCATCACCTTAGAATAAATAAATATGGTCAAAAAAATAATAGACTCAAAGAATATTGAAAAGTATTGCAAACGTTTGTTAGTGTGGACTTCTTAAAACTAAGAAAAGGCATAGCGAACGAAAGCCTATTAAGAACTATATGGGGGGGGAACCCTCCAAACATGACGTTTGAAGGGTTTCGATAGGATTTTACTACTAAAAAGCAGAGGAGGAGGGATTCGATATAATATTATGTAAATAACTGTCTATCATCTTGCTAAAATATTATTTAACGTATAAAGGCAACATATTTTAACTTCTTGAAGGGATTTGAACCTATGGCGATTTCTTAGAAAAAATATCTATTAAGAAATATTATTGAGTTCAAATGGGTTCGTAATTGTCCTTTTACCAAAGAACCTCAACAACTCCAGATAATCATTCTCATTTATACCCTTCTTCTTAATTTTGTCTTGGATATTCTGTCGAGCTAATGAAGGAATCCTTGATGAGAAGAATGGCCATAAGTCTTCACTTCTATAAACTTTACCTATGGAAGGAAAACCTGAAATTGGGGATAGGCCATGTTCCTTATATTCATTTGAATACTTAAACATCCAATTTCCATCTTTAAAAGATAAAATCCCTACAACCATGTCGTCTAAGTTTAATTGAAAAGTAGCTTCTTTACTTTCCTTTACTTTTAAATCCGAGTGTGATGACGGTGTTAAATATTTTTTTACAAAAGACTTTATCATTGTATTTCTTTTAATAATGTATCGAAACGCAAAATCAAAAAATTTCTTATCACATAAAATCGCTCCTTACTGAAAATATCTGAAAACTCATTTTCTAACAATCCTATGCACTTAAACTTATTCTCTTGATTTATTAAACTGTTTACAATATCTTTAGTTCCATTAAATGTATTAGAATTTAGCAAACGAACCATATCAATGTGGTTACAATTCGAATTTTTTTCAATACCTATTTTGGGTTTACTTTTCTGTATGTATTTATTTAACGCAATTGGTAGCCTGTTTTTATCATTATACAAATCAATAAAAAATTGCTCTGGGCTATTCCAAAAAAAAGCTCGTGCAGTATCATAAATAGGAGAGAAATGAGGTTTATGCTTTGATTTGATATGTTTTCCCGCTTCTCTAGAGATTCTCTTTTTAAAGCTTTTTTAACAATATGCATTTATTTCATACAGTAAATGATAATCGATTGTAGTGGCAATATCAAAATATCGTATTTTGCTTCAATATATGTTCATGTTAACTAATGTAAAAATTAAAATGAATAAAAAAGAACCGGAATCAAATAAAGAGGCAATATTTTATCAACTATGGTTTTGATAAGGATATTATTGCTTGATATTTTCATAATCAGCAATTTATAGCTAATATAAGCTGCGAAAATATACTCAAGAATACAAAAGCCTATAAACAAAAAACCCTCCAAACATGACATTTGAAGGGTTTCGATAGGCTTATACTCCTAAAAAGCAGAGGAGGAGGGATTCGAACCCCCGGTACCTCGCGGTACATTGGTTTTCAAGACCAACGCGATCGACCACTCTGCCACTCCTCTGTGTAATACAATATTTTAATTTCAATATATAAACGAAGAATTACATCTTCATTTTGGATTCGAACCCCCGGTACCTCGCGGTACATTGGTTTTCGAAACCAACGTCCCGATAGCTATCGGGAACAACTCTGCCACTCCTCTGTGTAATACAATATTTTAATTTCAGTATATAAACGAAGAATTACATCTTCATTTTGGATTCGAACCCCCGGTACCTCGCGGTACATTGGTTTTCGAAACCAACGTCCCGATAGCTATCGGGAACAACTCTGCCACTCCTCTGTGTAATACAATATTTTAATTTCAATATATAAACGAAGAATTACATCTTCATTTTGGATTCGAACCCCCGGTACCTCGCGGTACATTGGTTTTCGAAACCAACGTCCCGATAGCTATCGGGAACAACTCTGCCACTCCTCTGTGTAATACAATATTTTAATTTCAGTATATAAACGAAGAATTACATCTTCATTTTGGATTCGAACCCCCGGTACCTCGCGGTACATTGGTTTTCAAGACCAACGTCCCGATAGCTATCGGGAACCACTCTGCCACTCCTCTGTGTAATACAATATTTTAATTTCAATATATAAACGAAGAATTACATCTTCATTTTGGATTCGAACCCCAGGTACCTCGCGGTACATTGGTTTTCAAGACCAACGTCCCGATAGCTATCGGGAACAACTCTGCCACTCCTCTGTGTTGTAAATACTATTTTCTTTTCTATATATAGGCAAAGACAAAATTCTCTACCAACTCCTTTTGGCAGTCCATTTACCAAATCGGATTGCAAATGTATCGTATTTTATATTGGCTGCAAAAAATTATTATATAAAAATTAAGACCTTCCTAGTTTTTTATCTTTGGCACGTTCAAGACTCACATTAAGCTCCAAACCTACTATTAGAAAAAGCGATAAAAACGAGAACCATATCATTAGTGCTATTAATGCACCTATAGACCCGTACAGCTTATTATAGGTTCCAAAATTATTGATGTAATAAGAAAAGCCGAAAGAAGCCACAAGGCTTAAAACCGTTGATAATATAGAGCCGGGATTAAAGAAATGCCACTTTTTTTGTACTGCAGGCGCTAAATAATAAATAAAGGAAGTAGCAATTTGGAAGAGAAAAAATATCACTAATAACCTAATACCCACAAAAATATAAAATTCGTAAGTATCGTTAATGATCCCGAAATCCTCCAACATTAGAATGAACTGCTGCGCCACAATTAACAGCACTATGGAGGAGAACAGCACAAATGCCAGCACAAAAGTTAAAGAAACAGCTATAAACTTTGACTTTATAAAGCCTCTTCTATCATTTGTTTTGTAGGTCCTGTTAAAGGCGTTCATCAAAGCTGTTGTGCCATTGGTGGCAAAATACAGCGCAGCCAAAAATCCAAATGAGAGTAAACCTCCTCTTGGTTTGCTAAGTATATCTTCTATGGTGGTTTCAGCTTCTAAAAATATAGACCTTGGCAGCGTTTCACTAAGTAACTGCATTACCTGCTCGGTGAGGTTCTCGATAGGTAACTCAGGAATTAACGTAAACAAAAATATGATAGCCGGAAATATGGCTAGTGTAAAATGAAAAGCGACATTATTAGCGCGCTCAATAATATTATGATCGCTTACTTCAGCCAAAAATATTTGAAAAAGCTTAAAATAAGACACACCACTTCGCTTTAGCTTTTTCCGTTTCAGGAAATCGACTATAGCCCGGACAATGCCAATGGATAATATTATACGGAGGTATTTAAACCGCATCAAAATAAGGGTTTAGAACATCAGCCAGCAACTTAGGCATTTCACAAGGTTTTCCCGTTTGCTTATCTACAAAAACCAATACTGTAAAGCCCTTGTGAATGATAATATCATCCTTAAAAATAACATAATCAAACCTGATGCGCACACCGGGTAAGTCATTCACCCGCAGTTGAATGGTAAGCTCATCATCATATTTGGCAGGCCTTATGTACTTAGAGTTGTTTTCCAGCACCGGCATAATAACTCCGGCTTCCTCCATGCCTTTATAAGTTAGGCCCAATTTGCGTATGCTCTCTGCACGCGCTACCTCGTAATAGGTGGAATAATTGCCATAGTAAACATAACCCATCTGATCAGTTTCGGCATATCTCACCCTTAATTTATGTTCAAACTGATACATATTACTTATAAATTCTGGCCTGATTTAAAGCTGCCTGATATGCCGCGGCATTGCGGTTGTGCCCTACTAAATTAGTAGCAAAAGCATGGTAACCGGAAAAATCCGGCTTTGCACAAAAGTATATATAATTATGGCTATCGGGATTTAACACAGCATCTATACTTTCAATTTCAGGTAAATTAATTGGCCCCGGAGGCAAGCCTCTGTACTTATATAGGTTATAAGGTGAGTCAACCTCTTTGTGGATGTTGAGCACGCGCTTTATGTTGAAATCGCCCACGGCAAAAACCAAGGCGGGGTCAGCTTGTAAGGCCATATTTCTTTCCAACCTGTTCAAGTAAACTTCAGCAACCTTGGGGCGCTCATCGGCTTTTATGGTTTCTGCCTGCACTATGGATGCTAAAACACTTACTTCCATAGGAGTTAAATTTAAGGCTGCTGCTTTCGCTTTGCGCGCCTGATTCCAAAATTTTTTATACTCACTATGCATTCGGCTAAAAAGTTCTTTGCCGGTAATAGTGTAATATACTTCATAAGTATTGGGCAGAAACATGCACATAATGTTTTGGCTGTTAAAACCGTACGACCGAATAAGTGAATCGTTATTTAATAGATTCAGAAATTCAACTGAATCCACCGACACATATTTACTTATTTTACCTGCAAGATCTTCCTTTACGCGTGCATTGTTAAAGGTAATATTCGTGGGTGTTTGCGCTCCTGATCTTAGTAACCTTATGGCTTCCAGATTGGTCATATCTTTCCGTAACAAGTACAGCCCGGGCTTGATATTTTCCTGATATCCAAAAATTTTAGCTACAAAGCTGAAAGACAGCATGTCGTTTACAATGGCTCGATCATAAACCATATCTTGTATATCGCTAAAATCCATACCCTCCTCAATTAGTATTACTTCATCTCCCTTCTCCACTAAAATGTTTTCAGTAAAAAACACCTGATAAAAGTAGAATATAAATGAGGTAAGCAGAATTGAGAATACAATGACAAAGCCAATCAGAAATTTATTTCTCATACATTATTGATTTTCTGTCTTACAGGCAACTAGCTTCCAGCCATTGAACTTGCAAGAGTAACGTAACATTATTTACTGCAGGCGCATTAAATAAAAATGTGATGCTGCATTTCTTCAAACTAAGACACGAATTTAGGTATTTTGAACTTGATCATGCATGAATTAATTCAGCATTTTGCCTATAATTGTAAATGCCAGCTGAATTTATAAAGCTTTATGAGGAAAATCCTGACCCGCGCAGGATCAAAGAGATTGTTAGCATCCTGAAAAAAGGTGGTGTAATTATTTATCCAACAGATACTATTTATGGCCTCGGATGCGATTTAACTAACAGAAAGGCTATAGACAAGCTTTGCCGGGTAAAGGGTATAAAGCCGGGAAAAATTAATCTTTCCTTTATCTGTGAAGATTTAAGCCATATATCGGATTACGTAAAAAATCTACCCACACCTACTTTTAAGTTGATGAAGAAAAATATGCCCGGAGCATTTACCTTCATACTAAACGCCAATAGTAACGTGCCCAAAATTGTAAACGCCAACAAAAAAACGGTTGGCATTCGAATTCCTGATAACGCCATTCCGCTGGAAATAGTTAAAGCCTTGGGCAATCCGCTAATATCTACCTCTATTAAAGGAGAAGATGAATATGTAGAATATCCTACCGATCCGGATGAAATGTTCGCAAATTTTAAGCACTTGGTAGATGTAGTAGTTGACGGTGGCTACGGCAAAAATATTCCTTCCACAGTGATTGATTGCACCACAGATCCTTTTGAAATTATAAGACAAGGGTTGGGAGAAATTGCTTACTGAACTAAAGGATTGCGTTAGAACCTGAGTTCGCTTCCTGTTTTAGATGTATTTAGGATGAGGAACACCTATAAATTATGAGTTTTAACGAGAAACTTTAAAGCACTAGTTAAGCGAAACGTTCTCGATCATTATACTGATTACAAGGAAATTACAGCCCAATAGTTTGTCATTTTTACCAATGCATGTATGCAAATGCGCAATAACCTAATATATACTTCTACCAAAAAAGCACTTATCGATTGCCATTATCTGCCGTCCGTAGCTTTTTTCACAGCAATTGCACCGCATGAGATGGTGGTATTGGAGTCGCATGAAAATTTTATAAAGCAAACCTATAGAAACAGAACTGTTGTGCTTTCATCCCAAAAGAGGGCTACACTCACCGTGCCTCTTATTGGCGCAAACAAAAAAATTTGCACCAAAAACATAAAAATAGACAACAGTCAACTTTGGAGTAAAAGACACTGGCGCACCATAAAAACATGTTATGGAAAAGCGCCCTATTTTGAGTTTTTTGCCGAAGAATTCCATCCCATAATAGAAAAACATCATTCCTTTTTGTGGGATTTAAACCTGGCTTTTCTGACAAAGTGTCTTAATATTATTCGATTGAATACCGTACTTACCGAATCTGACAGCTTTGAAAAATACGTAGATGAGAACGTTATTGACTACAGATCGTTAATAAATCCTAAAAAGCCCGAATTACTTAGCAAGGTTTATAAACCCATGAGTTATTATCAAAATTTTGGCAACACTTTTGAAGCTAATTTGAGCGTTGTTGATCTAATTATGAATGAAGGACCGAATTCCTTGCACATAATCAGGAAGTCAAGGGTATAATTTGAACTATACTATTTTTATTTAGTTTTTAATGCATTACATTTAATTATGCACTATACGCAGTATTAAGTTTACACAGAGGAGTTACAATTATGGAAGCGAAATTTTCAAATAGAGTAAAAGAGGTTATTTCACTTAGCCGCGAGGAGGCTTTAAGGTTAGGCCACGATTATATTGGTACGGAGCATCTTTTACTAGGCATGGTAAGAGAAGGAGAAGGTGTGGCTATAAGTCTGCTGAAGAAACTAGGCGTTTCACTAGAGGAGTTAAGAAATGAGCTTGAGCGTAGCACGCGCGGAACAGCCACAAACAATGTTAAGAACTTAGCCAACATTCCTTTAACCAAGCAATCAGAAAAGGTACTGAAAATAACCTATTTAGAGGCCAAAATTTTTAAAAGTCAATTAATAGGTACGGAACATTTACTCCTTTCTATTTTACGCGATGAGGACAACATTGCCTCTCAGGTGATGGACAAGTTCGATGTAACTTATGACGTGATTAAAGAATTACTGGAATATCAAACGCAGAATCCTATAGCATCGTCCGATACAGAAGACGGTGACGATGATAGCAGTAAGCTATTTAGCGGAGGCAGTTCAAAAGCTGCCCCTCCGAAAGGCGGAGAAAAATCAAAAACACCTGTGTTGGATAATTTCGGTAGAGATTTGACAAAAATGGCTGAAGACGATAAGCTCGATCAGATAGTAGGGCGTGAAAAAGAAATTGAGAGAGTAGCGCAAATACTTTCCCGAAGGAAGAAAAATAACCCTATACTTATTGGTGAGCCGGGCGTTGGTAAAACTGCCATTGCGGAAGGTTTAGCCTTGAGAATAGTTGAGCGGAAAGTATCTCGCGTGCTGTTTAATAAAAGGGTAGTAACCTTAGATTTAGCCTCGCTTGTAGCGGGCACTAAATACCGCGGTCAGTTTGAGGAGCGCATGAAGGCGGTAATGAATGAGTTGGAAAAATCGCCTCATGTGATATTATTTATAGATGAGTTGCACACCATAGTAGGAGCCGGAGGCGCTTCAGGCTCGCTAGATGCCAGTAATATGTTTAAACCTGCATTAGCCAGAGGCGAAATACAATGTATTGGAGCTACTACGCTGGATGAATACAGACAGTATATTGAAAAAGATGGTGCACTTGCCAGAAGATTTCAAATGGTAATGGTAGATGCTACTACTGTGGAAGAAACCATGGAGATACTTCAGAATATTAAAGATAAATATGAAGATCATCATAACGTTAATTTTACCGATGAAGCCATTGCAGCTTGCGTTAAGTTGAGTGATCGGTATATTTCCGATCGTTTCCTTCCTGATAAAGCCATTGATGTAATGGATGAAGCGGGAGCCAGAGTGCATATTAACAATATTCATGTACCGGATACAATTGTTAAACTTGAGGCTGATATAGAAGATGTAAAAAAAGAGAAGAACCAAGTAGTACGTAGCCAAAAATATGAAGAAGCGGCTCGTTTGAGAGATTCTGAGAAAAAGCTGTTAGAAGAGCTTGAAAAAGCTAAAGCTAGTTGGGAGGAAGATACAAAGTCGAAAAGATATACCGTTAATGAGGATAGCGTGGCTGAGGTTATTGCCATGATGACTGGTGTGCCGACTAAGCGCGTGGCACAAAATGAAAGTGTTAAACTTAAGGGCATGGCTGACGATCTGAGAGGCCAGGTTATAGGACAAGATGAAGCCATTGGCAAATTGTCTAAAGCAATACAACGTACCAGAATTGGCTTGAAAGATCCAAAAAAACCAATTGGTTCATTCGTGTTTTTAGGGCCAACAGGAGTAGGTAAAACGGAGCTAGCTAAAGTGCTTTCCACCTACTTGTTTGATAAGGAGGAATCGCTCATAAGAATTGATATGAGTGAGTACATGGAGAAATTTTCCGTATCACGACTTGTTGGAGCACCTCCGGGATACGTGGGGTATGAAGAGGGCGGACAGCTAACTGAAAAAGTGACGGAGAAAGCCCTACTCAGTAGTATTGTTAGATGAAATAGAAAAAGCTCACCCTGATGTGTTTAATTTACTCTTGCAGGTGCTTGATGATGGCATCTTAACAGACGGTTTAGGCCGCAGGGTTGATTTCAGAAATACTATCATCATCATGACCTCAAATATAGGTGTGCGTGATCTGAAAGATTTTGGAGCGGGTATTGGTTTTTCCAATCAGGCAATGAAGGACAACAGCAATGAGGTAATGAAATCTACCATTCAGAATGCGCTGAAAAAGGCATTTAGTCCAGAATTTTTAAACAGATTGGATGATGTGATTGTGTTCAATGCGCTGGAAAGAGAACACCTGCATAAAATTATTGACATTTCATTGAAAAAGGTTTTCGATAGGATGTTGTCGCTAGGTTATGATATTGACTTAACTGATAAAGCCAAAGACTTTTTGTCTGAGAAAGGTTATGACCAGCAGTATGGAGCACGCCCACTAAACAGGGCCATTCAAAAATACCTTGAGGATTTGGTAGCAGAGGAAATATTAAGCGAAAACATAAAAGTAGGCGACTCGATAATTGCCGATCATGATGGTAAAAGCGAAACGCTTTTTATAAAATCGAAAAAGAATAAAAAGAAGGACGAAAATACTGAGAACAAGGAAAAGTAAGCTTTTGCTTTTAAAATGTGCTAAAAAGGAGGTCAATTATTGACCTCCTTTTTTTTATCATAATTAATGAGATATCTTACATGAAAAAATAAATCATTCGTCTGTATCTACATGGGTTTTATAGGCTATTAATTGAATATAGACGATATTTTAATTTATTACTTCTTTTATAAGTGTATTTTCGTGTTATTTGTGTAACAAAAACAATCAAGAACATGCATACAATGACCAGTAATAAATTAGTTATCATTCAGAAATTTGAAAAAATGATAGCTATTGAAGATACAGCAGCTAGTGAATGGAAGATAGGAATGGGTTCATTACAGCGTGCTTCGTTGCTTAATGTGAAGGAAGAAATTGTACATCAGAAATCGCCTATGGATGAAGCTGCTGAAATCATGTTTCATTTTATAGTACAGGGAGTTAAAACCTGCAATATGAGTAAAACAAACGTGGATGGAATTTATTTATATAGATAAACCCACGAGCTAATTGCCATTGCAAAACTTTAGCCGGAACAGATTGCAAAACCACAGGCAGACATTATGGAAAAGGAGGAAAAGTATTTCCAGTTGAAACTCACTATTTGTAGGCATTCCATAACTGAATTAAAAGTCAAATGTAAGTTGAGAACAAAAAAGGCTTGAGTGTATACCCAAGCCTTATAATATTAAGATTTTGTGTCAATATGACTAATCCGCTGCCAACGCTTCAGCACCAGCGGTAATTTCAAGAATTTCGGTAGTAATTGCAGCCTGACGGGTTCTGTTATATGTCAACCTCAACTCTTTCAATAAGTCGCCTGCGTTCTCAGTAGCCTTATCCATGGCCGTCATACGAGCACCATGTTCAGATGCATTAGAATCGAGTAGTGCTTTAAAAAGCTGCGTTTTCAAAGAGGTTGGTATCAGCGTTTCTTCAATATACTGTTGCGAAGGCTCAAAAATATAATCGTTGGATGTTGCACTATCTATGCCATCTTCCTCATTACGCTCAATGGGCAAAAACTGCTCATTCTGAATTTCCTGAGTGGCGGCATTTTTAAACTCATTGTAAATAATCTCCACTTTATCGTATGTACCTTTCACAAATTCCTGCATCACAAATTCAGCTGCTTTGCTTACTTCCTCAAAATGTAATTCGTTGAAGAGTCCGACAAATTCAGCATTGTAAGGGAGCTTGTTACGCTTCAAATAGTCAATAGCTTTCTTGCCTATGGTTAAAAAATGCACATTACCGGATTCCGCTAACGTCTTATACTCGTTATCCAGCAATCGCCCTACTTTTCTGGTTACTGTACTATTAAAGGCACCACACAAACCCTTATCAGAAGTCACAGTAATCAATAATACGTTTTGAACGGGTCGCTCTTCCGCATAAGGATTATTCACTTCACCACTACCACTACCACTCACATTTTGCAATATAGCGGATAGCTTCTGCGAGTAAGGCCGCATCATGGTAATTCTATCAGTTGCTCTTTTCAGCTTTGCTGCTGCCACCATTTTCATGGCTTTAGTTATCTGCTGAGTAGATACAATTGAGCTTATTCTATTTTTTACTTCTTTAAGATTTGCCATACAGCTTATAAGTAATGATGCACCAATACTGCGGCACAATTATTTATATAAATAACGGAATCAACTTAACTGTAATTCCGCAATATCATCAATATTTAGCAGCTAAGTCTTTAGCCACTTTCTCCACCTTGGCAATTAGTTCATCGCTATACTTGCCGGCTTTAAATGCATCCAGCGTATCTTGCTCCTGAGCAGCCATCATAGTAGAAAACTCACGTTCAAATTCTTTCACCTTATTTACAGGTACCTTATCAATAAAGCCTTTGGTGGAAGCAATGATGATTGCCACCTGCTGCTCCACCGATACCGGTGAGTACTGCGCCTGCTTCAGAATTTCCTGATTTCTTCTACCTCTCTCAATAACCTTTTTGGTAGCCGGATCCAAATCTGAACCAAACTTAGCAAATGCTTCTAATTCACGGAACTGCGCCTGATCCAGCTTCAAAGTACCCGCAACCTTTTTCATTGGTTTAATTTGTGCGTTACCTCCCACACGAGATACCGAAATACCTACGTTAATGGCCGGACGGATACCAGCATTAAAAAGGTTAGTTTCCAAGAAAATCTGACCATCAGTAATAGAAATTACGTTGGTAGGAATATAAGCTGAAACATCTCCCGCTTGTGTTTCAATAATTGGCAATGCTGTTAAGGAGCCGCCACCTTTAACTTTACCTTTTAAAGATTCAGGCAAGTCATTCATGTCTTTCGCAATGGTATCACTGTTAATAACCTTCGCAGCTCTTTCCAACAAACGCGAGTGTAAGTAGAACACATCACCAGGATAGGCTTCACGTCCCGGAGGCCTTCTTAATAATAATGAAACTTCACGATATGCTACTGCTTGTTTAGACAAATCATCGTATACAACCAATGCCGGCCGGCCTGTATCTCTAAAATATTCACCAATGGCAGCACCTGCAAATGGCGCAAAGAATTGTAATGGTGCAGGATCGGCCGCAGATGCAGAAACAATTGTGGTATATTCCATAGCACCGGCTTTTTCCAACTCGGCCACGATAAGTGCTACGGTGGAAGCCTTTTGGCCAATAGCCACATAAATACAATAAACGGTCTCGCCCGCATCATAAAATTCTTTCTGGTTGATGATGGTATCAATGGCAACAGCAGTTTTACCTGTTTGTCTATCGCCAATTATCAACTCACGCTGCCCTCTTCCTACAGGAATCATGGCATCAATAGACTTAATACCGGTTTGCATGGGCTCAGTAACAGGCTCTCTAAATATTACTCCGGGCGCCTTCCGCTCCAATGGCATTTCAAATAGCTCACCTTCAATAGGGCCCTTGCCATCAATTGGCAATCCTAAAGTGTTTACCACCCGGCCGGATATACCTTCTCCTACTTTTATAGAGGCAATTTTACCGGTTCTCTTTACCGTATCACCTTCTTTAATACCTTTAGAGTCTCCCAATAATACAGCACCAACGTTATCTTCTTCAAGATTCAGCACTAACGCCTGCAACCCATTATCAAACTCTAAAAGCTCGCCCGACTGTGCTTGCGTTAAGCCGTAAATACGCGCTACACCATCACCTACTTGAAGTACAGTGCCCACCTCTTCCAGTTCAGCTGCCGTTTTAAAATTCGATAACTGCTCTCTTAATATTGCTGAAACCTCATCTGGTCTAACCTCTGCCATTTTTATTAAATTATAGGTTAATTAAATTATATCTGTTTTATGTATTGATTCTTAGTCAAATCTCTTCGTAAGGCGTTTAATTTAGCACTTACAGAGTCATCAATCTGCCTATCACCAACCTTAATTATGATTCCTCCAATAATTGATTCATCAATTACTTCAACCAGCTCAACTGTTTTACCGGAAATCTCCTTTATTATATTGGTCACCTCCGACCTCAAATTATCAGTTAATGCAATGGTTGTAGTCACTTCTGCAGTAACAATATTTTTGTAAGTATTATATTGAGCAACAAATGCTAATGCAATTTCAGGAAGAAATTTCTCTCTGTCCTTTCTTATAACAATTTCAAAGAATTTTTCACTTAACTCCTGAACCTTACCGGTAAAGATCTTCTTTATCACCTTTGCTTTGATATTACTGGCTACAATCGGGTTTTTCAACAATAAAACAAAATCACTATTTTGCTCACAAACCTTATTAAAAAGTAGCATATCCGCCTTCACAGATTCTAATATTCCCTTTTCTAGAGATAAATCCATTAAAGACTTGGCGTACCTTGATGCTATTCTAATTACTGACATGAAATCAGATTAATTGAGTTTAATATCTTTAACGAAATTGGAAACAAGCTCTGTAGCTGTTTTGTCATCAGAAAGATCTTTTCTTATAACTTTCTCGGCTATGTCTAAAGAGAGTTGAGCTACCTTACTGGTAAGCTCCGCCAAAGCTGCATTCTTCTCTACTTCAATAGCGTGCTTGGCATCAGTTAGTATTTTTTCTGCCTGCTTTGAGGCATCTACCTTAGCTTCCTCCTTAATTCTGCTGGCAATATCAGTTGCTTCTTTCAAAAGTTGTTCTCTCTCAAGTCTTGCCTCTTGAAGCAACTTCTGGTTATCGGACTGTAACTTAGCCATTTCTTCCTTAGCTAATTCCGCAGACTCCAATGCATCTTTAATACTTCCCTCTCTGGCCTTTAATGCCCCCAAAATAGGCTTCCATGCTAGCTTAGACATTAAGACTAAGAGAATCACGAAAATCAAAGTTTGCATTACGAACAAACCGGGAGAGAAATCATTAATTAACTGTTCCATTTGCTATGGTTATAAATTGTAAATATCGATTTTGTTTAATAAAAAAGCACATCTTCGAGCCTAGCGCCCCAAGATGTGATTTTCAGTTTCACATTATTATTTACCTAAAAGTAAAGCACCAAATGCTAAACCTTCCAATAATGCTCCAATAATAATCATGGCTGTTTGAATTTTTCCGGCTGCATCCGGTTGACGAGCAATACCTTCCATTGCTTTACCACCGATTTGACCTAGTCCAATACCACCACCGATTACGATTAAACCTGCTCCAATTAAATTGTACATGTGAATTGATTTATATATTAATTAAACAAAAAATTCTCTTTTAATGATGGTCAGGATCCTCTACCGCCATCCCAATGAACAAAGCTGAAAGCATTGTGAAAATGTACGCTTGAAGAAAAGCAACCAATAACTCTATTATAGTTAGGAAAAAAGCCAAGAAAAAGGCTAATCCTGTTGAGCCAACGGCTCCAAATGTTGCTTTGAGTGTAATCATCAATGCAATTAAACCCATAACTACTGTATGCCCGGCTGTCATGTTTGCAAACAAACGAACTAGCAAAGCAAAGGGCTTTGTAAACATACCTAGTATTTCAACAGGTATCAATAATATTTTCATAGGAATTGGCACACCTGGCATCCAGAAAATATGCTTCCAGTAATTTTTGTTTCCACTAAATTGTACCACAATAAATGTGAAAATAGCTAAACAAACAGTTACTGCAATGTTACCAGTTACGTTGAAGCCTAATGGTGTTAAGCCCATTAAATTAAGTATCCAAATGTAAAAAAAGGATGTAAGAAGATATACCATGTACTTGTCATACTTCTTCTCGCCAATGTTAGGTCTGGCTATATCGTCTCTCACATAAATAACCAAAGGTTCTAAAACCCTACCCACACCTGTAGGGATAGCTCCTTTTTTATAACCCTTAGCTAATGAACCGAAAGCGATAAGCAATAAAACGCCCGCAATAAGCATTCCTACTACATTTCTGGTAATTGATAGATCTAGTGGTCTCGCATTAGTTGGGTGATCATCATCGTCCATCGAAATAGTGCCTTGAGCATCTGTTTCGTAAATTTTATTATGAAATAGTGTGTAGAACTTACCATTAGATTCCGCTATTGTTTCACCATGGTGAAACTTTGAAGCCATGAAAAAATGAAAGCCTTCATCCCACAGTATTACAGGAAGCGAAAAACCCCAATGATGACCTGTTTTACCATCTGTAAATAAGGTGAAATAATGAGAATCTTGTAAGTGATGACTGATGTATTCATTAATCTCCTCTTGCGTGTTAATTTGACCATCAGCTCCTTCCGATTGTTCTCCTCCGGAGGCAAAAACCATATTCAGAGAGAACAGTATCATAAAAATCAACAAAATTCCGCTAGCTCTATTTGGCATTAATATTATTTTTCGAAAACCTAATAAATTTGGGTGCAAAGCTAATCATTTCTCCTTAAGAATTCCTGCATGATCTATCTTTTTTATTGCGAATACAATCCACTACTTGTTAAAATGCTTATTCATTAGTCTGCCACAGTAGGTTGCTTCAATTATTAAAAAAAGCATTGTTGGCACTACCATAGAAATTCGAGCAGTCATAGTAAAATCTGTAACGCTGAAAATAGTCTTATTGAAAACCAATAAAAAAAATCCCATCTTAACGAATACTGCAGCCAAATAGGCATAGCCTACCTGAGTTGGCATCTTCACATTAAGCAATTCAGCAATTACACAGATAAGCAAGCAGCTTATAAAATTGAAAAGATAAACACTTTTTAAAGCAAAAGTCATTTTTTGCACCTCATCTCCCACTACAAACAAATGCCCTAGAAACAAGGCATAACTAAACGCAGCCGTTACTAGGGCAAAAAAACTAATTCTCTTTAACATTACTTATCGGAACTTGCTGCAATTACTTGTCTTATCACTACAAAAATTGCTAGAAAAACAGCTGCCAAAGTGATTAATTTGGTGTACAATTCTGAGGTACTGTGGTATCTCTCATCTAGGTACTCCCCCAGAAAATTGCCAAAATAAATGATGACCACCATTTGAATAGCAACTCCTGAAAATCGGAGAAAATTATTATACTGTTTTGGTTTCTTTGAATTTGGTGTTTGATTGTCCATTGGAAGCTTCATTTCCTATTTTAATACTTTTTGTAGCCACACCCATTTTACAAGCGCCATTAAATGTAGCTCCTGATTCAACAATCAATTTGTTGGTAATAATATCACCATGTAAAACTGCCGAAGGTTTTAATACCAAAAGTTCTGTAATTTCTACAACACCTTTTACCTCCCCTTCAATTTCAGCATTTTGAGCTAATACGTTTCCATCTATACGGGAGGTTCCTCCAAGCACTAATTTCGATTTAGTCTTTATATTTCCTACAACCTTACCCTCTATCCTTATATTTCCAAAAGTTTCAAGGTCGCCATTTATCACTGTACCTTTACCAACCGTATTGCTTGAACTGGTTACATCCTTTGCCATCTGTCTACTATCTTGCTTATTATTAAACATTATTTTTTTTTTAAAAAGTAATAAACTCCTCCGGATCAACGGGGTTGCCGTTGTACCACAATTCTAAGTGAACGTGCGGCCCGGTAGTTAATTCCCCTGTATTACCTATAATCGAGATTACCTCCCCTGCATTTACAAAATTACCAACTTTTTTCAATAAAGCAGAATTATGTCTTATTACCGATATTAAATTAGCCCGGTGCTGTACCGCAATTACATAACCCCCTTCTTGCGTCCACGATGCCAGTATAACGGTACCATCGGCAATTGATTTTACCGGCTCATTATTTTTCGCTACAATATCAACCCCATAGTGGTCTATCGAAAGATCGTAAGGCGAGCTCACAATACCCTGCAAGGGCGGAAAAAAGAAAATATCTTTTAGCTCTTCAGTATAAGTATTTCGGCTGTAGGTGGCTAAAGTAATGCCCGAATCCTCAAACTCTTCCCTAATGATGGAATCGGCACTTCCAATGTCGGCAGGGTTCATATCTCTATTAAAATTAGCAGCACTCAGGTTATTTGGTTCCTTATAAACTGATCCTTCAGGCACCTCTCCTCTTAATATATCCTGAAAATTATCAATAAACCTGTCTTGGTTCTGAATTTTGTCTTTCAAAGAATCCAACTCTAAGGTCATCGTTAAAAGCTTTCTGTTGTACTCCATAGTGGTGTGCCGAGGATCGAACCACTGAGCAAGCGTGGATTGCGCCAAGAACAATGCCCCAACAAACAATAAAATAAAGGTTAACAAACTAATAACTATTACCTTTGCATAAGTAAAGTTAAATGAAGACAATTCAGCTAGGTTTTCCTCATTTCTTACCACCATTTGATAACGCGTGGTAAGCCAGTTCGACATGGTTTTTCTAATGCGCAAAGTTTTTAATATTTGTTAATTTGACCACAAAAGTACACATTATACATAAGTCTTAATAGTAATCTTATATGAATCGCCTAATTTAGTCGTTTGTAAGCAACGTGAATACGCTCAGATACATAAAATATTTCCTCTCCGCCTTGCTAATTTTGGCGTTTTTCTATGGTTGTTCACCAGAAAGCGCTGGCATTATGGGGCACACCTACCATAATGTTACAGCAAAATACAATGCGTACTTTATTGCTCGTGAAAAATTAAACGAGGTGCAACTCAAAATAGAGGAAAGCCATAAACACAACTTCAACAAAACACTGCTGGTTTTAGCACCCATAGACTCAAATATTGTTAAAAGTGATTCTGTTGCACTTGCAGATGTCATAAAAAAGGCCTCAATAGCTATACAACGACATAAAGTAAGCAAATGGGTAGATGATAGCTACATACTCGTAGGTAAAACCAGAATGCTAAATGGGGAGTACGAAGAATCGATCGAGACCTTTAAATACGTAAATGTTAAGAGTGAAGATAAACAGACGCAATACCAATCGCTTATTAACCTCATTCGCACGTTTGTAGAGTATGAAGAGTACAACAATGCACAAGCAGTAATAGACTATCTGCTGCGCAGGAAACTTAATAAGCAAAATAAAATAGACTTCTACATTCAAGCTGCCAGCTTTTCTCAGCTATCAAACAACCCTAATAATTTAATAAAATACCTCACTTTGGCGGTAGAGTTAATGCCCAAAAGCGATGATAAAGCGAGAATGCACTATATTTTAGGTCAGCTATTTCAGAAGGCAGCGCTCGATGCAATGGCCTATGAAAATTATGAATTGGTTATTGCTAATAATCCTCCCTATGAATTTTTCTTTCACGCCCGTTTAAATATGGCACGGGTAACGGAGCTATCAGAAGGGGCGGATATTAAAAAGATAAGGAGGTATTTTGAGCAACTCCTTAAAGATGGTAAAAATAAAGAGTTTAAAGATAAGATATATTACGAGATGGCTGAGTTTGAGCTAAAACAAAACAAGCTTGACCTGGCCATTGATTATTACAAAGCCAGTGTGAGCGAAAGCGTGAACAATGAAAGACAGAAATCATTTGCTTACCATAAACTGGGGATAGTCTATTTTGAAGAGCTAAAAAAATATACAATAGCCAAAGCCTATTATGACAGTGCCGCTCAAACCATGCCTAAAGACGAGGATATTTATGAAGCAGTTTTTAACAGGCAACAAGTGCTATCCGATTTTGTAGAACAAATTACTACCATAGAAACCAACGACAGCCTGATTAGTATGGCTAAGATGGACAGCACTTCCTTAAACGCACTTTTCGAAGATTTGAGAAACAAGCGCATTGCAAAAGAAGAAGAGGAAGCCAAGCAAAAACGGAAAGAAGCTCGTAACCAAGGTGCTGTAGCACAGGTTGGCGGTTTTGAAGGTAGCAACGCCTTTAATCAAAATGTAAATACCAGCGGTAAGTTTTACTTTTATGATGCTTCTTCGGTAGCTAGAGGCCAGGCACAGTTTAAGCGGACATGGGGAAATAGGGCTCTGCAAGATAATTGGAGGTTTGAAGCGAGCAGTATCAATACAGTGGAGGGGGAAGAACCTTTAGCTCAGAATGAAAGCAACCTAACAACTACTGAAGCAGTAGTAGATAATGACAGCGGACTAAGCGCCTACGAAGCAGATAAAAATGAGTTTTATAGCAATATCCCTTTTAAACAGGAAGAGCAGCAAGCATTACTCGATGAGATTGAGATGGCACTTTATAGCCTTGGAAATATATATAATTTTGATTTGAAGGAAAAAGCTGATGCTATTGAAACCTATGAAAATCTCTTACAAAGGTTTCCTGAAACAACTTTTAAAGCAGAAATTTTATACCTCTTATTTGTTGATTATAAAGAAATAGCTCCTGAATTATCAGCAAAATATGGCAAGGAGCTGACCACAAACTTCCCGGAAACTATATTTGCCAAATTGGTAATTAACCCAAATTATAGAGAAGAAAATAATGCTGCCAGTGCCAAAGTAAAAATACTTTATGAGAAAGCTTATTCGGCCTACCATTTGGAAGATTTCGATTCTGCCAATTTTTACATCCAATATGGGCTTCAGAATTACCCTGAAAACGACTATGAGGACAATCTAAAATTATTAGAGGCTTTAATAATTGGCAAAATAGAAGGTAAAAGCAACTACCTTTTTAGGTTGCAGGAGTTTGTTGCGAACTATCCGGGAAGTGAGTTGCTAGACTATTCGAAGAAATTAATGGCAGCCATAGAAGATTATAACAACAAAATTCAGGCACTCAATGAAATAAGATATATACCTTATTTTGAGCAGTCGCATTATTTTGTAGTGCTTTATGAAAATAACCGCGCGCTGTCGGGCTTACTGCCTGATGCCATCGAAGATTTTGCTAAAAAATTCTACCCTAATGAGAACCTGAATGCGGGAAATCTTGTATTTAATGATGCCTATTCTATGATTCTTTTAAGTGAATTTAAAGATAAAAAAATGGCTGAATCTTTTTATAATAAGTTTAATAGCGATCTTTCACCATTAAATAATTTTAGTAGTCTAAGTTTTGACTCCTACATTATTAGTAAAGACAATTTTCAAATTTTTTATCAGGGCAAAGAACCCGATAGCTACAATCAGTTTTTTGAAGAAAACTATAAGCTTGCACCATGACCGAAAAAAATACACGCAGCTCAAAATTTAAGAATATCATTCTATCACTTTGGATAGCCCTGTTCTCAGGCTTAATTGTTTTTATCCTTTTCATTTACAGCATTAGCATAAATTTAGGCGGCTGGTATGGCGAGCTGCCAAGCCTTAAGTCATTGGAGAATCCTGAAAGTGATTTATCCTCAGTATTATACTTTGCTGATAGTAAAGAAATGGGAAAATACTACCGGTACAACAGAAGCCAGGTTAATTTTGATCAGCTATCACCCAATGTGGTAAATGCGTTAATAGCTACTGAGGATATCCGTTTTACCGAGCATTCGGGTATTGATTTGTACGGATTAGGAAGGGTCTTCTTTAAATCTATTTTAATGTTCGATAAAAGCTCCGGTGGTGGCAGTACCATCAGTCAGCAACTTGCGAAAATTCTCTTTAGAACAAGAAGTGATCTATCTAATGGCACATTAAATGCCGTACCGGTTCTTGGCTTAGTCATTGCCAAAATGAAAGAGTGGATAGTGGCCATAAAGCTGGAGCAGTCATACACCAAAAAAGAAATAATAGCCATGTACCTCAATACTTTTGAGTTTGGCAGCAATGCTTTTGGTATAAAAACAGCATCAAAAACATTTTTCAACACCACGCCTGACCAGCTCAAGGTCCAAGAAGCTGCAGTGCTTGTTGGGCTTTGCAAAAACCCAAATTTATATAGCCCGGTATATCAACCCAAAAATGCTTTTAACAGAAAAAATACAGTGCTCGCTCAAATGCACAAATATGGGTACTTGTCCGATGTAGCTTTTGATACTTTACGCACAAAACCTATTGAGCTGGATTATGACGTAGAGAACCAAAACGATGGCTTGGGCACCTACTTCAGAGGTCAAATTTTATGGGATTTACTGGCTTGGTGTAAAGAAAACGGTTTCGATTTGTACGAAGACGGACTAAAAATATATACCACTATTGACAGCCGAATGCAGCGCTATGCCGAAGAAGCGGTGGGGCAGCATATGAAATATCAGCAGAAGTTATTTCGTGAGCACTGGAGTGGTAAAAACCCTTGGCGCGATGAAAGCGGAAGAGAAATAGAAGGGTTTGTAGAACGAATAGCGCGCAAAACTGATATATACAAACGGCTCAAAGAAGAACTTGGCAACGATGAAGAGGAGATTTTCAGATTGCTTAAAGAGCCTAAAGAAATGAAAGTGTTTAGCCATAATGGGGAGATTGATACGGTTTTAAGTACTATGGATAGCATCAGGTACTACAAGAATTTCCTCCATGCAGGCTTTATGGCTATGAACCCTCACAATGGGCACATTAAGGCTTGGGTTGGCGGTATAAATTATAAATATTTTAAGTACGACCACGTACAACAGGGCAGGCGCCAGCCGGGGTCAACCTTTAAACCCTTGGTATATGCCGCTGCCATTGATAATGGCTACTCACCATGCTATCAAATACAAGATGTACCGGTAACATTTGAGGTAGTTGGCAACCCACCTACCTGGACACCATCGAACTCAGACGGTAAATATACCGGGGAAACGATGTCCATCCGCGCGGCCATGGCGCGTTCTCTCAATTCCGGAACGGCCTATATGATGAAGAAGATAGGGCCTCAAACTGTGGTGGATTATGCCAAAAGATTGGGCATTGAGAGCCCTTTACAAGCTGTGCCTTCTTTATGCTTAGGCACTTCGGATGTATCCATTTATGAATTAATTGGTGCTTACAGCACTTTTGTAAACGAAGGTTTTTATACCAAGCCTTTTTACATAGAACGTATAGAAGATAAAAATGGGAAAATACTAAAGCAGTTTGTACCAAAAACCGGTGAAGCCTTAAGTGCCGAAACGGCCTACGTAATGTTGCATATGTTGCAAGGTTCTACTCAAATTTCCGGTGGAACAGCACTAGGTCTTGACAGGGAGCTCAGAGTAGAAAATGAAATTGGCGCTAAAACGGGTACCACCCAAAATTATTCCGATGGATGGTTTGTAGGAGTAACCAAAGACCTTGTTGCCGGTGCCTGGGTAGGCGGAGAGGAAAGAAGTATCCATTTCAGGAATATTTCCTTGGGGCAAGGGGCAAGAATGGCCATGCCTATATGGGAAATTTTTATGCAGAAGGTTTATGCTGATGAAGAATTAGGCATTAAAAAAGGCCCGTTTAAACGTCCTGCCAATCTATCAGTTCAAACTGATTGCGATAAATACAATATGCAACAAATGAATGTGGTTGATTCCACCGAACAAGCGAACCAATTTGATGTTGATGATATACAATAAATAACTTAATGTATAGCGCACCCTTTTACCAACCGGATGAACTCAGCAAACTTCCTCAGGAACCGGGAGTATACAAATTTCATAACGATCAGGCAGAGATAATTTATGTTGGCAAGGCAAAAAACTTAAAAAATCGGGTATCAAGCTATTTTAATAGCCAAAGGCAGCACAATAGAAAAACACTTAAGCTGGTTTCTGAAATAAAACGGGTAGAAGTATCTATTGTAGATACAGAATTTGATGCCTTATTGCTTGAAAACTCCCTGATAAAGGAATTACAACCCAAATACAATATACTACTGAAAGATGATAAGTCTTTCCCATACCTTTGCATTACCAACGAGCCTTTCCCGCGCATTATATCGACTAGAAATAAGATATTGAATAGGGGCACCTACTTTGGACCTTACGCCAGTGTGCGTGCCATGAACAACGTGCTCGACTTGCTAAGAAAACTCTACACGCTAAGAACCTGCAAACTCAACCTGACAGACCAAAATATCACATCAGGTAAATTTAAAATCTGTTTAGAATATCATATTGGTAATTGTAAAGGCCCCTGCGAAGGCTTGCAGCAGCATGATGACTACCAAAACGATATCAATCAGGCACGAGAGATTCTCAAGGGAAACCTCAACATCCCCAAAAATTATTTTAAGGATAAGATGAATGAGGCTGCAGAAAATTTATCTTATGAAGATGCTCAAAAATATAAAGACAAACTCTTACTGCTTGAGCGTTTCCAATCAAAGTCGTTGGTGGTAAACCCACGGCTAACGGATATTGATGTCTGCACCATTATTTCTGAAGACAGCTTTGCCTTTATCAATTATTTTATTATTAAAAATGGTAGCATAATAGCTACTAAAACCATTGAAATTAAGAAGAAACTGGAGGAAACAGATGAAGAGCTGTTATTGCATGCACTTATTGATATGCGGCAGGTATATGAAAGCCAGTCAAGCGAAATACTGACTAACATAGCGGTTAACAATGTTTCTGACAAGTTTCATTTTATAGTACCACAAATTGGTGATAAGCGAAAACTGGTAGAACTTAGTCTTAAAAATGTATTATTCGTTAAAAAAGAGAAGCTCAACCAGAATGAAACCAGCAAAATTAAGGAACTCAGAGTTGTAAAACAGCTTCAATCGGACTTACAATTGAAGCATACACCACTCAGAATTGAATGTTTTGATAATAGCAATTTAGGAGGCACTAATCCTGTAGCTTCCATGGTGCATTTCCGGAATGGGCGTCCTAAAAAGAGCGAATATAGGCATTACCACATAAAGACAGTTGAAGGCCCGGATGATTTTGCGTCCATGCAGGAAGTAGTTGGGCGCAGATACAGAAGGTTAGTTGAAGAAAATGCCACACTGCCGGATCTCATTATTATTGATGGCGGAAAAGGACAATTAAATGCGGCTACGCAAACACTTAGAGAATTAGATATTTATGGCAAAATAGCTATAATAGGCATTGCTAAAAGGCTGGAAGAAATTTACTTTCCCGGAGACCAGTTCCCTGTTCATATTAGTAAAAAGAGTGAATCTCTAAAATTGATACAGCGTCTTCGTGATGAAGCCCATCGTTTTGCTATCACGTTCCATAGAAATATAAGAAGCAAGAATAGTTTCACTTCGGAGCTTGACGGTATAAAAGGTATTGGTGAAAAGACTATTAATGAGTTACTTTCCCACTTCAAATCTTTGAAGAAAATAAAAGAGGCGAATTATGAAGAACTCTCAAAAGTGATAGGTAATAAAAAAGCAGAAATAGTTCTAAAAAATTCGGCAAATAAAAAGGCGGATTAAAATCCGCCTTCATTATAACTTTGGGTTTTATATGTTTAGTAAGACCACAATTCGTGTTCTTTCTCCATTAGCTTATATTCAGCCCACTTGGAAGCCAAAATTCCTTGTCTTGGCGTTTCATCATAAATATCAATGATCGCATTATCATCAGGATTAGCTACTTTAGTGATTCTAGCATTGAAAAGTCTTAAAGCAAAAGCATCAGCGAGGTTCCTATGTGCTGCACTGTTTTGGGGATTAAACCATACGGCTTCTTCCGGCATGCTTCTCCATAACTTAACTAAATCTTTGTATTTGAAAACGCCCACTTCTCTAAAAATTCCGGCTGTAAATTTCTCTGCAGGAATTATGAGCTTGATTGCTTGAATATCCCACACCAAAACAGATCTTTTCTTATCAAAAATCATGTCTTCCACTATTTGCATTACGGAGATATCTCTCGGCTGAAACTTGGTATCTATAGGTCCTATATCAGATGAGCCACCACCATCGGCAGATTCATCACTGGAACCGGAATCTCCCCAACCATCGTCAGAACCCCAGTCATCTCCACCGGAATCTCCTCCTGAGTCGCCCCAGCCATCATCAGAACCACCAAACCCATCGCCACCATCACCATAAGCAGCTAATTGCGGGTTTTCCAAATTTTCAAGAAATTCTTCTTTAGTGTACCTCGTGGTACAAGAATCATTCTTATAAATAGGCAAAATGCCTGCTTTGGCGGCATCTAATATAATTTTAGATATCTCGTTACCCATTGCGAAAAACGGCTTATTCTGCTTCTCATTCAAATCCATTCTTCGCCAAATTCTTTTCTTAAACATGATGTCATCATCATGAATTGGACGAACCGAATTAGGATTATATCCATCATTGCCAGATTCTTGAGCAACAGCAACTCCTGTACATGACAAGGCTGCAATAGTAAATAAAAACACAAACTTTTTCATATCACAAATTTATTCATTCATTAATTTAAAGGAATAACCGTAATTTCTTCCCCTAAATTCACCTCTTCGGTATTTCCTCTGAAGTTTCTTCTTAACACCTGATCAATTTCCACAATAAGCCTATCTCCGGGTCTTGCACTGCTAATTAATTGAGAAAGATTTACTGTTTCACTCGTAGCTTTCAAAGGCTGTCCAATTGGTCTAGGCCCCCTTGCTAATCTTATTGTCCACCTGGTAACTCTATACTGGGCATCGTCCGGCAGCTGCTTCTTAAAATTATCTTCCGCAATGGCTGCGCCTCTTAATACACGCAAACTACTGATAGATTCACCTTGCTTCTGGTTTACCGGCTTTGAACCTGCATAAACTTTGATGCTTGGCTTAGGTATTCTTTGCACATCAAATTGCACATCACCAATTTTAGCACCATCGGACGATACGCTAATGGTTACTTTAGGTGCATTAGGGACAATCGTTACTAAACCCCTGTCTTTACCGGAAATAGATGATCCACCTCTAACACTAAAGCTAGGATTGTACGAAGTGCCTAAAGCAGGCACACCAATATTCAGTTTATTTCCGCAGTTAAGATATAACGTACTAAGCGCTGCAGATTGTACTTGAATAACAGGCTTTGCAACAAAATATTCGATTTCATCTGTGTAAGTAGAATCTTTTAGTGTAGCAGTTGCTGTAAAAGTTTTTCTAACCGTACCATCAGCACCGTAGGCACCAGGTGTAGCTCTAAATTCTATTTTACCGGAACCGCTCTCTACTGGTATAGAAGAACCATTAAACGTCATTTCCGGATCTTCTGCTGAAGAAGAAGCTGCTACTATTAAGTCCGCTTTGTATTTCGCACCTGCGGCAACAATTTTAGATTCCGGCAATGCAACCAGATTAATGTTATCAAATTTTAAATCTGAAGCACCTACTCTACGCGCCAGTATATCTAGTGCTCGTGCCTCATAAGCCATTACTTTATTTTGGTAATCACTAATAGTAGCCAAACCTGCAGGAGTAGGTGTGCCCATAAACTCTAGTGTTGCCCAATCTTTATTTTTCTGATTAGGATCATCCTTATAACGAGGATTTTCATTCGCGTCTTGGGCTAACGGGGCAAAAGTTACGGAGGAGTCGGAAACAGCCTTATCTACAAATGATGCATAATCATTTAAACTTTTCTGAAGAACTATTCCATTATTTTCGTTTTCAGGCATCATATAGTTACCCACCATATCATAATCAGTCTTACCTAACAATTCTCCTGTATCAGGATCTCTTCCTTTAGTAATTTCAACAAATTTTTCCTTATAGGTTTCCAATTCTTTAACCATCTCGCGGGTACGCTTCCGTATTTGCTCCGCAATATCGAGAATTTTAACATCCCCGGGTCTTTTTCCAGATTCCTCCACAGCGTTTTGTATGCGCTGCAAAGTATTACCGTTTTGTTCACGAGCAGCATCTACAGATACCTCTAGCGAATCATTAATGTCAACAAATTTATCGAGTACGGTCGCACTCACATTCAAAGCAAGAAGTGCAATTAGTACCAGGTACATCATGCCTATCATCTTTTGTCTTGGGGTTTCCTTTCCTCCAGCCATATAGAAATGTCTTTAAAGTTTTAAATTATACTATAATTAACCTTTCATAGCTGAAAGCATGTTGCCGTAGACTTTATTCAATTGAGAGAGGTTAGTTGTTAAATTCTTCACCTCGTTCTTGAATTGCTCCGTATCCTTACTTGCTTCGGACATATTCTCCATAGCTGCTGCTAAGTTTGAATAGAACTTGTTCATTGCTTTCACATGATTCTGAGAATCTTGTAATTCCATTTCGTAAACAGAATTTAAAGCCGATAAATTTTTAGTAACTGCCTGTACTTGCGAATGGTATTGCTTTGCGTCTACAGAGGCATTTGACATTTCAGACATCGCCTTTACCGTGCTATCGTAAGATTTGTTCATCTCCAATAAAGATTTTGAAGCCTGCTTTACGTTAGTGGCATAATCATTAGTGGCTACAGCTGCACTACTTAAATTTGACATTTGCTTTGCTGATTCCGCCATGCTCTTCATGCCTTCACCTAAACTTTTCACCAATTCAGGACCAACTTTTCCTTCTTCCAGCACTTTATCCAACTGCTGAGCAGTAGAACTTCCTGACTGTACCGCCATTTGCTTTCTTGCCGGAATTGTTTCTCCTGAAAATTCTGCTGAAAGTTCCGGATAAACTTTGCTCCAATCTACTTCTTTGTGAGTTGGCTCAAACGCACTAAAGAGAAAAATTAAAGCCTCAGTACCAAGGCCTATAATAAGCATTATGCTTGCACCTTCCCAATGTTGAATTTTAAATAAAGCCCCAACAATTACGACTGCCGCACCTATACCATATATCTTAGGCATGATATTGTTATAGAATAATTCCTGAAATCCGCCTTTTTTATTGCTCATGTTTGTAGTTTTTATGGTTAATATTTTCTAAATATTGTTTATTTTTTTATAAATGTCAATTAAAATTCTGTTCCTGCCGATCTTCCCAGGTAAGTCATTGCACATCTGAAGCCTATAAATGCTTTGGTGGAGTCTTCATGCTCGAATGCTCTCGTACCGGTTTCTAGGTAAAAGGCAATGTCTTTCCAAGAACCGCCTCTTATAACTTTTCGTGGTTCACTGTTATCGAAAAATGTAGGATTCAAATCCCAAACTAATGGAACTGAGGCGGGATTGTAAGCATCTTCACACCATTCTGATACGTTTCCTGACATATCAAATAAACCCCAATCGTTAGGAAAATATTCTGCAACCTGAGCTGTATAGGCATAACCATCATCAAAGTAGTTACCTCTACCCGGCTTAAAGTTAGCTAGCATACAACCTTTGGCATTTCTTATATACGGGTTACCCCAAGGATATTTGGCCATATCTCTACCTCCTCTTGCCGCATACTCCCACTCGGCTTCTGAAGGCAAACGGAAGGCAGGCATTGGAAATTCGCCTAAAGATTCACGGTAAGCATTCAAATAATCTGTTCTCCATATAGAGAAGAATTTTGCTGCTTTCCAGTCAACACCTACAACAGGGAAATCATCAAATGCAGGGTGCATATAATAATACTCCATCATAGGATCTCCCATGTGGTTAACAAAGTCCTTCACCCAAACAGTAGTATCAGGATATAACTCATCCATAATATAATCCTTGCCCAGAGAAGAAGAGTCTTCCAACATACGCGTGATAAATTGACGGTATTCATTGTTGGTAATTTCTGTATCGTCCATATAGAAACCACCAATAGTTACCTGCCTGTTGAAGTTAATCTGACTGGCGGCAACGTCCTCATCGGCCTGACCCATGTGAAAGGTACCTGCCGGGACTGAAATCATACCATACGGGACTGACATATACCAGCCCTCTCGGCCTTCTACACCTACTAGTTCACCACCATCGCCAGATGATCCTCCAAACAAACCACACCCTTGAAGGAAAACAGACGCTGACAGGACTACGGATAGACCTACATTTCTTAAAACACTTTTATTATTCATAACACCTATTTGTTTCAAACAAAACGCTAATATATTGTTTATTATTTATTTCACGTTTACACACCTATTATTAAAACCATACAGTGTAAGGTTTTATTGTTTATTGTATTAATTATAAATTCAACAGTACAATTTTGATAAAAAAGATTTATATAACAAATATTTTACGACTAATGTCTAAATCTTGGCGTTCGCACTACCTTTTTACCCGATGTAGATATTGCCGGTAACCTATAACTGAGCATTACTTCATGAGAGGTAAGGCTCTTAGCATCCTGTGCTACCACCGTATAATCGAACGCGTAACCAAATTTAAGGGTATTTTCTTTGAAGAAACTATAACCCAACATTAATATTACTGCGTCTTGCTGCCTAAATGACAAGCCACCCCAAATTTTTTCTTTATATTCTGCTACAGCTCCTATATTAAAGGTGTAAGAAGTAAATTCTGTGGAGCGTACTATAAAGCTTGGTGTAATACTTACATCATATGTTAAAGGAAATGTGTAACCAGCGGTTACCATAATCTCTTGAGGGTAAGGATTTCTTACTTGGTCGGCTCCAAAATCGAACTCAGCTTCTATCATGTGATTGAAAGATGCCCCTACATAAAAATCTTCGTGCTGAAAATTAACGCCTAACGAAAAATCCGGGCGAGTTTGTGTACTTAAGCTTTGGTTTATGGTGGGATCATCTCCATGAATTGCCACATAAACGTCTTTATCTACTGATTGTGTTATGGTACCGGCTCTAAAACCAATGCTCACTTTTGTTTCTTTTATACCTAAGTGATAAGCACCTGATGCCTGTATCTGTGTAATACTTTGTGCACCTATCCTATCAGCCATTACATAAAAGCCAAATCCGGCATTGTACCTCATAATAGGGCTGGTAATTGTAAAGAGCTGCGTTGTGGGCGATACGCCCAATGAGTTATTAGTTGCTGCATATCCTGCCCACTGCGACCTGTGAAAAAGTGACATTTTGGTATAGCCCTCAACACCGGAATAAGCCGGGTTATTGTATATGTTGTTAAACATATAATGAGAGAACTGCGCATCCTGTGCTTTTAATTCTCCCGTTAGCAAGAGCAAGGCTATTGATAATATTTTCAAAAAGTGCTTCATACCCTAATTACTTTTGGAATGCTAAATATAGTGAAAATAACGTGCAGTCAAGACTTTATGTAAGTTATTTAAAGTAATTGTAAAATACCAAGCGCTTTACATACTATTAATCAACTACTTAAGGCCATTGGCTTTTTTTATATAAAGCTCCAATGCACCCGTCATTGAGGGCGCATTTGGCAGTGGTGCTTCAATATCTAAAATAAGGCCGGCATCCACAGCGGCTTTGGCTGTGGTAGGGCCAAAAACTGCAATACGTGTATTATTTTGTTTAAAGTCAGGAAAGTTAACAAACAAAGAGTTAATACCTGAAGGACTAAAAAATGCTATAATATCGTAAAGCACATTGTCTAAATCGGATAGATCAGCTGCTACGGTATTATAAATGTTTGCCTCCGTGAAAGTATACCCATTATCATTCATAAAAGCAGGAATATCATCCTTTCTTATATTAGAGCAAGGAAACAAGTATTTTTCGCTTTTATGCTTTTTAATTACGTCAATAATATCCTGAGCGGTTCTTTCACCCACAAAAACTTTGCGTTTTCTAACTACAATATATTTCTGTAAATAGTTTGCCGTTTGCTCGGAAATACAGAAGTATTTCATTTCTGCTGGCATCTCAATTTTACTATTTTTACAAATTCTAAAGAAATGATCCACGGCATTTCTGCTGGTAAAAATTACGGCAGTATGCTTTAAAATATCAATTTTTTGTTTTCTGAATTCTTTGGCATCAATTGGGTCTACCTTAATGAATTGCCTAAAATCAGTTTTTATATTGTATTTCTCTGCTAGTTTGTGATATGGCGAGCTTGCAATATCATTTGGTTCGGGCTGTGAAACTAAAATACTATTAATCGGGAAAAAACGATCCTTTGCTGATGTTGACATATATAATTTGCTACAAATTGATAAATCAATAGAAATATTTAAGCCCTATTATAAGGGGAAATATTTCTGTGGTGCAAAAGTAAGAAAATAAATATAGATAAGTAAAACCGCTCAGTTTTAATATTTTGAAATAAAGCAAAATGCTTCGGATGATGTAGAGAATTATGAGCGTTACCTTAATAGTTAGTAGCCAAAATGCAGGCATACTACCACTCCATAAAAAGACAATAATTGTCGCAAAAAATAAGATAGTAATAAATAGAAGACTAATATTGATTAATTCTTTTACGTAAAACAGGTTCATTTTGCGTACTCCGTAAATATTAGCTAGTACTGTTACCAAAAAAATTTTAGCTGTTACTAAAAAGGACAAAATTACTACTGATTTAATAAAGGCTATTGACAATGCCATACGCTGATTTACCTCAAAAATATCGTAATCAGAACTAGAAAATAACGTAATAACCACTCCTGTTAATAAAACATAAATAAAAATGGCACTTATAGTGTCACGATCAAATAACCTCAACCTAAAACTATCACTCTCTAACGGCCTTAATGAAAAGGTACGCCTTAAAGAAAAAACTTCTGAAAACCTTTTAGGATATAAAACCCTAAAGGCACTAAGCAAGCCTAGGTTCAGTAATAACAGAAAAATCAGTGTATCGTTATAACCAACTTTAAGGTTTCTTTTATCATTATCAGGAAAAATGGAATGATTCGCACGTAAGGGTTCCTCCACTAAGATGGTCGCTACTATTTCTTGCTTTGCAGCGCTGGCTAATACCTTGATAGCAGTAAAATCCGTTGTTCCCAAAATCTCATAAACATTTAGCCCGCTCGGTTTTACTGATGAGACACCGAAAATATCCAGTTGCTGGAATACAGAAAAACTTTTAGTACTACTAAGTTGAACAGCCTTAAAGGTACCCGGCATGCTGTCTTTAGGTAATATGAAAAACTCAGTATTTCCTGACTCGTGCACAAGTGCAAATGCATGTTGCTCTGTGAGAGGCTCTGCCTCGCGTTGACCAACAGCCTGAAATGCCATGGCTACGAGCAAAAATGCTGAAAAGATTAGTTTATGTTTAATCAAAATGAAATTTTCTGCTAAAATAGGGCTATATAACCAAAATGCACTTTAGCAGATGAAAAATTTACTTTATTACCACTTTCCATGCCTAGCGCATAGATAAGTCTGAACCATCCGTTTTTAGTTCGTGCATCTAAGCCTAAACCTGTGCTATACAATAAGCGATTGGTTTTAGGTAGTACAGCGGCATCAGTTATTATAAAAGCACTCGACATATTATTGAGGAAGTAACGGTAGTTTATATTTAACAGAAGGTACTGTCTGGCAAAAAAGAAATTCTGGTTATAGCCTCGCAAGTTTTGTAGTCCGCCTAAGCGGAGTAAATCATTTTGAGCTAATGCCTCATTAAAAACACCCTTGTAGCTAAGTACTTCCTCAATGGTAAATCGCTTCAAAAGCTTTTGCTGGAAACCTACGGATATTGCTGCCTCAATATTGGAAGATATAGCAGCGGGCTCATCATCTTCATTTATAAGTGTATCAGTTAGTTGCAGTGTTTTTCTACCTATACTTGTATTCGTTTGTATGTAAAAATAATCCTTTAGCTGCGGATAATTTAATGGCACATTATAATTGGCCGCTACTATCAGGTTACTAATATCGCTGCTCCTAAATTGATTGTTATTTACGTCCTCCATTGTTTCGTTTGATGCCGTAAACCTGTTGATGGTTTGCCCAAAACCTGCATGTAAGTTTAGCTTTTTAAAAACAGGATAATTGAGCATAAGCTGATAGTCTATTCTAAGGAAACTGGAATCTTCCTTTAACAAGTTAAAATTCGCCTGATAGCCTACTGGAGATTTGAGAATTTTTAACTGGGTTAAGGAGGTATTTAAAAACTGTGAGCGCTCATCGTACTTCTGCCAGTTGAGGTTCCAAGCTATGGCAGAACGGAATAAATTGGGCAATTTCAAATCGGCCTGCCCCGTAATTAACGTTTTATCGCCTTGCGGAATTATGCCTACTATGGCATCAAACTGATTGGCTGGCGTTTTATAACATTCCAAGTCAATTTGCGCCATCCCCCGGCTAAAAGTTACTTCCGGCTTTTGCGCAAGGCTAACAAACGGTAGCTGCTCAAAATTTTCGGCTATGGCCTCAAAAGCAGCGTTTGACCACGGCTCACCGTATTTAAGGTTTAGAAAATTCTGTAAATAATTGGTGCTGATGACTGTGGTGTTAACATCAATACTATCGTAAACTATATAATTATTTAATGTGATAACAACAGCAGCATTTACAGTATTGCCATTTATATCCTCTACTGTGAGTGAGGCTTCTGCAAAAGGATAACCACTATTAAAAGCATTTTTTTTGAGCAACCGCCGGCTAAGTCGCTCCAATTTAATCTGGTCTGCCGTTTCTCCTTTCAATTTTTTAATGGCAGCTTGAGCCTGCTCCGCTTCCAGGCCATTCAAAACAATTTCTCCCCAGATATATTCCGGTCCATTTTTTATTAGGTAGCTGCTGTCCTTCACTTTATAGCTGGCTTCTAAAAAGCCCCTTCTCTTTAAAGAGTCAATATGCAATTGGAGGCTACTTTTATCTACTGTTGTTACTTCACCATTAGTTTGGCCATTCAATTCTTGAGGACTTGATGTGAGGGTTAACAACAAAATAACAACTAACTTTGCCAGCCTATGAGCGGTATTTACATTCATATTCCTTTTTGTAAGCAGGCATGTTATTATTGCGATTTTCATTTCTCAACTAATATGACATTAAAAGCTGAAATGATAAAAGCAATAGTAAAAGAATTAATACTCAGGAAAGATTATTTGCACGATACTACCGTAAAATCAGTTTATTTTGGAGGAGGCACGCCCTCTTTACTTGATGAATTGGCGCTCAATCAATTGTTGGATGCCGTAAGAAACAATTTTAATTTAGCTACCGATGCCGAGATTACCCTCGAAGCAAACCCTGATGACATTACTCCTGAGAAATTAAGTACATTTCATAATGCAGGAGTTAATCGGTTGAGCGTAGGGATTCAAAGTTTTCAGCCGGAAATTTTGCAGTGGATGAACAGAGCACATAACGCAAATGAGGCCATACAATGTTTGGAGTGGATTAAAAGCTCGTCCATCAATAATTACAGTGCGGACTTAATTTACGGCATCCCGATAGGCACTGACGCAGCATTACTTAATGATATTGAATGCTTACTGGCGTTTCAGCCAAATCATATTTCTACCTATTGCCTTACCATTGAGCCAAAAACAGTTTTTGGGAATAAGCTCAAGCATGGGAAATTGCAGGAAGTAGATGAAGAAGTGGCAGCGAATCAGTTTTTACTAATTGATGAAAAGCTTAGCTCAAAATAATTACCAGCATTATGAGGTATCTAATTACAGCTTGCCGGCATACGCCTCATTTCATAATACTAATTACTGGCAGGGCGTGAGGTATTTGGGCTTAGGACCGGGCGCACATTCTTTTGATGGTGAAAATAGACATTTCAATGTGAGCAATAATGCAAAATATATAGAAAGCCTAGCTCGAAATACATTGCCTATTACCGTGGATCCGTTAAGCAAGGCCGATAAAATAAATGAGTATCTGATGACTGCCCTGAGGACATCAGCCGGTATTTCCTTTGCCCATTTAAAAACAAGCTTGCAATACGATTTCGTGAATCAGAATAAAGCGATTTTAGAAAGTTGGCGGCTGGATAAACTCTGTGTGATAAGCAATACCGATTTAAAGCTCACCTTAAAAGGGATGTTGCTGGCGGATAAATTAGCCTCTGATTTGTTTATAGTTGATTAGTGTAAGAAATAAGCTTATTTCTATAATAAATTATGACATTGAATCAATGATCGGTTCCTCGTTATATTGTTATAAACTGCGTTCATAAAAACGGATTACAAATCCTTTAACAAAGCTTCGGGATTGCAAATCCCGAAGAGCGAAATTAAAGACTCATTAAGTCTTTAAATTTCGTGGCCTGTCTTCGGCTTACCTCCACTTTTTCTCCTCCTTTTAGTTTAACCATCAGCCCTCCGTTAAACCATGTTTCTATTTCATCAACCCAATTCAGGTTTATGATATGCTTTCGTGATACCCTAAAGAACGATTTATTATCAAGCTTCTCGTCCAAGGCATTTAAAGATTTATGAATCATGGGTTTGTACTTATCGAAGTATACTTTAATATAATTGCCGTCAGACTCAAAAAGTCTCACGTCTTTTAATTTTACAAACCAGCAGTTGTCTCCATCTTTCACAAAAACCTGATCGTTAGCAGTAAGCTTGTTCACTAGCTGTTCATCAATCGGTTCCTTCTGAGAAATTTGTCTACGCACTTTCTCCACAGCATTGGCAAGCCTTTTAGGCTCAATGGGTTTTAGCACATAATCTAAGGCATTGTATTCAAAGGCTTTTAGCGCATATTCATCGTAAGCGGTGGTAAAAATTACCTGTGGTGCCTTTTCTAACGATTCCAACAACTCAAAACCGGTTTTACCGGGCATCTGAATATCTAAAAAGATCAAATCGGGGTTTAGCTTTAAAATGAGCTGTTCGGCTTCGTCTGCATTAGTAGCCTCTCCGATAACTTCTATGTCCTTAACTTCTTGCAATAAGTTATTCAGCTCTTTGCGGGCTAATCTTTCGTCATCAACAATTAATGCTCTCATGTACAATTAATTTTATTACTAGCTATATCCAAATTGTATTTCTATTTCTACGGCTATAACTTTTAATAGTTAAAATATGCCACTTGGAATTTTTACTGTAGTAAGTACTTGCCCCTCATTCGTATTTTTTATACTGAAAGAGGCTTGGTTATCGAAAATTAGTTTGAGCCTTTGTTTTGTATTCTGAATGCCAAAACCACCTTCAGATTTCTTTTTAGGCGGAGTATATTTACCCTCATTTTTGATGTAAATGATCAGGGTTTCATGCTGCACTTCTGTTATTATCATTATTTCACCACCTTTAGTGAGTTTAGCAATACCGTGTTTTATGCCGTTCTCCACCAAAGTCTGTATCATTAATGGCGGAATTTGGAACTTATGCGAATCGGGGTGAATGTTATACACTGTACTCAGCCTTTCCTCATATCTTATTTTTTCTAGTGCTAAAAAATCTACAACGGTGTTTAACTCATCGGTAAAGCTTACCACTCTTTTCCTATCCAAAATAAGAGAATTCCGCAGGATGTTTGAAAGTTGCGTAATGGCTACTTTTGATTTCACAGGATCTTCATCAACCAAAGCGCGCACACTATTTAATGCGTTAAAAATGAAGTGTGGATTTAATTGAGACTTTAAATTATTAAGCTCAATTTCATTCATCACTGCATTGAATTTTAAGGAGCGGTTATAATTTTCAACATAGTGATACATAAAGTAACCCAATGACCATAAAAAGTATAATATAAGGTTAGCAAGTATGCTGATGAAAATAACCACCGAATTCAAATCATATTCGGGATTTAAAGAGCTGAGCAGCGTAGAAATTATCAGCAGGAAAAAGTGATCAAGCACGCTTAAGATAAAACATGAAATGACTACCCTTAAAATAAGTTGCTGCATTAATAGCTGCAGCCAGCCTTTTTTTATAATATAATTTCTGTAAAGGTGGGTAAGCCCTATATATATAGGTATAAATAAAAATTGACCCAGCGCTTGTTGTTTCGTTAGGTTATTGGAAAGATAAGCAATGTATATATTTAATAAACCGTACGCAGTCCATCCGGAGAGCTGTAATATCCAATATAACTTCTTTTTGTTCATTAAAGGTTTTGCTACTTTATTGGTGTTGAAAAGTAGTTCCTTTTTAGCTTATTGTAAAACCGCCCATCAAATCATTTAACTACTTCTTTAATTTTCTTCATGTTTTTAAAGTAAGTTGGTTTAAATGGTCTTATTATTAACCGAATGCCCCTATCATAGGTGAAGTAATTCCAAATCCAGTTGGTTAAAACCACCAATTTACTTCTAAAGCCAATGATAGATACCAAGTGTATGAACATCCAAACAAACCAAGCGAAAAAACCTCCAAAATGTAAACCCTTTGGCAAATCTACCACGGCTTTGTTACGGCCAACAGTTGCCATGCTGCCCTTATCAAAGTATTTAAAAGGTTTTAATGGCTTCTCTTGAAACAGCAGTTTAAAGTTTTTTGCCAGGTGGTCTCCCTGTTGCATTGCTACAGGCGCCAACATGGGGTGGCCCTTAGGGAAATCTTCTGTTTCCATAAAGGCAATATCGCCCAGTGCGTAGATATTTTCGGTACCCGCAATTTGGTTAAATCGGTTTACTTTGTAGCGGTTATTAACTATGCTATCTTCAGGTAATCCGTCAATTATATTTCCGGTAACACCAGCAGCCCAAACAAGCGTATTGCTCTTAATTTTCTCGCCATTCTTAAATGTTACATATTCACCATCGTAAGACTCCACCATGGTTTTCAATTTCACCCTCACTTCAAATTTCTTCAGATATTTTTGAGCTTTCTTATCTGCAAAATCTGACATGCCGCCTAGGAGGCGATCCAAACCCTCAACCAAATATATATTCATGTTGTCGAAATCAATATCGGGGTAATCTTTTGGTAGCACGTGCTTTTTTAATTCACCCAGTGCACCGGAAAGTTCTACTCCGGTAGGGCCGCCACCCACAATAACTATATTAAGTAATTTTTCGAGGTCGTCCTGATCAGACATGAGCACTGCCTGCTCAAAATTTTGCAGTATATGGCTTCTTAAATCAAGTGCTTGCGGCACCTGTTTTAAAGGGAAAGCATCTTTAAATTTTTCAGGATCACCAAAAAAATTAGTTCTAGTACCACAAGCTATTACCAAATGGTCATAAGTAATATTACCAATGTCAGTGATGATTGTATTAGATTCAGGTTTTATTTGCCTCACCTCAGCCATCCTGAATAGTATATTCTTTGTATTTTCGAGCAGCTTCCTGAGTGGCCCTGCAATAGCATCGGGCTCAAGGCCTGCAGTAGCAACCTGATAAAGCAGCGGTTGAAAAGTGTGGTAATTGTTACGGTCAAAAAGTACCACCTGAACTTTGGCCTTTGCTAATTTTTTAGCCAACTGAATGCCTCCAAAACCTCCACCAATTATTATTACTCTGGGGTGTTCGGTTTTAGGAACTCTAAGCGCATTTCGTCTTTCTAGCATAAAAATTTATTTAATAACTTAATTAATAAAGCACCATATTGTTTAGTCGAAGAAAAATATGCTTTAATCGTTTAAAAAGTATGATTGAGAATATATATGCGAAAACTTTAAAGAAATTTTTAAATGTAGGAACTATTTCGTGCAAAATATCCTTTTGAGAGTAATAGTTTAATTCATAGTGAATGGTTGATGTTTTGGTAAGTAAAAAGCCGCAGAGATGCGGCTTTTTTATTTGCAGTTCAGCATTAAAATACTTGCCATCTGTTTGCATATTTAATTAGCTACTAGTTTGCTACTAGCTAATTGAACCTGTAACACGCTTCATAAAGCTGTTCAGTGCCTCTTTTTGCGCTGTTCCACTCTTCATATCTTTGTGAACTTCCAAAGCACCTGAAAAATTAGAGAGCAATTCTCCAATTACATCCAGCTCTTCATCTTTTATTCCTTTGGCTTCAATAAGGTCTTCAAGTAAATCCATCGATTCAACTATGTAGTCCTCATCATGCTTTTCAATAAATGCAACAATGTGCTTAATTAGCGGTAACCTCATTTAGTAAATCTGTTATAATACTTGGTTTATTTCCTGCCACAGCATTTAAAAGTTTGCCGTTTTTGAATGCTGCAAAAGTAGGCAAATTATCTACCTCTACTAAAGCACGTGATTTAGGCAGTTTCTCTGCATCAACATATACAAATTTCACCCCTTCGTTCTCTCCTGAAACTCTTTTAAACTTTGGTTTGGTAATACGGCAATTGCCACACCAAGTAGCACCGTACTGCACCATAACCATTTCATTACTTTCTACAATTTCTTTTAAATTATCTTGCTCCAATTCTATCATTTCTCTTTCTTTTTTATTTTATTGTAAAGATACGGCTCACCTTCATATTTAAAAAATTGATAATGCTCATTAAGCAATAGATAAAAATGATAACACGCTATAATTGATTAAATACATGCTGCATAGAACACTTGCCATTAATATAAGCTATTGCCGCATCAATTGATAACCTTTGTTGCTCAGTAGTATCTCTATCGCGAATGGTCACTGTATCATCTTCCAACGTTTGATGATCTACCGCTATACAATAGGGCGTACCTATCAAATCTTGTCTGGCATATCTTTTACCAATGGAGGCTGCCTCCTCATACATAACGTTATGCAGCGTTCTAAGTTTGCTATAAATTTCTTTAGCTTTTTCCGGCAAACCGTCTTTTTTTGTAAGCGGCAACACTGCTGCCTTTACAGGCGCAATTGCCGGAAGAAACTTCAAATAAGTTCTACTCTTTTCTTTTCCGTCATCTACGGTAGTTTCTTCTGTATAGGCGTTACATAAAATCATAAGAAACAGCCTGTCGCATCCAACCGAAGTTTCTACTACATAAGGGATGTAATTTTTATTTATTTCCGGATCGAAGTATTGAATTTTCTTTCGCGATACCTCCATGTGGCTTTTTAAGTCAAAGTCGGTGCGGCTGTGTATGCCTTCAATTTCTTTGAACCCAAACGGAAAATCATACTCTACATCTACAGCTGCATTGGCATAATGCGCTAATTTTACGTGCTTGTGATACCTCAACTTATGCTCGGGTATGCCCAGCGCTTTATGCCACTTCATTCTCGCTTCGCTCCATTTTTCGTACCACTCCAATTCTTCTCCGGGGCGCACAAAAAATTGCATCTCCATTTGTTCAAATTCACGCATTCTGAAAATAAACTGCCTGGCAACAATCTCATTTCTAAAAGCTTTGCCTATTTGTGCAATGCCAAAAGGTACCTTCATGCGCGCTGTTTTTTGCACATTGAGGAAATTGACAAAAATACCTTGTGCTGTTTCCGGCCTTAAGTAAACCTTATTGGAGTCATCTGCTAAGCTTCCTATTTGTGTAGAAAACATGAGGTTAAATTGTCTTACCTCGGTCCAGTTAGCAGTGCCCGAAACAGCACACTTTATATCTTCATCAATAATGAGCTGTCTTACGCCCTCAAGGTCTTCAGCACTTAGCAGCTTACCCATTAAAGCCAGCAAAGCTTTTGCCTGCTCATGATTACCCTCATTTTCGTACCGCGCAACTTTATCTTCTAGGAGAACATCGGCTCTATATCTTTTTTTAGAGTCTTTGTTATCAATCATAGGATCGTTAAAACTATCTATATGTCCTGAGGCTTTCCAGGTATCGGAGTGCATAAAAATTGCGGAATCCAGACCAACAATATTATCATTAAATCTGGTCATGGTATTCCACCACAATTCTTTTATATTTTTTTTTAGTTCTGCACCGTAGGGTCCATAATCATACACGGCTTGTAAGCCATCATAAATTTCGCTTGATGGAAACACAAAACCGTATTCCTTTGCATGCGCTACAATACTTTTAAATAATGTATTTTCTTGATGCTGTTCATTCTTTGCCATGCTGCAAAGATAAATTAAATAGGGTAGTTGCCGAGCTATGGCTCAAAAAATATGCTTATTGTTTAGGGAAAGACATTGAAAAGGTGGTGCCATCACCAAATTTAGAGTAGTAGGTCTATTTTCCCGCCAATCCGTTCCAGCATGTCCTTTACTATAAATAGCCCGAGCCCTGAGCCATTGGAATTTTCGGAGGCTCTAAAAAACATATCGAAAATACGATCTTGGGCCTCGTGAGGAATTCCCTGCCCATTATCTGAAATCTCTATTTGTGTTATTTCCGGTTTGTTACGCACGCTTATGGCAATGTACTTACCTTGATGGTTGTGCCTATGGTATTTAATGGCGTTGTCCACTAAGTTATTCATGATAATATTTAAGCGACTGGCATCAGTTAAAATTACTGCCTCTTTGCTAACATTAATACGGAAATCAATAGTGGCGGCTTGCTCTCTGTACTTTGCATTATTTACTACCTCCAAGGCTAGCTCATGCAGGTTAACATATTCTTTTTCTACTTCAGTTCTGCTATTTCGCGCAAAACTTATGATCTCATCGATAAAGGTATACAGCTTTTTAACTCGGGTCTTCATCATATCCATCAGCTGCTTAATCTCATGCACATCCTCCGTGGTATCGGAAATATTCATAAGGCCCTGGATGGAGTTTAGCGGTGCCCTTAAATCATGCGATACGCTGTAAACGAAACGGTCTAGCTCCTCATTCGATTTTTCAAGTAGCGTATTTTTCTCTTGAAGTTCCTCTTCCCAAATCTTTTTATCGGTAATATCAACCAGAGATCCTACCATTCGGAGCGGTTTACTGCCTTCATTCCATTTAGCTTGCCCTGATCCTTGAAACCACTTATAGGAGCCATCTTTACATTTAAATTTATACTCTACAGCAAATGGCTCTTTCTGCACTAGGTGTTTTTGAAAGTCCTTTATCAGCCGAGGATAATCGGTTTGTTCTGCCAACAAATTTTTGAAGTTAACTCTATTTGCTTCAATTTCATTTGGCTCATAACCAAGTAATTCATACAATTTTGGTGACCACCACTGTTGGTCTTTATCAATATTTTCCCAATCCCAAATACCGGCATTGGTACCTTGCGCTGCAAGCCTAAACCTTTCTTCGCTTTCCTCCAACTGCTTATCCTTTTGCATAATGCGCTCTTCTGATTTATGCTGAAGTTTGATCTGGAAGAATACTACTACGATAATGCCCAAAAAAGTAAAGAGAAAATTCAGGAGGTATATTTTTTCTTCCTTTGCTTCATTTAATACATTTACCTCCACCGGCTTAAAATCAGTGAGCTCGGCCACCACGAAACTGGAAAGAATTAAAGCTGAATAAAATAGCCAAATTTTAATTCTCTTATAACCAAATAAGGAAATAGACGCCACTAAAATAGCAAACAGGTACAGTTGAGCACCATAATACTTGCCTTCATTACTCATAAAAATAAAAACGAAGCCTATACTAATCAGAAGTAGTAGATGTTTAGCCAGCTCAAAAAATTTATATCTGTTAAGTAAAAAAACTATAAGCCCTCCTAAAATACCAATTAAAAAGGATACCGGTAAGTTAATATTCCAAACAAATACGTTTAGCAACCCATTGATTATGCTTATTCCTGAAAATATAAGCCCGCAAAGACCCACAAGCAGCGCTTTTCTGTAATCGCTTTCTGAATTGATGCGAACATTTCTGCCTAGAATTATTTTCTTTAAAGTAATCAACACTAAATATTTAATCTAAAATACTTATAAATTGATAGAATAGGATTTAACCAATGATTATATTTTAGTTTATACGATGTAAGTTTTTAGCCTTAAATAATTTACTAAACATTTAAGAGGTTAACCATTCCGTTTTTGGTAGAAAATTACTTTGCAAATGGGAGGTAAGTTTAATTGAAACTATACCAAATTTTTTCTTAAAACGAGCACGGCCATAGCGTATTTTTCATCTACAACTACATATTTAAAAGGCTCAATCCACTCTAAATTATACTTGGCACTTATGTTTTTAATAAAATGAGCATTAAGTAGATAGCGCTTTTGGCCATCTGCGAAAGTGTAAATTCCGCCAGTGGATACAGTATCATCTGCTTCGGAATTATAATGAGAGGTCATGGTTCTTACAAAGAAAATACCGCCCGGCTTTATAACCCTTAAGCATTCAGACCACATGCTCTTAAAATCTGCTCTACTTTCGGCAAAGTGAAACATCGCTGATGACAGCACTACATCAAAAGACTGGTCAGGGAAAATCATTTTTTTGGCATCCATCAATCGGAAACGACCTTCCAAATTATCTATTTGCAGCGTTTTAGCTACTAAACGAATATAATCTATTGCCCGTGGGTCTTTATCTATGCCAAAAACATTGTAGCTGTTTTGCATGCAATAAATCAGGTTTCTGCCTTCTCCGCAACCTACATCCAGCACACGTGCATCATCTTTCAAATATCCTTTGAGGATGAAGTCGAGCCAGTAAATATCAATGTTACCTATGGTCTTATTTAATTCCTTCCAGTGCATAGTTATATTGCTCATAAGCTCTATCGAAAGCGGCTGCACCCTCTTTAATTAGTTCTTTTGATTTATAAAATTCGAATATTCCGCATGCGTCTCTTGAAACCTTTACGACCATATCGGGCTTCATTTTCTCTATTTGCAGGCTGGTCATACGCTCCTGCATTAAATCGATAGATCGGCTGAGTAGATCGAAAAAGCCAAGTTTTTTAAGCGATGGGGTGCCGTGTTCTTTTGGTGCGGGCCAGAAACCTCTCAGTCTGGTTTTAAAATCATCTAGTAAACGGGAGTAACGTTGCTGCTCGGCAATTTCTACGGCCGTTTCCGGTATTTTAGTAGCAAACGGAATACTGGAATTTACATCTACCGCTATCAAGATATCTCCGGGCGTTCTTTTTACTCTATTTAAAGGAATAGGATTTAAAATACCGCCATCTAAAATTTCCTCTCCATTAATGTAGGCCGGTGTTATTACGGTGGGTATGGCGCATGAGGCGCGTAAAGCAACCATCAGCTTACCTGTTTCAAACACTACTTCTTCCTGCTTTCTTATGTTGGAAGCTATGGCAGCGAATGGAATTTGCATGTCTTCAATCATAAGGTCGCCCAAGAGCTTTCTCATTTCATTAAAAACACGCTCTCCCCTCACAAATCCTTGCGTACTAAAGGTAAAATCGAGTAGTTTGAATACGTCAATTTTATCAAAGTTAGTGGTCCATTCTTTATAAGCTTCTAGTTTTCCGGCAGCATAAATACCCCCTACCACAGCGCCCATGCTGGAGCCTGCAATAGAAGTGATCTCAAAGTTTTTAGCTAGTAACGATTCTATTACGCCAATATGAGCAACTCCTCTAGCGCCACCGCTACCTAACACCAATGCAACTTTTTGCTTCATTTGCTGTGCTTGGTTAATTTATTACAAAATTGAAAGTACTAAATTATAAGAAAACTAAAAAGGGATAATGGCTAGCGTTGCGTTAAATGTACGTTTGCCAAACTAAGTCCAATTTTTTTATGCTACGCTGCTTTCAAAAAAAAATGCAATGCGTAGCTATGGCTTTACTAATTTTTGCTGCTTTGTAGGGCATGCTGAAAAACAGTTAATCTTTTAAAAAGCACACTTAATCTTAGGCCTAAGTAATTTTCTACTGCTGGAGTTAATAATAGGTGTATGCTTTCTTACAATAAAAGCTCGTATCATACGCACTAAAAAATTACTATTTTAATTTTTTAGACTTAGCCTCAGGCACTTTATCTCAGCCACGGGCTGAAAGGTCCTTCCCGGGCTTCAACCTGCCTGCGTCAGGCACGGTAAGAATACTTCTTCACTTTGCCCGATTGTATATGAGCCACCTCTGACTTTTTCAGCAAGCCCTATTTATTAACTTCAATAAATTTATTTACGTCTTTGGATTTACCCAGTAAAATCATGATATCTGTTTCTTTCAAAAAGGTATCGGCACGCGGCACGCCAATAATATGCTCAACTTTGTGCATAGTATCACCCTTTTTTTCATCAAAAAAACGCTTTACGGTAATAAGGTTTAGGTTATATTTTTCACGCAGCCCAATTTCACTTATGGTTTGGTCAACCACTCTTGCAGGTGTGTTTATTTCTACTATTTCATAATTATCAGGTAGCGGTAAAAAAGAACGCATATTAGGGTGAAGCAGCATTTCACCCACAGTTTTGCCCACAGTTTCTTCAGGAGAGAGTATTTCTTCTATACCCATTTTTTCGAGTATCATCCTTTGCTGCGCATTGGCTGCTCTGGCAATAATTCGCTTTACTTCTAATTCCAGCAATAACACTGTGGTAAGCAGCAACCCTTCAAAATTTTCACCTATGGCCACCACCACGGCATCCATATCCTGAATATTTTGAGCCTTTAAGGCCTTCACATCGGTGGCATCGAGCGCTACGGCATAAGCCACGTCATCTTTCATAGCCTCCACTTTATCTAAATCAATATCAATGGCCAGCACTTCGGCACCTCTATCGGCTAATGTACGAGCAATTGACTCACCAAATTGCCCCAATCCTATTACTGCGAACCTGTTAGTCATTGGCTTTTTCTTTTAGGTAAGATACGAGAATATCGAGCCCTTTGTCAAATTTATTATTATTAGGGATAATTATATCTGCATCAAATTTAAAAGGTTCTATGTATTTTTCATAGGTTGGTGCTACATGCTTTTCGTAGCGGTAGAGTACATCCTTGAGATCGTAACCTCTTTCCGTATTATCACGCACAATTCTTCTTTTGAGTTTTACGTAATCCTTGGCATCAATAAAAACTTTTAAGTCGAGCAATTTTGTTAGCTCAGGAAAATAAAATACAAAAAGGCCTTCTACCACAATAATTTTAGCCGGCTTGAATGTAAGTACTTGAGGTATAGCATTAGGGTTATTAAAAGTGTATTCTTTACGAGTTACCACTTTCCCATCCTTCAATGACTGTATATCTTGGGCATATTCATCGAACTCAATAGATTGGGGCGTATCAAAATTTTCTATCCCATTTTCATCCTTCGGCTGCAGGTGTCTGTCTTTATAGTAATTATCTTGGGAAAGCAGGCATATTTCATCATTACTAAAATGATTAATTAAACTTTTAAGGAAAAGTGTTTTGCCTGAAGCGCTGCCTCCGGTTATTCCCACAATAAAGGGCTTATTCATTGATATAAGGCTTTAGCAGGATGCATTATTTACTTTGAGCTTTAATGGTGTAATATGCGTAATTCATGATTGCTTCTATTGACCGTTAGTCATCTGGCTTCATACAAAATATAAGAAATCATATTCCAATAAGTATCGGTATTTTATATTGGATTGTATCAGGAAATGTTGAATATAATTAAAACTACTCTTTAATTTGATTTCAGAAAATTGTTGTTTAAAAATTCCACAAATTTATGGATGGCTTTAGCCCTATGAGAAATTTCATTTTTCTGCTGTAATTCCATCTCAGCAAAAGTTTTGTCAAAACCTTCGGGCTTAAATATCGGATCGTATCCGAAGCCTTGTAGTCCAATTTTTTCGTTTATAATTTGGCCTGAAGCTATTCCTTCAAAAATATATTCCTTCTGATTGACATATGCTGATATCACCGTTTTAAATTGAGCTTTTCTGTTTGCTTGACCTTGCAATTTATAGAGAATTAAGTCCATGTTATCCTCATTTGAGCGTTGAGGGCCTGCATAGCGTGCTGAATAAACTCCCGGCTCATTATTTAATGCCTCCACCTCCAAGCCTGTATCATCGGCAAAGCAATTTACCCGATAGTTATTATTAATATAAGCTGCTTTCTGGTGTGCATTGCCTTGTATAGTATCACTATCTTCGGCCAGCTCCTCGGTACAGCCAATATCAGCTAAGCTCAATAATTCAACTTTATTACCCAGTAGTTGCTTTACTTCTTTTATTTTATTTGGGTTATTAGTGGCAAAGCACAGTTTCATCATTTCATTGTTTCAGCAGGGTAATAATTATATTAATTGGGGACTACATTAGTTAGCCTAATCCTAAACTCTAAATTTGAATTGGGTGGAATGATTACACTATCAGCAGAATTTTTAACGGTATCTTCTCCGTAGCCTAAACCAGACGGAATATATAATTTGTAGTCGCCATTCTTTCTCATATTAAAGAGGCCAAATAACCAGCCTCTTATAACTTCTTCTCTACTAATTCTTACAGTAAAGTCTATTCCAGAATCAAAAATCTTCCTATTTCCTAATACCGAGCCTTCATAATTGACCACTACTGCATTGCAGTTATCCGGTCTGTCACCTGTTCCTTCCTCTAGGGTGGCATATCTTATACCTGAAGCGTCTGTTTGATAGCTGATATTATTAGCTTCCAGATAGGCCTCAATTTCCCTTATGTCGCTCTCCAATTGTGCCTTATCTATACCGGAAATATCAGGCGTTGCTTTGCAATCTCTCTCTTCGGTGCAGCCTACTGCTAATAAAAGAAAGCCCACCAAAAAATAACTTATATTTTTCATTTTTAGAATTTTATATTCTTAAGTTCAACCTCAAAAAGCAAAATGGTATTTGGTGCAATGCCATCGGCACCTGTAGCACCATAAGCCAGGTAAGAGGGTATGATAAATTGCGCTTTAGATCCTTGTTGCAGTAACGCTATGCCAATATCCCAACCTGCAATAACACGTCCAACACCTAAGGTAAACTCAAATGGCGCGTAAGATCTATTTTCATCAAAAATACCTTCCGCTCTGGCCACTGAGTCAATGGATGTATCGAATACCCTGCCATCAAGAAATCTTCCAACGTAATCGACCGCAACCTTCTGACCAGTATTAGGTGTATCGCCATCCCCTTCTGTTACTATAAAGTAATGTAGTCCGGAAGGATGCACCTCCGTATCCAAATTATTATCTGCTACGTAAGATTCAATAATCACTAAATCTTCTTCCAGCTGCTTTTCAGGGCATTCACCAAATTCATTGGTGCACTCCTTATTGCATGAAAAAAATAGTAGCGAGAGGGCAAAAATGAGCAAACAATGTTTAGCCATACTTTTACTTAACCCCTACAAGTTCTACATCAAAAAGCAGCACTTCATTTGGGCCTATACCGCCACCTGCACCTCTTGCTCCGTATGCTAAATATGATGGGATAACTAATGTAGCTTTTGAGCCAACATTTAAAAGCATGATGCCTTCGTCCCAACCACTTATTACTCTACCTTGGCCGATGGGGAATTCAAGCGGCAAATATGGTGCTCTGCGCTCATCGTAGAGGTCATTTTCTTTTGCTATCGCTTCCACGGATGTGTCAAATACTTTCCCACTCAATAACTTACCAACATAATTTACCTGCACGGTATCTCCGGATTCCGGCTTTGACCCATCTCCTTCTTGCGTAACTATGTAAAAAAGGCCTGATTCAGTAGTAGCGGCTTCTAAGTTATTTGTGCTCAAGTATTCTTCAATAATACCTTTGTCAATTCCTTTTTGTGCTACAGCCTCTTCTTGCATTTTCTGCATCATTTCTTGGCGTTTTTGCTGTTGCCAGGCCATAAAACCGGCAGAATCATACTTTTCTTTAGCCGCAGCAAAAATTGTAATTCTATCAGTAGGTTGCATATCGCCTGTAAGCGGTTGTCTGAAACCCTTAGAAAATACTTCGCTTGCCGATAAAGTTGTTCTCACGCTATCGCCTACCTTCATCTCCTTTAATACGGAAAATAAACTTCCTCTCTTTTTAAAAGCTGCGCTATCTATCTGCAAAGGTAACATGCCTACTTCTTCACTATCAATGAGGACAGAATCATTTTGGTCAACCATTTTTATATAGAATGTCCCATATTCTTTTTCTACAAAACCTTCACCATCTTCTGACGAAAGCACGAAATACTCCACACCATCGGTAGTGGTAAGTTTTTTTGGCTTATTGCACCCTACGGTAAATATTAATATTGCTATTGCTAATAGACTATTTCTCTTAAAATTGTTCATAAGACTTTACTGATGTTTTATTTTTTAACTCTTTACTGTATTTAACTATAATTTTCTTAAACAATTCCTCTGTTTCCGCAAGCTTCAAATTTGTTTTACCTCCTGCTGCGTTTTTATGGCCTCCGCCACCAAAATAAAAGTGGGCTAGCGTATTTACTTCAAAATCTCCTACTGAACGTAAAGAAAGTTTTGTGCCATCCTCGGCTTCGGTAAAAAGCGCTGCCATTGTTATGCCGCTAGCGGATAATGCATAATTAACCAGCCCTTCAGTATCTCCTGTTTTCGAGTTGAATTTCTTCAAATCTGCTATTGAAATAACAAAGAAGGCTGTGTGGTATTCAGGATAAATTTGAAGGCGCTCGCTTAGTGCAAAGCCAATAAACCTCAAACGATCAATTGAATTATTATCGTATATTAAACTGCTCACTTTTGAGTTATCTGCCCCTAAACCAATTAGTTCAGCTACAATTTCGTGCACCTCTTTATTAGTGTTTGGATGCTTAAAAGAGCCTGTATCAGTCATTATTCCGGCATACAAGCACTCTGCAATTTCTTTGGTAATAAGTGTCTTATCTCCAAAAGAAACAATCATTTTATAAACCAGCTGAGCTGTGGAGGCAGAGTTAATGTCATGGCTTACAAAATCTGCAAAATGCTCCGGATCACGGTGGTGATCAATTAGCACCTTTTTTGCAGCGGATTTACCAACATACTCTCCCAAACCATTAATACGTTTCAATGAAGAAAAATCAAGGCAGAAGATTAAGTCCGCTTCGCCTACCAGCTTTTGAGCCTTTGCCTCATTTGCTTCATCATAAACAAATACTTGCTCATTCCCCTTCATCCATTTAAGGAAATCGGGGTAATCAGATGGGGAGATTACCTGCACTTTGTGGCCTTTGGCTATTAAATAATTAGCCAAGCCTAAACTGCTACCCAGCGCATCCGCATCGGGTTTATGGTGCATGGTAATTATAATATTTTGAGGCGTACTTAAAACAGCCTTTAACTTGTCTATTTCCTGCATTGGCAATCAATAATCCTACTGTAGGATTAATTTGATTTGCAAAGTTGCCAAGATTTTATTCAAAAACAAACAATTAAAACCACTCATAAAAGCTATAATCTTTGCAGTAATTATTAATTTTTGGCTGAAAAAAAGGTATTAATATATATCCTCTTAAATTTGCACAAATTTTAAAAAGATAAATACAATGGCTAGTAATAGAACATTTACAATGATTAAGCCCGATGCTGTGGCTGAGCACAATGTTGGCGCAATTACAAAAATGATTGAGGAAGGCGGCTTTAGAGTTGTTGCAATGAAGATGACAAAACTGACATCGGAGCGAGCAGGGCAATTTTATTCCGTACATAAGGAAAGGCCTTTCTATAACGATTTATGCGATTATATGTCCGGTGGGCACATTGTGGCTATGATTTTAGAGAAAGACAATGCCGTGGCAGATTTTAGAAAGCTTATTGGCGCTACTAACCCTGCCGAGGCAGCTGATGGAACAATAAGAAAAATGTTTGCTAAGTCGATTGAAGCAAACGCTGTTCATGGTTCCGACTCAGATGAGAACGCTCAAATTGAAGGGAGCTTCTTTTTTGCCGATATGGAGAAGTTTTAATTTTACTACCTATTTGGCACGAGCCTCATCGTTATTCTTAGGAGTTACGGTGAGGTTTTTTTATGCGCAAATTCATATTCGCAAGCTCGTACCATATTCTTGTGGTTGGGATAACGCTGCTGAGTGCTCCTGACTATTCTGCAAAGGGTAGCATAAAGGGAGTTATTATAAATTAGGCAACTATCCAAAATACTAAATATCTTTCTACCATAGGTTCTCCGTAAAACACCCCCTAAACGCATGGTTTGTACGCAGAAAAAGTAATAAATTCTGACGAGCATAAATCACCACCTAATCATTTTTTTTCTTACTGCCCTGGCTGGCCGCTTGCGTTGTACAAGGTATATTTAAGTTTGGTATTTAGATGAGTAAATTAATTATTCTCTTGGTTGGGTATCTTCCTGCGTAAGTCCCTTGTCATTTCTTAATCGGGAAATCTTTAATCCTAAATCGGGCTGTTTCATTTAATCAAATTTTGAGTTTAAACAATGCTTAAATTTGACAGATTTACACCCGAAGTAACAAATTTATGGCATGAATTAAGCCCGTCATTCACCCGACATTAAGTATATTAAACAAAAAAGCCCTCAATTTGAGGGCTATTCAATACAATTTAAATAAAGCTTACTACTTATTTCTGCTCATTTCGTTATCAGCCGGAGATTGCCCGCGAGGCGTACCTGCTCCTCTTTTATAGAGCTCAAACTTGTTGAGCATATTACGGGGCGGCCAGTAGTTATTATCTTCGTCAATATCAGCTGTTTCTCTTTGCGGATCTACCTGAAATTGCACTACCTCTTTCTCAGTAATAATTACTTTTTTTACTTTGTCTTCATGTTCCCTCCATATTTCAGCAGGAATTTTTCTGGTTTCTTCAGTACCATCTTTGTAAGTCATTTTTAAGATGATAGGCATGGGTAAGCCACCAACATTCTCGAAATGCATTTCATAAAAATTATAGCCTCCACTAATCAGCTCTTTCTCTTTTTGGTTTAGCGAAGCCACAAAAGATTTATAAGCTTTTCTGTCTTTTTCTGTTACATCATACTCGTCCCACTCGTTGTAAAAATCATTTAGTTCAGGGTGTTTGTCCACCACGGTTTTTACGCCTTCCTGCTTGTTTTTGTCAGGTGTTACCTGATAGTTAGCTGCATCTCGGTTCTTTCTTTTTATGGGATTCTCTACGTCCGGGTTGGCAGAACTTATTTTATACCAAGCCACATTTTCAATAGCAATGTCAACAGCTTCAGTAGTGTAAAACCAACCTCTCCAAAACCAATCTAGGTCAACTGCTGAAGCATCTTCCATTGTTCTGAATAAATCTTCAGGTGTAGGATGTTTGAATGCCCAGCGCTCCGCATAAGTTTTAAATGCCTTGTCGAAAAGCTCACGACCCATAACTGTTTCTCGCAATATATTTAAAGCTGTTGCCGGCTTGCCATAGGCATTATTGCCAAACTGAACTATGTTTTCCGAGTTGGTCATTATAGGGCGAATGTTGGTTCTATCGCCCTTCATGTAAGGCACAATATTACCGGCAGGCCCTCTTCTGCTCGGGTAGTTTGGCTCCCATTCCTGCTCTGCTATAAACTGCACAAAACTGTTTAGGCCTTCATCCATCCAGGTCCACTGGCGCTCGTCAGAGTTTACAATCATCGGGAAAAAGTTATGCCCCACCTCATGTGTAATTACGCCAATCATTCCGTACTTGGTTCGTGCTGAATAGGTTCCATCGGCAGCCGGGCGGCCATAATTAAAGCAGATCATCGGGTACTCCATGCCATTGGCCGCTTCAACAGAAATGGCTACCGGATAAGGATAAGGGATGGTCATTCTCGAATAAACCTTTAAAGTATGGGCCACAACCTCGGTAGAGTATTTATTCCACAAACCCCAAGCTTCTTTGGGGTAGTAAGACATCGCCATTACCGTACGGCCATCAATAGCTACACCCATGGCATCCCAAATAAATTTACGTGACGAACCAAAGGCAAAATCCCTCACATCTTTGGCCACATAAGTCCATGTTTTGGTGTCTGATCCTTTACTTTTCTCTGCCTTTTCCGCTTCTTTTTTAGTGATAATAAGTACAGGTTTATCAGCGGTTTTTGACTCCTCCCAACGATCTTTTTGCACGGCTGTCAGCACATCATCCGCGTTTTGCAGCTCCCCTGTGGAAGCCACCACATGGTCAGCCGGCACGGTAATGTTCACCTCGTAGTCGCCAAAAGGGAGTGCAAACTCGCCATTGCCCAAAAACTGTTTATTTTGCCAGCCTTCGTAATCGTTATAAACGGCCATCCGCGGGAACCACTGCGTAATGGTATAAACCGTATTGTCATCAGTCTCAAAATAATCAAAGCCTCCACGGCCGCCCATTCTGGCACGGTCATTTATATTATAGTACCAATCTATGGAGAACGTAATAGCCTCACCGGCCTCTAAAGGTGCAGCCAAGTCAATGCGCATCATGGTTTTATTGATGGTGTAGTCCATTTTATTGCCATCGGCATCAACCAATTTTTGAATTTTGTGGCCTCCATCATAATCGGGATAGCCCATCATTCTATCAAGCGTACCTTCAGTAGCTTTTTCCGGAACGCTCGATTCGGCTGTTTTATACGTATCGCTGTCTTTGGCGCGCATGTTCTGATCTAGCTGCACCCATAAATAAGTCAAATCATCCGGTGAATTATTGGTGTAGGTAATTTTTTCAGTACCGGTAATCGTGTTGTTCTTTTCGTCAAGCTTTACATCAATCACGTAATCGGCTCGTTGCTGCCAATACATGTGGCCGGGTGCTCCGGAAGCGGTTCGGTACACATTGGGAGACCGTAATTTATAATCTAATTGTTCAAACTTACCCTGATTTTGATATTGTGCTGAAGCCGAAACTGCGAAACACATCAAAAATGCTGTCCATATTTTTTTCATATATAACTAATTAATATCTACCAAAATTTAGTTTCCATCATGAGCGTAAGCGATAAACCTATGATAATGCCGGAGATGATAAGTACCCAATCTCTTCTTTTTACCCCGAAGAGATCAATAAATATAAACGAAATTATCAAGAAAAATAAGACAATCAGGATTTGACCTATCTCCAAACCAAGGTTAAAAGCCAGTAGCTCGCTAACAATGTTATTTGTTTTCCCCAGAAGAGATTTAAGGTAATTACTAAACCCTAAACCATGTATAAGCCCAAAAAGCAGCGCAAAAATGTAATTAAGTTGAATTTTTCTGACAGATTTCAGCGTTCTTTCGCTTTTAAATAAATTAGCAAAGGCGGTGATTAGGATAGTAACCGGTATAAGAAACTCAATGTACTCAGCCTTTACCAGCACATAATTTAAGGTAGAAAGTGCCAGGGTTATGGAATGCCCAATGGTAAAAGCTGTTACCAGTATTAATACCTTTCGCCAATCACGTATAATATAGATAGCCGATAGTGCCACAACAAAAAGGATGTGGTCGTACCCTCTTATATCCATGATGTGGTCATAACCCAATTCAAAAAAGACTTTGAAATTTTCCATATTTGTACTGCTACAATGTTTTATTGTAAAGATATTTTATGACGCCTGAATATTAATTTCACAAAATCATGATGTTTGGTACTCAATATCAGATGCTTAACAATATTTCTTAGTAAAAGGCTCATAGCCTTTATATATCTGGCAAAATTACCATAATTTTGCAAACAGACACCACAGAAAGAAGTAATGACTTTTAGTAATTATATAGTTGGTTTAATATTCGTTATTAGCGGTTGGCATCCGTTTCACGTTACTGTCTCCGAACTTATTTATAAAGAGAATAATAAAACTATACAGGTAATGCACCGCATTTTTGTAGACGATTTTGAGCGTACCATCAATACGGTTTATGAGGTTAACCTCGATATCTTGGCGATGGAAAATATGCGCGGTATTGATTCTCTGGTGGAAGATTACCTTTCTAAAAGGTTCGCAGTTACCATTGATGGAAAAAAAAGGGAGCTGAGCTACCTGGGCAGCGAGTTGGAGGAAGACGTTATTTGGTGCTATCAGGAAATTTATAAAGTGCGCAAACCCAAAGATTTTAAAATTACCAACACCATCCTTTTTGAGGAATTTGATGACCAGTCGAACCTGGTGCATACCACGGTAAATAAGGAGCTTAAAAGCATCCGCCTCACAGCTAATGAACGTACTGACGGGGTTGTTTTTGACTAAAATATTTTTTGCTAGTTACATACTGCTGAAAGGAAAAAAAAGGTGCTCCTGCCATTGCTTGCCATCATGTTTATAGAGGCTAATTCCTTCGGTTGTGAAAGTTTCCTCATAAGGTTTTGTCTCATAATCTGACCATAGTTTATAAAACTGATGCTTGGCCAAATCTCGAAAAGCTACAGTAATATGCGGGTTAAAACCACCGGATTTATGGGTGCTATTAAAAATCTGAAAGCTTTTTAATAGCTTTTTTAAATTATGCTGCAGCTGGTTTAGTAGCTCATTCTCTTCCACTTTAATATAAACTACTCTGGGTTTAAAAGCGCCAAATCCATTTAAAACTACCGGAAATGGCTCATACTGGCCGCAGAAGTTGGTCAGTGCTTCAGTAATAGCAGCCATTTTAGTCTCTTTGTGCAAAAAAGGCATTTGTAGGGTAATATGCCCCGGTGATCGAAAAGCACCCTTAGTGTCATATTTTTGACTAATCGCTGCTTTTACTTCATTAATGGACTGCTGCACCCGACCAACAGGAGAAACAGCCAAAAAAAAAAGCTCTTTTTTATTATTTAACTTTTCTGAGAATTTCATTAACTATTTTATTAGCGCTAAATTAGTTCATCATTTACCAATTCTGTTTACATAATAATTATAAATGAACAAAATAATCAGAACGATAGCGCTTTCGTGGCTCTGCCTAAATATGCTTACCGGCTGCTATAATAACCTGCAAAATATAGAATTTGGAAGGATTGAATGGAGCCCCGAGCTGGCTGTGCCATTGCTAAATTCATCCATCACCTTAGTTGATATCATTAAAGAAGCAGATTCTACCATCAAATACCAAGAGGAAAACGGTATTATGGTAATCACTTTTGAGGATGACAGCTTGTACAATTCAAATTCAAGAGAATTTTACAGCTTAAAAGATCAGATTTTCCCTACCATACCAACCACACTTACTCCCAATGAAGTGGACGCTTTTAATATAAGCGGAGCGGTAACCATTACAAGACAGGCAGTTCTGTTGTATGACAGTAATCTTGACTCAGTATTTATTGAAAGTGGGCAGATGAACATATTTTTGGAGGAAGATTACCCGGCAAATGGTAATTTATCTTTATCGATAAGTGCGGCTGGCAAGCAGCTTATAACCTATGACTACAGCTGGAATCATGACGGATTTAATGCAATAACTTCTGATTCAGAATCTAAACAATTTGAGGATGTGAAGTTTATAACGGCTGGCAGTAACCCTGAAAATAGCCTATTGGTGGATTATACTCTTACGTTAACCAAATCGGACAATACAGATTTGGTACTTCTTGAAAATACAATGAATTTGGATATTGGTATAGTGAACACCGCATTTGAAGCACTATACGGTGATTTGATTCAGCAGGATATCAGTACAGAAAACAACGTAATTCAAACAAATTTTTTCAGCGATATTGATGACCTGCAAGATGTAAACTATTTCTTTCAGGATCCGCGCTTCAGCATCACCTATAAAAATTCTATGGGGTTACCGGTTGAGTTTAATTTTAATGACTTCACATATTATAAAGCAGGTGAAGAGAAGACGGTAATTTATAAAAATGAAGTAAGGCTCGCCAAAGGTACGGCAAGCGGACCATCCATTTCTACGGTTTCGTTTAATGAACAGTTTAAAACCATCATCAATGACCAGCCCGATTCCATAGCATTGGAAATAGACGGTATCATTGATCCGGAAAATACTACGGATAATTTTGTTACGAAAACATCAGGCCTTCAAATAGGCTATCAGCTCGATTTACCCCTGGCGTTTTCTTTGTCAGGTATAAATGTGGTAGAGTCTTTCGCTATTGATGATATTGATCCGCAAAATACGCGCTATGCACTCATAAATTTGCAAAGTTTTAACCAACTACCATTTGATGTAACGCTAAAAGCGGTAGCATTATCTGAGGACAGCACCGAGTTAAATACACTATTTGAAGGTATTTTGCTGGAAGGTGGAAGCGTGGAAGAGCCATCGACTTACGAGGCACTTATAGAATTAATAGATGACCCCAATACGGAAAGTAACGAGCTGGATTTCCTCAAAGATACTAAAAGCATAAGCATTATTGCCAGTCTAGCTACCATCAATGGAGGTACTGAAATAGTGAAGGTCTCTTCATTAGCAGCACTTGAGTTTTCGCTTTCTCTACAGGCACAGTATACCATCAGCATTGATACCTCTGAAAATTAATTTATCCGGCATGAAGAAATTTTTAGTCCTGCTTTTACTGAGCTTTACCCTGTCGAAATTAACAGCGCAATCGGATATGATTGGATACGCATTGCATAAAACGCTGCCTCAGGCAAACAACCTAAACCCTGCCCTGCTACCCGATTATAAATTTACATTGAGCCTTCCCGGGCTTGCCGGCTTTAAAGCAAATGCTAGCCAAAATTTTACTAACCTAACACTTCTATCATCAAAAACAGCCAACGGAGCAATGGATTTGGAGGGCATATATAATGGACTGCGAAGAAATAATAGAGTAACGGCCAGTGCCACGGTGCCCATTTTTAATTTGGGTATAAGGAGCCAATCCGCCTACACGGCTTTCACTATTAATACACGGTCGTTCAGCAGATTTAGCTTTCCCCGAGAATTGGTGGATTTAGCTTATTTTGGAAACGCTACTGATGAAACCAGAGATTTAGTTTTTGATAGGTTATCGATTAAATCAAGCTCGTTTACCGAGATAGGTTTATCACATGGGCGTGAAATATTACGAGGCAAAATGACTGTTGGAGCACGCGTAAAATACCTAGTGGGGCATGCTTATGCAGATATTTCAAATTTCAACCTAGCCTTTCGCACTTTCGATGATGACTCCATCAGGTTGAGCACCGCAGGTTTTGATGCAAGAGCTGGTGGAGTGGCAGGTCTGCTAACAAATGAGAATTACTCAGAGGCAGACATTATAGGCGCAGCTACTGCAGCAAGAGGGTTTGGGTTAGATTTGGGTGCCACCTTTCAGTTTTCAGAAAAAATTAATTTTTTCGGTTCTATAAACGATTTGGGCTTTATAAACTGGAAGCGCTACGCTAAAAGCTATTCAGTACCTGCTACCAGTCTCACATTTACAGGAGCCGATTTGTTTAATGATTCATTTGAGGCAGAAATTACAGGTACTTATGAGGATTTTGAAGATGACATTACTGAGAGCAACCTAGATTTTTCGAGTGCGCTTACCGCAAACATTTATGTAGGTGGTAGCTATCAGCTTAGCAAGCGGCAAAAAGCCATGGCTATTTTATATACTGAGTTGTACAAAGGCACCTTAGTTTCAGCATTTACGGGCATGTATAATTTCCAATACAACACCTTTTTTAATTTTGCTGCCGGAGCAACAATTATGAATGGCCGAGTAAGTAATATTGGCACTGGTTTTACCCTTAATCTCATTCCCTTTCAACTTTGTATAGCAACCAACGATTTACTGTCCATCTTAAACCCGATTAAGGGGAAAGCAGGAGATGTAAGAGTGGGTGTCAATTTCACTTTTGGGAATGTAAAAAAATCGAAGAATAAGGCAAGTAAGAAAGGTAATGACACAATTGATACCATAGATTTAGGGATTGATTGAGTTCTTTAAAAAAATTGTTCTATTTTGTGGAAAATTTATAACAAACGCTGGTACATTTTTAAATCTTTAGTAAGTTCATGCAGGATAATATAAACGAAAACAAGATGGATTTGAATGTTAATTTCATCAAGTCAGTACTAAGTCTCTTTTCTGAAATGCAGGGTAACGGTATTTCTTTGGTTTACTTGGGAGAGTTCAATCATGAAATCACCAAAATGTTTACTTCCATGGCCGAAACTGACATGGAGCGTAAAAAAGAAGACCGTTCCGTAAAAAAGCGGGTATATCATGTAATGGTAGAAACCTTACAAAACATGAATAAGCACTCCGATGAAATTACCGGACAGAAAATTGGTAATGGCTTATTTATAATAGGCCAAAAAAAGGAGCTTTATTATGTAATTACCAGCAATAAAGTAGCTAGAGATAAAGTGGACGGTTTGCGCTCAGCAATTGATGAGGTGAACGATTCAAGCCCTGAGCAGCTCAAAAAAATGTATATGCAGCAAATAAAACACGGTAAACTTTCCGATAAAGGAGGTGCCGGTTTAGGACTGATTGACATTGCACGGAAAACAGGTGAGAAACTCGTATATAAATTTTTACCTATTGATGACGAGCACGATTTATTTATCCTTAAAGTAGAAATAAATGGTGATAAAATTAAAGAAGAGCGCACCAAATAAATTTTAGAGCAGATGCTTTGAGCCTTTTCATTTTTTGAGAAGGCTTTTTTATTTTATAGGGTTCTGAGTAATTTTGTACCTGAAGTTTAACATGCATTTATGGCAGAATTTTTTGATACACAAATAAAAATAGGTGTGCTAGGCGGTGGACAGCTAGGCCGAATGCTACACCAGAGCGCCATTAACCTTAACTTGGATTTGCACATGATGGATCCGGCTGAAAATGCTCCTTGTGCCAATCTAATCAAGCACTTCACCTGTGGCGATCTTGAAAATTTTGAGGATGTTTACAATTTTGGGAAAGGCTGCAATTTAGTAACCATTGAAATTGAAAAGGTGAATACCGCTGCACTCAAAAAACTACAGCAGGAAGGGGTAAAAGTATTTCCGCAGCCGGAGGTTATTGAAATTATTCAGGATAAGCGTGTGCAAAAACAGTTTTACCTCGACCATGACATTCCCACTGCCCCTTTTGTATTAACCGAAAGTCTTCAAGAGCTTAAGCAGCATGGAGGCAGGCTTCCTGCTGTACACAAAATTGGTAAGGGCGGTTATGACGGGAGAGGCGTCCAGATGCTCCGGTCGGTAGCTGATATGGATAAGGGATTTGACGCGCCCGCACTCTTGGAAGATCTGATACCTTTTAAAAAAGAGCTGGCTGTTATTGTGGCGAGAAATGAAGCCGGAGAAATAAACGCTTTCCCACCTGTGGAAATGGTTTTTCATCCTGAACATAATTTAGTGGAGTACCTGCTCTCTCCTGCCGTTATAAGTAATGCCCTAATGGAAAAAGCCAGCACTATAGCTAATCAGGTGATAGAAAAGCTGGAGATGGTAGGGATCTTAGCAGTTGAAATGTTCTTAACCAAGGACGATGAAATTTTGGTAAATGAGATTGCTCCAAGGCCTCACAACAGTGGGCACCAAAGTATTGAAGGTAATTTCACCTCACAATACGACCAGCATTTACGTGCCATTTTAAACCTCCCGCTAGGAAATTCTGATACAACAATTGCTTCGGCTATGGTAAACTTACTTGGAGAGGACGGCTTTACAGGACAGGCAAAATATGAGGGATTATCTACAATTATGGCCATACCGGGTGTACATGTGCACCTTTACGGTAAGGAAATAACCAAACCGTTTAGAAAAATGGGACATGTAACTATTACCGATCCTAATCTGGAATCGTTAAAGAAAAAAATAACTAAGGTTAAACACACTATAAAGGTAAAAGCATGAGCACAAAAGGTAAAATAGCCATAATAATGGGCAGCCAGTCGGATTTAAAAGTAATGAGTGAGGCAGCTGAAATATTAGATGAACTGAAAGCTGCTTATACCCTTGATATAGTTTCGGCACATAGAACGCCCGACAGAATGTACGAGTTTGCGAAGGCAGCTAAAGACAGTGGCTACCATGTAATAATTGCCGGTGCCGGTGGCGCGGCACACTTGCCGGGTATGGTAGCTTCGCTTACCACCTTACCGGTTATTGGGGTGCCTATTAAATCGAGCAACTCTATTGACGGGTGGGATTCTATACTTTCCATATTGCAAATGCCAAGCGGAGTGCCGGTAGCTACAGTAGCCTTGAATGGTGCTAAAAATGCCGGCATATTAGCCGCACAAATTATAGCTAACTTCGATAAAGCCGTGGCCAAAGCACTAGTAGATTATAAAGTGAGCTTAAAAGATAAAGTACTCAAATCCGCTGAATCGGTTAAAGATAACGGCTGGAAAGGTGGAAAAGTAGGTTTTTAGTAGGACACTACTCCTCCTCACCCAGCATAGGAAGCGTTACCGTAAACTCGCTATACTTTTCTTTCTCCGTTGCTAGTACAATATTGCCGTCCAATCTATCTACCAAAGTTTTAACAATGGCAAGACCTAAGCCATTGCTTGTTTCCCCTCCGGTGGGCTGTGCGCTTAGTCTACTAAACTTTTTAAAGAGCTTTTCTTTGTCATCATCGGTAAAGCCTTGCCCAAAATCTTTAACACTTATCTGGAAGCTACTGGTGGCTTTACTTGCTTTAATCATTATATCGCTCCCTATGGGAGAAAATTTTATGGCATTAGAAACCAAGTTATCCAATATTCGATCCAGATAAACCTTATCAGTTCTTATTGTTTGGTTTGGCTCGCACTCCACCAATATGTTCATGTTTTTGTTAGAAAGCTCAACCACATGTGCTGTCATTATAGTATCAACCACATGTTTTAAGTCCTGCTCCAAGGCTACAGGCTTTTCTTTATTTACTTCAATGGCATTTACATCCAATAAGTCATTAATCAAATACATGCCGTGTTTGGAATTATTCCTGATCATTACAACATATTGTTTCTGCTCCACATCTAATTCTGAAAGCCCCAAAAGCTCTGTCAGGCCTTTTATCCGCTGAAATGGCGCCTTCATATCATGCGCTACAATACCTAGCATGGAGTCTTTTTCGTTGTTTAGGTCATCGAGCTCATGGTTTCTTATAAGTAATTGATCATTCTGAAGTTTAATTTCTTTGTTCTGCACTGCAATCTCTTGCTGCTGGTCTATTATCTGTTTATTCTTTGAACGCAATAGGTGATTTTGTTTCCTCCTTTTCCGTGCAGTAATACAAAAAACGATCATAAAGAGTAGAATGAGACCTGCAATAGCACATAGGGCATAGTTTAGCAAGCGTTGCTCACGAATCACTTCTTTATATGATTCTTGGTTTAAAACTAATATTTGATTTTCCTTCTCTTTACGTTCTATAGCTAAACGCGATTCCAATCGCTCAATTTGTCTTGCGGTATTTGCACTTTCTGTCTTCTCCTTCAAAGTTTCGTATAATTTAAAATTACTATAGGCCGCTTGTAGGTTTTCGTCCTTCTCATATATTTTCGACAGGTAAAAAAGTGCATCACGCTCCAACATAATATCACTATTTTCCGAAGAGATGTCTTTTACTCCTTTAAAATAGCCTTTAGAAAGTTTATAGTTATTTTGATAATAATATATTAATCCTAGCTGGAAGTTGACCTGTGTTAGCAGCGTTTTGTTGTTTGACTGCTCAAGGAATATCAGTGCATCTTTAGCATTAGAAAGTGCTATTTCTAGTTGCCCCCTGTCGGTATTCATTTTAGCTATATTCAATTTTATAATGGCTAAGTTTACCCTATCGCTGGTGCTTTCGGCTATGTCATAAGCCTTAGTGAAATAGCTTAAGCCATTGCTGTAGTTATCCATATTTACGTAGATACTGGCAATTTCCAAATAGATTGAGATGATGCCGGAGGGGTCGTCAAGTTGCTCTCGTATATTGGCTGTTCTTAAAGACATTTCCAATGCTTTCTCGTAATTATCTTGCGATTGGTACAGTTCAGCCAGGCTTTTATAACCATAACTCATGGCTGAAGAATCTTTAATGGCCTCAAAAATTTCTAATGACTTGAAAAAATAATTGTAAGCATCAATATAGTTGCCTTGGTTAAAATATATGCGTCCTAAATTGTTGAGTGAATGACCATATTGAAGCGAGTCTGCGTTAATAATAGCCGAATCCTTAGCTTCGTTGTAGTAACTAAAAGCTAAAACATTTTCGCCCTTGTAATAATGGCCAACACCTATTAAATTGAGCGGTTTGGGAGTAGCTAAGTCAAGCTCGCTGGTCTGAGCCAGCTCAAGTGCTTTCGTACTATAATAAATTGTACTATCAGGATATGATTTCCTGTATTCCCAACCAATATTAAGGTAGCTTTGATACAATGCTTCAACATCATCGGTATCGGTATTTGATTTTATGCTGTCGATAAAATCCAAATTTTGAGCATGCACCGGCTCGAGCAATGTTAAAGATAATATATAAAATAGAAGTGCTTTTTTCACAATCAAACAGCGTGTAACCGGCTAATATACAATTGCTAATGTATATATATTTATTCATGTTAACAGTATATTCAACTTTAAAAATAGCAATATGTCATCACATCATGTAATAAGAGACGAACAAGAGCCTCCTGTTTTCATTTTCAGTGAGAATTTTAGCCTTGAGATATTGAATGACTTATTGGCTTGGTCGCCTTTGGTTTTTGTAGAGCATAGTCTATTAAAATGGTTTACCGCACGTAATATAAAGGTTGATGGCATTATTGTTTTGGATGAAACCACGGACTCAGACTTGGCGGATTATAAAATATTTAAATTTAATAAAGCTAATCTAAATCTCTTGAGTATTATAATGCATATTTTAGGAGCACGTGCTTTTACCGCCATAAATGTTTTCTGTGATGAGGAGCAACATACAGATTTAATTCATGCGCTTACATTGCAAGACTTTAGCAAATTACCATTTAGCCTCTTCGTGGCACACCAGAAAACAATCGTTTTGTACAAAAACAACTTTGTGAAATGGTTTCCGGCTAAACAACTGCTTAAATATGAGGCTAATGTCCTCGTTGTATCCCCAGAATTAATCCACACAGAACAAGGCTACGAAACTAAGCAAGAGGGCAAGCATGTGTTTACAACCGATAGGCTACCGCTGATAATAACAGAATGTTAACTGTATATTTCATTTAAAATTCCGGCCAATCTTATTCCGGATTTCATAAGCTGTTCTTTGACTGTATTCCAATTTTTGTAGGAGTATTCATATCCCAATTTTTTGTCTTCAGAAAAATCATAAACCTGTGTTCTGAGCGCCATGGCTTCTTTATACCAATCATCTATGGTATCATTTTGCAAAGCTGTTATTTCTGCCTTGGTAGTTATATTAACTGCATCAGCCAATTCAGTGTAGCTGTACTGCTTGCCATCAATCATATCGCTATCCCAAACACGATGCAGGTTTGAGTTTCCCCAAAACCATTTTAGCTTAACGTCATTGCCGCCTTTATCTTCTCCGGTACCAACATGTAGTGGCTGGTGCATGTCACCAACCAAATGCACGAGCATCATTAAGTGCTCCTTTTCCTGAGTAGCCTCCAGACTACCCGTCTTTAATTCCTTTATAAGTCTATTGATAGTCATTATTAAATCACCATCCGGGTTTTTATCAGTCGCCTCGTAAGTCATGCCATTAGGTATAGTTACCCAATGCCAGCTGTGTGTATGGTCATAAGCATCGTCCGATTTAATATCATCCATCCAGTTGCTCACCACCGCTAATGACTCACAGTTTAGTACATCGGCAATGTTTTTCTTAGCTTTCTTAGTAAGGTAAAACGAGGCAACCTCACCTATTACTCTATGTCCTGTTTTTCCCCAGGCAAAAGCTTGGCTACTAATAAATATAAATAATAACAGTATGCTTACAGCTTTAATTTTCATGACTTTTCCGGTTTTGGATCAAAATTAACAAATGTGGTGATGGCACCTTAGTGAATATTACTTTTTATCTCTTAATTTTTGTAATTCTTGCCATTCATCTCTCAACCTGGCGGCCTCAATAAAATCGAGGTCTTTGGCTGCTTGCTCCATCTTCTTTTGGGTGGCCTTTACCATTTTATCAAGTCCGGCCTTGTCCATATATTGCACCACAGGGTCGGCAGCAAGGCTTGCATCCTCTGGGCCTGCATAGTATTTCTGCTGCGATGTTTTCTTGGAATCGACCGCTATTGTTTGTCCCAGTATGCTCTCACGCGATTTAAATACCGTTTTAGGTACAATGCCATGCTCTTCATTATAAGCTTTCTGTATCGCCCTTCTTCGGTTTGTTTCATCAATTGCAAGCTGCATGGATTCAGTAATTTTATCAGCATACATAATTACTAAACCTTTTTCGTTTCGTGCCGCTCGCCCTATTGTTTGCACCAAAGAGCGCTGGTTTCTCAGAAATCCCTCCTTATCGGCATCCAGTATAGCTACTAGAGATACTTCGGGCAGGTCCAGCCCTTCCCGTAATAGGTTTACTCCTACCAATACATCAAACTCGCCAAGTCTCAAATCACGCAATATTTCAACACGATCGAGCGTATCGACCTCTGAGTGTATATATCGCGATTTTATATTTGCCCTTCCAAGAAACTTGTTGAGCTCCTCAGCCATTCTTTTGGTGAGCGTGGTAATTAAAACCCTGGCATTTAGCTTTATGCGCTCATCAATTTCTTCAAGCAAGTCATCAATTTGGTTGCCACTGGGGCGTACATCAATTTGCGGATCGAGCAATCCGGTTGGCCTAATCACTTGCTCCACCACAATTCCTTCGGTTTTTCGTAGCTCATATTCGGCTGGCGTAGCACTCACATACACAGTTTGCCCCAGCATATTCTCAAATTCATTGAACATCAGCGGCCTATTATCCATAGCAGAGGGGAGGCGGTAACCATAATCTACCAGGTTAATTTTACGTGCCCTGTCACCACCAAACATGGCGCGCACTTGTGGTACAGTTACGTGGCTCTCATCTATAACCATCATAAAATCATCCGGAAAATAATCCAACAAGCAGAAAGGTCTGGTGCCGGGTGCTCTTCTATCAAAGTAACGCGAGTAATTTTCAACACCTGAGCAATAACCTAGTTCGCGCATCATTTCAATGTCAAACTCTGTGCGCTCTTTTAATCTTTTAGCTTCTAAAAACCTGCCATCTTTTTCAAAAAACTTCACTTGCGCTACCATGTCATCCTGAATCTCCTTAATGGCTTGTTGGAGCACATCTTTTCCCGTTACAAATAGATTGGCAGGAAAAATACTTATAATGCGCTCATCGGATATTTTCTTTCCCGTATCTGGCGCAATTCTTTGGATGGATTCTACCTCATCTCCCCAGAAAAGAATGCGGTAGGCAAAATCGCCATAGGCTACAAAAATATCTACCGTATCACCTTTAACGCGGAAAGTTCCTCTTTTAAATTCTGCTGTTGTTCTGTTGTAAAGTATATCCACCAAGGCAAAAAGTAGTTGATTCCTAGGAATTTTGTCGCCTTGCTGTATTCTTATAATGTTCTTGCCAAATTCATCGGGGTTACCAATACCGTAAATGCATGAAACCGAGGCAACCACTATCACATCCCTGCGCCCTGAGAGCAGCGAGGAGGTGGCACTTAGTCTCAACTTTTCTATTTCTTCATTAATGCTAAGGTCTTTTTCAATGTATACATTGCTGGTAGGAATAAAGGCCTCCGGCTGATAATAATCGTAATAAGAGATAAAATACTCGACAGCATTATCGGGGAAAAACTGCTTAAATTCGCCATACAGCTGCGCTGCTAACGTTTTATTGTGGCTTAGCACCAATGTTGGCTTCTGAACTCTTTCAATCAAATTTGCCACTGTAAAAGTTTTACCCGATCCGGTTACGCCCAAAAGCACTTGATCCTGCTCGCCTGAATCAATTCCCTTCTGCAATTGATCAATGGCGCGCGGCTGATCACCGGTTGGCTGATACTCACTTTTAATTTTAAAGTCCATGACCTATAAAAACGGTGCTATTTAAAAAAGTTCTAATTTTTCTGCCAGATATTCCATGCGGCCTCTGCTTGTCCAACCAGCATATCATATCCATTTTTTACTTGCGCACCCAGCTCTATTCCTTTCTGCATAAATGCTGTAACATCAGGATTATAAACCAAATCGAACAAATAATAATTTTTGTTCAAGAGCTGATACGGCAATTCAGGCTTTTCATCAACGGCAGGATGCGTGCCCAGCGGTGTACAATTGATGATAAGTTTATGAGTATCCATTATATTCCGATCCTCTGCTAAGTTATTATAAGTAATGCCCTTGTTTGCATCTCTAGAAACACTGGTAAAGGGAATGGAAAGATCATTCAATACTTGCTTTACAGCCTTTGCAGCACCTCCGGTTCCTAAAATCAGTGCCTCAGATTTAAAGTTGGGAGGTAAAAGAGCTGTAAGCGAATTTTTAAAGCCAATATAATCGGAGTTGAAGCCGGTTAATTTCCCATCAACAATTTTTATTACGTTTACTGCACCAATGTTCTTGGCTCTATCCTCCAGATTACTTAAATAGGGTATAACTACTTCTTTATAAGGGATAGTTACATTTAGGCCTACAAGGTTAGGGTGCTCTTTTATTAATTTTGGCAAATCCTCTATGGATTTTAATGGAAAAAGCTCATAGGAATAGTCTTTTACACTTAGCTTTTCAAACTTCTGCTTGAAATAACTAGCTGAAAAAGAATGTGATAAGGGATAACCGATTAGTCCGAGCTTTTTCACTTGGGTTCGGCTTTAAAACGATGTGCCAGTTTTTCTATCACTACAACAAATAAAATACCAAAACTTGCCAATAAAATAGCTTCTACCAAATGCGGATTATTTCCTGTTTCTTCTAAAAACTGCGGGGGCAATACATTATGATCGAGATACGGCACCTGCTCTCCATGGCTGTTCAATCTGTAGCTATCAACGATTTTCCAGGGCCACACTTTATTTAACGAGCCTATCATAAAACCGGCCAAAACTGCCACCGTTACGGATTTATAATTTGTGAGAAGCCAAGAAATAACTCTAGAGAATAACAACAAACCAATTATGCAGCCCAGCATAAAAAGTAGAATTATAGCAATATTTTTTTCATCGAGCGCAGCTAAAATAAATTTGTACTTGCCTAAAATAAGCAATATAAAGGCGCCAGAAATACCCGGTAAAATCATAGCGCAAATGGCTACAGCCCCGGCAATTAACACAAAGTACCAGGTGTCAGGTGTTTGAGCAGGAGATAATTCAGTAATAAAATAAGCCATGACGATACCCAGAATGCCTGCCAAAAAAGATTTCCAGTTTTTAACTTCAATATCTCTGGCCACTATAATAGCCGAAATAATTATAAGCCCAAAGAAGAACGACCACACCATAATAGGATACTCCGTTAGCAAAAAACTCATGAGCTTTGCCAGTGAAAGCACACTAATGGCTATACCAGCTACTAAGGTTAAGAGAAAATTACCATTTATATGCGCCCAAAAATCTTTGAGTTTAAAAGCAAATAGTAGTTTAAGTGCCTCTATATCCACAGCTTTGATACTCCGTAAAAGCTCATCGTAAATGCCGGTAATAAATGCTACTGTGCCACCTGATACACCTGGAATCACATCCGCACTGCCCATGGCAACTCCCTTGAGCAACAGCAGAAAATAATCTTTAATAGACCGCATTACGGCTTAGAGCTCTTCAGGCTTTAGAAAATGATGGAAGGTATCGCCTCTAAGCCCTAAACGGATGGTTTCCAGCGGAATAATTTCGTTTGGCGCAATGTTGCCGAGGTTAACATTGGCACCTACTAATTTAATAAAATAGACTTGTTGTTCTTTTTGTGGTGCTTCCCAAATAATTTTTTCGTAAGGTATTTTGGTCAATATTTCCTGTACTAAACCGGAGCGCACCTCTCCTGATGATCTGAAAAGGCCAACGTTTCCACCCTCTCTGGCTTCCCCAATAACCTTCCAGGCTCCTGCGTCCAGCTCCGCTTGCATGAGTGCTATCCACTGGTAAGGAGGGATTATTTTCTCCTCATCTTTTGAGCCTACTTCTGATAAAACAGTTACTTGATCAGATAAATTACGGATGTATTCGCACTTGTTATCGTGAGGCAACTCGATTGACCCATCAGATACTTCAGCAAATTTCATATCGTATTTATCGAGCAATTTTCTATAATCTTCAAATTGATTACGTACAATAAATGCCTCGAAAAGCGTGCCCCCGAAATAGGTAGGAATGCCCGCCTCTCTGTAAAGATCGAGTTTCTCCTTAAGTTTATTTGTTACAAATGAGGTTGCCCAGCCTAATTTTACTATATCTACATATTCGCTACTGCTGTCAATAAAATCTTCTACCTGGCGTAGGCTCAAACCTTTATCCATAGCCATAGTATATCCTACATCTCTTGGTTTGGCAGGTCTTTCCGGAATTTGTTTTAAATCGTAGTTCATTAATTTGTTGGTTTTGTAGGCAGCATCATGTGCTTCACCGAGTGGTCAAGGCTGAACTTGCATGTGGCATACAATGCTAGTTGTTATCTTTTCTGAATTGATCAATTAGTTTAAAAAGTGCCTTTTGCGTTTCCACCCTCGGGAAGAATTCGTAAAGCACCGTGTGCATTTCAAAGTCCAAAACTAGTGCATTTTCCAGAAAGATAAAGGCTTCTTTGTATTTACCTTCTTCAATTAAGTAGGCGGTCATTCTATAATAAAGCACTGCCGCTTCAGGATTTTCCTCTAAACCCTCTTTAATGATGCTAATGGCTACATCAAGTTCACCGGACTCAAAATAAATAAACGACCAATCCAAATAGATACTAACTTCTTCAGGGTCAAGGGAAACAGCCTCTTCATATGCATCAATAGCGGCATTTTGGTTACCCAGCTGATATTCAGCATAAGCAGCCGACTGCCAGTATTTTGCTTCATGTAAATTAATTTTTAAGGCTTTTCTGGCAAAATGAATGGCTTCAATCCATTTCTCACATTTGATGAGACATTGAGACAAACCGTAAAATGCTTCATCGTACAGCGGGTCAAACTTTACTGCCTTCTGGAAATATTTTATTGCTAAGTCAAGTTGATTAAGTTTGTCGTAGGTTTCTGCCATCCGGCAAAATACTTCTGCACTATGGCCTTCGATCCGTAACGTTTGCGAAAAAGCATCAAGTGCTTCGCTATACTTTTCTAGCTCCAAGCAAGTATTGCCTTTGTTAAAGTACGCTGACGCAAAATTATCGTCAATGGCGATAGCATACTCGTAAGCCTCTATGGCTTTATCGTATTTTTTTAGTTTATGATATACTACACCCAAGTTGTACCAGGCATGGTAAGAGTAAGGATCAACATCTATAAATTTCTCGTAGTAGGAAATACTTCCTTCCAACTGGTCGGTAACATCAAGACAGTAGGCAAGCTCATAGGTAGCATTTTCATGATCTATGTTGATATTCAGCACCTGCTTGTAATGCTCAATAGCGAGCTCAAATTTTCCCATCTGCTGATAGGCCATACCTATTTGATATAGTATATCATCTATATCTTCGGCAAAATCAAGCGCAATTTGCAAGCAATCAATCGCTTGCTCATTCTTACCATCAATGGTGAGTATATTTGCTTTAGTAAGTAATAAATCTACATCGTTAGGCTGAATATTTTCAGCCTTCTCAATGGCTTCAAGGGCTAAATCGTATTGATTCAGCGTAGCCAATACGTGCGCATGCAACACAATTAATTCTATTGAAAATGGGAATTGCTCTAATGAAAACTCAACTGCACTAAGCGCTTTCTTGTTTTTATCCTCATCAAGGTAAATATCCACAACCCTTTCCAGCTCCTCCACATCAAAAAAGTGAAAGGCGTTTCCTTTCAGGTGATTTTCAAACTTTTTTACTAGTTCTTTTTCTTCGTCTTTTCTACTTCTATAAAATTCGCTCATATAAGAATTTACTGACAAACACAATTTAGTAAATGCAAAGTTAAAAGCAATCAACGAGGGGACAAAAGTTATAGTTTAACAATGTTATTTTTATTTATAGCCACAATTAAGGGAGCTTTATTACAACCTCGGTTTCACTCAAAATTTTGATTGTAAGGGTTGCTCTTCGGAATAGTTACTTTAATAAACTCGTGTTTGGTGGCAGTATGGCACGCATTGCAGTTATTGATTAGCATTTTGTAGTTGGTTTTAAAAAGCACTGAGTCTTTATTTTCAATAGCCTTTTCTGCTCCCTCAATAGCAGGTTCTAACATTTTTTTAACCAAGTTACCGATTTCATATTCTTCATATTTAACTTGCTCTTCTATCAGCTCTTCGGATATTTCATGCAATTCATGCAGGTAAAAATCAGCCAGTTCCCAATTTTGCTGCTCCCCTGCCAGCCCAAGCTTTTGTGCATACCGCTGGTAATAACTCATTTTTTCAGCTAAAGGATATTCCTCCTCCTCAGCTACAGTTGATTGACCACATGAGGTCAATGCAAAACAGACTAATAAAATCAAGTAATTCTTAGTATGCATATGATGTCCCTTAATATTTATTACAAAGCTCATCTGTTTTAAATTGCTATTCAAAATAACTATTGAAAGCGAAAATTAATACAAGCTAGCTATGCCCACAATGGGCATAGCTAGCTTGTATAATGATTTGTACCGATAATTTGTTTCTAAATAACCTCGAGTAGTAATTACTTTAAGCTCAACCTTACATCGTTTTTTAAATATTCATTAATGGTTTCCTTTATCTTTTTGGTGGACTCTTCGCTGTTGTAACCGGCTTTAAGCATCTCATCTTCTAAAGCAAACAACTTCATAAATAGCACTTGGCCATCTACTTTTTTCTCTATCTGCACAGTTTGTTTCTGGGCGAAAAGCTCATCCCACACTTTGCGAACATCATTCCAATAGGGCTTTTTATCTGCCCACCAATCTTTGGCCAGCTGGCATTTGCTTATATCGGTTTTGGTGTAGGTATTCCAGCCTTTTTCACTGGCAACAATTTTATCGGTATCTGCTCTAAGTACTTTTTGGTTATCCTGCTCGTGCAGCCAGCCGTACTCTGTAATTTCCTGCCGGTTGGTGCGTGCCATCACATTGTAATCATCGCGCTGGCTAAACTCTCTACGAGGTAAGGGCGCATCGGCATCAGCTTCCCAGTAACTTTTTCCGTCAACATGCACCCAAGTGGCAGAGCCTTCATAACGTGGGCCGTCATCAACCTGAAATACTTTCTGTGTCCATTGGCCTTTAACGCTGTTTTCAGGTAGACTCACATACTTCCATGTATTGTCTTTATCGTACACATTTAAATCAGTATTTTCGAAAAGCCAATCTTGCCGCCAGTGTTTAATAATCATGCTATCGCCAATAATTAATAAGTGCTGCAGCACAATTTTATCTTTGCTTTCTTCCACCGGAAAAACGTATTCCAAGGCACCGGAGAGGTAATTGTCATAATATTCATAATCTTTTGTGGTGGCAAAAGTTTCTGCAAAATTAAAGGATACATCATAGCAGCCACACATATCTTTTATGGCTTTAACATCTTGTTTTTTCTTGTTTTGAGCATAACCTGATGCAACCAGCAGGCATAGCGAAATAGATAATAGCGTTTTCATGTTAGTAAATTGTTTTAAAGTTTAAGAATACATTTTTAAGTTTAGGATAATACCAGCATATAATGGCTAGGTTGCCCAACAGGTAAAGGGTTGTCAGCAACAAATCGGGGACGTCCTGTGGTTTTAGGAATAGGTGAAACAGAAAAATATTAAGCGTAACGGGCAGCAATAAAACTGCGCCCAGTAATGCGAGGTACTGGCTCACCAATAAAATACCGGCAATTAACTCTACCACACCAAGCATCGGCCAGAAGTACTCGGTTTGCTTTAAACCACCGATATAAGCTTTCATCTTCAACACGTGCGGTGGCAACTCTACGGAAGCTTCCGTTTGCGGCCTCGGTGGTTTCGGAATAAACTTCTGGACGCCTGCATAGATAAATAGGCCTCCCAAGGCTAGGCGGATAATGATTATGGTGATTTTTATGGGTGTCATTATTATTTGAGTAATTCGTATTTAAAGTGAGGCTTGCCTACTTTCTCCGGATAGAGTATAATCTTGTAAATTTCAATTTATACATATTTCCTCGCCATCGTTTATTACAAAGAACCGATCATCAATCAAGGCGGTGCACTTCCGAGACCACCACCACTCTCCAGTGGCTCCTATGCTAATTATCTTCACCTTCAAATGTGAGGGAAGCGTTGTTAATCTTATTAGAAAAATTATCATAAGTTATATCTACTAGACTCTTCGACCATGACCACTCTAACATCTCACTCTTTTAAGATTATGTAATCATTAAATGCCAAGGTATGGTTGATCCTGCAAATGCCAACTACTCAGTGTAAGTACCATAAATAAATCCCAGTTCGTATTTTTGGTTCGGCATTCACTATACCAGAATTAAATCAACCGTAACTACGTTACAAATTATCATCTTTCGGGATAGTTCAAGTGTATTGAATGAGTGTTAGCAGTAATATCGGCATATTGCAGCAAGTAGCCTTCGCCATTTCTTAAGAATCCGCACCTTTTTCCAGTTTCCGCTTACCATCTCGTTTAATAATAAAAACTTTATTCTCCGTTTCAGTTGCGCTAACTTCACCAAAGGCTATGCGTCTTATCAAATCACCATCCGGAAATCAATCCAAGCTGTAGCTTCAGTGAACGTATTGATGCATAAAATTGGGTGGAGGAATGGCCATCTCATAGTTTATAATTTGCGGCATCGAGCAGTTACGTTATTCAGGCTTGTTTTGTCAAGTGACCTGGCCATAACACCCGCGCACTGGAATTGAAAGTTACATAAAATCCATCACCAGATTGAAAACCTAAATCGAACTGTATCATTGTTGCTACTGACTTGGAGGTAGCCTTGCTCAAATCCACATAAGCACTGGAGGTTGAATGTTTCGCCCCCAGCATTCATATCCAATGAACCACCTTGGACAATAAAATTCTCAGAAAACAGTACCTCCAGAGTTCCTGCGTATTACCCGGTGTAAATACAGATTCCGTATTTTCAACCAGTTTTATGCTCAACGTTTGGTCTTCCTGCAAGGCATCGGCTTCACCGGCATACACCGTAAGGCTCACGCTTTGGTCGCCAGTTACAAAAGGCAGTATAATGGTGTTATTTACAGGTGCTACCGAGGTATAAAAATCCTTGGTTTCACCATATTCCAACGTGCCGGGAGTTAGCATCAGGCTAATTTCACCACTTACAGTGGCGGGTCGGGAGAAAGTAAGTACGGCCTCCACCTCACTGCTTTCAGGTGAAATATTTAATTCCCCACTATTAAAATTCACCATAAATGGCTGTAAGGTTTCCTCCTCATCGCACGCAGTGAAGAGCACCGCAGCCAACAGACTAAAAATTGCTATGTATTTGATTCTAACTATATTCATTTTATTTATTGGTTTTAAATTGATAATTGATTCGTAAAAAATAACTCGTTCCGTAGCCCACAGAGAGGCTTCCTCCACCTCCTGAGTGGGCTCCACCGGTAACGTTATTGTCAATGGCGGTAACATTCATCAGGTTTCTGGCTCCCAGTGTACAACTAAGGGATTGCCCTATTTTTTGGTTGATGCTAAAATCAAGCAAGTGGAAGCTGTCTATTCCTACCAGTTCCGGACTGGAATTGCCATCCCCGTCAGGGTCTGTAAGGCGATAATCGCGCAGTGAGCCATTGAATTTATAAAAGGCTGAAAAAGTGGTTTCCCACGCTGGAAGCTGGTAGGATAGCACCGTATTAGCCTCCCAGTTAAAGAGAAATTCCGGTACTTCGGCTTCCGCCTTCAGGCGCTGGTATCTGCCAATGTAGGCTGCGCCTGGGTTAATTTGCCATCGTTCACTTTGCCACTTTGCGGTAACTGTAGCACCTGTTGAGCGAAACTCCTCCAGATTAAGATAGGTGGTGGCAGCATTGCTTTGCTGCGGAGTAAAAAAGGTGATACGGTCGTTAATGTGGTTGTAAAATCCGGCAACAGCCGTAGTTAAATTTATTTGCGAGAAGGTGTGGGTAACATCTCCATTTATGTTATGTGAATACTCAGGGGTGAGCTCGGGATTGCCGACTAAGTTGTGGTTGCTGTCAATAAACTCATGGTATAATTCCCGCAAGGAGGGCACCCTAAAACCTCTGCCATAGCCCAGCCTAAGTTGCGTTTTGGCAGTTACCTCGTACCTAAAATTGATAGAGGGCGATGGCTGCACCGCGTACAGACTATTGTAGCCATAGCGCACCCCGGCCCGTGCCGCCAATTTATCACTTAAATTAATTTCGGTGGAAGCGAAAACGGCCACATCAGTAGCTTGCTTCTCCCCGGTACTCAGCGTGGAACCACCTCCATGATCAAATGAGGCATCTACACCCAGCTGTAAACTTCCCCAAGGCAACGTTTTTAAGCTGGCCGTATTTCTGAAAAAGAGCGTTTTGTAGAATGTATCTTGAATTTCTCTTCTATTATTTTCCAATTCACTTTCCACAAAAGTGGTAAAGGCCTCTGTGGCACGCTGGTAATCGGTGAAAGAAAGTACGGGATTAAGCACCCATTTACCCACCTGCCAATCGGCCTGCACTTGGTGCATCCACCTATCGGTTATAAATTGCTGATCGGCAGAAAATGGCTCTTTATTAGGATCAAGCGTATTGATTGTACCCAAATTGCTAATGGTCTCGTTGAGGTAATCCAGCCGATAGTGGATAGCGAAGTCTTCGGTAGCGTAACGCATCAAGCCGCCACCAAAATATTGCTGTTTGGGGTGCCACTGCCGGTTTCTATCCGTATAGGTTTCGGTATCGCCCACCCAGCCTCCAAATTGATTGATGCGCCCTTCAGCCTGCACGAAAAACCTATCCGACAAATTGCTAGCCTAATTTAAGCCCGGCATTGTGCACGCCTTCCTCAAACAAGCTGTAATTTTTTTCCACTGTTTCTTCTTGCAAGGTAAAGTCAGCTGCTAGCTTTGCCGAGCACCTTTCTTGGTGATGATGTTAATGACTCCGGCCAGTGCATCAGCACCAAAATTGACCGCCATGGGGCCTTCCACTATTTCTATGCGCTCAATGGTGTTAACGTTAATCTGGTTGATGTCAATTTCATTGGATACTCCGCTACGGCCCACCATAGGCACGCCATCAATCAGCACTTTAACATTTTGGCCGGAAATGCCCTGAATGCTTACGCCTGAAGTGCCCAGCGCATTGTCACGACTAAAGCGGATGTTTAATTCATTGGCCAGCACATCCTGTAAGGTATTGGCTCCCTGAGTTTCCAGCCTTTTTTGCTCGATAGTGCGTACCTTGTAAACTGAATTTTTGGCCGATTGTGGGCTATGCTGGCCGGTAACTACTATCTCACTGAGTGTTTCAGCAGTTGCGGCCATTACTATATTTAAGCTAATTTGTTGGCCTGCTTTAAGCGAAATTTTTTCTGTAATTGCTTGGTAGCTTAAACCGGAGATCTCTAAAGTGTAATCACCCGGAGTGATATCAGTGATTTCATAATTTCCGGAAAGGTCTGTTACAGCTCCTTGCGGGAAGTCATTAATATTAATGCGGATTCCTGGAATGCCAAGCCGGGCACCATCGTACACCGTGCCTTGTACAGTAGCAGCTTCTTGTGCCAAAGCCGGTACGCCTATTAAGAAAATAACAAGAAGCCAAAGAAGGCGCATCTACTAATTTTATTTAGATTAATTATAAACAATGCAAAGGTAGTGTATAATTAGGAGTGGTTCAATCGCTAGAACTAGTGAAATTACTCTCACTAGAAGTAGTGATTTTTCATTGTTCACTTGGGAAGAGAGAAGGTATAAAAAGCGCTTTTTTCGGCCTATTTATATAAATGGCGAATGTGTATTGGTAAGCTACCGATTTTTGTCTCTGGAAGGATTTTTAATGAGTTTAGAAAGCAGCATATAGCGGTTTTTCTTAAATCACCCTTACTTTGTTACAACATTTGGCGAAAATCACCCTTATTATATTACAATTTATTTCGAGAATTACCCTTACTTTGTTACAATATATTACTTAAATTACCCTTACTTTGTTACAAAATACGTAAATATGAACTTTAAGAGGCATGTACTTGATCATCTAAAGACCTGGAAAACAAGTAAAAATAGAAAACCGCTCTTATTAAGAGGTGCCAGACAAGTTGGGAAATCTACTTTGGTAAAACAGTTTGCAAATGATTATGACAATTTCATTTCATTGAATCTAGAAAAATCGTCAGATGCACAGCTTTTCAAGCTTTATGATGATGTTCATACGCTCACCGAGGCCTTATTCTTATCTAATGACATCAACCCCAAAGAGGTGCATAAAACGTTACTCTTTATCGATGAGATACAAGAATTGCCGATAGCTATTCAAATGCTGCGCTACTTTTTTGAGGAGAAACCTGAATTACATGTGATAGCCGCAGGATCATTACTTGAATTTGCTTTAAAAGATGTTGAAAGCCTTCCGGTAGGCCGTATTGAATATTTATACCTTTTTCCGTTAAATTTTAGCGAGTATTTAGAGGCAATAGGGCATAAAACTGCTTTGAAGGAACTTAACATTATTCCGCTAAAACCAGTTGCGCAAAGAGCCCTATTAGACTTATTTCACAGATACGCCATAATTGGAGGATTACCAGAGGTGGTAAAAACTGATATTGAAAATAAAAATCTGGCAGCATTACCCAAAATTTATGAAAGTATTTGGAGCACTTACAAAAGTGATGTGGAGAAATATGCTACCGGCAAAAGTGAAAGGAGAGTAATTAAACATATTATGGCAACTGCCCATCTTTACATAGATCAGAGAATAAAATTCCAAAATTTTGGCAATTCCAATTATAAGTCTCGCGAAGTTGGCGAGGCAATGCGTAATTTGGATGATGCTAAAATAATCCAACTTATATACCCCACCACTGATATGGAGCCCCCTGCAAAACCGAACATCAGGAAATCGCCCAGATTGCAATTTTTAGATACAGGATTGGTAAACTATACCTTAGGAATACAAGCACAATTATTAGGAATGCAAGATTTGAACGCTGCATATAGAGGTGCTATTATACCACATTTAATCACCCAAGAGGTAATCTCCTTAAATTTCCTAACCAATATCAAGCCTAATTTTTGGGTTCGCGAAAAAAACCAAGCTTCCTCTGAAGTGGATTTAGTACTCCCGTATAATGATAAAATTATTCCTATTGAAATTAAATCAGGTGCTACAGGCACGCTGAAGTCTCTACATCAATTTATAGATAAGGCAGATCATGCCTATGCAATTAGAATGTATGCCGGTGAGTTTAAAATTGAAAATTCGATTACGGCTAATGGTAAACGTTTTGTGTTGATGCATTTGCCCTACTATTTGGGTACACAGCTTCCCAAGTATATTGAATATTTTGTGAAGAACTATTCAATTTAATAAAGACCGTTAGAGACGAGTTATACTATTAACTTAGAAGTAAGGATGCGAATATTAAAATCGGACATCCTACTGAGTCAAATTATCATTATAGTATTTTTTTACGTATATTAAGTTGCTAAAACATTTAATCATTAAAGATGCAAGTATTATTAAATGTACCGGAAAGTGAAGCATGGGCTATGTTACCTCCTGATTGTAGGACGTCAATAGCAGAAAGAGCTGTTAATGCCGTGCTTAAAGGAGAACTTTACCCTAGTGGTGCAGAACAAATGGAACTGGCTATTTTATTGGCTGAAAAATCAGTTGACCCTAAGCTTATAAGCCAAATTACCCGACTTGAAATAGCTATGTTTTCCGATTTCCTTGTAAAAATATAAAAATTTGCGTTTCGTCTGCGATACCAATGTGCTCGTCAGTGCCTGCCTTAAGCCTTTGGGTATTCCTGCCAAGTCATTGTTATACGCAAAGGAAATTGGGCAACTTGTTTTCTCTCCTCTAACATTGAAGGAATTGAAGGATGTGCTAGGCAGGCCACATTTAAGAAAATATTTGAAGCAACCACAAGAAGTTATTGTAACAGCAATCGTTTCTGAGTCGTATCATATCGAAGATGTATCAAACTCTGCTATATACTGTCGTGATGAAAAAGATATAAAATTTCTAAATGTTGCAAGCTTGGCAAAAGCTGATTGCCTCATCTCTGGTGATTCAGATTTACTTGTGCTTCATCCATTCCGGAATATCCCCATCTACAATCCTTCCGACTTTCTGAATAATTTTTAATATGTATTGGAAAATGTTGAAGCAATATATTACACTGCGGCCTTGTAATATATCTTCTTAAAACCTCATCCTCCCGCCTTATAATCAATGCTTACCAACCCATTTTCAACCGCGTAGGCTACCAAATGCACAGGTGAGGTGATATTTAATTTCTTCAGCATGTTTTTTCTATGAGAATTAACTGTATGTATGCTGATGTAAAGCTTTTCCGCTATTTTCTCCGTGGTATTTCCCTGAGCAATGAGTTTCAGTACCTCCAACTCGCGCTTTGAGAGGGCAGCGTATTGTGCATTACCGGCTGACGTCTCATCTTTTTCCACCAGTTTATTGAGCACATTATTGCAGTAAAACCTTTTGCCTAAAGCTACCGACTTAATAGCAGTGATTATTTCCTCCTCGCTGCATTTTTTTGTCACAATTCCTTTTACACCCATTTCTATTAGGGCTTGTATGTCTTTTGCATCAGCAAAATCGGACACTACCAGAAAATAGTTGTTGGACGACTTCAAAAAAGCGGAAAGCTCATTCATAAAGCCTTCTTTTGTATTTAACAGACTAAGAATTACAAGGCTTTTATTAAAACCACTCATTTTAGGCAGTAGTTGCTCCAGCGCTTCAAATTGTGCTACAAGCTCAAATCCAGGCAGTTTTTCTATCAGATCAGCCAACGCTTTTCGCGTTAAAAACTGTGCATCGGCAATAAGCACTGGTATATTCAAGGCTGATTTCACTATTTAGATGTAGTCTAATTAAAATCAAAATAGTCGATTTTTCTACTTGAATCAAAATTATTTAGAATGATTTTAAATAATGCAACAGCAAATAGCCAGCTCAATACTGCATTAGCTCATTTTTTTCTCTTTAAATTCCTTCGGAACACTTATTTTTGGGCTATGACGGAGTTTACATTGTTACGCCACAACAGAAAAAAAGAAAAATTGCAAGCCAACAGCAAAGCCGAGCTGCTCAAAATACTGGCTGCCAGAGAGACCAATTACAAGAAAGCCATCAAACAAATACATTGGACAATGGACGATACACATTATATAGAAACCCTCGCTACCGGCCACATACACGAAATTGAAATTTTTGAAGGTGGCAAAGATTTTTAGCGCAATAAAAGAGACAACATCACTTTTTAAGAAAATGATAAAATTATCTCAACTTTCGCCATCAACAAAATCCTGCAAATAGCTGTAAGCCGCTGTAAGCTTACCATTTTCAGCGATGGTTGCTCCTTTTATAACACCCTTGGCATCATCTCCCAGTAAATGAGGCAACACATTGTCAATCAACTCTCTTCCAAAGCTCTCGGAAGCATCGCGCGGCAGTTCACACGGTAAATTATCTATGGCCATCACTGTAATGTTGGACTCGGCAGAAAATGTCGGTTCTACACTGTTCTCATTTGGGTTGAAATCGTATAGCGGTTCATCAATAGTAGTAGACTTTCTTGTGGAAGGGATGGAGCCATCAATATCGCAAGTGATGTCTCCTACTATGCGTATTTTAAAAGCCGGATCTATTGCATCGGCCACTTTAAAGAGTTTAGGAGCCCTAGGATCCCAAAAAGCACCGGCAATTAAAATATCAGCAACCTTACCATACTTCCCAAAATTCGATTTGTAATTAACCGGATTTTCATAAAACTCGTCATTATTAAAGGCCTTACCCTCCTTATGGACGTGGTAGTCCTGGCTGTTCAGCTGTGTAAAAACAGGCTCGCTAAATCTTTCTTGTATAAATTGATGTGGGGTAACCTCTAAAATGTTCATGCCGTTGAGCACTTCCATGGCGCCTTTGGCTACTCTACCGCCCCCGGTTATAGCAATTTTAACAGCCGGAAGCTTCACTTTTTTGTATTCTGTTTTCAAGTCTTCCAGATCATAACATTCGTGTGCCCTCCTCAGGTTAAACAAATTATATCTTTTACCAAAAGTCCAAATAGAATTATAAGCACCCACAATACCGGCAAATCTGCCAAAAGCAACAATTCGCTGGTTCGTTTCCGGATTTACTAGACACTCATAATCAATTAATCTGATTCTTTTATCTAAAATAGCCTGCAGCAACTCTCGGTTATAGGCTTGCTCCTTAATAGTATGCGAAAAAAATAGGTAGGTCTTTTCCGGTAGTAAATTTTCAATAGGTACCTCCTTTACGCCTAATAATATGTCACAATCGGCAACATTAGTGGTAGGCGAAAAATCATAATGTTTGTATTCCTCATCTTCGAAAACGCGAATTTCACTTGACTGAATGGTTACTTCAGCCTCAAATTTTTGTGAAACCTCAAAAGCCTGAGCCGGTGTTAGTGGTACACGTCTATCAACCGGTACTTTATCTTCTCTTATTACAGCAATTTTTATCATAATGTCTCAGCCCTGTGAGTATTTTTTTTAGCCTTATTGATGGGAAAATAGCCCGTTAATTTCTGTATCTATTTTACTCACAATAAGCGCAAAGTCCTCTACATTTTGTAAGTAATCTAATTGATTAACGTCAATAATAATGAGTTTACCTAAATCATAACCTTTTATCCACTCCTCATAATGTTGGTTGAGCGTTTTGAGGTAATCTATCCGCATGGTTTCCTCATAGTTTCTTCCGCGTTTTTCTATTTGGTCTACTAGCTTAGGTATATCGGCCCTTAAATAAATAAGCAAATCGGGTGGAGTTATAACTGGCGACATTGAATTAAACAATGCCAAATAATTATGATAATCGCGCTCAGTCATATTGCCCGATTCAAATAAATTTTTGGCAAAAACATAACAATCTTCATAAATAGATCTATCCTGAACTACTGTAAGCTCATGCTCTCTTATTCTTCTTACTTGATTGAGCCGGCTGTTAAGGAAGTAAACTTGCAAATGAAAAGACCATTGCTTCATGTCAGCATAAAAATCTACCAAATAGGGATTATCCTCAACCGCCTCAAACTCGGTTTGCCACTGGTAGTGGTGAGACAACTTTTGAGCAAGTGTGGTTTTCCCTGCCCCAATGTTACCGGCTATTGCCACATGTTTTAATCTTTGCATATCTAATCTCTTCCTTGGCAAAAGTAAAAATTATAAAACCTTTGCTAGCACATGTGATGAAAAATATAACTGACGATTTTGGTGGAATTAGCAACAGATGTATAATACATTTTTATTTGTTTAACTTTTTTTTTCGAAAGTTAAACAATACAAAACACAGACTGTGCCCTTAAAAAAAATAAACAACTATGGAAACAATATTTCTCGCTGATGTCATGGACATCAAAGCAAATGACCCGGTTGCCTTTACCTTTTTTACAGGGTATATGGCTATGTTCGCTGCTTCTGTTTTTTTCTTTTTTGAGAGAAGCCAAGTAGATGGTAAGTGGAAAACTTCACTTTTAGTATCAGGACTAATAACAATGATTGCCGCTGTACATTATTATTACATGCGTGATTATTATGCTGCCACTGGTATGAATCCGACAGTATTAAGATATATCGATTGGACACTCACCGTGCCGCTGATGTGCGTAGAGTTCTATCTTTTACTACGCCCTGCCGGAGCAAAACAAAGCTTTATGTGGAAATTAATTGCTGCAGCAGTGCTAATGCTAGTAGCAGGATACGTAGGTGAAGCCTTTACTGATGGAACAATGTTTCATTCCGTATTATGGGGAGCCATTTCTACTGTTGGTTATCTATATATTTTGTATTCAGCATGGTTGGGCGAAGCAGCCACGCTGGCCAAAAGCAGTGGTAATGAATCTGTACAGAGAGGTATTAAAGCCTTGGCATGGTTTGTTTTAGTTGGTTGGGCAATATACCCGATTGGTTACATGGCTATGCCTGGTGGTTGGTTAGGGCCTGATGGTGCAGGGTTGTTGCAACCACGTGATTTGGATTTAATCTACAATATTGGTGATGCTATCAACAAAATTGGATTTGGTTTAGTAGTTTATGGTATTGCTATGAGAGAAAGTAAGAAAACTAAAGTAGCAACAAGCTAATTAAGATTAAATTGCATTAATATATATATAGCGAAGGCAAATACCTTCGCTATGTTTTTTTCTTAAAGTACGAGATATGAAAGAAACTGTTAAAGACACCGAATATCCTGAGAAATGGACTAAAAGTCATTTCTTCCAGCTAACTGATAAAATGTTCGATGCTGTTGCCACACATGATTTTACTGCCTTGCAGAAATTATGTGACGATGATTTTGGCATTGTGGATATTAACCCGGAAGGCGGATCAGAAATTATAAGAAATACTGAAGGTTGGGAAGAATGGTTTAAAGGTTTATTTGAAAAAATGGCAGCCATGAATGCCGAAACATGGAGCATTATTACAGATTACAACGAATTAGTTGCTGATAAACTAGCTTACGCTGTAGTAGATTTTGACCAATACTTTATACATGAAGGTAAAACATTAAAATTTGGAGTGCTTGCCACTATTATCTGGAAAAAGACTGATAAAGACAAGTGGATTGAGTCACGTTACCACAGTTCGTTAAAGCAGGTGGAAGAACTTAGTTAGCAATTCATGATGGGTTCTCGATCAAAGCTTCTCTTAAAAAGTTTTGTAAAGGCAATGCAGTTTGCAGTGCTTTTGCAACCTCTTCAACTAATGACTCTTTATAAATTAGGCTAAGCGGATACTCTTTCATAAAAAAGAACTGCTTGTGATATAAAATAGGTAAATCTATAGCTACCTCTTTAAATGGAGGTTTTAATATTTTGTTCTTGTCACCTTTCAACCCACCAAATTCTGTCTGAAACTTCTTGCCGTTTATTGCAGCTTTAAACTCATTTTCATTATAAAGAATCTCTTGTCGCACCTTATACAAATTCTCTTTAGAAAGTGCATAAAGCCCTCCGCCTATCATCAATTTTTCTGCGTTAATGCTTATGTAATAACAAGGATATTCCTCCTTTTTATTAAATCGGCTAATCACAGCCGCAACATTCGTTTTGTAAGGCTGCGTATTGTTCGAAAACCGCACATCCCTATTAATTCTGAAAACTGCTTTTTTGGTTTCTATGTGGATGTTAGTATCAAAAGCCTGAATGGCTAAAATCAAGTCGCCCACTAAATTCCTGAAAGGCTGCTTCACTTCACTTTCATAGCTACCTCTATTAGCATCAAACCATTCCTTACGGTTATTCTCTCCAAGTTCTTGAAAGAATTTAACAAAATCTTTTGTGAAATAAGCCATAGGATTTGAGTTTAACAGATACGCAGATAAAATAATTTATTAGTATTTTTGTTTAAACTAAATTATTTGAGCAACTACTATCAAATACTGGAAGTAACAGAAAATGCAACCCTGCAAGAAATAAAGGCTGCATATAAGCGAATGGCTAAAATGTACCATCCTGATATAAATTCGGGAGCCGAAGCTGAAGAGACTTTCAAAATCGTTTCTTTAGCCTATCAAGTTTTGAGCAATCCTCTGACTAGGAGCACATATGACAGCCGACTTTCACAGGCTAGGCTGGCGCAGGCTCGGAGCTATGCAGAAAATAGAACATACCAAACAAACCATCCATTCGGATACGGAAATCCGTACAGAAGGCCGCAGAACTACAGATATCAGCCTCAAAGAACCTATGCCGATAAGGAAACAGAGAAAAAAGCTACTTTTTATGCAGTAGCTATGATCGCCTGTATAACCATTGTGGTATATGCGGCTGTTAGCCTTGTCAATTATTATCGTGAGCATGCACAGCAGCAGCTTATTGAGCGTTTTGACCAACAAGTAGCACAAGCAGATAGCTTATTTTATGCCGGAAAAGACAAAGCCGCCCTGCTGTTTATAAATGATTTGCGAGATAATGCCCGCCAGAACAGTGGCCTGCGCTCCTATGAGTACGATTACCTCAACTTTCGTTTAACCCAAGCCGAGATTGACTTCAGTAATGAGGCCTATAAAGATGCCTCTTGGGGCTTTCTATTTTATATGGAGTACACCCAAAGGCAAAACATGGATATGCTATATAAGCTGGCCATCTGTTACAGAAAGATGAGGCAATTTGACCAAGCCGTTTTTATTTTAAATGAATTATTAAATGAAAATTACCGAAGACTATACACCATCTCCCTAATGGCCGAAATTTATTTGCATGACTTAGGCAATGTTTCAGTGGCATTGCAATATTATGAAATGGGCCTGGAAAATATTGAACGTCAATTTAAATCGACCTATGGTAAGGCGTATAGATTATTAGTATCGGCAGAGAAGACGCCTCCTATTTACAAAAAAATTTATTTTGAATCTGCCAAAATATACTTTGAAGCAATGCAATATGAAAAAGCAAGAAAATTACTCGAATGGGTAATCTTCTTCAATCCGGAAAAGAAGGAAGGCTATGAATATCTCCACCAAACCTACGCTCGTATGGGTAAAGCTAATAAAGCATGTGCGGTGCTGAAAAAGGCAAAAAAGAATAAAGTAAAGTTATCGGTAGAACTGAATTGTAATGCTTAGATATGTGCTAGCACTTTTCTTATTTTGTAGCGCGTTCGAGCTACGAGCGCAGAAAGAAGAGGCACAAAAGCACCTCAAAATTTTAACTTCTGAAGAATTTGCGGGCAGGGGCTATGTAAATGGTGGTATGCAAAAATCTGCAGCCTACATACAAGAAACACTCACAAAATATGGTGCGCAGCCCGCTGGGGTGAGGGAATCATTCTATCAGCCAATTACGCCCTTTGCAGTTAATACCTTCCCCAACAGGATAACATTTGCCTTTAAATCCGCCTTTCATTACAAAACAGCAGATAATAGCTTTAGCAATGTAACCGAATACCTGCTCCACCCGGCTTCCGGTAGTATTGAGCTAAACGAAGTAGCGGTTGTTAAAGTAACAAAATGGAACGACAGCACCCAAGATAACATCCGCTCAGGAGCAGTATATTTCTTTGAAAAAGATGATTTGAATAGCGCAGCATTAATTGATATAGAGCAATTTCTATTGCAAAATACGCTTATTAAAAACACGCTTTTTATCGTTAACGATAGTACATTACCCGCCTGGTATCCTGTAAATACACGAAGCAACAACGCGCTTGTATATACCCGTAACTTAGCCTTACCTTCAGTAATTAATGCTAATTGGGAAACAATTTTGAATCAACAATTTGAAGCTGCAAATGTAATTGGGAAAATTAGTGGCACCAGCAGCGACTCAGCAATTATGTTTAGTGCACATTACGATCATTTAGGCCAAATGGGAAGTCATATTTTTCCCGGAGCAAATGACAACGCCTCCGGGGTGGCCATGTTACTGACTTTAGCAGCATATTACGCACAGCATAAGCCTAAATTTGACACCTATTTGCTCTTTACCTGTGCGGAAGAAATTGGTCTGCTAGGCAGTTACTTTTATGTCAACAACCCGGTATTTCCACTCAGCCAAATTAAATTTCTTATTAACTTAGATCTGGTGGGAACTGGCGAAGAAGGCATAACTGTAGTAAACAGCATCAAGCAGAAGCATATTTATGATCAATTGATTAATCTAAATAACAATCGGCTGCCGCAAATAAAGCAACGAGGCGAAGCTTGCAACAGCGACCATTGCTTTTTTGATAAAGCCGGAGTACCAGCCATCTTTATTTATACACTAGGCGGCAGCAAAGCTTACCATAACACTGCTGATGATTATGCCAGCCCTAGTCTGGAGGCATTTAATGACCTGCAAAGTCTTCTGATAGAAACGGTGAAGCAGCTTTAGGCGCTTAACGTGAATATTGACTGGCTGTGAATCCGTTGGAATGCCTTACCTTCAATAGCAGCTACAAATTGTGCGCTCAAATCTTTTCTATCAAAAAATTGCTCGGCAGTAGTTCGGGCATTTTTTTGGTATTTTCTTAATAGCTCGGGTGAGTTTATAAACGGGATTAACTTTTCTCTAAGCTCCGAAGGAATATCCGAGTCAGCATAAATGCCAAAATGTCGCTTTTCAACCAATCCTCTAATCCATCCCTGAATATTGGTAATTACCATTTTACCTGAAGCAATGGCATCAAAAAATTTATTAGGACTATTTGTGCGCAAAATGGGTTTATGCAAAAATGAAACGTAACAAGCGTCAGTAATATTCAACACATCCTTTACATCGTGCTTGGTGCCATAGGGAATAAAAAATACGTTAGCCAAGGCTCTTTCCTTTACATAATGCTTTATAGATGGCAGACTTTGTCCTTGTCCCATCACTAAAAAACGCACAGGTAAATCCTTGCAAAGTTCAGCGCATTTAATCAAACTCATCAGATCGTTGACAGGACCAACAGCACCAAAATAAGTGATTACGAATTTATGCTGTACCCCGAAGTGAATTTCCAAGTCGGGATCTTTTTCGAATACCTCGTTAAAAAACGTGCAATCTGCCACATTAGGGATGAGCCTCACCTCCTTATTGCCAATAACATGCTCAATGTGGTTGCGCGTACCTGGTGAGAGGGCAATAATTTGCTCTGCTCCTTGGTAGATTTGCTTTTCTAATCGCCTTAAATAAGCTTTAAGGAAACTACTTTTTATAGCTCCCATTTGAATTGGTGCTTCCGGCCATATATCTCGTACTTCAAAAACATAAGGTACTTTATATGTTCGATCGAGCCATAATGCAATTTTGCCTACAGTGAGGGGTGTGCTGGTAGCAATGCATTTATCAAAATTATGTTGGCCTTTTAACCATGCCTTGCTCTGTTGAATAAAGGCGAAAAAAGCTGATAACCGCTGCCAAAAACTGAAATTATTATTGTAAGGCACAGGTAAATAAATGACTTCAATGCCTTCAATCCGTTTTTTTAATAGCTTTGTGCCATCATGCGCGCTCAACATAGTTACTTCATGCCCCGCTTCAATCAAAGCTTTAGCCATGTAGTAAGAGCGGTTGGCACCGCCCTCATCGGGCGTCTTAAAATATTGATGTATGTAAAGCAACTTCATAGAGCTCAAAAATACACAGAGATTTACTTAAAAGAAAAGTTTGGTAGGGGTTGTAACGATATGTACTCGAAACATCTCAAGACAATAAACATTAATCCTCAACCTGCACCTCTTTCCCTAGTATATCCCCAACAATCAAATCAGCATGCACTCGGCTATTTTCAATAAACCATTTATTGGTTTGTAGTCCTCCACAGATTACACCGGCTAGGTAAAGCCCATCTACATTAGTCTCCATGGTTTCAGCATTATAAACAGGAGCAAACGGATAATCCTTGGTGATATCCACACCAATACTTTTTATAAAATCATAGTCCGGCTCATAGCCGGTCATAGCCAACACAAAATCGTTGAGTAAAGTAACTTCACCTTCAGGTGTGTTTATAATCAGCTCTTCCTCTCTTATAGCCACTAATTCACTACCAAAAAAAGCTTTAATACTGCCTTCTTTAATTCTATTTTCAATATCGGGCTTTACCCAATATTTCACGGTTTCCTTAATCTCATCTTGCCTAATAATCATAGAAACCTCTTTAGCCCCTTTCCTGTAGCACTCCAAGGCGGCATCCACTGCTGAGTTTGCTGCTCCTATAATGGCAATTCTTTGATCGAAATAAGGATGCGGTTCTTTATAATAATGGTTCACCTTCGGGAGGTTTTCTCCCTCCACGCCCAACTTGTGGGGTAAATCGTAAAAGCCGGTGGAAAGGACAATATTATCTGTCAGCAGCTTTCCTTTTTTGGTTGTAAGGCTAAATTGGTCACCGGTTTTACTGATGGATTCTACCGGATTGTATAAGGAGGTATTAAGTTTTTTGGTTTGTGCCACCCTTCTATAATATTCCAACGCTTCCATTCTGGTAGGTTTTGGGTTGTGCGATATAAAAGGCACATTACCTATTTCCAGTTTATCAGATGTGCTGAAGAAGGTCATCCCGTAAGGATAATTGTATAGCGAATTTACTAAAGTCCCTTTATCAATAATGAGATAAGATAGTCCGTTGTCCTGCGCTGCAATGCCACAAGCTAGCCCTATTGGGCCTGCTCCTACTATTATAATGTCGTATTTGTTATCCATTGTACGTTGCTTACACTTAGTAATACGTTAGCGGACTGCTTTGTTACAAGCTATGGCATAAAAAAAGGAGCTAAACGCTCCTTTAAGATATTAAACATTGTTTTAAAAACTAATCAATCATGTCAAATCCGGTATAAGACTGTAGTACTTTTGGCACTTTAATGCCAGCTGGCGTTTGATTGTTTTCCAAAATAGATGCTAAAATACGTGGAAGAGCCAAGGCGCTCCCGTTCAAAGTGTGTAGCAAATGTTTCTTATTGTCTACATCCTTGTAGCGTAACTTTAGCCTATTGGCTTGATAGGTTTCAAAGTTTGACACTGAACTGACCTCTAGCCATTTTTCCTGTGCGGCAGACCACACCTCCATGTCATAAGTAAGGGCAGCTGTAAAGCCTAAATCACCTCCGCAGAGGCGCAAAACACGGTAAGGTAGTTCTAGTTTTACAAGCAATGATTGAATGTAACTGCTCATTTCCTCTAGCGTTTGGTACGATTTATCGGGATGCTGAATCTGAACAATTTCAACCTTATCGAATTGATGCAGCCTGTTTAAACCACGTACATGGGCACCCCATGACCCTGCCTCTTTTCTAAAGCATGGTGTGTAGCCTGTTAACTTAACGGGTAATTCAGCCTCCTCCAAAATACTATCTCTATAAATATTGGTGATGGGTACCTCAGCAGTAGGTATCAAATACAAATCTACATCTGGCACATGGTACATCTGGCCTTCCTTATCCGGCAGCTGGCCCGTACCAATTCCGCTGGCCTCATTAATAAGTATGGGTGGTTGTATTTCCTTAAAACCTGCTTTCTGAGCTTCGTCCAAAAAAAAGTTTTGCAATGCACGCTGCATTCTAGCTCCTTTTCCTTTATAAACAGGAAAACCGGCACCTGAAATTTTTACCCCCAGCTCAAAATCTACAATATCATACTTTTTTATCAGGTCCCAGTGGGGAACTTTACCATCGTACAAAGTGGGTTTTTGACCGTGTTCTGAAAGTATTTCATTGTCATCCTCACCATTTCCTTTTTTTACGCTTTCATGCGGTATGTTTGGTATATTATATAGTGCCTTTTCAAGTTCCAGTTCAATTTGCCTTAACGAATCCTGAAGCACCTTGCTATCCCCTTTTAAAGCAGCTGTTTTTGTCTTCACTTGCTCGGCCTCCTCTTTTTTGCCTTGCTGCATAAGTACACCAATACTTCTGGAAGTGGTATTCATCTCTGCCAGCATAGCATCTAGCTTGGTTTGTGTTTCCTTTCTATCGTCATCCAATGCAATAATTCCCTCAAGCAATAATTCAGGATCAGCAAAATTTCTTTTTTTGAGTCCTGCAATAGCACGCTCTTTGTCTTTTCTTAAATAAGCTACTTGTAGCATAATTTTTGTTTATGTATTAACCCCATTCGGCTTATGGCACTTTGGTTTAGTCCTCCAATTTTATTGATGAACTTCTACTCACTACTTTGAAATTTCCACAAAATAAATCATTTCTGAAGGCAAAAAGAACTCAATGAAGCTTTTAAAATATAATTTATAGTTATAATTGCTTTTTTACTTGATTATTAAATTGACTTAACATATCATTGTACCATCCAACAAGAATGGGGGCATTTCAAAAACCCATTGAATAAAAATCCAAACAAATAACACAAATATTCACACCACTTAAAACAGGAAATCTATTCCTGAAAAAGCAAAAACCCCTTTATGTATAATATTGAAGAATTGAACTTAAAGCTTCTTTCAGAATTAAAAGAAATAGCTGAGAAATTAGGAGTTTCACAATTTAAAAAACTACCTAAAAAAGAGTTGATCTACAAAATCCTTGACCAGCAAGCCCTGCTTCCGGAAAGCGATTTACCCAAGAAAGAAGAAGTAAAAAAAGACGACACTAAAAAAGAAGATAAGACGCCTCGTCCACGACCTGCAGCTAAAGCACCTAGAGCGGAACGCAATGCATCTGATAAGGACTCTAAACAGGATGCTGTTAAAAGCAGTAAATCGGAAAGCCCTGAAAAAGAGCCAAAATCGGCTCCTAAAACCGCCTCCAAACCTGAAAATAAATCAGAAGCTAAGTCAGACTCCAAAGCGGACACTCGGCCTAACCCAAGAAAAGAGAGAGAGCAAGAAGCTACTGACGAGAATCAAAAAAATACACCCAATAAACCGCGCGATAACCGAAGAAACGAAAAGAGCGAAAGAGCACCTAAAGTTAAAAAAGCAGATATAACCGATTTTGACGGTTTGATTGAGAATGAAGGTGTGCTAGAAATGATGCAGGATGGCTACGGCTTCCTCAGGTCATCAGATTATAATTATCTGGCCAGCCCCGATGATATTTACGTTTCGCCATCTCAAATTAAGCTGTTTGGCTTACGAACAGGTGATACGGTGAAGGGCCAAATAAGACCTCCGAAAGAAGGTGAAAAATATTTTGCTTTGTTAAGAGTCTCATTAGTTAACGGGAAAACTACTGAAGAAATAAGAGACAGGGTTCCTTTTGAATACCTAACGCCTTTATTCCCTGAAGAAAAATTAAACCTCAGCAGCAAACCTAATAAGTACTCTACAAGGGTATTAGATCTTTTTGCGCCAATAGGAAAAGGGCAAAGAGGCATGATTGTAGCGCAGCCCAAAACCGGTAAAACTGTTTTACTAAAAGAAATAGCCAACTCAATTGCTGAAAACCATCCTGAGTGTTACCTCATTATTTTATTAATTGATGAACGGCCTGAGGAAGTGACAGACATGGCACGTTCAGTGAAGGGTGAAGTAATAAGCTCTACTTTTGATGAGCAAGCCGACCGCCACGTTAAAGTAGCCAGCATGGTGCTTGAAAAAGCAAAAAGAATGACTGAATGCGGGCACGATGTAGTGATACTACTCGATTCTATTACGCGTTTGGCCAGAGCCTACAACACCGTGGTTCCTTCCAGCGGAAAAATACTATCCGGTGGTGTAGATGCTAATGCTTTACATAAGCCTAAGCGCTTTTTTGGCGCAGCCAGAAATGTAGAAAATGGCGGTTCACTAACCATTATTGCTACTGCTCTTATTGAAACAGGCTCAAAAATGGATGAAGTAATTTTTGAAGAGTTTAAAGGTACAGGAAATATGGAACTTGTATTGGACAGAAAGCTTGCCAACAAGCGTGTTTATCCTGCTATTGATGTAACAGCTTCCGGAACAAGAAGGGAAGATTTACTCATGAGTAAAGAAGAACTACAAAGAGTTTGGATTCTGCGTAAGTTTATGGCAGATATGAACTCTGGTGAAGCAATGGAACTACTGCTTACAAAAATGAAGGGCACAATGGACAATGATGAGTTCCTTATCTCCATGAATGGATAAAAACCTCAAGAAGATAATAAACTTACCTAAGCGGCTTCTGGTAAAGGAGCCGCTTCATTTATATACGGGTATTAGGAGCATGTTTCGTGCAAGCAGCACCATTGCCGGACTGCCTCCCGGTCAAGCGGTTTACACCGGTATAAGAAAAGAATCACCTTTCCGACTGTCCGTTTTCAAATACAGCGAGCACGATTTGGAGGAACTGGAAAACGTGCCACCATCAGCGCTCCCCTCATTACAAAAACCTCATACGTTTCTGTGGATTAATGTAGAAGGTATACACCATGTAGCGCAGGTAAAAGAGATTTGTGACATTTACGGCATACATGCGCTTACACTGGAGGACATTCTTACGGTGGAACAGCGACCGAAGATTGACGATAGCGAGGAGTACATATACACCGCTACGCGTATGTTGCAGTTTGATCAGGACAGCCGCAAAACCCTTAGCGAGCAGGTAAGTATAGTACTATTGCCCGATGTACTCATCACCTTTCAGGAAAGACCCGGAGATACTTTTGATGCCGTGCGAAACAGATTGAGATCCGGAAAAGGCCGCATCCGAAAAGAAGGAAGCGACTACCTATTTTATGCACTGCTAGATACCATTGTGGATCATTACTTTATAGTGCTCGAGAAATTTGGTGATGAACTTGAGGACATAGAAGAGCGAATTTTAACGGCAGGCAAAAAGAGAGATTTTGAAGTACTATATGAACTAAAGAGGGAAATGATACACATCCGCAGGTCTGTTTGGCCTCTGCGAGAAGTGATCAGTCGACTAGAGCGAGATGATTTAAAATTGATTAAAAAATCTACCCGGATATTTATAAGGGATGTGTATGACCACACCATACACGCCATTGACTCGGTTGAGACGTACCGCGACTTTATTTCCAGCTTAAGCGATTTATACCAGTCTGTTATCAGTAATAAAATGAATCAGGTGATGAAAACACTCACCATTATTTCAGTTATTTTTATACCGCTAACCTTTATTGCCGGGCTTTACGGCATCAATTTTGAAAATGTACCTGAGTTGAAATGGAGGTATGGCTATGCCTATTTTTGGAGTTTAATTATCACTGCAGCTAGTATAACGCTCCTTATTTTCAAATCGAAAAAATGGCTGTAACTTCAGTTCAATTCTTCTGCAGAAATTCAGGTTAATAAAAAAGGAGCTGAACAGCTCCATTTTTATTAAATAGTTAATTCTTGTTACATGGCTGCCTCATCACCTTTTAGTGTTACAGTTCTAGTAACCGGATTAAATGGACTATCTACCAAATTACCCTCAGCATCGAGTAATTCTAATTTTACTGTCATTTCACCCATTTCTTGTCCTTCAATAAAATAGGGTTGCCATTTATCTAACATAAATTCCTGACCGTTGATCGTAGCACGCACTTTATTCCCCTCTTCAGATAACTCTGTATTTAAGAGGAAAAAGTCGAGCAATACCTTCTTAGCATCAGCACCCTCATAAGTACCTTTTGGACGGCTGTAAAACATATGAGCGGCATTCAAATCTGCTGCGTCATCGGCATCCGCTGCACTACCTACTGTGAACTGGCGTATGTTGTAAGCGCCATAACTTTTCACACTTTCGTGATAAGACCGAGAAAGGAAAGATAGAGCCACATATTGACCCGCTTTCATTTCTTTGGTAAATTCCGCATTGTAGTGAGCAGAATAAGGCTCATTATTTAAAATAAGATGAATGTGCTGTCCTTTTTCTGAGTTTGCGCAATTTTTTACATCTGCATCAAGAGTTTGCGTGGCCAATTCATAATTTTTAACATTGTACGCAAACTTTACTACTCCTGCAGCAATGTTCTCAGCATTTTCATTGGGACTTAGCATCTCTAAACTGGCATCATCAAATTTTGGTGATTCTACCGGTGTTAGGCTGATGCTTGACATACCTTCTTCATTGGTAGCAGTGGCTGTTGAATCATTGTTCTCACCTTCAGCATTCTCTTTTTTTGTTGGGGTACAGGCAATTACTGTTGCAAAAGCAAATGCCATAACTCCATGTAGTTTTGTAAATTTCATAATTTATTTTTTTAGATTTATAGGTTACTTTTAAAATTATTTCAATCTAATTTAAGTAAAAAATATATAGAAGAGGCTTAAGAAACACTTTTAGTACGCACAATTTTATACTAATTTTACTTTACAAAGATACGCTTACAAAGTTATACCGTCAATTTAAAACAACCGGCTCATGAGCAAAATGTTATATCAGGAAATTCCTTCCTTAGATTTAAACGATTTCACTAAAGGGACTGAAGCAAGCAAGCAAAGATTTGTAGCAGATTTAGGACAGGCTTATCAAAATATTGGTTTTGTAGCTATAAAGGGGCATTATTTAACAGACGGGCTCAGTGCAGATTTATATGAAGTAGTAAAGCAATTTTTTAGCCTGCCTATGGAAAGTAAGAAAAGCTATGAAGACCCGAAGCTTGCCGGACAGAGGGGCTACACCAGCAAAGGGCGTGAGCAGGCCAAAGGGCATGATGTGCCCGACTTGAAGGAATTCTATCAGATTGGGCAATTTGTTGAAGAAGACCATCCGCTAAAAAAAGAATATCCGGATAATTTATGGCCTAGAGAATTACCTGAAATGAGCACCATAGCAAAAGAAGTATATCAAAAGCTTGAAAAAACAGGCTTTGAAATGCTCAGGGCTATAGCTTTATATTTAGAACTGCCGGAAAATTACTTTGATGATAAAGTGAAAGACGGTAACAGTATCTTGCGTGCCATTCATTATCCGCCTATAGAAAATCCTGAAGCCTTGCCTGCGGGTGCTGTTAGAGCTGCCGAACATGGCGACATCAACCTCATAACCTTATTAATGGGTGCCAGTGCCGATGGGCTCGAGGTGCTCCGTAGAGATGGCGCTTGGATACCCATTACCGCTTTGCCAAACCAGCTGGTGGTAAATGTGGGTGATATGCTGGCGAGGCTTACCAATAACAAACTGAAATCTACCATCCACAGGGTGGTAAATCCTCCGAAGGATAAAATGAAGGCATCGCGCTATAGTATTCCTTTCTTTATGCACCCAAAATCGGGGATGGATTTGAGCTGCCTTCCTTCTTGTGTATCAGATGAAAGCCCAAAACAATATGAGGATATCACCGCGGGGAAATTCCTTGAAGAGCGTTTAGCAGAAATAGGTTTACTCAACAAGAAGAAATAAGTGGTTCGTAGCCTTAGGAACTATATATTTCTAAAGGATATTTTTATACTGTCCATCACGGCCTTTGGTGGAGCACAGGCACATTTTGCCTTATTTTTGGATTACCTTGTGAAGAAGAGGAGGTACTATACCGAGCAGGAACTTATTGAAATGAATGCTTTGTGTCAGTTACTACCGGGGCCTTCCTCTACTCAAATTTTATGCGGATTGGCCTACAAAAAAGGTGGGGCGCCATTTGCCTTTCTAACGCTTTTTGTATGGTGCATACCTGCAGTAACTATCATGAGTTTTTTTGGGGTAATAATGTCTAACATAGATGAAAAGCAGCTCTCCACCTCATTTACTCGCTTCATTCAGCCTATAGCGGTAGGTTTTGTGGGCGTAGCTGCCTATAAAATTTGTATAAAAGTAATCCACACCAAAACCAGCTTCATCATTTTAGTGCTTTCTGCTCTTGTCTCGGTATTTATTAGCTCGCCCTACGTATTCCCTGCCATGATTTTAGCCGGAGGCTTGCTTACCTCCTTTAAATACAAAGCGCAGCCTATACAGGAGAAACAAAAAATGAAAATTCGTTGGACAGCCCTGATTATCTGGATTAGTGTGCTGATCCTTATTGCGGTTATTGGCTCTATTACGCAATCGTTACCCATACGACTACTGGAAAATTTCTATAGAAATGGCAGCCTTATTTTTGGTGGCGGGCAAGTACTTGTACCCTTTTTGTATGCTGAGTTTGTCGATTTCAAAGATTATTTGAGCTCTTCAGAGTTTCTGAGTGGCTTCGCTATTTCTCAGGCTGTACCGGGCCCTACCTTCAGTTTTGCTTCCTATATAGGTTCACTCTCAATGCGCAGTTATGGCACTTGGGGCGAATTACTGGGTGGTTTTTTAGCTGCCGTGGGCATTTTTGTACCGGGTACCTTAATGATTTTCTTTCTGGTGCGTTTTTGGGATGAACTAAAAAAATACCGCGCTATAAAAGCTTCACTGGAAGGGATAACAGCCGTGAGCTCAGGCATGGTGGTGGCTGCCGTCTATTTACTCTTTGTGCCTGTGGAAAATACCTTACTCAATTTTTCGCTCTTGTTCGGCACAGCAGCCATTTTGCTTTTTACTAAAATTCCTGCGCCTTATGTGGTGCTGGCAGGGCTGGCAGCCGGCTTTTTGTTTGGGTGAGGTCACTTGGAAGTTCTTAATTAAAGTTAACATTTTTAGCTGCTCTCTACCTCCAAATACCTCAAACTAAATCCTTCACCGCTATTCTCCAATATCACCTCAGCTCCGTGAATGAGCGGATAATTTCTTTTACCATGCCCAATGGGGAAGTCGAAAATCAGTGGGTAATTATAGACTTTGCAGTGATGTGCTATTATTTCCTTTACATTCTGGCCAAATACATCTTTTGATTCCTTCATGCCGGAAAAGTCACCCACTATAAGTGCAAGCAGCTTGCTAAGCTTGCCGGCTCTTTTCAGTTGGAGCAGCATTCTATCCACATGGTATAAATATTCACCTACTTCTTCTATAAAAAGAATGGTTCCACTATAGTCGATTTCGCTTGGAGTGCCCAGTTGGTTAATAAGCATAGAAAGGTTACCACCTACCAACTCACCGGATAGCTTATAATTGGTTTTGGCGACTGATGGAAGCTTTAGAGGTAAATGAGTACCTTTCAACAGATTTAACAGCGTGCTAAAATCTTTCACCCTATTTTTGTGCAAATTTTGTAAAACGGGCCCATGTATACTGCAATAACCACGTGTGTAAATAGCATGGTGCAGGGCCGTTATATCGCTATAGCCTATCAGCCATTTTGGGTTTTTCTCAAATGCACTCCAATTGAGGTGGTCCATAAGATGGGTAACGCCATAGCCCCCTCGCCCGCAAATGATTGCTTTGGCCTCAGTATGGTTTAGGGCCCATTGTAAATCATGCAACCGCTCACTATGCGTGCCGGCAAATTTATAATGCTCACTTAATGCAAATTTGCCCACTTGCACATGATACCCCTTTGTTTCTAAAAGCTCGCATCCTTTCATAAAATTAGCGACATTCACCTTTCCCGAAGGGTTGATGGCGAGTATAAGATCTCCTGTATTTAAAGAAGCTGGAAATATGGGCATAAAAAAAGTCCTGAAAGTTAAGTCAGGACTAATTTACTATTTTCATTGATAATATCTTACTCTTCTGTTTCAACAGGAGGCTCAACACCCAATTTTCTTAACACCATATCCGAAATATCGCCACTGTCTTCATCGGCAATAAATAACAAGGCTTCCGCTCTCATAACATGTGTATAACCATTTTCTTCAGCTACTTTATCAATAGCAGTCTGAATTTTCTCGTACAATGGCGAGTAAAGCTCTTGCTGCTTTCTTACAATTGACTGCTCAGCATCTTGCTGAAATTTCTGTAAGGACTGCTGCAAACCTTGTAGCTCCAATTCCTTATCGGCTCTCACCTGTTCCGTCATGGTAGGGGCATTTTGCTGATAAGTAGCTACCTTTTGCTGAAAATCCTGCACTTTTGTCTGGATGGTGTTGGAGAATTGCTTCTCGTAAGCCTGTATTTGAGATTGCACTTCTTTTGATTCAGGCATTAAACTCAACACATAATCAGCGTTTGTAAACCCTATTTTAACATTTTGTGCGCTTAAGTTTACTGCCAAACCTAATGCTAGCATGATTATTAAGATCTTCTTCATTCTTCTTTTAAATTTTAATTTTTATTTAAGTCGTTATCATCTATTAAACCCAGTTCTTCAAGTACCAAGTCGGTGTAGTCATGTATGGGGTCGGTATAAATCATTATTAACTCACCGGCCTTATCAAAAACTACCTGCAACCGTTCTTTTTTAGCAATAATTTCTACCGCCTCAAAAACCTTATCTTGAACAGGTTTTATTAATTCTTTTTTCTTTAGAAAGAATAACCCATCGAAACCGAACACCTTTTTTTGGTATTCTTTCACCTCATTCTCTTTCTTTTGTATTTCAATGAGTCTTTGCTCTTTTAACTCTTTTGTTAAAAGCACCTCCTCCGCTTTTAATTCGGAGTACATCGATTCAATATCTTTACGCATTGTTTGTATTTCCTGTTGCCAGGCTCCCGATAAATCGGATATTTCTTGTTGAGCCTCTTTATACTCAGGCATTTTGCTGAGTATGAATTTTGAATCTACATAACCAAACTTTTGCGCGCATCCCTCTTGGACACCAAACAGCAAAAGTACAATGCTAAAACTTAGAAACACAAATCTCATACCAATTATCTGATTTGATTACCAATGGTGAAATGAATTTGTCCGCCACTAGGGAAATTAGTGCCCGGAGCGTTATCAAATCCATATCCCCAATCTATACCAATAGTACCAAAGGCAGGCATAAAAATTCTTGCCCCCACTCCGGCCGATCTTTTCAGGTTGTAAGGATTGTACTCATTAAAATTTGACCAGGTGTTACCAGCTTCACCAAAACCAAGCACAAATATAGTGGCCGATGGGTTTAAGGATATAGGGTAACGCAGTTCCATTACAAATTTGTTATATATGGTTCCGCCACTCAAAGTAGTAGGGTCTGTATTTCCCTCACTGTATATAAATTCAACAGGGCTTAAGGAGTTATCTTCATACCCTCTAAGGCCGATGATATCGCTACCAAGCAAGAAATTCTGACCGCCTAAACCTGAGCCACCAAGCACAAAACGCTCGAAAGGCCCTACGCCAACACCATCTTGATAATTGTTGATAATGCCAAAGTTTGCTCGCGTATTAATTACTAAATCTCCCACAATTTTATTAAAGAACGAAGCATCAAACATCCATTTATTATATTCCACGAACCTGATGCTCTTTTCGAATGAAATGCGGTCATAGTCAAAGTTATTAAAATAACTATAGGGTGGCGTGAGCGAAATAGATAGGCTTATATTAGAGCCGCTTCTCGGGAAAATAGGATTATCCACGCTGTTTCGGGCAATAGTTGTTTTAAAGAGTATGTTGTTAGCCTCACAAGTGCTACAGCCTAGTTGCTGACCGTAGTTATTAAGGTTATAGCGCGAATATTCAACAGTATTTGCTAGCGTAAAAAACTGATCAGGCCATTTTAACCTCCGCGACAGGGTTACGTAACCTCTGGATATTCTGAAAGAGCCATCTGCCGGTGCATTCAAATCACGGAAGTTTACACGGCCTATGTAGGAGTAACTACCACCTACAGTAAGCGCATTAGGTCTTTTACCCCCTAGCCATGGCTCGGTAAAGGAAGCATTGTAACTCTGATATTGCCTTCCGTTTGCTTGAAAAGACAACGATAGAATTTGACCATCACCCACGGGAAGCGGATCCCAGTTGCCAAAATCAAGAAAATTACTTAAGGAAAAATTATTGAAGGTAATACCTAAACTACCAACAAACCCAATTTGGCCACCCCAACCACCGGAAAGCTGCACCTGGTCATTAGATACCTCCTCTAAATCCCAGTTAATATCTACTGTTCCATCTGCCATGTTTGGTACAGGCACCGGGTTAACTGTTTCGGGGTTAAAGTAACCCAACTGCGAGAGTCGTCTTGAGGTTTCTATCAAGTCCCTACGCGAGAAAAATTCACCTGGAATAGTTTGCAGTTCTCTTAACACCACATGGTCGTTTGTACGGGTATTACCGGAAATATTTACCTCACTAATAGTTGCCTGATTACCTTCGGAGATGCGCATCTCAACGTCTATTGAGTCGTTTTCCACCCTTACCTCCACAGGCTGTACGTTAAAAAATAAGTAGCCGTTGTCCATATACAAGGAGGTGATATCACCACCTACGGGATCATAATTTAGCTTTCGCTGAATTTTCTCTAAATCGTATATATCTCCTTTTTCAATGCTCAGTATTCTTCCTAATTGCGCATCGGAATAGGTGAAGTTACCGGCCCAGTTTACCTCTCTAAAGTAATATCTTAGCCCCTCGCTAATTCCTATTTCAATAGATATATCGTTGCCTTCCTTAAAAATACTGTCATAAGTGACTTCAGCATCTCTGTAGCCCTTGCTGTTGTAAAATGTAATCAGTGCCTTTTTATCATCCTTATAGTCAGACTTTACCAGTTTGGAAGATTTGAAGAAATTTACGTTTACATGCTCACCAAGATAATCGAGCAAAGTGCTGTTGCTTACGGAATCTTGCGTGGTGAGAAAGTTAAACCAATCTTTTGGGGAAGAATGGATGGCTCGATAAAAAATATCATCAACTAAAGTAAAATGTAGTTTCTCGTGGGTGTTTTTCATTTTACTGCGCAGCCTTCTGTCGCCAAAAGCTCCATTACCCACAAAATAGATGTCTCTAATTTTTACCTTAGCACCTTTGTCCACCTCAAAAATAAGCTCTACACCGTTACCAATAAGTGTATCCGCCCGCTGCTTGGAATCTACTTTTACATTAAGAAATCCTTTCCCTTTATAAAAATTGACAATGTTTAGCTCGGCATTTTTTACTGAGGCATCAGTAAGTATACGACCTTTAACTAAGGTAAGCTCATCGGAAATTTCAGTTACTTTAGCTTTTTTAACGCCTTTGAAAGTAAATTTGGTAAGTCGGGGTCTCTCCAGCAGATCAAGTGTTAGCTTTATAGTACCTTCTTCTAATACCTCATACAAAACGGTTACATCTGAGAATAGCCCTTGACGCCAAAGTTTCTTAATAGCAAATGAAATATCATCGCCAGGTATGTCTATTCTATCCCCTACTTTAATACCGGTGATGGAAATTACTGCGCCTTCATCCAAATATTCCAGACCTTTCGCTTCAATTTCTGCTACTTCGTATTTTCTGGGCGCATTGTAGTCTAAAGTATTTTGAGCTTCCGCCAAAACCACAGTACATAATAAAATAATTAACCCTAATATTTTCTTCATTCACTTAATACTTTTCCGAACCTTCTTTCTCGCTTAAGGTAATTATCCAAGGCCTGATGTAGATTTTCCTTTCTAAAATCCGGCCAAAGCACGTCAGAGATAAAAATCTCCGTGTAGGCCATCTGCCAAAGCATAAAATTACTTATCCTAAATTCGCCACTTGTTCTTATTAAGAGCTCAGGATCAGGAACTCCTTTAGTGGTTAAATATTGTTCAATAGTTGAATAATCAATCTTTTCCGTCTCAAGATTTTTTAAACCAACCTCACTTACTATTCTTTTTGTTGCCTGCAATATATCCCACTTACCGCTATAATTTAAGGCAAGAATTAGGTTAAGACCTCTATTCTTTTCCGTTTGGGAAATGGCTACATTTAATTCATTAAAACATTGTTTAGGTAGATTCTCTAAATCACCTATTGCTGTTAGCCTCACATTATTTTCCTGTAAGGTGTGCATCTCCGACTTAATGGTGCTTACCAATAGCTGCATCAATGCATCTACCTCCATTTTCGGTCTTCCCCAATTTTCCGTTGAAAAAGCGTACAAGCTCAGGTGTGCAATTTCAAGTTCTGCACAGCCTTCCACCGCATCGCGCACGGCTTTAATGGCATTTTTATGACCAAACACACGCGCTGCACCTTGCTTCTTAGCCCATCTGCCGTTACCGTCCATAATAACGGCTATATGTTTTGGTAAATTACGCTTATCCAATTGATTTTTCATACAGACAATACCCGCTGAAAATAAGGGCGCAAGGTACAAAAATAGTTGAAATTAATAAACTTGAATGGCAAAGTATAAAACAAGATTTTACTTGGCCAACGGAACAGGGCAGTTCACTTGCCAAAATGTATAGCTTAATGACAAGCCGGTAAAATAATACCAATCGTTGTCGTTCCAATTACCAAACTGCAAAGAACTGTTTCTTTTATCCGTCACTTCTTCTTCCGATATATTATCCAGATAATCGTAAAAGGTAGTTCTGGCAGCAAACTCTAAATGGACACTCCATAGCGGATTTAAGCTATACTTAATACCCACACTAATGGGTAACATGAGCTGAATATCGCTATAATTACCATTTTTTTGCGCCCTGTTAATTAGAAAAAAGCCTGCTCCAAATCCAATGTAAGGGCTAAAATCAACCAAAGGGCTACTTCTGAAATCTAAAAACTCGTATTGAACCTGATAAGAGACTTCAGTATTAAAGTCTTTAAAGGATGCATCTCTCGTTTCAGTAAAGGAATCTATAGGGTTGCGGCTGTCACGGCCTTTAACATTACCTGCCGCTACCATTAACTTGCTTGACCAACCATTGGTAAAAGACTTAGAGTAGAAAATATGACCCCCTATTGTTTGATTAAGTAAGTTGTAGTTTCTTGCTAAATCTCCTGTATAGTTAAATGAAGTAAGTCCGCCTCCAAATTCCTTGGTTTGCCCTAAAAGCTGCGAAAAACACAGGCCACACATTAACAGAAGGAGTAGCACTCGCCTCGGTTTGTTAAACAAAAAAAACGGAAAGCAATACTTCATAAATTATCTGAATTTTGCTCCACTAACGCCTCTTCCTCCTAAAATGTATGAAATGGTTATATTAGTTACAATAAAAATATCATTCTCGTTCCCACCATCACCTCTCATATTACGCGTTATTTCTCCACCTTCACCGGAAGGCCATCCGTAACCGGCCGCTCTTGTATACACCAAAGAAGGGTTATCAACTGAAGTGTACGTGTTGGTAGCAGAAGAATAGGTGAACTCTTGAATGTTGGCAAACTCCTGTTGATTAAATTGATTGGACATATCAGATAGCGCCATGGCCAATGCATCATTTTGGTTAGCCGGATCGCCATAACTACCTAAATCCACATAATAACCACTCACATCGTCCAAATAATCAGTAAAGGTATATCTGTAGCTAAATTCAATAGCTAAATCAATGTTATTAGTAACTTTGTACCTAGCACCTATGCCCAACGGAATAACAATTTGGAAATTACTGTATGGCTTAGCCAAAGTAATATTGTTTACTTGTTCGTACCGTGCGCGCTGCTCATCGGAAAAATTCTGACCTTCTGTCCCTAATTTTTTTAGCGATACCCATTCACCTGCGTTTTCAAGAGGGTAATACCGTGGATTTCCGCCTCCGGTAAAGTTCGTAGGATCATCGGCTAAAAAGGCATCTCTTGTGAAATAATCAGGCACTTGCCCTTTTGGGTTATGATATAAAACACCAATACCTCCAAAGGCATAAGCATTAAACTGAGGCCTAGAGGTGTATCTTCCACCATGACTAAACAATTCAATTTGTCCGGTGAAAGAAAGCTCATAAATATCGTTTCTGAAACCCAGATTTCTTAAATATCGGTTGGCATTTTCTTGATTAAAATTTTTCTCTCCTACAGTTTCTACATCGTTGGCTCTTAACCTACCCCACATAAAATTAGCTCTTAAGGAGTATCTGTCGCCAAATCTTTGCTGAGCAAATATATTTATACCCGGGCGGGTAAAAGAGATATCAGTACTGAAGGTATTGGGTCTTGGTGCAATATCACCAAAATAATTTAACGCGTTTATTCCTCCGCCAATAGTTAAATAGTTTATTTCCGGATTGAAAGCACGTTTATTTCCTGCAAACGTACCTATATTACGGTTGCTCTTGCGTCTTTTCTTTTTAGACTGTGCATCAACATGCTGTGGCAATAGTATGATTGCCGACAACAGGATACAAAAAAGTAGTAAAAATTTTCTCATGCTACGCAGTATAATTATTTCAACTCCAAAAATAAGACAAATATTTCAATTAAATGAAAATCAATTCCTTAAATCTAATCCCCAATTGAGTTTTTGCCTAAGGGTGTCAAAGTAATTTGAATTGCTAAACGTAACAAGTTTTGCCTGAAAATCCTCTTTTCTTACTGCTAACTTTATGTTATTATCGACAGACTCCGATTTAGAGTCGAGGGAAACAAGAAATTTGTTACTTCTACTTTCAATTTTAAAGCTTATTATACTTTGATCGGAAACTATCAAAGGCCTTACGTTTAAGTTATGTGCACTTACTGGCGTAATGATAAAGTTATTAGAGTGGGGCAACACTATTGGCCCACCGCAGCTTAATGAGTAGCCGGTAGAGCCTGTAGGGGTTGAAACAATTAAGCCATCGGCCCAGTATGAGTTGAGGTAATCGCCATCAACATAGGTATGCACCGTAATCATGGATGAGGAATCCGTTTTTAGAATAGCAAATTCATTGAGCGCAAAATTATTCGTTTTAAAAATAGGTCCGTTTGACTCCATTTTGATCAAAGTTCTGCCGTCAATTTTATAATTACGATTCAACAAATCGGTAAGCGCCTGCTCTATTTTATCTTTGGGTGTGGTGGCTAAAAAACCTAATCGCCCCGTGTTGATGCCTAATACAGGCGTTTCCAGAGCACCCACCATTGATACGGCCTCAAGTAAAGTACCATCGCCACCTAAACTTATTACAAAATCAATATTATCTTGCGCGCTTATTTTTTCGAACCGCTCAAACGATTCGCATTGCGGAAAGGCATCTACAAAACTATTAATTGATTGACTGGAGATGCTCAAGGAAGCATCGGCTGCGATAAGAAAGTCGAGCACCGTATTTATATAAGGCTCAACTTCTTTATTAAATACTTTTCCGTGAAGTGCAATTTTCATTGGCTAAACATCTAAATAACGCATTAACATATCCAGCCTTTCCCTTTCATAACCAAGGGTTGCTGCTTCGTGGTATTTTGCAACCACTTTATAATCAAAACGCTCCAGCGTGGCGGTAATATGCGTTAGATTTTCCTTATTTATTTTTAGCGTAAGCTTGAATTTAGTAGGGTCATTAGCATCAATGTTAATACTGGAGCCTAAAATTTGCGCATCATTGGATTCAACCAGGCGGCTAATCTCGCTTAAGGAGTAATCCAGCTGGCTAATAGATAGTACGATGATACCTCCCGGGCTCTGTATAAATGCTGATTCTGAAAAAGTACCTAATAAATCGACCAGCACTAAAATTCCTTTATAACTGCCGTCATCATTCAGCACGACCACGCTTTGGAAATCAAATTCTGTAGCCTTTTTTACTGCATCGTAAAGATGTTGGTTGGTGAAAATGAAGCAATCTTTACCATCTAATAGGTATTGGCCGACAAGTTTAGTGGCATTATTTTCATCGAGTATCATTTCCTCCGATAAATACCCTTGAAATTTGTTGTCATCCACCACAGGTAGGTGTGCTAACCTAAACTCCTCCATCCAGCTGAGCGCTTTGGCAGCGTCATCTGTGGCTTTTAAAGGGGGGATCATATTGTTTAAAAGTTCAAGCATTAAGCAGTTGATGTTTCTGTACTTTTAATGTAATTCTCTAATATTTCATTAAATAGCTCTGCACGTTCCATCATGGGCGCATGACCACATTTATCCACAAATTTAAGGGTGGTATTGGGTATGAGTTTATCAAATTCATGCGCCACCATTGGTGGCGTTATTGTATCATTAAGTCCCCATACCAATAAGGTAGGTGCAGTAATTTTTGTTATTTCTTCTGCCATGTTGTGTCGTTGTGCCGATTTGGCAATAGCCACAATGCGCATGCACTTAGGGATGCTCTTTGTGGTTTCAAACACCTCATCAACTAACTCCTTTGTAGCGGTTTTAGGATCGTAAAAAGTATAGGCTACTCTCTCCTTTATATAGTCATAACTGCCCCTTTTAGGGAAAGAGCCACCCATGGTATTCTCAAAAAGGCCTGAACTGCCGGTAAGTACCAATCTTTTAATCTGCTCCGGATGCCTTAATATATATATAAGTGCTACATGGCCTCCTAAAGAATTGCCAATGAGCGTTATGTTGGTAAGTGATTTTAATTGCACGAAACCCTCCACAAAATCAGTTAAAGCACCAAGCCCGGCTTGCTTAATTGGCATTTCGTAAATAGGCAAAAGAGGTATTATAACTCTGTATTTCCGGGAAAATTTGTTTACCACACCCTCCCAGTTGCTAAGGGCTCCAAATAAACCATGCAGCAGTAAAAGCGGCTCTCCTTGGCCTTCGTCTATAAATTTGTAATCCCCTTCTTTATGAATTTTCATCTGTGTAAACTATTTTTATTCTATCGTTCCTAAAAAATTAGGATGTTTTTTATCTAAGAGACCAACTGCTTTTTATCAGCATAATTGTCTTTCATTGCTTAGCATTAATCGCTTCGTGGGCGTTATTTTGGTTTGGTTGAATGCTTAAAAAAATCACACCCACTTTAAGTATAATAAACTAGTACAATAACCGCCTGCTCTTCCATTTTTATGACATGCATTGCCCCTGTCCATCTGTCCACTAAGTTAGTCATTTTTCAAAAACTCAAAACCACTAAAGTCTGGCAGGCACTCTTGTTTTTCTACGCAGCAAGGAGGGAAATTGCCTCAACTCATATGATATTAAATATAATACAGTTGTGTTTAAAGCACATATCAAAAAACCTCATTTATATCTGCACTAGTTGTTACTTTCATCCAGTTAGCTAATATTTGAAGCCCAAATTGCGATAAAGCAGCTTCGGGATGGTACTGTATGCCGTAAATTGGCAATTTATTATGCTTTAACACCATGTTCTCATTTTCGTTAGTAATTGCCAAAGGCAGCAGCGGACTTTGAGCGTTAAACTTTACTACTAAAGAATGATATCTCACTACTTCCCAGCGTGCTGGCATATCAAGAAACAAATTATCTTCTCTCAACATGCTTACTTCAGAAATTTTACCGTGCATGGGCTTCATAGCTTTAACTATCTGCATGCCGTAATGTTGCGCTATGGCCTGATGCCCTAAGCATATTCCCAATATAGGTAATGATTTTTCAAAATGCCTTATATACTCTAATAAATAGCCGGCCTGTTCCGGTTTGCCTGACCCCGGTGAAAGTACCAGGCGTGTAAAATCCAAAGCAGGTAGTAAAGCAGGGGGCAGATCGTTCTTAACCACATAACATGTTTCACCCAATTGCTCAAAATAATCGACTAGGTTGTAGGTAAAGGAATCGAAATTATCAATAATCAGTAACACAGCCTTATTGGATAAATTTTTCTTTTAATCCTTCAAAAACCTCTTGTATAAAGGGTAAGTATTGGGAAAAAGACTCTACCACAAAGGGTGCTGTTGAAGCCACAATAGGGTAAATATAGGTGCCTTCGGCAGATTCAGCAGTAACGCCAATATTCATTGACTGGGCAAACCATAAAACAAGGCTAACTCCAAAAGTCCACTTCAATAAGCCTAGTACGGCTCCGGCAAAATTATCTAGCCCACCCAATAAAGTCATATCCAGTACTTTTTTGGTAATTTTACCTATCATATTTACAATGATAAGGATGGCCACGAAAAGTAATATAAAGGAGACAATAGGTAGTGCCTGTTCCCAATTTGGTAAATAAGGTCTAAGAAATTCTTCTCCCCAACTAACCAGCTTAAAAGCACCAATGATGGCTAAAAAAAAAGCTACCAGTGAGACTATTTCCAGCAATAAGCCCTTCTTAAAGCCTAAATAAGCGCCAAAAAATAATGGAATCAATAAAATTATATCGAGGGTTTTCAAGCAGTAAGTATTAATTTTACCTTGGCAGAAATTGCTTTCCCATCGGCCTTTCCGGCTAGCTCTTTGGTTGCTACGCCCATTACTTTGCCCATATCAGCCGGGCCGCTGGCTCCAAGGCGGGTAATGATTTGTTTTATAGTAGCCTCTAACTCCTGCTCGCTCATTTGTTTGGGTAAGTATTTTTCAATAACCGCCAATTCCACCAATTCAGTTTGAGCAAGCTCCTCGCGCCCATTGGCCTGATATGTTTCGGCCGATTCTTTCCTTTGTTTTGCCGCCCGCATTAGCAACTTAAGCTCAGCATCTTCGGTTAATTCTTCCTTGGCCCCTTTTTCAGTTTCCGCCAATAATATTAATGACTTTATGGATCGCAACGCTGTTAATTGCTCTTTATCCTTCGCCTTCATGGCCACTTTAATATCGTTGTCTATTTGTTCTTTTAGGCTCATAGTAATTTTTTTTAATCATTAACTTGCGCACAAAGTTATCATATAAAAATAAAACTATGACAAGACTGAGTGTCAATATCAATAAGATAGCTACTTTGAGGAATGCGCGGGGAGGTAATAACCCTAATGTAGTGCAAGTAGCCAAAGATTGCGAGCGATTTGGCGCCCAAGGCATTACCATTCATCCGCGGCCTGATGAGAGACACATTACTATCAAAGATGTTTACGATTTAAAAGAGGTGGTAACAACAGAGTTTAACATTGAGGGTTATCCCGACCAGCGGTTTCTTGACCTGATAGCTGATGTAAGGCCGGAGCAGGCTACTTTAGTGCCCGATCCGCCAGAAGTTTTAACATCCAATGCAGGATGGGACACCATCAAGAATTATGATTTCCTGAAAGCCGTATGTGGCCAAATAAAAGCCCTTGGCGTTCGGGTTTCGATTTTTATTGATCCGGATCAGTTGCAATTGGAGTATGCTGCGAAACTACGCACGGATAGGATCGAATTTTATACGGAACCTTATGCCGTTAATTTCGCTACAAATAAGGAGAAAGCCGTAAAATCCTTTGCTGATGGCGCCAACATAGCTGCCGATTTAGGTTTGGGAATTAATGCCGGGCATGATTTGAGTCTTGAAAATTTAGCCTATTTTAATCAACAGCTGCCTCAACTTGCTGAGGTTTCTATTGGACATGCGCTCATTTCAGACGCCTTGTATTATGGCCTCGAAAATACCATACAGCTTTATTTAAGACAACTAAAGGAAAAAACGCAATGAAATTACATTATAAAGAACTGGGCGAAGATAACAGCAAATCGCTTATTATTCTACATGGCCTTTTTGGTTCATCGGACAATTGGTTAACAATAGGCCGCAAGCTTGCCGAGCATTACAGGGTATATATTATAGACCAGCGCAACCATGGCGACTCATTGCACGACAAATTACATACTTACGAAGCCATGGCTGAAGATTTAGCAGAATTTATTACAGCGCACAACATTGAGAATCCTCATATTATGGGGCACTCCATGGGAGGAAAAACCGCTATGCAATTTGCCGTAACACATCCTGATTTATTTGATAAGTTGGTGGTGGTTGATATAGCACCGAAAGCCTACCCTGTGCACCACGATGAAATACTTGAAGGACTCGAAAGTATAGATTTGGCAACCATTAAAACCCGTAGCGATGCTGATAAACAACTTGCAGAATATGTGCCTGAGCTGGGCGTGAGGCAGTTTTTACTCAAAAATCTTAATCGCGACAGCAGTAAATCTTATTCGTGGAAAATAAACCTGCCGGTAATTTCGCAGTCTATAGAAAAAATTAGTGAAGGGCCAAAAGAAAAGCTTAAAACAGAAAAACAAGTGCTTTTTGTAGGCGGCAAAAACTCCAATTACATAAAAGAAGCGGATTTTACAACTATTGATAGCTTTTTCCCTAATGCTGAAATAGAGATGGTGGAAGGAGCCGGACATTGGATACATGCTGAAAAACCGGAAGCATTTTTGGAAATAGTGGAGCGGTTTTTGAATTAATTGATGATTTGGGATTTACGAAGTTAGATTTTTGATGTATATGTCGGGTTATCTATTGTTTGCCATTACATACTGGTTATAGTAGAAGGAGTTTAATAGTGCTAAAAAGATTAAGAAAGGAAATTCATCCGGTAATTTATTAGAATTACAAAAAGAATGATCATGAGGAAAGTGGAACTATAAATACCTGATACAATAAATTTAAAAGAGCATGACTTTTTAATGATGATAGCTTCCAAATTATATTCCGATGCTAAGCTTTCGGCTGGGCAAGCTACAGAGATAGTCGGGCTTTCTAAAAGGGCATTTCTCGAAGCGATCGGTTAATATGGAGTTTCTGTTTTAAGTAACTCACTTATCGTTTCTGCCTTTGGAAGGAAGAAAGGTTAAAATTAATTTTACCATTTCAGGCGTATTGAAGTACTCGGCCTTATTGTCGTTAATCAAGGAGGATTTGTGTATCTTACCATGTACTTCAAGACTAAAACTGCCTTATGCAAACCCAAATTATTAAAGTTGATCCACAAATATTAGGAGGTACTCCTATTTTCGCTGGCACCAGAGTACCATTGAGTAGTCTTTTTGACTATCTGGAAGAAGGCGAAACGATGGAAGAGTTTTTGGAAGATTTCCCTTCCGTTAAAAAAGAACAGGTAGTTAAGCTGCTTGAAATTTCAAAAGGACTATTGTTGAAATCAAGTCAATTATTATATAAGAATCCTGCTGGATGAATGTGTTCCCAAAAAAGTGAAGAACTTACTTACGGATTATGATGTGGTTACTGTGACAGACGCGGGCTTTAGTGGATTAAAGAACGGAAAGCTGTTAAAATTGGCTTCTGAGTTAGGTTTTAACATTCTACTAACAATTGATAAAAATATTGATTACCAACAAAGTATAGAAAAATTCTCAATTGCTCTTGTTATACTAGAAGTGCAGCGCAGTCATATCAACTATATAAAACCCTTGCTTCCAATCTTTAATGCGCGTGCCAATTCGTTCAAGCCAGGCTTAGCCTATTGGATTAATTCTGATCAGATTCAATAAAATCGTATTCGAGATTTGCTTACTTATATTTTCAAAAACGAACTTCAGCTCTTCGGGATTTGCAATCCGAAGACTCGTATACTTCGTCAATGAGCGATAATTGCTGCCAAGTCAGGCATCCCTTTAAATCGCGCCAAAAGGGATAAACTGATTTTATTTAAAGAGATAAAATTGTCTATCCGTGCAAAATCAGTTTCATCCTTGAAGAAGTAAGTTAGGAGGATTGATTGAAACCGATAATTGATCAAACCATTACCTCACCTTCCTTGATACCACAATTCGTTGTAACTTGCGCTAAAAAGTAACGCCACAATTCCAATGTCCACCGGAACTCTCTACCTCATCCCCACTATAATAGCGCCTATAACGGAATCAGTAGTGCTACCGGCTGATTTAACTGCACGTTGCAATAGCATAAAATATTATTTGGCGGAGAATATTCGCACTGCCCGCAGGTGCCTCAGTGCTATGAATATAAGCACACCCATAGCCGAAATACACTTTCAGGAACTAAACAAAAATACGGATGCCAGTACGATGGCTGACTTAATGCAGCCACTACTTAATGGGGAAGACATAGGCGTAATGTCCGAAGCGGGTTGCCCGGGAATTGCCGACCCCGGTGCAGCAGCCGTTGCCTATGCGCACAGCAAAAATATTAAAGTGGTGCCGCATGTGGGGCCTTCCTCAATATTTCTGGCACTTATGGCCTCCGGCTTTAGCGGACAGTCGTTTGCTTTTAGTGGTTACCTTCCTATCGAAAAAAAAGATAAACTAAAAGCGATACGAGCCCTTGAGGCAAAATTACAACAAACCGGCCAAACACAAATTTTTATGGAAACACCCTACCGCAATAACCAGCTATTGAAAGATTTAGTGAGTACACTACACCAAAATACCAAATTGTGCGTAGCAAAGAATATTACCGCACCGGATGAGCTGATACAAACACGAAGTATTGAGGATTGGGGTAAGCAACAGCCTGAATTACATAAGATACCTTGCATCTTTCTGATAGGCGTGCACTAAGTTGAATTATTATTAAACAATTAATTCAATTATTCTCTCAAGAATCCTAAATTTGCAGCCAGCAAAAAAATAACTATGCCATATTTATTCACCTCAGAGTCAGTTTCTGAAGGACACCCGGACAAAGTAGCAGATCAAATATCGGATGCTTTACTTGACCATTTCATCGCGTTCGATTCAAACTCTAAGGTAGCTTGTGAAACGCTTGTTACTACCGGTCTTACGGTTTTGAGTGGAGAAGTAAGGAGCAATTCTTATGTTGATGTACAATTGGTAGCTCGTAACGTGATCAATAAAATAGGATATACCAAAGGTGAGTACATGTTTGATGGCAATTCGTGCGGTGTTATTTCCACCATTCATGAGCAGTCGCAAGATATTAACCAGGGTGTGGATAGGGAAACCCCAGAAGAGCAAGGTGCCGGTGACCAAGGGATGATGTTCGGTTATGCCACCAAAGAAACGGAGAATTACATGCCACTTGCGCTAGATCTATCGCATAAAATATTGATGGAACTGGCTAAGCTGAGAAGGGAAAATAATGAGATTACTTATTTAAGACCGGATGCTAAAGCACAGGTAACCATCGAGTATTCTGATGACAACGTACCGCAAAGAATTGAAGCTGTAGTGGTTTCCACCCAGCACGATCCCTTCAATACGGATGATCAAGCCATGCTCTCAAAAATTAAGCATGACATTATTAATCTGTTAATCCCAAGGGTTACTAACCAGCTGAAACCGGAGTTGCAAAAGCTATTTAATGACGACATCAAATACCATATTAACCCTACGGGAAAATTCGTTATTGGTGGTCCGCATGGTGATGCAGGCTTAACAGGAAGAAAGATTATTGTTGATACCTACGGTGGCAAAGGCGCACACGGTGGTGGGGCATTTTCCGGGAAAGACCCTTCGAAGGTAGATAGAAGTGCCGCTTATGCAACAAGGCATATTGCCAAAAATTTGGTGGCTGCCGGAGTGGCTGATGAAGTGTTGGTGCAAGTATCTTACGCTATTGGTGTAGTAGAGCCTATGGGCATTTATGTAAATACAAATGGCACCGCCAATGTAGATTTGAGTGATGGGGAGATTGCACAGAAAGTTTCAGAAATATTTGACATGCGCCCTTATGCTATTGAAACGAGACTAAAGCTACGTAATCCAATTTATAGCGAAACAGCTGCCTACGGCCACATGGGTAGAACGCCTGAAATAGTCACCAAAACTTTTACCGCCAGTAATGGTGATGAAACTACCAGAGAAGTAGAACTATTTACCTGGGAAAAATTAGACTTTATTGATCAAGTGAAAGCCGCTTTTGGACTTTGATAATTTTATATAAAGTCTAAAAATTAATCTGACAAATTTATGCTATTTGATGCTTAATGTCGACACCTCGAAGAGGTCAAACATGTAATGCGCTAACGAATAGTAAAATAGTAACACGATTACTTTGTAATTAAAAACAGGTCTGACGTTTGCAACGTACCGACCTTATTGCTACCAATAGTGTTTTACCGTAATTTATAAGGCTGATAAAAAATATTTGTATTATTAGTTTACCTAGTAAACTGCTAATTGCACATTGTAAATTGGGACTTGTAACATCACCTCACCGCTCTTTTTCGTATCATATTAGCAAAAACTCCGGGCAAGAATCTTTTCAGTAAAACCCCAAATCTTTCAGTTCCGCCTATTACCACCTCTAATTTTTCTTTCTCAACAGCTTCAATCATTTGCTTAGCACATTCACTTGCCGACATCCCATTGGCCTGTGCATGGTCCATTTCTCCTGTAGGCTTACCATCGGCACCTAGCGCATTTACCGATACATCCGTTTTTATAAAACCCGGGCACAGCATAGTAAATTTAATGTGGTCGTCATGTAATTCAGTTCTTATGGAGTCGAAAAAACCATGCAAGGCGTGTTTAGCTGCCGCATAGGACGATCGCCACGGGCTGCCAAACTTGCCAACCAAGCTGCTGGTAGTAGCAATATGACCCGATTGCCGCTCAACCATGTGCGGAAGGAGCGTTTTGGACAAAGCTATTGTTCCGAAATAATCTACCTCCATAATATGTCTATCAACCGATAGAGGCGTATTTAGCGCCATACTTCTCTGGCTAATGCCACCATTGTTAAAAAGTATATCAACGCTGCCATAGCAACCGATAGCTTCTTTTACTTTTTCTGCAAATGAGTCAATATCCGTTAAATCAAGTACGAGAACGACAACATTTTCCGGGTGGGCACAACTCAATTTAACACGTTCTAATACTTCCGCTCTGCGTGCAGATATAATTACCTTTGCCCCTTGGGTTGATAATTCCTGCGCTAAGGCCTCTCCAATACCGGAGCTGGCTCCTGTTACCCAAGCCACTTTATCTTTTATCTTTGTCATAAAAATAGTAATAATTAAAAATTAATAGGCAATTACGAAGGCTTCAGGAAACCGCTGCTGAACCTTAAGTTTTAACGTTTCTGCGGCCTCCCTACTTTTTAATTCTCCAACAATTATGGCATATACCTTCTGCCCGTTTATCACCTTAAATTCTACAAAAGGAACGCTGCCGTAGGACTTTCGGAGAGTGTTCATAAACTGTAACAAATTATCGAAATACTGAAAGCTTGCCACCTGAATGCCATAGCCCTCTGGCGTTTCATGCTTCACTTCCGTACTAAAATAAGTGCCAAGCACAACATTACTTTCCAGTGGTAATTGTGTAGCTAAAGCACCTTCCACTAAAGTATCTACCACTTCAATTTCAACCTCTGTTAAGCCCCTCGCAGTAAAATTCAACTGCTCTGCTGCCAGTTTTGAGAGGTCAATAATTCGGTTAGCTACAAAAGGTCCTCTGTCATTAATTCGTACAATTACTGTACTTCCGTTTCCAAGGTTAGTTACCTTTACCATTGTTCCGAAAGGTAGCATTTTATGCGCTGCGGTGAGTTTTCTATGCGAATATTGCTCACCATTGGCAGTTGTTCTCCCTTCAAATTTATCGGCATAATAGGAGGCTATTCCCCTTTGTTTTTGAGCAAAAAGCACCACCGGCATAACACAAATAAAAATGATAAAGCCGAGCATTTTTCGCATCATACCATAGTTCTAGAAATTGCCTCGATAAGACAAATAAAATAGTTGCAAATATACCGGTTCCGGACGAAAATAAAACGGAAAGTCACTCATGCTTTTTCAATATCAGGTGGTTTAAAAGCCCATGTGCTTACACTTATATTTATTCCATATTTTTACAGTAATTATTAATCCCTTATTTTGCGGGTCAAATGCAAAAATATTGATCTCTAAGAAAATACTCATCAGGTTAGCCGTTCTTTTTGCCATATTATTTTGGCTGGCATTAACCGTTTCCGATTTATTTTTACTGTTTGCGCAGCAAAGCAATGCCAGTGCGGGAATATCCAAGGAGATACCTTATCTTTTTCTAACCCTTTTCATACTCTTCACCTTTCTGTTTTTTAGGTTTAATACCCAAAAAGCCGAAAGTATAAATTTTATAGACTTACTCTGGCGAGTTTTTTCTATCGGGTTAATGGTTTCAATCATTCAACTATTAATAGGCCTATTCTTTTACTTACTAAGTGAGAGTAGCCTTTTAAAAAATGAGCTTGCTGTTAACTTCTTCTACCACATTAATTTAGGTGCTGTGGTTGTCTTTTTAATATCCACTTTTGTTACTTGGAAGCGGCTGATTCTCTATCAGAAAAATAAGAAACTGCAATTAGCGTGGCAATTTTTTGAATATGGCTTGTTAGCTAGTTTATTATTCAGTTTTTTCGACAGCGCCTTTCAGCAATGGGTTTTTACAGGTATTTTAGGAGTTTTTCTTCTTTTTGGCACAATACTTTCTTTTAACCTAAAGTGGATAGCATACCTCAACTTTAGGTCGAAATGGCGGAGTATTCTGCTACTATCTCTGGTGCTGCTTTACCTTTACTATTTTGTAAATAACCTCTTTAATTTCTCTAAAGAGTTTACGCTGGCGCTAGACCTGCTTAATAGTGTCTTTGTACTTTCATTAATTGGCTTCATTTCCATTTATGCCATAATTTCTATATTGGTTGTACTGTTTAACCTACCTACCTCGTCAGTTTTTGAGCAAAAAATTAGTGAAGTGTTGAATTTTCAACGTTTGAGCCAATCTATTCAGAAAGGTGAAAATAAAAATCAAGTATATGAGACGCTGTTGGACTCATCGACAAATGCCGTTTTTGCAGCAAGTGCCTGGCTGGAAATAAACGAGAAGGTTAAAAAAGATGGCGGGTTTGAGCAAAAGGAAAAGAGCGTATTTAAGATTAATATTGAAGATAATGAATTAATACAAGTCAAAAAAAGCATAGGGGAAACCGGTATTTATCCGTACTTGAACAAACAAAAAGAATTGGGATATCAAAAGAATTTTCTTCAAGCCAAGCTTACCAGCAATATTAACGATCCTAGCTTCTCCTCAGTAATTGTGCTACCACTTATTGTAAAGGAAGAAGAAATTGGCACGCTGGTACTTTTAAAAGATGTATCGGACGGTTTTAATAGCGAGATGTTTGATATCATTAGCTCTTTTGTAAACCAAGCCTGTATTTCTATAGAAAATTTTGAGCTACTTGCTGAAGCAATTGTAAACGAACGCTACAGGGAAGAACTGAAAATTGCCACCGAAGTGCAAAAAAGTTTGCTTCCAGATAATTTGATAAGCAACCAAAATTTAGAAATGTATGCGTTTTATGCCTCTGCCGATGAAGTTGGCGGAGATTATTATGATTATTACCAGATAAATGACGATGAGATAGCCTTTATAATCGGGGATGTATCGGGCAAAGGTACGTCTGCGGCCTTTCACATGTCTCAGATGAAAGGTGTATTTCACAGCTTAGTGCAATTAGGCCTGGACCCTAAGAATTTCCTGATTAAAGCCAATAAGGCCTTGGCATCATGCCTGGAAAAAACCAGTTTCATAACAGCTTCTTATTATATTGTGAATACTCTAAAACAAGAGATTTCACTATCGCGTGCAGGCCATTGCCCTTCTCTATTTTATGACAGCACTACTAAAAAAGTCCGTTATTTTAAGAATAAAGGTCTTGGTTTAGGCATTGTCAGAAACGATTCCTTCGGTAATTACATTGAACTCACGCAAATTTCTTACACGGCTAAAGATATGCTCGTGCTCTATACCGATGGCATAATTGAGGCTAAAAATGAAGAGGGGATAGAATTTGGCTATGAGCGTTTTGCAGCGGTTATTGAAGCTTATGCTACTGAAAGCCCCAAAGTAATTAAAACTGAACTGATGAAAAAGCTTAGTGCGTTTACAGGAACACAAGAGTTAGATGATGATTATACATTGCTAATAATTCAGTTTTTATAAGATAGACCCAACCTACTGACTACAAGTACGTAATAAAACACTAATGATTAAAATAGATTCTTACAAAGAAGATAACATCGATTTTCTGATAGTAGAGGGAGATGTTGATGCAAGTTCCAGCATTCATTTGGACGAGGCGTTGACTAATCTTTCAAGTGATAAGGAGGTAGAAGCAGTGCTGGTTGATGGCCATGAGCTTGACTACATATCATCGGCAGGTTTAGGTGTTTTTATGTCATATATCGATGTCTTTAAACTAAAAGGAGTTCCATTGATTATATATGGACTCAATGATAAGGTATTTAACGTATTTCAAATATTGGGGCTTGACCAACTCCTAACTATTACTGAAGACAAAGCAGCAGCTAAGGGGAAGCTACATGAGGTTCAATCTTAAAGTACATTGCGAAAAAACCAGGTTAAAGGATATTAGAGATTTCGTTAGCGAAAAACTTAAAACCTTTACAACCGATGAGGTTGAAATAAACCAGCTCGTGCTGGCAGTGGATGAGGTATGCGCCAACCTGATTATACACTCTAATGCTTGCAATGCGCGCGAATCCATATCCCTTGAAGTTGAAGTGGACAAAAGTGGCGTTACATTTGAAATTACTGATAACGGGGTTAAATTTGACTTTAGCAAATACCAAGAGCCCAGCCTGGAGCAAGTAGTGCGCGAAAAACGTAAAGGTGGTATTGGCCTAATGTTGGTTAACCGTATTATGGATAAAGTTGAATTTCAAACCCAGAAGAAGAATAACAAGTGCGTGCTCTACAAAACCTTTGCACAAAATCATTAATTTTTAATTTTATCTTTCCATTCACCTAGTCTTTTCCATTAGGCATCAATTGCATAACTTGCGCATTGAAAAATTCAAGAAAATATGCGCCACATCTTATTACCCGCTCTGCTCATTTTACTCATTTCTTGTAAAACTACTCCACCAAATTCTCAGGTAGTCGTTCAAGAAATGGAAGAGCCACTATTTAAAGTTAACAACACACCGGTTTATCAAGATGAGTTTTTGTACGCCTATAATAAGAGCCTGAAAAATAAAGGTGAAAACGAGCCTGTAGATGATTATTTGAACCTTTACATTAATTTTAAACTTAAAGTAGAAGATGCCAAAAAAGAAGGCATTGACACGCTGCCATCGTACAAAAATGAGCTTGCCGGCTATTTAAAAGATGTGAGAAAACCCTACTTAGTCACTGAAAAGGTGAATAAAGCACTTTTAACAGAAACCTACAATCGCTTACAGCAAGAGGTGAAAGCATCTCACATTTTAATTAAGGTCGATAAAGAAGCAACCCCAGCCGACACCGTACAGGCTTACAATAAAATAACCGAAATACGTAGCAAGTACGAGGCAGGAGAAGCATTCAACGACTTAGCTGCGCAATATTCTGAGGATCCATCAGCAAAGCAGAACCAAGGTGAGTTAGGTTGGTTTACCGCTTTTATGATGGTTTATCCTTTTGAAAGTGCCGCCTTTGAAACTGAAACAGGGGGCATTTCTAAAATTGTACGGACTCGCTTCGGCTATCATTTGATTAAAGTATACGATAGAAGGGAGACATCAGGAAGAATAAAAATTTCTCACCTTATGCGAAGGTTTCCTCCAAACGGCAGCTGGAAGGATTCCGCTGACGTAAAAAAGCGCACGTACGAAATACACGGTAAACTGATGGAAGGGGAAGAGTGGTTTGCAGCTGTTACAAATTACTCGCAGGATTTAAATACCAAAGATAACGGTGGCAGCCTGCCTTGGTTTGGTATTGGTAACCTACCACCCTCTCTGGAGAAAGCAGCGTTCAAGCTAATTGAGCCCGATCAAATTTCATCACCCATTCAATCGCCTTACGGCTGGCATATTCTTAAACTTGAAGACAAAAGGGGTATGGGTACAATGGAAAGTATGGAAGAAAGCCTGACCAGACGCATACAAAGAGACGAGCGATCAGCCCTCAGAGTGTCTGAAATTATTGAAAAACTGAAGCAAGAGAATAATTTCCAAAAGAATGAAGGCGTTTATTTGCAGCTAAGAAATGAGACGCAAATTACTGATAGCCTGCCTCAAGCCTTAAAAATGCAAACACTGTTTTCTATTAATGGTAAGGTCTATCCGGTGCAAAATTTTATAGATAACGGAAATTTGAAAACGAAATTTGATAAGGCTGTGGCGGCTTATGAACAAGAGGCTATACTACAATACGAAGATGAGCACCTTGGAGATAAATATCCGGAATACAGGCTTTTAGCGGCTGAATACCGTGATGGCCTATTGCTTTTCGAAATAATGAGCAGGAAAGTATGGAATAGAATTGGGAGGGATACCTTGGGCATGGAAAAATATTATAAGCAAAACAAAGAAGCCTACAAAAGCAAGCCCGGCATAAGGGCAGACATTTTTTACATGACCGACACGGCCAATATTGAAAAACTAAAGCCTGTTTTAAACGACAGTCTTTATCTGCTGATGGATGACATAGCCATCACAAATGACGCTCCATTAAAGTTAGACTTGCTACAAAATTATACCACACCGGTTTACGCGCGCCTTGCGCTTTTACAAGATACGGATGATGCGCAGCTTGAAAAATTAAACCAAAAAATACAGAAACTAGGCAAGCACATCGTTTTACTGGAGCCATCCTATTCCGGCAAAAAAGAAGTACATTTGCAGTTGTTTAGCCCTGCAGCAGATATTCTTGGTGAGGTAAATGTGCAGGTCACTAAAGTTGAGAGTGGCGTGTTTGAAACAGGTGAAGTTTTTACGGATCCGGTTAGTACCAAAAGCGGGGAGTCTATTATAATAAAAGATGAAAATGAATTTCGTTTAATTAATGTTTACGAAAGCTATGAAGCCAAACCACTAAGCTATAATGAGGCCAAGGGTGAGCTTATTAATGATTATCAAACCCATTTGGAAAATAAGTGGATTGAACAATTAAAAGCCGAAAATACAGTTGTTGTAAATCAGGATATTTTATCGCAAGTAAAGAAAAAAATTGAAAAATAACTTTTACCATAGACTACTAATCTTCAGTTTTTCTTTGCTGTGCAGTTGCGATTACCTAAAATTAAAACAGTTTAAAGAAGAGGAGGAGGTTAAAGAACGAAAGGTTGTGGCAACTGTGGGCAACTCCACCTTGTATCTAGATGATTTGGAAGGCATTGTGAGCAAAGAAACTTCTGCTAATGACAGTACAAACTTACTAAACCGCTACGTAAATTCCTGGATAAGAAAGCAGCTGTTAATTGCTGAGGCATCGGAACAGATAGATTTTGATTTACCATCCATTGATAGAAAAGTGCTGGACTACCGCTACGCGCTAATGGTGCATGAGTATAAAAAGTATTACGTTAATCAGAATTTAGATACAGCTATAAGCAGCACAGAAATTGAGCAATATTACCAAGAGAATAAGAACAACTTTGAGTTAAAGCAGAATATTATCAGAGGCTATTTTATTAAAATTGCTAAGAATGCTCCTAAAATTAAACGCTTGGGGCGCTTGATTAACTCCAAGAAAAAGGATGATTTCAACGAACTTAAATCATACTGTTTTCGCTTTGCTGAGACCTATTTCTTGGAAGATTCTATCTGGATTAATTTTGATGAGGTGATTAGAAATACTCCCTATGTAAGCGTGACGAATAAAATTGAATTCCTCAAATCTAATAACTACGTGCTGGAGGAAGATGAGGAGTTCGCTTACATTTTAAAGATTAAAGAGTACAAAATATCGGATCAAATGTCTCCCTTAGAATTTGTGAGTAACGATATTGAACAAATAATTTTGAACAAGAGAAAAGTAGCATTAGCCAACGAGCTGGAAGAGGATGTTTTCAAAGAAGCTACAAAGTCAGAAAAATATGAGATTTACGCCCGATAGATTATTATTTTTATTCCTATTTATAATTATTAGCACTTTTAACAACGGACTTGTAAAGGCGCAGGAACAGGTTGTTGATGAAATTATAGCAAAAGTTGATAACTATATTATTCTGGAATCGGATCTTTCTATAGCCTACAGAGAATACCTATCTCGAGGGAATTCACAAAGCACTAATTCTAAATGCACGGTTTTGGAAGGTCTGATAGTAAATAAACTTTTACTTGCTAAAGCGGAAATTGATTCTGTGGTGGTTGACGAAGCTCAAGTTGATGCACAGCTGGATAGCCGACTGAATGTAATGATTAATCAAATAGGCTCGGTAGAAAAAATTGAGGAATATTACGGTAAATCGCTCGATGAATTTAAAGTGGAAATTAGGGGTGATATTAAAGAGCAGCTCATTATGGGTGAAATGCAGCGCACCATTACCGCTGATCTTGAAGTTACTCCTAGAGAAGTACAGAAGTTTTTCAAGAATATCCCTAAAGATAGTCTGCCATTTTACTCTACTCAGGTGCAAGTAGGGCAAATTGTTAAATATCCGGAAATGAGCCGTGAAGCCAAAAACAGTATAAAAGACAGGCTCAACGGACTAAGAGAAAGAATTTTAGAGGGAGAAGACTTTTCACAAATAGCCAAGTTATACTCACAGGAACCCGGTGCTAAAACCACAGGAGGAAACATTGGTTACTTTAAACGAGGGCAATTGGCTCCCGAGTACGAGGCTACTGCGCTCAAACTAAAAAAGGGAGAAATCTCCAAACCTGTGGAAACTGATTTTGGATTTCATATCATTGAATTATTAAACAGAAGAGGAAATGAATTTAACACAAGGCACATCCTTATCCGGCCAAGCTTTACCAAAAAAGATATGGCTCGCACCACGGACTACCTTGATAGTTTACGCAACATTATTTTAGGAGATAGTATTACTTTTGAAACTGCAGCAAAGGAATATTCTGACGATATGATGACCTCCTCAAGTGGTGGTTACTTCCTTGATCCTGAATCTGGCGGTACAAAAATTTCTGTTGAGGAGCTGGAACCCAACGTGTTTTTCACCATTGATACAATGAAAATTGGCAGCATTACCAAGCCGATGGTTTTTACTAAGCAGGATGGCTCCGATGCTGCACGCATACTATATTACAAAGATAGGGTAAGGCCACATCAGGCGAACCTTAACCTCGACTACCAGCGCATAAAACAAGCTGCGCTCAATAAAAAACGCGGTGAAGTGCTAGATAAATGGTTTAGCGAAGCACAAGGTGAGGTTTTTGTTATTATTGATGATACCTACAACAATTGCCAAATACTGAAAAAGTAAGCATGATTAAATTTGAAAATGAGGTGGAAGCAGCTGATGCTTTGCACAACAAATATGTAGCACTTAAAACCGAGATCAATAAAGTTATTGTAGGGCAAGATGAAGTGGTTGAACTTGTATTAAGCTCTTTATTTTGCCACTCCCATAGCTTGTTAATAGGTGTACCCGGCTTGGCAAAAACGCTACTTGTTAAAACAGTGGCTTCTGCCATGAATCTTGATTTTAACAGAATTCAGTTTACCCCTGATTTAATGCCTTCAGATATAATTGGTGCCGAAACACTAGATAAAGACAGGAATTTCAAGTTTATAAAAGGTCCAATTTTTAATAATATTATTCTGGCCGATGAAATAAATCGTACGCCACCAAAAACCCAGGCCGCGCTGCTAGAGGCTATGCAAGAAAGAACGGTAACGGTAGCCGGCAATGAATATGAGCTACCCAACCCATTTTTTGTTTTGGCTACCCAAAACCCTATAGAGCAGGAAGGAACCTATCCGCTCCCTGAAGCACAACTCGATAGGTTTATGTTTAACATTAATCTGGACTATCCCAGCTACCAAGAAGAGATAAGTATTGTGAAGAATAGCCCTACACAAGGGGACGTTCAAATACAGCCCGTTATAAGTGCGGAGGAAATATCTTATTTTCAAGGGTTGGTAGATAGCGTACCAGTGGCTGATAATGTTGTTGAATATACAGTGAAGTTAGTGCATAGCACCAGACCTAATACTGAGCTTGGTAAAGCTATTAGCAACACTTATTTAGAGTGGGGAGCCGGGCCTAGGGCATCGCAATTCTTAATAAAAGCGGCAAAATGTCATGCGTTGCTAAATGGCAAATACTCACCGGATATTGAAGATGTTCGCGCTGTAGCTGTTCCTATTTTAAGGCACAGGCTTGTTAAAAACTTTAAAGCCGATGCCGAAGGTTTAACCATAGAAGGTATTGTTGGCAAGTTGCTATAAAACAGCTAGCCTTTAATTCATTACGTATTATTGTGCCTGACTGATAATCTTGGTTAAAGCAGTATCCAACCAATCTATATTTGTTGGTGTCTATGCTATATGAAGACTCAAGAAAAAACGAGTCAGGCATGCGAGCAAAGGTTGTAAGTATCTGATATTTACTACCAAACCTGCCCCATTATTTTTCAAGATAGCGTAAACTTGTGAAATTAATTTTTAGATTTAAGATAACGGGAGATCAACTATCAATATGAAACGCTCAGAAATCATAAATAATCCTACACGAGAATTCTCTGTTATTACGCGTTCAGCAAAACTTTCAAGTTTTGCTCAAAGTATTTATGATGCTAATCCTATTAATAAAAAAGTCACTTTTATGGACATTACTAATGAAGAAGTAAAAGAATTTCTCATGAATCTTGTCAAATTTGATGTCAAATATATGTTGGTAGGTGGAGTAGCCACAATTTTTCATGGCTATGTAAGAACAACACAAGATTTAGACCTTTGGGTTAAAGAAACGCCTGAAAACAAGGCACAACTGGTAAAAGCTTTGAATGAAAGCAATGTTTCAGGAGCTGATAACTATTTGACTGTTCCTATGATTCCCGGTTACTCAACCGTAACAATTGGCACTGAAGGGTTTGTTGTAGATTTTATGGATCATATGAAGGCATTTAAAAAAGAGGATTTTGATATTTGCTATAGTGTTGCTACACATACAAAATTTGATGATGTGCCAATAACAGTAATTCATTTGAACCACCTTATTGAGGAAAAGATTACGCTAGGCAGACATAAAGATTTAGATGACGTTGAAAATCTTAAAAAGATATATACTGAAAATAAGAAAAGTAAAGGAGACGAGGGAATAACCGGGTAAGTAACCAATAAAGGTTTGATTTTATATAATTAGTTTACATTTATGTGATAGATAAAGAATGCTTATGAAAAATTTGCCCAAAGTACTTATAATATTCACTTTCTTTAGTTGTGGTGTCTTTAGTTGTAGTGAAAATGATTTACAACTAAACGAAGACAATCCTCCTAACTTAAGACCGTTGAGCGATCAGGAATTGAAACTTGTAGAAGCCACTAATGAGTTTTCTTTCGAGCTAATTAAAAGACTAGATCAGTTAGAGGCTGATCAGAATTTTTTCATTTCGCCCATCAGTGTAGGCTATGCGCTGGGCATGGTATTGAATGGTGCCGCTGGTGAGACTAAACAAGGAATTAAAAATACGCTTGATTTCGGTGACTTAAGTGATGACGAGATAAATAAATCCTACAAAGAGCTGACCTCACTATTACTTAGCATGGATAATAAAGTGGAGTTAGGGATAGCTAACTCAGTATGGTACAGAAATACGCTGAACGTGAAGTCTGATTTTGCCAATATCATCAGTGAGCATTACGATGCCAAAATTGAGGGGCTTGATTTCGCAAAACCCGATGCCAAGGATATCATCAATAATTGGATAGAGAGCAAAACAAATAACCGCATACAAGATATGTTAAATACTGTGCCCTCAAATGCAGTAATGTATCTGGTCAATGCCATTTACTTCAAGGCCGACTGGACTTATCAGTTTGAGGAATCTGCCACCAAAAAGGCACCATTTTATTTAGAAGATGGCACTACGCAGCAAGTTGATATGATGTTTAGTGAGGGGGCAACAGTTCGTTATGCTAATGAAGAGGATTTCCAATTTATAGATATTCCATACGGCAATGAGCAGTTTTCTATGACTATTCTATTGCCTAATACAGGTACAACGATAGCCGATGTCTGGCAGAAACTATCGGCAGCTCAACTTCGCAACCTGAATGAGAAAAGTGATACCGCTACGTTAGAACTATACCTGCCCAAGTTTGAGCTGGACTATAAAAAAAGTCTGAACGAGGTACTTACTGATATGGGCATGCAAAAAGCTTTTAGTGGTGGTGCGGAACTCCCAAATTTATTTGAGGAAGCGCTTGACTTAACTATTAGTGAGGTAATCCATCAGTCTTTTTTAAAGGTTGATGAAAAAGGTTCTGAGGCTGCGGCTGCCACCATTGTTGGAATAATAGCCTTACTACTGTTGGCTGGTCGAAAGCCACCAGAAATAATAATCGACCGCCCGTTTGGCCTGATGATCCGAGAGCGACATTCTGGTTCTATTCTATTTGCCGGTAAAATAGCTACCCTTGGTGAATAAAGGTTTAGGGTTAAGGCCTATTAAAATCAGAATCAGCTACTACGTACATCAATAAAGGCTAAAATTATCTATCAGAACATAAAAATTATATGATAATTTGTGAGTGGTACTGGCACTTTGGAGCGATTCTATTTTATATTCTTGTGGCGCTAGTAGTTAATCTTATTAAAACTCCTAAGATCAATCATATTATAGGGTACAGCACCAGGCGATCGATGCTTAATCAAAATACGTGGGATGAGGCCAATGATTTTTCTGAAAAAGTATTTTGGATTATCAGCATCGAAATGGCTCTTCAATACTTCATATTATATCTAATGTTTGATTATTGTAAGCTATCCGCACTATTCACATTATTCGCTGTAAAGAGTTTACTCGTTTTCCCCATTACTGAATATCAGCTCAAATCAGTTTTTAGTAAGAAAGGCGAAAACATAAAATAACTCCATCCGAAGCACAATACATTTCATCCTATAAATACGGCAGTTCAGTAAGCTTAATTATTTAAGGAGAGGCTTTTCATCCACCTTAGCATCATCAAAACACTAAGGAAATGAAAAACTTAACTACGCATCGTTATAGCATTTACATTACTACTCACTTTTAAAGCCACTGCGCAAACAATGGTGCAAGGCACAGTTAGCTCACAAAAAGGCGAACTTCTAGTAGGCGCCAATATTTATATAGAAAACACTTATGACGGCAGCTCTTCGGATGTATCCGGAAGCTTTCAGTTTACAACAACCGAAACAGGCACGCAGCAAATAGTAGTTTCTATGATAGGCTTTCATCCTTTTAAGCAGCCAATTAATTGTAGCACTAGCAAAATTGTGTTGGAGTTAAAGCTCAAGGAGAAGATCGATCAGCTGCATGCAGTTACCATTTCTGCAGGAGCCATGGAAGCCAGCGACATGAAAAAAGCGGTGGTAATGAAGCCGCTGGACATAGTAACTACTTCAGGCGCATTGGGCGATATTATCGGTGCTTTCAATAAATTACCCGGAACTGCTACCGTGGGCAACGATGGCCGCTTATTTGTACGTGGTGGCGATGCTTCCGAAACCAATATTTATTTTGATGGTATGCAAGTGGGCAATGCTTACGGCAGCACGGCACAAAATGTACCTACTCGTTCGCGTTTCAATCCCAATTTATTTAAAGGCAGTTTCTTTAGCACCGGAGGTTACTCGGCAGAATATGGCCAGGCACTTTCTTCCGCCTTGGTATTAAATAGCGTTGACATGCCACTGCGAAACCAGACTGACATTAGCCTGATGTCCATAGGTGGAGGCATTACACAAACATTAGTTGGTGAGCGCAATGCAGTTACCGCATCAGCCAATTTTATGGATTTAGCGCCATACATGTCAATAATTAACCAAAATATGGAATTTACCAATGCCCCAAGCAACTGGAATGCAGAAATACTTGGCAGGCAAAAAATTGGTAAATCAGGTTTATTAAAAGCTTATGTGTATACAGAAGGTGCCAGTTTAGCACTTAACAGAGCAGATATTAACGCAGCTGATAAAATTGGTACAAGCATCAAAAATCAATATCATTTTGGTAACGTAAGTTTCAAAAACATCATGAATAATGGCTGGTCTTACTCTGGCGGTGCGTCTCTATCATTAAATACAGATAAAATTGGCTTGGAGTCGTTAAATCTGGAACAAAAAAGTGACTTAGGCCATGCCAAAGCAGTGCTTGTAAAAGATTTCAGCGACAGGTTTTCCCTTAAAAATGGTGTTGAATACTATTACCGTAACTATTCTGAAGCCATAAAAAATACAGGTGCCGTAAGAGCTTATAGCGATAATACAGTCAACCATTTTGCCGAGGCAGATTACTTTTTCAGCAAAAAACTGGTGCTAAGAGCCGGTGTAAGAACCACTTATAACGATTTACTTGATACGTTTTGGTCAAGCCCCAGGGCATCATTAGCGTATAAAGCTACAGAAAACGGCCAGTTTTCAATGGCTTATGGTGAGTTTAAGCAAATGCCAAAGCAAGAACTCAGTGTGCAAAATACTGCGCTGGAAAATACTACTGCCACGCACTACATCTTAAACTATTTATATAGCAAAAGCGGCCGTACATTCAGAAGCGAGCTTTTTTATAAAGGGTATGACAAACTCGTTCGTTTTGAAAGCACCGATGGCTTCAACTATTCCGGTCTTAACAATACCGGCTCAGGCTATGCACAGGGTTTCGATTTATTCTACAGAGATAATAAAACTTTAAAGGAAACAGATTTTTGGATCACCTACTCATTTGTGGATAGCGAAAGGAATTTCCTAAATTTTGAAAACAGGGTTACGCCTACTTTCGCGCCTAAACACAGTGCTTCGGTGGTAATGAAACGATTCTTTCAACCGCTTAAATCTCAGTTGGGCTTTTCTTACAGCTGGAATAGCGGCTTACCCTATCATAACCCCAACCTGCAAGGCGAAATGCAATCTGTAACTAAAAACTACAATAATCTGAGCGTAAGCTGGAGCTACCTGCCACGCCCCAACCTCATCATTCATTTGGAATGTAGCAATGTGTTGGGCGCACAAAATGTGTTCGGTTACCAGTATGCCAATGCAGCCAATGAGATGGGGAATTTTGAGAGCATGCCCATTGCACAATTAGCTGACAGATTTATTTTCTTAGGGATATTCTTTACCCTTTCAAAAGACAAAAACGCAAATCAATTGAACAACTTATAATTTACTAAATCAATACTAACACTAAAAATAATAACAATTATGAAAAATTTATTAATAGTAATCGCCCTTATCTTTTCAACACAATTAAGTTTTGCTAACGACAGTACCGCCTATCAAAAGGCCATGGCAAAACAGATTAATCAGCTGGAAATAAATGAAACAACAGCGGAGTACCAGGCAACAGCTAATGCTTTTACAAGAATTGCTCAAAATGAAACACAGGAGTGGTTACCGCTTTATTATGCAGCCTACAGCTACATAAGTGCTGGTTTTTCTAACAAGCTTTCACTGGAAGAAAAAGATGTTTACTTTGATAAGGCCATTTCTATAATTGAGGAAGCAGCATTAATCAGCGAAAATAATTCGGAACTTACGGCTTTACATGGTTATGCTCTAATGGGTAAATTATCGGCAGATGCCGCCAACAGAGGGCAAAGTCTTTCCCCCAGAGTGATGCAAACTTTCGGAAAAGCCATTCAGCAAAATCCTCAAAATCCGAGGGCCTTGTTTTTAATGGCGCAAATGGAATATGGTATGGCTCAATTTCTTGGCGGTGGAACGGAAAAAGCATGTGGAATGGCGCAACAGAGCGTTGCCTTATATACTCAACAGCCAAGTGAGGGGCTAGCACCACATTGGGGCGCAAAGTCAGCTAAAAGTATGGCTGCAAAATGCCAATAAGCTTATATAAAAAATCCTTAAATTTAACACTAATAGAACACGTAACATTAAGTCATAAAACAAGCGTTAACTTAGATTCCCTAATTTGACCGAACGAGGGCTGAATAAGTATAGTGCGCACCGGCCTGTAGCAGGCCGGTTGTTTATGACAAACGAAGCTAAACCAATACAAATGAAAAAGTTTCTTAAAATAATTGGTCTCATAATACTTGTCATAATTCTAATCCCTTTGTTATTCTTGGGCTACAAATACGTGGCGGGCAAGCTTTACATGGGTGGTGAAGATGAAGCAAATATTACTTATTTAAATGACCATAAGTACGTGTTTTCCGGAAATAGCAGTGACGCTATTCCGGTATTTGACGAAACCTTTTACAATAATAAAGTTTTTATGCTGGGTGAAAACCATGGCTTTGCTGCCGTTCAGAAAATTGATGAGTTACTCTTTAAGCACCTGAACCAAAAGATTGGCCTGCGCTATTATATAGGCGAAATGGATAGTATACGGGCTAAGCGTTTAACACAATTTCTTTCGGCAGAAACTAAAGATACAGCCTTGCTTGCTCAGGTAGTAAGGGATATAAAAATTCGCATACCGCAGCAATCGAGCGTTGAGTTATACCAAAAATGGATGAACATGTATGATTACAACCAAACACTTCCGGATTCGCTGAAACTGGAAGTGTTGGGCATTGATATAAGTTTTGATGGTGCCAAGTCAGCGTTTAGGAGAGATTCTGCCATGATGCTCAACTTCCTGCGCATTGTTGAAAAACGAAAATTACAAAATGAGCAATTCTATGGCTTGTTTGGCTTTGCCCATGCCATGCAAGATGGAATAGAGGAGCGAAATAATTATTACCTGGCGGCAAAGTTAAAAAGAGCTGCCCCGCCATATAACCAAGTGCAAAGTATTGTTTGTTACAATATTGACAGCGAAATGTATATGCCCAAAAATGATCAATTTCCCACACCGGAAGATGAGAAAATTCCGTTGGCAAATCATAACGGGCCCATTGCAATGGTAAAAGGAATAAAAGACTTAGTGGCTGCCTCAAACAAGAACGAAAACACGCTTTTTAAGCTAAATGGAAAAGAATCGCCTTATGATAAAAGCCAATTGCTGGCAGGTATTAAGGTAGATTTCCTAGGTTCCGATGTGCTACCGCATGATGCAAATAAAGCTACAACAGCTTATTTTCAGTATGCTATCTTGCTGAGAAATTCAGAAGCGTTAACACCATTTGATTAAGAAAGAGATTCATGTACGCCACTGAAGTATCTAATATGAAAGAAAATAAGAAAAAATCTCTATTAGTTCGCGCAAGCGAGGTTTGGATGTATATCAAAATTAGCCTTGCCATCGCTTCTGTTCTTTACATTATATTTAACTCGGGCAGATTGGGCACTTGGAGTTTCTTTAATGCCTGGGGCGAGTTTCTTTACTCATTTCTAATTTCATTGGCTCTCAGTTTGGGCATTGCAACAATAATTGCATTTACCGAAAAAAGAATCAGCTGGATTGACGCTCCGGTGAAGCGGTTGCTTACTGAACTTACTACAGTTGTAATTTACTCGACCATTGTGAGCATACTTTTCAGTGTGGTAACCATTACAATATTTTATAAAGTAAGCCTGACTGAGCTCCCTTGGGATAACATCTGGCGGAATACAAAATTTCCCATTTTAATATCCATTTTTATGACCGCTATTTTAACCAGCCGGGCTTTTCTATTTGAATGGCGCAGGGCGGCTATTGCCAGTGAAAAACTGCGGGCGGATCGTTTTCAAGGGCAATACCAATCGCTCAAAAACCAGCTGAATCCGCACTTTTTGTTCAATTCATTAAATACGCTTAGCAATTTAGTATATGACGATCAGGAAAAAGCCATCGAGTTTATTCAAAAGCTATCGAAAATTTACAGGTATGTACTTGAGGTGCAAAAGGAAGAGTTGGTAACAATAAAACAGGAACTTGTATTTTTAGAGAATTATCTGGGCCTGCAAAAATTGCGGTTTGGTGAGAATCTGCAAATTGCTATACAAGTGCTAAATCAGGATTTATTAATTCCACCTCTATCATTACAACTGCTGCTTGAAAATTGTATTAAGCATAACATAGTTTCCAGCGATGAGCCACTTAAAATTACAATTTCTGAAACCGAAGGTCATATTATTATTAAAAACAACTTGCAACCGAAGGATTTACAAGAGAGCAGCACCGGGATAGGGTTGGAAAATATAAAATCGCGCTTAGCTTATTTTACTGAAAAGCCGTTGCTTATAACAAAGAGTGAGAGGGAGTTTATTGTACAGGTGCCTGTGTTGAGTAGCCCATAAACTAAATTATGTAAATATTGTAAAATAAAAACGGCATTAATTCTGAGCCTGCAAACCAAAAGAGTACAAATGAAAATTTTAATAATAGAAGACGAAAAGCCTGCTCAAGATCGGCTACAAAAACAGCTGCTCGCCATAGACCCGGCTATTGAAATTGTGGGCTTTCTGGATAGCATAAAAAATAGTGTAAGCTGGCTGAAACAAAATGAACATCCTGACTTACTGCTATTGGATATACAACTGGCCGATGGCTTAAGTTTCTCCATTTTTGAGCAGGTAAATACCAATACGCCCATCATATTTTGTACCGCTTACGATGAGCATGCCATAAAAGCTTTTAAGCTGAATAGTGTGGATTATTTGCTTAAACCAATTGACCAAGGCGAGCTAGCCGGTGCCCTTGACAAGTACAACGCTTATCATAAGCAAGCGCAGCAGACCATTAATATGGATGCCCTCCAACAACTACTTAATGAACCAAAAAAGCGCTTTAAGCAGCGGTTTATGGTAAAAGTGGGTGATAAAATTAAATCGATTGACCACCAGCAAATTCAATTTTTTTACAGTGAGCAAAAAGCTACTTTTCTCCAAACTGCCGACAAGCGTAAGTACATTATAGATTATACGCTCGATCAATTAGATGAAATGATTGATCCTTCCATTTTTTTCAGGCTCAACAGAAAATATATAACAAGTCTGGAAGCCATTGAAAATGTTTTTAGCTACAGCAATAGCCGCCTGAAAGTAATGCTTAATGATTGTACTGATAATGATATTTTAGTGAGCCGGGAGAGGGTTGGCAAGCTTAAGGAGTGGCTGGATGAGTAGGTTGGGTTGTTGGCGTTGGTTTGGCTTGTTGGCTGTTTGGGTTTTTGGCTTTTTGGCTTGTTGAACTTCGTTTTATGAGTTGGGTTCGAATGACCGAGAGTTTTTTAGGTCTGACGAAAGTCAGTACCGACTACAATACACGGTACTGACTTTCGTCAGACCTGAAGTGCAAAATGTGGCAGGCTTTACTCGTTGAGCAAACTCTGTCTCCAACTATTGTATTATATCACTGTCAATAGTTAGGGTGGTGCCGGAAAGGAAAGTTAAATACTCGCGGAGTTTCTTTCTTGGCTCGGGGCTTTTTGATGGCTCACCACTGTAATCGCGATATACAGCTTCTCCGCATCCGCAGCTTAAATAAGAGGAGCCGGCTCCTGAGTTGGTATGGGTAATTATGGCGCAGTCGCTATCAGGATCAACGGGGCAGGTTCTTTCATAGGCCGCATATAAACCCTCACCGAGCCGTACTACCACTACTCCATTTAATCCTATATCATTAAAGTATAAGTGGTTTTCAAATTCAATTTTTTGGTAAGCCGGAAGTATCAGATTAACAGACTTGGAGAAGGGTTGAGGAAAAGGTAATTCATCCATCAGAAAATTATTGTTCTGATCTTTGCAGGCACCTAACGCTATTATAAAGATGCAGCCTGATACAAGATATTTAAATTTACTCATTTCGGTTATATTCATAAAATCCCCTTCCGCTTTTTTTACCGTGGTGTCCGGCATCTACTTTTTGCTGCTGCATGCGGCTTGGTCTAAATTTAGCATCGTAATAGAACGATTCAAACATAGAAGTAGTAACCGAAAAATTAGTGTCCACGCCTATCAAATCCATCAGTCGGAATGGCCCCATTTTAAAGCCGGAAGCTTCCATTAATCTATCAATCTGCTTAAAGTCTGCCACCTTTTCTTCAGCCACCTTTAAGCCTTCTACATAAAAATGGCGTGCCACTCGATTAACGATAAAACCAGGAGAATCTTTTGCTGCCACCGCTTTTTTACCTAATTTTTCTGCCAGTTGTTTTGTTATATTAGCTACTGCCTCATCTGTTGCAGCCCCTGAAATCACTTCCACTAACTTCATTATATGTGCCGGATTAAAAAAGTGCATACCTACGCAGTTTTGAGGTCTTTTGAGCGGAGCAGCAATTTGGGTAATAGGTATTGACGAGGTATTACTGGCCAAGATGGTATGCGCTTCGTTTATTTCTTCCAACTTGGTAAATAGTTGATGCTTTACTTCAAGTTTTTCAACAACCGCTTCAATTATAAAATCGGCTTTAACTGACTGTAGTTTGTTTGTGAAAGAGAGTTTGGCGAGTGTATCTGATTGCTGTTGCTCAGTAACTTTGCCTTTTTCTATCCCTTTGTCAAGGTTTTTAGTAATGTCCACCTTGGCTTGCTCAATTGCCTGCTCGTTTATATCAAATAAAATGGTAGGATAGCCGGCCATGGCACAAATTTGCGCAATACCTGCGCCCATAGTGCCAGCACCTACTACGGCAATGCTCTGTATGCCCGCTAAATCCATCAGCTTAAACTTTTAAATTGGTTCAAAAACCTGACATCATTTTCAGAATAAAGCCTTAGATCGTTTACCTGAAACTTGAGCATGGCAATGCGCTCAATACCCATACCAAAGGCAAAGCCAGTATATTTTTCGGAATCTATACTGCAATTTTCGAGCACGTTCGGGTCTATCATACCCGAGCCGAGTATTTCCACCCAGCCGGAATATTTACAGACATTACAGCCTTCCCCATGGCATATATTACATGAAATATCCATTTCGGCACTTGGCTCCGTAAATGGAAAGTATGAGGGGCGGAACCTTACTTTGGTATCTTCCCCGAACAATTCTTTTGCGAAGTAGTAGAGCGTTTGTTTCAGATCAACTAATCCTACATTTTCATCCACGAAAAACCCTTCAACCTGATGGAAGAAACAATGTGCCCTAGCCGATATTGCCTCGTTTCTGTACACGCGACCCGGGAGCAAGTGTTCTGAATGGAGGCTTTTGGTCTTCCATCACCCGTATTTGTATGGATGAGGTATGCGTTCTTAACGCAATATCCGGATTACTTTCAATAAAGAAAGTATCCTGCATTTCTCTGGCCGGATGGTTTTCCGGGAAGTTAAGCGCAGTAAAATTATGAAAATCATCTTCAATTTCAGGGCCATCGGCCACGTTGAAACCTATTTTCTGGAAAATTTCTACTATCCGGTTGTGTATAATGGTCAAAGGGTGTAAGGAGCCTAGGGTATTAAGCGGAGGCAGAGTAAGATCAAAAGGTGCCTTTGCATTAGTGGTATCAGCATTTGATTCAAGGCTGGCAATAAGCGTTTTAAATTTCTCTTCAGCCAACTGTTTTACCTCATTTACGGCTTGTCCGTAAGCCTTTTTTTCTTCCGGAGCTATATTTTTTATCTCATTGAAAAGATTGCCCAGCACGCTTTTTCTACTAATAAAGCGTATGCGGTAGGCTTCAAGTTCTTCTTGAGTAGCAGCCGTGGTGGCCTGTATTTCTTTTTTGAATGATGCTATTTTATCTGACATAAATCAGTTTGATATTATGAGGCTCAAAGTTAGTCTTTTTGATAGTAAAATAGAAGATTCACGCAATTGAAGTAGCTTATCAAATGTTGATTAGACTTTTTGGCGAGGGCTTCTTTGACGACTAAATTTAATTAATATCTGGCATATAGGTGTTGATGAAATAACAATAGTCCTTTAATTGCAATTTGAGTAAATCTAACTGATCCTCTTAATTTGTAACTACGAGCATTTTAGAAAAAGTAGATCTTAATCGTAATATCAAAAGGAAAGTAATGAGTTTAATTATCTCATATAAAGGCTAATTCAGCCACATCTAATTAATTGTGATACTGATATCGTTATGCTGAGTAGTACTGACCCGCCTCATCACTATATATCTCCCAATAAGAGAAATTAAAAGTAATTGAGCCGTTGGTAGCAATCGTGTATTTATTAAACTCGTTAAGATATATGACTGTAATTAGACGCTACTCAAATCTGTACCAATCAAAGTTTTGACCGTTAATAAAATGAAATACCAGGCTTCTGCTTTACATCCGCATTGTTATAGGTAACAGTCATGTTGCCATCTTCAAAAGAAAAGGTAGAGATAGGAACCAAAAGCTATTATTCGCGGGTTAATCAGACATTATATTTGTAACTGTTCAAACACTTTTTGAAGCCAAAAGTATGCTCATTGGATTCACATAGAATATTAAGAGAATTATCATCAAAGGGTGATATCTGTTATGAGATTACTATCATTATTTCTTCTCATAAAGAACAGCAAGATATCTAGCAGCCGGTACTTCTTTAACTTCTAAGGAGCCTTCGGCTTTATATGAAATGGTAATGAGACTTAGTATTTCAGCATCTTTATTGTTTGCTGAGAATTCATCATTAAGAAGTAATCCGAATTTATCTTTAGGTCACCTGAATCAAAATTAGTAATTAGCTTCATCATTAGAATTTGCGCAGAAATCTTAGAACATGAAGAGAATCTCCTCTTTGATCGTGCCAGCGACGTAGTTGTGTTTAGTATCCACCCCGCTTAAAAGATGAGGGACAGTTCTCCGTCATCGGGAAAGTCATGATAACCACTCCCCATTGTGGGTCAACTCCATATTTACCGAATATTCACCGGACTCATATCTGCCGAAATCTACTCTTCCATTTTCATCAGTTCTTTTTACGCTTATGCGATTCCCTGTAGAAAAATTGTACAACTCCGCTCTAGCATCAGCAACAGCTTTGCCATCGTCATCCGTTAAAGTAATAGAAAGTGCGCCATCGGTTCGGAAGAAAATACTATCGATTTCATCTTCTTTACACGATGAAAATACCAATGCACCTATGCACAGGATAATTATCTGCTTAAATAATTTTTGCATGTTTTAAACTTTAAATTAAATCTATATTTAAAGCTACAAATTAAATTAGTTATCACAACTGTTATACCAATTTAGATTTGTAGTGTCGCTGATAAGCGATTGCAATCGGGGCAGATAAACTGTTCGTTAATCACAATAGATTCCTTCATCACTTTTCTGGGTTGCACCAGAAAATGTGATTCGGAATAACCAGTAATTTGGATAGGGTAGTTGAATGAGACACCTCCAAACATAGAAATATGCGCCCTTTAACATAAAAATTAGTATGAATAAAAAAGGGACTAACTGAAATAATTTCAGTGAGCTCTTCATTATTTTAGTTGAGAATTAACTAAATAATCATTCCGGCTCCTACTGTTTCATGAGAAAATTCATCGATGATGATGACAGCACCGGTATGGCGGTTTTTGCGATATGAATCATACATCAGCGGCTTAGCGGTTTTTAGGGTAATTCTACCTATGTCGTTTGCTGCTATTGTTTTATCCTCCTCGTTTTTTTCTAGGGTGTTTACATTTACCTTGTATTTAATATCCTTAATTATGCACTTTGCCTCGTTTGTGGTGTGCTTTATCAGGTATTTACCGCCTAACTTTAAAGGGGTAGTATTTAACCAGCAAACCATCAGCTCAATATCTTGCCCAACTGTAGGCTGGTTGTTCGGTTTGGCCAGCATATCGCCCCGGCTAATGTCTATTTCATCTTCCAAAGTAATAGTAGTAGCCATGGGTGCAAAAACTTCTTGTAGTTCACCATTCATAGTGTTAATGGCTTTAATTTTTGAGGTGAAGCCCGATGGCAGAATAGTTACCTCCTCGCCCTTTCTAAAAATACCTCCACAAACCTGACCGGCATAGCCTCTATAATCATGGTACTTATCCGATTGTGGCCTGATAACCCACTGCACCGGAAAACGGGCATCTATAAGGTTTCTATCGGAGGCTACCTGTACATTTTCCAAGGTCCATAATAGCGATGGCCCTTGGTACCAGTCCATATTTTTTGATTTATCCACCACGTTATCCCCATTTAGGGCAGATATTGGGATAAAACGAATATCAGGAATCTCTAACTTGGCATCAAAGCTGAGGTAATCTTTCTTTATCTGCTCAAAAACCTCTTCGGCATAATCAACCAGATCCATTTTATTGATGCACACTACTACATGTTTTATTTGTAGTAATGATGCAATGAAAGAGTGTCTTTTAGTTTGCTCAATCACTCCTTTTCGCGCATCGATGAGGATAATGGCCAGATTGGCTGTTGAAGCACCGGTCACCATGTTTCTGGTATATTGAATATGACCCGGAGTATCGGCTATTATAAATTTTCTTTTGGGTGTGGCAAAATATCTGTAGGCCACATCAATGGTAATGCCTTGTTCCCTTTCGGCCTTTAAGCCATCCGTTAGCAAGGCAAGGTTCACATGCTCATCACCCCTATTTTTGCTCGATGCCTCAATAGCATCAATCTGATCCTCAAAAATTGATTTGGTATCAAACATCAGTCGGCCTATAAGTGTACTTTTGCCGTCATCTACGCTGCCAGCGGTAGAAAAACGAAGCAAATCCATGTCTAAATAACCTTCAGTTGAAGTTTTATTTTTAGTTAGTTGTTCCATTATATTAAAGATGAAAGTTGAGGTTTGAAGGTTGAAAGGTCAAGGAGTTTATTTTGCACATATTATTCTATTTATTTTTCATTTTTTTTGAAATAGACGTAAAAACGGCAGTAAGTTCGTCAGACTCCTTTTTAAGTTCTAAAACCTTAGATTGCTCTTTATCAGTGATTTCCTCTAACAATTCCAACCAAAAATGAGATTCATCTGCTTCCTCAATTACAATACCGATCTTAGCGGTGAATTCTTTATTACTACGTGCTCTAAAAGCAGCTCTGGTGTTTGCCCCAACAGAGGTACCAGATCTTAACAACTGATTGCCGATCACCCGGAATTCATATTCTCTGGGTAAACCTCTAAATAAGTAAATAATTGACAGAGCAAATTTTTTGGTTCTCAGTTTCAGATCTTTATCTTCTAGCATTTGCTATGGATTGTTTAGAATGTACGTTTTTCATATTTCAAATTTCAAATCTCCTCTTTAAAAGTATCCTTGCTTTTTTCGGTCTTCCATAGCTGCTTCGGAGCGTTTGTCATCTGCCCTATTGCCGCGCTCTGTTTGCCTTGCGGCCGCTACCTCTTCTATAATCTTATTCAGATCGTCCGCATCAGATTCAATGGCTCCAGTTATGGTCATGCATCCGAGCGTTCTGTACCTTATGGTTTTCTCTTCATACTTCTCATTGCTCAGCAGGGTATTGTAAGGTGACTCTGCAATGAGCACTCCTCCTCTATCCACCACGCTTCTTTGGTGAGAAAAATAAATGCTTGGCAGCTGAATATCTTCCTTTTTTATGTATTGCCAAACGTCCATTTCCGTCCAATTACTGATGGGGAAAATTCTGAACGATTCACCGGGAGCCTTCAAACCGTTGTATAAATTCCACAGCTCAGGGCGCTGGTTTTTAGGATCCCACTGTCCGAAATCATCACGATGTGAGAAGAAACGCTCCTTGGCACGTGCTTTTTCCTCATCTCTTCGGCCACCACCAAAGGCAGCATCATAAGCACCTTCTTCAAGCTTTTCTAAAAGAGTAATTGATTGGAGACTATTCCTGCTTGGGTTAATACCTTTCTCTTCTCTTGCGGTGCCTTTATCAATTGAGCTTTGTACCAAACCAACATCGAGTGTAACATTATATCTTTGGGCCAAGTTGTCCCTGAACTCCAATGCCTCAGGGAAATTGTGCCCTGTATCAATATGCAATAATGGGAAAGGAACCTTAGCAGGCCAAAAGGCTTTTTGCGCCAAATGAACCATGGTAATGGAGTCCTTCCCTCCTGAAAAGAGGATGACCGGCTTTTCAAATTGCGCTGCAACCTCCCTAAAAATATAAATGGCTTCAGCTTCCAGCTGATCTAAATGCGATAAATTATAAGATGACATATTAATATTTTATTCTTTCTAAAATTTCTTTTACCAGCAAATGATGGCACTCCTCGAGCGATTGCGTAGCTGTATTTACTCTAATTTCCGGTTTTACAGGTGCTTCAAAAGGAGCACTTATACCTGTAAAATTTGGTATTAAACCCTTACGCGCTTTGGCATATAAGCCCTTCACATCCCGCTGTTCACACACTTCCAGCGGACAATCGATGAATACCTCGGCATAACCGGCACCAATAATTTCTCTGGCCATTTTTCTAACCTCCTCCACCGGGCTAATAAATGAGCAAATGGTTACCAGACCCGCATTCATAAATAATTTGGCCGTTTCAGCAGCCCTACGAATATTTTCTTTTCTATCCGCCTCGCTGAAGGTAAGGTTATTGTTCAAGCCCACTCTCAAGTTATCGCCATCGAGCAGCTGGGTTAGCACGCCCTGCTCATGCAAACTGTTTTCCAGCGCTCTTGCCAAGGTACTTTTTCCTGAACCCGAAAGGCCGACCATCCACAAAACTACCGCCCGTTGCTTGAGTAATTTTTCCTTATCGGGGCGAGAGAGTACGTTATCAAAAATTGGGTAGATGTTTTCCAAAATATAAACTTTTTACAAAGTTAACATTCACCTATTATTAAAATAGGTCTTAGATATGTAATTTTAATTTTAATTAAAAAAAAATGAATCAAGAAAAGCTCACCCAAGATATTATATCAATTGCTGTAGAAGCCGGAGAGGCCATAATGGACATTTACAATAATGCTAATTTAAGCGATATAGTAGACTATAAAGCAGATAATAGTCCGCTTACACTTGCTGATAAAGCAGCCGAAAATGTGATAAGACCGGGCTTGCAGCAACTTGAAACGCAATTTCCAATATTATCAGAAGAAGGTAGGGATATTTCATTTAACGAGCGCAAAGCCTGGGACACCTTTTGGTTGGTTGACCCTTTGGATGGCACAAAAGAGTTTATTAAACGAAATGGGCAGTTTACGGTAAACATTGCACTTATTAAAAACCATTACCCTGTTATGGGAGTAATTTACGTGCCTGCTACAGGAGTTTTGTACTATGGTAACGCAAGCGGAGCGTACAAAATAGTGGATGGTAAAAAGCAAGCGCTAACAGTAAATGAGCGTGCTGCTGAAAGAATTGCAGTGAGAAGTGCTTCTCACGCCTCCCCGGAAGAGGATGCATTGCTAAAGGAGTACATGGTAACCGACCACATTGCAGTTGGCAGCTCGTTGAAATTCTGCATGGTTGCAGAAGGCCAAGCAGATATTTATTATCGCCATGGCCCTACTATGGAGTGGGACACGGGAGCAGGCCAAGCGGTATTAGAAGCCGCTGGAGGTAAGGTTTTTAAAGGTAATACCGAAGAGCAGAGATTTGACTACAACAAAGAAAATTTGCTTAACGGCAGCTTTTTGTGTCTGGGTTTTTAATCTCTCCTAAACCTTTTTGCAATGCTTTGTTTCTTGCGAAGAACGGATTCTTTCACTAACAGATCTAGTACTATACTCATTAAGAGGCAACTCCCTATAACAATAGGTACTAAGAGGTTATCGCCCAGAAAATCGAGCGTTAAGGCTAAAATGATGATAACAATATTTACGAATACAATAATGAGGGTGGTTGCACCATGACTAAAGCCCAGCCGCATGAGCATATGATGTATGTGTGTTTTATCTGGCGAAAAAGGAGATTTTTTCCTCCATGCTCTTGATACAAAAACCCTAAGCGTATCAAATAAGGGAATGATAATTACTGATATACCTACTCCTACTGAGGCCTGAAGCTTAAAATCGTTACCATCGGGTAGGTGATGGTTATAATCAATAAACTTAATGGTAATTACTGCCAGCACCATGCCAATTAAAAGGGCACCGGTATCGCCCATGAATATACGGGAGGGTTGCCAATTGAAATTTAAAAAAGCTATTAAAGCACCTATAAAGGAGAAACAAATAATGGAATACTGCACGATACCTACTAAAAAGAAATAGATGCCAAAAAAGAAGAAAGCAATAATGCCAATACTGCTTGCCAGGCCATCGAGCCCATCGATAAGATTGTACGAATTAGTAACAACAATAAAAGTAAATAGGGTAAGCACCACACTGGCAAAATAAGGAATATTATCAATGGTGAAGAGCCCGTAAAGCTCGCTCAGCCTTATGTCCAAAAGAAAAATGATCATGACAGCGGCCAACAATTGTGCAGATAGTTTTACTAGTGGCCGAACGGGCACGAGGTCATCTCGCAAACCAACGAGAAACATAATTCCCATGGCACCAAAAAAAAATTTAAACTGTTGCACGTACGGGAAGGGCATCCAAATGGCCATAGCTATGAGTACCCCTGCAAAAATGGCTATCCCCCCCATACTGGGTGTATCACCCGCATGTATTTTTCTGCCTCCGGGTTTGTCCATTATATTCTTCTTCCTAAAAAACCCTATGACCAAGGGCGTTAAAAGAAAAGTAAGTATAAAGGATGTTATTAAGCTAGCTAGGGTTTGGGGCATTCAAATCCTGATAATATCTAATTTTCAAAATACGATTTAAAATAGCGCAGCGTATTTTTTTGCAATATTACTCCATAAATAGTGTTTTTTTGCAATATTACCCATTTTTATGCCAATTTCCGCTAATTCAACTTCCGAAGTATTACGGATAAGCTCAGAAAGCTCTTTCACTGAGGAGAAATATTTGCATTTTTTATGCGTGGTGTATAAATTATAGTTTACTTTCCAACAAAAAATGGGCAGACCCAAAAACATCGCTTCTACTAAGGAAGGGTTAGTGCCTCCTGCACTGTGTCCATGTATATAAACCTTGCAGTTACTTCTCAAACTATTTAATCGTCTCTGATCATATATAGGATTGATCAATCTTATTCTACTCGAGTTCTGATATTTATCAATTAGCCTTAATCCATATTCGCTATCACTCCAATTTCCGACTATTACAAGTTGTAGATCCGTGGGTAAGAATGCCTCCAAAATAAGATGAACATTGTTTTCTGGCTCAATTCTGCAAACTGTAAAAGCATATTCTTCTTGAATACCTAAGCTCATATCAATTTCAGGATTTCTAATTGCTCTTTGGGCATGATCAGCTCCGTATGAAATCAAGACAGATTTTACATTGTAATTATTTAATACATATTCTTGTATGCCTAAATTATCAGAAATAATATAATGAGAAAATTTGATAGCAATTCTTTCTTGTATTTTTAAATAATATTGAGCAAAATTACTCCATTTTTGCCTTTTCCATTCTATACCGTCAATGTTTACAATTATTTTTTTCTTCGTAAACATCTTTATCAAAGGTAGAATTATAGCTCCACTAACACCTAGAACTAATAATACATTTGAATTACGACAAGATTTTAAAATAGATAATATATCGTAAAGTACACTAGATTTTCCATTGGCACTAAGATTTATATAATGTAGGCGAGCGTTTAGAAAAAACTTTGGTTTATTTAGATAAATACGCGAACTGCAATAGACATTTAAGTCGTAACTATCTCCTAGATTTCTGATAAGGTATTCAGCTAATGTTTCAAAACCTCCATACTTTGCAGGAACACCTGCCGATCCAATGATACTTATTGATTTATGCCTCTCAATTTTTCGATGCGTCATTTGCTAATATAAAACAGCTTATAAAGGCCAAAAATACTATTCCTTTATTCAATCCAATAATATTTTCCGTTAGACCTGTTAATAAGATTATTATTAATGGAATTATGAGAATGCTATTTTGATCAGATATATGATAAAATAAGAAACGAAAGAAACTTAAAAATATTATAAGACCTAAAACACCATATTTTATGAGGAAATCGACATAGATATTATGCATGTTAAAGCCCAAGTAACCTGCACCACTCAGTCCATGTTTTGTATAAATATCATTTATGTACGCCTGAGAATTAGATAAGCCTACTCCAAATAAAAGTCTTCCGTCTTCTATGAGAGAGGATATTCCTAGTCGCCATTGAACTAGTCTAATAGTCAGGCCCGTAAAGGGCTCATTATAGTCAAATTGATCTTTTAGAACTACAGAAAAATTTGAATTAACAATATTTAAAATTCTTTCTCTTGTATAGCTAAAGAGTGATATGAAAAAAATAAATAGCGCTACTGCGAAAAAAACGAATTTCTTGTTACCTCGAAAAGTAAAAGCAAAAAGCAAAATTGAAATTATAATAATAACCTTTGAAGAAATTAGGGCAACAACTATTGATGCATAAACGAGCAATAAAATTTTAAATTTTTTTGAAAAATTACTTTCTTCAATTAAAAAAAACATGGCAAAAACAAAAAACATCCCAAAATAAATGGGATGAACCCCAAAAACAGCAGTTAGCTTATTATAAAATAAATAATCAGAGTTACTCGATAGAGCAAAATTAATGAGCCCAACTACCAACAAAATGAATGATATACTTATTGTAGCAAGAGAGAAAAGCTTTAATATCCAACGCTTTCTTAACTGCCCAAAAGAAAAAAACAAAATTGGCAGTGCCAGAAGTGGCAGATTTTTTTCTAAAAGATGTAAATGTGAGAACAAACTCTTATGATAAATTAAACTGATTAGAGGCAGAAAGAAAAAAATACAAGTCCAAAGTAATCTCTTTCTTTTATCTTTAAATACAAATTCTTTTTTTGATTTTGTCAAGAGAAGAAATATTATAAGTAACACACTTATAATTATGAATATATTATTAAGTAAAATGGATAGGCTTAGCGTGGTACTTACCAATACTAGGAGCCAATTTTTTATGTCTTCATGAAGAATTTTTTCAGACATCATAGCTAATAAATTTTTCATTGATTAGCTGCCCGAAGATTTGAGCAGACCTATCCCAAGAATACAATTCCAACACTTTTAGCTTAATAAGTTTTAAGCTTTTCAAGTCACGACCTTTTTCTATTATGGTATTTATTTTTGAACTTAATTCATCAACATTGCTTGGATCAAATAATCCTTCACCAAAAAATGAATAGTCCTTCATGGCAGTCACATTAGCGCAAAGAACTGGAATCTCATGTATTGCTGCTTCGAGGGGTGGTATACCAAAACCTTCCGCAAGAGATGGATATACAAAGAGCTCTGCATTTTTATAGATAGTACTTAAATCAGAATTGGAGATATTATTCAACCAAATTATCTTTTCCAAATTTTTAGGTGATAAATTCGATAAATATTGATTCAATTGAGGTACCTCGATGTCTTTTCTTCCGACAAAAATCAACTTATAGTCCTTTGAAGCTGCTATAGAATTAAAAAACGCCTGCAATAATACGATATGGTTTTTTCTTGGTTCAATTCTACTTACATATAGAATATACTTATCTTTAATTAGTACTTCTATTTCGGAGGAAACACCGGATAAGTTGTTATCCAATGCTACAGCATTAGGTGTAATATGAATTTTACTCAGTGAAATTCCGTAATGACTCGATAACGCATATTTAGAATATTGAGAGACGGTTAACAGCAATTCGCTCCTTAATGCACTTCGTTTAAAAAGAAATCCATTAACCAACCTATATCTCAGCGAGAAGTACTGAGGAAAATCTAGAAAAAGAATATCGTGAATAGTTACAATTTCTTTACAAGTCTTTAGCCAGGGGCTAATATACTGAAAGTGTGCAAAATCAATTTTTCTGTTTTTGATAATTTTAGGAAACTCCCATAATAGCCTTACGTACTTATTTTGGCTATTAAGCTTGACATGAATAGCGTTATCTTCTTTTGTTAAATTTTCAACAGGAATAGGATCATAAGACACGAAGTAAAATGTGATATCTGGATTAAGTTTTACCACTCGCCTATATAATTCATATATGTAAGTTCTGCTACCCTCATGAGCGTGATCAAACACATGCGCATCAACTAGTAAGTTCATATTGAATTAAGTATAAGTTCTTAAAAAAATCTTTAAATTATAATCCCAATAATAGTACCTTGAAAATAAACAAGTGCATCTAACTACATAAGTAAGTTTATAGTAAAATGCTTTCTATTAGGTTTCATAAGTGAATATTCCTTAATATTTATTAAATCTCACTTCCTTGAAAAAATTCTACCTCCCAAGCCAGGGTTCTCAATCTAAAATATGAATTAATTCATATTTTAGATTGAGATGTATTTGCTTTAATATTTTTTGTGTAGTATTTTTTAAGAGCAAATAAAAACAGCAGAAACCAAAATAATTGAGTGTTAAAATTTGCATTTAGCAATAGTAAAGCAAAAATTACAGATTCGAATGAAAACAGAGTTCTAATTGCTAAATGCTTTACTATTACTATAGTTAGTAAACCACCTATCAGACCATAATCATAAAAGAAAGCAGGAATAAATCCTCCGTTAAACTCTGATACCTTTGAAGATTCAAATAGAAATGGAACAAAAAAAGTACTCGCTTCACCTGCTCCATGACCTAAGTAATAATGTAGGCTGCATAAGTTAAACTCTTTTAAATAAATGATAATTGGCATGATTCTAAAGGATGCGCTATAATCAATATTCCTAATTTCTGACAAATTACTAATACTCAATCTAGATATTACGTTGCTTACCCTTGTAATTGACGTAAGCTCTAAATCTACACTAAGAATAATTGTTGTAAGCAATGCTGAAATTACTATCAATAGTGCAATATTTTTTAAGGACAAGTATTTCATCAATAGAATTCCAAATAATAATATTCCAAATCCACTTTTAAAAAAATAAATCATATAAAGAGTACTAAGCCACAGCATTAAATTTTTTCTGCTAAATACTTTCTCCTTGGGAATAAAAGTAAAATAGCAAAACATAATAGAAATGATAATAAAGGAGGCGTACGAAGGTTCACTCGACAAAGAATAATATCTATATGTAAAACCGTCACTAGTGAATAGAGAACCAAAACTGCCGTGCAAATTTAGAATTTCAGAATCATTATGAGCGGGCAAATACCCTAAAAACACATATAATTGACCTAGAAATAAGGTCAATAAATATATAAAAAATATAAATACTAGTATCTTTTTAAAATATTGAAGGTTGATGTTTTCTTTAAATGACTTATAGAAAAAAGCGAAAGATAATATAAAGAAGGTAGAGTATAAGAAAGAAAGAATTTCCGTCTGATGTATATTAATTAGGCAACTTAGAGACATATACAGAAATACTAACCAAATAGGCTGATTTACCCAATTTACAGAATTTCTATATGTGTTAAGAGAAACAACGATGATCACAATTGAAGAAAATAATATTAACAGATAGTTCTTATTTTCTATTGTAGTGAAATTAAATACTGTAGCTAAGAGTATGAATTGCGTAGCAACGAGTGCATTATGGCTAATTTTGATATTGCTGAAGGTTATGGAATCTTCCATGCGAATTTAAGAATCTACGCTAGAAACTTATTTTAGTAATCTGTATGTTTGGTGTTGGGATTTAACATGATTTTAATCAGCATTATCACTCTTCTCCACATCCCTAATTTAATACGATTGAAAACGAAGAGTATGAAACTAGGATATAAGGTTAAAAGAGAAATTGGGTAATACTTTTTATTGATCAGTATTCTGTTTCTGACTGAATAGAAATCAGACACAAAGGATGGAGAACTTGATTTATTTTTGGTGCTTGCTCCCAATTTATGATAAACTTTACTTTTAAGACAGTAACCAATTGACCATCCTTTCTTTTTTCCACGCAACGCCCAATCTAACTCTTCATAATACAAGAACAAATTTTCATCCATTAAACCCGTATCAATTATAAAGTCTTTCTTTATAAACATAGAGGCTCCAATTACATAATGAATTTTCTCTTGATGATTTTTATACTGTTCAACCATCTTGTTTCTACCTACTTCCTTACCTCTGCCAGTCCATTTATAATATTTACCACCAACACCTTGTAAAAATTTTGGATTCCAGTAGTTTATTAGAGCACTACCAATTAATCCAAGTTTTTTTTCTGATTTATCACTAAATTCTACCAACAATTGTAAAGCATTTTTACGTACTACTGTGTCATTATTTAATAACCATACATATTCATAATCATTTTGCGACAGTAAATATTTAAGAGCGATATTATTAGCTGCTGCAAAACCATTATTCTCTTTTGCGTTTATGAATGTTATTTTATGATCCACAGGATTCAAGAACAGCTCATTTTCATCTAAAATTTGGAAATCAAGAGGTTTGTTTTCTAAAGGATAAACTAAGTCAGGAAAATTTGTGTCAATTGCAATATTTTTTCCCACTGCCCAGTCCACCATTTTCCTAACTTGTGAATCGCCAGCTGAATTATCTACTATCAGTATCTGAAAATTATTATAATTGGATTTTAAAGCCGATTCTAAGCACTCTACAGTATCTAAATAGCCGTTGAAATTCACAATTACTATATACACTTTTTTTTCAACCATAATCAAATAAATGTGGAGAATAAGTATGCAAGAAAAGAACTTTACTTCTAATTTTTATATGGACCATATCTCCGAATTAGAAGTAAAGTTCTTTTCTTGCATACTTATTCTCCACATTTATTTGATTATGGTTGAAAAAAAAGTATATATAGTAATTGTGAATTTCAACGGCTATTTAGATATTATGAGTGCTTAAATCGGCTTTAAAATCCAATTATAATAATTTTCAGATACTGATAGTAGATAATTCAGCTGAGCAAAAAATGGTGGACTGGGCTGTGGGAGAAAAATATTGCAATTGACACAAATTTTCCTGACTTAGTTTTTTATCCTTTAGAAAACAAACCTCTTGATTTCCAAATTTTAGATGAAAATGAGCTGTTCTTGAATCCTGTGGATCATAAAATAACATTCATAAACGCAAAAGAGAATAATGGTTTTGCAGCAGCTAATAATATCGCTCTTAAATATTTACTGTCGCAAAATGATTATGAATATGTGTGGTTATTAAATAATGACACAGTAGTACGTAAAAATGCTTTACAATTGTTGGTAGAATTTAGTGATGAATCAGAAAAAAAACTTGGATTAATTGGTAGTGCTCTAATAAACTACTGGAATCCAAAAACTTTACAAGGTGTTGGTGGTAAATATTATAAATGGACTGGCAGAGGTAGGGCTAAGGTCAAAACAAGATGGTTGAACAGTATAAAAATCATCAAGAGAAAATTGATTATGTAATTGGAGCCTCTATGTTCATAAAGAAAGACTTTTCTGGTTGATACGGGTTTAATGGATCAAAATTTGTTCTTGTATTATGAAGAGTTAGATTGGGCGTTGCGTGGAAAAAAGAAAGGATGGTCGATTGGTTATTGTCTTAAAAGTAAAGTTTATCATAAATTGGGAGCAAGCACCAAAATAAATCAAGTTCTCCATCCTTTGTGTCTGATTTCTATTCAGTGCAGAAACAGAATACTGATCAATAAAAAGTATTACCCGATTTCTCTTTTAACCTTATATCCAAGTTTCATACTCTTCGTTTTCAATCGTATTAAATTAGGGATGTGGAGAAGGGTGATAATGCTGATTAAAATCATGTTGGATTTTAACACAAAACATACAGATTACTAAAATAAGTTTCTAGCGTATATTCTTAAATTCGCATGGAAGATTCCATAACCTTCAGCAATATCAAAATTAGCCATAATGCACTCATTGCTTATTACAATATCCTACAGTATTTAAATTTGGCTTGCAATAACGCAAAATGCAACTATCTGTTGATGTTATTTTCTTCATTGTGATCATCATTGTTTCTCTTAACACATATAGAAATTCTGTAAATTGGGTAAATCAGCCTATTTGGTTAGTATTTCTGTATATGTCTCTAAGTTGCCTAATTAATATCCAGTCAAACAAAGTGTTTCTTTTCTTATACTCTACCTTCTTTATATTATCTTTCGCTTTTTTTTTTAAGTCATTTAAAGAAAACATCAACCTTCAATATTTTAAAAAGATACTAGTACTTATATTTTTTATATATTTATTGAGCCTTCTTTTCTAGGTCAATTATATGTGTTTTTAGGGTATTTGCCCGCTCATAATGATTCTGAAATTCTAAATTTGCATGGCAGTTTTGGTTCTCTATTCACTAGTGACGGTTTTACATATAGATATTATTCTTTGTCGAGTGAACCTTCGTACGCCTCCTTTATTATTATTTCTATTATGTTTTGCTATTTTACTTTTATTCCCAAAAGAAGTATTTTAGCAGAAAAAATTTGATGCTGTGGCTTAGTACTCTTTATATGATTTATTTTTAATTGGATTTGGAATATTATTATTTGGAATACTATTGATGAAATACTTGTCCTTCTTGCACTATTAATAGTAATTTCAGCATTGCTTACAACAATTATACCTTAGTGTAGATTTAGAGCTTACGTCAATTACAAGGTAAGCAACGTAATATCTAGATTGAGTACTTAGCAATTTGTCAGAAATTAGGAATATTGATTATAGCGCATCCTTTAGAATCATGCCAATTATCATTTATTTAAAAGAGTTTAACTTATGCAGCCTACATTATTACTTAGGTCATGGAGCAGGTGAAGCGAGTACTTTTTTGTTCCATTTCTATTTGAATCTTCAAAGGTATCGGTCATTAACGGAGGATTTATTCCTGCTTTCTTTTATGATTATGGTCTGATAGGTGGTTTACTAACTATAGTAATAGTAAAAACGTTTTTCACAATTAGAACTCTGTTTTCATTCAAATATCTAATTTTTGCTTTAAGTTGCTAAATGCAAATTTTAACACTGATTAGTTTTGGTTTCTGTTGTTTTTTATTTGTCTTAAAAAATATTACACAAAAAATATTAAAAGCAAATACATCTCAATCTAAAATATGAATTAATTCATATTTTGGGTACAAATTCCTGGCTTGGAGGTAGAATTTTTTCAAGGAAGTGAGATTTAATAAATATTAAGGAATATTCACTTATGAAACCTAATAGAAAGCATTTCCCTATAAACTTACTTATGTAGTTAGATGCACTTGTTTATTTTCAAGGTACTCTATTGGGATTATAATTTAAAGATTTTTTTAAGAACTTATACTTAATTCAATATGAACTTACTAGTTGATGCGCATTTTTATGATCACACTTACATATATGAATTATATAGGCGAGTGGTAAAACTAATCCAGATATCACATTTTACTTGCATGTCTTATAGATCGTATTCCTGTTGAAAATTTAACAAAAGAAGATAAGGTTCTCTGGTGTCAAGCTTAATAGCCAAAATGAGTTGCGTAAGGCTATTATGGGAGTTTCCTAAAAATATCAAAAACAGAAAAATTGATTTTGCACACTTTCAGTATATTAGCCCTGGCTAAAGACTTGTAAAGAAATTGTAACTATTCACGATATTCTTTTTCTAGATTTTTTCCTCAGTACTTCTCGCTGAGATATAGGTTGGTTAATGGATTTCTTTTTAAACGAAGTGCATTAAGGAGCGAATTGCTGTTAACCGTCTCTCAATATTCTAAATATGCGTTATCGAGTCATTACGGAATTTCACTGAGTAAAATTCATATTACACCTAATGCTGTAGCATTGGATAACAACTTATCCGGTGTTTCCTCCGAAATAGAAGTACTAATTAAAGAATTATATTCTATATGTAAGTAGAATTGAACCAAGAAAAAACCATATCGTATTATCCGCAGGCGTTTTTTAATTCTATGGCGTTTCAAAGGACTATAAGTTGATTTTTGTCGGAAGAAAAGACATCGAGGTACCTCAATTGAATCAATATTTATCGAATTTATCACCTAAAAATTTCGAAAAGATAATTTGGTTGAATAATATCTCCAATTCTGATTTAAGTTGCTATCTATAAAAATGCAGAGCTCTTTGTATATCCATCTCTTTGCGGAACTAGTATCCCACCCCTCGAAGCAGCAATACATGAGATTCCAGTTCTTTGCGCTAATGTGACTGCCATGAAGGACTTCCTTCATTTTTTGGTGAAGGATTATTTGATCCAAGCAATGTTGATGAATTAAGTTCAAAAATAAATACCATAATAGAAAAAGGTCGTGACTTGAAAAGCTTAAAACTTATTTAGCTTGAAAGTATTTGGAATTGTATTCTTGGGATAGGTCTGCTCAAATCTTCGGGCAGTTAATCAAATCTCTGAAAAATTTATTAGCTATGATGTCTGAAAAATTCTCGTGAAACAAAAAAATTGGCTCCTAGTATTGGTAAGTACCACGCTAAGCCTATCCATTTACTTAATAATATATTCATAATTATAAGTGTGTTACTTATAATATTTCTTCTCTTGACAAAATCAAAAAAAGATTTGTATTTAAAGATATGAAAAGAAAGAGATTACTTTGGACTTGTATTTTTTTCTTTCTGCCTCTAATCAGTTTAATTTATCATAAGAGTTTGTTCTCACATTTACATCTTTTAGAAAAAAATATCCGTCTGGCACTGCCAATTTTGTTTTTTCTTTTTGGGCAGTTAAGAAAGCGTTGGATATTAAAGCTTTTCTCTCTTGCTACAATAAGTATATCATTCATTTTGTTGGTAGTTGGGCTCATTAATTTTGCTCTATAGATCATTTCTGATTATTTATTTTATAATAAGCTAACTGCTGTTTTTTCGGGGTTCATCCCATTTATTTTGGGATGTTTTTTGTTTTTGCCATGTTTTTTTTAATTGAAGAAAGTAATTTTTTCAAAAAAATTTAAAATTTTATTGCTCAGTTTTTTATGCATCAATAGTTGTTGTCTAAATTTGTTCAAAGGTTATTATTATAATTTCAATTTTTGCTCTTTGCTTCTACTTTTCGAGGTAACAAGAAATTCGTTTTTTTCGCAGTAGCACTATTTATTTTTTTCATATCACTCTTTAGCTATACTTATGAAAGAATTTTAAACATTGTTAATTCAAATTTTTCTGTAGTTCTAAAAAGATCGATTTGACTATAATGAGCCCTTTACGGGCCTGACTATTAGACTAGTTCAATGAGCGACTGGGAATATGGTCTCTCATGGAAGACGGAACATTTTTATTTGGAGTAGGCTTATCTAATTCTCAGGCGTACATAAATAATATTATACAAAACATGGACTGAGTGGTGCAGGTTACTTGGGCTTTAACATGCATAATATCTATGTTATTTCCTCATAAAATATGGTGTTTTAGGTCTTATAATATTTTTAAGTTTCTTTCATTTTATCATATATCTGATCAAAATAGCATTCTCATAATTCCATTAATAATAATTTCTATTAACAGGTCTAACGGAAAATATTATTGGATTGAATAAAGGAATAGTATTTTTGGCCTTTATAGCTGTTTTATATTAGCAAATGACGCATCGAAAAATTGAGAGGCATAAATCAATAAGTATCATAGGATAGTGTTTCTGTGCAAAGTATGGAGGGAGGTTTTGAAACATTAGCAGAATACCTTGTCAGAAATCTAGGAGATAGTTACAACTTAAGAAAATGTCTATTGCAGCATCAGCATATTTACCTAAATAAACCAAAGTTTTTTCTAAACGCTCCACTACATTATATAAATCTTAGTGCCAATGGAAAATCTAGTGTACTTTACGATATTATCTATTTTAAAATCTTGTCGTAATTCAAATGTATTATTAGTTCTAGGTATTCG
>CAWHTP010000003.1:0-189085 GCA_963832285.1 uncultured Cytophagales bacterium
AATTAAGCAAACTTCGTTTGCTTCAACAGATTCCTGATAATTTTCTTCGTTGCACTACAAAAATTTCTGGAATGACGACTTTTTTGAGGTTAGTTTGGGATACTCATCCTTAATATAGCCAACTGCTCTAACCGTCATTCTCCGAATTCCCCAAGGAATTCTAGGAGAATCTGTTAGAGTGAAACGGTAACATAATTTTATAGGGATTCTGATAGAGTAACCTTGCTTGCGTAATAATTGCTTACTCCGCAAAAAACATGCTCCGTTGCAGTAGATCCCCCTAGAATTGCCCACGCGCAAGCCCGCGCCAAATTCGGGGGATGACGTGTTGATTTGCAAGTGATTTTCTTAGAAATGCCAAGCCGTAAAGTAGACTATGTTTGATTGGAACAAATGCCCCTGCTAGCTGAAAGAAGAATGGCCATCGTCCTTTGTTTAAAGATCATCAATGGTTAAACGACACACTGTAATAAACAATGGACTCCAATTGAATGGTGCCAACTATGTGTGGTGAAAAAAAATATTAACTAAAGCAAAAGCTCGTTGAGACTAAATCCTTTAAATCTGCGTAAGCAACCTGTTACGTGCAATTAAACTGCCGCCAATTATACCCGCTCTATTACCAAGCATACTTATTTTTAATTGGGTATCATTATTCATCAAACTAAGTGAGTATTTGTTAATGGCACTTATAATGGGCAGCCTAATATAATCTTCCGTCTGTGCCAGGCTACCGCCCAATATAACCAGCTCAGGGTTAAATATATTAATGAGAGAAGCAATGCCGCGACCTAGTTTCTCACCTATTTCTGCAATTAGCTCAATAGCCAAAACATCGTCATTTATGGCTGCGTCAATAATATCACCCAGAGTGATTTGCTGCGGATCAATTTTCTGCTGTGTAATAATAGTGGAGCTACTCTCTTTTAGCCGCTCTCTAAACATTCTGAGCAAAGCCCATCCGGAAGCTTCCGTTTCCAGGCAACCTTTTTTGCCACACTGGCAAATAATCTCGTTGCTAAAAATCGGGATATGGCCAAACTCACCACTATATCCTGAACGGCCATAATAGAGCTCGCTATCAATCATAATACCCATGCCGATACCGTAGTCCAGGTTGAGAAAAAGCACGTCTTTTTCTTCTTTCACTACTCCTACGCTAAACTCACCATAAGCCATGGCCCTTGAGTCATTTTCCAAAAACACCTTTATACCTAGTTGTGATTCAATTACTTTGCTTAGCGGGTCTTCATCAAAATGGAAAAAGCTGTAACTGTAACCTGTAGCATAGTTAACACGGCCTGAAAGGTTAATGCCAATTCCTAATATTTTCTCTTTGGGGATGGATAGCCCTTTTATAAAAAGCTTAATTAGCTTGCAGAGCGCATCTAATGATGCTTTGTCATTTTTAAGTTCAAAAGCGCATTTTTCCTGTGTTTTTACCAGCTTCTTTTGAAAGTCGGTAAGGCCAATGTTGATGTAATTTTGCTTCACATCAATACCCATAAAAAAACCTGAATCGGGTACTAAACCGTACAAATTAGGCTTTCGGCCACCTGTTGAGCCTACTTTGCCATGGTCCTGCACCAGCCCGTCTTCTGCGAGCTCATTAATAAGTGCCGTTACCTTTGGTGCGCTAAGGCTAAGCTTTTTACATAACTCGGCTATAGTAGCATTGCCTGAGTTGGCAAAAAATGCAATTATTTGCTTCTTCAGGTTTACATTTTTGTAGGCAACTCCCGTGGGATTGTCTAATCGTAAGTCTTCGAAAAATCCTTTGGTCATGAAATTGGTCGGCAAAACTTAAATCTATAAAAATTTTCTAACTTATTATATTTACCCCGCTACTGTATGCCTTTTCTACAGGAAATTTGTGTAAAATTATTTTTAACCCTTTAAACTTACTAAATTAATTTAATAAGTCTTTGATGTTTTCCCAATTTGATCTAAATTGATTTTTAATTATGCGTTCGAAAATTAATCGATTCAATATTCTTTATCTATTGTTACTCTTGGGTTTTTTCCAAGCCAAGCCTGTTTACAGCCAAGGTAAAAACATGCTTGCCACCGATCTATTAGTAGTTGGTGGTGGTGCCAGTGGTATAAGCGCAGGCATTCAGGCGGCTCGCCAAGGTATAAAAACAACTATTATTGAAGAAACTGAATGGTTGGGTGGCATGCTTACAGCGGCAGGTGTTTCAGCAATTGATGGCAACCATCAAATGCCCTCCGGTATATGGGGTGAATTTCGTGACAGCATTTATGCGCGTTATGGTGGACCCAAAAAAGTGGCTACCGGCTGGGTAAGTCACACGCTTTTTGAACCCTCAGTAGGCAATCAAATTTTTAGAAACATAGCGCAATCACTACCTCTTTTAGCTATTCGCTACCAAACAGAATTTTTCGCCATCAGCCGAAAAGACGACTTATGGCATGTTGAGGTAAACCAAGGTAAAAAAACTTATACAATAGAGGCAAAAGTTGTGATTGATGCCACGGAACTTGGCGATGTTATGGCAGCACTTTCATTACCATATGATGTTGGCATGGAGTCTCAGGCAGCTTCTGGCGAAAAATATGCACCACTTGAAGCGAATGATATTGTACAAGATCTCACATACACGGTAATTTTACAAGATTTTGGCAAACCGTCCATCATCAAAAAACCGAAGGGCTATAATCCTAAACCTTTTGAGTGCGCCTGTGAACAAGTAGAAGATGAACAGGCACCAACCGCCAATTGCATTCAAATGCTGGATTATGCCAGGCTGCCCAATAACAAGTACCTGATAAACTGGCCAAATTGTGGAAATGATTATTACGTAAACTTAACTAAGCTTGATCCGGAAGCGCAAGAGGCGGCCTTGGCCGATGCCAAAAATTTCAGCCTTCAATTTGTGTATTATATACAAACCGTGTTGGGTTTTCCGCAGCTGGGAATAGCCGATGATGAATTCCCTTCAAAAGATGGCCTTCCGCTTATTCCTTATCATAGGGAGTCGCGCAGGTTGAAAGGGAAAGTGCGCCTGAATGCGCACCACTTAGAGCACACTTATACACACCAAGAAAAACTGTACAGAACAGGAGTTGCCGTGGGTGATTACCCTATAGACCACCACCACACCAAAAATAGCGCTGCACCTGAAATTGATTTTATAGATATAAAAATACCTTCCTACAACGTGCCTTTAGGTGCTTTGATACCTGCTGCGCAAGCACCCAATTTTATAGTGACCGAAAAAAGCATCAGTGTAAGTAATATTGTAAACGGCACCACACGCCTGCAACCCGTAGTGCTGGGGATTGGGCAAGCGGCCGGAGCTATTGCTGCTTATAGCATAAAAAATAACATTGATACAGATCGAGTGCCTATCAGGAAAATACAAGAAACACTGCTTAACAGCAACGCCTACATTATGCCCTTTATTGACGTAAAGCCTGACCATCCTGACTTCATAACTATTCAAAAAATTGGTGCCACAGGTATTATTAAAGGAGTCGGCATACCTTATAAATGGGCTAATGAAACTTGGTTTTATCCGGAAAATAATATCTCAGAGCACGAAATTGTGGACGGCCTAAAGGGTTTCTACACGCACGCTAAAATTAGTGAAGGTAGTGGCAAAGCGCTTACCTTATCATTTTTAAGTGACTTGGTGGAAGAGGTTTCACCTGAACTCACAAATGAATTGATACAAACGAAGCTGGGCGACATAATGCTGTTGCGCAAGCTTGATGAAAATAGCGAATTGAACAGGCTGCAAACCGCGCTCATAATTCATGAAATATTAAACCCTTTTGAAATTCCGGTCAATTTTAAAGGTGAAGTGCTATTTGATAAAACCGATAAAAATACTCTAGAATAAACACTATGCCTTTAGCAACCCTGGATATTATCATCTTACTAACCTACATTATAGGCATTATATTTTTGGGTTTTTACATTTCCAAAAAAGCTTCTAAAAACCTACAATCTTATTTTTTAGGAGGTAACAAACTCAAATGGTATTACTTAGGGCTTAGTAACGCCTCGGGTATGTTCGATATTTCCGGCACCATGTGGACTGTGGCCATACTGTTTATCTATGGCTTAAAAAGCGCCTGGATTCCGTGGCTCTGGCCGGTTTGGAACCAGGTATTTATCTTCGTGTACTTAGCCATTTGGTTGCACCGCTCCAAGGTAATGACGGGCGCTGAGTGGATTACCTTTCGCTTTGGCGATGGCAAAGGAGCCAAGCTTTCACACATCATTGTCGTTATTTTTGCCGTTATCAGTGTGGTGGGCTTTATCGCCTACTTTTTTGAGGGGATAGGCAAATACTGCACCGCCATTTTACCATGGGATTTGAGTATCAACTATGCAGGCATTGTATTAAGTTCAGAACGTTCTTATGGCTTATTAATCTGTATAATAACTGCTTTATACACCGTAAAAGGAGGTATGTATAGCGTAGTGGCAACCGAAGTCATGCAGTTTATTATCATGACTATTTCCTGCTTTGTTATAGGTTACATTGCTTACACCTCCGTCTCGGCAGACCAGATAAACGCAGTTATTCCTTCGGGATGGAAGGATCTCACCTTCGGGTGGAAGCTCGACTTAAATTGGCAAGCTACCGAACTACCCAATATTACTGATAAAATAACCGAAGATGGTTTCGGCCTTTTTGGTATATTATTTATGATGATGCTCTTTAAAGGAATTTTCGCTTCCATAGCCGGGCCGGTTCCCAGTTATGATATGCAAAGAATATTATCGGCACGCAAACCCTCCGAGGCTGCTAAAATGAGCTTTACCACCATTTGGGTATTATACATACCCCGCTATTTAATGATTGCCGGTTTTGCCGTGCTGGCGCTCGTTTACTTAACGCCCGAACTAAAAGCCATGGGAACTAATGTAGATTTTGAAAAAATATTACCGCTGGCTATCAATAAATTTGTGCCTGTAGGCTTCAAAGGCTTGCTGCTTGCCGGCTTTTTAGCGGCTTTTATGGGTACTTTCTCTGCTTTTGTTAATTCCGCTCCGGCCTATCTGGTAAATGATATATACAAGAAATACATCAACCCTAACGGAAGTGACAAAACCTACATCCGCCTAAGCATTATTTCTTCCGTTGCGCTTGTAGTGCTTGGTATAACATTCGGTTTCTATGCCTCCTCACTAAATAAATTAACCCTTTGGCTCACCTCGGCATTATATGGTGGTTATATAGCAGCCAATGTTTTAAAGTGGGTGTGGTGGAGATTTACCGGTTTAGGTTATTTCTACGGCATGCTTTTCGGGCTGCTGGCCTCCACTGTTAAGTTGTTCTTCTTTCCTGATATTGTTGATATTTATGTATTCCCAATCATTTTCGCCTTCTCCATATTGGGCAGTATTATAGGGACTTATTTAAAACCTTTAGAAAACAGGGAAGCGGTAAAAGAATTCTACCGAAGGACTAATCCTTGGGGATTTTGGGGACCTATTAAAAGAGAAGTGCAAGCCGAAAATCCTGATTTTGTTCCTAACAAAGAAGGCAAGCGAGATGCAATTAATATTGTAGTAGGCATTGCCTGGCAGTTTTCGCAAGTAGTAATTCCTATATATTTTATGATCAGAGAGAATTACCAAGCCATGGGCTGGGTAATTGTGCTGATAGCTACTACGTGGATACTTAAGAAAAACTGGTGGAATAAGCTGGGCGAAGCAGACAAAGAGCATGAAAAAATTGAAATAAAACCCGTAGATAAAACAACCAAATAATGATGAAGATAACAGGTACCTTCATAGATGAAATATCACACGATATTCCGCACCAGAACTGGGGCGAAGCGGAGTGGGATAAGGATTTTCAGCACATGAAGCATATTGGTATTGATACCGTAATACTCATACGAGCGGGCTACAGAAGGTTTATTACCTACCCCAGCAATTACCTCCAAAAGGTGCAGGGCTGTTACAAACCCACAAAGGATTTGGTAGAGATGTTTTTAACCCTGAGCGACAAGTACGACATGAAGTTTTACTTCGGTTTGTACGACAGTGGAGACCAATGGAACTCCGGAAACATGCGAAAGGAGCTTGAAACCAACCGATTTGTAATAGATGAAGTGTGGGCTAAATATGGTCATCATAAAAGTTTTGCCGGCTGGTATTTGAGCATGGAAATAAGCCGAAGAACCTCAAGCTCCATAGAAGCCATAAGCGCATTGGGCAAACAGTGTAAAGAAGTAAGCAACAACCTGCCCACCTTTATTTCTCCGTGGATTGACGGCAAAAAATCTGTCTTAGCATCGGATAGCCGACTTACTAAAGCTAACGGAATAACCGTGCAAGAACATGAGGAAGAGTGGAACGAAATATTTGATGGCATTAAAGGGTCGGTAGATGCAGTAGCTTTTCAGGATGGACACATTGACTACCACCAGTTACAGGAGTTTTTTCAGGTAAATAAAAAACTGGCAGACAAATACGGTTTTCAGTCGTGGACAAATGCTGAAAGCTTTGACAGGGACATGCCCATAAAATTTATGCCTATTAAATTTGATAAGCTGGCGCTCAAGTTAAAAGCAGCGGCTAGCGTGGGTTACGAAAAGGCCATAACCTTTGAATTTTCGCATTTTATGAGTCCACAATCGGCTTATTTACAAGCCGGCCACTTATACAACAGGTATCAGGAGTACTTACAACAGCAATAAAACCGACAACACATGAACACATACCACAACCAATATAAAACGGAGCTGCTCGATAACATTATTCCCTTTTGGCTTAACCATTCAATAGATGAGCAATTTGGAGGATATCTTACCTGCCTAAAAAGAGATGGTGAGGTATTTGACACTGATAAATTTATTTGGCTACAAGGGCGCCAGCTCTGGATGTTTTCCATGCTTTACGACCAAGTAGCGCCAAAAGCTGAATGGCTTGAAACTGCCAAAATAGGTGCCGATTTTCTGGAGAAGAATGGGCGAGATGCGGAAGGTAACTGGTATTTTTCGCTCACTCGGGAAGGCCAACCTTTAGTGCAGCCTTATAATATATTTTCCGATTGCTTCGTGGCGATGGGTTTTGCTGCATTGTTCAAAGTTTTACCTGACGAGAAGTACGCCACTATTGCCAAAAACACCTTCTTTAACATCCTGAAAAGAAGAGATAACCCTAAGGGTAAATACACCAAAACCATAGCAAGTACACGCAGCCTAAAAAACTTCGGCCTGCCCATGATCCTCTGCAACCTGGCATTGGAAATGGAGCATTTGCTTGATCAATCTATCATTGATAACTTAATTGATGAGGTAATTGATGAGGTGATGGAAGTGTTCTATCAGAAGGACACCGGGCTTATTTTAGAAAATGTGAATCCGGATGGCAGCTTTTCCGATACTTTTGAAGGGCGGCTCATAAATCCGGGTCATGTAATTGAGGCCATGTGGTTTATAATGGATTTAGGCGAGCGCAAAAAAGATGATGCATTAATAGAAAAAGCTGTAGCCATAGCGTTAAGAAGCATGGAATATGGGTGGGATAAAAAATATGGCGGGATATTTTATTTTTTAGACATAAAGGGTAATCCTCCACAGCAGCTGGAGTGGGATCAGAAACTTTGGTGGGTGCACCTAGAGGCATTGGTTTGCATGGCCAAAGCTTACAAACTTACAGAAAATAGTGAGGCAAAATTATGGTTTAATAAGCTTCATGACTATACTTGGAAAAATTTTAAAGACCCGAAACATCCGGAGTGGTATGGTTACCTCAAACGCAATGGAGATGTTTTACTGTCCTTAAAAGGAGGCAAGTGGAAGGGATGCTTTCATGTTCCGCGCGGGTTATTTCAAGTAATGAAAACGCTCGAAGAGGTAAAAGACAGCGCGCCAAAAGAAAAAAATCATTCAATATAAACTACATAAATACGCATGGCAAGATTAAATTTCTTAGAAGAAACCAGGTTTGAAAAACTTCCGGTTAGCATCTTCGAAAATGAGCAAGAGGCTTCAATCAATGTGGCAAAAAGAATTGCGGACATCATTCGCACTAAACAAGAAAAGAATGCGCATGCTGTGCTTGGCCTTGCTACCGGTGCTACGCCTGTAATGGTTTACGCTGAGCTGGTAAGAATGCACAAAAAAGAAGGGTTGAGTTTCGAAAATGTTATTACATTCAATCTCGATGAATATTACCCCATGCTACCGCACTCCCAACAGAGTTATGTGTACTTCATGAACGAAAATCTCTTTGATCACATCAACATTAAGCGAGAGAATATTCACATACCTGATGGTACGCTGGAGAAAGATAAGATAGTAGATTTCTGCTTGAACTATGAGCGGAAAATTGAAGAAGTGGGCGGGCTGGATTTTCAAATATTAGGTATTGGGCGTACCGGACATATTGGGTTCAATGAGCCCGGCTCAGCGCCTAACTCAGGAACGCGCCTGGTTACTTTGGATGACTTAACGAGAAGAGATGCCTCCCGCGATTTTGGTGGAAAACAGAACGTACCTACCAAGGCCATCACCATGGGTATAGGCACTATTTTTAAAGCCAGAGAAATTGTTTTGATGGCATGGAGCAAGAAGAAAGCGCCTATCGTTCAGAAAGCCGTGGAGGGTGATATTAATAGTGAAGTGCCTGCTACTTACCTGCAATTATCACAACATGTAGAGTTTGTTTTGGATAAAGATGCAGCATCGAGCCTTACCCGGTTTGATACTCCGTGGCTGGTAAAAGATTTACTATGGGACAATTACCTTATTAAAAAGGCCGTAATATGGCTTTCGAATAAAATAGATAAGCCAATTCTTAAACTTACTGAGGAGGATTACAATACCCATGGCATGGCACAGCTTATTACGCAAAAAGGAGCGGCTTATGACATCAACATTCATATTTTTAATAAGCTACAGCATACCATTACCGGCTGGCCGGGTGGCAAACCAAATGCCGATGACACCCAACGTCCGGAACGTGCCAAGCCTGCCAAGAAACGGGTACTTATTTTTTCCCCACATCCGGATGATGACGTAATTTCAATGGGTGGTACCTTCATACGCCTGGTAGACCAAGGCCATGATGTGAATGTAGCCTACCAAACTTCAGGAAATACCGCGGTTTGGGACCATGATGTATTACGCTACATGGAGTTTGCCATAGATGTAAACAAGAGCATAAATGGCCATGCCGATAAGCTATTGAAAACTTACGAGCGCATGCGTATATTTATTGATCAGAAAAACCCTAACCAAATTGACCTGCCCGAAATACGTGATGTGAAGGCGTACATCCGTAAAAGCGAAGCCATTGCAGGCGCTAGAGATGCCGGCTTAGAGGATGACCACATTCACTTTATGAGCCTGCCGTTCTACGAAACAGGCAAAAAGGTGAAAAAACCACCAATGAAAAAGGATGTTGAAATTACTGTTGACCTCCTCAAGCAAATTAAGCCACATCAGATTTATGCCGCAGGCGATTTTGCTGATCCTCATGGTACCCATGTAGTTTGTTTCAATATTATTGTGGATGCCATGGAGCAGCTACGTAAAAAAGAAGACTGGGCAAAAGACTGCTGGTTATGGATGTATCGCGGTGCATGGCACGAGTGGGCTACCAACGAAATTGAAATGGCCGTTCCGCTTTCCCCAAAAGAAGTACAACGCAAAAGAACCGCTATTTTCAAACACCAATCTCAAAAAGACAGGCCTGTTTTTCCGGGAGATGATGAAAGAGAATTTTGGGTAAGAGCTGAAGAGCGCAACCGTGAAACAGCCAGAGATTATGATCATTTAGGATTGGCCAACTATGAAGCTATGGAAGCCTTTGTAAGGTGGAAGTTTGAAGAATCGAAATAAAATGGTTCCTGTAGATGAATATATAGCCATTGATATGGGCGGCACCAAGGTACATGTTGCTCGGCTTTTAGAAGGGCGCATTTTGGCAGAAATTAAATTTGCCACAGCCGAATATAATTCAAAGGAGGCCCTAATTAAAACTTTGGTAGCAGCCATAAAAAGCTTTTACAGTGAGCAAGTGAAAGGTATAGGAATAGGCGTACCGGGTCTTGTTGACACAGAAAACGGAGTAGTTTTCGATGTTCAAAATATCCGCAATTGGAAAGAAGTACCGCTCAAAGCTGCTTTGCAAGCACACTTCCGTGTGGAAGTGAGCATAGCCAATGATGCCAACTTATTTGCCTATGGCGAAAGCGTGCTTGGCGCGGCTAAAGACTGCAACAATATGTTGGGTATTTCATTAGGCACCGGTATTGGTTTGGGTATTATTGTGAACAATCAATTGCACAGCGGCACTTTTTCAGGTGCAGGCGAAATAGGCAGTATTCCTTATCTGGATAAAACCGTTGAGGATTACTGCAGCGGTAAATTTTTTCAGTACCAGCACCAAAAGGATGGTGCCCATTTTGCTAAACTAGCAGACCAACAGGACAAGCAAGCCCTAGAACTCTTTGAGGAGTTTGGTACCCACTTAGGTAAATTAATTAAGACCTTGCTCCTTATTTTTGCACCTGAATGCATTGTGTTAGGGGGTTCAATAAGTAAGGCATACCCTCACTTTCAGGCTGCCATGCACAAAGAAGTTTCGGTTTTTCCTTTTAGCAAAATAATTGATCGTTTGGAAATAACTCCATCGCAGCTTGATAATGCCGCGCTCTTGGGAGCGGCTCTTCTGGCACAAGAAAAGTATGAATTCAATAAGAAGCTGGCTGTATAACAGAAAGCATAAGGTCGAAAGTGCTGCATCTTACTTTGCGTATGTAAAAATAGGATTGGTCTTTGTAAATTAGATTAAAATTAATTCGCCCATGAACTTAGTAATCTTATTAATTATTTCAGGACTGTTTTTACTGGTAGCCTACTTCACTTACGGACGTTTTGTAAGCAAAAAACTTAAGCTTAATAATAAGCAGCAAACACCATCGCACACATATGAAGATGGCGTTGATTACATTCCTTCCAATAAATTTGTGGTGCTGGGTCATCATTTTGCATCCATAGCCGGTGCCGGCCCAATTATTGGCCCTATCATTGCCGTTACTTTCGGCTGGATTCCGGCAGTTATTTGGATATTAATAGGAGGCGTATTTTTTGGTGCGGTGCACGATACCACCAGTATGGTGGCTTCTATCCGGCATAAAGGAAAATCTATTGGTACTATTATTCAGTCTTATATCGGCCAAGGTGGTAAAAGACTTTTCCTGCTATTTAGCTTTGCTACGCTCATACTAATTATTGCTGTTTTTGCTGATATTATCGCTAAGACTTTTGTTAAAAATCCTGAGGTGGCCTCGGCTTCAGGCTTGTTTATTTTGTTGGCAGTGGTTTTTGGCAGGGCCAATCAGTTTTTTAGTGGCCGAAAAAATGCCTTCCTCATTCTTTCTATTTTAGGCGTAGTGCTCATGTATCTCTTTGTTTTTTTAGGAACAGAAATACCTGTAAACTTTGCCTATGCTGTTTGGGTAGGCGTGTTGCTGGCCTATTCTTTTGTTGCTTCCGTTACTCCAATGACCTTTCTATTGCAGCCGCGCGATTACCTGAGCAGCTTCCTTTTATATGGCCTAATGTTGTTGGCGATAGTAGGTATTGTAGTGGCCAACCCTGAAATAAAAATGGATAACGAAATCCAGTTTCATAGTGAAAGTATTGGCTATCTTTTCCCCGTATTATTTGTAACCGTAGCTTGCGGAGCCATTAGCGGCTTCCACTCACTCGTAGCTTCCGGCACCACCTCCAAGCAAATTGACAAAGAAAGCGATGTAAAAGTTGTGGGTTTTGGTGGGATGCTAATTGAATCATTTCTCGCCATTATTTCGGTAGGTGCTGTAATTGTTTTGGAGCGTGCAGATTATACTGGCTTGTTACTCACCGATGGCCCGGTGAATATGTTTGCTGATGGACTGGGGTTTATCATTTCATCATTAGGTATTTCTGAAAAACTGGCCATTACCTTTGTAGCACTCACTATTTCAGCCTTTGCGCTTACTACTTTAGACACCTGCACCAGGCTGGCACGCTTTACTTTTCAGGAATATTTTGAAGATATAAAGCAGGAGAAGGTGCGTAGAGTAAGTCAAAACCGATTCGTGGCTACACTAATTGTGGTTATACTATCTGCCTTAATGCTATTATCGGGAGAGTTCTCGGTACTGTGGCCAATTTTTGGCTCTGCGAATCAGTTATTAGCAGCATTGGCTTTGCTGGCAGTTAGTATTTGGCTGTACAAGATAAAAGAAAATGCCACCTTCGTGCTAATACCCATGTTTTTTATGTTCACCATCACGCTATCTTCATTATTTCTTTTTGCTTGGGAAAATTACAACAAAGGCATTTATGTACTCTCTATTATTGCCGGGGTATTATTTCTACTTTCAATTGTGCTAATACGGCTGGCTTATAAAAGTTTAAAGGCTGAGAAGCGGAAGGTGTAAAAAATTAATAGCATTGTCAATTCATACTGAAGCCAGTTAAAGCTTAACCAAGTTAACTCTGAACCTCAATCAATATAATGCTTATCATGTCAGCGAAATTTAAGATAAATTCGTACCTAGGACAGATTAAATCAACATTTATACCCCAGCTAGCCGGCTAAGGTTGAATTCTTAAATAAGGCTATACTGAACTTTATTAACATGATACTGTAAAAAATCACTATCCGGAAACGTCTGAGAACTTAGCCTCCGAATGATGCATAGTGATTAACTATTCTACGCCTTTTGTATTTTAATTTCGTTGTTTTTTTCAAGCACCATGTTAATTAATTGTAAGGAATAATATCTATTATTTGTTAGCAAACTCATGTATAATGGCCTTAACTCTTTAATTATCCCCTTGCGCTTAGCAAAAGATAGTATTCCTAAAGTGCCGATGCATTTTATATTGAGGTTTTCTGCAATATCTCTGGCTTTCTTATCATCAATTAGCAAAAAATCCGCGTTTAGTTCTTTGTACAGAATAACTGATTCGGACTCTCCATAGTCCATTATAAATGAGAGTTCATTAAATCCATTTATATTCTCAATCCTTGAACCAAAGTATTGGATTATGGAGTTGTAAAATTCGCTAGTCTTTATTAAGGTAATTTCCTCCCAAACAGCACTTGCTATTTTAACTTCATCAAATAACTTGTTCAATATCTGTAACTGGTCTATTATTGCCAAAGAAAAGATCGGCCCTGCATCGGCAATAATAAGTCCTCTATTCACTACTTTAATTTTTCAATGTCGTTTAGAACATCCTCTTCCGTTATATTGGAAATTGAAATTTTGTTGTTTGAGAGTTGTTTTTCAAATTCAAAACGAGCAAGCCCTGCAAGTTGACTAGCCTTACCGATTGTCAACTTCTGCGATTGATATAATTGTATCGCCAAGGCAACCTTGATACGATTTTTGAGCTCTTTTTCAGACTCGTTAAGAGCCAAAAGAATATCATTTGGTAAATCGATTGATATTGTTTGCATGCTTTATCGATTGTTTTTATCCAAATTTAGTCAATTTCGTTATAACCTCCACATTTACTTCTAACTCTCCTGCTAGTAACCTTCAGCTGGACGCTACATACCCCTTCACCACTTCAATAAAGTGTTTTACCTTGTCGGGTTGTAAATCAGGATACAGACCATGACCAAGATTAGCAATATGCGGCCCACCGGCAAAAGCATTGAGCATGGCGTTTGTGTTTTCTGTTATGCTGTCATAGTCGCCATAAAGCGCACAAGGGTCAAGGTTACCTTGCAGCGTTTTTGCGCCTACTCTTTTTCTGGCCGTTCGCGGGTCCATAGTCCAATCCAAACCAATGGTGTTGTAATTTAAGGTGGCCAAAGCCTCGAGCGCATAGTGTGCATCTTTGGCAAATACTGTTTTGGGTACTTCGGTTACAACCTCTCCAATCTGTTTAAGATAAGGTATGGAAAACTCATGGTATTGTTGTGGCGATAAAATACCTGCCCAGCTATCAAACACCTGCAACATATCCGCTCCGGCAGCTACCTGCGCTTGTAAATACCTAATTGTGCTGTCGGTAATCATTTGAAGCAATTTATGCGATAAGCCGGGATTAGTATACAACATGGCCTTCGCTTTGGAGAAAGTTTTGCTGCCTCCTCCTTCAATCATATAAGCAAAAATGGTCCACGGTGCGCCTGCAAAACCAATAAGCGGCACCCTACCGCTCAGCTCCCTTTTTACAATTTTTATGGCATCAGTTACATAATGTAGACTCTCTGCCGGGTCTGGCTACGTGCAATTTATCCAAGTCTTTTTCGGTGGCTACTGTGTTGGGGAAATGCGGACCTCGTTTTTCCACCATTTCATAGGGCAATCCCATGGCTTCGGGAATTACCAATATGTCAGAAAAAATAATGGCAGCATCAACGCCCAAAATATCAACGGGCTGGATGGTAACCTCTGCTGCCAGCTCCGGTGTTTGAGCCAATTCAATAAAACCACTTAATTTATTTCGTACTGCTCTGTACTCGGGAAGTATTCTGCCTGCCTGTCTCATGAGCCACACAGGCGTTCTTTCCGTTTTCTCCCCACATGCAGCACGTAACACCAAGTCGTTTTGTAAAATCATATCGCAAATATAAAAGCATATTATCAGTAGCTTTTAATCATTTGATAAACTTTTATATTTATTTGCCGATTAAGTTACTAACATCAACACAATATACCATGGGCATATTATTTAACGATTTTAAGGAGTGGAAGGCATACTGTGCTGAAAAGAGTTTAAAGCTTTATGAACCTGTGTTAGAATATGAAAGCGAACAAAAAAACCATGATGAGGCAATGGTATGGAGCGGTTTACAGCAAGCTTACGATGTGATGCGCGATGCGGTAAAAACCGGGCTGGAAGAGGATATGACTTCTCGCTCCGGCATGATAAATAACGGGGCTAAAAAGGTATATAAAAATCCCATCACTGTGCTTGATTCCAATTTCCAAAAGCTGATTGCTCGCGCATTGGCGGCAAAAGAGGTAAACTCATGCATGGGCAGGGTGGTAGCTGCGCCTACAGCCGGTGCCAGCGGCATATTGCCCGGCACCATGTTTACCCTTCAAGAGATACACGACCTCACTGACAGAAAAATTTTAGAAGGCCTTTTGGTAGGTGCTGGCATTGCACTCATTATTGAACAAAAAGCTTCGCTTGCAGGTGCAGTTGGAGGTTGCCAAGCAGAAACCGGAAGTGCTGCGGCCATGGCGGCAGGCGCTATTGTATATTGCTTAGGAGGAAATGTTGACCAAACTTTTAATGCCGTAGCCATTACCATACAATGTATGCTGGGTTTGGTGTGCGATCCTGTTGCCGGCTTGGTGGAAGTGCCTTGTGTGGTACGCAATGCGAGTGCCGCAGCAATTGCTAATTCATCGGCACAAATAGCCCTCTCTGATGTAAGCGGAGTAATACCGGTGGATGAATGTGTAGATGCACTGGGTGAAGTAGGCAACAGCATGGAATCGCGCTATAAGGAGACAGCTATGGGTGGTTTAGCAGCTACTTTAACAGGGCAACAAATTTCCAAAAAAGTGCTTATTCAAGATATTGAAATGCTGGACGATGAGGAGAACAACTAAAGACATGCGATTACATAATTACTGAAATGGTATAGAATAAATAGATACCCAATAAAGCCAATCCTTCAAAGCGGTCTATTTTTCTGTTGAAAGCCATAAACGGGAACAGTAATAACGTGATCCCGAGCATCCAAATCATATCAGAGTTTATAATTACAGGGCTTACCTCAATTTCTTCTATAATACTGGTAATTCCTAAAATGGATAAAATATTAAAAATGTTTGACCCCATTAAATTGCCTAATGCTAAGTCGGTTTCTTTTTTGGTAGCCGCCACTACAGATGTTACTAACTCCGGTAGGCTGGTACCCAGAGCCACTACTGTAATACCTACTATCCTTTCGCTCACACCCATGTACATAGCCAAATCTTTTGCGCTGTTAACAAACCAATCGGAACCGAAATACAACCCAGCCCCACCTAGTACAATGAGCCCAGCCTCTTTCCATATCTTGCCTTTCTGTAGGTTTTCAGGTTTAGCCACCTCAAAACCCAGACTTTCAATGGATATATTATTTTTTCTGGACCTGCGGATAATAAAAACCACATACAAAATAAGAATAATGAGAAAGAAAAAACCCTCGTAATTATCCACAAAACCCTCTCTCACCACAAAATACAACAACAAAGAAGAGCCCATAGTCATAGGCCAATCAATTTTTATACTATCAGCATTTACATGAATTGGCGCAATAAGAGCCGTTACACCTAATACCAGCGCCAAGTTGCAAATGTTTGACCCAATAACGTTGCCCATGGTAATATCGGGGCTGCCGGTTAGTGCCGCCTGCACGCTTATGAGCAATTCGGGTGCCGAGGTGCCAAATGCCACTATTGTAACGCCCACTACCAGAGGAGAAATTTTAAAACGCAACGCAATTCTTGAAGCACCGCGCACCAGTAAATCGCCACCAATAATTAAGGTGCCAAGGCCTACAATAAGTAATATAGAATTAGTTAAAGTCATTAATTAGTATGTTTGGCTCCATAGCTCAGGTCGCCAGCATCACCCAATCCGGGAAGAATATAAGCTTTATTATTAAGACCGCTATCTAAAGCGCCCAAATATATTTCATAGTTCACGTTTAGTTGTTCATGCAAATAGCCTGCTGCCTCTGGCGTACCAATGGCGCAAGCAATGACATAGCGCTCAGGCTTGGCAATTTGCTCAATCCGATCAATGGCTTGAACTATCGATTTTCCTGTAGCCAGCATAGGATCAACCAATAGGCACACCTTGTCCTTTACGGGGGGCAAAGCTTCATATCCCATCTCTATTGAAAAATCGGTAGCAGTATTATTTTTCCTGTAAGCACCAATAAAGCCGGAATCAGCATGATCAAAAACGTTGAGAAAGCCTTGGTGAAAGGGCAACCCGGCTCTTAATACGCTCACAATTACCGGAAAGGTAGCAAGCAACTGCACCTGTGTTTCCGCTAGAGGCGTTTTTATGTTTTTTGTCTGATAAAATAAGGTTTTAGATATTTCATAGGCCAAAATCTCAGCTATTCTTTCCAGGTTTCTTCTAAACCTTAGCCTATCCATTTGGATGGATTCTTCCCTTAATTCGGCCAAAAAATGGTTGGCAATGCTATTTTCGTTGTTTAAAATAAACATTAAGTATAATGGTTCTGGTACGGCTGAAAGTCATTAAACCTAAAGATAAATTTAATTCTAATGAAATTAATTGGAAGAAATAATTATCCTCAGCGCTAAAAGCCTTTACCTTTGCACGCTATGGACTATTCTTTACTAAAAACTTTATGCGGCATACATGCCCCTTCGGGCGAAGAGTTTGCTATTAAAGCATATATTTTAAAATATGTGAAGGCGCAAAGCAAATTTTGGAAGGTACAGCCGGAAATTTTGGCAGGGCCTGATTTACAAGATTGCCTCGTGTTAGCTTTTGGCAAACCGCGAACAGCCGTTTTTGCGCATATGGATTCCGTTGGCTTTACTGTTCGTTACCAAAACCAACTGGTACCTATTGGCGGGCCGGAAGCAAAAAACGGTTATAAATTAACCGGACAAGATGCTTTAGGTCCTATAGCTTGCGAGTTGGAAGTAAATGATGAGGGGCATATTTTCTATAAATTTGGTAGGGGAATTGAGACAGGAACAAGCTTAACGTTTGAATGTGATTTTAGGGAAAGTGATACCTACGTTCAATCTTGTTTTTTAGATAATAGGCTGGGCATATATAACGTACTCAAGCTGGCAGAAAGCCTTGAAAATGGATTGATAATTTTCTCCTGCTGGGAGGAACACGGTGGCGGAACAGTCCCTTTTTTAGCTAAACTCATGTATGAGACTTATGGTGTTAAGCAGGCGCTTATTTCTGATATTACCTGGCTAACAGAAGGCGTTAAACAGGGTAAAGGCGTGGCCATTTCTATGCGCGACAGAAATGTACCAAGACAAACATTCATTAAAAAAATTATTGATATAGCAGCTGCTAGCGACATCCCATATCAGTTGGAAGTAGAGGGTGGCGGTTCTAGTGATGGCCGCGAGCTACAACAATCGCCTTACCCTATAGACTGGTGTTTTGTGGGTGCACCAGAGGACCATGTGCACTCGCCAAATGAAAAAGTGCATAAAAAAGATATAGAAGCAATGATTGCTTTGTATAAAATCCTTATGGCAACCTTATAACTATTAGTCATGCTTACTATCAAAGATAAAATTTTCGAACCATTCATCAGTAAAACTAAAATAGCCAATAAAATTGAGTGGTTGGCTCAAAAAATTAACCAGGATTACATCGGCAAAAAACCCTTATTTATAAGTGTACTTAATGGGGCTTTTATTTTCTCGGCAGACTTGATACGTGCGCTCCCTATTGATGTTGAAATTACCTTTATTAAAGTTTCTTCTTATGCTGAGCTTCAAAGTACTGGCAATGTAACTGAACTAATTGGGCTGAAGGAAAATATATTTGATCGTGACATTGTCTTAATTGAAGACATAGTAGATACCGGAGAAACTTTGGCGCATTTGCAAGAACTGTTTAAAAACCTGGGGCCAAAATCTGTGAAGGTTGTTGCTTTACTGCATAAACCTGAAGCCCAAAAGAAAGCTGCTGCACCGGACTACATAGGCTTTGAAATTCCTTCAAAATTTGTAGTAGGCTACGGACTTGACTATGACGGCCTAGGAAGAGGTTTACCTGAAATTTATCAATTAAAGGAAGAAGCGTAGTTTTCTTCAGAAATCTTTTATCTTTGGAATCTTAATGCAATGTCAGTTAATTAATTTCTTGATTAGGGCTTCATTCCATTAGAAGCGGGCGGGCATCATATGCCTTCTTGCGGTTAAAAAGGAGGATTAGCTTAAACTGATTGAACAAAAAAGACATTGAATCTTAATAATAAAAATATGCTAAATATCATCTTGTTTGGCCCTCCCGGGGCAGGAAAAGGCACACAGAGTGAAAAAATTATTGATAAGTACAATCTTACCCACATTGCCACCGGAGACCTTTTTAGGAAGCATTTAGGAGAGGGGACTGAACTAGGCAAACTGGCTCAAAAATATATGGATGAAGGCAACTTAGTGCCGGACCAGGTGGTAATTGGGATGGTTGACGAAAAGCTGAAAGAAGGTGCCTCCGGCAATGGTTTCATTTTCGATGGCTTTCCTAGAACTGTACCGCAGGCAAAGGCATTGGAAACACTGCTAAACGAAAAAGAGCAGTCCATAGCAGGCATGATAGCACTAGATGTACCTGAAGAAGAGCTGAAAAAACGAATCAAGGAACGAGGTAAAACTTCCGGCCGTGCCGATGACCAAGACGAGAAAAAAATTGAAAACCGCATTAAAGTTTATTCAGAAGAAACATTACCGGTAGCCAATTATTTCGATGATAAAAATAAGTTTGTCAAAATTAATGGTGTGGGTTCTGTTGAAGAAATTTTTAATGAGATTAGCAAAGAAATTGATAGGTTGAAATAGTTGCCTAATCTCTTCCTAAAAAAGGGCTTCAAAAACTGAAGCCCTTTTTTTGTTCCTCCCATAGCCGGGCTTATCATCTTACTTATCTCAATATCTCAACCCTGATTGAAAGTGTTAGTAGAAGAACTAACCATTGTATATACTTTTAAAACGTTTATGAGCAAATATTTAGCGCAGTGTAATTGATGATGGCATCAAAGCGCAAGTAATTTTCTCTGATGCTTCTATTATTTCTCATAGAAATATCCTTTGAATATTTTATAGATTTGCTTTTCTATTACTGCCGGGTCTAGGGGAGAATAGTCTTGCAAAATACTCTTTCTATAAAAGGCTAAATTCTCATTTTCTGCATCCAGTATCATCACATAAATATTGGACGATGACTTAATAGGAATAGGGTAGTACATTCCTAAAGTTAGGATGCCAATACCTATACTTTTTAATATTTGACCTGCATAATTACCCGTTCTTCGGGTCATTCCAATTGATACCACTCCTAATAAATAGCGCGCGTCACTTTCCCTCATAAAGCCTAGTAAATCTTGAGAAAGGTTGAGATTATGAAAATACGTGCCACGATCGTCAAGTGCATTTACAATAGCCCACAATTCGTTTTCAATAAATAGCCTGTCATCCTCGTAAATAGTGTTGATTAATTTATTTATAGGAATAACATCTCCGTTGGTCAATAGTACAGACTCAACCAGCGTCTCAGAAAGCAATGAAAGGCTATCATTAAATTGCGCGTTATTTCCTTTTTCAATATAGCTTATGAATGATACCGGCTTCACATAATCTACATAGTCAATAGCGTTGGCTGAAACACTCGAGGTCCATAGTTTTCCTGTGGTGCAGCTCGAGCATAAAATTAGAACAAATAGACAATAAACAGGCTTCTTCAAAATCATATACGGTATATAAAATAGAGATCAAAAGTAGCAAGAAATCTACTTATTCGGAAGTTATTAGTACTTCAGGCATAAAGCTTCATTCACACTATAAAAAAGCTTAAATTTGCACTTTCAGAAACCGGCATATGGCTAACCCGAACTTTATTGATTACGTAAAATTGTGCTCTCGCTCAGGAAAAGGTGGCCCGGGCTCCATTCATATGAGGCGAGAGAAGCACGTACCAAAAGGCGGGCCCGATGGTGGAAATGGCGGACGAGGAGGACATATAATACTAAAAGGCAACAAGCAACTTTGGACGTTACTCCACTTAAAATACAAAAAGCACGTAATTGCTGATGATGGTAATTCCGGTGAAGGCGGCAACCGCTCAGGCGCGGAAGGTCATGATATAATTTTAGAAGTTCCCTTAGGTACCGTGGCCAAAGATGCAGAAACCGGTGAGCTAAGGGTGGAAATTACCGAAGATGGAGAAGAAGTTATTTTAACACCTGGTGGACGCGGTGGGTTGGGAAACTCCAATTTTAAAACATCAACCAACCAAACACCACGCTACGCGCAACCCGGAGAAGATGGTACTGAAGAGTGGGTTATTCTGGAACTTAAATTACTGGCTGATGTAGGGCTGGTTGGTTTCCCAAATGCAGGCAAAAGCACCTTGCTTTCTGTACTATCGGCTGCCAAACCGGAAATTGCCAATTATGCTTTTACTACGCTTACCCCAAACCTGGGCGTTATACCTTATCGTGATCACCGCTCTTTTGTGATGGCCGATATACCCGGAATAATTGAAGGTGCTGCCGAAGGTAAGGGGCTCGGAATTAGATTCTTGAGACATATTGAAAGGAACTCAATCCTTTTATTTATGATTCCTGCAGACAGTACCGATATTAAAAAAGAATATGGGATTTTGCTCAACGAGCTCAAAAAGTATAATCCTGAGCTGCTCGATAAAAATAGGCTGCTGGCCATTACCAAATCCGACTTACTGGATGCCGAGCTGTTAGCGGAAATGAAAAAAGAAGTGCCCACTGAACTGCCGCATATTTTTATTTCCTCGCTTACACAGCAAAATACCGACAAGTTGAAGGACATGATCTGGAAAAGTCTTCAGTAACAATGCCATCTTGTCATAATATGAGTGGTTGGCAAACATATTGAAACCCTACAAAAAAATTTAAAGTGTAATATATAGCTATGGCTACTAACAATACTGACGAAAAAGATTTAGATAATCCGGATTTAAATAATCCGCAAGAGCAAGCTTCTCCGGAAGATGTGAAGCCCACTGATGAAAACCAAGCGGAAGTTGAAACAACCGAGGAGCAGGAAGAAATTGAAGAAGAACTGAGCGCAGAAGAGAAACTTCAAATTGAAGTGGCAGCAGCCAAAGATAAGTACTTGAGGCTTTATTCTGAATTTGAAAATTTTAGAAGAAGAAACGCCAAAGAGCGCTTGGAGCTGGTAAAAACAGCCTCGGCTGATTTAATTACTGATTTGCTTCCTGTGGTGGATGATTTTGAGCGTGCTACCAAGGCGTATGCGGAAAATGAAAACAAAACTGAAATGCTGGAAGGCGTTAAACTTATAAACAATAAGTTTATTAAGGCTTTGGAAGGCAGGGGCCTTCAAGCCATGGAGAGCAAACCGGGCATTGAGTTTGACACTGAATTACATGAGGCTATAACCAAAATACCTGCACCTAGTAAAAAATTAAAAGGGAAGGTGGTTGATGTGGTTGAGAAAGGTTACCTACTTAACGAAAAAGTAATTAGGTACGCAAAAGTGGTTATAGGAGAATAATAGATTATGGCTAAGAGAGATTTTTACGATATTTTAGGAGTAAGCAAAGGTGCTACGGACGAGGAAATTAAGAAGGCTTATCGTAAGGTAGCTATAAAGTACCACCCGGATAAGAACCCGGATAACCCCGAAGCGGAAGATAAATTTAAAGAAGCAGCTAACGCGTATGAAGTATTAAAGAACCCGGAAAAACGACAACGTTACGATCAGTTCGGACATGATGGCGTGAAAGGTGGCGCTGGTGGTTTTAGTGGTGGCGGCATGAATATGGATGATATATTCAGTCAGTTTGGAGACATCTTCGGTGGAGGAGGTGGCGGAGGCGGCTTTGAAAGCTTCTTTGGTGGCGGTGGTGGCCGTGGCAGAAGCAGAGGCCGAAGAGGCTCGAACCTTAGAATTAAATTGAAGCTTACATTAACCGAAATTGCCCACGGTGCGGAGAAAAAAATTAAAGTTAACAGATTAGTAGCTGCTGATGGCGTTACCTATAAAAACTGCGATACTTGTGGCGGTACCGGCCAGGTGAGAAGAGTTACAAATACTATGCTCGGCCAAATGGTTTCTGCCAGCACCTGCCCAACCTGTAATGGTTCAGGGAAATTCATAGATAAAAAGCCTCCACATGTGGATAACACCGGGCTGCAATCGAAAGAAGAAGTAATTTCTGTTAAAATACCGGCAGGTGTTACTGATGGTATGCAACTTTCCATGTCGGGCAAAGGAAATGAAGCCCCAATGGGTGGCGGTGCCGGAGATTTAATTATACTTATTGAGGAGCAAGAGCATGATGTGCTGAAGCGTGACGGAACAAACATTATTTACGACTTATATGTAAACTTTGTGGATGCTGTGTTAGGAACTTCTATGGAAGTGCCCACCATTGATGGCAAGGTGAAGATAAAAATTGAGACAGGTACACAGTCAGGCAAAATATTAAGGTTGCGCGGTAAAGGTGTGGGCGATGTAAATGGCTACGGCCGGGGCGACCAGCTTATACACGTAAACGTATGGACCCCAAAGAAAGTAAGTGAGGAGGAGCAAAGTATGCTCGAAAGCATGCGCGCTTCGGAAAATTTTAAGCCCAACCCGAGTAAATCGGATAAAGGCTTCTTTGATAGGGTGAAGGAGTTTTTTAATTAGAAATATTTCGTTTTTACTAAGTGCAAGAGCCTGCCAAAGATTTAATTGGCAGGCTTTTTTTGTACGCTATATTTGCTACTTGTCGCCTACAGTATTTGTTGTGTAGCAGCTATCATTGCGCCTTCAAAAAAAATTAACATGTTGTGTACATCTCGAATTCATAAAACCTACCCTTATTCCAGCTGTTCATCACTAAATAGACAGTGCTTGTTGTAAAGAAGGTTAAATATATGGGATTGCCCATAACTTCTTAATTCAACATTGCGAACTAGACGCGGTGGCCTCCCAAATAAATGCTGTTGAGAACCTATATCCAGTTTTATTTACGGGGGTAACTAAAACGGATGAGCAACAGGTGGCTTTAAAACTAATGATGTCGTCTTTGCATCAATATCTATAGCTAATTATAGGCAAGTAATTTATTCTCAGCGGGGTGGTGGCAAACCTGCTCACGTAATACATCAAATGTATCCATAGAGCTTTCAATTCCAAAATAATTTGTAAATTTATCCATTACATATGTAAAGAGATAAGTAACAGTGTGACCAGCTTACGTAACCTATGAGGAAGCTTAAAATGTCTAATGAAATGTCAGAATTCAATGCGAGGATTCCCAAAGTTCAAAGAGTTTAACCAAAAGCTACTGCAATTGTATGGATCAAAAGAAGCAGCAGAATCTATAGCAGATTTATATCCAAAAATTTTGTTGTGGGCAAATCAATAAAATTGGTTAAAATGGAATGTGATACGTGTATTTGTTTATATCTATCGAAACCGTATTTTAAGAATCATAATTGGACACATATACTTTAAGTCATTGAAAACACCAATAGTTTTTTACAAAACAAAAAACAAAATTTTAGAAAAATACATTGAAGGCTTTTATTTTATATCTTCCTCTAATCAAAAAAAGCCATTAAAATTTTTGAGCTTTCCCGGTAATTACTTTCTGGCTTCAATTTGCGAAAATGGAGATGTTACCTTCAGTAAGAATCAAATAAATATTGTACGTTCCTCAGATAGCAAAATCACTACAGATTTCTATTTTAAAAGTTCTGTCCCAATAAGAGTAAACTACTTTAATCAATTAAATGAAATTACTATCTATTTTAAACCTTTAGGAATCTTCTATTTTTTGGAAACTCAAGAGGATCTAAATCAACTTATAAACGGCAATAGCTTATCTCTACCAAACTATTTGAAGGTAATGAAGAAAGTTTTACAATTAGAAAGTGACCCTGCAAAGATTGATGCTATAGAAAATTATTGGGCTTCACTCCTAAAGGTTAAAAACCTCACACTTATTGAAGGCATAGTAAAGGATGTTGAGAATAATATGGGTATATCCACAATAGCTGAAAAACATAATATTTCACGGCAGTACATGCACAAATTGTTTGTTCAGTTTACGGGAAAATCACCAACCGCATATCGTAAAATTCATAAATTTAAACGGATGATACTTCAGTATAAAGATAATCAGCATCTAACCAGTCTGGTTTATGATAATGCGTATTTTGACCAAGCACATTTTAATAAGCATTTTAAAGAACTCACAAACTTGAGCCCTAAGCTATTTATTAAAAACGCTATAATCAGAGATAGTATTCTATGGATTCAATGATGGTTTACATTCTTACAATTTCTGCGTTTCACAAATCGATAAATTTGAGAAAAATTAGATTATGAAAAAACACATCCACCTGATTATTGTATTATTATTAAGCGCTTCTGTAAATCTTGTCACAGCGCAAACTTCTAATAATTTTGATGTTAGCAAGAGACTTGATTCGTTGTATACAGAATTATATAAATATGGAGAATTTAATGGAAATGTATTGGTAGCTGAAGATGGCAAGGAAATGTATTTCAAAAGTTTTGGGATATCAGATGCCGATAATAATGTGCCATTAAAACGTAATTCTATTTTTTACCTAGCTTCAGTGTCAAAACAATTTACGGCATTATCAATTTTGTTACTAGAGAAAAAAAATCAACTATCTTATACAGATGACATTTCAAAATATCTGCCTGAACTTGAATTTTATAAGGGGATTAAAATAGAAAACCTCATCTACCACACCTCCGGATTACCAGACTACACAACCCTATTTGAAACTAGCGGAAAGGATTCAATAACTGTCACCAATAATGATATCATTAAGAAATTGGCAGAAGTGAAGCCGGAAGTACGCTTTGAGCCCGGAGAAAAGTTTGAATATAGCAACACAGGATATCTCTTATTAGCTTCAATTATTGAGCGAATATCAAATCAGAAATTTGGAGAATATTTGGAAGAACACATTTTTAATCCTTTAAAAATGAAGGATTCCAGGCTTTTGCTACTTCAAGAAGTGAAAATAGAATGGAAAGAAAACCAAGTGGTAAAAGCTTATTATAAATATCCTGAAGATTTGGACTATGTAAGAAAATACGAAGGTGTTTATGGGCAGGCAAAAATATATTCATCAGTAGAAGATTTATTAAAGTGGGATAGTGCTCTAAGAGGAAATAGCTTCATCAAAGAGGAGGATAAAGAGCTTATTTTTTCTTCGGGAAAATTAAATTCCGGGGAACTCACAGGCTATGGATTTGGATGGTACTTAAAACAGGAAGAGCCTTATGGGAAATTAGCTTACCATAGTGGTTATTGGCCCGGTTACCTAACCTATATTGATCGCCACATTGACCACGGATTTACGATCATTTTGCTTCAGAATAATGATAATAGAACAGAAAAAATTAGGTTACCAATAAGCGAAACGCGTAAGATACTCTACAATCTCCCGTTAAAAAAAGATTTCAGATTGACTAATAAAACACTTGAGAAATACGCAGGAACTTATGTAACTGAAAACGGTAAAGATGTACATATTACAATGCGTCACTTTTCACTCTGGACAGATGGTGAGGATGAATTAGTTCCAATTAACGAGACAAAATTTAGAGTTAATGGATTTATGCCTGAAGTTACATACACTTTCATTTTGGATAAGGATGGTTCCGTGGAGAGCTATAGAATACAGCAAATTGAACAAGGCTTGGACAAAACTTCCATGCGTAAGGAATAACGGCTTGAAATGGTTTCTGAATTGCATATATGTAATCGTTTACCAATAGTGTGCGATAATTTTGAAACAGAAAGGGTATAGACTTAATTGCAATAGCGACATCCAAAATATGAGCCGTAATAAGTGAAATGAAAAAGACATGTTATTATTGCTGTAAAGTTAATGCCTCAACTGATTGAGATTATTAAAACTAAGATATCACGGCTCTTTGGAAAGGAAATATATCTACATTTAAAAAAAAGAATGAAAAAACTAGCAGTAGTACTAATACTAATTTTATTTATTTCCTGCAATGCTGAAGAGTCCACTGAACAAAATGTAGTTACTTCTGACATTGACTTATTTTGGAACACCTACGACAAAGTAATACAGGAAAAAGATAGCGTAAAGCAAATTGATTTAATACAAAGCGAGTATATTGACAAAGGGTCTATCGGACTCGTAAAAATTGTTGAAGTCCGTAGATATTCTGCAGCACAATATGTGCATTTGATAAACAATTATCCCAAATATTGGCAATCCATTAAACGTAATACGTTACAAGCCCACAATCTCGCAGATGAACTCAATGACGGAATTGCCAAATTCCAGCGTATTTATCCCGAGATGAAATCAGCCAAAATTTATTTTACAATTGGGGCCATGAGAACAAATGGTACCACTATGGACAGTTTAGTTTTGATCGGTAGCGAACTGGCAATGGCTGACAGCAATACTGTTATTTCAGAATTTGAGGGGGGAACAAAAGAATGGCTAGAGACTTACTTTAAGGCAAATCCAATTGAAGGGTTGATTTTACTAAATGTGCACGAATATGTGCATACGCAACAAAATCCCATTCCAAACAACCTCTTACATCAGGTTCTATACGAAGGTGTCGCGGAATTTGTCTCGGTTAAGGCTATGGATAGACCTTCAGATGCGCCTGCAATAGAATTTGGCAAAAACAATAATAAAGTAAAAGAAACTTTTCAAAACGAAATGTTCTATGAACGCACCTATGATTGGATGTGGAGCAGTTCTCCAAATACATTTAATGTTAGGGACCTAGGTTACTACATAGGTTATGCAATTGCCGAAAAATACTATGAGCAATCAAAGAATAAACAAGAAGCTATTGCTAAGCTAATAGAATTAGACTACAGCGAGCCGGAAAAAATTGATACGTTTATTGATGAAACCCGTTTCTTCACGAAATCCATTGAAACATTGCGTGAAGCGGACAGAAAGAACAGACCTAAAGTGCTGCGGATGCAAGAATTTCAAAATAACGCCAAGGACGTTGACCCTAATATTAAGAGGATTACTTTCGAGTTTTCCGAAAAGTTAAATGGTTACAATACGGGGCTGGATTATTCAGAATTGGGCGAAATTGCGTTTCCCAAAGTCGTGAGTCGAGAGTGGTCAGCTGATTCAACTTCTTGGTTCCTTGAGGTAGAATTGAAACCATCAAGTCATTATGAGTTTTGGATTACGAGTAATTTTAGAACCGAAAATAACATACCATTACTACCAGAGTTGATTGCATTTGATACGAGAGAATGATAGATTTTAAAGTGTAATAGATGAATGATTTGAAGTTCATTAAATGCTTAAAAAAACATAGAAAAGAATTTAAAAATAACTCGAAAAGTAAAAACTTCGAAACGAATAAATAAGAATTATGAAAACACTAAAATTGTTGATATTGCTAGTATATATTTTAAACACTAGTGTATTTGCCCAAAGTGAAGATTGCAGTTGTAAAACTGATTTAAGTTTCTTGAATTCTAAAATTCGAAAGATACCGGCCTTCAAAGTTAACAAAACTGCCTATGAAAAAGCGTATTCCGAAACCTTAGAAAAGGTCGATTCTGTTAGGTCTACATTTGATTGTCATGTGCTGTTAAATACTTTATTGATTTCTCTGAACGATAATCATAGTAAAGTTTACGGAAGCAATACTGGAGCTTCAGAGGCCATAAAGGCGGACCCCACTCTACTAAATGAGTTTAAAACTTCGGACATTTTTAGCTCATATCCACAACCACTTATAGATTTAGACAGCCTGCAAGCTGATTTAAAAAAGAGGCCAAATGATGTTGTTGGGGGCATCTATTTCCATGAAAATAAAATAACCATCGGAGTTTACAAGGCTGAAAATGAATCAGTTTATAAGGCTATTATCCTAGAATCGGAAAGCGGAATATGGGAAAGGGGCGAAATTGTTTATAACTTAATCCCCTTAAGCAATGCTTATTTTTTGTGCGCGGGAGGGAGCTTATATTCCAAAAGGCTGATTGTATTTAATGAGAAAATTGAAAATGGATCCTTCTCTTTTGTGGGCTTTAAGAAAGAATTAGCGCAGACAGATTACGTTAACTTGGTGCCTTCGGATAGCACTTATTACCGTAAGGAATTATCGAATAACATTACCTACCTGAAAATTGGCAGTTTCAATTCATGGTACCCTACGCTGTCAGAAGCTGAAAAATTTTATGAAAGTATTGAAGGTGAATTAGATAAGGATAATTTAGTTATTGATTTAAGAGATAATGGCGGTGGAGGAAATCGGAATTCTAATATTTTATATAATATTGTTAAGGACTACGCCAAAAAGCATCAGGTGTATGTCTTGATCAATTTTCGGACTGCAAGCAATGCCGAACAATTTGCTCATAGACTAAGTCAATTGGATAATTGTAAGCTTTTGGGCAGCAGCACCAATGGTACAATTGCCTACGAAATAAAAGATGGTAGTTACAATTTGCCCTGCGATAATTTTATAGCCGTTCTCGCATCAAAAAAGCTCTCCAAATATCTCCCTTTTGAGTCTGTGGGAATTGAGCCAAATATAGTTTTGGAAACAAATTCAGATTGGATAGACTCAAGTACAGGACGTTATAGATCGGAATAACTGAATTTTCTATCGTAATACTTTTTATGCCTGGTTTCACGTAGAAACCCACTTTGTGCCTTTGCCATAGTTCTGGCAACGCTTATTGTAGGTTGTTTACAGGTTCAGCAAACTTGTTTGTCAAATGGCAGAAATTCAAACCCCCAATAATAATTATACTGTCCGCACCATATGCTTATAATGGACACACAATGCTTATATTGATTGTGAATTCAACACCCCCGGTTAGCTGCATGTTGTAAAAAGCCGAAAGATTATCGCTATAGTACACACTGATGCATTTGAAAAAATCATGCGGAAACTATAATTCCGGAAATAGGAGCGAATAAGAATTTCGAAGTTTTATTTAATTGATGGGTTACCCAGTGAGTAACGGATAAAATAGGCCTATTTCAAGTATCCGAAACCATTTTTAATTAGCCGGAAATAACCCTTTACGAAATGAGGAGAAGGATCAAGTGCCTGCCCGCCTTTGGCGGATTGAGGACATAAACAAAATCTTAAATAAACGACATTGATTCACAAATACATATAACAAAAATTAATTTAATAGCTCGTTTTTCGTAGCATGATGAAGCTATTAGTCAATAGATAGACAGTGCTTGTCGTAATGAAGGTTAAATATATGGCATTGCCCATAACTTCTTAATTCAACATTTCGTACTAGAGGCATGAGTCCGAGATATGCATTCCTGTTCATATTATTCACTGGTACATTTTCCGGTTATTCGCAAGCGCTTTATAAACACTTTGAAGTGCGCCACCAGAAAGGTGTTAATAAGGTAGATCTACACCTAACCACCAAGGCGGGAGCCTCCCAAATAAATGCTTTTGATGACCTACATCCAGTTTTTATTTACGGGGGTAACGAAAACGATATAGCCACCAGTAGTTTCAAAATGGAAGTCAACAGCGATCGTACCCAGTCAATTAACGCTACACTTGCCTGCAAAGATCATGCAGGGGATAATTTCTCCGAAGCACTTGCAGCCAATATTTTTAGTTCCGAAAGCACGGGCAAGGACCTGTGGCAGGTCTATCTTTCCAGAAATACTTCTTTCGATCTTGACCTCACATATTTGGTAGGCTCTTCTCAAATTGATCTTTCAGGCCTTGCGGTAGAGAAGTTGAAAATCCATTCGGGTAGTGCCGATGTTTTTGTAAAATATTCTGATGAGCAGCCTAATTTTGTAGCCATGGATACTTTTTTTATTAAGGTTAATCTGGGCAATATTGATGTTAAAAATCTGGATTTAATAACCGCAAAAGAGATTATTGCTGAGGTGGGCTTCGGCTCTATAAATTTAGAATGCGGCAGCAGTTGGAAGATGAACAGCCGAGTAAATGCCTCAGTTGGAGCCGGTTCAATGGATATTGTCCTTCCCGAACCAGAAGTGCCTGTTCTGATTCGGTTAAACGACTCTCCATTATGCCGTGTAAAAATGGCTCCGGGTTTTCAAAAGGTAGGCCACAATACTTACGGTAATGAAGCTTACCGGCTCGACAAAACGAATAGCATAGAGTTTTCTTTAGACGTGGGCATGGGCAGCATTTCTTTTTTGGATAAGTGAGGCGGCTTCTTCAAGATTTTAATCATTCTTTCTTACATAACTTTAATCAGCTTTATAACCTCATCTCTGTAGGTAAGGCTAATTGGATTTCCTCAAACCCTTAAAAGATTCTCTGGCTACCTATTCGCTTTACCTCTTTGCCGTTCATAATATGATTTTACACCACCTTAGGAACAAGATAAAGCTCAGTAGCTCTTCCTCTTATGTCTGTAGTGTGCTTTTCAACTTAATTTCTTTCTGGTAGAAAAAAGGCAACCAATCTTCCATAAGATTACGCACATTTGCAAAGAAGTATATGCCCATTTTTTAAAGCACCAATTCTACATATATAGGGTAGTGATCTGAGCCAATATAAGAAAGGCGTTCCAGCTTTTGAAGGTGAAATTGTTTGGTTACAAAAACATGGTCAAGAGGCCAACGCATGAAAATATTCTTGGCGCTAAAACTATTATAAAAGCCCCTGCCTTCCCTTACATCAAACAAAATATTTTTAGTGTTTGTCAATTCATCAATATACGACCACACCACATCATTTAAATCCCCGGCAACTATAGTGGGTAAATGTTCAGTCTTTATTCTCTTGCCCAACCTCCTCATTGCGGATTCCTTCTGACCTGCATTGTCCGGTAATTGTTTGAAGTGAGTAGGCGGCACAGGATGCATAGCATGGAAATTAACGCTTTTACCTTTAGGAAGCGTAATTAAGCTCTCAAAAGAGGGGACATTTTTATTATTAAAGTAATCGACTTTAGTGGATTTCAGAGGAAACTTGCTATATAAAACCATCCCATAGGCCACTTCATTAATGGCTCGTTGGCAATGTGGAAATTCGTTTGCTACAATTTTCAGTTCTTCATCCCACCATTGATCTACCTCCATGGCTAAAACCAGATCTGGCTCTTTAGTGCGAATTACATCAATTATGGAAGCAGAATTCCTATTTGACATCTGCACATTGATCAGCAACAGGCTGATCTGCTGATTAGAGGCGCTTACGTTTTCAATTGAAGGCACTGCAACAGGGACTAAAAAAGTATAATTAGCTAAATATTTACCATTTATTGTGATGGCGCTTAATAGCCCCACAATTATTAGATAATTGTACCACTTCCATCTCTTTACTACCAGTATTAAAATAATAATAGTGATAACTGATAGTATCAATATTTGAATCCGTGGAAAATCAAGCATTTTTAGAAAACGAATGCCTTCATTCCTACGAATTGAAAGTACTGAGCAGGCTGTTAAGAAAGTGCTTAACACTAGTAATAAATAGTACGAAATTCTTCTGAGTTTTTCCATCAATTGTAAATATCTTCCAAATATTCGCCCATAATATCAGAAGTAACTTTTAGCAAAGTACTCATAATTTCAGCAAAATTTGTAAGCGCTCCCGTTACATGTCTCCAACCAGCTTCATAACCTCCTCTTTATAAGTGCGGCCTATTGGAATTTCTACACTCCCCAAAAAAATTCTTTGGTTACTGATCCGTGTTATTTTTTTGCTATTAACAATGTACGATTTATGAACTCTCAGGAAAAAGCCCGGTAGCTCTTCTTCCCATTTCCGTAGCGTACGTATATCCAGCAGCATTTTATTAGCATATACTCTGGTATAATCATCATCCCCTTTAATATAAAAAATATCGTTTAAATAAACCTGAAAAAATTCTTTATCTGATTTTATAAATATTGCCTCATCAGGAATTGTATTTTGTCGTGCTTTAGATATAGCTTTAAGAAATCTTTCAAAAGAGAAGGGTTTGAGCAAATAATCTACCACATCCAGTTCAAAGCTTTCCAGTGCATATTGAGAGTAAGCGCTTGTAATAATTACCTGCGGAGGATTGCTTAAATTTTTCAGGAAATTGATGCCTGAGATTTTAGGGAGGTTTATGTCCAAAAAAATGAGGTCGACAGATTGATTGCTCAGAAACTCCATAGCGGTTATGGCATTGTTAAAAGTGCCTTTAAGTTGAAAAGAGGTTACCTCTTCCAGATACTTGATGATAACACGCTGGGCAGGAAGCTGGTCTTCAATAATAATACACTTCATGTAGTTTTTTTCAGATCGATAGTAAGATTCACGATATACCTATTAGCAAGTGCTTTAATAATCAATTCATGCCGACTGGGATATAATAGCGCCAGCCTCTTTTTGGCATTTCGCAACCCAATACCTCCTTCTTGCAGCTGATCCTGCTCTTCCAGTTTTGTTTTTATGTAAGAGTTTTCTGTATATAAGTTAATTTCATGCTCCGTAACTTCTACATGAATAATTATTCTTAAATCAGCAATTGATCCGGCAGCTGCGTGCTTGAAGCAATTTTCTACGAAAGAAATAAGCATCATGGGCGCGATTGATTTATCTCTCGGATCACCATGCTTTTCTACCACTACCTCCCCCCGGTTCTCCAGTTGTAGCAATTGTAGCTCAATATAGTTATCTAAATAGTCCAATTCTTCAGACAACGGCACCAACGGTTCTTTGGTCTCGTAAAGCATATACCGCATAATATCGGCTAACTTCAATATAAGTTTGGGGGTGTGCTCTGAACGATGCAGCGCGAAAGAGTAAATATTATTGAGGTTATTAAAAAGCACATGAGGACTTAGCTGAGATTGCAGAAATTTTACTTCACTCTCTAGTCGTTCCTTTTCCAAATTAATCATTAGGTGCTGCCTAATGGTGAGTTCTATACCAATTTTTATTAACGACACTATGAAAACCGGCCAGAATATTCCCGGAAATTCATGACTCCATGTCCACCAATCCAAAAGTGCTGCAGCCTCACCATCGCCCTCAATTACCATCTCCATTAAAACAACCCCCACCAGCAGCACAGTTGTTAAAAGAAGAACGGTGAGCAGGTACTTTCGCCTGTAATAGTACTGCGGAATTATAAAGAATAGCACAATTGCCAGAATCCAACTGACATTTAGCACATCCTCCAATGGCTCTTGTGCCATGCTAAGATAAGTGCCACACAAGACAATTAATAATATATTAATTAACTGGTAGCGCTGAATTAGGTAATACATAACACTAATCTACTAAAAGTGCCTGAGCGCTCAAATATATTTTCGGTATACAGAGATTTGTAGGGAGTGAGTGACATTTACCCTGAATTAAAAGCCGATGACCGATTAAATTTTTAAGTATTCATAGCATGATTGAAATTGAGTGAAAATAAAGTAAACAACGCAATGCTCCAATTTGTGGCCTTGTCCTTTGGTTCAGTTATTATTAACAGATAAATATATACTTATGAAGTTCAAGCTTATGCTACTCTTTTGCTTATGCTCGATAAAACTAGTTGCTCAAGTAGTTGTAAGAGGCAAAATAGTAGATCTAAAAAACCAGCCTGTGCCTTACGCAACGGTGGCTTTTCAATCCACTACTTCATCCGACAGGCTAGAAGGCACATTGACATCACTAAATGGAAGTTTTGAGATTGCACTTTACGCTGATGAGTATCAGATTTCCTTACAGATGGTTGGGTACAAAAATGTAAGCGTTGTTGAAGTTATTGAAAACGACTTCGACCTTGGAACTCTAATAATGGAAGCGGATATTATAGCTTTAAATGAGGTGCTTGTACGCGCGGATAAGAGTCATATAGTGAACGATCTAGGCAAAAAAACACTCTACATCGGTGGCGATTTGGCTAATGCGGGAAATACTGCGGTAGATGCACTGGAATCTTTACCATCAGTATCCAGCACTATAGATGGAGCAATTAATGTGAGAGGTAGCGAAAATATTATAATATACGTGAATGGAAGAGAGACCAAAAGAGACCCCAAATCATTACGCTTTATTTCAGCGGATGCGCTGCAAAAAATTGAGTTGATTACAAACCCTTCAGCCAAATATGATGCCGAAGGAATAGCCGGAATTATTAATTTAGTATATGTAAAAAACCGAACAAAGAAGGTTGAACTGGTTGGAAGCGTTTCTGCCCCCTTAAGAGCATCGCTGGGACTGAATGCCAGTCTTTCGTCCAATAAATTTACATTTAACCTTACAGCAAATCAAAGAATTTCTGTTTTTGAAACCAGCGACAATCAGACACGGACAACGCCTAATGACAGTTTGCAAAAATACAGCAATTTCAACCGGTCCTTAGGCAAAGGAAATACACGAGAAATTAATATAGGTTTTGCTTTTGAACCTGATACCAGTTTTTCCATTGGACTTGAAGCGAATTATTTGCGGTGGGATGAATTCGCAGATCAGACGCAGACAGGCGTATTCTTTTACAGAAATGATGATAGCAACTCCATTTTACTTGAAAATGACTGGAAAGAAGTAGAAGATGAGCTTTCCTTGACCCTCTCATCTGCTAAGAAACTTTCCGGGGGTCAGGTAATAAACCTTCAACTTACTGCCGGAGGGGAAGACGAAATCAATAGAAAAAAATTTAACAATCGGAATGTGAACTTATCAGATACGCCTATACAACAATCTGTTAAATCTTCTGATGAAACTGAAGATCAGCGATATTATCAAGCCAAACTGGAATTTTCCTTTCCACTGGTAAAAGATGTAACCATTGAAACCGGTGCAGTCACAGATGCATTTGACCTCAATGTTGATCAGTCGCTGGCATTTTTTAACAGTGACAATGTGGCCAACCGGTTTGCAATTAAAATGAATAAGTATGCCGGCTATGTAGTAATGGAAAATAAAAGACAGCGCTTTGAATACGCCTTGGGGCTGAGGTATGAGCAATTTACCTCTACCTCACTGCAAAAATCTACCGATAGTACTTTTACACAACGCTTCAAAAATTTTTTTCCCAGCTTACAATGGAAATATACCTTTAAAGAAGGAAATAGCAGTGTAGGTTTTAATTTTACCCGAAGAATAAATCGTCCTTCTTTTTGGGAAATAAGTCCATTTTTATCGTATACCGATCCATTGAATATTGAAACGGGTAATCCTTTTCTCCAGCCAGAATTCGCCTACTTATATGAGCTCAACTGGGCAGGTAGTTTGGGTTTACTCAGCTGGGACTTTACAGGCTTTCGGAGAACAACAGAAAACATCATACAGCGTATCACCATTCCTCGCAGCAATGATCAACTCTTGGTTACATACGATAATTTAGGCACAAGGCATAACGATGGTCTGGAGTTGAGTACCTCACTGGATTTGTTCGAGAAATTAACGATAGAAGCAAGTGGAAGCACATACCGTACTTATTTTACAAGTAATAGTGAAGCAATTTTCTTTAATAAAAAATGGAACTGGCAAACACGCTTTAACCAACGCTTAAAACTAACAGCAAATTGGATTATTGAACTAGCTCAATACTACCGCGCGCCACGCTACGGTGCGCAATCCATCAGCCTAGCTCAGTATTACCTAAATGTCAGCATTCAAAAATTCTTTCAACAAAAAAGAGGGAATATCACGCTGTCCTTTAGAGATGTTTTTAATACCCGAGTATTTGGTACTACCGTGGTAGGCGAGGAGTTTAATCTAAAAAATGAATACAAATATCAAACACAGATGCTTAGTTTCGCCATTAGGTATAAGCTTATTGGTAAATAAGGGATTATAGCATTGTGGTATTGGGCCTAAGAAGCGATTCGTATATTAATAAAGCACTATATGTTGCGGAAAAAATACTTATTTACGGTTCATTGCTTTCTACAAGCTCATCGTTTCTCCATATACCGCTGGTAATAATTTGGCCCTCCTCGTTGTAAAAAGAACCTTTACCGTTACGCTTATCATTTTCCCAATCGCCCACATATTTCTCGCCATTAGGCCAGAAATATTTTCCCTTACCTTGGCGCTTATCATTTTCATACGCGCCTATATAATATTCCCCATCGGGCCAATAAAAAGCGCCCTCTCCATGGCGTAAATTATTCTTCCATTGTCCCTCGTAGCGGCTGCCTGTTTCTAACAAAGCCAGTCCTCTTCCATTGGCTTTGCCGTTTTTCACCGCCCCTACATAATGCACTTTACTTCCCTTGCCCGATTCAAAAGTGAGGTACTCCCCGGCAGATTTCTGCGTTATTTGCTTTTGAAGGTTTTTTATTTTTAACCGGTCTTTTTTGATAACGAATGCCATGGAATCGAGCTTTCTTGTGTCAGCAGCAGCCGGTTTTATAAGTTTGCCAAAGTCTTCGCCTGTTTGCTCTTTACTGGAATCGCTTCGAGCAGCTAATGCTCTTTTTTTATAGTTCGTAAATTGACCTAAAAAACGTAACCTGCTTTCCAGTCTGTCACTTAATAAATTAGGGTTACTCTGGAGCCTCTCCCTATATTTTTGTTGCGCCAATGTATATTGTCCTGCAAACAATAAGGAATCTATTGTTTGTAACTCCTGCTGTAAAAGTGCCGAGCTATCATTAGCCTGCTCTATTTTATAAGTTTCAAAATCCTCTTTTAGCGTTCTGGTTTCCCAATAAAAGTAAAAAGCAACAGCAGCTACAATTACTAAGAGTATATATATAATTATGTGGTATTTATTCTTCATCATTTTCGAACTTCAATTTTCGTTCATTAATCATCGAGGTGAATAGCCGGTAATTTGTTCTTTACTTTTCGCCAGTCAGGAGCAAAGTATAAATGCATTCTCAAAGTAAGTTTCTGATTAAATATATGGCCGTCTGACAGCTCCTGACCCATGGAATACATTAAACCACTAGCTACTGTTAGGCGTGGGTTTATAATATAGCCGAAGGAGGTGTGCAGTCTTAAATCCTCCATAGGGCTGTCAATTACCGCTCTTCCGCTTTGCATAATCAATTCAGCTTCCGGAGAAATATAGAAGGTTTTAGACCCCAGTTTAGGTTTAAAAAGTGGTATTTTCAGTTTGAACATATAGCGCCACCTATTCCTAAAAAAATATTCGCTGTCCGGTGCGTAGCCTTTGGTCCATCTGTGCTCAAGCCGGAACCTGTGGTAAACCATCATGTGCGGAAAGGGAACGGCAAACAAATACTGATGCCATATCCTCCATTCCGGAACCGCTCTTTTTTCAAGTTCTGCACGCTCCCCGGTATTAAAATTAATCCGCACCACCCCTCCAAGGCTGGCAACAAATTTTTTGCTGAATAAATAACTTATCGCATGGCGGTTGTAGAGTTGGGCTGGCTGACCGGCAAAAGGCACTTGACCTGTTTCCTGAAATCTGAAATGCGTCTGCGCTATCCAGAAGAGCCGGTTTGTCAAACGAATATTTCCGTAAGTGTTTACCCAAAGCCGGCTTACAGGCTCTTTAAATTTGGTGTTTCCCGGACGTTGCGGTTCCGAAACATCCTCTTGGCTCATGGCCATAAACGGCAGACAGGTAAGAAGCATGAATAGCCGATAAACTTTTAATATTTTCATGTGCTTCATGGCGTAATAGTTTCACTAGCTATATTAATACCTAACAAATTTAATATAGCGGACGGATTCTCTTCTTTTTTCAATTTACGTTCCAACAAGTCAGTATCTGTATTTCGCAAATCGCGCATTTTTTGATGCAGCGCGGCCAATGCCTGGCTATATGCCAATACTTTTTGGCACTCCAGCGGCTGTTTGAGCCGGTCTAAAAAATAAGGAATAAGTACTTCCGAATAAGCGTCTGTCAGTCTGCTTTTTACCTGCTCCGACATTACTGTTGAGGTAAAAGGGTTAAAAACATCATCGGTATAGAGTGCCTTTATTTCTTTCTTCTTTTCCGGAAGTGTGGCCACCTGATACATTAAATCTTCACTTTCCTTAAAACACTGTATAAGCATTTTTGCTTCAGCCGGCTTCTCAAAATCTTCTCCCATTCGGGAATAGGCACTCAACTTTTTCTTAATATTACCTTGAAAAGTAGTAAGCACTTCTGCTGCACGTGAACTTATAGCGGGCTTTAAGGAATCAATTTTGTGGTTTAGCACATTGAGTTGCCGCATGAGGGTTTCCTCAAGTTGCAAAAGTTGCTGCTGCCTTTGCTCCGTTTCAAGCCTTTGATTCAGAGATGCCTGCAGCATTTTAATATTGTTTAGTACTTCGTGTGCGTAATCAGTTAAAAGGTTGAACCCGCTGCTAGTAGTAGTACCAATGTTTATAATATCTGAAATATTCCTGCTTTTCAACGAATCGTTCCAGTTAAAAGCAATTTTGTGATCTGCAAATAAACTATCTACCGGTAGTAAATTAGCTGCCAGTTTTTTAACAGGCACATAATCCAGCAATCCTTTACGGTAGGCATTTATTATTTGATTGAGCGGCCTAAAAAACATGTTTTCGTAAAAGTTTAGCGCTGTAACTTCAAAAAGAACTTGTTCGTTGGCTAGTTTGAGAATGTTAATCTGTGTATTGTTCTTTAGGTCTTTACTTACTGCAGCGGATTTGGCATAGTCGGTAGCCAGCGAATCAAGATTTGCTATTTCATTTTCCTGTAGAGAATATTGTTCCACTTTAACCTGCACATTTGTGTGTAATGTGGCCTCGCCTATTTTGTTCAGCACGGATTGACCCTTGTTAAAATAGGCTTCATTTTTTGTTAGCAACGCGCTAATACCACTATAAGCATCTTGCTTATTATTGGACGATAGTTTTTGCAGTAGGTGAATAATAGCTAGGTAAGAACTATCAAGAACCATTGTTTTAGGATTACTCATCTCTATAGGATAAATAAGCGTTTGCCAACTTGAGTCGTTGCTCACATTATTAATTTTCTCCAACCTTCCTTCCTCAAAAAACCATATTTCCTCTGCCTCTAGGCTTTGAAGTGTGTAAAGCTCCCAACTATCATGAGCAAATCCTGCACGCACGAAACGCCCTGCCAGCATGTTATTATTATCTTTTATTTCAAAACTTTTTTGAGGAACTCCTTTGCGGAAATCATATTGACTATAGAATAAGGTGTCTGCTATTTCTGCATCATCTATGTTTCTCACCACTTGCTCCCATTGGCCATTGGGCAAGCCTTTTGAAAATTCTCCTTCAAGTTTGTGTTCTGTTCCGCTCAATTTGAGCTGATAGGTATAATTAACTCTTTCAATTTTTTTATCAGTTGAAAAGTTGCTGAAAGTAAGCTTCCATTTCCCTTCGGGACTATTATCGGCCATTTTACCTTCCATATTCAGATGCCTGACACTTTCATTAAAGTTTAGCCCTATATTGTTTTCCTTAAATTTGAATGTGCCTTCAAATACAGTGTCCTCTTTTATCAGGCCATAATCAAAAATCGCCTCACCACTAAAATCTCCTATGCTATATTCCCCCTGATACCGCAAAACGCGCTGTGCCGATGTTGTTTCTGCAAAAATAAGAAGCACGAATGGTAGAATAAGAAGTGTTTTCGCAAGCCTGTTAATTATTTGCATGGCGTTGTTATAAAAGGTTAACTCTTTTAGGAAGCGGCAAAGTTAAAAAAACCAAATGATAATAAAGAGTAATACTTCAGATGATCGCACTTTGTACGCCTATGAAGCTCCATAAATGATCGACAAAGTTATATAATGGCAAATACCCAAATTGACAGAAATGATACCATCAACTTATCCGGCTCCAGTTTAATTTATTCTTCTTCTGTGCCTCTACGTGTCGTTTAATAACATCATTTTTTTCAAGACTCAACTCCGGGTCTTCTCTAAGAATTTTTTGTGCCGATTCGCGGGCAGCACTCAAAATAGGTTCATCTTCTCTTAAATCGCCTAGCAATAAATCTATCTGCCCACTTTGCTGCGTTCCCATCATATCGCCCGGGCCGCGAAGCTGCATATCTACCTGAGCAATTTCAAAGCCATCGGTAGTTCGCACCATGGTAGCTATTCTGGTTTTAGCTTCTTTGCTTAGTTTGTAACTGCTTACCAGCACACAATATGATTGATCGCCTCCCCGGCCAACGCGCCCACGCAACTGATGTAGTTGCGCTAGACCGAAACTCTCCGCATTTTCAATCACCATTACGGAAGCATTTGGTACGTTTACGCCTACCTCTATCACCGTGGTGGCCACCATTATTTTGGTTTCGCCTTTCACAAAGCGGGCCATTTCCCAATCTTTATCGGCAGGTTTCATTTTACCATGCACTATGCTGATGGGGTATTCCGGAAAGGCTCTGGAAATACTCTCATATCCATCCATCAAATCTTTTAAGTCCAGCTTTTCCGATTCTTCAATCAGCGGATAGACCACATATACCTGCCGGCCTTTATCAATTTCCTGTTTCAAAAACCCATTCAACTTTAGCCTATTCGCATCGTATTGGTGAATGGTCTTGATGGGTTTTCTGCCTTTGGGCAATTCATCAATAACGGAAATATCCAAGTCGCCATAAACCGACATGGACAATGTGCGAGGAATAGGCGTGGCCGTCATGATAAGCACGTGCGGTATTGTTTCCTTATTTTTTCCCCACAATTTGGCTCTTTGCGCTACTCCGTAACGATGCTGCTCATCTACAATGGCCAGCCCAAGGTTTTGAAATACTACCACATCTTCCAGCAGCGCATGCGTTCCTACCAAAATGTGTAAATTGCCATGGCCCAATTGCTCATGTATTTCCCTGCGTGCCTTCGTTTTGGTGGCTCCCGTTAGCAAGGCAATTTTTATCCCTATCAAATCAGCAAACTCCTTTAAGCTTTCGTAATGCTGGTTGGCCAAAATTTGTGTGGGAGCCATCAACGCTACTTGGGCGCCACTACCAATTACTACCAAGGCCGTTAAAAATGCTACAATAGTTTTGCCGCTACCTACATCTCCCTGTAGCAAACGGCTCATTTGCTTACCACTTTTCAGGTCGGCAAATACTTCTTTTACCACCTTTTTTTGTGCTTCGGTTAGTTCAAAAGGCAAATGCTTTTCGTAGAAAATGGTGAGTAGCTCTGTTTTGGAAAATTGTTGGCCTCTGAATTTTTCAAGTCTTACCTTTTTCTGCAATAAAAGGCGCAGCTGCATAAAAAAGAACTCTTCATATTTGAGCCTGAACTTAGCCTTCTGCAACATCTGTGCATTCTTTGGGATATGAATTTGCGCTATGGCGTCTCTTTTGGAGAGCAGGGCAAACTGTTCTAGCAGATTCTCGGGTAGTGTTTCCGGTATTCTGCTATACGCTTCTTTTAGTAAAGTTTTTTGCAGATTAAAAAGCGCCTTGCTGTCCACAAAGCGTTTGCGCAAAATTTCCGTGGTGGAATATACAGGTTGCAAAAACTGGTTATTTTCCAGTGCCGGGGTTAGCACATTTATTTCCGGATGTGCCATGGACAGCTTATTACCGAAGCGGTTTACCTGACCATAAACAATGTATGTAACCCCCATGCGTAGTTTAGGCTCAATGTATTTGATGCCAGCAAACCATACGAGCTCAATGCTTCCGGTGTCATCGTAAAGCTGTAAAACGAGCCGCTGTTTGCGCCCTATACCTGCTAGTTGCTTATTCCTGATCTGCCCTTTAATCTGTACATTGGGCAAATGTTCATTTAATTCTCTTATAGCATAAAACTTCGTGCGGTCCTCGTGCCTGAAAGGGTAATGCTGCAACAGATCGGCATAGGTATGGATATTTAACTCCTTTTTTAACAGCTCAGCCTTTTGGGGGCCTACACCTTTTAAAAATTCAATTGGGTTTTTAAAAAAGGACGACATTTTAGTTCCACTCTAATGTGTTCAGCGCATGCACTATATCTTTTTTTACATAGTCTATAACCGGAGCGAGTGAATCGTTTTCGGTGGCTGTTCTAAAATAAAGCGCGCCTCTTAAAAAGTGTGTGGTGGAGTCGGTGGTGTAAAACTGAAACTGGCTTGGTACATCACCTTCAAGCTCGGCTATGGAAACAAATTTACCGGAGGGCGTTTGAATAATCGTTTCCTCAATGGAAGATGCTTTTGCCTGGTGTTTGGCAGTTAGTTTATAGGCATCGTCAATGTTTGTGCGCAACGAATCTCTGTTGTTATAGAGTGGTTTGTAGGTTATATGCACTTCTGCCACCAACTCCGGATAAAATAGCGCAAACCAATAGCGCTGTCTGATGTAGGAGGAATCGGGTAAAAGCTTTGCGTGTGTGGAATATTGAAAGGTAAATGGGAAGGAATCAGGAAGCTGATTATAGGTGTGCGCTGGCAAGTCAATTCTATTAAATCCTGTAGGTTTTGGGTAGTAGTTTTGTTCGCAGGCTGCAAGACAGATCAAAAGTGCTGTAGCCGTTAGGAGGTATTTGAATTGCTTCATGTGGTAAAGATAAGTGCTAAAAAGAATAACTCATAACTTGTGCAGGTGTCCACTGATATTAGACTGGCAAGCTTCAGAATTTAAGCCGTCAAATCGGTATGTTCAAACGCTAAATTTGTTCATTATCAGTAGCAATAAGGTCGGTACGTTGAAAACGTCAGACCTGTTCTTTATCATAAAGATAATCGTAGCATCAAATTGTACTACAAGCTAACCCCATGTCTGTCCGCTGCGAGGTGCCGACATTAGGCAGTTGAGCAAACCGAGGCTTTAAAGCATGCTGCCCTTCCCACTTTTTAATGCTGTTGCATCTATTAATTGAATGTATAGATTTTAAATTTTACCAAATTGCAATTAGTAGCAAAAAGGTCGGCACGTTGAAAACGTCAGACCTGTTTTTAGTTGTTAAGGCAATCGTATTATTGGGTGTGCTACAAGCTAACCCCATGTCTGACCTCTGCGAGGTACCGACATTAGGCAGGTTGGGCAAACCGAGGCTTTGAAAGCATATTACCTCGACCCTTTTTAATAATTTTTAAATTTTACAAAATTGCAATTAGTAGCAATAAGGTCGGCACGTGAAAACGTCAGACCTGTTCTTAGTTGTTAGTGCAATCGTATTATTGGATGCACTACAAACAACCGACACTAAGCAGGTGCATTGGGCAGTTCCGGATGCTGCCATCTTTTAGTAAAGCTTTCTTAACTTCCATTCGGGAATAGCTAGATACGTTTCTCTGTAAATATCTGCCTCTTTAATATCTAGAAGGCGTAGTGCCACATCTTTTTTACATATGCTGCTACTCCGAAGACCAAGATAATCTCTGAAAGAAGAATATTCCCAGTCCTCTATTTTGTCACAAAGCTTTGCTACTAACGGATTTTGATGAATATAATTGAAGCATACATAAGCTGCCTCATCAGTTTTTATCTGTTTAAATTTGGTTTTTTGCCTGAATAATGAGCCTGTTCTATTCATGTTGGTGTTAAACCATTTAGCATAAGAGGAGAGCATAACTCTAAAAGCATTTTGTATATTAGAGGACTCGATATTTCCTACTTGTTTAGGAGTTGCCGAAATACTGGTAGTGTTAATAAGAAAGTGAAAATGGTTGGGCATCAGCGCATACGCTAGTATATCAGCATTCGAACATACAAATTTTCGCAAATTCTCTAAAAATTCATTGTAGTCATTTTTTGATTTGAAAATAGTCTCTCTATTATTTCCCTGATTGTAAACATGATACAAATTATCCGCTTCTATTTTCATTAATGTTGTTGTTTTGATAAAGATAAAAAATTCAGCACTATTATACCTACTGATCAGAGCAATAAGGTCGGTACGTTGAAAACGTCAGACCTGTTCTCTATTTTTAAGGCAATCGTATTATCGGATGTACTACAAGCAAACCCCATGTCTGACCTCTGCGAGGTGCCGACATTAAGAACCTAGAGCAAACCGGGGCTCAGTAAGCAAAATCCCCATAACCCCCTTTAGAAAAAAAGGGGGAGACGATCTCGCGCGTGTAATGATTTCCATACTAATTAGAGTATCAGTGAAAAATAATGTTTAGTGCAATAAGGTCTGACCTCTGCGAGGTACCGACATTAGGCAGGTTGGGCAAACGAGGCTTTGAAAGCATATTACCTAGACCCTTTTTGGAATAATTTTTAAATTTATACCCTGCGGCACGGACGTTGAAAACGTCAGACCTGTTCTTTGTTATAAAGATAATCGTAGCATCAAATTTACTACAAGCAAACCCCATGTCTGACCGCTGCGAGGTACAGACATAGGATAATATTAGCCCATTATTGCTTTTACCACTTTCAATATAAAATTGCCGTAAGGAGGATATTTCTTGTTCAAATCAAACCACGTGGCACTTTTAAGAATTGACTTCTCATGAGAGAAGCCAAGGAAGCCGGCTTTGCCATGGTAATTGCCTTGTCCGCTGGTACCAATGCCTCCAAATGGCAGTTCGGGGTTGGCCAAATGCAGCAAACCATTATTAATGCATCCACCACCAAATGGAACTTGCTGTATAAATTTATCACTTACCGCCTTATTATCGGTAAAAATATATAAGGCCAGCGGGTTGGGGTTTTTTGCTATTTTATCCATTGCCTCCTCATCTGTTGAGTAGGTAATGATAGGTAAAATGGGTCCGAAAATTTCTTCTGTTAGCAATTTGTCTTCTGCTGAAACATCTTTAATAAGTGTTGGCTCAATTTTTCTCTTTTGATCATCAAAAGCACCTCCAAAGATTATCTCGCCCTCCGATAAAAATCCTTTCAAGGTTTCGTAACGCTTTTCATTTACAATTTGTGCGAAATCGTCACTTTCCATCGGTTCTTTACCATAAAATGAAGTGATAACATTTTTCAGCTCATTCAAGAAAGTATTTTCTATGCTTTCATGCACTAATAAATAATCCGGAGCAACACAGGTTTGCCCTGCATTTACCCATTTTGCAAAGGCTATTCGTTTAGCTGCTACTGTTAACTTTGCGGACTTATCCACAATACATGGTGATTTACCGCCAAGTTCCAGCGTTACAGGCACTAGTTTATCAGCCGCCATTTTAGCAATAATTCTACCTACCGGAACACTTCCGGTAAAGAAGACATGGTTAAAATGAAGGTTTTCCATCATTTGAGGCACCACCGTTTTACCCTCGCCCATTACAACGGCCATAAAGCCTTCGTCAAAATTATCGCTAATAATTTTTTCTATCAGCTGCGAAATATGAGGTGTTTCTTCCGGGGGTTTTATAATGCAGGTATTGCCCGCTGAAATAGCTGCCACAACAGGAGCAAAAATCAGGTTGAACGGATAATTCCATGGGCCTATTATTAGACATACGCCCTTAGGCTGATATAAAACTCTGCTGGACGAGGGAAAAGCGAGCAATGGGCTTTCCACTTTCTTCGGTCTCATCCATTGCGAAATATGTTTAAGGGCATAGTCAATTTCCTCATATACCTGACCTATTTCAGTAACGAAAGTCTCGAAAGGGTGCTTCCCAAAATCTTGTTCTAAAGCAGTAGTAATTGCCTCCTCCTGAGACCGAATTGCATTCTTGAGCTTTTGCAATTGCTCTTTTCTAAACTTAAGAGGCTTCGTTTGTTGCGAGTTGAAAAATCTTTGTTGCGACAGAAAAATACTTTGCTGTTTTTCGATACTTGTGTTATCTACAGTTATTTGAGACATGGGCGCTTATCGTTTATTCTAAAATTAATGAAAATTAAATCGCTATGCCCACTACATTGTTTAAAAGTGTGATGCCCCTCTGGCAGGCCAACGTTTTCGAGCAAAATATTTATATTTGCACCCTTGGTTAAATTCATGCAAAACATTTTATTTCTTCATAATGAATATACAGTATATCCTTGAATCACTAGGCACCTTCGTATTTGCTATTTCCGGAGTATTGGCGGTGCAGGGCAAATCTGAAGATTGGTTTGGTGCAGGCTTTACGGGATTTATTACGGCTATTGGCGGGGGTACGCTCCGCGATATCTTGCTGGATAGTTATCCTCTGGCATGGATTTCAGATATCTACATCATATACTCTGTTTTTGCCGGAATTTTATGTGCTATACTTTTCGGAAAGGTGCTGCAAAGATTGCGAAGGACCTTGAAGATTTTTGACACGCTGGGCATTGCACTTTTTACAGTGGCGGGTGTGGAAAAAGCTTTGTCGTTAGGTGTGCGCTGGGAAATTGCTGCGATGATGGGCATGTTTTCTGCTGTTTTTGGCGGTGTTATTCGCGATACATTGGTGAATGAAACACCTGTACTTTTTAAAAAGGAAATTTATGCCAGTGCTTGCCTTGCCGGTGGTCTATGTTATATTGCCCTGTATTATTTAGGCATGCCAAGGGATTACAATTTCATTCTTTCCGCTTCCTTTATTATTTCCATAAGGATATTAGCTGTTAAATTACACATCAACTTTCCGCAGATATGAGCCAATGCAGCAGCAAATTTAAATTTCAGCTATTCTTTCTGTTTTAGTCAATTTACTTACCCGCCAGTTTTACTGTGCGTTTTCAAATACCATTCAAACCAAATAGGGAGCCTATGCATGCAGTAATTCCCATAGCCAATGTGCCCCAAAAAGTAATTCTTACTATGGCGCGCCAAACGCTAGAACCTCCTGCTTTGGCGGCTATGGTACCCAATACCACTAAAAAAATAATGGCGAAAGCATACTGGTAGTATTCCATTAGCTGAACAGAAGCAAAAAGCGCAACTATTACGGGTAAAAAGCCTCCAAACACAAATGCTGCACCCGAAGCAAGAGCTGCTTGTAATGGCTTAGCCTGCGTAATTTCATTAATCCCCAGTTCATCTCTGGCGTGCGCTTCCAAGGCATTATGTGCTGTGAGCTCTTCGGCTACTTGTAAAGATAAAGCCGCGCTTAAACCTCTCCCTTCATAAATTTTTGCTAACTCTTTTAGCTCTCCCTCGGGCATATCTTCCAGCTCCTGTCTTTCCCTTTCCAAATCGGCATTTTCTAAATCCGCTTGCGAACTTACTGAAACATACTCACCGGCCGCCATAGAAAGTGCTCCGGCTACAAGGCCTGCCACCCCTGCCAGCATAATTGGATCTCTGGTATTGCTGGCCGCAGCAACACCAATAATAATACTGGCTGTAGACAGTATGCCGTCATTTGCACCTAAGATGGCTGCTCTTAGCCAATTGCTTCTTATCACATAGTGTTTTTCCTGCTCCATGGTGGGTTATTATTTGATCTCAAGTTACGGAATATCCTGATAAGAGAGCCAATTGAGGATGAGTGTGTTTATTGATCACAGGAAAATTGTTGACAATAATATTACTTGAATATATTGTGAAATTTAGGTCTGCCAAAACGCATCCTCGCACATAAAAAATAAAAGTATCGCTAACAAAAATTTCCTGTTCATGATTTTGTTGAAACATTTTGACCCACAATCGTTCTAAAAGTAAGGTTAACCCTAGCTGTTTCAACTTTTTTTGTAGGCGGAAGCCTATGCAGCCAATGGCTTTGGGTTTCATCTGCCATAATAAGCAGGCTGCCGTCCTCCAACCAAAGGTCTATTCTTTCTTTTGTTCCTTTATGCTTAAAAGCAAATTTACGCTCGGCACCAAAACTGACTGATGCAATGGCGCCATTCTTTTTCAAATCCTTTTCACCATCGCTATGCCAGGCCATGCCCTCTGCCCCACTATGATACAAATTAAGCAGGCATGAATTAAAGGTTTCGGCACATGCTTCTTCTATTTTTTCTTTGATAGCGTTTAAAGCTGGCGTCCAGTATTTCGCCTTTTTAGTTACTTTGGAATAAGTGTAAGAGAATGGCTCATCGCCATACCACGCTACTTTGCGTTTGGTAATAATTTCTTTACCGAATATGATGGCCTTGTCGTTTTCCCAAGCAATTTCCTCTCTTAGGTTTTTATAGTAAAGTCTTGCTTCCGCTGGCTCAAATACTTTCCCGTAGTAGTTTACCCTTCCATCATACGGCAACTTGTTTACTTTTGGGTCCGATGGTTGGTCAAAAAGCATCAAAAACCGTTTTCAAAATCAGCGGGTACATCAAAGCTTAATTCCTCTTGGGTGATGGGGTGTTTAAATGTGATGGCCGCAGCGTGCAACATTAATCGTTTGTCTTTTTTTCCGTAAAGTGTATCGCCCACAATGGGTGCATTTAGCCCCTCCGGGTGGGCAGCATGTACACGCAGCTGATGGGTTCTGCCTGTTATCGGTGTAAATTTTACCAGGCTTCTGTTCTCTACTTGTTTGAGTAACTCGTATAACGTTTCCGACTTTTTGCCTTTATTGTAATTAACCATTTGCATAGGTCTGTTAAACTCATCTACCGATAAGGGTAGATTAATACTGCCTTTAGAAGGCGAAATACTTCCTTCCAGCAGTGCTAAATAAGATTTTTTTATGGTTTTGTTGATAAATTGCTGCTGCACCTCCCTGTAAACCTCCAGACTTTTGGTAATAATCATAAGGCCGGAGGTAAGCTTATCCAGCCGATGCGCCACGAGCGGGCCGGTAGCTTCCGGGTATAAATTGCTCATTCGTACGGACACTGCATCGTCAATTAGTTTAGAGGGTATGCTCAATAAACCAGCCGGCTTATTTATAACCAAAAGGTGTTCGTCTTCATAAACAATATCAATATGTTTGTTGGCGGCAGTATAATTCCATACGGGGTCATCTTCCAACGGTAATCCTTGCAGCATGTGGCCTAAAATAGGTTTGCATTTACCAGCACAGGCCGGGTAAAATCTACCTTCAGTTCTCAGCTGAGATTTGGGCGGATTGCCCCACCAAAATTCTCCCATCGCCAGCGGTTTGTAATTATTTTGGAAGGCATATTGCAATAGCTTTGGTGCTGCACAGTCTCCCGCTCCGGCAGGGGGCTTATTTTCATCAAATATTTGCAGAAGGCTTTTTAATTGGCCATCGGCATTTAAAAATTGATACTGGTCAAACAATTGCTTTTGCAGCGCATTTGATCTGCTCTTTCTTTCTTTCTTTAGTCGGTTGAGGTCATTTTCAAATGTTGATAATTTCGATTGTATTTTGCCCACCTCTTTATTCCAAGCTTCGTTGGCCTTTTTGTAATCGTAATGCTGCGTTATGCTCTGGTGGTTGAGCTGCTTTTGTAGTTTTTCTGAATTTGAATTATTGAGTTTTTCAGCTGCTTGTCTTTCGGCTCTTCTGGCCGCTTTCAACTCGTCCTTTATAGCCTTTTGTTCGGCAATTGCTGCGGCTGCTTTCTTTTTGATTTGCTCCAATTCGGCTAGCAATTTTTTATACCGGCTGTTATTTTCAATTTGTGTTATCTTATTATTTAATGCTGTAATCTGCTCTTCCTCTTTTTTAAAAAAGCCGCTTTTGTCAAGCCTGTTATGTATGGAGGGAACGAAGTGTAGCTCCTGTGCATGTTTTTCAACCTGTCCGGAAAAAGCCATCAAAAAGCCGATCTCGTTTTTAGTATTTTGCACAACTAGTACCCCATACATTTTGCCCCACTCATCGGAAGCTGTGTAATGGTTTTTCAATTTTTCTTGTAGTGCTTTAGCCGCTAATAAAGTAAGCTCATGAGGCTCATAAGCAAAAGGAAAAGTAAATTTTTCAGGCAGCTCAGATGCTTGTATAGTTTGAGGGAAAGGGGTGAATGCGTTATCTGCCATAAAAGCTTTTTATTGGAGCTACAAAAGTAACGGCTTGGCAGCAAAATCTTCAATAATGTTGAGGTTTTCCTCCTTTTCAAATCACACAAAATATTTATTTTTATAAGTTAGAAGGACAGAAATCGGCCCTTGTGCATGGTAAAAATTATTTGGATTTATCCTCAAAAAAGCCCCAAATTTCCTTGGCCATTTCTATATCCGCATTTTGGTTACCAACAATCTGAAGGAAAATATTACCATATCGCTCCTGCATACTGGGCTCCGCGTGCCCTCCATTCATAATTGTATATAAGGCTACTTCGGTATTGTTAGTGCCGTTTTTGTAGTAGTAACGCAGCACGCTGCAATCATCGTTTTTTTCGTTATCCGGAAAAATTTTTTCTTCCGGTTGCCCAACAATTCCATTGCGTTGCCTCCAATAGTCAATGCTTTCTACAGTAGAAAAAATTAGCCCTCTTTCTGCGGCCATTTCTCCACCATTATAAGGCACAATAGGATCATCGGTGCCATTCATAAAAAGTGCCGAAATAGGAATAGTAGCTTCCGGACATGCTGTGTTTACCGGCATTGAAGAAATTACCGCTGCAAAGGCTGCTATTTTTTCAGGTATTTCCATAACCAGCCGGCTGGTCATAAAACCGCCATTGGATATGCCCGATACATATACTTTGTTGCCGTTATATGAGTAATCTGTTTTAAGCAATTCCAGTAGGGTTTTTATAAAAAGCACGTCATCTGCATCTGTTTGCCCTTTAGCATCCACACGGCAATCATTCCATCCTCTTTTACCGGAAGGCCCAATAGTACCGTTGGGCACCAGCACCATAAAATTATTTTCTTCTGCCAATGTAAGCCAAACTTTGGAGGGCGATTCGTTTCCGTCTAGGCCAAGTACTTGGTCATGACTGCCGGAATTTCCGTGCAGTAAAACCACCAGCGGTGCATTATCATTTACTTCAGGCACAAATAAATGGTAGGCTCTCTCTCGTCCACCTGCATTAATGGTTTGGTTTAGGAGTAATCCTTTTTCGATAGATGCCGGTATGCCTTCTTTTTTACAAGAGGTCAGCAGAAGCATCATAATTATTGTAGTACTAAGTAATACTTCGCGCGTGAGAAAAATTCTTGGCATCGTTCTGACTTGTATAATCATAGGTTTTATGGAGGTAAGACGATTTAATTTACGACATATTTTGATGCGGCTTTATTTTTATTGGGTTCTTTTACCAAAATCATCAAGCAGCCGCTTCAAGTAATGCTGTTACTGTTCTTACTTATTCCTTCGCCTATGTAATTTCTCCACGCTCTTGGCTAACCTGAAAATATTCCTCCGTTTCTCTTACCCAAAGGCTTAGGCGGCCATCTATTTTACAACCCTGGTCTACATTTATTACATTCCCCATTTTTACCGGCTGCATAATGCCGTGCTGTACCGTGGGAGTATGGCCAATAAAGATGTTTTGAAAACCCGGTACCGGGAAGTAATCTGAATTTATAGTTTGAGCGCGCTCCTTTTTCCAATATTGCAGAGCCGTTTCGTATAGCGCACGACTGAAAACCAAATCGGATTTATCGCTGGCTAATGTTTGCTCGAAACCAACGGATGGCTCAAAGCCAGCGTGAAGGTACAAATCATTGTTTTCTTTGTAATAATATTTCAAATGATTGAAAAAGTGCATTTTATGCCTGCTAATGTCTGCATCTGTTTGGGCTAAATATGAATGGTAGGTTGACCGGCCATCCTGCTCGTACCAGTGCATATATTTTCTTCGGATGTAGTCCTCATTTCTAAATAGTGTCAACCCCTCCTCTAATACTGATTTGAACCATTTATCGTGATTTCCCATGATAAATATATTTTCAAATGCCGCTTTCTCGGATATACTCAACAGGTAATCTACCACTTCAAATGACTGCGACCAACCATCAACATAATCGCCCACACAAATAATGCGGTCGTTTTTCGGATTATAATCCGCTTTATGCAGGATCGCGTTTAATGAACTGTAATTGCCATGGATATCACCAATAATTAATGAACGCATAGGTTGAGATTTATATTGAATAGCTTACAAATTATGTGCTTATAGCCGTGCGGAATAAATATAAATGAATTTTGCCAGACTGGCTGAGCTGCAAAGCTAAAAAAGGCATATTGTCTGCCCGTCCGCTTTTTCCATTGTGCAGTTAAATGAGTTTGGTACCAAAAAAGCAGAGATTTCCATCTCCTGAGAATCCACATCAATATATGCCCCGAGCACAAATTCAATACAGGTCTTCTCAACAATATTTTTCTTTACGTTAAAAGTGAAAGCTGATCCATTCAATTACAATCAGCATCAAAAGAATACTATTTACATACTTAAAACTCATGATTTGGAATACGTAAATAATAAGCCGCTTATTGTCATGCCAGCTGCCGTGCCAAGTAGAAAACAGGTATCTCCCTCTTTCAGCGTTTTATTATCAATACTAGTGGCCAATGCCATAGGAATGGAAGCTGCAATGCAGTTTCCATGATTTTCCAACTGGTCAACAATGTTTTTTGCGTTGTTTTTATTCATCCCAATTAGCATTCTCATGCCCAGTTTACTTGCCTGATGTGGTATAATTAAATCGATGTCTTGTAGCGATACTGCTAGCGGGTTAAAAAATTCAGATAGAAATTTTGGAAGAGTATTTTTCACATTTTTGAGTAACTTTCTACCTTGCATATTGAAAGAATATATGGACGGATCATACGGCACATATTTGGTGTGATTCACATTACCTCCACCTTCTATAATGGTAAATTTTGCGGCTTCTGCATAGGTTTTTGATTTGTACTTTATCAATCCGCTTTTTTGATGAGAGCCCGACACAATCACGGCCGCTGCTCCATCACCAAAAAGACTATAGGTTTCTACATTGGTAGGGTTGAGTCCTTTTGCACTACTTTCTGAACTTACTATTGCTATGTTATGATAGTCTCCGGAGGATAACAATAAAGAAGCGTAATCTAAAGCGGAAATGAAGCTGGTGCAGACTGTGTTAATATCTATGCACGGAAAATCGTACGCGGAAGCCTCTTTGAATGCATTTTTAATTAAGGATGATCTATTAGGGATTATGTAGTCAAAAGTAGCTGATGCACCTATTAAACAATCAATGTCCTTTATACTCAAATGGGCCTCTTTTAAAGCGCTCTTTAATGCCTGCTTTGCCATAAAAGTATTAGATTCTTCTTTAGCAAAATGGCGTGATTTCACACCGATCCTTTCAAAGATATAACCCTCGGGTAAGCTTAATTCATTCTCTATTTCGCTGCTTAAAATAACCGACTTTGGCAAATATTTACCGGCTCCTTTAATGCTAAATGCTCTTTGAATATTCATTTTTGATTCTGGTAAATTTGGTCAAATAATCTCCCTTCTTATCCACCTTAATAAATCTAATACCTCCAATGCCAAATTCAGACAGCAATTGTTGTACTTCGAATTTAACATTTTTGAATATATCAGGCAATTCAGCCGCTTTCTCAACTTCTAAATGTATACTTATAGTTTGACTATCAACTAGTGTAACAGTATAATTTACGATTTGATCAGATGCGAGAATGACAGCCCTTCTTATAAAATCCGGATATATTAAAATCTCCTTTCCATTTTTCAAAAAGCGAAATATGTCATCAGATCGCCCCTCAATTTTACGAATAACTGTGGAGCTATTGCCACAGCTGCAGGGCGGTCCTTCGTGTAAAATATCGTTGAGCTCATATCTTACTATCGGTTGAGAAGACCTTAAATAATCAGTAACTACCGGATGAAATCTCATTTTTTTCGCATCTATATATTTTTTCTCAACCTCTATAAAATCTTCATTGAGGTGTAACTGACCTTTTTTGCAGGTGTACCCTAAAAAACCTTCCGTGCATTGGTATACCTGACTTATTGGGCAATTGAAGATTGATTTAAGATATTCTTTATGGTCATCTTCCAGCACTTCTGCAACAGAAATAATTTTAGTGAATGTTGGCTTTATGTGTGCCAGTTTATAACTTTTTGCAATTGTTACTAATACAGAGGGTTGGCCGACTAAAATATCTGCCCTTAGTGCTATAAGCATGCTGATATGTGTCTCTATCGGAGTTTTTAGGTCAAAAAATGTAAAAGCCAGCAAGCTTGAATTTACCGCTTCGTACAAATTATTATTGGCTCTAAGAAAAAAAGCCACTTTGCGTTTTTTAAATGAAAAACCTATTACCCTATCTAAAATAGCTCCCACCCAGATAGCCTTTTCTTTTTTACTCGTAAGAAAAATGCCTCTATTTCCACTTGTGCCTGAAGAAAGACCAATACTAATGCCGTTAATCAATGGGCTGAAGTCTCTGGTTTTTTCACCTTCGATAGCTACGTTTAACGCTTCCTCTCTTTTAATCCCTACGGTATTTATTGCATCAAAATTTGCCATGAATAATGCCTTATTCATAATTGGTAATTCTTGGTTGGTCGCCAATAATTCCCTATAAAATTGTGAGGACGATAGCATGTGACGCCAGCTTTTCTTCATTTTTTGGCTGACCCTGTGCATGAGAAATGTTCTGGAAAACCTGAGCTTTAAGAAATAAAATAGTATAGCTAATTTTGATACTTTCATTTCTTGGCTTTTAGTTTCATAAGAGTTTCTTCGCAATGGCAGGGAATAATTTGAGTTTCAGGGTGCGCATTATGATACCTATGAACTTTGTAGAGACTCTTCTTAAAATCTCTCCATGAATCAAAAAACAAGCGAACTATAGGATTGGGCAAGTGCAGATCTACAAAGTTCGCTTTTAGCCATGCCGCATCTGCTATTAGCAGGATCGTTTTATCGGCTTGTAATAGCGCGCCTATTTGCCCTTTTGCATGACCATCCAGCTGACAAATTAAAATGGATTCATCGTTGAATAGGTCTACTACTTTGCCAAGACAATCCACCTCCTTGGTGGCTGAATCAAATGAGAGAAATCTAGTTCTTGATTCAAAGTTCTCCGGCATTAGACTCGGGATAAATCCCTTTTTCAAAGCAGCAAATCCTCTCCTTTCTTTTATGTTCTGGTAAGCAACATCAGAGCAAATAAACTCCGCATTAGGGAAGTCTCGCAACCCACCTATGTGATCTGCATGGAAATGGGAGATGATAATAATTTTAATATCATTTACGTGGATACCATTCTCTTTCAATACGTTTTTGCATTCGTCTTTTTCACTAATAAAAACTTTGGCTGCCTTTGCATATAATTTAAAAGGATAGTTTCTTGTAGCCTCATAAAATCTCCTTGTGTAGCCCGTATCGAATAAAATATGCCCATAGATGGGATGTTCTATGTGAGCATATGTGGCATAAAACTTTATAGTTTCATTGGATGCCCCTTTTAATGCATGAGAACGCTTGGCTTCACAGTATCCTGCTGAAAGTAAATTAAATTTTAACGCTGGCATTATTATTTTCTTTGTACCATTCTACAAATTCATCCACCGCTTGAGCAGTAGTTTGCTGGGGTTTATAATTTAATTTTTCTCTTGCTTTTTGTATATCAAAAGTAAAAGACTTAGCCAGCACACCTACGGAATAGCGCGTAAGGATTGGCTCTTTTCCGTTTAATAATCGGGCCTTATATTCCATTATGGTTGCCACAGTGTAGAGAACAGCATAGGGTATTTTGTTTTTGATAGTAGGTAGCCCAATAGCAGACAAAACTGAATTGATAGCTTGCCAAAGATTAACAGGTTCTCCATTAGAAATATTGTAATCTTCATTGTAGTTAGGTGTGAAAATGGATAGCCGCACAGCTTCTACCATATTTGAAACTGGTGTTAAATCAACCACGTTCTTTCCTGACCCCACTATTTTAAGTTTTCCTTCAAGGCATGATCTGACTAAACGTGGCATAATAACAGTATCACCCCTCCCTATCAAGGCTCTAGGTCGAAGAATAACATAAGGTAAATTTGATTGTATCAACATTCGTTCAGCCATCAATTTTGTTTTAGCGTAATTATTAACCGCGCGTTCCGGAACTACTGAGTTTTCAGTAATATTGAAAGCGTCCTTGAAGTTGAAATAAATACTAGGACTAGAAATGTAGATAAATCGTTGAATAGATGCAGTCGAACTCTGCTGTATAATGTTTTTTTGAGTAGTAACGTTTGAATTGAAGAATGATTTAAAGGAACCCCATGGAGATGATAAACTTGCACAGTTTATTACTACATCTACATCACTTTGGAACAGTTGTTTAACAAAATCCACCTCTTGCAAATCTCCCAAAATGTACTCCACTTTCGGGTTACATACTTTATTGCTTTCTGATAATTTTCTACCTGTAGCAATAATGTGGGTAATTCTATGTTCTGCAACAAGATGTTCTACAATGCGTGACCCCAAAAAACCTGTTGCTCCTGTTACAAGTACATTCATTCATGCAATATATTACATATAACGGCCTGCCGTCTTGAGTGAGGATTTAAAAGTGCTAATTTTTCATGTTCCTCATAGCCATTATCTGTTTAAATCTAGCTTTTTGTCAGGTTTTTACAATCTTTGAGTGTTTAATAACTGCTCCTGCAATAGACTTTAGCTTGGTATCATTTTCAAAAACAAGTTGCATTTCTTGGAACACAATAATCTTATACAGAACAATTCCTAAGATAATTGAAGTGGGTGCGTTATAGAAGTATTATTATCTTTTATAATAATTGAAATAGAAAAGCAAAGAAATTTGTGATATGAAAAAACTGACGTCATGACTGCAATCATAATATAATAAATTGGTTGGTCAAATGTTAAAATCAGTGATGGATATCAGAAAAGTATCCTCCACTTAGTACTTAATATCTTCTGTCTAGTAAGATATTGTTTCTACTCATTTGTGTAGCGCTTTTTGCGATTCATACGATGTAAAAAAAAATCACCTTCACAAAGTATTCCTGTGTATCTTTCTTGTGCCTTATTTCGCTTAATCAGTTTTATGAAAGGCTTCAATCTAGCGCCTACTATTGTAAAATCAAACTATAGAATTTTCTGCAAGAAAGAATTTATTTGGCCTGCCAGCATGCCGCACTTATTTCATATAATCGTCATTTTGTAACCTAGCTAAAGACAGGTTATCGTGAGAGGGTAAATACACAAGCTTATTGTCTGATGAGTAGGCTTTTATTGAGGCATACGTTTTTTTGGCCAGTTTAAAACTTTGGTGCCCCGCTGCATTAATGTTATTTGCTAATTGATGTTGATTGTAAGTGACATCCCCGGCAAGTAAGTAGTGCATATCATCGGTTTTTACCAGTACCGAGCAATGACCAATCGTGTGTCCGGGTGTATGCACTATCTGAATTTCCTCTGATGTTACAATTGATAATGATCGCTCAAAAAAGTTATTATTTGAGGACTTCAGTTCGATAGTTGTAGGTGAAAACCAGTCCGGATATAAGCTCGGTAAGGCAAAACTAGGTTTATCCCATTCCAATCGGTTGACCATAATATTGGTGTTTTCAAAATAACTCAATCCATCAAAATGATCCAGATGTAAGTGCGTTAAGACTACGCTGCTAATGTCCTTTTCACTATAGCCTAATTTTATAAGCTGCGGCCCTATTTCATCTTCTGGTTTAACATCAAAAAGGAACGATTTGGTATTGATGAAATTTAAAATAGGACCTTCTTCTTTGAAATAATCCTTTTCAGAAACTTTGGCATTTTCACCAGTATCTACAATAAATACACCTTCCGGATGATCGATTACCCACACCATAATAGGTAAGTATTCCGTCCATTCATTATCCAACAGAAAATTAATTTTGGAGGTGAATAATCCACCAACAGCCGTTCTGTACTTTGATTTTACCTTCACCGCACCGGTAGAAAATCCATGAAGGAAGCCGTCACCCTCCTTAAATTTTATTGACTTTGAGTAAGTTCTTTGCATAAATTTTATTTCTTTATTCAAAGATCGGTTTCAATTCTGAGGTATTAATTGACTTATGTTAGGAACTCAACTCCTTTCGGATTCTACTTAATGATTCTGGCTTCATGCCCAAGTAACTGGCGATATGTTGTAAAGGAGCTTTCTCTGCTATTAGCGGATATGCTTGTAATAGCCATAAATATCTTTCTTTACTCTGCAGCTGAAGCATTTTGGAAATTCTCAGGTCTTTGCTGATGCAGACTTCTTCAATAGCCATTCGTCCGAGCTGATTAAAGACCAGATCTGTTTTTAAAAAGTTTTGCAGCTTGTCATAGCCCATCACATAGAGGCATGAGCCGGTGATAGATTTAATATTTTCAAAGGATGGTTGTTGCCTATAAAAGCTATAGAAGGCTCCACAAAAAGTGCCAGGTAAAAAGAAGTTGGTGGTAATGGTTTCTCCTTTACTGTTAGTTTGATATGAATGCAGCAAGCCGGAAGCTACAAATCCCATAGATTTCGAGTATTGCCCTTCCTTCACAAAGTGCTCTCCTATTCCCAACTCTATTTTGTTAAAATGTTTTTTTACGATTGCTGAAATTTCACTCATTGGAATAGCTTGTGTTCTAGCCTACTGTCTGAAGCGTGGCTAAATTAAATATACAAAAGTTTCAGGTTATCAGCTAGGCAATCCATCAAAGGCCACAGTTTCGTTGAGCTCTGAACAGACATGATTTATACAGAATTTTGTAAACAGTTACTTCTTGTAACTTTCCTGAGCAGCAGAATTTGCGATCAGAGATTTGTAATACTCCATAAGAGGAATCACATTATCATATACTATTTCAAAATCTGCATAGACTATGTCTCTATATGTTCCATGAGCAATATCGTTCCTTGGGTCTACAAGCTTTTTATCAATAAAATTTTCTTTAGAAGCAAAATGTGATTGTTCCAAACCAAGAGAAATTAAAATATCTTTTAAAACATAATACTTAAGATTTGATTTGGTGTCAATTACATCTTTATCATAAATTTTACATGGCTTTTGATTGTTTTTAATGATATCCTCGATTAACTGCATACATTCCTCAATGCCGTTACCTTTATTTAAACGTTTTTGATAAGCTAGAGCAGTGAAATTCAATTTCATTTTGTCAAGCGGGATTTTTTTAGTTGAAATAAAACTTACAAAAAATGACGAGGTCATTTTTATAAAACCTTCCCAATGGGCATAGCTTAAAGCAATCCCCCCTCTAATCAGTGGAATAATAAGAGTTGATTTCCTGTTTTTCTCAATGATAAACTTGTAATCAATAATTTCCTTTTTTCGCCACTGAATTTCCTGATCAAGATTATCTTGCAATTCATTTATTGACCTAACCTTCATTTAAAATATTTCTTGACCCACGGAAATGGTCTTAGGTAATCTTCCAGCCGCATTATAACCTTTCCATGTTATATTGTCATCTGAAATTTTTTGCCAACACTCTACTATTTTTTCACGGATTCCTGCTCTGTGCTCCTCCCAGTAATCAATCTTTTTAGCTATCCCAAGCGCAATCATTTCAAATGCAGAAACAATAAACCCACCATAAAATACACCCTTACTCAAATTATATCTTTTAAAAGCATCTTCACCTACTTGTTCGTTGATAAGCTTGAATGTTCTCTTAAAAAGATCTTGGGTACTATCCCATGAGTCATTATTCTGTTGAAAATATTGCACAATTTTATCGTCTAAATAATTACTCAGATCTTTAACAGAGGTTAATGAGGAAGGCTCCACATCCTTTAGAACAAGAAAACGTGAAACTAATTCCTTATCGTACTGCTCATCAAGGTTCTTATCAGATATATTAATAGTGTTTAAGAATGGTTCGAATTCAGAAAGCTCCTTTAATTTTTCAAAATACGCCTCATGATTCATTATAAGAAGGCAATTTCTTACTTCCTGCGGTGTCAATGAACTTCCACCCGTATTAAGTCGCTGAAAGAGTTCATATTTACTGCTAGAATCACTTTCTTTTTGAATAATGACGAAGTTTAATCTACTTCTTTTAAAATATCTCTGTTGCGCCTCAGTGAATGCACTATCATCTTCTGAATTCCATTTTTTCTTGTCTAGCGAAGGTAATAAACCAGTCTCTGTTAATTGTAATGGTTCGACTAATTCATTTTCGTTGTTTCTTAGAACGCCAATAAATTCAAGAATTGTAGAAAGTCTTTGAAGACCGTCAACTACGTCCCAAATTCCATCTGCTCTTTGAGCAACAAATATGGAAGGAATGGGGATATTAAGTAATATTGATTCTATTAGCTTTGACTTCTGCCCATCACTCCAACGATAAAACCTTTGAAATTCTGGATGTATGTCTAAGTCGCCATCTGAATACATACTTATAATTTCACCAATAGACATACTGAGATTTTCGGTTTGTATTTCTTTAGATTTTAATTCAATTTCGTCTTGTAATGCCATTTTTTATAATTGTAAAATAAGCAATTTATAACTGTTTAATTTTATTCCTTCAACATTTCTACACTTACGTTTGCTTGCGGAGGCAATGATTTGCTTTGGAAATTATTTTCAACATTTCGCTAAACGCTATTGCGTTTACATCCATTATATGCTGCTAATTTTGCATGGTTAAATTTGATTATACCTTTAGTTTTAGCCGATAGTCACTACCTCAAAGCCGCCATGCAATAATAGATTTAATCCGCGTATATACTCTCAACCTCGTTGGTACTATGCTCCATTATCACTTTCCGTTTTAAGCTTAGTTTTGCTGTCAGCTCCCCTGCTTCAACTGTCCATAATGCCGGTAAAAGTTTAATTTTTTTAATTTTTTCCCATTGGGCAAAATTGCTATTTGCCTTCTCAATTTCTCTGTCCATCTTCTCTATTACCGCTTGGTTGGTTATCATATCCGCATCTGTAGTATAGGTTATTCCTTTGTGTTTGCAATAGTCCTTCAAGGCATCAAAGCTCGGTACTACTAAGGCTGAAGGAAATCTCCGCCCATCGCCTATCACCATTACCTGCTCTATCAATACCGATTCTTTCAGTTTATTTTCTATCAGCTGCGGTGCTACATATTTTCCTCCTGATGTTTTGAACATCTCCTTTTTACGATCGGTAATTTTCAGGAATCGACCTTCCACCATCTCACCAATATCACCGGTATGGAACCAACCATCTGCATCAATAACCTCCGCTGTTTTTTCAGGTTGGTTATAATATCCTCTCATAATGTTTGGCCCTTTGGCTAGTATTTCACCGTCCTCTGCTATTTTTATACTCACACCAGGCATGGCCGGCCCTACCGTTCCTATTCGTATATCCTCTTTATTAAATCTATTAAAAGCTATGCCCGGAGAGGTTTCTGTAAGTCCGTAGGCTTCCAGCACAGGAATTTGCGCACTCCAAAAAATGGTAGCCAGCCTGGGTTGCAGTGCTGCACCTCCGGAGGCAATTAATTTTATATTACCACCTACTGCTTCTCTCCACTTACTAAAAATAAGCTTATTAGCGATTTTAAGTTGGAAGTTGTACGAAAATCCCTGGTCTTTTTGCAGATCATACTGATGTCCTAAATCCAACGCCCAAAAAAACAAAGACCTTTTCACTCCGGTGAGCTCCATCCCTTTTGCCACTATTTTATCATAAATTTTTTCCAGTAAACGTGGCACAGTAGTAAACATATTAGGGTTTACCTCCTTCAAATTATCGCCAATTTTTTCAAGGCTCTCGGCATAATAAATTGAAATACCTCGTTCTAAATAGAAATAGAAACATGTTCTTTCAAAAATGTGGCAAAGCGGTAAAAAGCTAAGGCTTCGGTGGATCTCCTGGTCAGTAGGTAAGTTTTCCGAAACCGATAGTGCATTGCTTAATATGTTATGATGCGTTAACATAACCCCTTTCGGGTTTCCGGTGGTGCCTGAGGTATAAATCAATGTTAATAAATCCTCCGGATCAACAGACTCTCTGTATGGTGCTAAATCTACATCCGCTGTTTTCCCTTGCGCTATGACCTCACGCCAAAGAGGCGCCTCCTTCATCTCGTCAAATGCATAAATACCTTTAAAAAAAGTAAGCCCTTCACTTGCTTCCTTCACTTTATTAACAAGCTCCACATCCCCGGCAAATACATATTTCAGTTGTGAGTCCTCAAAAATATATCTGTAATCTTTTGGCGTAATGGTGGGATACATAGGTACACTTACTGCACCTATTTGTTGCAGAGCTAAATCAACAAAGTTCCATTCCGGTCTATTAATGGACACTATCCCTACCTTATCATTTTTTCCTACGCCTATTGCTAGCAATCCTTTGGAGAGGTCATCAACAATTTCCACTACTTCATCGGTACTAAACTTCTTCCAATTGCCGTCAACTTTATAAGTTAAGGAATCGGATACAGGTTTGTTTTGTTGCTGGAGGTGCAATAAATCGAAAAGTCTTTTAGGGGCAGTCATCATGTTCGTTTATGTTGGAAGTGTTTTACATTCAATTTTTCTGTAACAATATATAAAATTAATTAATAAAGTCGCCCCTTAACTTGCGAAAACGTTTGCGCGCTTCAGCTACATAAATACTTCCCGGAAAATCGACTAACACTTGTTGGTAATATTTCATCGCCAATTCTATATCATTTAAATAGTTTTCATAGATGTTTGCTATCTCAAACAAGGCATCATCTGTTAATATATCATAAGGTAAATCATCAACAATTTTCTGTAAATTATTTATTGCGGCAGCGTAATTGCCTTCTCCCTTGTTAATTTTCGCATTTAACCAATATAGCTCGTCCATAATAGGATGCTCAGCATATTGTACCAGCATACTTTTTAGCTGCTGCTTAGCCGCGTTCACTTTATTTTGATAAAGGAGCAACTCTATTGCTGCGTATTCTTGAAGAGTGGCTTGTGTGGAATCCAATATGGTATTGTTCTTAATTAAAATGCTTAGATCCATCGCATCATTAGCTATCTCTCTACGGGTTGCTGTTTTTAAAATATTGAGGTGCTCCTGTGCTAGCTTAAAGTCTCCTTTATAATAAGAAGCTTTGGCATTTTTTAATTTGGCCATTTCTCCTAACGCATTATTTTTTTGTGATTTTTCCACCTGGTAATATAATAATACTGATTCCCATGGCATTCCTAGAATTATATAGATATCCCCAAGATCAAGTTTTGTTTGTGCCAAAAGGTTTACTTCAACTTGAGGATAACTGATTATCTCCTGTAATATATTTACGGCAATATCCGGCTCATCTAAGTAAAAAGCATGCAGCAGTGATTTTTCACGGTAGGCATTTAAAGTATAGCTACCTAAACCTAACTCGCTTATTAGCAACTCATAATCTTTCACCAACTGTCGTATAGCCACTGTATCAACAGGGAAGGTGCTTTTTACTTTCTCCTGCCGAGTTAATATTAACATTTCTCTAGCAGATATATAATTTTTTGAATCAGGAAACTTCTCAACAATGTAGGCAAATATCTGCTCAGCCGATTGGTAGTCATCATTTTCGAACGCTACCCTTCCTATTTCCATGGAGTTAAATCCATCGAGCTTAGCGCGTTTATCTAAAGCACGAGCCTGAATAAAAGCACCATAAAAATTCTTCAATTGTAGATTAGCCCAAATGAGCAGTTCGCTGTACAGATCGTTATCAGGTTCCTTTTGGATATCAGCCATTAATTTTTCCACGAAATTTTCTAAATCTTCCTGTTCTTTTAAAGAAAGCTGCAACATGTTTTTTATATAACGAATCCTTGCGGGTTCATCCGCTGCGTAATTGATGTATTCCCTAACCATCTTATCTTTTTGATTGGTATATCGGTAGAGTGTTGCCAGCTGTATAGCGTAAGCGCTTGGGTCTCGCAAAGCTTTGCGAGCAGCTAAATAAAGTTGTAGAGCATAAACGTTATGCTGGTCATTTATAAGGTACTGGCCCGCAGCGCGTAATAGGTTATAATTCTGAAGCACTAGCCGCTCTAACTCATTATAATATTTATCAGCTCTGGTGCTATCATCAATATTAAGGTAGTGGCTAACAATATCAACATGATAGCGAACATTATTTGGCGCTTGCGCCAGAACTTTTTTTAGATATGTTTCGGTTTCGTCATCTAATTGTTTTAAGCGAAGAATTTTCCTGTAATTAGTGTGGATGAATGGAATATTCTGAGGACTGTCAGCTAGCCTCCTATAAATGGTTAATGCCTTATCATAATCGGCCTGTTCAAAATAAGCTTTAGCTAGCTCGATATCCGTATTTTGAGCAGCCAGTTTAACAGTGGTTATTAAACAGCATATTATAATTATCAATAGCTTTTTCATTTGTCCAACTTCATTTTTATCCACTTATACACACCTTTATATATTTTAAATAACTTAATCTGAAAATTAACTATTTGTTATTAGCCCTGTGCATAAGTGGAAAACTTCTTTTTTTGATGCTTGCTTTTAAGGATTGTTAATTACTTAAAGCCTAGCCATATTTTACTAACGTACAAAATAGTGATTGATAATGAATTAACATCTTTCCTTTTATTTGTTTATAACTTTTATAGCTAACTTCTATTTAATGTGGCTGTGGAAAGCGGTGCGCTTTGTGTTTATCTAAATGGTAAGTATTGTGGGTGAGTAGCCAGATTATGATCTTGGTTGCAAAACTGTTGATAGCCGTCTATAAGTTTTAGTTGTCCGATGAGTTATTCACAGGTAAGCTGTCCGCGGATTTAACCGGTAGGCCTGAGTTAATGGTTATGTTCTTATCTATTAGTTCCCAGTTTGCTTTTACAGTGAGTACTTCCTCATAGTGTATCAAGCGCTCTGCTGTTTTAAAAGTTAGGGGGTTTCCTGTATCCCATTTGCGGTTTGAGTTGGTATCTATAACTAGTCGAATTCTGTATTTACCTGGTTTAACATATTTAAACTCATAGCGCTCTTGATTGTAAAGGGTGTCAACAATGGTATACTTTTCATCTAGCAGCTGAATGATAAAAGGTTCTTCAGCACCAAGTATTTCCCCTTTTATAACACCAAATCTATCTGCTTTCTTAAAGCTGAGTTCGTATTGTATAAGTTCCGTTGAGTCATTTTCTATGCCTACGAATGCTCCTTTACCCAAATAGAGGTTGAGTTTGTAGTTTTTGGTCTTGGTGGTTTGCTGTCGTGTCGCTGTGGTGGTGTTACCTGCAGATAGTTGTTTGCCTCTGTTATTAATCCGCTTTGTATCCGGGTCGGTTGGTGAGTCTTCCTTGGTGTCAGTGGAGTCGACTGCAGTTTGCCACCGGTATCTGATTGTTTGGTAGTGAGTCATTGGCACTTGCCGTAGTGTCATTTGCTGAACTGTCACTTGCGGCTGACATTGCTTTTTGTTTCTCAGTATCTAATCGTTTTAGGCGTGCTATTACAGTATCAACTTGGTTCTGTAATAATGTGGAAGATATGGTGGCAAAATGATCATTTGCACTGAGTGCTAGCTGCGAGCTATCCACATCATAAATTAGTGAATCATTTATTGCAAAGAAGATGGAATCGTAGTTGATGTGATGAACCGATTTATTGAATGCTATTGTAAAAGATTGGGAGCCGTTGAGTACTTCTGTATTGGGTTGCTTGGTTATAGTTAAGTTTGGGTTCGTTACTTTACTGTCGCGAAACTTAGCAAAAACTGTATCACTCCTACTTGTTCCCAAGGTATCAGTTACTGTTATATAGAGTGCGAGTGAGTCATTGTTGAACGTAATATCGGGAAGGTTTTCTTTGAAAATTCTTAAATCTTTTCCGTCATTTTCAAGCATCCCATAAAAATTTTGCGCGCTGTCGCTGGGGTTGTATATTAAATAGTTTGAGATGCCTTTGTTGTACTTAATTTTAAAATCTTTGCCGGTGGCGGCTGCTTTAGATAGCATCAGCGTATCTTCATTTACCTTATAACTGAGTAAAAATAATGGTGGTATGGAATCGGTAAGATTTAGGGTGTCGGGGTAAAAGGTATATGGTTCATTGGCGGAACTATTAATTAGGTTGTCATTGGCGTCAGAGAAACCGTAAAGCAAATATCGTCCGGCTTTTACGTTGGTGAGGTCAAATAAGCCCTTTTCACCAGTTGTGGTAAAGTACAAGGGTTCGCCCTGTCTAAGGTTGGCTGTATCATAAGCGATGTCATATAAACCGATTGTATAGTTGGCAAGCGGGGTTTGTGTGAGTGCATCGGTAACAGTGCCGGTAACTTTCATAGAGTCCAAAAAGGGACCCGTAGAAAATGAGATCTTAGGATCCTGCCATAAATTGCCTTCCGTTATATCTTTTAATGCTTTCCTAAAATTTAGGGTGAAGGTGGTGGAGTCAGGTAAGTCTTCTTCAAATGTTAGTACAAATTCCTGCTTTTTAAGAAGATGTTCATATTCAATCTGGATGCGAGGCGTTATTATTAGTTCCTTGGTAAGACTTTCCTCCTTCATCCACTCGCTAAAAAATAATGTTATTTCCCGGCCATTAAAATTAGTGCTCTGGTCTTTAGGTTTTGCAGCCAACAGCTCCGGGGGTGTGGTGTCTTTTACACCTCCTGTGGGCGAACTTACTGATGCGCAGCCAAGTATAAACAGTATTAAGATGGAGGCTAGAAATCTATTCTTCATTTCTTTATTTCGTAGACTATGCTGGAGTAGTTATTCTTGTGTTTATTAGCATAACTATTTGATTTATAGCCATTTATGAATGATTGTAGGTAATTTGTCTTACCATTCTTATATTTCTCGCTAAGTAGGCTAATGTAATATGCATCAAAAGGCATAGGGTGGGTTCGTTTAATCTTGAGACCATGTTTAAGGATGAAAGTTTTCATAGATTCCTGATTGAAATGATAAAGGTGACGAGGTACATCATAGGCAGCCCATTTATCATTATAAAGAGAGTTATCAAAACTGTCAATATTGGGAACAGCAATTATCATGCGTCCTTTTTCCTTCAATAGTGATTTCAGCTTAACGAAAACATCATTAAGATCGTGTACATGTTCTAGAACATGCCAGAGTGTGATAATATCAAATTTCTTGTTTTTATTATTCAGCATATCTAGCGAGGAAGCCACATCAAGACTGGTGGATGACATGGCAATTTTGTTGGCAGCCTCATTAGGTTCTATACCATAAACATGCCAGCCTGCTTTTTGCATGTGCTGTAAAAAAAAGCCGGTACCAGCGCCATAATCTAAAAGTCTGCCCTTTCTATTTTTATTGATGCGCTGCATTAATTTCACTTTTCTGCTCGTACTGTAATTGCGCACCAATTTATAAAGAAAGTTGATAGGTGAATTGGCTTTATTAGTATGTGAAATATAGGCGCTGGAATCGTAAAATTTGCCGATGTGTGCTTGCGTTGGGCGCGGGTTAGTAAATTGAAAACTACAATTGGCGCAGGCCATAATTACAAAGCTTTCCTTACTTACGGAGTGATCAGTAACTACGAGCTGGTTTTTAATATGATCACTAGAGCAAACGGGGCAAACCTCAAGTTTTTCGTACATAAGATTATCGACCTAAATAAACCATTAAAATTGAAATATCAGCAGGATTTACCCCGCTTATGCGCGATGCTTGGCCTAATGTCTTTGGCTGTATCCGCTTGAACTTTTCCTTTGCTTCCGATGAGAGTGCAGGAATATTAGCATAATTAAGGTCTGAATTTATAATGAGGCCTTCCAGGTTTTTCATCTTCTGCACAAGTTGGTGTTCCTTTTCTATGTAACTCTCGTATTTGATGTTTATTTGCGAGAGTGCCAAAAGATCGTCCGGTTGAGTAGCTATGTATTCCCCTAATTGCTTCTCTATTTTTTGGAGATCATGGTAAGAGAGCTCTGGTCGTTTGAGAATGTCATAAGCCGCTGTGGTGTCCTTCAATGGAGCAGAATTTATTGACTGTAAGGCCTCGTTTACCTGTTTAGGCTTTAATTTGAATGCGCGTAAATCGCCCATTATGGTTTCTATATGTGCATCTTTCTCAACTACTGCTTCTAGCCTTTCTTGTGTGGCCAAACCTATGGAGTGTCCTAGAGGTGTCAGTCGTATGTCAGCATTATCCTGTCGTAATAAAATACGGTGTTCAGCACGCGAAGTAAACATGCGATAAGGCTCCTCTGTACCTTTATTAATAAGGTCATCAATTAGTACACCTATATAAGCATCGGATCGGCTTAGCACTACTGAAGGTTGGTCATTGATCTTACGGTGTGCATTTATCCCCGCCATTAATCCTTGACAGGCAGCTTCCTCATAGCCTGTCGTACCATTAATTTGTCCAGCGAAATACAGATTGTCGATAAGCTTAGTTTCAAGCGTAGATTGCAGTTGCGTTGGTGGAAAAAAATCATATTCAATTGCATAGCCGGGCCTGAACATTTTTGCCTTTTCAAAGCCTTTAATTTGTTGTATTGCTTTGTGCTGCACATCTTCCGGAAGTGAGGTGGAAAAGCCATTAACATATATTTCCACTGTATTCCATCCTTCGGGCTCTACAAATATCTGATGCCTGTCACGTTCTGCGAAGCGGTTTATTTTGTCTTCTATTGAGGGACAATACCTGGGGCCTAATCCTTTGATTCGTCCGTTGAACATAGGAGATCGATCAAAACCTGATTCGAGTATTTCATGTACCAGCGGATTTGTGTAAGTAATGTGGCAACTTCTTTGGCGTTTTAATGGCTTAGTCTTATCGGAGAAAGAGAATTTCTCCGGGATAGCATCTCCTTTTTGTTCTTCCATTAATTCGTAATTGAGCGACCGCCCATCAACTCGTGGGGGTGTTCCGGTTTTCATACGGCCCGCCTCGAAACCTAATGAATATAAGTTGTTCAGTAATTCCCTTGCTGTTGCGCTCTCCTGCCCTACCTCCGCCAAATTGCTTATCACCAATATGTATTAGACCGTTGAGAAACGTGCCATTTGTTAATATAACTGACTTAGCCTTTATTTTGAGCCCCATGCCTGTTTCAACCCCTATTGCCTTACCTTCTTCCACAATAATGCCTGTTACCATCTCCTGCCAGAAATCGACATTTGGGGTGTTTTCTAACAACATACGCCATTCCTCGGCAAAGCGCATGCGATCATTTTGCGTGCGCGGACTCCACATGGCGGGCCCTTTGGACTTGTTAAGCATCCGGAATTGTATCATTGAGCGATCAGACACTAGTCCTGAGTACCCTCCAAGGGCATCAATCTCACGCACTATCTGCCCTTTAGCTACACCACCCATTGCAGGATTGCATGACATGTGGGCAATGGTGTTCATATTCATGGTGGCCAGCAGCACACGTGAGCCCATGTTAGCCGCAGCTGCAGCTGCCTCACATCCGGCATGCCCTGCCCCTACTACAATTACATCGTAATCATTAAACATATAAATATCGATTTTTAACGTTCCACGTGGAACACAAACGTTCCAGCACATTTAAGTGTTCCACGTGAAACGATTATGCTTTATGCTATTTGCTTGTTCCACGTGGAACACCTTTAGTTGGAAGCATTTTTAATGCTTTATCTTCTTCATTCCGCATACTAGCTTGTTCGTCTGCTGTTTTGTCAGAAAACCCCACTAAATGTAATAGTCCGTGAACCATCACGCGACTCAGTTCATCAGAAAACCTCTCGTTATTGAGATGCGCGTTTTCGGTAACGCGGTCAATGCTAACAAAAATATCTCCTGCTAATTCACTACCCGGTGTTTCAGCGTTATCAAAAGTAATAATATCCGTGTAAGTATCATGTTTTAGGTATTGCTTATTAATATTGCAAAGATACTCATCGGAGCAGAAAATATAATTAAGTTCAGCGATATAGTGTTGGTGAGTAAGCGCAACTTCTGATAACCACTTTTTCAACATGCAAATTTTACGTAAATTAAAACTGACATCCTCTTTAAAATAGTTAATAAGCGAGCTCATTAGTCCATATAAAAGCAGAGCTTAATAGTTTTCCCATCATTAAGAAACTCTAGCTCATCGGATAAGGCTTTCATAAGAAATATGCCCCTACCACCTGGTTTGTCAATATTTTCGGGTGCTGTGGGGTCTGGAAGTGAGTTATAATCAAACCCCGTGCCTTCATCTTGCACCAAAAACACAAGAACATTTTCCTCTACAGCCAGAGTGAGAGATACACTTTTGCTTTTATCTCCTCCATTCCCATGAATTATGGCATTATTCACTGATTCAGTAATGGCTATCATAATGTTGCCATAAATATCATCAGTCAAAGAAAACTCCTCCTTGGCATTGTCGATGAAACTCTCGACAATACGGATGTTTTCTACGAGCGATGGAATACTAATGTTGATATCGTTCATGCTACTTTATTATTAATGGCTTTTATTAATTATCCGGTTGATTAACTTTTTGCACCCTATTAAAATATTTGTTTACTTCCTTTTTGTAATACGGTGAAAGCGTTGGAGGGATAGTTTTTAATTGCTCTATCTCACTTTTTCTTTCTCTCAAGTATTTGTCAAATGCTGTGGGGCGAGTAACTCTGTCGTATTCGGAGGCTGTCTCTCCTTTCCGCTCTTCGTCCTCTTCTTGCTCTTTTTTAGCTTTTTCCGCTTCTAAGAGTTTCGTTACAATTTGTTCTTGCCGTTTTATTAATCGAGCATCTAGGTTTTTGTTCACTAAATCCTCTTCTATTTCTTCCATTTGCTCAATCAAGCTACCCAAACCACCAGGCTTGCTGCCTTCGTCATCATTTTCTGATTGCATTTCTTGAATTTGCTTTTTTATTCTTCCCTGTTCAGCAGCCAACTCAGCGAGTTTCTCTGAAAATTCTCGCCCTTTTTGTTGCTGTTCAGAAAGCTGTTTGGTTTTCTGATTGAGTGCCTTTTGCCGCTCACCTGCGGATGGCTCTTGCTTATTTCCGGAACTGCTACTAGAACCCGACTTGGACTGCATTTGCATTTGCTCTAATATATCGTCCAGTAAAAGTGCTAAGTTATTCATAGACGTCATGCTAAACTGCTGATAACCAACGGATTTGCTGACGTCACGAACCTGTAGCGACTCAATGCTTTTATCGATTGTGGTGTTCATTTCTGTCATTTCTTTTGTAATAAAATTTTTGAGCTGAAACACACGATTAGCCAAACTCGTAAGGCTATCTTCTATAATTACTGCATCATCCTTTAAGGTAAGCTGTTCTTCTGATAAACTTATGAAACGTGGATCACTAGGATCAAGTTCTCGAAAAGCTTTCATAAGGCCCTCTTGCCGGTATGAGAGCTTTAGGAGGTTATCCACAATGTCCCGAATATTATCCATGTCTTCTTGCATTTGCTCCCCTCCACCCATACTTGATTGCATTTGCTCCATCATCTCTCCCATCTCCTGCATTTTATCTGCCGCTTTTTGCTGCGATTCTCTAGCCTTATCTTTCTGATCGTCATCAAGTTGCTGTGAACTCTCCTGTTGCGCCTGATCAATGTCGTTTTCCGCATCTTTAGTATCTGTGATAGGGCTAGGTTGCTTTAAATCCTGATTTCTCTCTTTTATATTTTGTAAATCTTCTTTTATGTCCTCAAAAGATTCATTAAGGGCTTGCTGCTCTTCTTTTTTCTGTTCTAACGGTATATCGGACTCGGCTGCTGTCTGCTCTTGCTTATCCTGTAATTCAGAAAGTTCATTTTTAACTTCATATATATCATACTCAATCTCTAGTCGCTTAAATAACTCCATTAAACGAGCCATTTCTTTAAGCCTGTTCTTTTCTCGCTTCTGTAGGTTTTCTGAAGATTCCCGAAAATCATCGCTATTGTTTTGCTTCTCCTTCAACAGCTCCTCAATTTTCTTCATTAGCTCCTCATTTTTATTATTTTCGAGCATTTCATTCATGAGGTCTTGTAGTTGTTCAGCTTTTTTATCCAAGTCGCTATTGCTCTTATCAAACTGCTGACGCTTCTGTGCGTTTTCTACAAGTTTTTCTTTAAAATCATTAAGCTGCTCCTCTATTGCCCTACTTTCTTCCATTATCTGCTCTAATAATTTTTTATCCTCAAAAGATAGTTCTTTTCTAGTCTTCAAAATCTTATCTAGTGCTTCCAGCTTTTCATTAAGGCTCAATGACTGCAGAATCGTATCATCTAATTGATCTTCAGACTGTTGAGCAGTTTTGTTGATTGCTTCATTCAGTTCAATTTCCGAAGGAAGCTTAAAAATTTTACTTACCGATTGCTTGGCTTTTGATCCATTTACTGCGTCATTATCCCAAACCTTAGTATAGTACACTATGTATTGATCCTTGTTTGTTAATAATGAATCGATTGCCCATTGTAGAAAGTATTTTTGATTAATTGTAGAGCTGTTAAATGGTATATTTTTACTGCCTGATTTAATGGTGCGCTCGCCTTCTTTAATACTGTAAAATAGTTTTAATTGCCTTAAGCCATAATCATCAGCAATTTCTCCGGAAATTAAAATTGACTTGAAGAATGTACTATCGCTAAAGGCGTTCAGGTTAATTTTGGGATATTCGTCTTTTATAACAACTATATTATAAGGCTTACTAGCCTGCGCTTTGCTCTTTAAATCGTTTAATGCAAGCTGGTAAGTGCTGTTGTTGTAAAACGTTTTATTAAAATTGAAAAAGTTATCCTTCTCTTTATTAAATAAGTAAGAGGTATCTTTTGTGAAGAAAGTGATAGAATTGGTGGCCTTAGATGCTACTAACCAGCTTACTTGCGTGCCTTCAGGCATAATAAGATCTCCATTATTGAATATTCTTTGTTTATCCATTAATGTATAACTCGGATACTGAAGCTCAATGGCTATATCAGTAATTATGGGCTTTTCGAATACTTTAATGCTATACAGCTCAGATTTGAAACCTGCTGCCTCTAGCTGAAAATGAATATCTGATTGGATCCTGTTGAAGCTGATTTCAAAGGTGTTCTCCTCAATCGCATTCATCTTAAATTTTAGTTTATTCTTGTATATATATAGCTCCTGCGGTATCTGGGAACCTGTTAATGTTACTTTTAGTTGATAGGATTCCCCTTCAAAAATATCAAAGTCTTCATTTTCTACTCTAAAAGTGAAAGGTGCCTTAGGAATAAAATGCTCGTTGAATTTAATAATTCTATAACTACCCTCTGTTACCATATAGGGCGCAAAAAGTAAAACAATAAATAATATAAAGGCACTGCCAGCCAAGTAAGGGAAGTATTTGCGATTACTTGATTTAATGGAAACGCTATCGCTAAAGTTGAAAATGGTTAAAGATTCTGTTTTTTGAGAAATACTGGCTGCAATTAAGGCATTGTCGGCAGCCTTTACCTTATTTAACTGTATAATATTCAGCAACTTATCTTCAATTTCCGGAAAGTGTTTCCCTATTAGTGCCGCGGCTCTTTCATCGCTAATTTGGTCTTTTTTAAATAGCAATTGGTAGGCAGGTATCAGCAAATATTTGACAAGAATAAACAACGCAATTCCTACAAATAATAGGAGCAAACCAAGCCGCGATGTAGTGCCTAATCTAAATTGATATTCAGTAAAACTGAGTGTAATAACTGCAACAATTAAAATACTAATGCACAACAACATACCCTTCACCAGCTGGTTGAGGTAATACTTGTTTTTAAACTTTTTAAGTTTTTCAAGCAATGAAGTTATGCCTCTCATTTCTTTCACCCTGTTAGTAACGAGATACTTGCCGTAATGATTTGCCTATTAGAATGATTTTATGAATTAAATGAAATTAAAATAGGACAATGGTCGGAATGATGCACGGCTGGGAGTAATTCAGCCGTTTCCAGAACATCAGCCATGTTTTCTGAAATCATGTGGTAATCTATTCTCCACCCTTTGTTATTATTCCGAGCGTTTGCCCGATAACTCCACCAACTGTATTCATCTCTGGCAGCAGGGTTAATGTACCGAAAGGAATCAATAAATCCAGTATTTAAAAATTGGCTCATCCACTCACGCTCTTCCGGTAAAAAACCGGAACAGTTTTTATTCCTTACCGGATCGTGAATGTCTATTGCCCGATGGCAAATATTGTAATCTCCACTTATTAGCAGCCTTGGATAGTGCTTTTTTAGTGAGCGGATGTATTTTTCAAAATCGTGAAGCCACTGCATTTTGAAATCTTGTCGTATATCTCCGCTGGAGCCACTAGGCATGTAAACATTTATTACTGAAAAACCTTCATAATCTACTCTAATAACCCGGCCTTCACGGTCGTACTTTTCAATGCCACAGCCCACTTGTACATGAAGTGGCTTGGTTTTAGAGAATATTGCTACACCACTATATCCTTTCTTTTCTGCAGCATGCCAATATATATGGTAGCCCAAAGCTTCATAAACGCTCAGATCAACCTGCTCAATATTTGCTTTTACTTCTTGAAAGCATACAATATCAGGGTTTTGCTTACTGAGCCACTGGCTTAAGCCTTTCCTTTCTGCAGCCCTGATACCATTAATGTTATATGATATGATATTGACCGCCATATTTAGTTTAACTCACTTTCATTTTCAAAATACTCAATAATATGCATTTTGAGTAATTTTTCCTGCTCTAACAAGTCGAAATGAGGCATATTTTGCGCTTTTTTCCAATGTGGCCAGCCATTGTCATCAAGACCTTCCAGCTCATAGAAGCCTGATGCGCTTAGCACTTTGCATATAGCGATATGCATTAGATCCTGCTTTTCTTCCTTACTAAAATTTTTAGGCCCTTTGCCTAGTTCCTGTACCCCTATTAGAAACAATATGGCATTCATATCTTTAGGCTTGCGGCCTATGGCCTCTTTAAGCTGTAGCCTTAATGCTTGCCATTTCCTTTCAAGTTCAAGGTCTCTTTTATACATTCTTAATTTTTTTCAGCTGCTGATTTGAGTTCCTCCCAATATTCAACAGCCTTTCGTAAATGAGGAATTACAATGGTACCACCTATGAGGTTGGCGATAGAAAACACCTCAAATACTTGTTCATCTGTAACGCCTAGCTCATGGCAAGTAGTTAAGTGATATTTCACGCAATCATCGCACCGGAGTACCATAGAGGTAGATAAGCCAATCATTTCCTTGGTCACTTTATTAATAGCTCCTTCGGTGAAAGCATTTGTATCTAAATTAAAAATACGTTTTATCACTTTATTATTTGAACCAATGATTTTATCGTTCATCCTAGCCCGATATTCATTAAACTCCTGAACTTTATCCATGTAAATAAATTGTTATTTTAAGTTTACGTATAATTTGATACTTGTAACTATTGTTATTATTATACATAAAATGATGTCGTAATAAGTCGACTTGCTTTCCCTCAAATGTAAACCAAATTGCCCAAAGATGTGGCTACTTAAGCAAGTTCTGGGTATGTTACAACCTTAAAAACTTATGCTAATAATCCTCAGACTAATTAATTTACACATAATATGAAGCTTCCCGATTTTAAAATCATGGAGAAATAGCTTCAAATATTAAAAAGTAATTGTTAAAACCTGTAAATTAAGCAGCAAAGTTAGTTTTTCATATGCTTCAAAACCAACCCTTACAGCGTATTTTCAACGATTTTCTTTCTTTATTTTATCCTAATTACTGCATGTCATGTAGTTTAACTCTCAGCCCTTCGGAAAATACTGTTTGCCTGAATTGCCTTAATAGTTTGCAGAAGACTACAGTACACGAAAGACAGCCCAATGAACTTCACCAAAGATTTTACGAAATGCCACAATTGATGTACGCCTTCACATATTGCTGGTTTCATCAAGCGGGTGTGCTACAAACGCTGTTACATGCGCTAAAATATAAAGGCCACGGCCAAGTTGGTGTTTTTTTGGGAGAAAAATATGGTGCCTTACTGAAAACTAAAAATTACCACCACCAAATAGATGTGATTTGCAGCGTGCCTTTACATTACAGAAAGTATAAAAAACGGGGCTACAATCAATCCGATTTAATAGCTGAGGGCGTAGCGGCTGTATTTGAAAAACCGTTTGAAAAATTGCTTAGGAAGGATATAAATAGGAAAAGCCAAACTAAAAAGCACAGACTTGAGCGATTTAAAAATGTGGAAGATACCTTTAGCCTTCTCACTAAAAAGCCGCTTAAAAACAGACATGTTTTAGTGGTTGATGACGTACTGACTACGGGGGCAACCATTCAGGCCGCTTGCCAGCCATTACTCCGTGCAGGAGCAAATGTTTCCATATTTACCATTGCGGCAGTTCGGTCATAGTTATAATAAATACACGCCAATAGCTATAAGTAAAAAGCTAAAACCCAAAATGAGCATGCGTAATCTTTTAGGCAGTCGTTTCAAAAAAGTATTGACAGCCAAAGCCTCAACTAAACCAACAACAATGAGCATAATACCTAATGTGGATGGGTCTTCCATAAGTTTACTTCAGTTTTTCAATTATCAAATCGTGCTGCCTAAGGAATAGCACCTGATTGAGTAACATAATGTCAATACCATCTTTATCTTCATTAACAGATAAAACCTTTTCGATTATACTAAAAAGTACTTGACGCTGCGAAGTTTCATTTGCATTCGCTATATTTTTTATTAATGAGGCCACATCTGCTTCATGAAGGCTGCCGGCCGGCAAATTATTTAAAGCTTTAATGTCATCACTTAATTTTTCAACCTTTGCCAGGTTAGTAGGCGTCTTGTTCATAAAACCCTGCTCATCAGCATTATGGTCGGGCTGTTGTTTCATAAATTCGTTAAGGTCTTTAAGGGTGTCTTTTTTCTTGGCCATGGATCAAAATTTAAAAATGTGCTAAAATAGCTTTGGCAATGGGTAAAAATTCTTTTTCTGGTAGAATAGTGCTAAAGTTGGCAAAAACGTTTTTAGCCGGAATTTTAATATTTATCACCTCAGCATCGAGCTCAGAAAGCGCCTCTTTAATCGTGTTAATTTTGGTAGCGGTATGCACTCTATTAGGTAGCACAAGTATTTTTAGGTTTTTATGATGATTTTTTGCCGGCTTTAAGTCCTCAACAGTCTGGTAGGTTACCAGTAAATCGTTGGGGGTTAAGCTGGTTGGTACAATAATGAGGTTACTGGCAATACTCAGTTTTTTAATGTGTTCGTCAGTGGTTTTTCCTGCGGAATCGATAATTATAAAATCGAGCGATTGCTTTTTGAGCTCTTCAATATCACGCAGCGCATCTTTATCGGTAGAACCAATAATTTTAAAAACAGCTTCCTCTTTGGCTCCGGTTTTAAACATTTCCATTTTACGCAATGTATTGAGGGTGTAATTATTATCGGTTTCCAAAATACTTACTGCGTGCCCTAAGCTATGCAACATAGTAGCTAAATGAATAGCGCTGGTGGTTTTACCGGTTCCCCCCTTGCGTGAGATAAATGAGATTACTTTCGTCATAAAATTTATTGCTTACCAATAAAAATAAATATACCGCTTAGTATTTCCAAATGCTGCTTAATTTAGCGGAAAAAAGAAGATGCTACAATCCTTCGACACCTCGGCAATAAACAGGCTTATTCATGAGAGAAGATCCGTTTACCCACCACAATATAGCGGTAAAAAGGTAGATGATAAAATCATTAATCAAATGTTGGAAAATGCTAACTGTGCGCCAAACCACAAAAAGACCGCTCCATGGCGCTTTACGATATTTACAGATGACGGGCTCAAGCAGCTGGCTTTATTTCAGTCGGAATTATATAAAAAGAAAGCTTTGTATCATGACAATTATGAGCAAACGAAATTTGATAAGTTGGCCACAATGCCAATGTTGGCTAGCCATGTAATTGCTATAGGCATGAAGAGAAATACAATAGTTCCTGAAATTGAGGAGATAGAAGCCGTGGCCTGCGCAGTACAGAACATGTATTTGACTGCAACGGCTTATAATGTGGGCTGCTATTGGGGTTCCGGAGGCATAACTTACATGGAGGAAGCCAAAGCGCATTTTGCTTTAGAAGCGCAAGACAAACTACTTGGATTTTTATATATTGGCGCAATAAAATCCGGTAAACTGCCGACATCAAGTAAGCCGATACTAGAAGATAAAATACATTGGGTGAGGAGCTAGCGATAGGAACGAGCTGGAATTTAAAAGTATTTTTAATTTAGCATGTTACGCATCAAACCTAAAGTTTGTTAACTTTACGTATTTCAAGGATTAATTTTATGCATTAATATTCTTATGATGGATTTTTTAGTTTGGACATTTAGGCTTTTAGGTACGCCAATGGCAATAATAACCCTTATTCCCTTTATTAAAAACGACCATTGGACCTTCCGTGTATTTGAATTTCCCAGAGCGCAGAAATTAGCCATTAATTCTGCAATTTTTATTTTGGGCACTTTTGCCATGAATTATTCGAGCCAGAGCTACGACACGGGCTTACTCATTACCCTTGCAGCAGTCATAATTTACCTTATTTACCAAATTTACCCTTTTCTTCCTTTTGCTAAAAAGCAAGTTTTCACTTTTGACGGTGATGAAAAAAGCAACATCAAAATGCTCATAAGTAATGTCTATCAATATAACAAATCTTTCACAAAGCTTGATAAATTGGTAAAAACATATGACCCGGATTTGGTTATGATGGTAGAAACAGATAAATGGTGGAAAGATAAAGCCGAAGCAGCATTCGGAAAAAATTATGAATATAAGGTGCTTCATGATCTGGAGAATACTTATGGAATGCTGGTTTACTCAAAGTTCAGGTTGGAGGGTACTCGGGTGCGACATTTAATTAAAGAAGAAGTTCCTTCTATTATTACTGACATCATTCTACCAAACGACTATAGAATAAGGTTTTTCGGAATACATCCTGAACCACCAGTGCCCAGCGAAAACCCTAAATCTACTGCGCGCGATGCGGAAATTTTGAAGGTAGGAAAAGAAGCGCAAGAACTGAATATGCCTGTAATAATTGCCGGAGATTTAAATGATGTAGCCTGGAGCTATACTACAGACCTATTTCTGAAAGTGAGCGGCCTACGTGATCCAAGGCGTGGAAGAGGTTTTTTCAATACATTCCATGCAAAATATTTTTTATTACGCTGGCCTCTAGACCATATATTTTGTTCCGAACACTTTAGGGTTAAAAATATTAAGCGTTTACCAAGCATCGATTCGGATCACTTCCCAATGTATATTGAACTAGCCATAACGGATGATATAGATAATGGCGAAAGCATGGAGGCTGATAGCGAAGAAAAACAGGAAGCAGAAGAGAAAATTGAGGCTGCACTTTAAAGTATTTGTGTTCAACCAAAACATGCATCCGGCCTCATCTAATTTAAATATGACTGCAGCACCTCAGTCAATCACCACTTTCCATCTAAAAGCCCAGCGCCACCCAATGCTGTAGTTTGTAATACCGGCCGTTTTCAAAATCTGCCGCCAGTCGGATTTTTTAAATGACCTCCACACGGAGAGGCAAGCATCATTTTGTACCATGGGTGATTTACTGAAAAATTTAGTTATCCACTTAATTGAGTAGTAAGCGAACCAATGACGGTGCAAGTCATTAATCAATACTTTTGGGCTTTGCTTTCTAAACGCGGGCAATAAAGTTGCCAACTGATCATCAGTAAAATGGTGGAGAAACAAGGTGCAAAGGATCAAGTCAAACTGTCGGCTTTTGAAACTATCATCTAGAATATTATCTGCGTGAAACTCAATTTCAGGATATTCAGCACAGTGCTGGCGTGCATAGCGGATTATATTCTCGTTGGCATCGAAGCCATAAAGCTTAACATGAAAATGATGCTCTCGTGCATAGTGGGCGATTTTAACCAGCATCTCTCCGCTTCCGCAGCCTAAATCGGCAATATGCCATACCTTATCAGTATTAGCCAACAACATTTTTTTTACGCTGTGCAGTGTAACAGCATTGCCGCCCAACCATTTATTAATTATATCCAGCTCCTGAAGGGCCCTGTAAAGGCTCTCACTTCCGTCAGATAAATCATCCATTATTTCTTCCTGATATGACCTTTTGCTTAGATCAACCATGGCATTTCAACAACATACTTTCCATAGTTAAACCCGGCCCAAAGGCAAAGCTCAAAACATTTTCATCCTTTTTTGTAAAGGCTGCGAGTCTTTCGAGCACAAACAAAATTGTTGGAGATGACATGTTGCCAAATTTTTTAAATATTGACAGCGCAATATCATTCACCGATTTATCTAAATTTAGGCCTTTTTCAACGGCATCAAGTATTCTCTTACCTCCGGGATGGATGGCATAATGTTGTATATCTTGTTTTAAAATACCGTACTGTTTGGTGAGCTCCTCGGTTAGTGCGCTTATTGAACTTTCAATAATATTAGGTACATAAGCACTTAATTTCATTTGAAAACCGTTGTTTCCTATATGCCAAGCCATTTCCTCCTCGGAATCGCCATGTACTATGCTGCGGAAACCCTCAATAGAATAAAGCGGATTTTTGGTGTCGGAAGATACCACAACAGCAGCAGCGCCATCACCAAAAATAGTGTTAGCTAATAAATTATCCTCATTAAAGGTCTCTTGGAAATGAATTGTGCAAAGCTCCACACAGATAATGAGCACCTTTGCTTCTACATCAGCTTTGCAAATGTGGTTGGCTGTTTTAAGTGCATTTATTGCAGCAAAACAGCCCATAAATTGAATGGATGTTCGTTCAATAGAAGGCCTCATCTTGTGTTTTTTAATGAGCTGTACATCAAGGCCGGGAGCAAAAAGACCGGTGCAGCTAACGGTAATTAAATGAGTGAAACTATCCGGGCTGTTGTACTCAAAAATGTCTGCCAGTGATTTTTCAGATAGTGGAAGCGCTTCTTTCTCAAAGAGTTGCATCCTGCTTTCGGTCTGTACGGCCTTTTGCTCATGCACAGCAGGGTAAAATGCCCAACTTTTATCGTCTTCAGAGGAGTAATCATTTATTACGGAGTGTCGGCTTTCAATGCCGGATAATCGAAATACGGCTTTCAATTTTCTTTCCTCTTCCTCATTAAGTCTCATGGCTTTTACCATAAACTTAGCGATAGCATTTTGTGCAATAGGTTCATTAGGTGTAGAAGTTGAAATTTGCTGTATAAAGGGCATAAATTTTGTTGGATTGTCTATATTAAGCAAAATTTGAAGAACTTGTTTGCATGAAAGGCATAATTCATATTATTAAACACCTAAGGCTACCTTTTTCCTTTTTTCTATTACCAATCTATTTGTTTGCACTGGCTATAAGCCCAAATATTTCATCACAAGGAATATTGTTTACGTTTATTATTCTCCATATTTTTATATACCCGGCTAGCAATGCTTATAATAGTTATTTCGATAAAGATGAAGGCAGCATAGGCCTACTTAAAAAGCCACCGCCCGTAACTATTGGTTTATATTATACAAGTATCATGTTCGACTTTATTGGTATTGCGTGGGCATGGCTCATAAGCCCGCAATTTGCCGTACTAGTTTTTATATATGGCATGGCTTCCAAAGCATACAGCCACCCGGGCATTAGGTTAAAAAAACGCCCTTTCGCAGGATGGTTCGTAGCCGGATTTTTCCAAGGGGTCTTCACTTTTTATATGGCTTATGTGGGTATAAATAATTTCAGCTTGGCCACATCACTTTCATGGAAGGTGATTTTGCCCGGGCTGCTAACCTCTCTTTTCTTGTGGGGCTCTTTCCCTATGACACAAATTTATCAGCATAATGAAGATGGCCGAAGAGGTGATAAAACCTTATCTATTATATTAGGAATAAAGGGCACTTTTATTTTTACGCTCATCATGTTTATAGTAGCAACAGCGGGGTTTCAGTACTACTTCTTTACCTTTCATACATCAAAAATAGCCTATGCTTTTTTGTTGTTTATGCTGCCAACGGTTGTTTATTTTCTACTATGGTTTGCCCGTGTATTAAAGGATGAGAAGCACGCCAATTTCGGGTGGACCATGGGGCTCAACTTCTTATCGGCACTTTGCCTCAATGCCTTTTTCATTTATTTCTTTCTTCAAACAAGTCATTTAGGCCAGTTAGATTTGTGAAGTTTTTAACTCACATAAACAAAAGCTTGTAATTTATGCACCAAAAAATTTACTTTTTTAATTTTTTAGATTTAGCCTCAGGCACTTCATCTCAGCCACAGGCTGACAGGTACTCTCTCCGGGCTTCAGCTTGGCCGGCTAGGCACGATAAGAATACTCCTTCACTCTGCCCGATTGTATAGCCACCTGAGACTTTTTCAGCAAGCCCTATTTATCCGAAAGGTAACATTTTCTCATAGCACGGGTTAAAACAGTATTGAATCGGCACATATGTTTTAGTGAAACTAATTAATACCGATGACAAACGTAGTTCAATTATCGAAATTGCGAAATAAACTTTTTTCGAAAGCACCAGCAAAGTCGTAATAAACCTCAAAGCATGAGTTTAAAAATAAAAGACATCAATAACTTTTCAGGCGAATTGAAGGGTTTAATGATAGAGGAGTATGAGAAGGCACTTTCCTATTTATCTTTTGAAAAAACAAAAGATCCGCATAAAATAGTGCGTAAGGCTAGAAAATCGATACTTAAAATAAGGGCGGCTATCAGAATTGTAAGGGATACCAGTGGGTTTTATAAAAAAGAGAATCAATTTTTTCGAAACGAGTCTAGGAAAATGTCGGCAATCAGAGATACAACAGCTGTTATAGAGACCTTGGATTTACTGAAGGAGGTTTATAAAGAGCAACTCTACAATCGGGCATTTAAAGATATCAGAAAGTTTTTAGAAGAGGAGCGGGCAAAAGAGACAGAAAAGTTTCTGCAAGAACCCAATACCCTTACGAAAATTGCTAATCAGCTGGCTAAAAGAAGAGAACATATGGCTGGTTTAGAAATTAATGTGGAATCATTCGATGAGATAAAACCATCAATTTTACGTGTATACAAAAGAGGCGCTAAAGCATTTGATAAATCCAAGGCAACACAAAGCGCAAAAGATTTTCACCAATGGCGAAAAAGGGCTAAATATTTACGGGTGCAATTAGAAATGATGAAAGCGATTTGGCCCAATATTTTAGATGTATGGGATAAAGAATTATTTAATTTGACAGAGGTTTTGGGGTTTCATAGAGATTTACTTATGCTGGAAAATAAACTTGCGGAAAGCAGAAAAAAAATAAAGAACTTAGAAGGTACAAATCTATTAACCACTTTAATTTTAGGCCAACGAGAAAAACTGCAAGCGAATGCGCTTATTGCAGGTGAAAAATTGTATGCTTTGAAAGCAAAAGAGTTTGTGCTGTTAATTGAAGCTTCATGGAAAGCACATAAAAATAAAAAAAGGCTGTTCTAATAAAATTGTAAACAAAGAGGCCGTCAATTCATTCATATACTACACCAAACTTTTAAGACATGAATATTTTAGTAATTGGTGCCAATGGACAGATTGGTAAAATGATAGTGAATAAAATTCATAGCAATTCACCCCACGATGCAATTGCTATGGTTCGTGAAGAATCACAGAAGAAACAATTTGAAAAGAAAGGGATAAAAACCGTCTTGGCTGATTTAGAAGAAGACTTCGAGCACGCTTACGATGGAAATAATGCTGTAATATTTGCTGCCGGAAGCGGAGGTAGCACAGGGGAAGATAAAACCAAGCTAATTGATAAACAAGGAGCCATGACGGCCATCGACCATGCTGTAAAACACAGGTTTGAGCGGTTTATTATGGTTAGCGCATTTGGTGCAGACTTTAATTCTAAAGAGTGGCCGGATGAAATGGCACATTATTATCAGGCTAAATCCGCTGCCGATGATTATTTGCAGCAAACCAATTTAAACTACACCATAGTTAAGCCCGGTATGCTTACAGATGATGCACCTAATAATAAAGTAGATTATGGTGAGAGGACAGATGAACGTTCCGGTAAAATACCGAGAGCTGATGTAGCTGAAGTGGTAGTTAAAAGCTTAGAAGCAGATAATACTTTCAGAAAATCCTTAGAGCTTTTATCCGGATCAAATACTATTGAAGAAGCGATAGAGAAGATTTAAGAATTGCCTTTTTTTATTATAAGAAAGCCCATTCACTAGCTAATGAATGGGCTTTTAATCGTTTAAAAGGCTTCAAATCCTATCTCCATGAGTTCTGGCAATAATTTTATTGGCAATGCGCGGATTGCGTTCAATTAAGCGCAAGGCTAGTCCCGAGCGGGTTTGGTTACCAAATAAATTTTGAGTGGCGCGGCCATAGGATAGTCTTTTAGAAAAATTTTTCTTCCACAGCTTGTGATAATTCCGCTCCACTCCTTGGCGCGACTTAAGTGCTCCAGTGTAAAAAGCAGCAATACTATCGGCAGCTAATTTTGCTGCATGAATCGCCATGGCCATGCCATTTCCACAAAGAGGCGTAATTAATCCGGCCGTGTCGCCAGCCATCAACATGTGGTTTTCTATAACTCCTTTTTTCTCGAAAGATATTTCATTGATAACTTCAGGTTTTTCACGCAACCACACAGCCTGCTCAAAATAATTTTGTAGGATAGGATTTTCGTACAATACGGCTTGCTCCATGGCTTGTATATTGCCATGGTTTTTCAGGTTCTCCCTTCTGCTCAAATAACAGATATTGACCAAGTTCCCTTCCACATGACTCATACCGCAATAACCTCCTCTGAAATTATAAAGGCCAATTTTGTCTGGCGGATAATCCAAATAGGCGTGGTATTTGACACCCAAAAAAGGAGATTTCTTTTTAATAAAACTTCGGTCGAAAGTTTTATCGAGCCGCGCGCGTTTTCCATATGCAGCAATAACAAAAGCAGCTCGATAGCCGTTACCGTTTTTTAGTTTTACAGCAAAGCCGCTGTCGCCAAAGTCAATAGCGGTTACTTCATTTTTAGTTAAAACATCCACACCTTCCAACAAAGCTTTTTCATACAGAAAATGATCGAGGTGGTATCTACTAACTCCAAAACCGCCCATTGGCAGGTCTAGCTGTGCAGTTCTGCCTTTAATGTCAGACAACTCAAGTGTACTCAGGTTGGAGGGCAGCAGATGCTCGGGGTATAAGCCCTCCTTTTGTAAAAATGGTTTTACCTCGTTTGAAATATACTCACCACAAACCCTGTGAAACGGATATTGCTTTTTCTCGACAAGCAAAACATCTACCCCATTCCTTTTTAAAAGAATAGACGAGACAAGACCGGCCAATCCTCCACCTACTACAATTACCTGATAATTCGTTTTCATTAATCTTTTATTCTTTTTCAAGCGCTAGTTTAACTATGCTATTTAAGTTAAAAGCTAGAAACCCATCCTTGGCGTGTTTTACAAAAACGTCATTCATTCCTAATCGATAAACAGTCTCGCACGGCAGTAGTTATAATCATTGCCATAAATTTTGAAAAACATTACGATAATGACTAAAAGGCATCCTTTAAAGGCTTGTGGACAAAAAATATCATTACCTTTGTGGCTTGTTTAAAAATATGTGGACAAAATTAGCAAACTACGTAATAAAATATAGGCTTCAATTAATCATAATTTTGGCTTTAGTAACCGTATATATGGGTTACAGAGCCAAAGATATAGAGATGGATTACGATCTGGCTCAAATGGTGCCCGAAACAGATCAGGATTTCATAGCCCTTAAAAATTTCAAGGCAGCATTTGGTGACGATGGCAATATTTTAGCGATTGGTTTGGAGGATAGTGCGCTTTTTGAACCTGAAAATTTCGCTAAATTTAGCTATTTTACCAAAGCAATTAGTGATATCAATGGGGTAAATAATGTACTATCAATAGCAAAACTACAAAAACTGGTTAAAAATGTAGACAGTCAGCGATTTGAGCTAACCCCACTATCAACCAACTTACCCGAAACGCAAGCAGCGCTCGATAGCCTTCTGAGTGTTATTGATGACCAAAGATTTTTCGCTCAGCAATTGATTAATCACTGAAAATGGTGCAACAGCTATCATTATTTCTGTAGATGAGCGCGTGCTCAATTCCAAGGAAAGGCTTACCCTAATGGCCGATATTATACAGGCAGGAACAGCTTTTGAAGAGAAAACGGCTATTGATCTGCATTATGCAGGGCTGCCTTTTGTACGCTCGGTAATGATGGGCAAAGTGCGCCAGGAAATTATAAAGTTGCTCAGTCTTTCCGTATTCGTTACGGCACTTATTTTACTCTTATTTTTCCGTTCCTGGGATGCCGTTTTATTTCCGCTGCTGGTTATCTTTTCCGTAGTTATCTGGTCGTTAGGAACGCTGGATATACTGGGCTATAAAATCACCATTCTTACCGGGCTTATTCCTACTATTATAGTCGTCATCGGAATTCCCAACAGTATTTATTTGCTTAACAAATACCATCAGGAGTTTGAGCTACACGGCAATAAAATGAAAGCCATTAGCACCATTACCAGAAAAATAGGTATAGTAACGCTTATCACCAATTTTACTACGGCAGTTGGGTTTTTAGTGTTAGCCATTACAGATATTAAATTACTGCGTGAGTTTGGCATAGTAGCCGGCATTAACATTTTTGCCACCTTTATAGTAAGCATCATTTTAATACCGGCAGTGTTTTCATACCTACCTCCGCCCGGCAGAAAGCAATTGAAACACTTAAATTTTAAAGCAACAGATTTTGCTGTAGCGTGGATACATAAAGTGGTTTTTAACCATCGTACAAAAACGTATGTGGTAGCGGTACTTATTGTGGGCGTTGCTTTTATTGGTGTTTTCAAATTAAACTCGGTTAGTTTCATGATTGATGACCTCCCGGAGGATGGTAAAACTAAAACGGACTTGAGGTTTTTTGAGAAGAACTTTAGTGGCATAATGCCATTGGAAGTGGTTATTGATACGCACAAAAAGCGAGGCATTGTACAATTAAATACCTTGAGAAAAGTTGAGCGCTTCGAAAGCTTTTTAGACAGCTTGCCGGCAATTAGTCGGCCGGTTTCAGTTGTTAGCATGGTTAAATCGGCACGGCAAGCATATTATAATGGTAGCCCGGCCTATTACAGCCTGCCCAACCAGCGCGATTATAACTTCATTTTGCGCTACCTCCGTCAGCAGGAAGGACAAGAAGATGTACTCAAAAACTTCACAGATGCCGATTTGCAGCAAATAAGAATATCTTTAAAGGTGGCAGATATAGGTTCCGATAAAATGACCGTATTGCTGGAAGAGGTAATTAAGCCTAGAATGACCGAAATATTTGCTGATACAGACTTTGACATAACTGTAACCGGCACAACACCTATATTTATTAAAGGGAACAGATATTTAGTTGAAAACCTGAGGCTCAGTTTAGTAGTTGCCTTCTTTGTAATTGCTTGCGTAATGGGACTGCTCTTCAAAAATTTGAAAATGATCGTTATTTCTCTGGTGCCAAACATGATTCCGCTAATTATTACTGCGGGCTTAATGGGTTTTTTGGGTGTGCCATTAAAGCCGAGTACAGCTTTAATATTTAGTATTGCTTTTGGTATTTCTGTGGATGATACCATCCACTTTTTAGCTAAATACAGGCAGGAGCTATTTGCCAATAATTTCGTGGTGCCTATAGCATTAACCAATACCATTAAGGAAACGGGCAAGAGCATGATTTACACTTCCATAGTGCTTTTTGCCGGCTTTATTGTTTTTGTTGCATCTGATTTTGGTGGCACAGTGGCTTTAGGTTCTTTAACCTCGGCAACGCTGCTGATAGCCATGTTAACCAACTTATTGGTTCTGCCCGCCCTCTTGCTTACTTTCGATGACGGCAAGCGCGCAACTGATGCACACCCACTCATTGACCAGTATAATGACAAATTCTATTTGGAGGAAGAAGATGAGGAAATCGACTTATCATTGATAGAGAAAGAAACTTTAAAAGATCAATCAGACCCCGAAAATAACAAAACTAATGGGTAAGTATAAGGAATACAAAAACCTGAACTATGCCGATTTGGCCGATAATATACTAGCTTACTGGAAGGCAAACGATATTTTTAAGCAGTCCATCACTTCGCGCTCCGGCAATCCTACATTTACATTTTACGAAGGACCACCTTCTGCCAATGGCACACCGGGAATCCACCATGTGATGGCACGGACTGTTAAGGATATCTTCTGCCGTTATAAAACCCTAAAAGGCTTTCAGGTAAAAAGAAAAGGTGGCTGGGATACGCACGGTTTGCCGGTTGAGTTGCAAGTTGAAAAAGAGCTTGGCATTACCAAAGAAGATATTGGCACTAAAATTTCTGTAGAAGAATACAACCAAAAATGCCGCGAGGCGGTAATGAAGTTCAAGGGCGAGTGGGACGATCTCACCGTGAAAATGGGTTATTGGGTAGACCTCGATAATCCGTATGTTACCTTTGAGCGCGATTACATGGAAACGCTGTGGCACTTGCTCAAAAAGTTTTATGACAAAGGGCTTTTGTACAAAGGCTATACCGTTCAGCCTTATTCTCCGGCAGCGGGCACAGGGTTGAGCTCGCACGAATTGAACCAGCCAGGCACCTATCGCGATGTGAAAGATACCTCCATCACCGCTCAGTTTAAAGTGATAAAAAATGAGCAATCCGGCTTTTTGTTTGATTCTGATGAGGAAGACGTACGCATACTGGCATGGACAACCACACCATGGACGCTCCCCTCAAACTGTGCACTGGCAATAGGCGAGAAAATGGATTATGTAAAGGTTAAAACCTTTAACCAATATACTTTTCATCCCGTTTCTGTGGTGCTTGCTAGAGATTTGGTTTTAAAACATTTTTCAGAAAAGGCTAAAGACATTCCTCTTGAGAGCTATAAGCCGGGCGATAAGCTCATACCATTTGAGGTGGAACATACCTTTAAAGGCAGACAGCTCGTGGAAGTCCGTTATGAGCAATTGATGCCTTATGTTACTTCTGATGAGTTGATAAAAAATGCATTCCGAGTTATTCCCGGTGATTTTGTAACTACTGAGGATGGAACGGGCGTAGTACACACCGCTTCTGTTTTTGGTGCCGATGATTTTATTGTGGCTCAGCAAAATGGCGTGCCTGCAGTGTTAATTACTGATGAAAATGGTAAGGAAGTGCCCTTGGTAAACAAGCAAGGAAAATTTGTTACCGAAGTATCGGATTTTGCCGATAAGTACGTAAAGGAAGAATATTATAGCGAGGAGGAAAGAAGCAAAGAAGGATTTAAACCAACGGATGTTTTAATAGCCATTAAATTAAAGGAAGATAACAAAGCCTTTAAAGTAGAAAAATACGAACACTCCTATCCTCATTGCTGGCGTACAGATAAACCTATTCTATATTATCCGCTGGACTCGTGGTTTATAAAAACCACCGCTATGAAGGACAGGCTAGTTGAATTAAATAAAACGATTAATTGGAAGCCGGCTTCCACAGGTGAAGGCCGCTTTGGCAATTGGCTAGAGAATTTGGTGGATTGGAACCTCAGTCGCTCGCGTTACTGGGGCACACCCTTACCAATTTGGGTTACCGAAGACAGAAAAGAACTTAAGTGCATTGGTTCACTGCAGGAACTTCGGGATGAAGTAAAAGCCTCTGTAAAAGCAGGGTATATGGATGCTGAATTGGCAGAAGACTTTGACCTGCACAGGCCTTATGTGGATGATGTGTTTTTGGTGAGCGAATCAGGACAGCAAATGTTTCGAGAGCCGGATTTAATTGATGTATGGTTCGACTCAGGAGCCATGCCTTATGCGCAGTGGCACTACCCTTTTGAAAACAACGAAACGTTTGCAGAAAACTATCCGGCTGATTTTATTGCCGAGGGCGTTGATCAAACAAGAGGGTGGTTTTTTACGCTTACATGCCATAGCAGTCATGCTTTTCGATAAAGTGGCCTATAAAAATGTAATCGCCAATGGGCTGGTTTTGGACAAAGACGGCAATAAAATGTCCAAAAGATTAGGCAACGCCATCAACCCATTTACAACACTGGCTAAATACGGTCCGGATGCCACCCGCTGGTACATGATTAGTAACGCCAACCCATGGGACAATCTTAAATTTAATAGTGAAGGTGTGGCAGAGGTGCAAAGAAAATTCTTCGGCACGCTTCAAAACACTTACAATTTCTTTGCGCTTTATGCCAATTTAGATGGCTTTACCTTTGAGGATGATTACATAGCCCTTACTGCACGAACCGAGAGCGATAGATGGGTTTTATCAAAACTCAACTCTTTAGTAGGAGCGGTGAATGACGCGTACGATCAATACGAGCCAACCCGTGCCGCACGCTTAATTCAGGATTTTGTGTCTGATGACTTGAGCAACTGGTATGTGCGCCTTAACAGAAAACGTTTCTGGAAAGGGGAATACAATGAAGATAAAAAAGCGGCTTACCAAACGTTGTACGAATGTCTGGAAAAGATTGCCATTATATCTGCACCAATAGCACCTTTTTACATGGATCAGCTATTTCAGGACTTGAATAAAGTGAGTGGAAAGCGTGAGTCATTATCTGTCCACTTGCTAGATTTTCCGCAGGTTAATGAGGATGTTGTAGATGTATCATTGGAAGAGCGCATGTATTTGGCGCAACACATAAGTTCGTTAACTCACTCCATAAGAAAGGTGCAAAAGATTAAGGTGCGGCAACCGCTTCATAAAATTCTGGTGCCGGTACTTAATGAACATGTTAAGAAGCAGATTCAGGCAGTAGAGGATCTAATTGTTTCAGAAGTAAATGTAAAGGCGGTCGAATATATTGATGATGCCTCGGGAGTTTTAGTAAAAAATGTGAAGCCAAATTTCAGAAAATTAGGGCAGCATTTTGGCCCTAAAATGAAGGCCGTTGCTGCTATTATCAATGCCTGGGGACAAGAAGAAATTTCCGCAATTGAAAGTAAGGGTAACCATCAGATTGATCTGGACGGTCAGGCCGTTATACTTGATCTGGAGGATGTAGAAATCAGTTCAGCAGATATACCCGGCTGGTCTGTTGCTACCGAGGATGGCATAACTGTGGCTTTGGATATTACACTAGATGACGAACTCAGGAAAGAAGGTTTAGCGAGAGACTTGGTCAATAGAATTCAAAATTTACGAAAAGACCAGGGATTGGAGGTTCAAGACAAAATTGCAATAGTAATAGAGGAGCATGAAAACTGGATTAATGAGGCAATAATTCAAAACAAAGAATATATTTGTAATGAAACTCAGGCCTTACGCTTGGAAGTACAAAGGCAAGTGGATGCAACCACTGCGCTGGAAATTGACGATATTACTTTAAAAATCAACATTTCAATTGTAAAAAAGTAACAGTGAAATATTCAAAATATTACCTATTAGCACTTGCAGTTATTGTTGCAGACCAAGTGATTAAACTCTGGGTACATTATAGTATGGAGCTTGGTTCCGCAGGACAAATACCTGTTTTTGGCGACTGGTTTAAGATATACTATACCCTTAATCCGGGGATGGCTTTCGGTATGCAGTTTGGTTCGGAATTTGGCAAATTAGGGCTTTCACTTTTTAGGCTTGTAGCAGTCGGCTTTATTGTATTCTACTTATATAAATTGGCAAAGGAAGGCGCCCCGAAAGGAGTACTTTGGGGAATGGCTGCTGTTTTAGGCGGTGCCATTGGCAATTTAATTGACTCTACTTTTTACGGTGTACTGCTTAACAATGCCCCTTATAATGCACTTAGCCCGTGGTTTCATGGCCAAGTGGTTGATATGTTTTATTTAGACATTTGGGAAGGCCGTGTGGCAGACTGGGTTCCGTTTTGGGGTGGCGATTACCTCTCTCTTTGGCCTATTTTTAACCTAGCCGATGCTTCCATTTTTTGCGGGCTGCCTGTGGCTTTAATTGCGCAGCAGCGTGCGGCCAATAAGAAAGAGGAGAACGCTAAAGCAGAACAGTAAGGATTTTGGTTATCCAACCCCCCTTCTGTTTTATAACTAATAACGTTTATTGGCAATGCCAAACCTCAATTTCACCAAAATACATCAGGGATTCTAAAATTTATTTTCGACTTTTAACTGCTAGTTTATTTTAATGCTTCATTATGGGTGCAGGAGCCAATAAATCGGAAAAATCATATTTAAAAAGTGGCGCAGCACGTAAGCTGGCCATATCTGCCTGTTTCATTTCTAAGGGCTGGAGAGAAATACAGAAAGCTCAGGTGATCGTTATAAGGCAGCACACCACCGGAAATGTAACTATGGGCTTTTACCTGGCGGATTTATTATGTGCCGGCATCAAAGACAGCTGGCATCTTTTTAATATACCGCCTTCGGATATGGAGAATATAATACAAAAATACCATGACGAATCTCCACAAGCGATATTATTATGCGATTATAACACGGCACACAATGTTATTTATGAGGCCTTAGCGTATGCGGATAACTTTGGCATTGAACCGCCCCCGGAATTCGCGCTCTCTAAAATGATTCTGGCGGAGGATACAGAAGATATACCGCTAATGGATATACCGCTTGGAACGGATGGCAAGCCATGTTTGGCGATTTTCCCGGACGACCCCCGTAAAAACTACTACCTGCAAAAGCTCAAAAAGAATGCCGGAGAGGGTAATTATAGTCTAATTTATGGAGAAGATTTGGATAGTTTTGCGGACGTAGAGAAAGAGTTTGAGGAGGATGAGATATATGTAGAAGACATGACCAGAGATGACTGGACAAGTTTTATTGAGCAGATAGATACGGAAGACAGGTGGGACTATTACGGAGAGCTGAGCTATATCTATGAAAAGTGCATATATCAACCACAAGTAGCTGCAGGTATGTTGGCTGCTTCCGGCAGAACCGAACTTAAAAATGTTAAGATAGTTTTTGAACCTCTTGGCTCTGAAAATTTTTCCGAAGAAGAGCTGCAATTGATGCAGGAGCTCTACATAAAAAGTAGCAGACCCGGGGTTACCCGACAGGAGCTACAACAGCAGAAAATGGAGATTCTTTCAGCTATAACAGAGTGGCCTAATAACCATATTTTATATGGGCACTTAACTAATGTATTCGTTTTGTTGGATGAAAAGGGAAAAGCAAAAAAGAATGCACTACTAATGAAGCAAAAATTTCCGAATTACTTATTTTCTACTTTAGGGCTTGCTAATGCACTGTTGGATGAAGGAAAGCTGGAAGAGATGGATAATTTAATAGAAGGCCATAGGGATATTGCGAGCCTTTTTCCTGGCAGAGAGAAGTTTCATTTTTCCGAATTGCTGGCATTTCATATTTTGATGGCCAATTTTTTTATGAAAAAAGGCGAACTTTCTCATGCTTTTATGTACCGTAAGATCATTGAAGAGACAGGAATACCCGAGAACTATCCATCACACGAGCGGCTTCTTAACGCAATGGATGCTCAAATCTTAGCCCAAGCAGAAAAGCTGCTAAAAGAAGCTAAAAAAGATAAACGTGTTAAAGAAGAAATGCTGGCGTTGTTGGTTGAGTAGATACAGACGGTTGTATCAATCACATCGTTTAGCTGCATCCGAAATTACCTGTTTAAATTAGTTCTTTGTTTTGCGAGATAAATCCTTTCTAAGTTTTTTAGTTTTGCATAGACGAATTTTGATCTGTTTTTAGCTAAAAGAATCGGCTAACAAAGACTATTTTCTGTTATAAAAGGGAGTTCCGAATTTCTTTTCTAAAATAGTACTGTGACCTTATATTTGACCGCTGAAGAAAGAAATCCACCAATTGCCTAGCCTATAAATAAGAGACCTAATAATAACCACGGCAATCTATAACAGGGCTATTGTTACAAAACTTTTCTCGTTCAGCTCGATGTTTTCTTTTTAAACCTGCACAAGTTTTCTTTCAAATAAAATAAAGTTAGTAGTTTAGGGTGCTGTATCCGTTCTTTTTCAGGGAAAGAATATCAACTATCCATTTACGCACCCTCAAGTGGGATTAGATATATCGCCAAATTACCGGATGCAATATACTGCTTCGGGGCAAGTAGCATTGCCGATAAAGTGGGATTAAAAAACTGCTAATAATAGAGCATAGAATACCATGAGCTTAAATAGAAGAAAATTTTTTAAAACCGCTACTGCCGGAACTATTGGCGCTTCATTTTTATTACAGGGCACTGCTTTGGCATCTAATTCAGCCAATGAAAACCACATTACCATAGAGAATAAAAACAAATATGCCAAGCTGGATAAGGTGCTAGCCGAACCCATCTTAAGAAAGTCCTTATTTTCTGAACCCATCATCATAAAGTCACTAGAGCTGCTGGAGTATGAGGGTAATTACCTCTGCCGGGTAACTGATGATCAGGGTCGTACCGGGCTCTCAGTAAGCAATAATTACAGGATGCATTACCTCTACCCCATCTTCATTAAGCAGGTGCAGGATTTTTTTATTGGAAAAGATGCCCGCGAGCTGGATGCGCTCATAGAAGGCGTTTACTCCTATAAAAGCAACTACAAATTCCAAAGCTATGCGCTGTGGGTGCCGGTAGCCACGGCCGAGTTTGCCATACTCGATCTGCTCGGCAAGATTGCCGGCAAGCCTATGGGGGCGCTGATCGGGGAAGTTCAAAATGAGAAAATTAGTATGTACCAGGCTCATAATAACCGTGGCACCTCTGCCGAGGAGTCTGTAGAAAACATTCAAAAATTAATGAGCGAGACGGATGCCAAAGCCTTAAAATTTAAGGTAGGCGGCAGGATGGATACGCCCGAATCACCGGTAGGCAGATCCGAAAAATTGATACCATTGATGCGCAAAACCTTTGGGGACGATGTGGTGATTTATGCTGATGCCAACGGATCTTACACTACTGCGGAAGCCATCAGAATAGGTAAAATATTACAGGAAAATAACATTGATTTTTTTGAGGAGCCGGTACCTTTCGATTGGTACGAGGAGACCCAAGCAGTACACGATGCCCTAAAAATTCCCATTGCAGGGGGCGAGCAGGAATCCAGCATGCACAGCTTCCGCTGGTTGATTGGCAACAATGCTCTGGATATTTTGCAACCGGATATTTTCTACTTCGGGGGGATGATACGCTCCATGAAAGTGGCTAAAATGGCTAATGTGATGGGTAAAAAATGCATTCCGCATATTTCAGTCTCTGGGCTTGGGTATTTGTACATGGCGCATTTTGTTTCCGCACTCAATAATGCTGGGGCTTACCACGAATTTAAGGGGCTTAACGATGAGCTTCCGTTCACTTGTGCCACCTCAGATTTAGAAATCAAAAACGGACAAATTAAAGTCCCCAACGGGCCGGGATTGTCAATAGAAATTGATCCCGATTATATCGCTAAACATAAAAAGATAAACATTTGAAAAAGCTACTCTTTATTCTTTTCTTTTTCGCTTTAAGCGAAACCCTAATAGCTCAGGAATATTTGGATTATCAACTCCGCTTGGAGCCGGTCTGGTCGCGAGTAGCGGACGCTTTGGGTGAACCTGGCTCGGTAGAAAGTGTGGAGTTTTCCCCTGATGGAAAATACCTGGTAAGTGGCACCAAGTACGACAATGCGGTGGTGATGTGGCGCACTTCTGACGGTGCAGAATTGTGGCGGCAGTATACCGAGCAGGAAGTAGAGCGCGTAGGCTGGTCAGCCGATGGGAAATATGTAGCCGGGGGCAGCGAGGATTACTTGGTGACCGTTTACGATTCCAAAAGTGGAGAAATTATAAAAAAAATCAAGCAAAAAAGAGCCATCGATGGGCTTACCTGGTCGCATAAAGGCAATCTGCTAGTGGTAGGGGAAGAAAAAACGGAATTGAAAGATGGCAATACTGAGGGTTATATCAGGATGTATGAGTTTCCCTCCGGCAAAGAGGTAAAAGCCATCAATTTTGGCAATACCGTAAACGAACTGTTTTTCTCTGAGGAGGATCAATTTCTATTGGCAGTTGGCCATGGCAGTGTAAAAGTGTATAAAACCGAAGACTGGTCCTTAAAACAAACCCTTGCACCTGAATATTTTACCGTATTTACCACCGGAGTTTTTTCAACGGACGGTAAGCATATTTTTGCTGCGGGTCAGGGCGGCACTTCCCGTGGCAATTGCTATTTGTGGGAATGGCAATCCGGCAAACTGCTTAAAATGTTCAACCATACCGGCAAGAAAATCGAGTCCGTTTCATGGCATCCAAACGGTAATTATATCGCTCATGCCGGCCATGATCCATACATTTATGTCTACCGAATTGCAGATATTTTGAAGTTTGGCAATGATGCCATCCCAATTGCGCACAGAGTTTGGGCGGGCGACCATGCCGAGTATATCGATTTTAACGCAGATGGCAGCTTTCTGGCTAGTGCCCATCAAAATGGGCTTATAAAACTATGGGTATGGATGGGGGAAGATGCCGGTTTAAATGCCAGGAGGCATAATGAGGTGAAGGAAACGCAAACGGATAAAGATTGAAAAATGGACGTACTAGGGCATTGGGCAGTCATGAAGAGGCGGATTAAGTGAGCCTCTCGGAATTAAATTAACTGCTTTTGTCCACTTCATCAAAAAATAGTTATTGGGTTTTGTTAAGAGGAAAAATATATTAAATGAAAAATTTAATTTACGTAATCAGTCTTATTCTCAGCCTCCTAGTAGCGGCTTGCACTGGCTCATCCTCACAACAAAGTTTTGATTTGGCTAATGCAAAGCACCTGGAAAAAACGGACTGGGACAGTATGTGAGAGATTCTAAAAAGAGTCAAACCGCCTGAGATTCCTGCCAGAACTATTTCAGTAAAGGATGTTGGTGTCAAGGGCGATTCAGTTACGAATGATCTGCCGGCAGTTTTGTTGGCCATTGATTCGCTCGCTGCCATGGGTGGTGGTAAAATCATTTTCCCGCAAGGGTACCATTATCAATGCGTAGCATGCCATCAATTTCAAGTGCAACCTCGATCGTGGCGGTCAGGTGGAGCATATTTATATGAAAAACACCACAATTGAAGCTTGCCGGGATGCCATGCTCTACTTCCGAATGGATTATCACGGTTACCGAGGAAATAATTACCCCACAAAATTCAATGATTTTTATATCTCAGGAATTACTTGCCAAGTGGTGGAGAAAATTTCCTATAAAATAATAAGCGTTCCCGAAGAGCCAATAATGCGGGTCTACCTTTCCGACATTACCGTAGAAAAAGCCGGTGAGAAAAGCGTATTATTACATGCCGATGACATACTTTTTTCAAATGTGCAAATCGAGGGAGAAGAGATCAAAACCAATAAACTGAAAAAATGATGCTAAAAATGAATACTTTAAGAAATCTCACTTTCCTAACGCTGGCGAGTGCAATCGTTTGGAGCTGTAATGGAAAGACAACCGATGGTGAAAAGGACGAACCAGTACTTGAGCAAACCAGCTATGAATACCCGTTTTTAAATCCAGGCCTATCTACGGATGAGCGAATAGAAAATATCCTCGCACAACTTACCGTGGAGGAAAAGATTGCCCAACTCCTTCATGATGCCGCGGCCATTGAGCGGCTCAGCATTCCCGCGTACAATTGGTGGAACGAGGCGCTGCATGGTGTGGCCATGGCAGGTAAGCAACTGTTCTCCTACAAGCCACTGGTATGGGAGTTATGTTTCTCTGCGCGGATTGCAAAATTGCTAACGTATTAACTATAACATAGCTTAAATTAGCAAAATAGAAGTCACTTAAAAATAAGGATTATTCCATTTTTTTCTGAGGAAGTACCTTCATACTTCTACCGCCAAAAAGTTCGGTAAGAGCGAATGTGTACAGTATCGATTGTTGTTTTATCAAAAATCATTAACGCGGCCACTTTATGAATCTTGCAGAAATTTATGTAAATTGAAATATCATTTAATATAAAAAACTAATATAGACGTACTATTTGAGTGTTGAGTAAATTGCATTATCTTGTATCTTATGATAAGTTGTAGCAAGGATAAATTCGGAGGCTATTTATTTGGTATTTTCTTTCAATCTTCTCTGAAGTTTTGTTGTTTCGTTTGCCTAATTCTTTTGTTTCCGAGTATAATTTCGGCAACCACTACGCGCGAAGTCCGCCTTTCTATTACAGTAAATGAAGGCTTAAGCTATAACACTATTAATAGTTGTTTAAAGGATTCTCATGGTTTCATCTGGATTGGCACCTCTTATGGTTTAAATCTTTTTGATGGACAAAAGGTGAAGCGGGTCATTCCTAACATAAGCGAGTTTTCATCTATATCTCCATATTATTACCTCAGCATTTTTGAATCTAATGATAGCATAATTTATTTTGGAACTAACGAGGGGGTTTTCTCCTATGTTTCCGCTTCTGATAAGTGGCTGCACCATACTGATGGAAGCGGATCACTTGTTAAAAATGTGGTGGTTATAAAGCAGAACAGGGCCGGAGACATTTACTTTTTGTCGAAGGATAAGCTTTATAGTCTTGACAGAAAAACAGGTAGATTAAATTTAGTGCCTTTAGAATATCTACCCGGAGGAACTGATAAAATCCGTGCATTCGTTTTTGATGAGAAAACGGGTAAGCTCATACTTTCAAAAGGAAAACCCTCCAAGGTTTTTATTATTGATCAGGCCAAAAAGACATATTCACCTATTGAGCTTGAGAGTACTAATGAACCTACCATATACAAAATGATTATGACAGGCGATTCTTTGTGGGTTGCTACAGGATCAGGATTGTATAGTTCATATAATTACAATACAGAACCGCTGCGTATTGTAAGTGATCTAAAATTTTTAGATCGAACTAAGATCAACGATCTTTTACAGGATACAGACGGGAAGATATGGATCGGAACTGCTAATAGTGGTTTGTTACTTTATAATCCGGATTCCGGTGATCATCAGTTTGAAAAATCATTTACAAAAAAATCTGTCCGCACCTTGTATTTAGCTGCATCCGGAGAATTGTGGGTCGGCTCTGTCTTCCACGGCTTGCATATGCTACAGCCTAAGCAAATTGATTTTTCAGATCTACTTAAAGATGAATCGCCATTTGATTTTGACGGGTACGTGATCAACTCCGTTTGGAGGGATAAAGGCGGATCAATTTGGGTTGGTACAGATAATAATGGACTTTTTCATTACAGTAAAATAACTGGAAAGTTAATAAAGTTTCTTAAAGATGATGAGCAAATTTTTAGCAATACGATTACTAATATTGCTGAGGACAAAGACGGCAATATTTGGGTGGCCACCTACAATGGAGGTATCAATAAATACTCCTATCAGCAAAACGGTGAAATTAAGGTGGAAAGGCCCACATTTATTAGGTCAGATGAATTGATTGGTTACCATGTTTCTGATTTATTTATTGACGAGCAGAATACTATGTGGATTTGCAATAATGAAGATGGCTTGCGGGGATTGGTTCTCTTTGATTTAGATAAGCAAATCAAAGTTAACTCTTTTTATAGCGACCCTACAAATGGAAAAAGTCTTGTATCAAGTGCAGTGGAGGTAGTTTTTGAAGATAGCCGAAACCGAATTTGGATAGGAACGAAGGGGTCGGGAATTGATTTATACCTGCCGGAAAAGCAAGAGTTTCGTCATTTTTCTGTGGATAATACTTCTTTTAAAAACGGATTTATTACAGAAATTTTCGAATCACAGGATGGAACTCTGTGGGTGGGCACTTTTAATGGTCTTTATTATTTTAATGGCGATGATGATTTTGTATTGGTATCAGATAATAAAGGAGATCTGTCTAAACTTTTCATCATGTCAATTGAGGAAGAGCCAAATGGAATGCTTTGGGTAAGTACCAACAATGGTCTTTATCAATTTTCTTACGCTAATAATAAATCCACAGCTTACACAGTGTCTGAAGGCTTAAAAAGTAACCAATTCTCTTTAAGATCTTCTTGCAGATGGTCAGAGACGGGTCTGTTATTTGGAACTATCAACGGAGTTGAGCTCCTTAGTGTGGAAAAAATGCAGTTAAATTATGCTCAGGCCAACGTGTACATCTCTTCAATTAACATCAGCGGAGAAGTTGATAAAATCAATCTACCGCTAAATGGAATTAAAAATTATAAATTAAAACTCAAGCATGATAAAAGCAGTTTTACTGTAGCTTATGTCTCTCCTGGTTTTCATGCAAATGGAAGAGTTAAATATGCATATAGAGTAGCAGGACGATCTGATGAATGGATCTTTGTAGATGATAACAGGCAGGTAACATTTTCTGAATTGCCGCCAGGGCAGTACACTTTTAATGTAAAAGCTTTTATTGAGGATAGTGATAAAGATTTGTACGAAGCTTCAGTAGATATTTTAGTTTTACCGCCTTTTTGGGCCACTTGGTGGTTTAGGATTTGTGTTCTGATTATCCTTTTAGTTGGAATTTATGTAGTTTATTACCTCAGAATTAAAAATTACAAGAAGAATAAGAGGATTCTTAAGCAACTTGTTAAAAAGCGTACGCGTGAACTTGAAACAGAAAAGGAGCGAGCAATAAACTATGCGGAAAAATTAGAGAATCAAAACTACGAACTTGAAACGCAAAAGAGCGAATTGAAGATATTATCATCAAAACTTGAGGAAAGTAATAAAAGTACTCTTTCATTCTATACCAATATCTCACACGAGTTTCGCACGCCCCTAACATTAATCTTACTTCCTTTAACACGCATTATTGAGAGTGGCATTGCCAGTAGAATTGTTCAGCGGCATATAAAAATAGTATATAAAAATGCGCTACGTCTAAAACGGCTTGCAGACCAAATTCTTGAGTATAGAAAAATAGAAGAAGGAAAAGCTCAATATCATTTTGTGCATTGTAAAGTTGCCGATCTGACAAAGGAAATCTTTAATTCCTTTAAAGTATATGCCAGGCACAAGTCCATTGCATATACTTTTTCTTCTGATGTAGATGAAAATCATGATTATGTCCTGGATGTAGATAAATTCGAGTCTATTATTTTTAACTTGTTATCCAACGCATTTAAATATACTCCTTCCAAAGGTAAAATTTGTTTGGAGCTAACATATCAGGATGGACACATGATTTTTAAAGTGATGGATAATGGAAGCGGAATATCGAAACAAGACTTGCAGCATGTTTTCACTAACTTTTATCAGGGAACACATATAGATTCGCGTAAAGGAACAGGCTTAGGATTAGCGATTGCTTATGAATATACTTGTGGTCATAGCGGAACTATTAAGATAGCAACAGGGGAATTAAATAGTAGCTGGTCAACAATTTTTACCTTGAGTATACCTGATACTTTGGAAGCGGTGGACGTTCAATTGCAATCCTCAACCAATGATAGTAACCAATTTTCGTGGGATATTGGTTTAGATCAGGAAGAGGAAGCCGCAGCTATAACTGTTAACAATTTAGCACCAGTAGTTTTACTGGTAGAAGATAATGACGAGTTGCGTAACTACTTGCTTAAAATCTTAAATAACAGGTTCTCAACTTTTGGTTTAAGCAATGGTGCTGAAGTTGTGGATTGGTCCATCAAACACAATCCGGATATAATCATATCTGATGTAATGATGCCCGGCCTAGATGGCATTTCCATTTGCAAGCGCCTCAAAGCAAATATTGTGACACGCCATATACCGGTTTTGCTACTAACAGCAAAGGTTTCTGGAGCGCATGTTATTGAGGGATTAGAAGCAGGTGCAGATGATTATTTAAAAAAACCTTTTGAGGAGGCCTACCTTATAGCCAAAGTAGAGTCAGTGTTGAAGAATCGTAAAAGGCTTAAATTAATTAGCCCCGTTAACAACGAAGTGGAATACAAAGAAAACTCAGATGCGCTGTACAGTGATTTCTTAAAGCGTGTGTATAAAATTATTGAGGAGAATGTAAATAATCCCGACTTCAGTATAGAGAGCCTTACCGAGGACTTAGGCATGAGTAAAAGTCAGTTATACCGCAACTTAAAATCGCTAACCGGCATGAGCGCAAAAGAGTTACTTATTCATATGAGATTGCAGAAGGCAGAAATCCTTTTGAAGTCGTCCAAACTAAATGTATCTGAAGTGGCCTACAAAACAGGTTTTTCAACCCCATCCTACTTCACTAGACTATTTCACAAAACACATAATATGTCCCCTACGGAGTTTCGCCAAGGAGATGCACTAAAGGCAGAGTTAGCGAAGGACTCAGTGTTGCAAAAAGATTTATAACACCTATCATATCGCATTTTTAGCCTAATATTAAGAGAATTATATTTTAATGATTAGAGCAGTTAACTAAGATGGATATTTTAAACTTTTGTGTCATTTAAATGCACACGATATGCTTGGTAATATTATCGAATCAGAGCCTCATTGTTACTGTTTAAAGCAACTACCTCGAAATTGTTAATAACTGATAAAATCTACCTTCTTATAATTTCAGATCAATACCAGTTGCTAATCCGCTACCCTTACTTTCGTGTTGAACGCTAAAATTAGAGATTATCTCGTTATGAATAAATACTAAACTTCTGAGAATACGAGTACATCCGTGTCTGCGGCACCTTCAGTGACAGAAAAGAAATTAAAACAAATGATTCTAAGTCATGACATAATTGATGTCGATTAATATATAGTTATGAATAATATAGTCAAATTGTATTTTTATTAAGGTCATGATAAGATATGAAATGAAATATTGCACAATCTGCAATTACTGCGGCCGCACGCATTTCGTTGCTACAGTTTTATAATCTAACTTTGATAGTTGCAACTTTTACTAAATTTTTCGTAAATGGCTATGTCTGCAGATGATTTTGTAATATGTACCAAGCTGAGCAAAGAACCTAATTTCTGCATGAGATGAAAGTATTTATAATTGCGAAAAGTTGCCAATTAATATAATAATTATGAAAAGCATTTTACATATTTTCTGTGTCTTGTTCTTTTTTGCTATCGGAAGCGTATATGCGCAGTCCAATTACGTGTGGAAACCAGTCACCATTGGGGGAGGAGGATATGTAACGGGGTTGCTCGTACATCCTACCGAAGCTGATGTTCGCTACACCCGAACAGATGTTGGTGGCGCCTATAGATGGGATAAAAATGATTCTGTTTGGGTGCAAATGCTCAATTGGTTAAATAAAAGTGAAAGCGGATATAGCAGTGTGGATGGTATAGCTATAACCGCTGCTGATCCCTCCATAGTTTACGCTGCAGTTGATAATGACGTAGTAATTAAATCTGAAGATCAGGGAATTAACTGGACTAAAACAAATTTTGATGTAAGTGGAGAAGCTTTTAATGGAAACCAAAGAGATGTTCGATACGCAGGAGAACGAATAGCAATTGACCCTTTCAACAAAGATATTGTTTATGTAGGGACAAAAAATCAAGGACTTTTTAAAACTATTGATGGAGGTGAAGTATGGAGTAATGTATCAGATGTACCGATCAACACTTCAACCTTCGGAAGAGACCATCGGAATATTGACATAGGTACTGTTGGTATTCGTGCAATCGTTTTCGATCCGTATACCTCCTTAAATGGTATTTCAAAATATGTTTACGTAGGCGTATTTGGCACAGGTATTTATCGCTCGGAAGATGCAGGAATTTCATTTTCCATGATGGAAGGAAGTCCAAAATACCCGAGGAGGATGGCTGTTTCCGGTAATGGTTCGTTATGGGTAACCAGTGGTGTAAGTAACCCCGATCTGGAGGGGAGCAACGGAACTCTTTTTCAGTTTAAGGATGGCGGGTGGATAAATAAAACGCCAAGTACTTCCGTACCGGTACAAGGCGAACCAATGGGTGCAATAACTATACATCCAAGTAATCCCAAAATAGTAATAACTGCACGTCAACGTAATTTATCCAACCAACCAATCTGGCTCTCACAGGATGAAGGGATAACCTGGAAAGAAATTCATAAAGGACCCAGAACTTTAGTTCCTTGGTGGCAGAGCTATATTTTTGGTACGGGACCTTCCGCAATTGTTATTGATCCACATTATCCTGATTCTCTTTGGATGGCTGATGGCGCAGGCGTGTATCTATCGATGGATTATTTTGAAGATCCGGTTTCATGGAAGGTAATGGTTAGTGGTATTGAAGAGCTAGTTGTGTTTACGCTAAAATCGCCAAGTTTGGGATCGGAAGCACGCCTTTTATCAGGAGCGGCAGATGCAGGCGGATTCCGCCACGTTGATTTTAAGGAATTTCCGGAGGGTATAGATTTTAATCCCCACCTCTCCGAATTGACTGGTATAGATTACGTTATTAACAATCCATTTCATTTAGCTGTAGTTGGAGCAAAGGGCTGGGATAGCCCGGGTTATGGAGGGTATTCTCTGGATAATGGAAGAACCTGGTTGCCATTTGAAAACTACATTCCTCACAAAACACGCAATGGAGAATTTGCGGCAGGAGGTAAAATTGCCGTTTCAGCAACAAGTATAGATACCATGGTGGTTACACCAATTGGCGAAGTGCCTCATTACACACACGACAGGGGTGTTACCTGGAAAAAAATAGAAGGCATTAATACGTCCTTTTCTGCCCAAACCTGGCAAGCCCCGGAGGTGCATATTGCTTCTGATGAGGTGGATGGCAAGATATTTTATTTGATGGGCAGAGACAATGGATTTTTCTATAGGTCCGATGATGGAGGGAAGAGTTTTAGTCAAGTTTATGATTTTCCGAATGGAAATTGGGGCGATTGGATTTTTGTTCGTCCAGTACCCGGACAAACCAAACACGTTTGGGTAAGTACCAAAAACGGGCTTCATTTATCCACAAATGCAGGAGACGATTTTACAACAGTTCCAGAAGTGTCATTAGTTGAAGGTTTTGCCTTTGGAAAAAACGCTCCCGAAAGTGAGGCACCTACTTTGTATGTACTAGGTACAATTAATAATATATATGGAATTCATCGCTCCCACGATTTTGGAGTCAGCTGGGAAAAAATTAACGGTAATGATTTTCAACTCGGTATAAAAGCACTCATGCTAGAAGCTGATAAAGTAATATATGGACAGCTTTATCTGGGTACAGGTGGTCGTGGGGTGGTATATGGAAGAGATACCACTGCCACAATCCAAGTATCCAACCCTCCTTTTGTGAAGTTGACCTTTACTGAAAGTGCAGGAACCTATACCTTTAGTGCGCAGGGATCAGCCAGTACTTCCGGAGCACCCTTAGTTACATACTATTGGAGTTTTGGTGATGGTTTTACAGCATTAGGCGAAGAGGTAAGTCATACATTTCAAAAGACCGGTAGCTATACTGTAAGCTTAAGCGTTGTTGATGAATTGGGAAACATATCGCAGCAGGCTGTAACAGTGATTATACCTAATGCTACAATAGGCAGATACGTTGATTCGGATTTATTAACAGATGGTCAGCTAGATTCGCTGTGGCTCTCGGTTCCGGGTCAGCATTTGGAAAAGAATTTATTTGGCAACACATCAGGAGCAGGTGACTTGGATGTTACCTGGAAGGCTTTGTGGGACGAAACTAACTTATATTTTTTAATAGACGTGATAGATGATGCTATTTATGCAGATTCCGAGGCTACCTATCATGAGGATGATGCGGTGGAGTTTTATTTGGATTGGGATAACAGTAAAACCAGTAATTACGATGGCTTGAATGATTACCAGTACATTTTCCGCTATAAGGATGAGAGCGGTAAAGCCTACAAGCAACCTTCCGGTGCAACGCAGGAATACAGTTTTAGAACGATAGAACGTATTGGCGGGTATAGAATGGAGTTTGCTTTTCCTTTTGCCGCCTATGGCATTATACCTCAGCAAGGGCTGGAGATAGGATTAGATATACATGTGAATGATGATGATAACGGTGGAGGGCGAGATGGCAAGCTGGGATGGAATAGTGAGAGCGATAATGCCTGGTCTCGCACCGATGTTTTTGGAACAGTAAGATTGGGAGATACAATAACTATAGAGAATATAGAGCAGCCAGACTTCCAACTGGTGGAAGATAAAACTTTTGAAGAAGGAGACGAGGTAGAGTTTATCATATCCGGGTCACAGCCATTTACTAAAGTGCGCTTGTTTCAGCAAGAAACTGTGATTAGAGAAGAGGCAGGAGTATTTCCCGGAGAGTATTCAGCATCAAATCTTGCAGGGGGCTCCTATTCCTTCAGTGCTGAATTAATAACAGAAAAGTACCAATCGATCATGGCCAAAGGCATAGTTACTATTGAGATTGCCACGCTGATAGCACCATTGGTAGAAATAGCAGGCGATAGCCAGTCATATCAGGTTGGAGACACATTAAAGCTCAAGACCTACCTTCCAACGTCAGGCACAGTGTATAACCACATCGCCTGGTACAGTAACGATACTTTGCGGGTAGAAAGTGACCTCACAGAACTACCTGCTTATGGCACATTTGTACTGAGTACGCTTGGTACGCAAACCTTTAAGGCTATACTAAGCACCGCTTCAGGAAAGCAACGCACTACTAACCAAGTGGAGATAGTAGTGAATGAGAAAGTTGTTTTGAGCAATAGCAACCAGCAACTTAACCAGTTGAAAGTATACCCAAATCCTGCCAACGGTGAAGTCACTATTGAAAACCTATCAGAATCCGCAGCATATCATGTAGTGGTGTATGCCACATCAGGTCAAATAGTATCCAAACAGAACTTTCCGGTCAGCGATAAGCTGAAAGTAAATTTGGGTGATACTCAGGGGATATTCATGGTGGTTGTTCATGGTGCAGATGGCATGCAGATTTTCCGGGTAGTAAATAACAAACCATAAGATGTATAAACGCTGGATTTTCATACTGCTGCTAACAGCTCCGGTTATTGTATCGGCACAGGAAAAGTACAACATACTGTGGATCACCTGCGAGGATATCAGTCCTAATTTAGGGTGCTATGGTGACACAGTGGCTGTTACCCCCAATATTGACAAGCTGGCTACTGAAGGTATGCTGATGACCAATGCATTTGCAACGGCCGGAGTTTGCGCCCCGGCCCGCTCATCAATTATAACAGGCATGTATCCGGCAAGCATAGGCACCCATCATATGCGCACCACGTGGGGCACACCATTCAATAAAGACTATTCAGTAGTAGTACCGGCACCGGTTAAAACCTTTACGGAGCATCTGCGCAAGGCAGGATATTATTGCACCAATAATGCTAAGACCGACTATCAATTTGAGTCTCCTTTTACAGCCTGGGATGATAACGGAAGCGATGCCCATTGGCGAAACCGACCGAATGAAAAGCCCTTCTTTTCAGTATTTAATCTAATGGTAACCCATGAATCTAAGATCTGGGGGCGGGATAGCTACGAATTACTTGTCAATCCTGATTCAGTTGTAGTGCCACCCTACTATCCTGATACCAAAGAAGTACGCGAGGACATTGCCCGCAACTACAGTAACATTCAGGTGATGGATGAGCAGGTAGGGGAAATATTACAACAACTGGAAGATGACGGGTTGGCTGATAAAACGATTGTATTTTTCTACAGCGATCATGGCGGCCCCCTTCCAAGGCAAAAACGCGAAGTACATGCATCGGGCACCTGGGTTCCGATGATTATCCGTTTTCCGGATGGCAGCTATCAGGGAGTTAGTAATGATGAGCTGGTAAATTTTGCAGATCTGGCACCTACAGTACTCTCCCTTGCCCAGGCTCCCATACCGGCATACATACAAGGGCAGGCATTTTTAGGAGAGCAAAAGCAAGTTGAACCCCGCAAATACAGTGTAGCCAGCAGGGATCGGCTGGATGAGATATATGATATGTCGCGTTCAGTTACTGATGGCAGGTACATGTATGTAAAGAATTACCATCCGGAAAAGCCATGGTATATGCCCATTGCCTATCGGGAGAATATGGATATGATGCGGGAGATGCTGCAATTGAGAGATGAGGGCGCCTTAAATGAAGTGCAAATGCGGTGGTTCCTGCCCACCAAACCGGAAGAGGAACTGTATGATCTGGAGAACGACCCTCACGAAATAAATAACCTGGCAGCAGAGGCTACTTTTCAACCAAAAGTAGAAGAGCTGAGAGCAGCACTAGCGGCTTGGCAAGAAAAATTTGGAGACTTAGGCTTTGTACCTGAACAGGAAATGCTGGAAAGTATGTGGCCCGGAGGAGTGCAACCTACCACTGAGAAACCGGAAGTAAATTACGATTTTACCTCTCAAAAAGTAACCATATCATGCCCCACGGAAGGAGCATCTATTGGGTATAAAATAAATTCTGTGCATACTAATTGGCAAGTATATTCCGAACCGGTAGAAGTGCCTCAAGGTAAAACTATACAAATAAAAGCCATACGCATTGGCTACAAAGAAAGTGGAATAACCACCTATGCTGCCAAAAAAACCACTACAATAGGCAGATACGTTGATTCGGATTTATTAACAGATGGTCAGCTAGATTCGCTGTGGCTCTCGGTTCCGGGTCAGCATTTGGAAAAGAATTTATTTGGCAACACATCAGGAGCAGGTGACTTGGATGTTACCTGGAAGGCTTTGTGGGACGAAACTAACTTATATTTTTTAATAGACGTGATAGATGATGCTATTTATGCAGATTCCGAGGCTACCTATCATGAGGATGATGCGGTGGAGTTTTATTTGGATTGGGATAACAGTAAAACCAGTAATTACGATGGCTTGAATGATTACCAGTACATTTTCCGCTATAAGGATGAGAGCGGTAAAGCCTACAAGCAACCTTCCGGTGCAACGCAGGAATACAGTTTTAGAACGATAGAACGTATTGGCGGGTATAGAATGGAGTTTGCTTTTCCTTTTGCCGCCTATGGCATTATACCTCAGCAAGGGCTGGAGATAGGATTAGATATACATGTGAATGATGATGATAACGGTGGAGGGCGAGATGGCAAGCTGGGATGGAATAGTGAGAGCGATAATGCCTGGTCTCGCACCGATGTTTTTGGAACAGTAAGATTGGGAGATACAATAACTATAGAGAATATAGAGCAGCCAGACTTCCAACTGGTGGAAGATAAAACTTTTGAAGAAGGAGACGAGGTAGAGTTTATCATATCCGGGTCACAGCCATTTACTAAAGTGCGCTTGTTTCAGCAAGAAACTGTGATTAGAGAAGAGGCAGGAGTATTTCCCGGAGAGTATTCAGCATCAAATCTTGCAGGGGGCTCCTATTCCTTCAGTGCTGAATTAATAACAGAAAAGTACCAATCGATCATGGCCAAAGGCATAGTTACTATTGAGATTGCCACGCTGATAGCACCATTGGTAGAAATAGCAGGCGATAGCCAGTCATATCAGGTTGGAGACACATTAAAGCTCAAGACCTACCTTCCAACGTCAGGCACAGTGTATAACCACATCGCCTGGTACAGTAACGATACTTTGCGGGTAGAAAGTGACCTCACAGAACTACCTGCTTATGGCACATTTGTACTGAGTACGCTTGGTACGCAAACCTTTAAGGCTATACTAAGCACCGCTTCAGGAAAGCAACGCACTACTAACCAAGTGGAGATAGTAGTGAATGAGAAAGTTGTTTTGAGCAATAGCAACCAGCAACTTAACCAGTTGAAAGTATACCCAAATCCTGCCAACGGTGAAGTCACTATTGAAAACCTATCAGAATCCGCAGCATATCATGTAGTGGTGTATGCCACATCAGGTCAAATAGTATCCAAACAGAACTTTCCGGTCAGCGATAAGCTGAAAGTAAATTTGGGTGATACTCAGGGGATATTCATGGTGGTTGTTCATGGTGCAGATGGCATGCAGATTTTCCGGGTAGTAAATAACAAACCATAAGATGTATAAACGCTGGATTTTCATACTGCTGCTAACAGCTCCGGTTATTGTATCGGCACAGGAAAAGTACAACATACTGTGGATCACCTGCGAGGATATCAGTCCTAATTTAGGGTGCTATGGTGACACAGTGGCTGTTACCCCCAATATTGACAAGCTGGCTACTGAAGGTATGCTGATGACCAATGCATTTGCAACGGCCGGAGTTTGCGCCCCGGCCCGCTCATCAATTATAACAGGCATGTATCCGGCAAGCATAGGCACCCATCATATGCGCACCACGTGGGGCACACCATTCAATAAAGACTATTCAGTAGTAGTACCGGCACCGGTTAAAACCTTTACGGAGCATCTGCGCAAGGCAGGATATTATTGCACCAATAATGCTAAGACCGACTATCAATTTGAGTCTCCTTTTACAGCCTGGGATGATAACGGAAGCGATGCCCATTGGCGAAACCGACCGAATGAAAAGCCCTTCTTTTCAGTATTTAATCTAATGGTAACCCATGAATCTAAGATCTGGGGGCGGGATAGCTACGAATTACTTGTCAATCCTGATTCAGTTGTAGTGCCACCCTACTATCCTGATACCAAAGAAGTACGCGAGGACATTGCCCGCAACTACAGTAACATTCAGGTGATGGATGAGCAGGTAGGGGAAATATTACAACAACTGGAAGATGACGGGTTGGCTGATAAAACGATTGTATTTTTCTACAGCGATCATGGCGGCCCCCTTCCAAGGCAAAAACGCGAAGTACATGCATCGGGCACCTGGGTTCCGATGATTATCCGTTTTCCGGATGGCAGCTATCAGGGAGTTAGTAATGATGAGCTGGTAAATTTTGCAGATCTGGCACCTACAGTACTCTCCCTTGCCCAGGCTCCCATACCGGCATACATACAAGGGCAGGCATTTTTAGGAGAGCAAAAGCAAGTTGAACCCCGCAAATACAGTGTAGCCAGCAGGGATCGGCTGGATGAGATATATGATATGTCGCGTTCAGTTACTGATGGCAGGTACATGTATGTAAAGAATTACCATCCGGAAAAGCCATGGTATATGCCCATTGCCTATCGGGAGAATATGGATATGATGCGGGAGATGCTGCAATTGAGAGATGAGGGCGCCTTAAATGAAGTGCAAATGCGGTGGTTCCTGCCCACCAAACCGGAAGAGGAACTGTATGATCTGGAGAACGACCCTCACGAAATAAATAACCTGGCAGCAGAGGCTACTTTTCAACCAAAAGTAGAAGAGCTGAGAGCAGCACTAGCGGCTTGGCAAGAAAAATTTGGAGACTTAGGCTTTGTACCTGAACAGGAAATGCTGGAAAGTATGTGGCCCGGAGGAGTGCAACCTACCACTGAGAAACCGGAAGTAAATTACGATTTTACCTCTCAAAAAGTAACCATATCATGCCCCACGGAAGGAGCATCTATTGGGTATAAAATAAATTCTGTGCATACTAATTGGCAAGTATATTCCGAACCGGTAGAAGTGCCTCAAGGTAAAACTATACAAATAAAAGCCATACGCATTGGCTACAAAGAAAGTGGAATAACCACCTATGCTGCCAAAAAAACCACTACAATAGGCAGATACGTTGATTCGGATTTATTAACAGATGGTCAGCTAGATTCGCTGTGGCTCTCGGTTCCGGGTCAGCATTTGGAAAAGAATTTATTTGGCAACACATCAGGAGCAGGTGACTTGGATGTTACCTGGAAGGCTTTGTGGGACGAAACTAACTTATATTTTTTAATAGACGTGATAGATGATGCTATTTATGCAGATTCCGAGGCTACCTATCATGAGGATGATGCGGTGGAGTTTTATTTGGATTGGGATAACAGTAAAACCAGTAATTACGATGGCTTGAATGATTACCAGTACATTTTCCGCTATAAGGATGAGAGCGGTAAAGCCTACAAGCAACCTTCCGGTGCAACGCAGGAATACAGTTTTAGAACGATAGAACGTATTGGCGGGTATAGAATGGAGTTTGCTTTTCCTTTTGCCGCCTATGGCATTATACCTCAGCAAGGGCTGGAGATAGGATTAGATATACATGTGAATGATGATGATAACGGTGGAGGGCGAGATGGCAAGCTGGGATGGAATAGTGAGAGCGATAATGCCTGGTCTCGCACCGATGTTTTTGGAACAGTAAGATTGGGAGATACAATAACTATAGAGAATATAGAGCAGCCAGACTTCCAACTGGTGGAAGATAAAACTTTTGAAGAAGGAGACGAGGTAGAGTTTATCATATCCGGGTCACAGCCATTTACTAAAGTGCGCTTGTTTCAGCAAGAAACTGTGATTAGAGAAGAGGCAGGAGTATTTCCCGGAGAGTATTCAGCATCAAATCTTGCAGGGGGCTCCTATTCCTTCAGTGCTGAATTAATAACAGAAAAGTACCAATCGATCATGGCCAAAGGCATAGTTACTATTGAGATTGCCACGCTGATAGCACCATTGGTAGAAATAGCAGGCGATAGCCAGTCATATCAGGTTGGAGACACATTAAAGCTCAAGACCTACCTTCCAACGTCAGGCACAGTGTATAACCACATCGCCTGGTACAGTAACGATACTTTGCGGGTAGAAAGTGACCTCACAGAACTACCTGCTTATGGCACATTTGTACTGAGTACGCTTGGTACGCAAACCTTTAAGGCTATACTAAGCACCGCTTCAGGAAAGCAACGCACTACTAACCAAGTGGAGATAGTAGTGAATGAGAAAGTTGTTTTGAGCAATAGCAACCAGCAACTTAACCAGTTGAAAGTATACCCAAATCCTGCCAACGGTGAAGTCACTATTGAAAACCTATCAGAATCCGCAGCATATCATGTAGTGGTGTATGCCACATCAGGTCAAATAGTATCCAAACAGAACTTTCCGGTCAGCGATAAGCTGAAAGTAAATTTGGGTGATACTCAGGGGATATTCATGGTGGTTGTTCATGGTGCAGATGGCATGCAGATTTTCCGGGTAGTAAATAACAAACCATAAGATGTATAAACGCTGGATTTTCATACTGCTGCTAACAGCTCCGGTTATTGTATCGGCACAGGAAAAGTACAACATACTGTGGATCACCTGCGAGGATATCAGTCCTAATTTAGGGTGCTATGGTGACACAGTGGCTGTTACCCCCAATATTGACAAGCTGGCTACTGAAGGTATGCTGATGACCAATGCATTTGCAACGGCCGGAGTTTGCGCCCCGGCCCGCTCATCAATTATAACAGGCATGTATCCGGCAAGCATAGGCACCCATCATATGCGCACCACGTGGGGCACACCATTCAATAAAGACTATTCAGTAGTAGTACCGGCACCGGTTAAAACCTTTACGGAGCATCTGCGCAAGGCAGGATATTATTGCACCAATAATGCTAAGACCGACTATCAATTTGAGTCTCCTTTTACAGCCTGGGATGATAACGGAAGCGATGCCCATTGGCGAAACCGACCGAATGAAAAGCCCTTCTTTTCAGTATTTAATCTAATGGTAACCCATGAATCTAAGATCTGGGGGCGGGATAGCTACGAATTACTTGTCAATCCTGATTCAGTTGTAGTGCCACCCTACTATCCTGATACCAAAGAAGTACGCGAGGACATTGCCCGCAACTACAGTAACATTCAGGTGATGGATGAGCAGGTAGGGGAAATATTACAACAACTGGAAGATGACGGGTTGGCTGATAAAACGATTGTATTTTTCTACAGCGATCATGGCGGCCCCCTTCCAAGGCAAAAACGCGAAGTACATGCATCGGGCACCTGGGTTCCGATGATTATCCGTTTTCCGGATGGCAGCTATCAGGGAGTTAGTAATGATGAGCTGGTAAATTTTGCAGATCTGGCACCTACAGTACTCTCCCTTGCCCAGGCTCCCATACCGGCATACATACAAGGGCAGGCATTTTTAGGAGAGCAAAAGCAAGTTGAACCCCGCAAATACAGTGTAGCCAGCAGGGATCGGCTGGATGAGATATATGATATGTCGCGTTCAGTTACTGATGGCAGGTACATGTATGTAAAGAATTACCATCCGGAAAAGCCATGGTATATGCCCATTGCCTATCGGGAGAATATGGATATGATGCGGGAGATGCTGCAATTGAGAGATGAGGGCGCCTTAAATGAAGTGCAAATGCGGTGGTTCCTGCCCACCAAACCGGAAGAGGAACTGTATGATCTGGAGAACGACCCTCACGAAATAAATAACCTGGCAGCAGAGGCTACTTTTCAACCAAAAGTAGAAGAGCTGAGAGCAGCACTAGCGGCTTGGCAAGAAAAATTTGGAGACTTAGGCTTTGTACCTGAACAGGAAATGCTGGAAAGTATGTGGCCCGGAGGAGTGCAACCTACCACTGAGAAACCGGAAGTAAATTACGATTTTACCTCTCAAAAAGTAACCATATCATGCCCCACGGAAGGAGCATCTATTGGGTATAAAATTAAAGGTAAAAATGCAAGTTGGCAAATTTATAGAGAGCCTTTAGCAATATCAGAAAAAGAATCTTTTAGGGTCAAAGCCATTAGAATTGGATTTTTGGAAGTTTCAATTACTGAGAAAGTAATTCTTAATAGTATTTCTAAAATACAAGATTAAAAGATTTTAATAAAGCGTGGAGACAAACGCATTGTAACAGTGCAAAACACCAGAAGTGTGAGTCTTACTCAATAGCACTTTAAAGTAGAAAAATCTACTGTTTAATTTATATAAGAATCGTACAATGCTGCCATTAAGTAGAGGTTTGTAAGTAAATCATAAAATAATGAGTAATGACTACCGTAAAATACTAGTACAAATCTTTCATATTTCTTGCAGTGGTGGTGTGTCATCAATTATATATTATGTAATTTTTAATAAAAACTAGCTTTATTTAAACAATCAGCAAAATAGTGGAAGATGTTCTGAATTATGTTTAACAAATTGCAAATTTTCTCAATTTTGGGTAGCTGATAAAAGATGGGTATATTTATAAAATCAATGCAGATAAATATGAAAATGATTTTAAAGAATTTTTCGAAACGAGTAATCGTATCTATTTGTACACTATGTTTTTTAACATTTTTTCAACCTATTTTTAATGTTGTTTTGGCGCAAAACTCTTCTATTGTAAGTGGTAAAGTGGTGGGAAGTGGAGATAATGATCCCATAATAGGTGTTAATGTAGTTATAAAGGGTCTGGCTGTAGGTGCAGTAACAGATATTAATGGAAAGTTCTCTTTAAATATACCAGGCAATGCAAACGATCCCATTTTAATATTTACGTTTATAGGTTTTAAGACTCAGGAGGTGCCGGTCAATAATAGAGCAGTTATTGATATAAAGCTTGAAGAGGATATTACGCAGATGAGCGAAGTTGTTGTGGTTGGTTATGGATCTCAAAAGAAAGTTGACCTTACCGCTTCCGTATCAAATATTACTACCGAAGGTATAGAAACGGTTCCATATGTAGGTATTGATCAGGTTATAAGTGGCAAAGCTACGGGTGTTAATGTACAGGCTTCAAGCGGCCTACCCGGAGCCGGTTCTTCAATTAAAATACGGGGAATTACCTCTTTGAGTGGTTCAGAACCATTATATGTTATTGATGAAGTAATCCTGTCAAACTTATCAACCGGATCAAGCGAATTTAATCCGCTTGCTGGCATTAATCCTAATGATATAGCTTCTATTAGTATTTTAAAAGATGCATCAGCTACAGCAATTTACGGTTCTAGAGGAGCTGCCGGAGTAGTGTTGATTACTACCAAAAACGGAAAGAAAGGTGAAACACGGATAACATTTAATTCCACTGTGGGCGTTGCTACTCCTTATAAACAGTTAGAGGTTTTGGGTGCAGACGATTACTACAAAATCAATAAAGAACTGTTGGACGCAAATGGTGCGGTGCTTCCTTATTACTTTACTGAAGAAGAAGATTTTATACGTGAGGATAGAACTAATTGGCAAGATCAGGTTTTTCAAACAGGTCTGAAGCAAGATTATAATATCTCTATTTCAGGAGGTTCCGACAATGCATCATTTTATGTTTCCTTAAATCATGCCAATCAGCAAGGTCATATTATAGAAACTTACTTTAAGAGATACGGCATTAGGGTGAATTCTGACTTCAGGTTGAAGAAATTTCGATTCGGTCAAAACTTGAATGTTTCGCTTAATGACAATCGACCTACTAGTGGAGGAGCGCTTAATAGCGCGTTAAATATGTCACCTTATACACCTTTGTTTGATGACTTTAATTATATAAATGGATATGGCTGGAATTTTCAACCACTAGATGGGCGCGCTGCCGGAAATCCTGTGGCAGAGGTACGCCAGAAGGATCAGTGGCAAAGATATGTAAATGTGATTGGTAATATTTACGGAGAATTTGAAATTATAAAAAACCTAACTTTTAAGACTAGTGTCGGATTGGATGTTCAGGGTCGGCAACGTCACGTATTGATTGAGCAAATTCCTTTAGGCCAATATTCTGTCATAAGAGGCGATACATTATTAGAAGCGCTAGATGCAAATCTACGGGAGACATACATTTATAATTACTCTCCTCTTATCGAAAATACGCTAAGCTATTCGCCTCAATTAGGGGAGAATCATTCGCTATCCGCTGTAGTGGGACAGTCAGCACAAACATATTTTTATAAGAACGCGGAGTATTTTGCCGAAGGATATTTAAATACAGATGTTATCAATCCTTTGTTGGCGGAAAGTAGAACCCAAACGGAGTGGGAGATTAACCGATCGGCATTGCTCTCCTTTTTCGGGCGAATTAATTACTCTTTTAAAGAGAAGTATTTAGTGCAAGTAAGTTTTAGGAGAGATGGTAGCAGTAAATTCTATGGTGGCGAAAATAAGTGGGCAGATTTTCCCTCTTTCTCTGCTGGTTGGAAACTACATGAGGAATCTTTTTTTGATGTGCCATTCATAACTGAGCTGAAATTGAGAGGAGGATATGGCATTTCAGGAAATGACAGGATTAGAGACTATGCCTGGTTTAGTGGTATTCATACCGGGTCCTACGTAGCCTACGCACTTGGGCCGGATGGCACCCGGGTATATGGTGCCACTACAGGAGTTGGTCCTGGTAATCCTGATATAAAATGGGAAACAACTGCACAGTATAACATAGGATTAGACCTTGGATTATTCAAGGATCAATTGACAATGAATTTTGAGTATTTTAAGAAAAATACCTATGATATACTCTGGGCTGTACCTGTGTCCTTATCCCGGGGATTCGGGTTGGATGGTCAAAATTCTGCCTCTCCTATAGCAAATGTTGCAAGTCTGGAAAATACAGGCATTGAGGGGGGCTTTGTTTTCAGAGATCAGCGTGGCGATTTTGGGTATTCAGTAGGTGCTAATGTTTCCTTACTTGCAAATAAAATTACCTCTTTCGGTTCCGGACAGGAATACCTTGAATCAGGCTCCTATCGAAATGCTGTTGGTGAACCAATGAGTTCTTTTTATGGATGGGTGGTGGACAAAGTTTACGCTACCAATGATGAAGTGGCCGCTGATAACCTTGCGGCACAACAACTTGACTTCGATTTTTATCAGCGCAATGCCACATCAGCAGGAGATATCCGCTTTAAAGACTTAAATGGAGATGGCCGGATTGATAATCTTGATAGAACATACTTAGGCAACCCAATCCCAGACGCAATTTATAATGTAAATATGGATGCCAATTATAAAAGATGGAGCCTGGCCTTGAATTTTAATGGAGCGTGGGGCGCTCAGGTTATCAATCGGTCAGTGCCGGTTTCACTTTCTGGTATCCAAAACTATTCTACGAAAGTACTAAGTCGATGGCAAATTAATGGCGATGTAACAGATGTACCCAGAGCAATACAGGGAGACCCCTCAGATAATAATCGCATATCTGATCGCTTTGTGGAGGACGCTGACTTCATCCGACTGCAAAATCTTACAGTAGGTTATACATTTACTCCAACAAATGTGGCAAATGAAGTGAAGATATTTTTTACCGGTCAGAATCTTCTAATGATTACCGGCTATACAGGCTTCGATCCGGAAATTGCTATGGGAGGTGGCAGCCCCGGTAGAAATTTGTCACTAGGGACTGATAATACGATTATACCCTACCCTAGGACATTGCTTCTCGGACTGAACGTTAGTTTTTAGGTGAGACATAAGATAATTATAAAATGAAAATGAATAAGTATATATTTTTAATAACGCTAGCCAGCAGTTTGCTCTTATCCTGTCAGGATTCTTTTCTAGATATAGAAGATCCTAACAGACTGACGGAAGAAACGTATTTCAAAAATTTGGATGAAACTGGTCAAAGTGTGAACGCTATTTACAGCTCACTCTATTTTAGTGGGCTGTTTGTAAGGGAATACTACTACATATTTGATCTGCTGGGAGCCGAAGCTCAGGTAAGTGCGCAGGGGGCACAGCCCGGATTTATGAATATGAGTAATTATGCGCACGATGAAAATACAAGTGAATTTGCGAAATATTGGCAGTCACTATACAGAACAATATACCGTTCAAATCTTGCTTTAGAGGTAATTACCGCTTTGGAGGTAAATGAAGCACAGGAAAAACAGAGAGATAGGCAATTGGGCCAGGCTCATTTTTTTAGAGCTTGGGCTTATTTTGAACTAGTAACTGCTTTCGGTAAGGTTCCACTTCGCTTAACAGTAGAAGATCATCAGATGGATAATTTTTCTCGTGCCGAAATAGTCACCATTTGGGAGCAGATTAAGGCTGACCTAGAGGTCGCGAGTGCTATTTTACCAAATCCGGGTGAGTGGCCTGGAGATCAACTGGGCCGAGTAACAAAAGGTTCAGCATTGGCACTTCAGGGAAAAGCACATCTTTATCTTGAAGAATATGCGATGGCTATTCAATCATTTGATCAGATTACGGGCTTTTATAGTCTGGTGGATTCTTATGAGGATAATTTCACAAATCTTAATGAGAATAATGCAGAATCCATATTTGAAGTACAGTTTGCCATTCAGCCGGATGGCTGGATGTGGTATATGTTCAATGGTTCAAACAATGAAGGTGTTCGAGAGCAACCCGTTTCTGGTGGAGCTACACACTCAGCAAGGGCAAAGGAATATGGATTGGCATGGGATAACATTACAGTTCCCACATCAATTGTTAATAAATATCAGTATGTAGCAGAAGATGGCAGTACATATATTGATCCAAGAGCAAATACTGTATTCTACGGAGCTAACGGATTGGGTGATTCTATTCGGTGCGATCAGTGCGCTTCATCTATAAATTATGAAGTTACAGATTTTCCAACATTTGGTTACCGATTTAAGAAGTACTCTCAATATGAGTACATATCTGAACCGGAAGGACCGCTAAGTGACATTAATTACAGAGTCATCCGTTTCGCAGATATTTTACTGATGCGAGCGGAGGCCATGATCAGATCTGGCGGATCTATTTCTGAAGCATTAAAAGAGATTAATCGCGTGAGGGTGCGGGCGGGTGCATTTGAATATAGTGCGCAGTTTGTGGCAAACCTAAACCAGGAAACGGCATTCGATTTATTGATTCTTGAACGAGATTTAGAATTGTCAGGAGAATCTCATAGATGGAGGGATTTAGTGCGCTGGGGAATTGCACAGCAAACTATAAATACTGAAAAAGGAAAAGATGTATTTCTACCTAAACACCAACTATTCCCTATACCTTTTAGGGAACGTCAAATTAATCAGACCTTGAATGGGCAAGTCCAGAATAACTGGAACTAATTTTTAATATAAATAAATTTTTAATCAATAAACTAGATGAATATGAGAAAGTTAAATTTATTTCAAATCTGTTTGCTTTTATTAGGCATAGGATTTTTCGCATCATGTGATAAAGATGATGCGCCAGATGCAGCAGCAACTGCGCCATTTATCACCATAGATGCGCTAACGTCCGATAGTCTCTATACCTTAGGAGAGCGAACTGTTACGCTAAAGTTGGAAGCCGGTGCAGGCTTTAAAGCAATTGAGGTTGTGCCAAGTTCAGGTACTGCCACGGTTTCTACTAAACCGGATGAAGGAGATAGAACTGGTGATGCTGCATTTCTTTATACAGCTCCTGAGACTGCCGGAAATGCGACCATAACAGTGAAAGTGACTGACCTTGAGGATACGGAAGTAACTGAGACGGTTACTTTAAGAGTAGTTAAAGGGAATTTGAGTATAGATGCGGCATCTTTAAAAATTATTCCGTTTCATACCGAAGGTAAAGGAAGTATTGATATTACTCCCATTGCCGGGGCAGCTCCTTTCACATTTTTATGGAGTAATGGAGCTACTACAGAAGATGTTTCAGATTTAGATCCAGGGTCGTACACAGTTACAATTACTGATAAGAATGGTCAAACCTTCGTATCAGAACCTTTTGTTATAGAAGATGCAGGTGTGATTATGATTGATGGAGATGGAAATGTTTACAGAACAATTGAATATGGAGGATATTATTGGATTGATAGGGATTTGCAATCTAACTCTGACGGTAATGGTACAGCCATCACTACTAAACTGCATAGCTTCGGTTCAGATGATCCACTTTACGAGGTTATAATTGATCTTGAAAAAGTAGTTTTTGAAGTACAGAATATGGTAATTGATAGTTTGTCTATCAATGAAGAGGCTGTGTACTATTACACATTGGCTGCTGCTGCTGAAGTTTGCCCTGAAGGCTGGACGCTTCCATGGAAAAAGGATATGGATGCAGCTTTTCCTGTTATTATTATGCCAACATCACCCTCTTGGTCAGGTTATGGTATTCCAACGGCTTTATTTCCAGGCGCTGCAGATTCCACAGCATTTAATCTTGGTGGTATAGAAAATGGTGAATTTAATCACGTAGGTAATGAAAGAAAGTACTGGGGCGCTTATTTGGATGATGGCTCCGGTAATTTAAATAATGGAACTGTGTTTTATAACACAAATAATAACAATGGTAACATTTATAATCTATTTGCTAGCAACGAATTTAAAACAGATGATGCAATTGGTGCGTATTCCTATTGGGGTAGCAAAAACAGAAATGCTTACTGCGTAAGATGTGTGAAGAAGAAATAGCTTCATTGGTCATACAGCTTTAATTAATTAAATAAATAAAAAGGAGTTAATAACTCCTTTTTATTTATTTCTTATCTTAAATATCTCCCTCTCCTTAATATTTCCAATTTTCAAGATTCAATGAGGTTAAATAAACTAATCGCATCTGCTTTGCTAATAGCTTTTTTGCTCGTGCATACAATCGGACTATCAAAACCACTTACCGTAAGCTCTCCTGATAAAAAATTAAGAATAGAACTCATTGTTGCCAATACTTTAAGCTATAAAGTAATATTTGATGGCACTGTAGTACTATCTAAAATTCAGCCACATTTAAAATTTATAGATGAAGAAAGCTGCTATGCGCCATGTTTAGAATCGAAGAAACAAAGGCAAGTTAATAATATAGTGCATCCGTTATACGGAATAAGAAAAGAGGTTAAAGATAATTTTAACGAACTAAATCTTACTTTTAATGATGGTAAAGTTTTTCAGCTAAGGGTTTATAATAATACCGTTTCCCATAGATTTACTATAAGTAGAAATAATCAGTATTTCATAAAAGATGAAGGTATGGAAATTTTAGTAGAAAATAGCACGTCTATAATATCGGATATTGTGGACTCTTCCAGAAATTTCCATCACGCCCATGAAGGTACTTATACAACAAAAAAGGTGACAGAGATAGCTTCCAACAATGCTTCTCTTCCGTTAATACTTGGAACTCCAATGTTCCAAGTAGCGCTTATGGAAGCCGGATTAGATAATTTTCCTGCATTATATTTTACGTCCAACAATACCATGCTCCGGTCAGTTCATCCGCGCTATCCCTTAGAGGAAACTATCGCTAATGAGCAAACTTATTTTAAGAAGGTGACGAAGTCAGCTGACTATGTTGCTAAAGGCAATACGCCTAAAAATTTACCTTGGCGTATTTTCTCTTTCGCCAAGGAGGATAAAGACTTATTAGATAATAATATGGTTTATCTTTTGGCTCCTGAGTCTCTAGATGATTTCTCTTGGGTAAAGCCGGGAAAAGTGGCGTGGGATTGGTATAACAACAATAACCTCACCGGAGTAAATTTCAAAAGTGGTGTCAATACCAAAACTTATCTTTATTATATAGATTTTGCTGCCAAAAACGGGATTGAGTACATTAATATAGACGAGGGCTGGTCAAAAAATGACAATCTATTAGAGGTTAATGATTCGGTGGATCTAGAGCAGATCATTACATACGCACGGCAAAAAGAAGTAGGCGTTTTTGTTTGGACAATAAGCACCACTTTGTTAAATAATATAGATACTTATCTTGATCAATTGAGTGAATGGGGAGTGAACGGAATAAAGGTCGATTTCTTAGAACGCGATGATCAAATAATGATAAACAACCATGAGATAATTGCAAAGAAAGCAGCTGAAAGAAAATTGCTTATTAATTTTCATGGCACCACCAAACCTACTGGTCTTTCCCGAAAGTACCCTAACGTATTAAACTATGAAGCAGTAAGAGGGCTAGAATACAATAAATTTGATGAAGGGGGTGGAGCTTCACCTGATCAGGTAGCCTACATACCGTTTATTCGCGCGCTGGCAGGCCCTATGGATTACACGCCAGGAGGTATGCAGTATTTAAATAAGAGAGATTGGATACCTATTTTTAAACGACCTTTTGCTCAAGGAACAAGAATGCAGCAAGTGGCTTTATATGTCTTATTTTATGCTCCGCTTCAGATGCTTGCCGATTCGCCAATTTTGTATGAAAAGCAGCCTGAAATAACTGACGTAATAAGTTCAATACCTGTAACTTGGGACGAAACAGTTCCTGTTGCAGGAATTATTGGTGAGTATGCAATTATTGCCAGACGAAAAGGTAACCAGTGGTTTGTTGCAGGTGCAAACAGCTGGCAACCCAAGAAAGTTGAGCTCGATTTAAGTTTTATCACTAGCAAAAACCTGAAATACAGTTTATTCTCAGATGGCCCAAATGCTGATCAAAGTGGTGAGGACTATGTGGTGAAGAAAGGCGAATTTCAGAAAGCTATGCAAATAGATATGGCTGCAGGTGGAGGCTTTCTGTTAATTATAGAGCCCTAAAGAGCTGTTTGTTAAGCAAGTATATAACTTTTCTAATTTAAATCTATTCTCACAAGTTCAAGTCTTTATTTCCACTTCTAATAAAATAGCCGCAATTGAAATTAAGCACAGTAGATATTTTTATAATCTTGGCGTACCTGCTTACTACCCTTCTCATAGGTTTATACCTTCGCAAAAGGGCGCAGGCCAGTAAATCTTCTTATCTATTAGGTAACAATACGCTTCCCTGGTATATGCTTTCCCTCTCCAACGCATCAGGCATGTTTGACATTTCAGGCACTATGTGGCTGGTCACTATTACTTTTGTTTATGGTCTTAAAAGTATTTGGATACCATGGCTATGGCCTGTTTTCAATCAGGTTTTTCTTATGATCTATCTTTCAGCATGGTTGCGAAGGAGTAATGTGACTACAGGAGCAGAGTGGATCACTTTTCGTTTTGGCACTGGTAAATCATCTTCCCTTTCTCACCTTATAGTAGTCATTTTTGCCATCGTCAGCTGCATCGGATTTTTAGCCTATGGATTTATAGGTTTGGGCAAATTTGTTGAGATTTTTCTTCCTTGGGATTCAGTGAGTGCTTATGTTCCTTTTGAGATTACAGCAAAGTACGTCCCGCATTTTTATGGTTTGGTATTCACACTCTTTGCTGTTTTTTATTCGGTTTTAGGAGGTATGGTCAGTATCGTCTGGACAGATGTGATTCAGTTTACCATCATGACTGTTGCGGCTTTTATTATTGGTTGGTTAGGTTTCAATGCTTTGTCAGCGCATGTTTTGCAGGTGCCTGAAGGTTGGTCTTCACCTTTCTTTAGCTGGAAGCTTGATATGGATTGGGAGCCAATTATCCAAGGGGTAAATATGAAAATCGATCAGGATGGATATGAACTCTTTTCAATATTTTTCACATTGGTGTTGCTCAAAGGTTTTTTGGTATCGGCTGCCGGACCAGCGCCAAATTATGATATGCAGAAGATACTCGCCACGCGCTCTCCGGGAGAGGCCGCCAAAATGAGCGGATTAGTATCCTTAATTCTTTTGCCCACGCGCTACTTAATGATTACAGGTTTTGTGGTGCTTGCAATTGTATTTTTTGACCAGCTCGGCCTACAGCAGGGAGGGGTAATGGATTTTGAGCAAATATTGCCTGCGGCTATCAGTCAGTTTGTTCCGGTGGGGCTCACAGGTTTGCTGCTTGCAGGCCTTTTGGCAGCTTTTATGAGTACCTTTGCGGGAACCCTTAATGCAGCTCAAGCCTACCTGATTAATGATGTTTTTATCAAATATATAAATGATAATCCGAGCAAAAATCTCCAATCAGTAGTTAACTACTCGGTCGGCCTTTTAGTAGTGGCTGTAAGTGTGGTGCTAGGCTTTTTTGCACAGGATGTAAATTCATTGTTGCAATGGATAGTATCCGGACTTTGGGGTGGGTACATTGCATCTAACCTATTAAAATGGTACTGGTGGCGCTTTAATGCCAGCGGGTACTTTTATGGCATGATTGGAGGATTGCTTCCCGCGCTAATTATGCCATTGGTACTCCCCGATTTATTTCCTAATATAGCCAGTGACATTCTCTTGCTGTACTTTTTTCCTGTGCTATTAGTTATCTCTTTAGCCGCTTGTTTTGCTGGTACTTACCTCGCAGAGCCAACCGATAGGGCTACTTTAGTAGCTTTTTATAAGCGAGTAAAACCTTGGGGTTTATGGAAACCAGTGCTGAAAGATATTTTGTATCAAGACTCTACTTTCGTATCAAATAAAAATTTTAAGACGGACATGATAAAAGTTGTAGTGGGTATAATTTGGCAAACATCTCTGGTAGCCATGCCTGTGTTTCTAATCTTACGGCAGTGGGGTGCCTTTGGTATATCTGCTTCTGTTGGCATTGCAACAACATGGTACCTAAAGAAATACTGGTATAATAAACTATCAAATGACTAATTGGAATTTACTGACATACGATCAAAAGATATTAAAGCTTGAGGCGGAGCAAGAAGAGCTACTTAAAAAGAAAAACCTTCCTTTAGGTGATTATAATGGCATTTATCTAAGATATGCCCAACCTGTACTTACTGCAGCGCATGTGCCGTTGGAGTGGAGGTTTGATATTGATCCAACCACTAATCCATTTTTGCAGGAGCGGCTTGGGATCAATGCTGTTTTTAATCCGGGAGCCATACTATTCAATGGCAAAATTTGCTTGGTAGCAAGGGTAGAAGGATATGATAGAAAATCATTTTTTGCCATTGCAGAAAGCGATAATGGGATTGATAACTTTCGTTTTTGGGACGAGCCGATCTTGCTGCCACAAACAGAAGAACCTGATGCAAATGTGTATGATATGCGTTTGACAGCACATGAAGACGGATACATTTATGGTGTTTTTTGTACAGAAAGAAAAGACACTAATGCACGGCAGGGAGATTTCTCAGCTGCGATAGCACAAGCAGGTATAGTGAGAACCAAAAACTTAAAAGATTGGGAGCGATTGCCCGATTTGAAAACCCCTTCCAGCCAGCAACGAAATTGTGTATTGCATCCGGAATTTGTGAGCGGGCAATACGCCTTTTACACACGCCCTATGGATGGATTTATAGATACTGGCAGTGGGGGCGGCATAGGCTGGGGATTGGTGAAGGACATGAACACCCCTACTATTTTGGAAGAAAAAATTATTGAATCTCGCAGGTATCATACCATCAATGAGGGCAAAAATGGCGAAGGTCCCGCACCTATTAAAACCTCTGAAGGCTGGTTGCACCTTGCACACGGAGTGCGAAATACAGCAGCAGGATTAAGGTACGTTTTATATCTCTACATGACCTCATTGGAAAATCCGGAACAAATCACTTATAGACCTTCCGGCTACTTAATGGCGCCTAAGGGCACAGAAAGGGTAGGGGACGTATCAAATGTATTATTTGCTAATGGATGGGTGGTTAAAGGACAAAACGTTTTTTTATATTACGCTTCTTCAGACACAAGATGCCATGTAGCTACAAGCACTTTGGCAAAACTGCTGGATTATTGCAAGCAGACTCCGGATGATAAGTTGTATTCAAATGCCAATGTTGCATCGCGCTTGGCACTCATAAGAAAGAATAAAAGATTTTAAACTAAAATATAGTTAAATTAACTAGCTGTAGAATTTGTTTTAGCGGTTTGCATCGTTATGATAAGGATTTTTATCAAGCATTAAAAAATCAGCGACAAACATTAATATTGTAGAGTTACCTGTAACGGTTTTAAATATGGATCATAAACAAATCGGAGTTAGAGGAAATGACAGTCGGGATCCGAATCCGCTGCCTAAATATTTATCGAAAGCCGGAAATTATGAATGGTCTTACGAAGTACATGTGTTTAGTCATTCAGGAAAAATAAAATAATAGCTAATGTTTTTTTAAACTTTTACATAATTGCATTTGCTAGCTACTGCAAATTTTCGTACCAAAATATGGACGCGATAATTTAAAAACTTATAAATATAAAGCACAATGATTAAAGCATTACTATTCTGTTCGGTATCAATGGTATTCATGGGGTGCAGCTGGCATCAAAAGGAAATCGAAACTGTGAAACCTAATGTGATCATAATATTTACGGATGATCAAGGTTACAATGACTTAGGCTGCTTTGGTTCACCTGATATTGAAACACCTAATTTAGATCGGATGGCTAAAGAAGGTATTAGGCTGACAAGTTTTTACGCAGCACAACCTATATGTTCTGCATCAAGAGCGGCTTTATTAACGGGCTGCTATCCTAATAGGGTGGGTGTTCACTTAGCGTATGGCCCATCTAGCAAAAGCGGATTAAATCCATCGGAAACAACTTTGGCAGAAATGCTTAAAGAGCATGGTTACCGAACTGGTATTTTAGGAAAATGGCATCTGGGTGATAATCCTGACTTTATGCCAAATAAGCAAGGATTTGATGAATTTTACGGTATCCCATATTCCAATGATATGTGGCCAATGCATCCGGGACAAGGTAAAACAGAGAATTTTCCACCATTGCCATTATATGAAAATGAGACAATTATCGACACCCTAATAGAGCAGTCGTTTTTAACTACCGAGATAACCCGAAGAGGTGTTAATTTCATAAATGAAAATAAATCTGATCCGTTTTTTCTTTATGTCGCTCATCCGCAACCGCACGTGCCTTTATTTGTCTCTGATAAATTTAAAGGAAAGTCTGAAAGGGGGTTATATGGTGATGTAATAATGGAAATTGATTGGAGTGTAGGAGAGATATTGAAAGCGCTCAAGAAAAACGATATTGATGAAAATACTTTAGTAATTTTCACATCGGATAACGGCCCCTGGTTGTCATATGGAGAGCATGCCGGCTCAGCATCTCCTTTGCGTGAAGGAAAGCAAACAACTTGGGAAGGTGGTCAAAGAGAGCCATGTATCATGAGATACCCGGGTAAATTACCTGAAGATAAAGTAGTTAAAACACCACTAATGGCTATTGATATATTGCCAACAATAGCAGCAATAACAGGAGCAAAACTACCGGAGAAAATCATTGATGGAGAAAATGTTTGGGACGTTTTAACCGGTTTAACAGAGGAAAGCCCCCATGAAGCCTATTTCTTTTATTACAATGTTAATGAACTGCAAGGAGTAAGGTATAAGAACTGGAAAATGTACTATCCAAGGACATATAAATCGTTGAACGGAAGAGCGGGCGGAAAAAATGGACTTCCGGTAGATTACCATTATAATGCAGTTGAAAAAATACAACTATATAATTTAAGCAATGATGTTAGTGAATCACATGACCTTGCCGGAAAATATCCGGAAATTATAAGCAAAATTGATAGTTTGGCAAAAAATATGCGTTTCAGACTTGGCGATAGTTCCAATGGCATTACAGGCAGTGAAAATAGAGTTGCAGGAAAAATCGCTAAGTAAGAGTACTCATAAAAACAAATTTTTTTAAATCGCTATTACAAGCATTATCAGGCGAAATAACCATAATTTAACTTATAGTTCATGGAAATATTAATCAATAAATCAGTTGCTTCATTAGTACCAATTTTTTTATTCTGTGGTTTTTTTAGACTCTCGGCTCAGGCATTAGATCAACATCCAATAAAGAATATAAAAAACCCTCTAAGTGAAGAAGCCGGGATGTCGGATCCTCATATGTTAGTTGTTAATGATACCTGTTATTTGTTTACAGGGCATGATACTGGTGTTGGTATTTCTGATTGGATTATGCCAGACTGGCGCATATTCCGATCGATCGATCTTAATAGTTGGGAACATGTCGGCACAATAAATCCAGCCGATAATTATATGGGTAAGGGAAACACAAATTGTTGGGCCGGAGATATAGTTAGCAGAAATGGCAAGTATTATTGGTATTTCTCAAACCGTAAGGAAAGCACCGGAGTAATGGTTGCATCAAAACCTGAGGGGCCTTATGCTGATATACTTGGAAAACCTCTGGTCGATTCTTTTGATCCCAGTATATTCATTGATGATGATGATACCCCATATATAATCTACGGAGAACATACATACAAAATTGCAAGACTTAAGGATTCTATGTATGAGCTCGATGAGGAGCCCAAAGAAATCATCATTAAAAGGACAACGCATTTTCCTAATACCGACAAAAACTCACTGCATAAACATAATGGAATCTACTATTTGAGCTGTTCCGGCTATTATGCCACATCAAAGAATATTTACGGACCATACGAAACGAAAGGAGTGGTTGCCACAGGATACGGACTGGATACTGGCTATGGACATGGTGATTTTTTTGTTTGGAAGGGTGATTGGTATCATACCTGGTGCAGATACCAAAACAGATCAGTAGATAGAATAAGAGATACTTTCATAGCTCCTACCTATTATGATGAAGAAGGTACTATGTACGATGATACCAAGCACATACATATGAGATACAGTTCAAGTGGCCTCAAGTAAGTTTTGCTACAGTAAGCTTCAATAATAGCTTCTAGAAATCTATTTGGGGAGATAATTTAAAGCAATGCAGCAAGAAATGAGCACGTTTAGCAGACACCAACTGAGGATGAATGCTGATGCGAATTCCCACGCATTTGATGAGGGGTGACCCTTAAAAAACAAGAAACACACACATGAAAATAGATCATTGTATTTTCTTTTTAATGTCTATAGTTGGTTGTACCCAACCTTCAAGTAAGGAGCAATCAGCGGCAGATGCTTCCATGTACAACAATCCCATTGATGTGGAATTTGGAGATCCTTTCATTCTTGATAGCGGTCACGGCACTTACTACATGTATGGCACCGGTGGAGGTGCTGAGGATGGTTTTGCAGCATACTCATCCACCGACCTTGTTAACTGGAAATCGGAAGGGCAGGTATACACGGGAAATACCGAAAAATCTTGGACGGAAAAATGGTTCTGGGCTCCTGAAGTATATAAGATAGCCAATGAATACTATATGTTTTTTAGTGCGCAGTGGAAAAAAAATCCTAACAACGAAGAAGAGAATTTTAATATTGGTGTTGCAATAGCTCAAAAACCTACCGGACCCTTCAAAGATATGTATGATGAGCCGTTGTTTAATCCGGGCTACCCAATTATTGATGCTAACGTTTTCGTAGATTATGATGGACGGAATTATCTTTATTACTCTCGGGCTTGCTACCGGCACCCGGTGCAAAGCGAGGTGGCTGATTGGGCAAGGGAAAAAGGTTGGTTTACGGAGATTGAAGAGAGTTGGGTATATGGAGTAGAATTGAAGCCTGATTTCAGTGGCGTAATTGGCGAACCGGTGTTGCTGCTTAGGCCCCCGGTAGAAATGGATAATCAGCAGACAGAGTGGGAAAGTCGCTCAGTTACCGCAAGAGAAATAAATCGCAGGTGGACGGAAGGATCTTTTACATTCAGGCGCGACACCGCTTATTATATTATGTACTCAGCGAATTACTATGCTGGGGAAAATTATGCTGTTGGCTATGCGACAGGTAAAAGCCCGCTAGGCCCTTTTACCAAGGCGGCCAATAATCCGGTGTTACAAAAAAATATAAATCAGGGTGGAAATGTATCCGGCACAGGACATAACATGATACTTTTTAGTGAAGATAGCACAAACATGCTCTGTATTTACCATGGTAGAACTAAAGAAAGTGGGCAAAAGAGGGTTGTTTTCATTGATCAGATGAGCATTGCGGAGGATGGCAGGTTAGTGGTTGATGGCCCTACTACCAGCGCCAAACCTTTGCCACAATTGCAAAATAACTGAAGAAAGTCGGCTTTGCTTTTGCTTGAAGAAGATAATATATAGTAACTCAGAATCCTTTAAAGATCAGGAGAGTGAGGTTGCTTAAAAGTCAAGCGTACCCAAAAAGTTTGTGCAAGTAACAATAACACTACATCAGGTGTACCTTTGGCATTCATTCATTTGAAAATTTTTCTGATATAGTTTTTCAGCTAATCATCAAAAGCCTAATACCGTCATTCCAGATTTTAATGACTATACGCAATTGAAACACTCCTTTTCATCTCAGCTCTCTAAATTTTCGAAGAGTTTAATGCTCTAATAGAATTATTCCCTTCAATAAGCAGTAAATGAGCATGTTTAGCAAATACCAACCGAGGATGAATGCTGATGCCAACCAGCCTCCAGCGGTCAGGTGCCGTAGCCTGCCTCGCTTTATATGCGGGGTAACCATTAAGAAAATAAGTACATACTTATGATAATCCTTTCTAAACTGCGGTATTGGTAAAATTTGTAGCGTATTATTATGTATACGCTAAAGATATACCCTTTTCAATAGTAAATCAATACTTTACTACCGTTTGAGAGTGATTACATCACTAACTTGAATTTTCTGTGCAAACGTTTGATATTTTTATGGTATATCATTGCATGGAATTTAAAACTGTTACGATATGAATCATAAATACCTAATACTAATCATTCTGTGGGCGTGCTGTATCCTCAATACTGTGGAATTGCACGCACAATATTATAATTTCGACAACGTAAGTATCGGAGGTGGAGGGTATGTTACCGGCCTCATGTTTCATCCAACAGAAGAAAATCTTTTATATGCAAGAACTGATGTAGGTGGGGCCTATCGATGGGATGAAAATCAAAATCAGTGGAAGCAGCTTTTGCTCTCAGTGCCAGAGTATGCAGCTGTAGACGGCTTCGCACTTACTGAGTCCAATCCTAATATACTATATATGGCATGTGGGAACTCCGCTAGCAAAAATCCTAAAGCATTTGATATCATAAAATCAACCGATAAAGGTGAAACCTGGATAAAGTTAGGTTTCAATAATATCGCAGGTATAGAAAGGGCTTTTGAAGGTAACCAGCGAGATGTCAGATATATAGGGGAACGGATAGCGGTAGATCCTGCCAATGAAAATATTGTTTTCGTTGGAACCAAAGAAGATGGGCTGTGGAGAAGTATTAATGGTGGATCGAGCTGGAATAAAGTAAATAGTATTCCGAATAGCACAATCTCTACTGTTATAACGCACAGTAAAAATAATGATGGCAGCAATGTAAATGCAGGCATTGTAGGTGTACGAAATATACTCTTTGATAAAACAAGTATTTCCGGAGGAAAAACTAATGTAATATACGTGGGTAATTACGAGGATGGCTTATACAAGAGTATAAATGCCGGAGCTTCATTCAGTAAAATTGCGGGTAGTCCTGAAACCATCAGAAGAATGGATCTTACACCCAATGGCAATACACTGTGGGTTACTACTGGCTATCCTATTGGTGGTGCATGGGGTGATGGGGGTAAGGTTTATAAGTTTGCGGGCGGCACTTGGCAAGATCAAAACCTTACTCCGGTAGGTGCTGAAGAGCCAATGGGCGCTCTTGATGTGCATCCCACAGATCCTAATAAGATTTATCTGACCTCAGGTAAGAATTCTGCTGAGCAAAAAATATATCGAACGGAAGATGGGGGTGCCAATTGGTACGAAATACATTGGAAAAAAAATAATAGAGAACATGAAGGAAACATTTGGTGGCATGATTGGCTATTTGCTACCGGTCCTTCAGCTATAGCTTTCAATCCATTTCAGGCAGCAGAAGTATGGTTTGCATCAGGAGAAGGAGTTTGGAAAACAGATGAAGCTTGGAATTCAGCCCCTCTTTGGAAAGCAGAGGTAGATAAAATTGAAGAACTGGTAGGTTTTGTTGTTAAAGCACCATTATCAGGAGCGAAGGTAATGTTTGGTTGTGCAGATGCTGATGGGTTTAGAATTACTGATGTGCTCAATACACCACAGAATAGGGTTAATGGTCCGGATTTTTCTGAAACTACAGATTTTTCCATTGTTGAAAACAATGCTAATCACATGGTTCGTGTGGGTGGTTTTCAATGGGGAAAATATGGTACAGGTGCTTTCTCAGTAGATAATGGTCAGAATTGGACAGAATTTGAAGGTTGGCCCAACAGTAAGCCCAATGGTAAAGTAGCAGTATCGGCTAGCAGCATAGATAAAATTGTGGCAATACCGCTTGGAAGTAAGCCAATTTACACTGCGGATCGGGGCGTAAGTTGGCAAGAAAGCGCTATTGGAGAGAACAAAATCATAACTCAAATCTGGCAGATGGATCAGAATTTGGAGGCAGATAAGGTGAATGGTAATATATTTTACATATACAATCGTGAGAATGGTAAATTCTACAGAAGCGAAGATGCAGGCGCAAGTTTTGATCATGTAAGTACGCTTCCTGCTCATGGATGGGGCGAATGGGTGTTTGTGCGAACTGTTCCTAATGTTGAAGAAGCTGTTTGGGTTGGTAGTCATGATGAGGGTTTAAAAAAATCTTCTGATGGGGGAGATACTTTCACTAGTATACCTCAAGTGGATATGGTGGATGCATTTTCCTTTGGTGCAAATGCCCCCGGAAGTTCAAATCCCTCTCTGTATCTGGTTGGTCAAGTAAATGGTCAAAAAGGAGTTTTTCTATCTAACGATATGGGTAACACTTTTACAATGATCAACCGTGGGAGTCAAAAAATTGGTGATGGATTGGGAGTAACAGATATTGCAGCTAGCAGACAAGAATATGGTAAAGTATACTTTTCAACTGGCGGCTGGGGGTTATTTTATGGTATGGCGGATGGATTAGGACCAGTAAATTATGCTTTAAATACTATTGCTGTAAATGGGAGTGTAACACCTTCAGGTGGAGGCTTTAGTAGTACTTCAACACCTACACTTACAGCAACACCTAACACAGGTTATATTTTTACAGGTTGGAGTGGTGATTTGTCAGGCAATAAAACTCCTATCACAATTTTTATGAATGGCGATAAGAATATCACAGCTAATTTCAAAGTTCCTGAATTAATAGCTTCTATAGCTACAAATAAAAATAAGGGTGGTGCTCCATTAACCGTTCAATTTGATGCCACTAATTCTGTGGAAGAAGATCCGACTAAGAGCATAACCTCTTATGCCTGGAATTTTGGCGATGGTACATCAGCAAGCGGAAGTACTGTTACCCATACATACAATGCCCTCGGTGCTTATACGGCCATCCTTACCATCACTAATAATCAGAATGAAACTGATGTGGCCAGTGTTGATATTCTAGTCGATGCTGTTCCCACCATTCAAATTACTAATCCTGCAAATAACTCAGCATTTGAAATTGGCTCATCTGTAACACTCCAAACGGCTATCAATGATGGCGGTGAGGATGATATAGATCGTGTAATCTTTTTCGATAAAAACTGGGCATGGATAAATACTGATAGAAATGGTCCGGATTACGCATATACATTCATAGTAAAAGAAGGAGCTAATGAGTATCGCGCCCAGGTATACGATAATAAAGGCAATAGTTCATCATCTTCCTTAATCACATTGTACGGAGATTCTACTTTATCTACATATCAAACGCCATACAGCGGCACCGCTGTAGCCTTGCCGGGTTTAGTGCAGGCGGAGGAATATGATAACGGAGGCGAGGGAGTAGCCTTTAATGATAGCGATGCGGGTTCGTACAATTGTGGAGGACGCTCCGATGATGTAGATCTTGAGCAAAGCTCTAATGATGATGGAACTTGTAATGTGGGATGGATAACAGCTGGTGAATGGCTGGAGTACACAGTAAATATAGCGCAAAGCGGTAATTATACGATAGAAACCCGAGTGGCTTCCGGCTCCGGTGGTGGCACTTACGAAATTAGCTTTTCCGATGGAGGTAGCACCGGTGATGTTAATTTCGCTGGAACAGGCGGCTGGCAGAATTGGAATACAGTAACTACGACCGGTGTAGCATTAAATGCCGGCCAGCAGATAATGAGGATAGATATGAAATCTGCTAATTTCAATATTAACTCCATAAATGTAGCTGCTGAATCAGCTAATAATTATACAATCACTGCCTCATCAGGCTCGAATGGAGCCATCACCCCAAGTGGAAATATTACAGTGATTGGCGGCAACGATCAATCATTTAGTATTTTACCAAATAATGGGTACCAGGTAGCGGACGTAACAGTAAATGGAAACTCGGTAGGAATAGTAACCAATTATACTTTTTCAAATGTAGCCACCAATCATACCATTTCTGCAAGCTTCTCGCAAGTAACCAACTCACAATCACCTTTTAGTGGAAGCCCACTTGCTGTGCCGGGCTTAATTCAGGCCGAAGCTTATGACAATGGGGGTCAGGGCGTGGCTTATAATGATGTTAATGCAGGCTACCATAACTGTGGCGGAAGAACAGATAATGTTGATCTTCAGCAAAGCTCTAATGATGATGGTACCTGCAACGTAGGTTATATAGCTAATGGAGAATGGCTTGAATATACAGTTAATGTGGCGCAGAGCGGCATGTATACAATTGAGGCCCGGGTAGCTGCCAGCTATGGAGGCGGAACCTACTCCATCAGTTTTTCTAATGGAGGAACTACCGGTGATATTTCATTTAATTATACTGGCGGATGGCAAAACTGGACAACAGCCTCTACCGAAGGGGTATTTTTAAATGCCGGCCAACAGGTGATGAGAATAGACATGAAGTCATCTAACTTCAACCTTAACTATATCAACATAGTATCTGAAACATCCACTACGGAATCTTTCATCAACCATTCAGCCGGTAGCTCTTGGAGTAATGGTTCATTCGTTGGTGATGCAGGATTTAACTGGAGCTATAACCAGAATCAAACGCGTGATAATATGATGACTGATAAAAGCGCTAGAATTAAAGGAGGCGGTTGGGGTCGCTTACAGGCTACAATCCCTAACGGCCTATCAACGTTACAATTTGATATGTTAGGAGAAGGCAATTCTCCCAACAGAAGTAAGCTAGAGGTATTTATTAATGATAATTCGTATGGTGTATTTGAGGCATTGAGCAATATTACGCCAAATACGATAATTATTGATAATATTGATGTGCAAGGCGATGTGCTCTTAAAGTTTGCCTCAGTTGATTTTACGGTTCATTTAGACAATATCAACTGGGTTGATAATTCCGGTAATAGTGCTCAACGAGTACTTGCCAAACAGTTTAGCGAGTTGCAAAATGTAGCAATGTACCCTAATCCGGCTCATGAAACTGTGACTATTGATGTTGGTACCATGGAAAATATTATGATAGAAATTGTAAATACCTCCGGGCAAAAAGTAGTGCAAAAGCAACTGGTGCGCAGGTCCATAAATTTGAAACTTTCGGAAGGAATGTACTTTGTCAGGTTGAGTAATGGATATAATGTTATTACTTTAAAGCTTATATTTAAATGAGAAGCGCTTTTAACACAGTACTTTAAAATAACAACAGGTTTAAGGGCAGAAAAAAATAAGCAACTTTTGGTAATTTACACTAATTTAAGAGCTATTTCATTACAGATATTTGGCGTATGATAATACACAAAAATAGCATAAAGCGCATTTTTGCATGCAATTTATTAATGCTCTTAGTACAAATAGGCTTCTGTCAAAACAAAAGCGTGCAACACGTAAATCCATTTATAGGTACTGCACCGGCTGATGTTGGCCCAAAGGATATAACAAGCCATTTCACAACAGGAAATACACATCCGGGTGCTGTAGTACCATGGGGAATGGTATCGGTAGGACCACATAACGACATGATTTTTGATGGAGATCAAAATAATTTGTCTCATATGCCGGGGAGCTCATATAACCATGAAAATAAGACCTTGTTTGGTTTTGGCCACCTACACCTAAGCGGTGTGGGTTGCAACGATTGGGGTAACATCTTGATGATGCCTTCTAATATCAAGCCCACGGGAAAATGGATTGATTATAAAACTACTTATAGCAATGAAAAAGCTAAACCTGGTTACTATTCAGCATTTCTGGACAAATCTGGCATTTTAGCTGAAATGACTGCTACAATACGTACCGGTCTTAGTAAATATACTTTTACAAAAGCCACACCAGACGCTACTGTAGCAATCGATTTGTATTATAATCAAACAAAAGGGCGTGATGCTTTTATACGTATTGTATCAGATACTGAAATAGAAGGATGGACGGAAAATGGAGGTTTTTGTGGACAAAAATCCAGTCAACGAGTTCATTTTGTTGCCAAATTCAACAAACAATCCAAAGCTTTAGGTACTACCCTAAAAGACGAGGTGGCGTATAATAGTCTCACACAAAATAAGAAAGAGTCTGGTGGGTTTATGACATTTGATATGAAGGAGGGAGAGGTGCTCATGGTCAAAGTAGGCCTTTCCTTTGTAAGCATAAAAAATGCACGCGAAAACATGAATGAAGAGCAGCCTGGTTGGGATTTTGATAAAGTGAAGCAAAATGCATCGAATGAGTGGAACAAACAACTATCAAAAATTATGGTAGAAGGTGCCTCAAATAAGGAAAAAACCATTTTTTATACCAGCATGTACCATGCCCTCTTGCATCCTAACATTTTTAACGATGTAAATGGAGAGTACCTAGCCATGGGAAGCAAGCAAGTGGCAAGGCTATCGGGTGACCAAAAGTATCAATACACTGTATTCTCCCTTTGGGATACCTACCGAAATTTGCATCAACTACTAACTCTAATTTATCCTAATAGACAACTGGATATGGTGCGTAGCATGGTAAATATGGCCAAAGAGAATGGTTATTTGCCAAAGTGGGAATTGGCAGCAAATGAAACCGGAGTAATGGTAGGCGACCCCGGCCCTATTGTGGTTGCTGACACCTACCTGAAAGGCTTAACTGATTTTGATGTGGAAGCTGCGATGGCAGCGATGGACTACAGTTTTAGCACAAGACATGCCAATCTGGTACGATCTAACAATGCCGACTATCTTAAATATGGCTATATTCCACTTGAGGCTACCGGGGGCTGGGGTCCTACTGCTACCTCTCTAGAAACGTACTTTTCAGATTATGCAATGGCAAACATGGCTAAAGCTATTGGGCAAAATGATGCTTACGATCGATATTATAAACAGAGTCTCGGCTACTTGAAATTTTACGATAAGGAGACCTCCTTTTTGCGCCCGCTGTTAGCCGATGGTACTTTCTTGAAACCTTTTAATCCTGATACCCTCAAAGGTAGTTTAGAAGGAGCTGATTTTATTTGTGGAGGTCCGGGTTACGTGGAAGGTAATGCTTGGCAATACAATTTTATGGTGCCCGAACCTACTAAATTAGTGGAAGTAATGGGTAAAGAAAATTACATAGCCAGATTGAAGGCATGTTTTGATGATCCTAGTCGTTTCGTACTTTTTAATGAGCCGGACATGGCATATCCGTACTTATTTAACTATGTGGATGGCTACTATCACCTTACTCAAAAAACGGTGCGCAATGCGATGAATACCTACTACGGTGATACTCCGGGTGGTTTACCTGGCAATGATGATACAGGGGTACTCTCATCGTGGTATATTTTTTCTGCCTTAGGTTTTTATCCAACTCAGCCTGGCAGCACCATATATGCCTTGGGAATCCCAATGTTTACAAGAATTGAAATCAAATTGGATAAAAAGTTTTATGCCTCTGATAAGTTAACCATAGAGGCAGCAAGCAACAAGCCCACTAGTGTAATGGTAAATAAAGTGAAGCTTAATGGTAAACTGTTGTCAAATCCATTTATTTACCATAAAGAATTGACGGAGAGCAGCTTATTACAGTTTTATTTTGAGAAAGAGTAGAGAAGATCCTGTAAACTATACGGCTATTTACATAAAAGCAAGGCATATAGTGACACGGGCTTATAAATATATAAATTTTATACCGAAACTCTTTACAATAATAGTTAGTCGAATGAATCACAAAATTTCCCATTACATTTTTATACGTACAAACTACAATTGATAAATTTATATAAATTTAGAAAATGATGAAGCTAAGAAATATAAACGAATACATTTTTTTAACGGTGATGCCCGCCCTCATTTTTAGTTGTTCTATGAATAAGCCGCAAAAGCTATCAGAAAAACAAAATGTGTTGGCCATACAGTATGAGTACCCGTTTTTAAATCCAGGCCTATCTACCGATGAGCGAATAGAGAATATCCTCTCGCAACTTACCGTGGAGGAAAAAATTGCGCAGCTCCTTCATGATGCTCCGGCCATTGAGCGGCTCGGCATTCCAGCGTACAATTGGTGGAACGAGGCGCTGCATGGTGTGGCCAGGGCAGGTAAAGCAACCGTTTTCCCGCAAGCCATTGGTATGGGAGCCACATTTGACTCTGCCCTAATTCATCGTGTAGCTACCGCTATTTCTGACGAGGCTCGGGCAAAATTCAATGCCAATGTAGCCAATGATAATCGTTTACAGTACACAGGCTTAACATTCTGGACACCCAACATCAATATATTTAGAGACCCGAGATGGGGCCGCGGACAGGAAACTTACGGAGAAGACCCCTACCTGACAGGTATGTTGGGCGTGGCTTTCGTGAAAGGACTGCAAGGTGAGGATCCCAATTATATGAAGTCTGCCGCTTGCGCAAAACACTACGTAGTGCATAGTGGCCCGGAGAAGGACCGACATGTTTTTAATGCGGTGGCTAGCGAGAAAGATTTATACGAAACCTACTTGCCGGCTTTTAAAAATTTAGTGGAGGCAGATGTGGAGGCAGTTATGTGTGCCTACAACCGCACCAATGGAGAGCCTTGCTGTGGCAGCGAGCGCTTGCTGCAAGATATTTTACGCAAGGAGTTTGGCTTTAAAGGCCATGTGGTTTCGGATTGTTGGGCATTAGTTGATTTTGATGAAGGCCATAAAGTGACCGAAACACCTGCTCAATCAGCTGCCTTAGCTCTCAAAAGTGGCGTAGATTTAAATTGTGGTATAATTTATCCGGCCTTAAAGCAAGCACTGGAACAAGGTCTGATTACAGAAGCTATGATTGATAATACCTTCAAAACGCTATACCGAACCCGCTTTAAACTGGGCTTTTTTGATCCTGAAGAGAATAACCCTTTTAGTAAAATAGGCCCCGAGGTAATTAATTCTGAAGAACACCAGCAATTGGCATTAGAAACAGCACAAAACTCCGTTGTTATGCTGAAAAATAAGAACAATGTGCTGCCGCTCAGAAAGGAAATGAAACATATATTCGTAACAGGCCCACATGCTTCCGGCACTGAGGTTTTAATGGGTAATTATTACGGATCCAGCGCCAATATGATTACTATTTTGGAAGGCGTTACCGGAGCAGTTTCCAATGGAACTGTGGTGCAATATAAGCAGGGCTTTTTGTTGGATCGCCCCAATGTAAACCCAATTGATTGGACTACGTATGGTGCGCAGCAGGCGGATGCAATTATTGTGACCATTGGTATCTCCGGCCTTTTGGAGGGCGAAGAAGGTGAGTTTATAGCTTCACCTACCAAAGGCGATAGGTTTGACATGAACATTCCTGAAAATCAGCTGGCTTTTTTAAGAGGTTTGCGCAAAGATAATAGCAAACCCATCATCACTATTGTTACCGGTGGCAGCCCAATGGATATGCGTGAAGTGCATGAGTTATCTGATGCGGTGCTGTACGCCTGGTATCCAGGTGAGCAGGGAGGAAAAGCCATTGCTGATATCATTTTTGGCAACGTAAGCCCATCCGGCAGGCTGCCGATTACCTTCCCCATGTCGGTAGATGATTTGCCTCCATATGCCGATTACAGCATGAAAAACCGGACGTATCGGTATGCGGAAAAAGAACCGATGTATCCCTTTGGATATGGATTAAGCTATTCAGATTTTGTATACGAGGGGCTTGAAATGCAGTACGTAAAAGAAAAATCTGACGTGAGATATAACGTATCGGTCAGCGTAAAAAATAATAGTGCCATGACTTCACGGGAGGTAGTGCAGCTTTATGTGGCTGATGAAGAAGCATCCTTTCGGGTACCAAAACGTGCCTTAAGGCGTGTAAAAACTTTAGAACTTGAAGCGGGTGCCACTCAGCAAATCACCTTCTCCCTCAACAAAGCGGATTTGATGCAGATAAATGAGGCGGGTAAACCCGTATTGGAACCGGGTAAATTTACCGTTTACGTTGGTGGGAGCTCTCCGGGCAAAGCCAACCAGCGCCTGGGGGTGCAAGAACCGCTTGCTATTGAACTTTCCGTAAATTAAATAACATGCAACACAATCAAATATTAATTTTAGCAATCCCGATAATGTTTGGCACCATACTTTATTCGTGCCAACAAAAGGAGAGAGAAAATAAAGACACTGCAGAAGAAACCATCCCTATCTCCCTTTCCCTGGCGTGGGAGAAAATGGGTGATGACAACGGCATTATGAACGATTACAGTGAGGGGCCCTCTTCCGTAGAAAAAGCGGAATTTTCTCCTGACGAAACAAAAATTGTTACGGTAGCCAAAGGAGATTTTTCCATCCGCCTGTGGGATGCCGAAACAGGGGAAGAAATTTGGAAAGTGTACGCAGAAGGCGAAACAGAAGCTGCTACCTTTACTAAAGACGGTAAATACATCATCACCGGAGGGGAGGATAATAAAATTCGGGTGATGGATGTGCAGACAGGGGATGTGCTTGAAGTAATACCTGAAGTGGCCAGCGTAGAGGGCCTGCAGATTTCGCATAGCGGCAAACTACTGGCTACCGGCAATGAATGGGGGCAGCTCAAAATCTGGAATATTCCTGATGATGTAAGCGATTGGTCAACCGAGTCGGCATATACATTTGTTCAGGGAGCGGACATGGATACTTCGGGAGGTAAAGAGGCCGATGGTCATTCCGATATCAATCAGGTAGATTGGTCATCCGATGATTCATTTTTGATCTCAGCGAGCCGCAACAAAACAGTGAAACGCTGGAGTGTTGCTGATTTTTCCAAAGGCGATTCAGCCCTCCTCCATACCTACACCGGCCATCCCGGCACTATAAAAAGTGGCCGGCTGAGTCCCGATGATAAGTTACTTGCTGCCGGCTCCGGCCAGCCTGCCGATGGTACCGTGATTGTTTGGGATGTTGAATCAGGCGAGGTAGTGCAAAAATTCACCTTCCTTGAAATGCGCATTATTGAAACGATTGAATTTACACCCAACGGAGAATTTTTTGTAGTGGGAGGCACCAAACCCAAGGAAAAGGGGGTTGGAAAAATGTATTTTTATAAGACAGCCGATTTCAATACTCCATCGCCTGAGCCGGTTTTAGTATATCCCAGCTTTAATCAAGAGTATTTATATTTCTCTATAAATGGTAGCAAATTGTTGGTAAGTGGCTCAGATGGCGCTTTGAGGGTGTTTAATGTTAGTTATTTATAATCAAAAAATAAAAATATGAATGTAATGAGAATAAAAAGAGGTACGGTCTATTTACAAATTTTTCTGTTGCTCTTCACGATGATGGCAACAAAAAGTCCTGCACAAATGCAGCAGCTTTTTAATGAAAAAAATCTGAAAGGGTGGAAGCAAGTAGGTGGTATAGCTGAATACAAAGTAGAAAATGGCGTGCTAGTGGGAACAGCAGTGCCCGATTCTCCCAATAGTTTTCTAGTGACTGAGCAGGCCTACTCTGATTTTGTGCTGGAATTGGAAATATATATTAGTTCTCAAATGAATTCCGGTATTCAAATTCGTTCGAATACTGATAAAAACTATCGTGATGGTGTTTTTCACGGGTATCAGGTTGAGATTGACCCATCTGAAAGAGCTTTCAGCGGAGGTATCTATGACGAGCAACGTAGGGGCTGGCTCTATCCGCTGAGTAGAAATGAACAAGCAAAGAGCGCCCTTAAATTCAACCAATGGAATAAAATTCACATAGAGGCAATAGGTAATTCCATCAACACGTGGATCAATGGTGTACATTGCGCAAGACTCATAGATGATGAAACTGCTACGGGTCATATCGGCCTGCAGGTGCATAGCACCAATGGCAATGCCGAATTAGTGGGCACAGATGTAAGATGGAAAAATATACAGATAGCCACCGAAAATCTGCAGCAGTATAAATTCACCTTTAACCCTACGGTGCCGGAGATCAGCTACCTGAAAAATATTATTACCGAGTGGGAAGTACGAAATGGCTTTCGCTTGCTTTGGGATGGAAAAACCTCAGAAGGATGGCGTGGTGCCAAATTGGATGCTTTTCCTAAAAAAGGATGGAAGATAGAAGATGGAGAACTTACTATTTTAAAGACCGATGGAGGCGAGGCTACAGGTCCTGGTGATATAGTTACCACCCGAGATTTTGCTGATTTTGAGCTGGAGCTACAATTTAAATTTACCGAAGGTGCCAATAGTGGCGTTAAGTACTACGTGGATCCTAGTTTAAATAAAGGAGAAGGTTCGGCTATCGGCTGCGAATTTCAGATATTGGATGATGAAAAACATCCTGATGCTAAGTTAGGGGTAGCAGGCAATCGAACCATTGGCTCGCTTTACGATTTGATCACTGCTGAGAATTTATCTGTGCCGGGCAGGGGAAAGCAGTTTAGAGGTGTTGGCAATTGGAACACAGCAAGAATAGTGGCCAAAGATGGTAAAGTGGAGCATTGGCTTAATAACGAAAAAGTGGTTGAATACAACCGGTTTTCTCAAACATTCCGCGCGCTGGTAGCTTATAGCAAATATGCTCAATGGAATAATTTTGGTCAGTGGCCGGCAGGTACAATCCTGTTGCAGGATCATGGGGATGAAGTAAGTTACAGAAGTATTAAAATAAGGGAATTCAACTGAGTATGGCTTCTACGCAATCTCGAAGAACATTTATTAAATCAAGCTTTTTAGCTTCAGGAGGATTGTTGCTGGGAGCAGGCATCCTTTCCGGCAAGCAATTTACGTTCGGAAAAGATAAGGTGCGGATTGGCATCTTAGGCACCGGAAGCAGAGGAACAGGACTAGCCTACTTGATCAATCAGATAAATGGTTTGGAAGTGATTGCTTGTGCAGATATTATTCCATTCCGCTTGGAAGAAGGCCTGGCAGTGGCTCCTAAAGCTCAAGGTTATAAGGATTACCGCGAAATGCTGGCAAATCCTTCTGTTGATGCAGTAATTATAGCCACACCTTTTAGCATGCACGATGAAATGGCAGTTGCGGCCATTGCAGCCGGCAAGCATGTGTATTGTGAAAAAACCATGGCAAAGGGTATAACGCAAATTCAGAATCTTGTAAAGCAAGCAAGCGATAGCACTCTGGTTTTTCAAACCGGGCACCAATACCATAATAGTCCGCTTTACCAGCGTGCCAGGCAGATTATTCAGGAAGGGTACTTGGGTGACATTACCGCTTACGAATGCCAATGGAACCGGAATGGCGATTGGCGCAGACACGTGCCTGATCCGAAATGGGAAAAGCTCATCAATTGGCGGATGTATAGGGAATACTCTGGCGGGTTGGTAGCCGAGCTCATGTCGCACCAGATTGATTTCATTAATTGGACAACCGCTTCCCATCCGGCAAAAGTCACGGGTTTTGGGGGCATCGATTACTGGAAGGATGGGCGCGAGACTTACGATAATGTGCACCTGCTTTTTGAATATCCTTCAGGGTTAGATGCGAGTTTTACTAGCACTACTTCCAATGGTTATGAGGATTATAAGATAAAGGTACTAGGCTCGGAAGCTACAATGATATTGGATTACACAACCGGAAATATCTATCGCGAGGGGCAGGTCGAAAAAGAATTGGGTGTTGTAGATGGTGTATCTGGTGCTACTCGTACAGCCTGGCAATTAGGGAAAGGAGTACCAATAGACGCACCTACTGGTGACCCTACGCTAGAAGCGTTAAGGCAGTTTTATCTGGCCATCACTCAGTCAGCTCCAGTGGCCTCTAATATATACACGGGTGCTCAAACGGCTAAATGTGTTCAAATATCCCTGGACGCTTTATATCAAAAAGAAATTAAAAGTTGGGATGATTATCCTAAATTATTCACAGCTGAAAATAAAATGGAAATAAAATGAAAAAAGTCGACAGAAGAAATTTTATAAAACAATCCGCTGCAGCTAGTGCGGGGCTTACTTTGATGATGTCATCTGCCCATTCATGGGCTTTTGCACCTAATGAGACTGTCAATTTTGCAATGTTGGGAACAGGGGGAAGATCATATGCCTTAATGAAGGCACTGTCATTCACTAAAAATGCCAAATTGTTATATGCCTGTGATGTGGATCAGGTAAGGTTGGATGCTTTTTTATTGGAAGCAAATAAAACACTTGGTTATTCATGCAAAGGAGAAAAAGATTTTAGAAAACTGCTCCAGAATAAGGATATTGATGCTGTTTTTATTGCTACACCGGAGCATTGGCATGCGCCAATGGCCATAATGGCTTTAGAGGCAGGCAAGCATGTGTATGTCGAGAAACCCTGTAGCCATAACCTCCATGAAAATGAACTATTACTGGCGGCACAGATAAAATATAATAAAGTATGTCAGATGGGCAATCAACAACGCTCGTCAAGAACTTCTGCTAAAGTTGTAAAAGATATCCAAGCCGGGCTAATTGGTGACGCTTATTATGCCAAGGCATGGTATGCCAATACTAGAGGCACAATTGGTAATGGGAAACAAATAGCAGTGCCAAGCACATTGGATTGGGATTTGTGGCAAGGCCCTGCACCACGCGAAAATTATCGGGACAATGTACATCCTTATAATTGGCACTGGTTCAAGAAATGGGGTACTGGGGAAATACATAACAATGGTACACACGAAATTGACATTTGCCGTTGGGCTTTAAATGTAGGACTTCCAAAACGTGTAATTTCCTCAGGAGGAAGGTATGCGTTCAATGATGATTGGGAATACTACGATACACAAAATGTAGACTATGAGTTTGATGGCAAAAGCATCAATTGGGAAGGCAGAAGTTGCAACGGTAAAAAGTTATATGACAGGGATCGTGGGGCAATAATTTACGGAACTAAAGGAGCTGTTATTTTAGATAGGGCTGGTTATCAAGTATTTGACTTGGCAGGCACTCTTATAAACTCAGAATCTGAAGGGGAAACAAAGGCGGCCACATCATCAAGCGACACTACAGGTTTTGATATTCTCACTGTGGCTCATATCAAAAATTTCATTGACGGAATTAGGGAGAATGTAGCACTTCATGCACCTATTAACGATGCTTCCAAATCTTCCCACCTCTGCCATTTGGGTAATATGGCTCAGCAACTGCAAGCCAGCCTTGTTATAGATCAAAAAACTGGTAAAGTGTTGAATAATGACAAAGCCAAAACGCTATGGGGGAGGGAGTACGAGCAAGGCTGGGAGCCAAAGGTTTAGATTAAAAATAAATCCGATATGAGGAATATAAATTTTTACAAGTCTCATTCTTATTTTCTGCAAAGAGCTGGTATCCCGGCAAGCCGTAAACTGTTAACCCAATAAAGGTAGACAGGCCACCATCCTCCTTGCTAATACCAATATTTCGGATAGTAAAAAATCGGGTAAAGCTCTTGCATGCGTTGTACACATTCTTAAAAAATGCCGATTTCAGATTTTGTAATTTGGAAGGTCCTTTTGCCGACACCACCAAAGACCTGCATTATGTGATATTACCCATAAAAGTAAATGGAAACACTCAGAACCCGGCCAAATTGTTGGAATTCTGGCTGCTAACATGAATGCTGCTAGCGTGGCCAATAGTGTTATATTGTGGTAGGAAGCACTTATGAGGAGCCTTGAAGTGCTGGTTGATAATCATATGCGTCATACCGGTGGAGGTAAGGATATTGAAGCAGTTCATGAACCAGTAATTTTGGAGAAAAACGGAGTAAAAATTGGCTTCCTTGCGTATGCCTCTGCGGTTTTTCCCTATGAGCATTCGGCCACTAATTCCATACTCGGCATAGCCACCGTAAAGACAGATACCTGATACAAACCGGTGAAAAATCTGGATAAAACCGACATGCCAATGGATATCCTGACCATATTCCAGCCTAAAGAATTGGCTCGTATGGTTTCTGATACAAAAAAGTTGAAGCGAAAGTGGATATCGTGATATGCTCCCACCGGGATATTTCGCATGAACCAGCGTTTATCGATTATCAGAAGGAAATAGTTCATGATACGGTTGATGCCGGTGCGGGATCATGAGCCATGGCGCCTTAGCAAGAAAAACCCGTTATACGTTCCTATAAATGCATGTATTTTTAATCCAGTATTTTTTTGTACCATTTTGTAAATGTCATACACTTATTTTTGCAGGTGCTTTTTTGTCTTGGATTAGTAATTCTTGTTTACGGTAAGATGAGTTAAAAGAGCGTTAAACCAGCACTCATCACATTCAATTTCTTCTCACGGTAATGACAAGTTCAACTAATCCCTTTTTTTCAAAAATTAGAAGGATGGTCTTGCTCTTTATATTCCAAATATTTTATTATGCTGGCATTTAGCTTCTTTGAAGCCACCCATCCTGCTCTTGTTGAATTACCAGCAGTACTGTGGAGGCACAACGGCCTGTAAAAAAGGCATAGTGTAAAAGCAACTAGCCATTTAAGCGGATAGTCCTAAAAAATATGTCTCACCCCTAACCTCAAGATAGTTTTCCGGAAGAAGCAAAAAATTACTGATACAATTCAACCCTTTCCTATTCCTAGGAAATTTTACACAAGTCAGCATTAAAAAAAAATGTGCCTTACGCATTATTGGAAATATAATTTTGCTGTATATTGAAATAAATTGATATTGTTGTATTTCTGGCTATTGCCTTAACTAAAAATAGTTATAGATTTTTAATGGAGTACACATTCACTCGTAGAACCACTAACTGATTAGCCGAATGAAACAGCTAACGCTTATTTTGTGTTTATTTTCTACCACCGCCTTTGCGCAGCAAGACCCACTTTATGCGCAGTATATGGTTAATCCTCTGGTAATAAATCCTGCTTACAGCGGACTAAACGATAACCTTAATGCTAATATTAATTATCGGGCACAATGGAATGGTATTGATGGCCAGCCAACAACTATAAATGCCAGTGTGCACAGCTCTTTTGTAAAGAACAAGGTGGGAATAGGCCTCATATTTTCTAACGACAGATTGGGTAACCTGAGCAGCACAGAAACCAACATTACCGGAGCGTATAAAATCAACCTAAAACGCAGCACTTTCAGTTTTGGCATGCAGCTGGGTATACAAAGTTACAATACCGACTTTAGTGAATTAAACATTTTTGATCCTGATGACAACGCCTTCACGTCAGGCGATAGAGGCACAAGGTTGAACGTTGGTGCAGGAGCCATACTATCAAATGAGACATACTTTATAGGATTATCTGTTCCCAGGATGCTGCCTTCCTCTTTTGAGAATTCGGGCCAAGAATTTGATTTGTACAACCAACATTACTACTTATCAGGCGCCTATGTGTTTTTTAGAACCGGCACAGTTCAAATAAAACCAACGGTGCTTTTTAGAGGGGTAATTGGCGCACCTGCTGCAGTAGATGTAGCTGTGAGCGGAATGATAAACGGCAAACATAGTGTTGGAGTTTTTACCAGAAATTTAAATACCTATGGCATATTACTCCAAACAATGTTGGCTGAAAGAATTAATGTGGGCTATGTATTTGAGCTTCCTACCAACAAATCGGTAGGCACCAATTTTCTTACGCATGAACTGAGTTTAGGCGTGAGGCTTTCAGTTTTTGACTACCACGTAGATTCACCAAGCAATTTCTAAGAACTTAGGGATATGAGAACATTTTTGAAAACTTTATTTTTTTGTTGTACACTTACAAGTGCTTTTATAATAGCTCCTTTAGCGCAGGCACCAACTGTTGGAGCCAGCAATTTTTCAGTTTCCACTGTTGAAGGTAATAGTCTGCGTATAAATTGGACAAGAGGAGATGGAGGGGCTGTTTTAGTGATAGCCAGTGAAAGCCCTACATTTAATGGCTCAGGGGTTCCGGCAAACGCTACCGACTACAACGCGAGCACCGAATTTAGCACCGGGGATCAGATTGGCACCGGAAATTTTGTGGTGTACAGAAACTCCGGCTCTTCTGTAACGGTAACAGGTTTAGAAGCAAGTACTACCTATTACTTCAGGCTGTATGAATTTAATGGCACCGATTTTAGTACTGAATATAATACTACGGCAGTTTTATCCGGCAATGGCACTACCTTATCAGCTCCTACCACAGGCACTTCTAATTTTACCAATAGCACTACAGGAAATACAGCTGCACTAAGCTGGACTCGTGGAAATGGCAGTAGAACCCTCATAATTCTTCAAGAAGGCTCGCCTACCACGGAACCTACTCAGTACACAAATTATTTTGCCAGTAGTACTTTCGGAAATGGCTCCGCTATTGGAGCAGGCAGAGTGGTGTATTTTGGCACCGGCACTTCTGTGAATGTTACTAACCTACAGCCTGATACAGAATATTTTTATCGGGTGCTGGAAGCAAATGGTAATAGCGGGCCGGTTTATAACTTTGCTGCTGCTTTAACAGGCTCTTTTAACACACTCGGAGCTCCTACCAGCGGAAGTACGAATATTTCCTTTAGCAGTATCCAGGGAAACAGGGCAAGTATTAATTTTACCCGTGGTGATGGCAGTAAACGGCTCATTGTAGCCCGCCAAGATAGCCCGGTAACTTGGGTGCCAACGGATGGCGTAGATTACAATCCTGATACTAACTTTGGAGTAGGGGATGATCTGGGCAATAATACTTTCGTGATAGCAAAAACCGTCTCCTCCGGGACTTTAATTACCGCACTTACTCCGGCAACTACCTATCATATCGCCATCTTTGAAATGAATGGCGAGGCAACAAATACTTTTTATCTCACTAGTAGCACCCAGGTACTCACTGGTCAGTTTACCACCTTGGAGCCGCCTACTGTTTCTGCCGGGGGATTTGCATTCACCGATATATTGGGGCACCGGGCTACAGTCTCCTTCACGGCCGGAAATGGCGATAGAAGACTCGTTTTGGTAAGGTCGGGTACACCGGTTACTGATGTGCCGGTAAATTTGGTGAACTACTTCGCAAGTAGTTTCTACACCTCTGCATCTAATTTGGGAGCTTCTAAAATTGTATATAATGGGAGCGGTACATCTTTCGATTTGCGCTCATTACAGCCAAACACGACTTATCACTTTGCTATTTTTGAATATAATGGAAGTAGCGGACCTATTTATAAACAGGTTGACCCGGGCACCGGCTCATTTACCACACAAGGTAAGCCAACGGTGGCTCCAACAGCTGCCACGTTTACAAGCATTGAAGGCAATCAATTTCGTTTGAATTACACCACCGGAAATGGTTTTGGTCGTATTATAATCGCCAAAGAAGGCGCTCCGGTAGATCGTTTTCCTGCAGATTTTACCAGCTATACAGCCAACAGTACTTTTGGTACGGCCGCTACAGCACTTGGCAATGGAAATTTTGTAATAGCAAATGATGCCAGCCTTAGTACAACGAGTTCTGCTTTTGTAAGAGGATTGAGCATTGGTACCACCTATCACTTCGCGGTAATTGAGTACAACGGAACAGATGCGGAACGAATTTATATGACTTCTGCTGCGGCACTTACTGCCAGCAACGCTACCTTATCGGCACCCACTATGCAAGCCACTAACGCTACATTTACCAATATAACGGCAAATTCAGTTACAATTAATTGGGATAATGGAAATGGAGATCAGCGCATTGTTTTACTTAGAGAAGGTACTGCTGTGGAATAATTTACCGGTAAACCTAACGCCCTATTCCAGCAGCTCTAATTATCCATCTAGCCCTGCTTTAGGTAGTGGTAAAGTAGTTTATAGGGGAACGGCTAGTTCAGTTAATATCATTAATATACCACCAGGGGAGTACCATGTGACCATTATAGAATATAACGGAAGCAGCGCGCCTGTTTATAGAAATGTAGATCCTTTGACAGGTATTGTAAATGTAGGAAGCAAGCCGCTGGTTCCGGCCACAAATATTTCTTTTTCTGCTGTGGAAGGTAATAGGATGAGCATGAGTTTCACCAGAGGCGATGGCATCTCCCGTATTTTAATTGCCAAGGAGGGTAGCCCGGTAGATGCTTTTCCGGCAGACTTTACGGATTATACTCCTAATCAGGCTTTCGGTTCAGGTTCTGAGCTGGGAAGCGGCAACTTCGTAATAGCTTCTACCACAGGTTTCAACTTTACTATTACTAATCTTGAACCTTCCACCACTTATCATTTTGCCATAGTGGAAGTAAATGGTAGTGGCATAAATGCTTTTTATCAGGAGTCGTCCGTAGTGGCCACTACAAGTAATGCTACGCTTTCGGCACCAACTGTGGTAACATCAGAATTTTTCGCAAATAATATAACCGGGAATAGCGCACAAATTACCTGGACGAGGGGTGATGGTGATGGTAGGCTGATAATAGCGAGAGAAGGAACACCTATAGATGTATTACCTATTGATCTGGCTAATTATTTTCCTTCAACTAATTTTGGCAGTGGCACACAAATAAGCCCCGGAATCTATACCGTGTATAGCAGTTCAGGAGATAATGTTACTATCCGAAATTTGCAGCCCGGTACAACCTATCATACTGCCTCCTTTGAGTATAACGGTAATAGCGGCAAAGTGTACTTAACTGATAACCCCACAAGGACATCATTTACCACTGCACCGAGGCCATCCGTACCAAGCTCTAATTTAACTATCTCCAGTGTTGAAGGAGACAGATTTACGCTCTTTCTTAACGAGAGGCAACGGAACCAGAAGGTTGGTGGTAGTGAAAAAGGAAGGTTTAGTTACTGCTTTGCCGGAAGACCTAAGCACTTATACTACCGGTACTTTTGGTAACGGAACAGCACTTGGTAACGGTAACTTTGTAATAGGTAGCACCACAAGCACCGCGCTTGCTATTCAAGGATTAGAACCCGATACAGAATACGGGGTAGCCGTTTTTGAGTACGATGGCGTGGACGGAAGTGAAAAATACCTCACCACTAACTTCCCCAATAGGTTATTCAGAACAGTGGCTGCACCAACAATAATTAGCCAATCGCTGCTTGTAAATTCCTTGGGCAGTAGTACTGTGGATCTCAGCTGGACCAAAGGCAATGGACAAGGCAGAATTGTAGTGCTAAAGGCTGATGAACCGGTTACTTTTGTGCCGGAATTATTAAATGGACATTTCAATAACTCCACTAATTTTGCCAGCACCTCTAACAATTTGGCTGATGGTCATAAAAATATTAGAAGAGGAGATGTTACCTCAACCAATATTACTAATCTATCGCCCAGCTACTACTTATTATGTGGGCTATTTTTGAACAGAATGGATTGGGCCAACCGGTGTACAATGAAAACCCGCTGCGTGGTTTCTTCACAACCTTACCAACAACCGGTTTGGCCTTAGGCGGCTTCGATGTGCTAACTTTTTGCCCGGATCAGGTAGTAAATGTTCCTTATGCTTTCACCGGGATTCTAAATGCAGGGAATGAATTATCCATTGAGCTCTCTGATGTAACGGGTAGTTTTGCTACACCTACGGTATTAGGTACACAGAGTACTACAAATAATTCAGGTTTTATCACGTCCACATTACCTGCTAGCATTCCTGAGGGCACCGGCTACAGGTTACGCGTGCGCTCAACTTCACCGGCTGGCTTGAGCCCTAACAATGGGGCAGATATTCAAATTGCCACCTCCGTGCAACCCACCGTTACTGTAGTTGAAGGAAACGTTAACAGCTGCGAAACCGCTATTCAGCTGCAAACTACTCAGCCCGGTTATGTGCTACAATGGTTTAAGGATGGCGATGCCATTCCTCTGGCTACCGGCAACAATTATTTTGCTACCGAAAGTGGCGATTACCAGGTGCGCATTTCCGGTGCTTCCGGAGGTTGCCAACTCTTATCCGATGCTACTACCTTGGAAATTACGCAAAAGCCGACATTTACATTTCCTGCTGATTCAGTTTTTTGCCTGAATGATAATATAGATTTGAGTCTTGAAACTACACCTGCGGGAGGTACTTTCTCCGGCCCTGGTGTAACGGGCAACTTCTTCGATGCTTCTTCTGCAGGAGTGGGCCAGCACATTATTACCTATACTTTTACTGATGAAACATCTGCTTGCACATTTACGGAACCTACCATTTTAAGAGTGGAGCAAAGCCCGCAGCCACCTTCCACCATCGGAGTTACGGCATGCAATGTGGAGGGTTTAATTTTGACGAGCCTCAGGAGCTTCCGAAGCTGCTTCCTACCGATGGTATACTGTTGCCACCGGGGGTGAGCCAATTGCGGACGAAACAGGAGACTCATTTACGTTGCCAGCGTTGGATGAAACAACCAGTTTTTATGTCAGCATTTTGGCAGCAGGTGGTTGTGAAGGGGATAGAACAGAAGTGGTTGCCACTGTAGAGCAATTTGAAAACCGGAAGTAAGCGTGGAGGGAAGCACCTCATTTTGTAAGAGTGACAGTGTGCAATTCATTGGCCCATCGCTTTTCGTCCTACCTCTGGTCAGAGGGCCACTACTGAATCATCAAAGTAAGTGAAGAAGGAGATTATACGCTCATTGTAGAAAAGAGGCTGGCTGCCTAGCGAGCGATCAGATGCTATGACCCTCACCGAAATTGCTGCACCAGCAACTCCGGAAATTTCCAGCAGTACAGATTTCTCCTTTTGCCGGGAGAAGTACTTACCTTAACAGCTCCTGCGGCAGCATCCTATTATGGACCATTGGTGAATTATTCGGTATTGAGGTGAGTGAAATAGGGAAGGCGTAACTGTGTTTAGTGAAGCATCATGCGCCAGCAACCCTTCCGCTCTGGCAGCAGTAGTGGTGATAGATTGCAACAATAACCAGCCACCAATTATTAGTACAATGCTATCTTCAACTAGTATAGGCGGTCTGGTGAGAATTGATTTGCTCAGTAGTTGCTCTCCGATCCGGATGATAACCTAGATCTTTCCACTCTACAGATAACACAACAACCCCAAAGTGGTGCCTCTGCCAGTCATTGAAGACGCAAAGCATACTCCAGATCGATTATAGCAGTTTATCTTTTTCTGGTACCGATAATCTCAGCATTTCAGTCTGCGATTTGGCCGGTAGCTGTACCGAGCAAACGTTCTCTATTGATGTATTGAATAGGAAGTGTGTAGTTGTATAATGCTGTTTCTCCCAATGGGGATGGTAAAAATGATTTTTTCTTACTTCAGTTTATTGATATTCTGGAAGATACAAGACACAATACAGGTATCCATTTATAACAGATGGGGTAGCGAAGTTTTTACTGTCAGTAACTATGATAATAAGGACAACGTTTTCACGGGGCTCAATAAGAATGGCAACGAACTACCTTCAGGAGTTTACTTTTACGAAGTGCAATTTGAAAGTGGTAGAAAATCACTTTCAGGGTATCTGAATTTAAGAAGGTGATTTTTGACTTTTTGTGTTGATAGGAATCTCGACTTTACGCATGGAGCCACATCCAGCAGTGGTTCGTGTGCTCACGAAACACCTTTGCAAACTCCTCCGGCAGTGGTTCGTGTCCTCACGAAACACTATTGTAAACTGGCGATTAAAACATAATTCATTTGTTACCCTGTTGGGGTCAGGCACAATTATTACCTTTTAGTTTTATGATTATATTATCCTTTCATAGTCTGCGTCAATGTAATCATTCGCGGATTGAAGATATATCTTCCCATTTATGTTGAATGATTTCAATAACATTGCGAAACAACTATTAGTGGAGCGTGGGGACACGCGCCACGGCTAGCATAGTAGTGAACTCCGGCAGTGGTTCGTATCCTTACAAAACACATTTGCAAACTCCTCCGGCAGTGGTTCGTGTCCTCACGAAACACTATTGTAAACTGGCGATTACAATATAATTCATTTGTTACCCTGTTGGAGTCAGGCACAATTATTACCTTTTATTTTATGATTGTATTATCCTTTCATGGTCTGCGTCAATGTAAGCATTCGCGGATTGAAAATATTCTTCACCTTATGTTGAATGATTTCAATAACATTGCGAAACAACTATTAGTGGAGCGTGGGGACACGCGCCACGGCTAGCATAGTAGTGAACTCCGGCAATGGTTCGTATCCTTACAAAACACATTTGCAAACTCCTCCGGCAGTGGTTCGTGTCCTCACGAAACACTATTGTAAACTGGTGATTACAATATAATTAATTTGTTACCCTGTTGGGGTCAGGAAATTATTACCTTTAAGTTTTATGATTATATACCCTTTCATGGTCTGTGTCAATTTAATCATTCACCATTGAAAAAATATCTTCCCATTATGTTGAATGATTTCAATAACATTGCGAAACAACTATTAGTGGAGCGTGGGGACACGCGCCACGGCTAGCATAGTAGTGAACTCCGGCAGTGGTTCGTATCCTTACAAAACACATTTTGCAAACTCCTCCGGCAGTGGTTCGTGTCCTCACGAAACACTATTGTAAACTGGTGATTACAATATAATTCATTTGTTACCCTGTTGGGATCAGGCACAATTATTACCTTTAAGTTTTATGATCATACAACCCTTTCATGGTCTGTGTTAATTTAATCATTCACGGATTGAAGAAATGTTTTCCCATATTCATTGTGCATAGCTTGTAAAAAGCAAAAAAAGCTGAATTGGTGTGCAAAAAGCTGATACAATAATGGTGGACAGTTTGGCCTCGCTGCGCGCTGCCATTTTGTAGCGGAAGACTGCTATTAACTGAATAAGAATGATAAAGGCAAAGTTATTAACGGCATTTAGTCCACCCGATATATAAATATCGCTACCAATCTGCTGAATTTTTTTACGTTGATTTAACAAAAGCGTTCTCACAACTTCATAATTCAATTGCTCCTCAATATATTGAGCATCAGTATCTCGTATAGTAAAGGTCAGCTCGTTATTAAAGAATAATCTAACCCTATCAGTTGGATACTCCTTATTATCCAAAACCAATTCTTTTTTGAGGAGCTTTGCAGAAATTTTTTCGTAAGGAAGTAAAAAATCTGCGGCCAGTAGTATGTTTAAAGCCAGCGCAAAAAGCATGAAAGGGCGAGCCGCATGCACCATTTTTTTCATGAGCACATGCATTTTATATTCGCGGTGCCTCCTAGCGGTTCTTTGCTGTGCACGCCAAGCTTCTCTTGCATAGGCATACGTATCTTCAGCGTTTCGCGATGTGGTAGCCCTCGCTGATCTATAAGCTGCATTATCGTAACCATCGACTGCTTCTTGATACTGATTCCGCTTTAAAAATTGATAAGCCTCATTAATAATCAAAAATTTCTGACCACTGTCAATAGGATAAACATCAGGATGATATTTTTTGGATAGACTACGAAATGCCTTCCTTATTTGATTTTTTGATGCACCTTTTGTAAGGCCGAGTGTACCGATCGCTTTTGAATAATTAATTTTCATCAAATACAGAATAGCCTAAACTTAAACAGATAATAAAGCCTATGCCCATGCCCAATTCTATATTATTTAAGAGCCAGCCAACAGCTGTGCATAAAAAAAATATCCCCGCTAAAAGGATTGTCTCCTTATAACTCATTCCGCAAAAAACCTATAAACGGGGTATTGCAAATGTGCCTTTTCGTAATGCTCGGAGCGTTTATAAATCCAGTCTAATTGTGCATAATTGTTCTGCGCAAAGGTGGAGTCGGATTGCTTCAAGTCATAAAACTGGTCTTGCTCGGTCTGGGGCATTTCAGTCAATATTGCTTTAGCCTTTTGCTCAAAAACATAATCAGAAAAACCCTCTTTCTGTTGTAGAATGGTATCAAAGAAATTCCAGTTAAAGAAGGAGTCCTGTGCCGCAGGCTCCAATACTTCAACAAGGTATTTTCGAGCGCGCTGTTTGGTAGGTACTAAAACATCTCCTTTTTTAAAAGTCAGCTGTTGTTGTGAGTTGCTCACTGTAGTATTGTAATGCAAATAATGACCCTCATAAGCAGCGTTAACAGTTTCAAATGAGGCAATGCTGTAGCTTTCCACCATAATAAGGCTATCCTTCTGCAAAGTTTCAAGCTGAACACCATTTACTTTGAGTCTTTCAATTACGCGCTGCCAAGCGTGCGGTATAAGGTAATAATCAGGAACAGCCACTTTCATTTCGTTTGTGTAATAATTGAAAAAAGGCACCTCTTTTTCAATAGGCTTACTCACATCATAATATAAAAGGGGATTTCCGGTGAGGCTGCTTGTCGGGTAGCTGGTTTCGTAACCACTCAAAGTGATCATCCGGAAACGGTCTTTATCGTGTTGCCATTTAATCGTTAAGGAATCCGCAGCAAGTAAAGCTTTTCTATCAGCTGCTCGCTTCGCTTGTATTTTTTTGCCTTCTTTCGCAGTTAATGCTATCATTGTTTCTAAATAATCATAGGTATTTTCTACCCGCTGTTTGTAAGGCTTCCACATATGACTTTCGCTTATAAAGCCAAGCGTTTGATATAGGCTGGCGTAGCCGCTGGAGTAGCGAGCGGCATCCCAAAATTGCGTCCAGCCTTGGTTCGGAGAACTTCCATGCACGTTTACATAAACTATTGGATTTCTCCCTTTTTCCTGCAGATTCTGAAAAAGAAGCGGCTCAAAGGTGTTTTCTAAATAGCCTCCTAATTCGCCTCCCAGCTTGTTCCACTGGGTACTAATAAGCGTTAAGGTGTGCTGATGATCACTTCCGTTGGTCACGTGTGTATCCACAAATACTTCAGGGTCAAGTGCCTGAAAAATGTGAACAAAACTCATGGCGTTTTTGGTATCCATTTTAATAAAATCACGGTTTAGGTCATAATTTCGGGCATTACCTCTAAAACCGTAGGCTTCCGGACCGTTTTGATTCACGCGTGATGTGCTGTTTCGGTTTAGCGCACCACCTATATTATAAAAAGGAATCACCGCTATTATCACGGAATCCAGAAAAGGATAATTATCATTATTTTGAGCAAAATCCCGCAGAAGCATCATGCTGGCATCCACACCATCGGGCTCACCGGCATGAATAGCGTTATTTATTAAAATGACAGGCTGCTCTTGCTCCGTAAGCTGAATTAAATCAAACTCCTGTTGCTTACTAAAAAGGACAAGGTGCAAGGGTTCACCGCTATCTGTTTCTCCCATTTCAAGCATTTGTATGGAGGCAAAATTTTGAGAAAGCTTTGTCCAGTAGGCCATGCCTTCTTTGTAAGTTGCTGTGCTTCTACCACCCGATTTTTCAAAAATTGTTTGAACCTCTTGGGTAACTCCTTTGTTAAAGCAAGTAACAAATAATAGGGTAATTAAAAATTTTGGCATATCAAAAAATTTTGAAAACCAAATTACAAAATTATGCCTGATTGAACTATATTTCGCACAATTTACCTTCGTTAATACCATTTATCAGTGTAGCAAAGTTTTTTTTCGAGCAGGGCACTTGATTATTTCTGATACAAGGTGTAAATTGTACACTAAGCTATACTTTTTCGAGCTTAATTATCTCATTTCTATCTATGCAAATACAGAAAGGTTTATATGATCCGCAGTTTGAGCACGATGCTTGCGGAATTGGTGCAATTATAAATATTGATGGGCAGCAAGAGTATCAGTTGGTACAGGATGCACTGGATATGCTTGAAAATATGGAGCATCGTGGTGGTACCGGAGCGGATGAATCAACCGGTGATGGTGCCGGTATAATGTTACAAATTACCCCAGCACTAGTAAGCATGTTTGCGAAGGAAGCGAATGTCACCGTAGACAAAAATTTACCGGTAGGTTTAGGCATGTTTTTTTTCCCTGCTATACCCTCGGTAACAGAGCAATGTAAGCACGTAATTCAAGATTTTGCCGATAAACTATCGCTTAACATATTGGGTTACAGGGAAGTGCCTGTTGATAAAACCGTACCGGGTGCCGGAGCAAAGAAAGTTGAGCCGAGAATAGAACAACTTTTTGTGCAGCCAAAAACGCAGGTAGATGCTGCCGAGCTGGAGCGAAAGCTATTTGTTTTACGCAATGGCACCACTCACCACATGGGGCATCGTATAGAAGGTAATAATAAAGCATTTTACATTTGTAGTCTTTCAACAAATTCAATTGTTTATAAGGGGCAGCTCAAAACAAATCAGTTGAGGCCATTTTATAAAGATCTAACAAATCCTACGTTGAAAAGTGCATTTGCAATTATTCATTCGCGGTTTTCAACCAATACATTTCCTAACTGGAAACTGGCGCAACCTTTTCGCTTTATTGCCCACAATGGAGAAATTAATACCATTCGTGGTAATGTTACTAAAATGAAATCCAAAGAAGCCAACTTCAAATCTGAGGTATTTTCTGATGAGGAAATTCAGATGCTATTACCGGTTACTAATCCGGAGCATTCTGATTCAGCCAATTTGGACTCCATAGTAGAAATGCTCGTGCTCGATGGCCGCCCACTAGAACAGGTTATGATGATGTTGGTCCCCGAAGCGTGGCAGAACAACGCTTTTATGGATAAAGACCGAAAGGATTTCTACAAATACTTTGCCTCCTTAATGGAACCCTGGGATGGGCCGGCAGCGCTCATTTTTACGGATGGGGTAAAAATAGGAGCCACACTTGATAGAAATGGTTTACGACCTTCACGTTATGCGCTTACCAAAAATAATAAATTGGTGCTGGCATCCGAGGCTGGAGCAGTAGCTATCCCGGAAGATGATATAATATTGAAGGGCAGATTGCAGCCCGGTAAAATGCTTTTGGTAGACTTAGCAACCAACACACTTAAATTTGATGATGAAATTAAACATAAAGTAGTTGCGCGCAATCCTTACAGCGATTGGATTAATGCCCACCGCATAAAGTTGCGCCTATTGCCGGAGCCGGATAACGAGCCGGACGGAAAAGTAAAAAATGCGCTTTTTACCTATCAAAAAGCTTTTGGCTATACTTCAGAAGAGCTAAAAGTAATTTTGCAGGATATGGCTGAAAGAGCTACAGAACCTATTGGCTCTATGGGTGCGGATACACCGCTAGCTATACTTAGCAAACAGAGTCAGCATTTAGCCAACTATTTTAAACAGTTATTTGCACAGGTAAGCAATCCGCCCATAGATCCTATACGTGAACGAATGGTGATGTCTTTATTCACCCGTGTGGGCAAAAGTCAAAATATTCTTAGAGAAACAGCAGACCACGCCAAGCAGGTTCATATTTCGCAGCCCGTTTTGCTTAATGCTGATTTAGCCAAGTTTAAATACTTGAAACATATCGGTTTCGGTTATCAAATTATTGACTGCGTTTTTGATGCTGATGGCGAGAATGGCCGATTGGAAGAGGCGTTAGATACCATTTGTTTGGAAGCAGAACAAGCAGCCATTGCCGGAAAGGTAGTGCTCATATTATCGGACAAAAACATAAATGAAGGCCGCGCACCTATTCCATCTCTACTAGCCACAGGTGCGGTGCATCAGCATTTGGTAAAGAAAAATTTACGGACAGAGACCGGACTTATAGTGGAAGCCGGAGATGTGCGAGAAACACATCATTTTGCTACTATTATTGGGTATGGTGCTAGTGCAATTAATCCTTATTTGGCACTCCAAACTATTGAGGAGCTTTATAGTAATGGCAAAATTAATATTGAAGGTAACGCCAGAAAAGCACTTGAAAATTACCAGCAAGCAATTGGGTATGGGCTGTTAAAAATTCTTTCCAAAATGGGAATTAGCACTCTGCAATCGTATCAGGGGGCACAAATTTTTGAAGCTTTAGGCTTAAGCCGAAAAGTAGTTGACCGTTGCTTTACAGGCACCATAAGTAGAATTGAAGGCCTCGATTTTGATGGTATTGCAAAGGAGGTTTTAGTAAAACATCAGCAAGCTTTCAAAAATGCAGCCTTGTTCAATCGTTTGGAAGTAGGCGGTGTTTACCAATGGAAGTACAGAGGCGAAAAGCACCTGTTTAATCCGGAAACCATTCAGCTGTTGCAACAGTCTACAAAAGAAAATAACTATGACTTGTATAAACAGTATGCTGAAAAAATAAATGACCAATCGAAAGAAGCCATAACGCTTAGGTCGCTGCTGGAATTTAAGAAAAGAACACCTATTGATATTTCTGAAGTTGAGCCGGCTGAAAAAATAATGAGGCGCTTTGCCACTGGTGCTATGTCTTTCGGATCTATTTCTCACGAAGCACATTCTACTCTAGCCATTGCCATGAACCGCATTGGTGCTAAAAGCAATAGTGGCGAGGGCGGTGAAGATGAGGTGCGTTTTGAAGTAAAGCCTAATGGAGATTTGGAGCGTTCAGCTATTAAGCAGGTGGCATCAGGCAGGTTTGGCGTTACGAGCTATTACCTTACCAATGCCGATGAGTTACAAATTAAAATGGCTCAAGGTGCAAAGCCCGGTGAGGGCGGTCAACTGCCGGGGCATAAGGTAGATGATTGGATCGGTCGTGTGAGGCACTCCACACCTGGCGTTGGCTTAATATCGCCACCGCCACATCATGATATTTATTCTATTGAAGATTTAGCACAGCTTATTTACGATCTGAAAAATGCCAACCGACAGGCGCGTATAAATGTAAAACTGGTTTCACAAGCCGGAGTGGGCACAGTGGCGGCAGGTGTGTCTAAAGCCAATGCCGATGTGGTGCTCATTTCAGGTGCAGATGGCGGAACGGGCGCCTCACCGCTCAGCTCCATAAGGCATGCAGGCCTACCGTGGGAACTCGGATTGGCGGAGGCGCATCAAACTCTGGTAAAAAATGACTTGCGTAGCAGAATCACCGTGCAGGCCGATGGTCAAATGCGTACTGGCCTCGATTTGGCAATTGCTACTTTATTAGGTGCTGAGGAGTGGGGTATTTCAACAGCAGCATTAGTTGTTGAAGGTTGTATTATGATGCGAAAATGCCACACCAATACTTGCCCGGTAGGTGTTGCCACACAAAACCCGGAACTGCGTAAATTATTTACAGGAAAGCCTGAGCATGTGGTGAACTTCTTCAACTTTTTGGCAGAAGACTTGAGAAGCATAATGGCACAACTCGGTTTTAGAACCATTACTGAAATGGTAGGGCGTTCTGAGGTATTGAGGAGGCGCCATGAGGTAAACCATTGGAAGCTAAATGACATAGATCTTAATGCCATTCTTTATCAGGAGAGAGTTCCTGAACATGTAGGTATATATAAGCAAATAGAGCAACAGCATCAGTTGGAAGAGGTGCTGGACCATGAGCTATTGCGCATTGCACAGCCCGCCATTCATGAGCAACAAAGCGTTGAACATTCATTTAGCATCAGAAATATAAACCGCGCGGTAGGTGCCATTTTATCTAATGAGATAAGTAAAGTGCATAAGGGGGATGGCTTGCCTGAAGGAAGCATACACTATAAATTTACCGGCTCGGCAGGGCAAAGTTTCGGTGCATTTCTAGCCAAAGGAGTGCATTTTGAAGTGGCAGGTGAATCGAACGATTATTTCGGGAAAGGACTATCCGGAGGTCAGCTTACTGTTTACCCTTCGGAAAAATCAGGTTTGAAAGCCGATGAAAATATCATTATTGGCAATGTGGCATTCTATGGGGCCACCTCTGGTAGAAGCTTTATCAACGGCATGGCAGGCGAGCGTTTTTGTGTAAGAAACTCCGGAGTAACAGCCGTTGTGGAAGGCGTGGGCGACCATGCCTGTGAGTACATGACAGGTGGGCGAGTAGTTATTTTAGGACAGACAGGACAGAACTTTGGCGCAGGAATGAGCGGTGGCATCGCCTACATTCTTGATGAAAACGCTGACTTTACTGAAAAGTGTAACCAGGCAATGGTGAGCCTTGAAGCGTTATCAAGCGAGGAGGAAATAGACTTTTTGAAGACATTGATTGAGGAGCACTACAAGCTTACGAAAAGTGAGAAAGCTAAGGCGTTATTAGATAACTGGACGTTTAGCTTATCGAAATTTATTAAGGTAATTCCTTTCGATTATAAGCGCGTTATGGAAGAGAGAGAAAAAGTTAAGAAGGAAAAAGAAAAAATAGTAGCATAATGGGACAGCTAGATGGATTTTTAAAATACAATAGAGAGTTACCTGAAAGCAGGCCACCCGAGAAGCGAGTGGATGATTTCAAGGAAATTTACGAACCGTTTCCTGAGGTAAAAACCAAACAACAAGCAGCGCGCTGTATGGATTGCGGTATCCCGTTTTGTCATTCAGGCTGTCCGCTGGGCAATATTATACCCGAGTTTAATGATGCGGTATATCAGGAAGACTGGGAAGAAGCCATTTCCATACTACACAGTACTAACAACTTTCCAGAATTTACGGGAAGGATTTGTCCGGCACCATGCGAGGCTAGCTGTGTATTGGGTATTAACAAGCCACCGGTAGCCATAGAACACATTGAAAAAACCATAGCCGAAAAAGCTTTTGAATTAGGATATATTAAAGCGACACCGCCACAGCATAGAACGGGAAAAAAGGTGGCCGTTATTGGCTCCGGTCCGGCCGGGCTGGCAGCGGCCGATCAGCTCAACAAAGCAGGCCATTGGGTTACAGTTTTTGAACGAGACAGCAGAATAGGGGGGTTATTGCGTTACGGTATTCCTGATTTTAAGCTGGAGAAAACCATTGTGGATAGAAGGCTTAACATTATGAGTGAAGAAGGCATAGTTTTTAAAATGAATGCTGAGGTGGGCAAAAATATTAATCCGGAAGCGGTAAAAGGTGATTTTGACTCAATTGTTATTTGCACTGGTGCTACCAAGGCCAGAGATCTGGCTATTCCGGGAAGGGAATTGCATGGTATACATTACGCTATGGATTTTCTTACCAGGCAGAATAAACAGCTGGCGGGAGATGAAATTATTGATCCTATTGCTGCCAGAGGTAAAAATGTGGTGGTAATTGGTGGTGGCGATACCGGCTCAGATTGTATTGGCACCTCGCACAGACAAGGAGCGCAATCCGTTTTACAGCTGGAGCTAATGCCCAAACCACAGCTTGAACGTGGCCAGGCCGATCCTTGGCCCATGTGGCCTATGACGCTGCGCACCTCTTCATCGCACGAAGAAGGTGGCGATAGAAAGTGGAGCACGCTAACTAAGAGCTTTAAGGGTGAGGACGGACAGCTCACACATATTGAATTGGTTGATATTGAGTGGGTAGCTGCTGCCGGCCGAAAACAGATGAAAGAAATTGAAGGTTCATCAAGACTTATCCCTTGTGATTTGGCGCTCTTAGCCATTGGTTTTACACAGCCTGAGCATCCTTTGCTCGATAGCTTTGGCGTAAAAACAACTAAAACAGGCTTGGTAAAAGCGGAGAAGTATAAAACCAATCAGGACGGAATTTTCACTGCCGGTGATGCGCGCAGAGGCCAGTCATTAGTGGTGTGGGCTATTTCGGAAGGCAGAGAAGCAGCACGTGCGGTAGATAAATTTTTAGCCGGTAAAACGGCTTTACCGGCAAAAAAGAAATCTGTTTATCAGGTGGGGTAAATTAATTGTTCTATTTAGAACTATTAGGATCAATGATTTTAGGACTGCTTTCACCATGATTATGTACTTCATCTCAATATGTCAATAATATAGCGTAAAATCTACTTTTGTTTAATAACATAGATGGAAGTGAATTTAGTTAGAATAGGTTTTGGATGTGATTCATAACACGTTTTTTGATGGCTTGACAATTTAGTCTATTGTGCAAATTTCTCCTATATATTTCGCCCCTTCAGGGCTTTATCTTTTCCATTGTGTCTTGCGGATGGGCGATACCCATCCTTACAATATAACGCCCTTTCAGGGCTGATATACTACTCGCAGTCTGATAAGGAATAAATTCTTGGAATGAATTTATGAAAATTATTCCTAGTTTTTTTAATGTTAATCGAGATGCAAACACTGTATTTGGTCTAGAATTGAATGAATACACGCCTATATGCTTGCAGGAAAGAGCAGCCCCAACGGGGTGAAATACCACAAGGTGGGTGCCTGCCCACCCCCAAGAAAGCACAGCTACCGCTTAGCCCTGAAAGGTTGACATACCTCAAAGCCCGCTAAAAAGCCAAGAGTATATTACAATATCTAGCACAAGTATCCGCTTGTTTATAGTAATTATTACTACGTTTTTGTAATGTTAATCGAGATGCAAACATGCGTTTTTAGTCTATAATTAAATGAATCACACCTCTTTATGCTTATAAAATCGAACAGCCCCAACGGGGTGAAATACCACAAGGTGGGTGCTTGCCCACCCCCAAGGAAGCGCAGCTACCGTTTAGCCCTGAAAGGTTGACATACCTCAAAGCCCGCTAAAAAGCCAAGAGTGTATTACAATATCTAGCACAAGTATCCGCTTGTTTATAGTAATTATTACTACGTTTTTGTAATGTTAATCGAGATGCAAACATGCGTTTTTAGTCTATAATTAAATGAATCACACCTCTTTATTCTATAAAATCGAACAGCCCCAACGGGGTGAAATACCACAAGGTGGGTGCTTGCCCACCCCCAAGGAAGCGCAGCTACCGCTAAGCCCTGAAAGGGTGACATACCTCAAAGCCCGCTAAAAAGCCAAGAGTGTATTACAGTGACCAAATAATCCGGATTGCATTATAACCGTAAGTTAATAGCAAGGGAATCCTCTTCGTTGATATTTTGAATAATGTTTTTAATTATATAATCAAAACGACCATAAGTTACGGTGATATCCTGTAAAGGAGTAACAAAGCTAAAGGTGCCTGAAATAATAACTTGTTCAACATTGTTTGTGGCATTTTCTTCATCTATCAATTTTACCGATTTAAAATAAATTTGACCTGAACCTCCCTGTAAGGTCTCATCTAAGGAATTATTCTGATAAGTAACCGCATCGGAAATATTATTTATGGTTATTTTTTCGTCATTCAATCTGAGCAAATCCCTTATATCGGTTATATTTAAATCTTTGAAGCTAAAATGAAATGCTACCCTTTCATCATTATTTACTTTACCAATAAAGCTAACTACTAGACTATCATTGGGTACATAATTTGTGATTGAGCAGGCTCTATTTGAGGATGGAAAGCTTATTTCAATTTCTGATGTCCATATATTATCGTTAATTAGTGCACCTCCTACATTATTTCCATCTTCTGTATATTTTACCAATCTTAAATCCAAAGGATCAGGAATGTATACACTGGGAGAGCAAGCAAAAAAAACAAGAAAAGCGGATAAGAGCGTAAAGATTTTGAGTTGCTTAATCATAATTGAATATCGTTAATTTTATACCTCCTGAAATGATTAGGCTGTGCAAGTCCTTGAAGGCTCCGTTGAAGTTTCCTGTAGCATCAATATCCTGATAGGTAAGCATAGGTATAAGACCATATGAGAAATTTGTAAAAAGGTTTACTCGTCTGGATTCAAAAAGGTTGAAGCGTAGCACTGCTGCCACATCTATGTTTGTGTAATTATATCTATAATCTTCATTATTAAAAAGTTTCCGTATCATCATCCTAACTTCTACTCCGGCATCTACAGAAAAATTAGCTGCAATTTTGTTATTATAAGTTAAAGGGATACCGATATAATGAAATACCCTTTGATAGGTCTTATCATCAAACACTTGCCTATAACCTGAAGCATTATAGAATATGCCGGTTTTGAAAGAATGTCTTGAACTGTCAGCTACTGGAAGGTTTATAGTAAGACCAAACATGGGAGTAGCAATATCCTGTTGGTTCGGGATTCTATCCTGATTGATAATGGTAGAATAGCCAAATCCTGCTAAAAACTCTATTTGCGCTGTAGCAGATTCAATTATAACAAAACTGATTATGACGTAAATAACAGTGAATTTTCTCATTAGGCTTGTGCTAATTTTTAGGTAGTTTACAGCCATAAGACACCACATTTATAAAAAAGGTTGAAAGTGATATATTATTAGTTAAGAAGGGCTTTGTACAAAACGTATTTATAAAGTACGAAATGAGGTTTATTAAGGCAAGGGTTAAAGTGTTTTATAGACACAACGATTCTTGCTGATTAAACTTCACTAAGCTGAATTACCTGACCTATGGATCTATTGTGGCCGTTCTCATCAGCTACAGTAATATTATTAAGCGCAAGCTTGTAATCTTTCTCAAGTATTTCAATGGTATCAGCATAGGATTCTTTTTTACCCGAAAATGTACCTAGCAAAATGGTTTTCGCAATTTTGCTCAAAGCCTCTTCACTTTCGGGCACTCCGGCCAAATTTAAATTGTCATTAACTTTAGGGGACATCTTAAATTCTGTATAAAACTGATCGTTGATGAAGCGAACGGCATTGTCATTGTCTATGATTAACAGATATTGCGGAATGGCATTGAGAGCCTCGCGATAACGCAAAAATTCAGTATTTTCTTTCACACCATCAATAAATTTATTGGAATTTATAATGTATGCCATTTTATTAAAGGCCTCCGAAATCTGATTATATTCCTGCTGCTCACTTTTGCCTACCTTAATATCGTAGTTGCCTTTATGCACTTTTTGTACTGCATCCTCAAAGTGTGCTAGTGGTTCAGCAACATTACTGGGGATAATAAAAAGCAAAACGACACCTAAAATAATACTCGCCATACCCAAAGCTCCCATTATAATAATTATTCGATCAGCCTGCTTCGTTGCATTGTCACTGCGTTTTAAGATAGCACTTTCATTCAAATCGTAAATTACAGCAACCTGTTCCTGAAGTTTTTTGGCACTACTGATCACTTCCTTATCAGTTGAGTTGCTATTCTGCACTACGGATTGGTACGCTTCCAATAATTTTTGAAGTTCAATAGAAAGGCTTTCTTCTCTTGGCTCTGTAATATTATTTAACTGTGCAGTCATTATTTCTGCGGCATCTTCCATATATTTTTCAGTGGAAACATTCAGCAAAAAAGCATCTTTCATGTTGTTTGAAATAGCGGAAATATCTTTCATATAATCCAGAGTCCTGTAATTATCTTTAAGAATAGATTCAGCATCATCACCCAGTAAGCGGATGTAGTGTATAGAGGTAAAGGCCAATGCCAGAATCACCAGAAATTGGAGGATTAGCGAAAGATATATCTTGTTTTTTACAGACATATGGTGCTCTTGTTAGTTAATAAAAATATAAACTTCTTGTCTCATACATTACACTTTTGTTTAAACGGCAAGATCACCCTCTAAAGATTCGTCCATTATTATTTTCTTACGCCTGGCGAAGAGCGCAAATCCGAAGGTAATAACACCTACCCTGCCAATAAACATTGTTAGGATGATAACAATTTTGCCGACTGTGGTGAGAGACCCGGTAATGCCTGCACTCAGCCCTACGGTGCCTAAGGCGGATGCTACCTCAAAAAGAATGGTGTCCAGCAGCGCATCTTTTTCACTATAAGTAAGCAAAATAGTACCTATAAAAATGAGGGAGGTGTAAAATATAAAGGTTGCCGTGGCTACGTATAACCTTTCAAATGGGATTCTTCTATTCAAGAAATAAATTCCCTTATCACCTTTCAACCTACTTTTTAAGATGGCGATGATAGCCGTAAACGTAGTAATTTTCATACCACCTGCAGTGCCAGATGGAGATGCACCAATGTACATGAGCAAGATTATCATCATTAATATGTGGAGCTTTACATCACCTGTGGCAATGGTATTAAAGCCCACGGTGGTCATGGCCGTCATGGCCTGAAAAAAGGATTTAAGTAATGGTGCATCACCATTGAGTTGAACTGCCGGCTCAGAAAAATAAACTGTAACAGTACCAAGCGATAACAAAATTAAAAAGCCGCAGCCCACAATTTTAGTGGTAAAGCTCAACTCTTTGGTTTTACCGGTGATTCTGTACCAGACATCCGTAATAAAAATAAATCCTATGGAACCGCTTATTGCCAGCACTGATATGATTATGTTAATGAAATAGTTGTTTTGATAATCTTCAAAGCTGTTGTTGTAAAGTCCGAAACCTGCGGTACAAAACGCAGAGATGCTATGAAAAATACCACTCCAAATAGAATGCGATGTGCTAAGACCGGCCTGCTTAAATGCAATAAAAAAGCATATGGCGCCTAAGGTTTCCATAATGAGCGTAAAAACTATAACGCTTTTGATAAAATCATTAATCTTAATAGAGGCCGGCATGGCAAACTCTGTATTAATCAGTTTTTCGTGCCAGTGCGTTATACGGCTGGTGGTGGAGAGCAGGTAATAGGTGGTGAGCGTCATGTAACCAATACCGCCAATTTGGAATAGTAGCATGACTACAAGCTGTCCGAAATAATTGTACGAATCAGAAACACTTACTGTAACCAGTCCGGTGGTGGATACTGCAGAAGTTGCTATAAACAAATTATCTAAAATGTTTACATCAACTTTCTGGGAAAGTGGCAAACAGAGCAGTAGAAATCCTGTGAGAATATATAAAAAAAACCCCCAGACCAAGTTTATTTGCGGGCTGTGGCTTACCTGAAATTTTTTGTAAAATTTGCGGACTTTCCGTAGCATAGTGTATAGATTAAGAGCGACTGCAAATATTAGTTAAGTGCGCAATATATAAAAGAGAAAAAGACTTTTTAATTTCCGAATATGGTCAGTGCAGCAATCGAAATTATTATGTAGTTTGGGTTATTCGTTTAAGTTTATATAAAACCATGGAGTATGTCATAAGCGGATGGTAGCGCCAATAGAAGTTTGGGGTTGCTTATATATTTGCTTCAAAGATAGTTCTATAGTTTGATAGTTTTTGTATTTGTGCTTGACGCTTTAAAAGAGGTCAGGTATCTCAAAAAGATAGCCAAGTGGCTTATTTCATATTTTATTTTCAGCTCAGGCAACCTTTTGGCGTTGCTCTACGCCCTTATAAAAAAGCACATCTAAACTTAAATCTTATGAATGCTCTCAAATCAATATTACTCTTGCTCGTAGTAGCCACTTGCCTTTGGGCTTGCGATCGGCTAACAGAAGACGTAATACCGGAAAATGCCACCAATGAAATCATAAATGCCGACCAAGTATTTGCCGTGCCCGGGGCTGCGGTAGTCATCAATATCTTAAATAATCCGCAGGAGAATGCCACCATAAAATTGAGTAGTGATGCGTCCAAGGCAGATATTCAATGGTTAAACAATAACATCATCAGTTATAAAGCAAAAAGTGGTTCTACGGGTAAAGACTATCTCATATTTAATGTGAAAACTGAAAAAAAGGAGTTTACCGATACCATCACAGTGGTAATAGGAACAGCATCGCAGTTTGAAACTGACTCATGTATGCCTTTTGCAAGAGAAGATTTCCTTCCTTTAGTTGAAGGAGTGGCTGCACAAATTGATGTTACTACGAACGATATCTATTGTAATTATACCGTAGAGAAACTTTCGATCGTTTCAAATTCAGTTAAAGGAAAAGTATTAGTGATAAACAATCGCATCATAAGATTTGAGCCTAATAGTACAAATTTTGAGTTCGATTCGGTCTATTATCAAGCAAAGCTTACTAATCCGCAGGAACCGGAGAAGCAAAAAACAGTGTACAGCTTGTTACAAGTTTACAGAACGGAAAAGCAGGACACTACTTGCCGGGTACAATTGGTAGGAACAAATTATGAAACCTCGCTAGATAGCGCAATAGTAATTAACTTAAGTAACAGACATCAGCTGTGCGAGGAATCTATCACCAACATCAATTATTTCACCACAGTTTTAGGGTCTATAACAAAAACTAATCAGTTCGAAGCACTCTTTACTCCTGCGCAAAATGGATATGATTCAGTTGGCTATGAGCTTACTTTATCCGATGGGAATTCTTACAGTGGTAAATACACTTTAGTAGTTTCCGATACCACGGGAAATAATGGAAATGAATGTGAAGAGCTTGCAGGAACGGATGACTCCTATCAACTAAATTTCCCTACCAATACTGTGAAAGATTTAGATGTATTGATAAATGACACTTACTGTACTAATCTAGCATTATATTTAAGTGTACCGGACTCCATGAACCTAGGCAATGGTTTGGCACAAATAGTTTATTCGGGTTCAAAACCGCTGATAAGATATACTGCGGATTCGATAAAGTGGACAAATGGCAACACGAATGAATACTTTGAATACCTATTATGTCAAGGAAGTAATTGTGAATCGGCCACAGTCTCAATATCAAAATGATGCTGTTTAACTTTTAAATGAGGAAGGGGGTGCTTCAATATCACTTCCTCCTCTTTTTTTCTGAATGGACCTGCAGAAATTAATAATTAAATGTAAAAAAAATGACAGAAATGCTCAGACAGCACTTTATAGTGCATGCAAAAAGCAAGTAATGGGAATTTGCCTGCGCTATAGCACCACACAGGTTGAAGCAGAAGACAATTTTCAAGAGGTGTTTATAAAAATTTTCCATGATATTATCAGTTTGAAAGATCCTCAGGCATATTGGGCCTGGATGAAAAAGTTGACGGTAAGATCGTGCATTGACAAAAAAAGGAAAAGGATTATAGTTGCTGATACTGATTTTAATGACCTAATCATGGGCAATAATGAGTACGAAAAAATATTTGATCGATTGGAAACAGAAGAAATCATTCAGCTAATTAACCAACTGCCGGAAGGTTATAAAACAGTTTTTAATCTTTACGAGATAGAGGGCTATTCGCACAAAGAAATAGCTTCACTATTGGATATTAGTGAAGGGACTTCCAAATCTCAGCTTAGTAAAGCAAAATCGGCTCTTAACGGTAAGTTGATAAAGCAAAATGGCAATTTGAAATATGAAAGAGTCAGTGGAAAATAAGAGCTGGAAAAAAAGAGCGAGCAATTACAGCCCGGAGGTAGGTGATGAGGCATGGGAAGGTATTGCCAAAAACTTAGGTTCCGGTAGAGGCAAAGGGGTTTTTGTTGTGCGCGTAGCGGCAGCAATTATTTTACTGTTAGGAGTAATCCTTACAACCGTTTTTTATAAGGTTGAAAATGATCAACAGCCTAGCAACGTAACACATGATGGTTACAACAATAAAAATGTGACAGAGCAGGCCAAGGCACACAGGCAAAATGATTCTGAGGGAAGCTCGAACGGTGCAACAAACGATGGAGAAGTTACTTCAAATTTGAAAGAAGACTACAATGATGATTTATCGGAAACAGATACTGAAAAAATTACGCTTAGTGTAAAATCATCCAAAGAGGAGCGGAATACGCCAGATAAGGCTGATGACCCAGAGTTAAAAAACCCAAGAAAAATGCGGAATAATTCGGGTGCAAATAAAGAGCGGAATCCACCTGAACCAAGCGTGCAAAATGTAATTTATTCTGTAAACCAGAATTTGGTAAAACAAGAATCAAATAGCGTAGCTAACTTGAGTAATTCAAATCTATTCATTGATAAACGTAGCCATCTAGGTCCGGATTTATTATGGTATGAATTTCAGCTGCCAAGTGTTACATCAGTAATACATACGTTGCCAACTTCAGATTTTAATGAAGAAGAAAAGAAAAATAGAAACAGGAGCAACAAGCTATATTTTGATATGCAGGCGTTTTCATCTTACCACAGAGTAGACCCTAACCAAGAAGATGAAACATTAGTAAATTATATTAGCAGTGATGCACTTAGTTTTGATAGAATTGGTTTCAGGGCGTCAGTAGGGCTCGAAAGGGCACTTTCAGAAAAGTTTACTTATTACGGAGGCTTATCCATGCTCCATCAGTCGCAAACGTTGGTTTATGGCTTTACTGCTGCCTCAACAGATTCTCTCAGTTTTAATCAACAAGCCGATGCGCTCGAAATCATTCCTGTTAAGCGGCAGCAAGAGGCTAGTATAGCTATTACAAACTTTTCGGCTGGCATGCAACTAGGGGCTTACTACCAAGTGGTTGATCGCGGCAGACTAAAGCAGTATTTCAATTTGGAAACTGCTGCGCATTTTCAGTTGGGGGATAGAGAGCTGTATGGAAATTATCAATTATATGTAAACCTGGCTTACAATACCCATTTTGCCATTAGCTCAAAATGGATTTTCAAGATTTCCCCTATTATTAGCTATTCTGTACTGAATTTTGCAGCAAGCGAAAGTCAGGTATTTGAACTAAAGCCTTATGGCATTGGGCTAGATGTTGGAGTAAAGTATAGGTTTTAATTGGTGCTTTATTTCTCAATAAAGAAGGAGGCACGTGCTGACCTATTTTATCATACCGGCTTCATGAACCAGTCTTTTAAATTCACTTTTGAAGTTATTTTCATCCGATAGGTTTGTACCCTCGACCCATTGCATTACTTTTTCAAAAGTTGCGGAGCCTTTATATTGAGAATCTGTCAAAAGCATAGAGAATGCTGCAACGCCAGAAGTAAACTTCATAAAGTCAGAGGATTGTTCAAAGCTTGTGCCTTTGTCTTCTATTACAAAACTTATGGCTTTGCTAATGGTAGCATCACGTTCTTTATATCTAAAATCGATAGTAATAGCTGCCCTACCTTCAGGAGTTGCGAATGGGATAATTTCATATAGGGCTGTAATGTTCTGATCGGCACCTATTTCGCCAGCATCTTCACTGTCATCTTCAAAATCTTCCTGATTTAATAGCCTATTTTCATATCCTATCAACCTGTAGGCTTCTACAACTAGCGGATTAAACTCAACCTGAACCTTTACATCTTTTGCAACGGTATAGAATTTATTGTAGTCGTAAATAAAAACTTTTCGCAATTGTTCGAGGTTATCAATGTACTCGTAATTACCATTCCCATTATTAGCAATCTGCTCTAAAGCAGCATCATTTAAGTTTCCTCTACCTACACCGAGTACGGTCAGAAAAATTCCTGATGCTCGTTTTTCCTCTATAAGGACGGTCAATTCCTCTTGGCTAGATATACCTACATTAAAATCACCATCTGTGGCAAGAATTACCCGATTATTTCCTCCTTCAATGAACCCTTCCTGAGCAATTTTGTATGCACTTATAATACCCTCCGCACCTGCGGTACTTCCTCCAGAACCTAAAGAGTTTATCGCGTCTTTTATCTTGCCTTTTTCACTACCCGGAGTTGACTCCAATACCACACCGGCAGAACCTGCGTAAGTTACAATTGAGACTTTATCCTCTGCCGAAAGACCATCCACAAAAAACTTAAATCCATTTTTAAGCAATTCCAGTTTATCTTCCGATGCCATAGAACCTGACACATCTATAAGGAAAACAAAATTTGAATTTGGAACCTCATCAGTGCTTAGAGGCTTTCCCTTAATTCCTATTCTGATGAGTTTATGATCCAAGTCCCAAGGGCAGATACTCATTTCTCCATTTAAATTAATAGGATGTTGTTGATCGCTGTAAGGATAATCTAGTTCAAAATAATTTAATAGCTCCTCGGTTCTAACGGCACCCGCAGGTGGAATTATTTTATCTTGTAACAAAAAGCGCCTCACATTAGCATAAGAGGCGCCATCGGCATCGACCGAGAAAGTAGAAAAGGCCTGATCAGTTACTTTGATAAAAGGATTTTCGGAGAGTTCTGTATAAGTATCACCACCCAAATTTATATCCCCAGCATAAAAATTATCATAACCGGAGTCATCATATTCAGAGCAGGAGATTAAAAAACAGACTGTGCAGACAGAAAATAAGGTTATAAATTTTTTCATAAGGTTTTTAATTTTACAGAAGAAAGCATCAATATATTTGGCGACTGCCGTTGAATATATAGTAACAAAAACAATAGAAAAGGTTGGAATGTAGCGGCCACTCAACTTAAATGTGACTTTTCGGTAGAAGCTCATTGAAATTAATAACAGATAGGTCATAATTGAAAAATCATAACAGCTTTAGAAAAAATCTATCTAGTAAGGATGACTACAGAACGTAATAGCATGTTTACGTGAAGTAATTTGATAGCGGCCACTTCCATTTGGTTAATTACATCGCTTGTAAATTTCGCTCTTGCTCGAACAAATCCATTTCTATTTACAAACCAATCAAATATCACGGTAGTAATTCTGATGTGGGAGATAAAAAATACGCTACCGCAGAGCATATCAAGATCATAGTTACAAGATTACTTTTACTGATAGCGAGGCAACTGAAGAAAATTTCAAGAATACCTTAATGATATGGAAACTTGCTAGAAAGGTGAGCGACCCATGTCGATTCTTTTTGATGCTACACATGCCAAAGCGCCAAGTTTAGTATGCAAAAAAAGCAAGCTAACTGGTTAAAGACCCACCGGGAGATGGTTCAAATTTATTGTAAAGGCACATCCTATGTAATCAGAAAACCTTTGCTTAGAATAGTGTTAAAAATCATTTTCTTTTTTCAGAATCAGCCGGTAGGTACAAGGCTTTGAGTAACGATAACAAGTTTTACAATGCAATGCCGTTTAAATAAGACCTTACATCCTTCTCATGGGGAGAAGTATTAAAGTGCCTGCCCGCCTTTGGCGGGGTGAGGTCATGAAAACAAGTTTAATTAAACGACATCACATCACTAACTTTAAATAAATGCAAGGTTTTGGCTTTTGCTTAATACTTTCAAATCTCCTAAAATTAATTTGTTTAGAAATAAATAGTATTTGCTATAAATCGGATATTTACTATTTTTACTATTCATAAAGTAACGTTGTTATCTTTGCACAGCCAAATTATAAAACACATCATACTATGAAAAGAAGGTTTTTACTACTTGGTATCTTATTGTGGCAGCTTCAGGCAAATGCACAAAATGATTATTTCGAAGAAGAATCAAATCCACCCAAATTTTACCTTGGAATTGGCACAGGAATAAACAGCTATACTGCATTAATCGGTTTATCTGGTAATTACAGGATGACAGATCACTTGTTCCTACAGGGAGGCCTGGGTATAGGTGGGTGGGGATATAAAGTATCTTTAGGTATTAGGTACGATAGATCTTTAGGCAGCGGTTGGATGTATGGCGTTGGTCTTTCAAGCTGCTCCGGTCTGCAAGATTTTGAGACCGAGTTGGAAGTGCAGACAGGAGATACGCAAGATGTTATGCTTGACCTCAACAGAGCATATAACTTCAATATTAAAGTAGGTTATAACTGGATAATAGGCCGAGACAATAGCTTTTACCTAGAATTTGGCTATGCGGTTCCGCTGCAAAGTCAAGTTTGGGAGGTAACGGATGGCTCAGTGCTTTCCCCTACATCAATTCAAGTGATGAATTTTATCTCTCCGGGGGGTATCTTATTAGGGTTAGGTTTTAATTTTGGTTTTTAAAGATTCTTACACATTAACAGTTTAAAATGATAAGATTGATAATCGATGCTTCTTTTATAGAACAAAGAAATTTTATATAAAAGTATTTATTTTAGAGATAGGTAACCCTAGGCTCGCTCCATATTTAGAAGATTTGAATTAAGAATTATCTAAAGTATTAATGCGTTACCCATTTAAGTTGCGGATAATGTAGGCTTATTTCAAATACTCCGAACATTTTTAATTCAGCCAGAAATCCCCCTTAATCCCCCTTTAGGAAATAGGGAGATTGATCTCGAAGTGTTTCGTTTTTATCTTTATGGTTGAAGATTGATTCTTTAGTTGAGAAGATTTGCAATTTGAAGTATATTATTAACTTGAGAAATTCAACTAACCCTTTTTAAAGAGGGCTAGGAAGGTTTATTATAAAAGACAAATTACTATCTAATGCCATTAGCTAAGACCTTTTATCCTTCTCTTGAGGAGAAGGATTAAGTGCCTGACCGCCTTTGGCGGGATGAGTTCATGAGCACAAACTTCAGTAAACAATATTTAGTAATGATTTATTGAAAAATTGAAATAAAATTAGGCAGAAAAGCATTAATAAAATCAAAATGAATGAAATAACAACCAAAATTATTTGCATTTAAATGACGATCTATCTTTTCATATTATTTATAATTTCAAGCATTGTAGGTTCTCTGTTCATGACAGCTACAATGTATTTATATACTATAGTGATTAAAGTAAATACTAGAGTAATTCACATATTAGGATCAGTATTATTTGCCTCATTTCGAGAAAAAACACAAGAATTTAAAAAAAGAATCATTGTGGCTACAATAGTTCATTTTGCTATTGGCGCATTATTTGCAGTTGTATATTGTTTACTTTGGCATTGGAATGTATTTGACATAAATTGGAAAAATTCAATTTGGGTAGGAGCTGTTAGTGGTTTAATAGCAATTGTTATATGGAGATTAATTTTTAAATTACATAAAAATCCTCCGGACATTAATTTTGAACAATATGCTATTGCCCTTGTACTTTCCCATATATCATTTGGGTTCATGACTTTTGCTACTTTTGAACTGCTTGCCAATCTATAGATCAAAATTTGATCGATAATCAATAACTATATTACGATATAATGCAAAACAGATGATATATGAGAAACTAAATTAATTTTAGGTTTTAAGGTTTTTGCTGCTGGAATCATTAATTATGTGCAAGCTTTCTTAAGACAACAGCTCACATTACGCACTAAAAAGTTTCAAGTTTTTTTAGGTTTTAGCTTCAAGCACGTATCTACTTCTCGAGCTTCAGCTTGCCAGCGTCAGGCAGTTTTGAAATACCTGCCTGTCCGGCTAGGCATGGCAGGAATACTCCTTCATTTCGCTCGATACATATAAGTCACCTAATCCTTTTTAGCGGTGCACTAAGTATTTGCAGGATATAATTTTTTCATAGTGAATGAGTAATACCAATCTCAAAAATTAAATTTATTCCTCTTCAGACCTACCTCTTTTTACGTCAAGATCATCCCTATCTTTTAATTTTTTATCTTCAACTTCCTCGTTCAGAAATTGGTTAATTTTATCAATATCAAAACTGGTTTTTATCTCGCCAAATCTGTCAATTTTCACATTAAAGCCTTCAAGTTTTGAATTTACCTGAGGCTTTTCTTCCGATTTATCTTTTTCTTTACCCATCCTAATTAATACTTAGTTCTTACCTATAGCTAACGTTGAATAGGTGCATTCTGTTATTTCTACTATTATAAGTAGTGGTTTAGAGGATTCATTTGACATTAAAAATGGAAACAACGAGTTGCTAATGATGTTGTGCAGCCCCGGCACCTCGTGGATAGCGAATATCTTCCACAATTTCCTGAACATTTTGAGGTGGGGCAGGTGTGAGCATACTTACTGATAGTGAGACGGCAAAATTAATGACCATTCCCACCGTGCCAAAGCCCTCAGGAGAAATGCCAAACCACCAATCAGCCGGAGTGGTTTCTCCGAAGGTATTAAATTTGAAGGTGATCATATAGAACAGGGTGATGGCCAGACCGGAGATCATGCCTGCAATAGCACCTTCTTTATTCATCCGCTTGTAAAATATACCTAATATAATGGCAGGAAAAAATGAGGCTGCAGCCAAACCAAAAGCCAGCGCAACAACCGCTGCTACAAAACCGGGCGGGTTTATACCAAAATAACCTGCAACAACCACAGCAATAAGTGCTGCCAACCTCGCTATAAGTAATTCAGATTTATCGGAAATATTCTTGGATATCTGTCGCTTAACTAAATCATGCGAAACAGAAGTAGAGATAACCAATAACAAGCCTGCCGCGGTAGAGAGTGCTGCGGCTAGTCCTCCTGCTGCTACTAAAGCAATTACCCAATCGGGCAGTTGCGCAATCTCCGGATTAGCTAGCACAATAATATCCTTATCAATAAAAAGCTCGTTTTTGGTTTCGTCCGCAACGTATTGGATGAGTCCATCTTCATTTTTATCTTCAAATTTAAGCAATTCAGTAGCTTCCCAATTTTTAAACCATTGAGGCATACTGCTGTAGCTTTTGTTGCTCACGGTGTTGATGAGGTTGGTTCTGGCAAATGCCGCAATGGCGGGAGCAGTAGTATAAAGTATAGCAATAAACACGAGTGCGTAACCTGCCGAGAGGCGTGCATCCTTAACCCTAGGTACTGTAAAAAATCTCACAATTACATGCGGCAGCCCGGCTGTGCCTACCATCAGCGCAGCGGTAATACACATAATATCTGTTAACGAACGGCTGCCATTGGTATATGCGGCAAAGCCCAATTCCTGATGTAGCCCATTGAGTTTATCGAGTAAAAAGGTTTCAGACCCAATCAGTTTTGCTCCAAAGCCTATTTGAGGGATAACATGCCCGGTGAGCTGAATAGAAATAAAAATGGCGGGCACCATAAAGGCAAATATGAGGATAACGTATTGCGCCACTTGGGTGTAGGTTATACCTTTCATGCCTCCTAATACCGCATAAAAAAACACGATGCTCATGCCTATATACACTCCCGTGTTAATATCTACTTCTAAAAACCGGCTAAATACTACACCTACTCCGCGCATTTGCCCGGCTACATAGGTAAATGATATAAATAAAGCACAAATTACCGCCACGGTGCGGGCGGTGTTGGAGTAATACCGGTCGCCAATAAAGTCGGGAACGGTGAATTTTCCGAATTTACGCAGATAGGGTGCAAGCAGCAAAGCAAGCAAAACATAACCGCCTGTCCAGCCCATTAAATAGACGGAACCATCGTAACCGGAAAATGAAATGATACCCGCCATGGAAATAAAAGAGGCGGCTGACATCCAATCGGCAGCGGTTGCCATGCCATTTGCCAAAGGCGAAACGCCACCACCGGCAATGTAAAATTCTTTGGTGGAGCCAGCTCTGCTCCATATAGCAATGCCAATATATATTGCGAAAGTGATACCTACTAAGAGGTAGGTCCATGTTTGTCCGTCCATGTTTTATTATATATTCCGGGGTTGTAGCAGTAGCCGGCTACCATCTATTTTTCGTCCACATCAAATTTTTTATCCAGCCGGTTCATGAGCCACACATATATAAAAATTAGCGCCACGAATATATAAATAGCCCCTTGCTGTGCAAACCAGAAACCCAGTGGAAAACCACCTAGCCTAATTGTATTTAGTGGCTCCACTAATAGAATACCTAGCCCAAAAGAAACTACAAACCAAATGGTGAGGAGTACCAAAAGATAACGGAGATTCTGTTTCCAATACTGCTGCAATTTCTGTTTTTCCATGATTGTAGTGTTGTAATTATTGGTAAGCTATTAATTTTATTAGTTAAATAATGAATATTTCGGCAGATTATTAATTGCAAATAGTAATTATAAAGATTTTGCACGTGTGCATTTAGTTTTTGTTAAATCATGGTTAGCAGTCTCTTTTTAATTAGCATTGAAGCTTTTTCCGTCACAGTCGGTAAGTTGGAGATGTTAAATTTGCTGCTTTAATAACTAGTTGTTTCTGGAGAAATTTCAATATGCTGTTCTAATTAGAGCCTGCTGAGAAAGACAGACTGGTGGAAGGTACGAACAGTCAAAGTGAAGATGTATATTTTATACCTCGAACTGATGCCTGTGATGTAGATGATGCTAGTCCGGCTAACACAAAAATTAGAAATAGGATAATTTCTGATGCATTATTATTGGCTTTTTGCTATAAAAGCTTGTGCCAACTGAAAAAAATTTGCTTGAAAATTCAACTCACACGAATTTCACTGATCAAAAAGAAGGAAAATACGTTTTTCAGCAAGTTGTAATTATTATAAAAAGAGGGCTTTAGCGGACAAATTAGACACCATAAAATTTGTAGATTGATGGTCTCTCAATAGCAGATTGCTACCGTACACGCCTACAGTTTAAGTTCTATACCAAGCTGAAAATGGCAGAACACATGCCGCCAATATCGGGTTTTTACATACTATGTGAATAATTGATACTACTCCTTCTCTTTCAATTCAACAATAGCCAACTGAATACGCTCAGCTATTTCCTGCTTGCCCAAAATCTCTATAATGTCCATCAAATCAGGTCCGGCTCCGGCTCCTGTAATAGAAACCCTTAGCGATTGCATCATTTTGCCCATTCCCGTACCCTCCTGCTCAAGTACATCCATTAAGGTAGATTTAGCAATGTTACCATCCAGGTGGTCAACCTTTAATAAGGCGTAAGCATACAAACTGAGCACTTTTGCCACTTCAGCATTCCATTTTTTAGTTACTACTTTTTCGTCATACTGCTGTGGGCGCATGAAAAAATACTGCCCTTCAGTCCAAAATTCATGTATGAAGGTAACACGCTCTTTCATGGCGTGTACAATGCGCTCTATTTTTGTATTGGGGAGTTCAATGTTGTGCTCAGCTAAAATTGGTTGCAGATGCGCTGCTAACTCAGCGTTAGTTTTATTTTTTAAGTACTGCTGATTAAACCACTTGGCTTTATTGATGTCAAACTTTGTACCTGATTTACCTATCCGCTCAATGGTAAAAGCTTCGCTTAGCTCTTCTACACTAAATAGTTCCTGCTCGCTGCCCGGATTCCAGCCTAAAAAGGCAAGGAAATTTAATAACGCATCTGGCAAATAGCCCTGTTCTCTAAAGCCATCTACCTTTTCACCGGATGCAGGGTCTCTCCACGCTAAAGGAAATATAGGAAAGCCATGTTTTTCAGCATCACGCTTGCTGAGTTTTCCATTGCCATCCGGCTTTAACAGAAGTGGCAGGTGTGCAAATTGTGGCATGGTGCTTTCCCAGCCAAAAAACTGATATAGCAGCACATGCAAGGGGGCTGATGGCAACCATTCCTCTCCTCTTATCACATGAGTTATCCCCATCAAATGGTCATCAATTACATTGGCCAAATGGTAGGTTGGCATGCCATCCGATTTCATAATTACTTTGTCATCCATCTGCGATGAATGCACCATTACCCAGCCACGCACCATATCGTTTAGGCGCACCTCTTCTTTGCGCGGCACTTTAAGCCTAACTACGTAGGGCTCACCGGCATCAAGCTTCTGTGCTACTTCTTGGGCAGAAAGTGTCAGCGAGTTTTTCATTTGCATGCGTGTAATGGCGTTATACTGGGGCGTGTTTACTTTAGCAGCTTTCAGGCGCTCCCGCATGGCTTCTATTTCTTCCGGACTGTCAAAAGCATAATATGCGTGCCCTGCATCGAGCAATTGTTGTGCATATTGCTGGTAGTTCGCCTTTCGTTCACTTTGTCGGTAAGGCCCAACTTTTCCCTTATCATTCCAAGGGCTTTCATCAGGGGTAATGTTCAGCCAATCTAGCGCCTCTTTAATATATGCTTCCGCGCTTGCTACATAACGCGCTTGGTCGGTATCTTCTATTCGGATTATAAATTGACCGCCCATCTTTTTTGCAAATAGGTAATTATATAAGGCAGTTCTTAAACCGCCAATGTGTAACGCACCTGTAGGGCTGGGTGCAAACCGAACGCGAACGTTATTGCTCATGGTTTATCTTATTTTTTAAAGGTGCAAAAGTACAAACTATTGTGGTGGAAAAAGAGGGCGGCAAGGGTTAATTGCCTAATCTAAATTTGTATTTACATCAATAACTTCATCAAATCTTTTCTACTGTCTACTATGCCCTTCTTAAAACGCGATACCACCAGGGCGTAGCTGCAAAGCTGTACAAATACAGGTACAAACAACCAATAAAGCCCCTGGCCATCTATAAGCGCAATAATCGCTAAAACAAACAGTATAAAAAACCAGAATCCGAATAGTAAATTTACGCTTTTAAATAGCGTATATGCTAAGGAAATACTGCTCCCATTCCCATTTGGCATAACTTTTCCGTTTATAAGGGGTAAAAAATTGTCAGGCTTTTCTACTACCTTAGAAATGGAGAAACCTCCGGTACCCACCAGTCCGTTAAATAAAAAAATCTCCTGTATTTCTCCTTCTAACCTGGGGTTATGAAACGTCTGCCGCCTTGCTTCTTTGACCGTTATGCGCAACCTCCTCAATACCTCCTGCGGGGGATATTTACTAATTACCTCTTCGCTATACGTTGGCCAATAGCGCACTATTTAACAGCAATGCACGATATTTCCACATTCACATCTTTCGGTAAACGCGCCACCTCAACGGTTTCTCTGGCCGGGGGGTTTTCCTTAAAATACTGCCCGTAAGCGTCATTAATGGTGGTAAATTCGTTCATATCTTTGATAAAAATAGTGCATTTCACTACTTGAGAGAAGTCCATAGCTGCAGCCTCTAATATAGCGCCCATGTTTTTCATTACCTGATGTGTTTCTTCGGTAATATTCTCGTTGATCATTTCACCACTGTGTGCATCCAGCGCTATTTGCCCGCTTACGTAGAGTGTGCTACCCGCTAATACAGCCTGATTATATGGGCCAATAGGGGCAGGGGCTTCGTTCGTTTTAATGATTTGTTTGCTCATATGCTGTTTAACTAAATAGTTGGTTAACTTTGTTTTCAAAAGTAGCAAAAATATGAACATTCTGATTGTAGGATCAGCCGAAAACTATCAAGAAGCGCGCAACAGATTGGGCAAACACAATTTGAACCATGTAATTGACTTATCAGCCGTAGCAGAAGAATTGTTTTTAAAAATTGAGGTGGTATTCGATTTTATATCCTACGAAACACCTGAAAGCCTGAGCTTTTACGAACAAAAGCCCGAGCTTGCCGTATTTCTCAATTCAGTCTTCACCACATTTTCGGAGATGATGCTTTATACTGATCCTCTAAGAAACGAGTTATTTGGATTTAACGGACTGCCCACCTTTTTTGATCGCCCTTTACTGGAATGCACCATGCCCAAAGGCGCTAAAAAAGAAAGCCTGAATGCTTTAATGCATTCATTAGATTGGGAGGCGGAGGTAGTGGCAGACAGGGTGGCCATGGCCACGCCTCGTATTATTTGTATGATTATTAACGAAGCATTTTATACAGTACAGGAAGGCACCGCTTCCAGAGAGGATATTGATTTGGGTATGAAGCTTGGCACTAATTACCCTTACGGCCCCTTTGAGTGGGCTGAAAAGATAGGCGTAGACAACGTTTATGAGGTGCTTCATACAATTTATGAAGATACGAAAGAGGAGCGCTATAAAATTTGTCCATTACTAAAAAAAGAATATTTACAATCACTTAATTAACTTTTAAGCTTAAATTATTATGTCAGATAACAAAGAATACAGCCTTTTTGAGCAAGTAGCCAGCTTTATTGATGAAGCGGCCACCCATATGGAATTACATCCGGGCTTGTTGGATCAGATAAAGCAATGCAACAGTATTTATAAATTCAATTTCCCTATACGGAAAAACGATGGAAGCTATGAAGTCATAAAAGGCTACAGAGTACAACATTCTCACCACAAACTACCTGTTAAAGGCGGTATTAGGTATAGCGATTTGGTAAATGAGCAGGAGGTAATGGGTTTGGCAGCACTTATGACTTTTAAATGTGCAATGGTAAATATCCCTTTTGGAGGTGCTAAAGGAGGAGTTAACATCGATCCGAAAAAATACACAGTACAGCAGCTGGAAAAAATTACAAGAAGATATACCGCGGAACTTATAAAGAAGAAATTTATTGGCCCGGCCATTGATGTGCCCGCGCCTGACTACGGAACGGGAGCTAGAGAAATGGCCTGGATTGTAGATACTTACGAGGCTTTTAATCCTGATGCAATCAATGCAAAAGGCTGTGTAACCGGCAAACCCTTATCTCAACATGGTATTGAGGGCCGTACGGAGGCTACTGGTTTAGGCGTTTATTTTGGCATACGTGAAGCGCTACGTGTGCAGGAAGATATGGATATGATTGGTCTCACAACTGGGACTAAGGACAAGCGGATTATTATTCAGGGGTTCGGAAATGTGGGCTATTATTCTGCGCTTTACCTACATCAGTCCGGAGCCAAAATTATTGGGGTAGCGGAGTATAATGGAGGCCTTTATGATGAAAATGGTATAGATGTAGTAGCCTTAAAACAATACCAACACGAGCGAGGCACCTTGGAAGGCTTTGAGAAAGGTAAATTTGTAAAAAACTCTTTGGAAATGCTGAATTATGAGTGCGATGTATTGGTACCTGCTGCTTTGGAGAATCAGATTACTATTGACAATGCGAAGCATATTAAAGCAAAAATAGTGGCAGAAGCAGCCAACGGACCTGTTACCAGAGATGCAGAAAAAGTGCTGCTTGAAAAGGATGTAATGATTATTCCTGACATGTACTTGAATGCCGGGGGAGTTACGGTATCTTACTTCGAGTGGTTAAAAAATCTTTCGCGTGTATCATTCGGTAAGCTTGAAAAACGATACGAAATGGAAAAATACAAATTGTTGCTGGATAGTATAGAGAACGCTACAGGCGATACTTTCAGTGAAGATGAGCATAAAAAAATAGTGAAAGGAGCGAGCGAGCGCGATTTGGTGAACTCGGGGTTAGAGGAAACCATGGTTACCGCTTACCACGAACTAAATAATATGCGTAAAAGAAAAGGAATAAAAAGTTTACGAACAGCCGCCTTTATTTTAGCACTCGATAGAATTGCTGTGAGCTACATGGATTTAGGTATTTTCCCTTAAAAAAAGGCAGATCAGAACGGGAGCATTTCCAAATCTACATTTCCTCCACATAATACAAGACCTACTTTTTGTTGCTTAAAGTGGGTCTTGTTTTTTAGTAAAGCCGCAAGAGGTACGGCAGCCGAAGGTTCCACCACCTGCTTGAGGTAAATAAAAATGAGCCTCATGGCCTCCACAATCTCCTGCTCGTGTACGGTAATAATTTCTTTAACCCCCTCCATTATGATCGGGAAAGTTAAACTTCCTAAAGAGGTTTTGAGCCCATCGGCAATAGTGTTGGGCTTATCTACCGGAATAATTTCGCCTTTTTTCCATGAGCGATAAGCGTCATCAGCTTCGGCAGGTTCTGCCCCAATTATTGCCAAGCCCGGCTTAAAGTATTTGGCAGCAAGTATGGATCCTGAAATTAAACCACCGCCACCAATGGGAATAATTGCACTATCCATGCCCGGCACCTCTTCAATAAGTTCCTTCATCATGCTTGCTTGCCCGGCAATAATATCATAACTATTATATGGGGGTATAAATGTTGATCCGGTGTCTTTTACAACTTGCTCCAGCGTGCTTTCCCTTGCTTCCAGCGTAGCCTCACAAAAAGTAATAATACCTCCATATCCTTTAACGGCCTCAACTTTTACCTTTGGTGCATTTTCCGGCATCACAATGTAGGCAGCAATGCCTTGTTGTTTTGCTGCGTGCGCCAACGCCTGTGCATGATTCCCCGATGAGTGGGTGGCCACTCCTTTCGCTTTTTCGGTATTACTTAATAATAGCACGGCATTATTGGCACCCCTTACTTTAAAGCTACCGGTTTTCTGCAGATGTTCCGCTTTAAAAAATAGCTGCGCACGGCAGAGCTCATTCAATTTTTTAGAACTAAGCATAGGAGTTTTATGCACATAAGGTTTAATTCTTTGATGGGCGGCAGTAATTTCGTCTCTCGTAGGGAGTTGGTTTAGGTGCATACTGTTAATTTAATGTTAAATTGGTAACTTTAAAGTTGTAAGTTTTAATACTAAAGACTGATTAATTAACAAACATGAATAGCTCAAATTACAAATACCTACTTCTGCTCTTTTTAGCACTTGTTTTTTCTTCCTGCCAAGAAGATGACGTGGACAAAGAACCGTCATTCGATTACATTACGAGTTACGAATTTATTGAAACTATTACAACGGATATGGTGAAAGCACGCTTTGCAGATGAACCGCTAATATCAGGCTTCATTAACTTTGATGTAGATGCCTATAGGTTAACCTACACCACTACAAATTACAACGATAGCATTGTGGAGGCATCCGGACTGGTACTCATTCCTAAAGTTAAAGTAGAAGGTAAGGTTAAGCTAACAAGTTTCCAGCACAGCACATTGGCCAAAGATAATGACCCTACTATCGATCAGGAAGACTGGGCTCCTTCATACTTATCTTCGGAAAACGCTGAAATTTACTTATCCGCAATGCTTTATGCCTCTAATGGCTATTTTATTTCTGCTGCTGATTACATTGGCTATGGTAGTACCAAGGAGTTATCGCACCCTTACGAACATGCGGCCACTGCCGCCACTACTTCTTTTGATATGCTACGTGCCACGCGCGAATTAGGGGAAGAGTTGGGTGTGGAAACAGTAAGCGGTACGTACTTACTGGGCTATAGCCAAGGAGGCAACTCTACTATGGCTTTACATAAATATATGGATGAAAATAAGCTAACATCAGAATTTCCTATAAAAATGAGCGCAATGGGTGCCGGAGCATATCATAAAACGGCAGTAGGCGATTACATTTTTAATTTTGAAGGTGATTTGGGTTTTTCTATAAGTTTGTATCTATGGGTGATGGATACTTATGACAAGGTGTATCCCTCATTGAGAAAAGGACTTGGTTATTATTTGAATGAGCCATATGCTACTGAAGTACGCACTAAGGGCTATTTTAAAATCTCTTCCACTAATCCGCAAGTTATTTTCACTGAGCAATTAATTGCTGACATAAATGATGAAAATAGCGCTTTTAGTCAGGCTCTAGCTGACAATAACGTGCACGATTGGAAAGCAAATGAACCCATTCAGCTTTTTCATAGCGTGAATGACGGCTTAGTTCCTTATTTCAATTCTACCGATGCACTTAGCGCCATGCAGGCCCGTGGAAGTACGGAAATTGAACTAACATCCTACACCTTTTCGGAATCTGTGCCTGTGGGTGATATCCATGGAGCCGGAGGTGTCAAATTCTTTGGTGATGTAATTGTATTTACTTTTAGATAGCATTTTAGCTAATAAAACATCCGGAGTTTACACAATTTCGGATGTTCGCAAGCAGTTCATAACTAATGGACTTACCCTAAAGGAGTATAAGCTCAGGGTCCTCTGCGAGAAACCGGGCAACCTTTGGGTGCTCATGATAAACAAGGAAAATATAAACAAAAAATCCCAACCTTTACGGCTAGGATTTATGTGCCAGGAGCGGGTCTGCCTGCTTTATTATATAACTTTTTGCATAAAGCAGGACTTGAACCTGAGTTAAGATTGGATTTCCAACATAAAGGCAGGCAGGCCTGCACGAACTAATGTTCACAAGATTTTACTCAACATGAGTCTGCCAGCTCCACTTTTTAACCACTTTTCATGGTCACGGGCTTCCGCTCTCGTGTCAAATACTTTGGAATATATTAATCTAAAGAAAGCATATTTATGCCTGATTCGATAGATATGAGTGAGCTTAAATCATCGGGCGGGGTTAATTTAAGTGAAAATATTAAGGCAAGTCATGAGCAACAAATAGTACTGCCACATGAAGCGGTTAGAACTGATAATGCTGCGCTCCAGGACTCACTATTAACTAGTAAATTGATGCCTGACGAGATTAAAAAAGAAATTCAAACTGGTACTTTAAATGAGCGTAAATTAGCGCAATATGCAAAGATGCTGACAGAAAAAGGAGTGCAGCAAGCCGCTCTAGCAAAAGAAAAAATGCGCTCCGGTTTCAGTACGCGGGTTACCGAGGTTTATTTCTATTGGCCGCAGCATGGCTAGCCACTTGATTTTGTACCTGAATTGAAGCTGAGAAAAACCTTCGATTAACGCATTAACATTTTAGTAGATTTGAAAGAACCAACAATCTTTTTTAGAGGGACAATGGTAAATATCACGAAAAATGAATATCTTTTGATTATTTTTAAAACTTAATTACTTTTTTATGAGAAATTCTTTTGCTGTAAATCTCTTTGTCATAGTGCTGCTTGCCAGCCTTAGCGGTTGTAGCGTTGTGCAAGGTATTTTTGAGTTTGGTTTTTGGGCTGGTATTCTGGTTGTAGTGTTGGTAATAGCCTTAATTATTTGGGTTGTTTATAAGATAAAAAAGTAAGTAAAGAGGAGTATTCACAGCGAATAAAAAATAAAACATTTTTAAAAATTCTCTGAGTAATAAAGATTGACCCGATAATTGCCGTAAATGATATTACTGCCAGTACTGAATGGTATAAAGCACTGTTAGGATGCAAAAACACACACGGAGGAAATGAGTTTGCTGTACTGAAAGACGAGAACGATCATATATTATTATGCCTTCACAAATGGGGAGAACATGGACATCCAACAATGACGGCTTCAAATACTATTTCAGGAAATGGTCTTATTCTGTACTTAAAAACTGATAATATCAATTCAATGCTCCAAAACGTTCTAAAAATGGGTCATAAAGTAGAAGAAGAATTACGCCTAAATCCAAATTCTTTAAAACAAGAATTCTCATTGCGAGACTTAGACGGATACTACATTACTATCTCTGATTACCACCAATACGAAGGCTAAAAGATGCCTAATGGGAAGATATGGCTTGGTGGTTTTCTCATATCCCGCATTATGTCTTCTTAACCTGTCTTCTAAATTAGAAGTTAGCCCTTTGTAAATGTAGTTATTTTCTAAGCTGCGAATGGCGTAAGCTGTAAACATGACTGAAATATAAACAAAAAATCCCAACCTTTACGGTTAGGATTTACGTGCCAGGAGCGGGCCTGCCTGCTGAAAGCAGGACTGCTACTTTTGTCAGTTATTATTCTCAATATTTATAAATTCAGTTGTTGCTCTAACCAATTCATCGCTCATTTCTAAATACACAATAATGATTTAATTAAGCTTTTTATTTGTTCTGCTGCTGCCATTTATACAAAGTTACGCTATTTCGTATTGTATTCAATTTACAATTTATTTTTGTTCGTTTAGCTAATGAAACACATCAT
>CAWHTP010000004.1:0-27680 GCA_963832285.1 uncultured Cytophagales bacterium
AATTAAGTATGTGTACCTCTAGGTGCACATACATGTGTTATATTTTTAGTAATCTAAAGGATTTTTTATTGTTTTAAAAGTATTTGTTGCCACATGCGTATAAACTTCTGTGGTTTTTGTAAGAGTATGGCCTAGCAATATTTGAATGTACCTTAAATCAGTACCAGCTTCTAACAAATGAGTGGCAAAAGAATGCCTTAAGGTATGTGGCTTTACAGTTTTATTAATCTTCGCAGCTTGAGCCGCTTTTCTAACAATTTTTACTACACTACTGGCACTGTAAGGACAGCCCGGCTTACCTTCAAAAAGATACTTCTCGGGTCTATATTCCTTAAAATATAGTCTTAATTTCAGTAACAATTGTTTACTTAAAATACTATAGCGGTCTTTTTTACCTTTGCCTTGAGCAACTCTCTCTGTCATTCGCTTACTATCAATATCAGTGATTTTTAAATTTAGTAATTCGCCTCTTCGCAGACCGGCTGAATATAAAAGACTTATAATGCTTTGGTGTTTTAAATTATAGGTTCTATTGATCATTTCCTTCACCTCTTCTTTGCTTATTATCTCTGGTAGCTTTTCTTGGGGCCGGGGTCTTTCAACATCATAAAACCTATTGGGCATGCCTAGTACCACCTCATAATAAAATTTAATGCTATTAATGGATTGATTTATTGTCGAATTAGACAATCCATTTTGGATAAGTCTTTGGATATAGGTTTTAATATCCTCTTCCTGTATTTCGATTAATTTTACATTTGGAAAATGCTTTATAAACCTTGCAAAACATCCGCAGTAGGTTTCTGCAGTATTTCTCGCATATCTTTTCATTTCCAGCTTCTGAAAATAGGCTTCAGGTATTGGTAGATATTTTTTTCTTAAATCATCTATTATAAATTCCTCACCATAGGTATTAACAGGCTTATTCCTCGTAAAATACTTCATATTCACCCTTGCTACACCCTTAAACGTCTTTAATATATTGACGAGATTATTTTGTGTGTTAGGCAAATAAATCATCTGATATGCTGAACTCCATTTTACTTCCGGTAATGATTTAATCAGGGCTTGAAGAACCTTGTCAGGATAAAACTGAATCCCAATTTTCTTTTCATTTTTGATTAAGAGGTGCATCAATGTAATTTGCTTTAGTACATCTATACTTTTCCCATTTTTTGTAATCTAAACTAGGAGGTTATCGTGGTTTTTACCAAATTTAACTGTAGATTTAAACGTATAATAAACGTAAAAATCTACACTAATGAAACCATGTCCTAATTGTGGGGAAGAAATAATAGGTAGGCTGGGGAAGAAATTTTGCACACCCTATTGTAAATCAAACTACCATTATGAGCGCAATAAGCAGAAAGAAAGCAGCTTGTACAGAAATATAGATAAGCAGTTAAAAACTAATCGCAGAATTCTTAAAAACTACAACAAGGCGGGGAAAGCAACTATTAGGAAAGAAGCGCTCATGACCGATGGCTTTAACCCCTCATTTTTTACACACTACTGGAAAAATAAGCAAGGGCAGGTGTACTTATTTTGCTACGAATATGGCTTTTTAGCCTTTACCGACCCGAAAGGAATCGCAAAATTTACCTTAGTACGTTGGCAAGATTACATGGGTAGTGAGTTTTTAAAATAACATATTGAACTGATGGAAATTAGCTTAACGAATCGATTTTTTAAATATAAGATTCAATGTCATTTAGTTAAGCTTGTCTTCATGACTTCATCCCTAATTCTTCTCCTCAAAAGAAGGAGTTAAGGTCTTATCTAAACGACATTCATATAAGATTCAAGAAAAAGGTGTAAGAAATGGGGAGGAAAAATTAGGAACTAACAGTTTAAAAAATGTTAACAATGATTTACCACCATTCTTAAGCCATTTGCTTTCAGGCCTCATTCGGCACATTTTAAAACCATCCTTTTTTTTACGCATCACGCATTTTACTTTTCTCCAACAATCCTTTAAATATGACCGTCATTTTAGGCTCAGCGCGCATGGCAGCACTAATTATTTCAGGGATGGATACCTGCTTTAGTTTGCCGGGATAGCATAAGTCGGTGATTACCGAAACGGCAAATACAGGCATACCCATATGGCGTGCGGCAATGGTTTCCGGAATAGTGCTCATGCCAACAGCATCGGCACCAATGGTTGAGAGGTAACGATACTCCGCAGGGGTCTCCAAATTAGGCCCGGTAACTCCTGCGTAAACTCCTTGCTTTAAATCAATTCCTTGTTCTTTGGCCACCGTTTTTGCTAAAGCTATCAATTTGTGGTCATAAGCTTGCACATATCAGGGAAGCGGCCACCAAAAATATCCATGTTCTCCCCTCTTAGCGGATTTTCTGGGAATAAGTCGATGTGGTCTTCAACAACCATCAAATCGCTGGTTTGAAAAGACTCATTCAGCCCGCCTGCCGCATTGGAAATAAATAGCTTCTCAATGCCTAAGAGTTTCATAACACGCACCGGCATAATTACCTGCTCCATGCTGTAGCCCTCGTAATAATGGAAGCGACCTTGCATGGCCACTACATTTTTACCGCTTAATGTTCCGAATATTAATTTGCCTGAATGCGTTTCCACAGTGGAGATAGGGAAATTAGGTATGTCATCATAACTGATAGCGGCCTCTACCTCAATATCATGAACGAGTGCGCCCAAGCCTGTGCCTAGTATGATGCCTACTTCGGGTTTAAAGGCAGTTTCTGATTGTATATAAGCTACCGCTTCTTGTATCTGTGATAAACTAATGTGCATATTTTAAACTTTAGACCAATTTCAGTGTATTATACAGGAGTGCAAAAACTTTTAGTAAATTTTTGCAACCTAACAACAAAAATTAAGTTAACATCAAAATTAGATGTAGGTACATATAATTTAAACATTAAATATAAAAACATGAGAAAATCAATTTTTACAATCGGATTAAGTATTGCAGTATTGCTTTCAGCATTTACAGTAATAAAAAAGGAGCTAGCCATTGATACGGATGCCAGCAAAATAGAATGGGTTGGCGAAAAAGTTACCGGTGAGCACAATGGCGTGGTCAAAATTAAATCGGGCGGACTGGAAGTTGAAGGCGATCAAATTACGGGAGGCAATTTTGTTATTGACATGACTACCATTGATGTGCAGGATTTAAGTGGAGACACTAAAGGTAAATTGATGGGTCATTTACGTTCCGATGATTTCTTTAGCGTGGAGAAGCATCCGACAGCTACTTTCAAAATCACTTCAGTAAATGAGAGTAAGCAAGAAGGTGCCACACATTTTATTGCCGGAGACTTAACTATTAAAGGTAAAACCAATAAAATTACTTTCCCGGCTGCGGTAAGTATGGTGGGTAGCAAAGTAAATGCTACGGCTAAATTTGACCTAGACAGAACCAAATGGGATATCAGATACGGATCAGGCTCATTTTTTGATGGCCTAGGAGACAAAATGATTTACGATGATTTTAAAATCGACCTATTGCTTTCTACCAAGTAATAAAATTTATAATACATGATGAGATAGGGACTTTTAGTCCCTATTTTTGTTTAAGAAAAAATCTAAGCATGATCTCAATTATTGCCGGCACCAACCGTAAAAATTCAGTTTCCTCGCAAGTAGCTTCTCTCTATGCCGATCTCCTAAAGGCAGAAGGCCAAGAAGTTTCTATTATTGATTTAGCACAGTTACCGGCTGATTTTGTTGCTACGGCTTTGTATGAAAACTCGGGTAAAAATGTGCATTTCAATCCTTTTATGGAAAAAATTACGGCTTCCGATAAGTTCGTATTTATAATACCGGAATACAACGGTTCTTTCCCCGGGGTGCTAAAGGCATTTATAGATGGGCTGGAATACCCGAATAGTTTTAAAGGCAAAAAGTGCGCATTAGTCGGCATTTCATCAGGGGTGCAGGGCGGTGGCTTGGCATTGAGCCACATGACGGATATTTTCAATTATTTGGGCATGCATGTGCTGGCGCTAAAACCTAAGTTGGCCAATATTGAAGCTAATTTTGATGGAGAAGAAATAACCGATGCGCTGTATAATGAATTGTTAACGGAGCAAGCTATCGAGTTTATCCGTTTTTAAAATTGACTGTCTGGTAAATTCTAGTATTTTACTGCCAAAACTTTTCAGGGATTTTTAGCTTTGTTAAAAATAAATTTTAAACAATGCACATAGAGCAAATATATACCGGATGCCTTGCACAAGGGGCTTATTATGTTGAAAGTGAGGGAGAAGCCGCTATCATTGACCCTTTACGCGAGAGCAAGCCTTATTTGGATAGGGCTAAGAAGAGAAATGCCACCATTAAATACATTTTTGAAACGCATTTTCATGCCGATTTTGTTTCCGGCCATGTGGACTTAGCCAAAAAAACTGGCGCTACCATTGTTTATGGTCCCACCGCTAAAACGGAATTTATTAGTCATATAGCATCAGATGGCGAAACTTTTTCCATCGGTAAAATTACAATTAAAGCTTTGCATACACCGGGACACACCATGGAAAGCACCACTTATTTATTGTTAGATGAAGCAGGGAAAGAACAAGCTATTTTTAGTGGTGATACACTTTTTATTGGCGATGTGGGCCGCCCTGATTTGGCACAAAAGGGTGATGTTACACAGGAAGATTTAGCCGGAATGTTGTACGAGAGCCTGCGCTCAAAAATAATGACGTTACCCGATGATGTAGTAGTTTACCCGGCTCATGGTGCAGGTTCTGCTTGTGGCAAAAACATGAGCAAAGAGACTACCGATTTGCTAGGCAATCAGAAAAAAACTAATTATGCGCTGCGGCCGGACATGAGCAAAGAAGAGTTTATAAAGGAACTAACGGATGGCTTGCTTCCTCCTCCTCAGTACTTTGCCGCAAATGTAGCCATGAATAAATCGGCTCATACAGCAGGATTAGAAAAGGTTTTAGCTACCGGTAAGGTGGCACTATCGCCAGAGGCTTTTGAGGCTTATGCCAATCATGAAGGTGCACTGGTGCTAGATACTCGCAACCAAAAAGATTTCGCAGCAGCTCATATTCCTAATGCTATTTTTATTGGCATCGATGGCGGTTTTGCACCCTGGGTGGGCGCTTTGATTCCTGACCTGCAGCAACCGATTATTTTTGTGGCGGATGCCGGAAGAGAAGAGGAAGTAGTAACCCGCTTATCGCGCGTGGGGTATGACAACACCTTAGGATATTTGGATGGAGGACTTGAAGCTTGGAAAGCAGCAGGCAAGCAGACTGATAATGTTACCTCCATTCCTGCAACAGACTTTGCCAAAGTCTATCATGAAAAAGATTTGAAGGTGGTAGATGTGCGGAAACCGTCAGAGTTTGAAGCAGAGCATGTAGAGCAGGCTCAGAATTTGCCGCTTGATTTTATCAGTGAGCAAATGGCTCAGCTCGAGCAAGACACAACCTATCATATCCATTGCCAAAGTGGCTACCGCTCAATGATTAGTGCGTCCATCTTAAAATCCAGAGGATACCACAACTTCGTAGAAGTGGCTGGCGGCATCAAAGCAATTAAGGAAACTGCTGTGCCTACTTCGGTTTTTATTTATCCTACTGAAGCCAAGTAGGTGGCCGTTTGCAGTTCTGCAATGATGTCACGCTCTGAGTAACTGAAATTAAGCACTCAGGTAAATCGAAAAGATAAAATCAAAATTTCAAATGTGTAATGGCTTGCATAATTGTACATGAAAGCCTTTTCTTTAAAATATATAGCCGAAGGTAAGACCTGCCCCGGGGATAGGATCGCCTTCAAAAACCAATTTACCTTCAGTAAAATAGTCTATGCTTTCCCTGCTAAAAGCTAAATAACACCCGGCTGAAAAATTTATAAAAAATGACTTTAATACCGGCAGGGTATAGCTGAAGTTAGGATAGAGCAATAAGTCAAGAAAATCGGATTGGTCAAAACCTTCTTTATAAAAAGGTTTTTTATGGAAGAAGGCCGCCTCCAAGCCCAAGCCATACTGCTTTAATTTGTATTTAAGTTGTGTGTTAATGATTGTATTTGGTCCATGGGACGGAAGCAAGAAACCATAGCCTACTTGTGCTTCTAAGCTACTTGGTATTTTACTTGCTAAGTTATATTCGTAACCTACATTAAGGGTTGCACCCAGAAAATTGGCTCCTCCTAACTGTGTAGATAGCTTCCATTGCGCTTGTGCTACTGATGTAGCGCAAAGGAAAAAGAACAAAAATATTGAGCTAATGAGTAATGGGCTTTTCATGGTGAGTCAAGTTCAACGAGAAATTAGATAATTGATATGTAGCTAACGACCCACCTACTTATAAAATTACTCTATCATCATAAAAGTATAAGAAATAATTTGCGGAAGTGCTTGGCTTACTTCACCAGCTCCAATTTTATTCCCTCACTATGGCTCTTGAATTCTGGCGCATACATGCTTTCAATGGTGGTTATCCCGTTCAAAAAAGTGCCGGCATTGTTCACCACTAAATCATATTCAAATACATACACGCCTTTCTGTACATCATCAAAGAAGAAATTCGTGCTGGCATCTTTGGTAGATTGGTAATAGCCGAGCCCATCTTGCCATTTGTATTCGGAAATTACCGCTACCGGCTCCAGGCCTGCTGCACGCTGGTCTTTCATGTGTAAAAATTCCATCTTCCTATCGGCCTGCAACACAATTCTTATGCGCACGTGGTCACCTAGTTGGAGCTTGGTGGTATCTGTTACAGCTTGCAGCATTTCTCCCGTGGCATCTCTTGTAAGTTTAAATACTTTTTTCGTGAGTGATAAAGGACCCGATGAATTGCCCGTGATTTTATCTAATGACTCAAAATATTGCCAGTACACTGCTCCGAAGGCCAGCCCATCCTGCTGCTTAGTCACCTGAATATTGGCCATGGTTTCATCTATCACTTCACCGGCCCAAGATTCTTTTAGATAGCCGGCACCTATTGCCTGTTGGCCAGTTTCGATGGTTTGGCTGCCTATTTTTATTGCCACTTCATCAGTCTGTGTTAGCTGTTCACCTTTATCGAGCAGAAGCGCATAAATGGCCTGTGTTGTGGCTTTGGTGGTAGGCCATTTATTGGTTTGTTTGTTGCGCAGTAGCCATACTTTCATATTTTCCAAATCTGTTGCTAACTGTTCTGCGCTCACATCAGGCATTTCAGCGCCTATCTCGTTGAACAAGCCAATTAGCATGGCCTGTGTTTCAATGGGCGACTGCGTCCAATAATAGCCGCTTGTATTGGCTTTCCAGTACATACCCATTTCTGCTGAGGTAATGCTGTTTTCGCGCAAAGAAGCTATTATTTTGAAAGCTGTGGCAGATTCATTGCCTCTGAAAAGAGCTAGGGCAATCATGCCTCTCAGTTTTAAATCAAATGACTTCCAATAGGTCTTAGCCTGATCGTGGTAATAGGTATACGCTTTTTGTGACGATGCAGGTATTTCCTCTCGGTAAAAGCTGCGTGCGTAAAGTAATTGGACTTGCAAATTACTCAGCTGCTGCTTGCTCAGATCAATATTCGAATCCTCAGCCTTGCTCGCCTTTAACAAATCACGGTAGTCTTCCGCAATTTGCTGATCGAGGTACTTCGTGCCATTGCTTATGATTTTCTGCAGTTGTATACTTGTTGTTTCGGTATCAATTTGCTGTAGCTGGCCAAGACCCATCAATATATACTGCGAAATATATCTATTAGCCCTGCCGCTGCCGCTAAACCAAGGGAAGCCACCATTATCTAACTGCATTTCTACTAGTTTGCCAAGGGATGCTTTAAATTGCTCCTCCATTTTTTCGAGATCGAATAAAAGCGCTATTCTTTTTTGCTGTTCAGCTTCACTCTGCGCATCACGTAGCCAAGGTGTTTCCTGTATGAGGATGTTTTTCAGTTCAGCATTCTGCTCCAGCTTACTTTCGAAATTACCGGCAGCTTGCCATTTTTCAAAAACAGTTTTAATGGTAGGATGCTGCGCTAAAATATGCGAACCTAATCTGTTGGCAAAGTAGCGGGAGAAGGTTTGCTCGGAGCATTCATACGGATATTCCATTAAATAGGGCATGGCCTTTATGGCATACCATATAGGATTTGTAGTTAATTCAAAAGTGAGCTGGTGGTGCTGTAATGAGGTCGACTGATTGTTTTTGAGCCGATCGAAAGTGAAGGTTTCGGTACCTGCGCTTCTCATGGTAAAAGGCAGGCTCTCGGTCACTAACTCTTTACTTGGCAAAATAGGAATGATGTTTTGCTCGCCATCGCTAAAGTTGCCGGTAGTGGCAATCACTTTATACTGCAGGGCCTCACAATCGTCCGGTACTTCAATTTGCCAGCTTACTTCAGTGGTATTACTAGCGCCCACATTAAAATTCTGTTGGCCGTCCGTGTTCTTAAAAATTGCATCAACTGCTTGACCGCTGATGGCATCTGTCAATACAAGCGCTACCGTGCCATTCAACGCTTCTGTGCTCAGGTTGCTAATTTTAGCCGATAGCTGCAATACATCTCCTTTCCTTAAAAAGCGTGGTGCATTGGGGCTCACCATGAGTTCTTTCTGCGTAACAGTTTGCAAACTTTTATAGCCGACTGCCAAACTTTTATTGTGTGCCAATAATTGCAGTTTCCAGCGGGTGAGGGCTTCGGGTGTGTCAAAGCTAAAGCTAACATTGCCTTCAGCATCAGTTTTTAGCTGCGGATAGAAGAAAGCAGTTTCTCGCAGGTCAGTTCTGGCTTGCACTCGCGACAACATTTTATCTAATTGAGCCTGCCCTTTTTTGGTAGTAATAATGATGACTCCATTTGCCGCTCGTGCTCCGTATAGATCGGTGGCCGCAGCGCCTTTAAGTACTTCCATGGAGGCAATTTGATCAGCTGTTAACTCTTGGTTGGTGGCTATTTTGCCGTCTACAATATAGAGTGGTTGGTTGCCGCTAGATATGGAACCATTTCCTCTGATAATAATTTTGTTATCGTCAGTCCAATTCCATCCATCACCAGCAGTATTACTTGGTTTCCAATCTATATCAACACCTGAAGTTCCTCCTTGTAAGCGAACGTCTAGTAGCTCTTCATCAGCAAGCTCTTGAAAAACCATATTTTCTATTTGAGTATCCTCAGATATATTAGCATCTAGTTTCATATAGCTACTTGTCCTTCTCTCACCATATCCTATCACCACTACTTCAGAGAGCTGTTTCAAGTCCATCTTTAAAACAACATCAATCGTATTCTGGTCTTTAATCATTATTTCGGTGCTTTCCATACCAATGTAGGCGATCAATAATTCCTCACCTTTTTTTGCAGCTATGCGATAGAATCCGTCTAAATCTGTAGTAGCACCAAACTTTGTGCCTTTCACTAATACATTTACACCCGGCAGCGGCTCTCCATCCTCGGTCATAATCTGCCCGTATATGAAACCTGCCGGTTTAGATTTATCTTGAGTGCTGGTGATAGTCAAATCATCTTGCGTAAAAAAGACTGAGCGTAGGCGGCTCAGGTATTGCCTATTTAAGTAGTTGTTTCCGCTAAAGCTAAAGCCAAACCAGTTAAAATCATCGTATTGTACGGTAGGATAGCGGTAATAATTCCTATTCAGGTTTCTTACTGAAAAATTCTGCAAATCGAAACCCTGTGGTCTGCTAGTATTGTATGCATTATAAGAATTGCCGGTAAAAGGAGTAAACGACCATTGATGTGGTTTGAACTGATCCAAAGAGGCATCATACATGGAAGCTAGCATTTCTGCTTCCGCAGCTTTTTTATTTTCGCCCAATACTTGAAAGCTCCAGGTTTCTTCTGCTCCGGGCAATAGTTTGTCGCGGAAAGTGGTGGTATTCACCTCAAGTTTTGGCAGTGCTTTCGCAATTTGCAAGTTGAGTGTTCCCTGTCCCTGCTGATTTAAATTCACGTACTGGTATAATAGGGCAAAACCATCTTTGTCCGTATTCTTAACTGGTATTTCTACGGTTTTTATTTCATCGGATAGCCGGATGATTTTCGTTTCTACAATTGCATTGTTTCTGTGAATGTCCAAAGTAATGCTGATATCCGGTGAGCTACTGCCTATCCTCACTTTTACTTTTTCATCCATCTGATAAGTGCTTTTATCAGTTTCAATCATTAATAGTTCCGGAATAGCCAGCTGCTTAGCTTTCGAATCAAACAGATCAAAATATTTCCTGGCCTCAACTGCATTCCCGAGACTATCCTGAGTAGAAAGAATTGCCACATATTTACCCAAAAGCCAGCTCTTTTTGGGTGCTAAAGTGATTACTGATTTTTGGTTTGTGTTGAAATCTTTAGTGAGTACGGTATCCGCCATTGGCCATTCTTGAAAATCTGTTGGTGCCTTCCTGCTTTCATATGGGAAGTATTTATCGTAGTCAGCCTCGCTGATGGTGGGCAAATCAGGGAATGCCCATTTTCTTTCCAACTGAAGCTTGACTGGACCCTCCACTTTAACAATTCGAAAAGTCCCTGCAACATTAACAGGCTGGTCATTCAGATTCGTAATTTTGAGTTTTACTTCAATTTCCTTCTCCGTGCGATTTACCTTTTCGGGCAATTCAATAGATGCTTGCAACCTATGGTAGCCCAGCTTTATTTCAATTGTGCTGCTCCTACTTTCGCCATTAATATCGGTCACCTGAGCTTTTACCTCAAATACAAAAACAGGCTGATTGGCAGGGCTTGAATCAGCCTCGGGAATGGCTTTGAAATGAATAACAAACTTACCGCTCGCATTGGTTGTGGTACTACCGGAAGCAATTTCTTGAGTTTTCGTGCTGTAGTTAGGCCTTGAGTAGCCGCCATAGTACCAAGGCTGATATTGCGTTTTGCGTGTTACAGCATAGCTAACCTTTGCATTGCTTAAAGTGGCGCCACTAAAAGCGGTCGCAGAACCGCTGGCCACAATGCTGTCGTTCAGGCTGTAGCTAGCCGTTATCGGGTCAAAAACAACTTCAAAGGTGGGGCGTTTGTATTCCTCTACCGAGAAGGATACATTACTGTATTGGAAGTCATCTATCTCTTCGTGATAGAATTTTCTGCTTTCCTCATAATCTTCTTCGGCCACCAATGTATAATTACCATTCAGCCCACTTTTAGGTAGCTTAAATGAGCCACTAATGGAGCCAAATTCATTTGTCTTCAGCCGTAGTTTGCCGACTTCTTCGGCATTAACATTTTTCAGCATAACCTCAACATATTCTCCTGCCACCGTGGTTACTTTTTCATCGTGCTCTTTCATTAATATCCCTTTGAAATATACCTCTTGTCCGGGCCTGTAAATACTACGATCGGTCAGTAGTTTAACCTTGGCATTCACCCTACTCTTCTCAATTATTCCACTAATACGATTTCTATTTTGGATATAAGTTCGCACAAATAAGGCTGTATCATTTCCATAAATAGCTATGAGTTTAACGTTGCTCAGGTATTTCTTAGGATAATTAAAGTAGGCAAAGCCTTTTGAGTCTGTAGTGAGTGTTTCAAATGCCTTTTTATCATCGTTTTCCCATAACTGTATGGTGGCTGATTCCAAAGGCTCCCCGTTTATTCTATCCATTAATTGAAAACGTTTGGCCTGCTTCAAGTCGGTACTGATCAATGCCAAATTACTAACTTGGATGGTGGCATATGCAAAGGTTTCTTCGTCAGTTTTGTTGAGCACCTTTGCCAATACGAGGTAGTGTCCCGCTGCTAGCGGAGGTAGCAGTACTTCGGTGGAGTGGTTGCGGTAATCATTAGGGTTGATAAGGACGGTAGTAAATTGTTCGATTGCTTGGTTTGTTTCTACAAAATGCTTTCTGGCAGAGTCTGTTATTAGCAGCGGATATACATTTTGCAGTTGATGCGATATCTTCAAACATCTGAAATTGAAGGCTATCGATGTTGGTATACTCCACCAGCATTTTGCTGTGTTTATTGATAGGTAAAAAGTCAGGTACTTTTATAGCCAGATCAATGGACAGTATCTCACGCTTCAATTGTTGGCATTTTTCTGCTCCATGGCTTTCGGGGAAGGCTGCTATTGCTTTTTTGCAGATGGCCAATGCCTGCACTTTCTGTTGTGTGTTATAATGCACCGTGGCCGATTCAAAATATAACAAGGTCACTGCTTCTGAAGTACTGAACCGCTCCGCCAATTCCTGTAGAGCTTTTTTGAAATAGGCGTTACTATTAGTGATATTAGCATTTGATAGCAAGAATTTGAGAATCTCTATTCGAAGACTTACCTCTGCTGCTGTATTCCTTTGTTCCGTATGAAAGCGCAACAGTTCTTTATACAAGTCTACAGTAGCTACCTCAGGATTAAAATAACTAATTTGAGGCTTAGCAACTTCCATAAATTGCAGGAAGTAAGCGGTATCTTGCAAAATATAGGCATCCGCAGGCATGTCCATTTCTTTGGCTTGGTTGCCATAGAATGCCAGCACCTTATGCGCCAAAAAATCATAAAGTGTTGGCCTGTATATCTCACCATCACCGTTTTGATCTAACAACATGCTATAATCAGCGATGGCAATTTGTTGCAGCATCTCTTTCCTGAACAAGGAGTTTTCAAAATGTTGTTTTGCTGTTGCCAGAATTGTTTCTATATCCCAAGTGCGAAAGTCATCGATATCGACTTGCTCCTCATTTTGCGCTGTTTTGGTTCGCCTGTTGATGCGCCAGCGATTTTGCTGGTAATAACTTAAGTAGAGCTCTGCAAGTAAACTTTCCAGTATGTTCTTCTCAGGCGCCTTGGCATCTGCAATTGCCTCTTTAAAATTGTTCACAATGCTTAGCTGAGCATTCTCTTCTAGCGTAAGCGCAAATTTTGATTGGTAGATCAAGGCTTTAATCACGTGCTTTTCTAGTCCTCTTTTGGTGGAAAGGGTATAAATAGAATCCACCACCGCTAAAGCCGATTTCGGTAAATCATCTAGCTCGTGTTGATACACACGTAACCATTTTTGAGCCAGCTCCTTTTCTGCCTTTTGGGCAAGCAATAAGCTTGGGATAATCAATAGAATGAGTAAGATGATTCTTTTCATAATTATAATTGCTCGTGTTTTAATCAAGAAGTTTTCAACAATTGCCATATACTGGAGCAAATTTACCCAAATAATAGTAGGTAATTAAGCCTTTCATTCAATGATCTTCTAAAAATGTTAGATTCAAGATAAAGGCTATACCTTTTTACCGTAATTTTAGATTATTATAGATGTATTTAAATTATAGTAACTACTCAGGTCTGTTATAGTGTATTTTAGCCTTGGGATTGCTTCGTGCCTCGCAATATCCAGAGTTGGTCATTGCGAGGCACGAAGCAATCTTTTTATATTTGACAGAACACATCAAAAGCACAGATTCTGACAGGTTTTTTGTCATTTCTAACTATCATTTAATACCTGAATTCTTACAAATTATAGAGGTTAGACTATTATGAGAGATTATGATGAATTTTATTGAGTGGATAAGCCAACCATGGCCATGGTACGTAGCAGGGCCCATCATTACATTAGTTATGTTAACTTTAATTTTACTGGGCAAGAACTTCGGGCTGTCTTCCAATTTGAGGACAATGTGTACAATACTTGGTGCAGGTAAAAATTGTAATTACTTCAAATTAGACTGGAAACAGCAAGCTTGGAACTTAGTATTTGTAGTAGGTTTGGTTTTGGGAGGCTACATAGCCCATCAATTTCTGAGCAATGGTGAGCCCATTAAACTTGCCGAAGCTACCTTGGAGCGATTGAGTAATTATGGTATTGCAGTAACAGCAGAAGAATTATTACCTGCAGGTATTTATAATTGGCAGGCTTTATTTAGCGCAAAAGGCTTAATATTTATAGTGTTAGGAGGTTTTTTGGTTGGATTTGGCGCCCACTATGCAGGCGGTTGTACTTCCGGCCATGCTATCAGTGGTTTGAGCGACCTTCAGAAAGCCTCGTTAGTCGCTACAATTGGCTTTTTTGTTGGCGGACTTCTCATTACCCATTTTGTGTTGCCATATTTACTCACTATTTGAAGCGATGAAGATGATTTTAAAATTTGCAAAATACCTGCTGATTGGGACAGTTTTTGGAATTACACTTACTAAGGCAGAGGTGATCTCATGGTTTAGAATTTATGAAATGTTTCACTTCGATGCTTTTCATATGTATGGAGTAATTGGTTCTGCAGTACTGCTGGGTATAATTGGGATTCAAATTATTAAGCGTAGCCAGAGCAGAATAGTTGATGGATCGCCCATTCAAATACAGCCTAAGGAATTTAGCTGGTTTAGATACATTGCCGGAGGTATAATTTTTGGCTTAGGATGGGCTTTAACGGGTGCTTGTCCCGGGCCGTTATTTATATTGCTAGGAAATGGTTATGGAATTGCCATCGTCATGATTTTATCGGCATTGCTAGGAGTTTATGTATACGGATTACTTAGGCACAAGCTGCCTCACTAAGCGACTATTTTGGGTATTTTATGTACGTAACAATTGTTACTCATTAATGGGAATTTGTTCACTACCTTCGCTAAAAATAAAGTAAAAAAACATGAGCTTTTTAAAGAACTTGTTAAGAATTAAAACCACTGATTGCAAAGCTTTAATGCAAGAGGGTGCTGTTATTGTTGATGTGCGCTCTTCGGGAGAATATAGCATAGGGCACATCAAGAACTCTATTAACATGCCGTTAGATAGATTAGAGAATGGACTAGGCAAATTAATTGATAAAAAGCAGCCTATTATTACCTGCTGTGCTTCAGGCATGAGGAGTAGCAGTGCTAAAGGCTTGTTAAAAGCTAAAGGCTATGAAAATGTAATGAATGGTGGCGGATGGAGCAGCTTAAAAAATAAAATTTGATGCAGCACACCGGCAAGTTGCTATTATTAAAAGGTTGCACAATTAGCAGCTGGCTTCAGCTGGCTTTAGGATGCTATATGTAAGTAGCAGCCTACATGCAATCCGATTTGCTTAGCTTGCGGCTGTGGGTATATTTTTGAGTGTTATGGCAATTTTTAAAATTGGCTGTTTAAATAACAATTGTGCCATTGGTGGTAATAAATAGATGTTTGAGGTTATTAAAAAACCAAACTTTTATAAATAACGTATTTATTAGTAGTATTTTGCAGTCACAAAAATTTTTGATAGGGAAAGTAGTAGTCAGAAGGATGCTTTTATAGCATCCTTTTTTAATTATACTAACTTGTTTTTTTAAGTAACTTAATCGCTATCTAATTTCTTAAGCCGCTCTAGTTCAAGCTGCGCTTTTTCATTTTCCGGATTCAGCTTTAATACTTTTTCATAGGCAATAATGGCATTTTTATAATCCTCAAATTCGACCAAAATTTCTGCATAGCTTTGCTGAGCACGCCAGTTGCCTGAGTAATAATTGCTATTAAAATTAAATACAAATAAAGCCTCCTTCTTACGATCAGAGGTTGATAAGACCTTTCCCAAAGTATTTAATTCACTGTATTTCCCAATCTTATAATAGGTAGTTCTGTAAATGCTATTTATGTCCTTATACATTTCATCCATACTCAGGCTGTCAAACAGACTCAATAAATAATTGGCTCCTGCATAATTGGGTGCTGAAGGGTAACCCAAGGCAATTTGTGCCACATCCGTTTCTAAATCAGTGCCGGGTGATTCAACTATGCGCGCATACTCCTTGCCTGCTTTCTCAAAAATAAATGTTGGTACTCTATGAATGTTCAAGCCTTTTTCTTCGCCATTCGGCCCTTGCTTGTATTGTTCATCGGTATCGTACAACGCAATAATTTTCAATTGATCTCTGCTTAGTCCGAGCTTATCCCATAGCTTTACAAACTGTGGCACCCATTCTTGGCTATCACCACACCAGGTACCCAAATAAATAGAGACCTGCGTGTTATTCAAATTTCTGCTCCAGTCGATGTGCGGCTTTTCAAGTACAAAGGAAGCATATCCTTTCTCGTACCAACTGGCATAGGTTGTATCAGTTGTTAAATCTGCTATTTGTATTGGGCCTATTAAGTGCTTATCACCTCTATCATTAACATAACTCATATGATCTTGAGCTGAGACGAGACCAGAAATCATTAGTAGGCTGATAATTAAGAAATATTTTACTTTTTTCATGGTGCTATTATATTTGTAGTTGGAAATATAGCACATGATTCTATAATTGACTGTTAATGAAATGTTAAGATGTGGAGTCGTCTGTAAAAAATAAATAATAAAGGCAAAACTGTTATCTTTAATTGGCTGGGCTAATTAATAATTACTACCGTAATACATCTTAAAATATCTTATCTCTTTAAGTTAGCAGTGGCACGCGCAATTATTTCCTTTGGATAGTTGTTGATAGCCAAAATTTTGATTGCGTTGGTATCTTTTATGAGTCCGGTTTTTAACTTGTAATCAAAATCTACGTTTTTATTTTTTATAGATTCGCTAAAGTGATAGCGATCATACTGCGTTTCAAGCATATCTCCAAGTTCAATATCATGAGTAGCTACAAAAATCAGGTTATTATGATGGGCTAAATAGTGTAGCACCGCTTCCGCTGCAGCAATTCTTTCCAAGGTGTTGGTTCCTTTATAAAGCTCATCTAATAAAAATAGGCATGGTGTTTTCTCCTCACTCACACCAATCATTTCTCTAATTCTGATTACCTCCTCAAAGTAGTAACTTTTATTATTCAGTAGGTCGTCACTAATTCTAATAGCGGTATATATTTTCATGCGCTGAAGCACCAATTCATCAGCAAAACAAGTATTTAGCGCCTGTGCTGTTAAGGCATTAATTGCTATTGTTCTTATAAAAGAGGTTTTGCCGGACATGTTTGATCCTGTGAGCAGTACAGATTTATTATTAAGCTTAATGTTGTTCGCTACCGGATTTTCCAGCAACGGATGGTAGATATTATTGGCCTCAAATTCAGGCTTTTCGGTAAACTGTGGCAGGCAAAACACTGCTCCTGCCCTAAGTGAGGCAATGGAATATAGGCCATCGATACGACCGATGAATTGAAACACGTTTTCAATTTCTAGCCTTCGAGAATCCAATTTGCTTAATGCGTTAAACAGAAGAATAGGCTCTAATAAAAAGTAAATCTTTATCAGCTCCATTGCTGAGTAGAATATCATGCTGATGTCATTTTCTAATCGTGTGTCAATCTGAAAATAAGACATGCTCTGTTTTACCTGACCTAGTACCTTCATAGAGGGCTCCAGTTGAAAGGCAATCTCTTTCAAATGCGACTCTTTGGCTAGTATTGTGGCCGCGCTTTGCATACTCGTGAGCTGGCCAATGGCATTGCTATATTGCATTAAATTTCGCTTGTTCCAGTAATGTACAGCCATGTTGCTAACAAATACTCCAAGGCTAACAAGCAATGCTAAAGGATAAAAAAATGCAGCCACTAGGCTTACAACAGCGGCAATCGAAAGTATCTTAATAGCAATAAACCACCTCGGTGGTTTTAGGTGTTCATCTTGAAACAAGTTACAAATGAAATAAGCTTCCCGCTTTATTAGTTTTAAAAGCGCGTGCTGCAACCGATGTCTTAATGCAGCATCTCTTGTTATTTCGGAAATGAGTTGCTCATTTTCAGCCAATTTACCGGCATCGTTACCTATGTTTCTTAATTTATCGTACAAATATTGCTGGCCAATTTTTGAATTGGTGCGGTCTAAAAACATAAACAGCTCCTCAAAGTCTATGTCGTTGGCTGTATGCTCAGTAATAGTATGAAATGCCTGTTTCCCTTCTCGCTTATCAAAGTATTTTCTGATATCGTGGAAATAAAAAGCTTCATCTTTCATTTTACCGAATGGTACCGGATGATCATTTTCCTTCTTTTTCTGAGACGAGAAGAGTGTTTTGAACATTAACTATACCATTTAATTCTAAATATGCTCAATTTCTTTCAAACAGTTTTTTGTTTATTCTATACTTTGTTTCCAGCTGTAACCAATACCCATCCCAAACCAGCCTAATCTAACCCCTTCAATATTTACTAGCGGATTCCAGTTTAAATTAAAAAACAAGCCATTATCTTTTGGTGTAAACCTAAAACCGGCCTTGCCAAAGGCTATCACGCCAAATTTCTGCGAATCATTATTAAACGTAAGGTTTGCGCTTACCGAACTTGTAAAAATCGCAGCTGTTAATCCAATGCCATACTCAAACGCAAATCTCTTTTTTCCTATCAAATCATTAATTTCAACGGGAAAAATAATAACTGAAGGTGCTCCGCTTATACCAATTCGCATACCCAGACCATCGTTTTCAGGCCAAAAGCGGAAGTCGTAATTAATGGAAGCGAAAATACCGCTTCCTAATAATTCAGCGTAGATTGCCTTTCTTTTGAAGATGTCCTGACTCTGTGCAGAAAACGACAAAGCAATTAAAAAAAGTAGGCAGAGAAGATAATTTTTTTTATTCCTCGGTTTCATTTGAACACAATATTTAGAGAATATTTCGAAATATTACTTTGCTCTAAACATACATAAAAAATTTAGGTCCGGAGTAATTTCTGCCAAAATACTTGTATTTCTACCATATTTTTTAGAACTCAATTAGACGATTAAGTGCACCGATTGTATTCAGAAAAGTCAGGGCTGGTGCGGAATAATCAGTCTTACTTTCTCCCTAAAAAGACACCACTCTTAACCCCTATACCTACTATGCCGACACCTTTTGCAATAATAACCTTTGTGATTCCGGCTTCCGGGTAATTTATAAGAAAGTCCTTTAGTTCAAAGATGATAACCTCATCATAAGCAATACCATTAAGCTCAAAATTATCTTGAGCAATTGCAGTAGAATTTATAATATCATCTGAATAAATATCTAAATACTGACTCTCTCCACCAACATTGAAAACACTCACGTCATCCACTTTGTAGGTGATCATATCAAAGCTAGCACTAAAAGTTCGTCCGGAAATGGTAAATCTGTCATTTTCACTATCAAAACCTGCATAAATTGACAATGAGATATCGTCAAGATAGTCGTGCCTGAAACTCGCAGCCCGATACTCCTGATACGATGTTTCCGTTTTAAAAAAAATGAAGTGGCCGGTGCCCACAGAAAATTCTTCGTTCGAATTAATCAAACTCAAAACAGACGCTATTTCATTATCATCAACAAATATGACTTGATCCGCCAGCTGTTCTATTTCGAGCCATTCACGAGAGGCCTCGTCTATGAAATGATACTCCTGCCGATTACATGAAAATAATGTGAGGCTAAAGATTAAAATTACAAATTTACTTAAGTTCATAGCTTTCAGCATTGTTAAGCACTATTCTTAAAAAACCATAATCATTATTATAATAAACACTATCAACATAAATAAGCTTATCATCTGCTGCACCATTTTTTAACACAAAAACATTTCTGTAGGTAGTATTATTGATGACAAGGGAGTCAAAAATATTTTGCTCTTCAACGTTGCCTACATCAAAGAAGCTATCTTTTACTTTTATACCGTAACTAAATTCATCGGCATCATAACTAATAGCGCTGATGCGCATATCAAAGGTGGGGTACAAGTGGATCAAGGGTCACACTTAGCACTTCATAAGTATCATAAAAATCACAACAATGATCGCAGTAGTTTCCATCCTCAGATGTTTGCCGGTTAACAGTGTACTTTATTTCCGTGCCGGACGAATGAATAAGTGTTAATTCATTTTGATTTTGATAAGGGACAATTGATACTATGCTATCATTTAACACATACTTCCGCTCAACTGCCGGATCGCAGGAGCCGGAGCACAATCTCATGCTGGCAAACACTATTGCTGCAAATAAATATTTCATAATGTAACTGTTTTGCTGATAGACTCAATTTACCTAACGAAAGTTGTGATGGAGTAGAAATTAACCTACCATTAAATGCGCCTTTGGGTATTTGTAGCCCTTGCTCGCTTTTCTGCTGCTGAGTGCCAACGCAAAAGTGAGTGTTCCTACACGGCCAATAAACATGGAGAGGATAATGATAGTCCTGCCGGCAGTAGATAAATCAGCAGTAATTCCGGTACTCAAACCCACCGTGCCAAAGGCCGATACTTGTTCAAAGAGAAGATCGACAAAAGGTATTGCATTGTCAGTAATGGTAAGTAAAAAGACCGCAATCAGGTTTAATAATGCTGCAAAGAAAAATATGGAAAGTGCTTTATAGAGTAACTCTTTTGGAATAAACTTCTTGCCTATCTCAATCTTAAGCCGGCCTCTTAAAGTAGCAATTACAGAGGTAATGAGTAAGTAAAAAGTAGAAGTTTTTATACCCCCACCTACCGAGCCGGAGCTGGCACCAATAAACATGAGTACCATGATTAACATTAAGGTGGGTGTTTTCAGGGCACCAAAATCTACCGTATTAAAACCCGCTGTTCGGGCTGTAGCCGATTGAAAGAAACTAGCAATCATTCCTTCCATAAAATTTTTATCACCTAGTGTAGCATCGTTTTCAAGCAAATAGAATAATAGCGCGCCCCCAATTAGCAGTACTATGGAGGTATAAACTGCTATTTTTGTACTAATAGCCCAATCCTTCCAAGGGTTTTTAAATCTATCACGCAGCATTCTCAAAGAGAACAAATCCTGGATAGCTGAGAAACCCAGCCCGCCCATGATTAAGGTAAGAGCAATAATAATATGTAAAACATAGCTGGTGTCTACGCCTGCTTCAGTCAAGCCATTAGTAAATAGGCTGAAGCCCGCATTACAAAAGGCACTTATGGCATGAAAAGCCGAGAAAAATACTTTCTGCCCAAAAGAACTAAACTGAACATCAGGTCCCCAAGTAAAAAATATAAGCATAAAGCTTATTCCCTCAATTACTACTGTAATAAGTACAATTTTGCGTAACAAGCCTTTGGCGGAAAAGAGTGATTCACTAATTAAGAAATCGCGCAGCATCAATTGCTGTTTTATACCCACGCCACTTCTGAGAAAGGTAGCAAAAAATGAAGCAAAAGAGATGATGCCTAATCCGCCTAACTGAAAAAGTATCATGATTACAAATTGACCTTTAACAGTAAAATATGTAGCAGTGTCTACTACTATTAAACCGGTAACACAGCTGGCACTCACAGCAGTAAAAATGGCATCCATGAACGACATGGAACCATCCTGCACGGACATATCCGGCAACATGAGCAAACCCGTTCCAACAAGAACCAATAGAATAAAACTATAAATAAAGGTTGTGGCAGGCTTGGCTTGTAGTTTTGATAAAACAGTAGCAGCTTTTATACTTTCGTAAGATATAAGTATAAGAAAGTAAAAGGTAATTATTGCCAGGTAGGCATCTTCATAGCTATTGTAATCAAAGTTGTCAGCAAATAATTTAATGAGCCAGTTATCAAAGAAGTTATTGCTCAGTACGTTTATGAAAATGATGCTGACCAGCACCAACTCCAATAAATGATTTTTTAAGAATTCGCTGCGCCTAAAGGTGTATAGCAGGCGTAAAACAAAAGTAAAAAAGTAGATGATTAGAACTATATCTAAACCTAAAAAAACCTGTTTGAGGTCACTAATTTTTGTCTCAAAACCAAAAACATATAATAGTAAAACTGTGGCGGTAAGCCCTATAAATGCTTTTAAAGAAGAAATGGTATTGAGCACCGCATTTCTACTCGCATAAACAGCATTGTTTAATTTTTCTACCAGTAAGTTTTTGATTTTCGAAAACTTCATGCGCCAGCGGGCTTCAGTTTGTATTTCTCCGCCTCAGACAATAACTTCTGTTTGCTAATAGGCACTACGCCCAACTCTTCACAAACTATACCTCCACCTAAATTGGCCAGTGAGGCAGTAAATTCAGCCGACATATTAAGTGCCATACAAATTCCCGCAATACTAACCACCGTATCGCCCGCACCTGAAACATCGGAAATACTGCGTTTATGCGCTTCTATATGAAACTCTTTATTTGCTGATTTGATGTAAACACCCTTATCGGACAGGGTAGTCATAACATATTTGACGGAGAGCATTTTAAGTAGCTTAGCTGTTTGTGCTGAGATTGCTTCTATATCATCATTAGCAAAACTAACGTGCATTCCTTCCTGCAATTCTTTGAGGTTCGGCTTAAATAAATCCACTCCGCTGTAGGCAAAAAAGTTGTTCTTTTTAGGATCAACCACGGTAGGTTTACTATGCTTTCTGGCTGTTTCAACCACCGATTTGATGAGCGAAGGCGTAATAGTACCTTTGTCATAATCTTCAAAAATAATGGCATCGCACGAGGGAATAAGCTTGCTAATTTTATTGAGCAGACTTTCTTCTTCCTCTCCCGATAGTGGTTTTACAACTTCGGAATCTAGCCGTAAAAGATGCTGAGAACCAGCCAGCACACGCTCTTTAACGGTAGTAATTCTATTATTACACATGAGAAGTCCTTCATCTGAAATACCTTTTTCATGAAACAGCTTTTTCAAACTCATCCCGTAATCGTCATCACCAATTACCCCACAAATAATGGGTGTAACCCCTAAAGATTGCAGGTTGAGCGCCACATTGGCCGCACCTCCCAACCGTTTTTCTCTCGATTTGATGTTAACCACCGGAACAGGCGCCTCAGGGGATATTCTACTTACCTGCCCCCAGATGTAGGCATCAATCATCACATCCCCAATAACCAAAATTTTGAGGTTTTTAAAAGCGTTAAAGAAAGATGCTATCGAACTAAAGGACATACTACTTAAGCTTGCTCAATACGTTTTTTAATCGATTCATAGCCTCTACCAACTCATCATTTGAAGCAGCATAAGAAATACGTATGCAATTGGGTGCTCCAAAGGCATCACCGGTAACGGTCGATACTTTTGCTTCATCCAAAATATATAAAGCCAAGTCATTTGCATCTTTTATGGTTCTGCCTCCATCGGACTTTCCGAAGAAATAACTTACATCAGGAAAAATATAAAATGCACCTTTGGGCACATATGTTTTAACCCCTTCTATCTCCTTCAATAAATCAATAACCATATCCCTTCTTTTGTGGTAAATGGCTGTCATGTCTTTTGTAGGCTGTAAATCTTCAGTAATGGCACTTAATGCTGCCCGCTGAGCAATAGAGCAATTACCGGAAGTAATTTGACCTTGCACTTTGGCTGCTGCCTTGGCAATTTGTAGTGGAGCGGATATGTAACCAACCCGCCAGCCCGTCATGGCAAAACCTTTGGAAAAACCATTAACGGTAATGGTACGCTCAGCCATATCCGGTAATGAAGCTATACTGAAATGGCCCTCATCGGTAAAATTGATGTGCTCGTAAATTTCATCGGCTATTACCAATAAATCATTTTCCTTTACTACATCGGCAATGTCTTTCATTTCCTTAGCAGTAAACACTCCACCAGTAGGGTTACAGGGAGATGAATAAAGAATGGCTTTCGTTTTGTCTGTTATCGCAGCCTTTAGTTGTTCGGCTGTAGGCTTAAAATCATTTTCCAATGTACCTGTAATCATCACCGGAGTGCCTTCGGCCAGTTTAATAAGTTCAGCATAACTCACCCAGTAAGGGGCAAAAACTATCACTTCATCTCCGGGGTTAAGCAGTGCCAGCATAATGTTTGCTAACGACTGTTTGGCACCATTGGAAACCACTATTTGCTCCGGAGAACTTGGAATACCATTCTCGTTTTGCATTTTTTTGGCAATGGCTTCTCGCAAATCGGCATAGCCTGTTACAGGCGGATAGGCAAAGTATTTTTCGCTGCTAATGGCTGCTTTGGCTGCTTCTTGTATGTGTTTTGGTGTTTTAAAATCCGGTTCTCCCAAGCTCAGGCTAATGATGTCTTGGCCTTGGCTTTTTAGCTCTCTGGCTTTAGCCGCCATGGCTAAGGTTGCTGACTCGGCCATGTTATTAATACGCTCGCTTAATTGATAATTCATGTTACTTAATTTGAAAATTTTAGGCTAATTAGTTTAATCGTTTGGTTAGGAAATGTTGTTGTAAGCTGCCTGCACATCATCATCGTCCTCTATTTTATCTATGAGCTTCTCAATATCCTCCATTTGCTCCTCCGTAAATTCAACCGGAGTAGTCGGGTAGCGTTTTAATGAAGCGTTCTTTACATCTATTTTTAATTCTTCCAGTTTCTTCGATAAAGCACCAAACTCGGTGTAATCGGCATAGGCATAAATACTTCCTTCATTCTCGTCTATCTCCTCCAAGCCCGCATCTATCAACTCCAGCTCCAACTCTTCAATATCCATGTCTTCAGGATTGTCAAATTCGAAAACTGCCTTCCGTGAGAACATAAATTCCAGCGAGCCATTAGGCACCAATGAGCCACCTATCTTATTAAAATAAGACTTTATATTGGCTACAGTTCTATTGTTATTGTCAGTGGCACACTCAATAAATAGCAATACACCATGCGGGCCCTTGCCTTCAAAAGTAGCTTCATTGTAAACTTCTGCCTCCGAAGCAGTAGCTCTACTAATGGCCGCCTCAATATTATCTTTGGGCATGTTCTGAGCCTTTGCGTTTTGGATAGCCGTTCGCAAAGAAGCATTCATTTCCGGATCAGTGCCACCTTCTTTGGCAGCCATAGTTATTGTTTTGCCCAACCTAGGAAACAACCGAGACATTTTGCCCCACCTTTTTTCTTTAGCCGCTCTCCGATATTCAAATGCTCTTCCCATACTTTATGTTTTATGCTGATGCAAAAATAAAAATAGTAATTGAACTTAAGGGGTTTTTCTTCATCAATATAAATAATTAAAATTGAGGACTGCTGATAGATTAATTGCGCTAATGATTAGTAATTTCGCACTAAATACAATTAACATGAAAAAATACGTTGCCCTGTTATTATGTTTTTCACTTCTACACGCATGCCAAACGACCGTAAAAGAAAAAGAAGTTGATTACAAAAAGCCTTTGTCTGATCAACTAGGTAATGCTGTGTTGTGGTATCAGCAATCAGCCGAAATGCAGGCCAGTTACCTCCAGGCCTATAAAAATGCTAAACTATTACTTGCAACCAAACTGGACACCGTTACTACGGACTTGAAACTAGCCGTTGTGGTAGATATTGACGAAACAATTTTAGATAACAGCCCATATGAAGCGCGGTTGCTGGTAATGGGCGTTACTTATGAGTCTGCAAATTGGAAAGCTTGGTGTGAAGAAGCCAATGCTAATGCCCTGCCTGGTGCGCTAGATTTTCTCAACTATGCACATAGTAATGGTGTTGAAATTTTCTACATTTCTAACAGAAAGATAGAAGTGCTACATGCTACGATCAGAAATTTACAAAAGATTGGTGCTCCTCAGTCCGATTCATCACACGTGATGTTGCGCACTACTACTAGTGATAAAACATTGAGAAGAGATGCGGTAAAAGCCAAATGTGAAGTGCTGATTTACGTTGGTGACAACCTCACTGACTATGACGAGGTTTATGCAGAGCGAAAACAAGATTTAGGAAAACTGTTGGTGAGCAAAAACCAAAAAGACCTTTTCAATAATTTTGTGATGTTGCCAAACCCTATGTATGGTGAGTGGGAAGCTGCCCTATACGAAAATGATTTCTCTCTAGCTGATTCTCTTAAGCTAGTTAAGCGCAGAGAAGCACTTTATTTGGCTCAATAAATGTACTGATTTTTCGATATTTTGAAAAAGTATAGAACATTATGCAAACTAAATTATATTAGATAGTCGATCCGTTACGTGGCTGAGGCTTTGGCCTCAACCCGATTATTATAGCACTGGAAGAAAAATACAAAGATGAATATTTTTGATATCCTTTGCGATGGAATGATATTGGGGGAGCATATTATGCCGCTAAGCGAAATGTTAGAATAGCTCGAACAAACTATACATCGGTTGGAAGACATGACAGGTGCGAAATTTGGTGAAGCGTACCTGGAAATTCTTTGAGACATTACCTTGCGGCTAGATTCAGAAATACCAACATTTCAATGTTGGTGTGTAAATCGATGTTCGGCCAATCATCCGTTAGTTTTACCTGTGCTTTGCAAAATGCACTTTATGTGGAGTGGCAAAACTTAAACAAGCTGGATATTTACAAGAATGTTTCAATCGAATTTAGTCTAAATTGGTCAGTTTTTGAGCATAAACTCACTGACCAGACTTACAAGGAAGAAGCCTATTACGAGTTTAAATTGGTAGCTGAAATGGGATTTCAAGGCTTCCCATCTGTAGTTTTGGAATATGTAGATTAAGCTTTATTGCTTGCCAGAGACTATAGATCATACAATGAAATAGATATAACCATCATGTTCATAAAAAAAGAGAAGATCAAATGACCTTCTCTTTTTAAATTAGATAATATGTTTTATATGCCTTACTTGGCTAAGAAAGAACTCAACATCCAGTGATGCTTTTCCATATCCTGAATAAAAGTATTCAACATATCCTCCGTTCCTACATCGCCTATATCAATTGCAGCATTCATGCTATCTGCCAGAAAAGATAATAAAATTTCGTAATCACTAAGAATCTCCGCTACCATGTCATCACTCGCCATATCTGACTTAGACTCTTTGATGTTTGAATGCTTCAAATAATCAGACAAATTACTTAGTGGCGTATGTCCAAAGACCCTTATACGTTCGGCAATTTCATCGATACTTTCCTTGGAAACATTGTATCGAATTTCAAACTGCTCATGTATCTCAAAAAAGTCAGCCCCCTTTACATTCCAATGAAAATTTCTTAGTTTTTGATAATGTAAATGATAGTTAGCTAGCAGCTGATTCATAGAATCAACCAGCTTTTGAGTTTCTTCTTTATCAAAACCTAATTTTTTATATTTCTTTTCTGCCATATTTTAACTATTACGCTCAAAATTCAATTAGATAAGTAAGGCAAAAACTTTAGTTTTTAAAATTGATCGCTTCTTTCAAATGATCTATTGTCTCTTTACCTTTCGAAGAAACATTTTCAATTTCCTTATTCACCGTGCTTTTAAGTTCATCAACCTTCTTCATTGAGTCCTTGTAAGTTTTATCGTATTGTTTCTTAATTTTTTTTCTGGTCTTATCACCATTTTCCGGTGCATACAATAATGCGCCTACTGCACCTGCCAATAATCCTAAACTAAATCCAGTAATTATTTTCATTCCGTTATTCATAGCTATTAATTTAAATGTTAAAGTTTATTTCTGTTTATTATAACTAATATATGTATCAAAATGTTACGTTTTTTAACAAAATATTTCTTAATTGTCAATATTATTAACAAATTCTATGATTGGAAAGAATTTAAGGTATCTAAGGGACAAGAAAGGACTCAGTCAAACGGCATTAGCTGAAGCACTCAATCTTAAAAGAGGCAACATTTCTTCTTACGAAAAAGAACTAGCGCAACCGAATATTCAAAATCTGCTTAATATTTCTGAATTTTTTGATATCTCTTTGGAAGATTTAGTTAAGCATGATTTAACGACTGAAATTAGTAAAAAAGAAAGCCCGCTCGAAAAATTTTCACATCATACAGTCATAAAAGGCTTAAAGGAAAGGCTCACCTTATTTAATAAAACATATTCTGACAATAGAATAGATAAGCTTAAGAAGCAAAATAAGGACATTATAAAAATAATTGACGGCTTTAAAGCTTTCCATTCATATAGAATGGAGCATTTTTCCATGAAAAAAAGTGATATACAAAGCTTATCACACGATTACAAAAACTTGCTTTCTTTGGTGGATACTTTGT
>CAWHTP010000005.1:0-15584 GCA_963832285.1 uncultured Cytophagales bacterium
AATAATATTGTCTTTTTCCCGAGCTGTTCCGGCTTGGTATATGGTAAAATTTTCTGAAGGCTTCAGGCCTGTAATGGTATTTCCTTTATGGTACGACTCCGGGTAACCGCCAGCCACCAAAACAACTGTTGCTGCTGTATTATCTGCAATCTCCAATGTTTCTGATTGTAGCTGCTGGTTTTTTAGGCTCTCAAAAAGTTTTACCAAATCAGATTTAATCCGTGGTAGTACCACTTGTGTTTCCGGGTCGCCCATGCGCACATTATATTCAATTACATAAGGCTCTCCACCCACATTCATTAAGCCAATAAAAATAAAGCCCTTGTAATCAATTTTATCTTTTAGCATACCGTTTACGGTTGGCTTAACTATGCGCGTTTCTACTTTTTCCATAAAGGTGGCGTCAGCGAATTTCACCGGAGATATTGCACCCATGCCTCCGGTATTTAAGCCTGTATCACCCTCACCAATACGCTTGTAATCCTTCGCGTTTGGCAATATTTTATAATTTTTACCATCGGTAAGCACGAATACAGAGAGCTCAATACCTTTCAAAAACTCCTCAATTACCACCTTGCTGCTGGCAGTACCAAATTTGGCATCTTGAAGCATTTCTGTTAAAGATTGCTCCGCCTGTGCCAAGGTTTCACAGATGATAACACCTTTCCCTCCGGCCAAGCCATCAGCTTTTAACACAAATGGAGGGTTTAAATTTTGCAGGTAATTCAGGCCTTCTTTCAACTGTGCTTTGGTGAAAGTAGCATAAGCCGCAGTAGGGATATTATGCCGCTGCATAAAAATTTTCGAAAAATCTTTGCTGCCTTCCAAAGCCGCTCCTGCTTTTGTGGGACCTATTAAATGAATGTGTGCAAGCGTTTCATTATTAAGAAAATAATCAGCAATGCCTTCCACTAAAGGTGCTTCCGGCCCCACAACAACCATGTTTATGGCCTCCTTTTTACAGAATTGGCCTATGGCCTCAAAATCGGTTGGGCTTATAGCAATGTTTTGTGCCAAGTCGGAAGTTCCTGCATTGCCGGGAGCTATAAAAAGCGCATCGCACTCAGTGCTTTGGTGCAATTTTTCCACAAAAACATGTTCTCTTCCTCCTGATCCTAAAACTAAAATATTCATTAACGCTAACAGCCTCAGGCTGTATTTACTTTACAAATTCTATATAAAAAACGAAGGTCGCCATTTCCTTAGACTTCGAAAATGCTTAATTGGCATAAGTGGATAAAAACTTGATACGCATTAAACGAAGATCTTCCTCGGCAAATTCATCATCAAATTCATCCATAGCATCGCTAATAGTGTCCGATTCTGCTGTAAGGAAGTAGTCAATTATTTCTTCTTGCTTATCATCATCAATAATTTGCTCCAGGTAATAGTCCAAATTTAAGCGGGTACCTGAGTAACAAATATTTTCAATTTCTTCAATTAGTTGTTCAAAGCTTATGTCTTTCAATTCAGCTATCTCTTCTAGGTCAATTTTCTTATCCACTTGTTGAATGATGAAAATCTTCATTTTAGATTTATTAACTGATGTTTTCACCATCACATCGGCTGCAGTGGTTATGTCATTTTCGTCAACATATTCTTTAATAAGATCTAAAAATGGTTTGCCGAATTTTCTTACTTTGCCAAGACCAACTCCATTGACCGCAGCCAACTCATCATCCGTTATGGGGTAGGTAGTTGCCATTTCCTCTAATGATGGGTCTTGGAAAATTACATAAGGAGGCAGATTTTTACCTTTAGCTACTTTCTTGCGTAGAGCTTTTAGCTGAACAAAGAGATTTTCGTCAAACGAGTTAGCAGAAATAGAACCTTTCTCTATGTTATCCTCATCTCCATCATCGGTATATTGGTGGCTTACCGTAAATTTGATTGACTTAGGTGCTTTTAAGAATTTTTCACCGGCTGCATTTAGTTTGAGCACACCTATATTGTCAATGTCTTTGGAGAGCAGACCAAACAGCATGGTTTGCCTAATAATGGTTTTCCAGTATTCTACGTCATGTGCTTTGCCCACATTGTAAATCTCAAGCTTATCGTGGCTGTAGCTAGTAACGTACTTATCTTTGGAACCTCTTATTACATTAATTAGGTGTGTCATACCAAACCGTTGCCCAGTCAGTTTAACTGCTTTCAGTGCAACTACTACCTCATCTTTTGCTTCAAAACTTTCTTTCGGGTGCAGGCAATTATCGCATTTACCGCAACTGTCGCCATAGGTTTCGCCAAAATAATGCAAGAGTTGTTTACGCCTGCAAACTGATGATTCGGCATAAGAGGACATTTCCTCGAGCAGTAACTTGGCGTTTTCTTTTTCAGTTACCGGTTTGTCTTTGTTAAATTTTTCAAGTTTCAGAATATCATTGTAGCTGTAAAACATTAAACAATCGCCTACTAATCCGTCTCGCCCGGCACGTCCTGTTTCTTGATAGTACCCCTCTATAGATTTTGGCGTATCGTAATGAATTACAAATCGCACATCAGGCTTATCAATACCCATCCCAAAGGCTATTGTGGCTACAATAATATCCACATCCTCATTTAAAAAATCATCTTGATTTTTCATGCGCATGTTTCCATCCAGCCCGGCATGATATGGCGCAGCATTAAAACCATTTACATTCAAAAACTCAGCAATTTCTTCAACCTTTTTTCTGCTTAAACAATAAACGATGCCACTTTTACCTTTGCGGGGATTTAAGAATTTAATCAGCTGTTTTTTCGCCTGATTTTTTGGGCGCACCTCATAAAAAAGGTTGTCCCTATTAAAGGAAGATTTAAAAACGTTAGCCATCTCCATATTCAGGTTTTTCTGTATATCGAGTTGTACTTTTGGTGTGGCAGTAGCTGTTAAAGCAATTATGGGAATATCCGCTATTTGCTCTAAAATCGTTTTTATTTTCCGATACTCAGGTCTAAAATCGTGCCCCCACTCAGATATGCAGTGTGCCTCATCAATGGCTGCAAAAGAAATATGTGCCTTTTTAAGAAACTCAATGTTATCTTCTTTTGTGAGCGACTCCGGTGCCACATAAAGCATTTTAAGGTTTCCGTTTATAATCTCTTTTTTAACCTTGTTTACTTCCGATTTGGACAAAGTGGAATTTAAAAATCGTGCGTTTACCCCCAGCGAGTTTAAGGTATCAACCTGATTTTTCATTAATGCGATAAGTGGCGAAACCACCACAGCGAGACCTTCTTGTGTAATTGCCGGTAACTGGTAGCATAACGACTTACCCGCCCCTGTTGGCATTATAACAAATGTATTTTTTCTTTGGAGAATGTTCTCCATTATTAGCTCTTGTTTACCTCTAAACTGGTTGTAACCGAACACTTCTTTCAACTTCTCCTTCAGTGTAGCCTGTTGCTCTTCTATCATGTCTTTTTTATCAATTGCTTGATTAAGTTCTTAAATATCTATCTTTACGCTATAAATGTAACGTTTGATGTCAGATACTTTGAATTTAAGAAAAAATATTAAATTAATAGCGCAAAATGTCCTGATTAATGAGTCCGAAGCAATTAAAAAGATGGTGGACCTCATTGACAGCGATTTTGAGGACTGTATAGATCAGATTTTACAAATTAAAGGTAGAGTAGTAGTAACCGGCATTGGCAAAAGTGCCATAATTGCTCAAAAAATAGTGGCTACCTTAAATTCTACGGGTACACCCGCTTTATTTCTGCATGCGGCAGATGCCATCCATGGTGATTTGGGCATGGTGCAAACAGATGACTTAGTTATTTGCATTTCTAAAAGTGGTAATACACCGGAAATAAAAGTGCTGGTACCTTTACTAAAAAGGAGAGGCTACAAATTAGCAGCGTTGGTGAGCAAAACGGATTCATATTTGGCGCAACAGGCTGATTACGTTTTAAATGCCACGATAGATAAAGAGGCCTGCCCCAATAATTTAGCACCCACAACAAGTACCACCGCACATTTAGCTATGGGAGACGCACTTGCAGTATGCCTATTGGAAGCCAGAGAATTCAGCTCTTCCGATTTTGCCAAATACCATCCGGGTGGTGCGCTAGGCAAGCAACTTTACCTCAAGGTAAAAGATTTATTACAACAGAATGAATTGCCTTTAGTCCGTGAAAATGCCGGTTTCAGAGAAGTTATACTTGAGATTTCTGCCAAAAGACTTGGCGCAACTTGTGTAGTAAGCCCGCAAGGTAAGCTCACAGGAATAATTACTGATGGGGATTTAAGGAGGTTAATGGAGAAAAATGAAGCCTTTGATAAATCACTAGCCGTTGATTTTATGACTACAGAGCCTGTGGTGCTGGAAGAAGAGGAATATGCGGTGCGGGCATTACAGATTATGCAAACGAAAAACATTACGCATATTGTAGTCGTAAAGGATGATAAGCCGGTGGGCTTTGTCCATTTACATGATCTGCTGAAAGAGGGCATTGCTTGAGCCTCAATAACACTTTATAACCTACAACTAACAACCATGAATAACAACCATTATGTAATTATTATGGCCGGTGGCACAGGAACGCGTTTATGGCCGGTAAGCACAAGTAGCAAACCAAAGCAATTTCATGATTTACTGGGCATTGGTAAGTCACTACTAAGAATAACCTATGAACGTTTTAGCGCACTCATTCCTGCCGAAAACATTTATATAGTAACCAATGAAGCGTATAATGATTTGGTTACAGAGCAAATACCTGAAATGGGTGACCAACAACTACTTTTAGAACCTAATAAAAGAAATACTGCACCGTGCATAGCGTACGCAGCCTACAAAATTTATGCAAAAAACCCAGAGGCTGCTATGGTGGTGGCACCTTCCGATCATCTTATTTTAAAAGAAGATGCCTTTCATCAATCTATAGCAGTAGCATTGGACAATGCCGAAAAGGAAGATCGAATTATAACATTAGGCATGAAGCCAAACAGGGCAGAAACAGGTTACGGCTATATTCAATACCTACCCGATTCGGCAGCTTTAAAGAAGGTGAAAACATTTACAGAAAAGCCGGAGCTAGAACTTGCTCAAAAGTTTCTTGATAGCGGTGATTTTGTATGGAATGCCGGCATATTTATTTGGTCTGCCAAAAGTATTATTTCAGCCTTTGAAACTTACCTACCCGATTTGGCCGAGACCTTCTCAGAAGGTAAAGAGCATTATTTTAGCGACAGCGAAAAGGCATTTATCACAAAAGCGTATTCACAATGTACCAGCATTTCCATTGATTTTGGTATTATGGAAAAAACAGAAAACACCTATGTTTTACTTACCGATATTGGCTGGTCCGATTTAGGTAACTGGGACTCTTTACATGAAATACGCCAAAAAGATGAGAACGCTAATGTAGTGCCTGAGAACGCATTTTGCTTTAATGGTACGGGAAATATAGTTACTACTGATAAAAGTAAGTTAGTTGTTATTGATGGCTTGAGCGATTATTTAGTGGCAGAGGAAGATGGGGTAATACTTATTTGTAGGAAAAGTGCAGAGAAAGAAATAAAGGAAATAGTAAGTATAGTAAAGCAGAAAAATGGCGATCAATATATTTGAAAAAATGAAAACAGCGAATCTTTCGAAAAGCATGCTCAATTTTAGGTCTAGGTCATTTTCTATTGTAGGAGTTTTTTAGTAGGTGCATGCTTTCTTACAATAAAAGCATGTATAATATGCACTAAAAAATTGCTATTTTAATTTTCTACACTTAGCCTTAGGCACTCCATCTCTGCCACAGGCTGATAGGTACTTCCCGGGCTGCAACCTGCCTGGTCGGCTGGGCACGGTAAAAACATTCCTTCATTTTTCTCGATTGTACATGAGCCACCTGAGATTTTTTCAGCAAGCCCTAATTAGATTGATTTATGTAAGTAGCTCACAAATTATTTTTTCAAAGAATTTTTGCCGCTTCTTTGGCAAAATAAGTTAATATGACATCCGCTCCGGCTCTTTTAATGCTCAATAAGCTTTCCATCATTGCGCGCTCGCCATCAAGCCAACCTTTTAGTGCGGCAGCTTTTATCATGCTATATTCTCCACTTACATTGTAGGCTGCAATGGGCAATTCGTGATTTTCTTTCAGTAAATGAATTACGTCCAAATAAGCCAGAGCAGGCTTTACCATCAGAAAATCTGCTCCCTCATCAGCATCTAATTCAGCCTCAATAAGTGCTTCATGCTTGTTGGCCGGATCCATCTGATAGGTCTTTTTATCTCCCGATTTTGGAGCAGAGTCCAAAGCATCGCGAAATGGGCCATAAAATGCGCTGGCATATTTTGCCGTGTAGCTCATAATAGATACATTTTCAAATCCATTATCATCTAGCACATCTCTAATATGCTCCACGCGTCCGTCCATCATGTCGGAAGGGCCTATAATATCAATTCCTGTAGCAGCCTGAGCAAGAGCCATATCCCCTAATACGTCAAGTGTTTCGTCATTTAAAATGTTTCCATTTTCGTCCACTATGCCATCGTGCCCATCGGTGCTGTAAGGGTCCATAGCCACATCAGTCATGATGCAGGCTTCCGGAAACTGGCGTTTAATTTCCTGCAAAGCTTTCAGGTAAAAAAAATCGGAATCAGCACTCTTTGAAGCTAATTTATCCTTGTGTTGTTCAGTTACAACAGGGAAAATATCAAAAGCATTGATACCCAGTTTCAGACATTCCTCAATTTCTTTTAGCATCAAATCCATGCTAAGCCTAAATATGCCGGGCATACTTTGCACCTCAATTTTTTGCTTGCTTCCTTCCAATAAAAAAAGAGGAAAAATAAAGTCGTTGGTGGTAAGCGTATTTTCAGAAACCATTTTTCTTATGGCCTCAGATTTTCTATTTCTTCTGGGTCTTCTGAGCATAGCGCAAATAATTGACTAATAAAAATAAGCTTTATAATATTAAATATCAGCAGTTTAGGCTTTCATATTCTTATTAGGGGAAGAATAAAAGCAGGTAAATTAAGAAATAGGTGCTTGATAAAAATTATAGCGCTTTGTCAGGCCGTGGCTCATGGCGGTCTTTTACTTTCTCTTTTTCCTTACGGATTACTCTTTTCACCACATCTACTGTTTGTTGAGCCGCGCTGACAAAGTCGTTACCTTTTTCGGCTACAAAAAGATTTTTGCCCGGGAGAAAGATTTTTACTTCCACCATTTTCTCTCCCGTCTCAGTTTCGGTGAGCGATTTTAGATAGATGTCAAGTCCAATCAGTTGGTCATTGTATTTATCTATGTTCTCAAAAAGTTCTTCAACCCTTGTTGTGAGGTCCTTACTGCTGTTAAAATTAACTGGATTTACTGTAATGGTCATTTTTATATATTATTTTGGTATAAATCTGATTTTTCAATTTGCTCGCTTACATCTCTTAAATCGGGCAACATGTTAAAAACCTGTTGGTGTCCCACTTCAGCTTCCTGATTATAGCGCGCATTTCTCAACGCCACCAATGGAGCCATATTAATTTCGGCAGGCAGCTTCTGGTAATTCGAGAGTTCTCTTGCTGCTTGTCCTATTTCTTGTAAGTACTGGTAAACAGTTTCTTTCACAGGTTCATTTTTTCTAAAATCCTCAAAGCTCATTCCATTAATCTGAGCATTTACTTGGGCTATGTTATCAACAATTCTGTTCAAATGTTGAATGGTTTCTTGTAGTTGCATCATATTGTAATAAGCGTTACCGGTGGATAATTGTTGCAACTTGTATTACTAAAAATGCAATAGATATTAAAATTTATGGCATCAGTACTTATAGCATAATTTTTTTATGTGGTTAAATTACTGCGCTAACCTTCTTTCTTTCAAGGTTATCGCAGTTTTCTATGGTGCAATTTCCATAAAATACCAAAGAGTGCAAGTTAATGGCTGAACCTAGCGACTTACCCACGCGCTTTTTTATGTTTTCAATGTCAGGATCTAGAAACTCTTTAATTTTTAGGCAGTCATTGCATACTAAATGGTCATGGTGCTCATAGGTAAGAGCGGGCTCGTAAAGCGCATTTTTATCTTTAAAGTTATGCTTTACTACTAGTCCGCAATCCACGAGCAAATCAATTGAATTATAAACCGTAGCCCTGGAAATGGTGTATTCTTTATTGCGCATTTTCAGAAACAAAGATTCCACATCTATGTGTTCATCTTGCGGGAGGTTGTAAATTTCTTCTAGTACTGCATAGCGCTCCGTAGTTTTTCTCAGGCTCTGATCGTTCAGATATTCTTCCAGAATATTTCTTGCTCGCTGTAATATTTCCTTTTTTACCGGTTCAGACATTTTTTACTGCTCGTTTTCTGCTATTCGTAAATCTAAGTTAATTAAAATATTATTTAACTCACCAAGCCGGGGTACCAGCAAGTATCCAGCAAGTGAATTTTCTCGGCATTAAAGGTAAGATAAATGGTATCTCCCTTATGGAAAAGCACTTTCTCATGTGCATGAATTACAATATGCGCTTCTGCACCAATATTTGCATGCACCTGCTGATGGTCGCCAAAATATTGTGCCAGCACTACCTCAGCTTTAAATGTTGTAGGAGTAGGCACCAACGAAATATCAATATTCTCCGGACGGATGGCAATGAGTACCTGCCCATTTTTAGCTGGATTAACTGCACTGATGGTACCGGATTTTAACTGGTAACTTTCTGCTGTGGCGGTGGCATTCATGGCGTTGATCTTCCCGAAAAAGTTAGCTACATAAAGATTTTTAGGCCGCTCATAAAGCTCGCGCGGAGTGCCTACTTGTTGTATTCTACCATCTTTAAGAATAGCTATTCTGTCTGCAGAAGACAAAGCATCGCGCATATCATGCGTTACAAATAATGCGGTGGCACCTGCCTTTTTTATTATATTCCTTACTTCTTCTCTCACTTGGTCTTTCAGCACGGCATCTAAATTACTGAAGGGTTCATCAAGTAATATTACTCCCGGCTTTGGAGCCAAAGCCCTGGCCAGTGCTACCCGCTGTTGTTGCCCGCCCGATAAATTTTGAGGGTATCGGTCGGCAAAACTTTTCAAACCTACCATCTCAAGCACTTCCGAAATACGCTCCTTTTTATTTGGAAACTGCTTTTTGGATAAACCAAAAGCTATGTTTTCTGCTACAGTGAAATGGGGGAAAAGGGCGTAATCTTGAAATACCATGCCAATCTTTCGCTTTTCCGGTTTCAGGTTCAGGGCTTCATTCACTACGGTTATTCCGTTAATGTCTATGGTGCCGGTATCGGCTTCCTCAAAACCTGCCACAAGTCGTAATAAAGTGGTTTTACCGCTTCCGCTTTCACCCACTAATGCCATTAACTCTCCTTTCTGTAACGAGAAAGAGGCATTATGCAATGCGAACTGAAGCTTTTTATTAAACTTCTTACTTAGGTTTTTTATCGATAATACTTCCATCTTTTGAGGGAGTTTTCATTAATCGGTTTAACACAATAATAGGGATAACACCTATTAATATTATTATGAGTGCAGGTGTGGCGGATTCCGCAATCATCTCATCACTAGCCAACTCATAAGCTTTTGTTGCCAACGTATGGAAATTAAAAGGCCTTAGTATCAGGGTTAACGGCAGTTCTTTTAGTATATCCACAAAAACCAATATGCCACCGGAAATCAAAGCACTTTTTATTAGAGGCAGATTTACCTTCCACAATGTTTTTAACGAGCCTGCGCCCAAAGAGTGGGCTGCCTCATCCATAGTATTGCTGTTTTTTTTAAAGGCGGCATCAATGGGGTTGATTGATACAGTAAGAAAACGTACCACATAAGCAAAAGTTAAGGCAAAGAGGGTTCCGCTTAAAATGAGCCCTATTTTTGTATCAAACATATTGAACCAGCTTTCGATAAGAAATTTATCGAAGCCAAGCATGGGAATCATAACGCCAATGGCTATTACTGCCCCGGGAATAGAGTAGCCTAGTGAAACCAATTTTGACAATAGCCTGAAAAAAGGAGAAGGATTGAGCCTTACCGCATATAATATTATTAAGGAGAGGCCTACGCACAAGATTGATGCCAGCAGTGCTAAACCAAAACTATTGAGCATTAGAGAAATAAAATCGGGGTTTAATATTTTGTGTATTGTTTGGTATGACCACAAAATGAGTTGAAATACAGGTGCTATAAATCCAAGAAAAAGGGGTAGAAAGCATACTGACCAAGCCAGAATTTTTTTCCATCCGCTGAGTTTGTATCGCTTGAGGTTTCTTGAGGTGTGGCCACCTTCATCCAACAAATTTTTACCTCCTTGCCACCGCTCAGCGCTAATGAGCAAAAATATAAATAACATGAGAAGCCCCGAAAGATTTATGGCTGCTGCAGGATCTCCTAAAGAAAACCATGCCCTAAAAATACCGGTAGTAAAAGTATTTATACCATAGTATTTTACCGCTCCATAGTCATTTAACACTTCCATAACCACTAAAGATAGGCCACCAATAATAGCCGGGCGTGAGATGGGGAATGCTACTTTAAAAAAAGTTTTAAAAGAGGAGCTGCCGAGTATGCGTGAGGCTTCCAGCAAAGTGGCTGACTGATTGATAAAACTGGAGCGCGCCACTACATAGACATAAGGGAATAATACCAGCGACATAACCACGGATATGCCCCAGAAATTCATGATATCGATATATTGTATGCCAATCCAGCCGTTATCTCTCAGAAAAGTTTGAATAGGGCCGGTATAATCAAAAATGCCGGCATAAGTGTAAGCGGCAATGTAAGTAGGTATGGCTAGTGGCAGAATTAAAATCCACTCGAATTGCTTCCTCATAGGAATGTCACAAACGCTAACAATCCATGCCGAAGAAACACCCATAAGTAGTGTGAGCAAGCTAACTACTACTACTAAACCAACCGAATTAATAATGTAGTTTGACAAGACAGTGCTGACCAGATGAGACCAAACCTCACCGGAACTGCTACCATCAAACAATTTGAAAATAAGGGTGTAAATAGGTAAGCCAATGAGCAGAGCCAGCACCAAAAGCGATAGTGTCCAGCCATTGGCATACCTACTAAATAATTTCCTAAGCTTAGTTTGCACGCTTTATTTCCAACCTGCGATATCAAAAAGTTTAACCGCCTGCTCGTTGTTTTTACCTAATGTGGTTAGGTTTAAGGTGTCTTTTTTGAAACTGCCCCAGTTCTGAAGTGTCTCGTCCCATTTTACTTCGCTATTTACCGGATACTCATAGTTTGCATCAGCAAATACCTGCTGTGCATCTTTTGAGACCATAAATTCAATAAATTGGATGGCATTTTCTTTATTAGGAGCGTACTTGGCTACTCCCGCACCGCTTACGTTAATGTGAGTACCTCTGCCCGCTTGGTTAGGGAAAACGATTTTAACTGAGCTACCAATTTTCCTCTCCTCCTCACTGGAAGAATTAAGCATTTTACCCAAATAATAAGTGTTTACTACAGCCACATCACCTTCACCGGCTACTAACGCTTTTATTTGATCTCTGTCTCCCCCCTTGGGATTTCTGGCCATGTTATTTACCACACCTTCAGCCCATTCGGAAGCACCATCTGCTCCATTATAAGCAATTATTGAAGCCATTAACGATTGGTTGTAAATGTTAGACGAGGAGCGGATCAAAAGTTTATCTTTTATTGCATCAGTAGCTAAAGACTCATAAGTGCTAATCTGGCTAGCCTCAATCTTCTCAGCATTGTATACGATAACACGTGCCCGATAGGTAAGCCCAAACCATTGATTGTCAACATCTTTTAGATTGGGAGCTATGATGGAATCCAGCTTCGCTGATTTTACTGATTGAAGCAAACCGGCTGTTTTAGCACGGCCCAGCCTTCCCGCATCAACGGTGATGAGTACATCTGCCGGAGAGTTTTCTCCTTCCAGCGTCATTTTCTGAATGAGCTCATCGGCATTGGCATTAACTACATTTACTTTAATGCCTGTTTGCTTTTCAAACTGAGCAAATAATTTCTGATCAGCCTCGTAATGCCTGTGTGTATAAACGTTTACCTCTCCGGCCGATTCTCCGGTTTCATTTTCAGCTTTTTTATTGCCGGAACAAGCAGCTAAAAAGCTTAAGAGCGCCAGCGATAGCATTATTTTTTTCATAACAGATGTCTTATTTTTAATTATCAATGCAAATTTATGAATAATTGGATTAATTCTAAATAACGCTTGCTAAATTTAGTTAAAACATAATTAGCTGAATAATATTCGTCCTAAAAGGTACTTGCTTGCTTGTTTCATTCGAGTTAAATTTACTTTCCTAATTACTTAACATGAAGGCGACCATATCTCAGTTGGAATATATTATTGCATTAGATACCCATAGGCACTTTGGCAAAGCTGCGGACCACTGCTTTATTACCCAACCAACCTTAAGTATGCAAATAAACAAGCTGGAAGATAACTTAGGGGTAAAAATATTTGATAGAAGCAGACAGCCTGTAATCCCTACTGAGTTAGGAAAAACCATTTTATTGCAGGCCAGAAGCGTTGTTAATGAGGTTAAGAAAATGGAAGAACTTATTGACGACCAGAAGGATTTATTATCCGGTGCTTTGCGAATAGGGATTATACCTACAGTAGCGCCTTACCTAATTCCGCTATTTGCCTCAAATTTTTTGAAAAACTATCCTGAAGTTCAACTTTCGGTGGAAGAACTGCTCACGAGCGACACCTTAGATAAACTAAAAACGGAGGAAATTGATGTAGGCATAGTAGTTGGACCTGTTGACGATCCGGCTATAAGAGAAATTCCCCTGTACTACGAAAAATTTTTAGCCTACGCGCAGGATTTAGGATTTTCTAAGAACGCACTGCTTTCAGATAAGGACCTGCAAATTGACAGGCTGTGGTTGCTAAATGAAGGACATTGCTTTAGGGCACAAGTGTTAAATATATGCCAAAATCGTAATTTGGAGAACATATTAAACTACCAGAGCGGCTCATTGGAGGCTTTAAAACGGATGGTTGATAAACAGGGAGGAGCTACTTTACTGCCTGAGCTTGCAACTACTGATTTGAATGAAACCGATAAAGACAAGCTTTATAGCTTCGTGAAACCAACACCTTTTAGAGAAGTAACCATTGTATTAAGGCGGGATTATTTAAAAAAGAGATTGGTTGAAGCTTTGCAGCAGGAAATTGTAGCAAGCCTGCCTGAATTTATGCAAAACCGTGAAGAAAATGAGTTGCGCATAATTAAATGGAAATAGTTCATATTTTTAGATTTTCGTACACCTCAACTTATAAAAATGTACAAAGCTATATGCACCGATATTGATGGTACCCTTTTGAATGCTAACAGGCAATTATCGGAAAGGACGTTGAGGGTGTTGCGGCAAGTAAAAGATAAGGTGCCTATCATTTTGGCTTCTTCGCGTATGCCTGCGGCCATGCGGCACTTGCAGCAGGAAATAGGCATTACCAACCAGCCACTTATCTGCTACAATGGCGGCTATGTTATTGATCAGCAAAGCGGCACTAAAGTAATTTCCTCTACTGTTATAGCTTATGATTGGCTTGCGCAAGTAACAAATTTAGCAAATTCGCACGATCTGCATAGCAGTATTTATGCCGAAGATGAGTGGTATGCACCTGAAGCAGACTTTTGGACAGCACGGGAAGAGCATAATACCAAGGTTAAGGCTAGCATTTTAAAAAGTACGGCACTTTTAAAGCTATGGAATAAAGACTACAGAGGGGCTCATAAAATAATGCTAATGGGCAATGCTGTAAAAATTGATGCGGTTGTGGCTGGTTTAAATAAGCTAAATGCTCCTTTGCATCTCTATCGGTCAAAAGATACTTATCTGGAAATTGCACCGAGTCAAGTATCTAAAGCGGTAGCTATTACCCATCTGGCTAAGCAAAAATTGAATATAGGCTTGCATGAAATAATAGCTTTTGGAGACAACTTTAATGACATGGATATGTTAAAAGCAGTAGGACACGGAGTGGTTGTAGCAAATGCCAAAAGTGAAGTGAAAGCTGTTGCTAACGAAATTACAGACTCAGGCGAAGCCGATGGCGTGGCCAAGATCATTGAAAAGTATTTTTTATAAGTTTAAATTTTTTACCCAATTTTAAATGGAAATTATAAGCAGCGTAATTAAATCTGCCATTGAGGTAGGCAGTAAGTTTCAAAACAGGAAAACACCTTCCGAAGCGCAAAAAGATGTATTGCAGTCTCTGCTTGAAAAGGCAAGTTCAACAGCATTTGGCCAATATCATGGGTTTAAAAAAATGCTTAAGTCCGATGATCTGTATCAAGCTTTTCAGCAGGAAGTTCCTTTTCATACCTATGACCAGCTATACGAAAAATGGTGGCATAAAACTTATGAAGGCAACCCTGATATTTGTTGGCCCGGTGAAGTAGAGTTTTTTGCCGTTAGTTCAGGTACTACGAGCAATAGCAAGCATATTCCTGTTACTGATGATATGCTCGATAGCATTAGGTTTGGTGGCATTCATCAGATATTGAGTCTAGCAAACTTTACCTCTTTGCCGGAAGCCTATTACGACAAAGAGATTTTAATGCTAGGTTCCAGCACCAACCTGAAGGAAATAGGGGGCCATCTGGAGGGAGAAATCAGTGGGATAAGTGCCCATAATATTCCTCGTTGGTTTGGTAGATTTTATAAGCCGGGGGCGGAAATAAGTGCCATTAATGATTGGGATGAACGCGTGGAGCGGATTGCTATGGAAGCTAAAAACTGGGATATTGGAAGTTTATCGGGCATCCCTTCTTGGATAGAGCTCATGTTACAACGAGTAATTGCCTACAATAAGGTAGACAATATTCATGATATATGGCCTAATTTGGCAGTTTATACTAGTGGAGGCGTAGCGCTTGAACCTTACAAAAAAAGTTTTGATAAGCTATTTGGAAAGCCCGTTCAATATATTGACACTTACTTAGCCTCTGAAGGTTATTTGGCCACTCAAGTAAGGCCCGATACCGATGCGATGCAATTAATCTATGACAATGGTGTTTTCTTTGAGTTTGTACCTTTTACAACTGATTGCTTAACTGAAGATGGCTCCATATCGTCATCGGCAAAAGCACTCACGATTGAGCAAGTTGAGGAGGGCGTTGATTATGTACTCATTATTTCTACAGTTGCAGGAGCGTGGCGCTATACCATTGGCGATACAGTAGCCTTTAGCAACAAGGAAAATGCCGAAATTAAAATTACAGGTCGCACCAAGTTTTTCCTGAATGTAGTAGGTTCACAACTCTCTGTTAATAAAATGGATGACGCCATAAGTGCCATTAACAATGAGTTTAACATTAATATAAAAGAATTTACAGTGGCCGCTACACGTGAAGCAGGGGGCGACTACATACACCATTGGTATTTAGGAGCGGAAGATGATCACCTGCATATTTCGGTTGATAAATTGACTAGCTTCTTGGATGAACATTTGAAAGCAAGCAATAAAAACTACAAGGTGGCCAGAGGCAAAGCACTTAAAGGTGTAAAGGTAGATATTATTGCTGCTAAAACATTTCTGGATTGGAATGATACCAATAAGAAGAAGGGTGGTCAGGTAAAAATTGCCAAAGTTATGAAGGAGGATGATTTTAAAGTGTGGCAGGAGTTTG
>CAWHTP010000006.1:0-357598 GCA_963832285.1 uncultured Cytophagales bacterium
GACTTCTCCACCGAAATAGTTTGGATCGGGCACGGACAAAGTCCCCTCGCTCCCGTAGATCTCGATGTGCGGCAACGTCGAGGCGTGGACGTCGAAACTGATGATCACCGTCGCAATCGCGCCACTTTCAAACTCCATGGCACCCGTGTGGTGCGTCGGCGTCTCGACGGGAAATTCGCGTGGTGCCACGCCGGGAGCCGTCACCCGCCGCGTCTCGAAGCTCCGCCGCGTCATCCCGCAGACGCGCGACACCGGACCCAGCAGATTCACCAAGCTAGTGAGGTAGTAGGGTCCCATGTCCAGCATGGGTCCGCCGCCCTTCCCCAGACTCTTGTATTCGGGCGCCAAGGCCCCACGGCCGCCGCGATTTGTCATGAAAGCCGAAGCCGCTACCGGCGTCCCGATCACTCCCTCGTCGATCAACCGCCGCGCCGTCTGGCCGGACGCACCGAGAAACGTATCCGGTGCTGACCCCACCCGCTTGTCGGCCGCGTCCGCGACACCAAGCATCCGTCTCGCCTCCGCGTAATTGATCGCGATCGGCTTCTCGCTGTAGACGTGCTTTCCCGCTCCGATCGCTGCGCAACCCACGGTCACGTGCGCCGCTGGAATGGTCAGATTGAGAACGACGTCGATCTCCGGATCAGCCGTCAGCGCTTCCGGGGTCTCTCTGCCGCACCGATGCCATACTTCGCCGCCTGCGCGCGCGCCCGCTCGACGTCCAAATCCGCGACCGAGGCGAAATTCAGATTCGTGAATCGCTTTCCCGCTTCGAGGTAGGCAGTCGAGATATACCCGCAACCAATGATGCCGATGTTCATGAAATCCTTGTCCACCCGTGCCCGCATCCGCAGGTCCTCACCCCGAACGCACGCCGCCCAGTGCCCCTACTCCGTGATGATGTCTCGTACGCTTCCCCGTCGGGATCATCGGCGGCACGTGTTCGTGTAAGGCGTCGTCACGTCGAGCACGTGGGCCTCGTCGCCGTCGAGCATCCGCTGGTCGCCGCGCGCAGATCCTTTTTGTGGCTCACCCGCTCGACCTTCACGCGGAAGCCCTGGCACATCGGAACGTAATTGGATAGTTCCGCGTCGGGTCCTCCGGGTCGCCCGAGAAACGCGCGTCCCCGGTTGCTGTGTGGAACCGGTCCTCCCACTGCGCCACCATGCCGAGGTGCTGGTTAGTGAGGATCATCACCTTCGCCGCGATCCTCTCGACGTGCGCCGTCGCCAGTTCCTCGACGTTCATGAGGAACGACCCGTCGCCGTCGATGTCGATCACCTGCCGTTCCGGGCAAGCCACCTTCGCTCCGAGCGCCGCCGGGTAGCCAAATCCCATCGCGCCCAGTCCCGCCGAGGTCAGCAGACTGCGCGGCGGTCGAAGTGTAGAACTTCGCCGCCCACATCTGGTGCTGGCCCACCCCGTGGTGATGATCGCCTCGCCCTTCGTCATCTCGTCGAGCAGCTTGATGACCGCTTGCGGCTGGATCACGTCCGGCGTGTCTTTGAATTGGAATGGATTCGCCCCTTCCACTCGGCGATCTGCTTGCGCCAATCCGGGTAGAGAAGGTCTTCTTTCGGCGAGCGTTTGTAGCCCGCCTGGTCGAGCAGTTCGTTGGCCCGGCGCAGCGCGTATTTCAGATCGCTCAAGATCGGCAGCTTCACCGTCTTGTTTTTGTTCAGCTCCGAGTTGTCGATGTCGATGTGAACGATCGTCCCGTGCTCGGCAAATTTCTCGACCTTCCCGGTCACCCGGTCGTCAAACCGCACCCCGATCGCCAGCAGGATGTCCGCCTCGTTGACCGCGTTGTTCGCGTAGACCGTCCCGTGCATCCCGAGCCACTTCAGCGACAACGGGTGGCTCTCTGGAAAGCTGCCGATGCCCATGAGCGTCGTCGCCACCGGGATCTGCGCCCGCTCGGCGAACTCGAGGAGTTCCTCCGACGCGTTGCCCGAGATCACCCCGCCGCCGCAATAGATCATCGGCCGCTCGGCCGTCGTGATCATCCCGATCATCTCGTTCAGAGCGACGTCGTCGGCCTTCAGATCCACGGAGTAGCCGCGGAACGCGATCTCCTTCGGGTAGATCGGCTGCGCGAGCTGCGTCTGGATATTCTTCGGGATGTCCACCACCACCGGCCCGGGACGTCCCGTCTCGGCGATGTGAAACGCCTCTTTGATGATCCGGGGGATGTCCGCGATGTCCATCACGAGGTAGCTGTGCTTCACCACCGAAAGCGTCATGCCGAAAAACTTGTTTCTGAAATGCCCCGCGCCCGATCATGTCCTGCGGCACCTGCCCGGTCACCACGACCATCGGCACCGAGTCCATGAACGCGTCCGCCACGCCGGTCACACTTGTTCTCGGCGCCTGGTCCCGACGTCGCCATGCAGACACCCGCCCGTCCGGTCGCCCGCCCGTAGGCTTCGGCTGCAAAGACTCCGCCCTGCTCGTGGCGCGGCAGAATGGTGCGGATTTTCTTCGAGCGCGTCAGCGACTGGTGGATCGGCATCGACGCCCCGCCCGGGTAAGCAAAGATCACGTCGACTCCCTCGCGCTCCAGGCAGCTGACGAGGATGTCGGCCCCGTTCATCTTCGCGCCCCGGTCGGGGGCCTCCTTCGTCGCACGGCGGGTGGTCGATTTCGTAGCCATAAGAACCGGAAAATGTCTCAGCGCCAGCGCGGAAAATCAAGTGCCAACGCCTCGCCGACGTTGACCCGACGACCACAATCCCGCTAGCAAGCCCCGATGCCCCTCACCGGCCTCTACGCGAACAATCGGAAATGGTCGGCGGATAACCTCGCGGCCAATCCGGATTTCTTTGCGCGGCTCGTCGACCAGCAGCGCCCGGCTTACCTCTGGATCGGATGCTCCGACAGCCGCGTCCCCGCGAACGAGATCGTCGGCCTCCCGCCCGGCGAGATCTTCGTCCACCGCAATGTCGCCAATCTCGTCGGCGCCACCGATTTCAATTGCCTCTCGGTTATCGAATACGCCGTTCTCGTCCTCGAGATCAAACACGTCATCGTCTGTGGCCACTACGGTTGCGGAGGTGTCGCGGCCGCTTACGACCGACTCCGCATCGGCCTCGTCGACCACTGGATTCATCCCATCACGCTGGTTGCGGAGAAACACCGGACCCTGCTCGAGACCGACGTCGATGGACCCACCAGCTCCGCACCCTCTGCGAACTCAACGTCATCGAGCAGGTTCGCAACCTCGGCACCACGTCGCTCATCCGCAACGCCTGGCTCGACGGGCGAGAGCTGTCCATCCACGGCGTGATCTACGGACTCCGCGACGGCCTACTGCACGACCTCGACGCCACCGTCTCCAGCCTCGACGGGATCGCAGGCAGCTACGAAGAGCCCTCGCGCACATCACGGAGCGCCCCCATCGCTAACCAAACCCGCGACCAACTCCGCTTTGCTGGCGAAATCCGTCAGCGAACCGTCCGGCCCAGGCACCGGCCCAAAGCCCGGCCCAAACGCCGATCCGTTCACCACGCACCCATCCGTCCGAGCCTCCGCCAGCTGCCTCCGCCCGGCGGCCAGCGCCTCCTCCCGTCCGCCGACCAGCTCGTATTTCCAACCGACGATCCGCGCCCTCGGAAACCACTCCCGCAGCGAAGCGATCACCTTCGCCGCTGGTTCCAGCCGAATCGTGATCCCGCCCGCCCGGCTCGAGATTTTCGCCGCTCCTAGCTCCCGTCCCGTCAGATTCCGGATCTCTGCGACCGAAAAATCCGCCAATGCCGCCGTGTGAAAAATCACGTCCGCCGCTCGCGAAAGCAACGCCGCCGCCAGCTCGTCGTTCGTCTCGAAGTCGACCCGTTCGACGCCCGCTGCCAGGCGCACGTCCGTTGTCGCCGCCCGCGACCGCAAGCAGGCCACCTCGCAACCCGCCGCCCGAACCCATTCGCTAGCATACGCCCAGCTCTCCGGTGGAGACATTCGAGATCCGCCGCACCTCGTCAATGATACGACCCCCGGTCCGCACGTCACGATCACCTTCATTCCCGCCCTCCCGCGCTTCCGGGTAGCCGCAGCAACCTCCCCCGGAAGAAAGCTTTGACACCCCCAACGCCAAATATAATTTGCGAGTTCAGTTTCAGACCCGCCAATCCACACCAATTTTCATGAATCTCAATAAAATCACGTCCAGCCCGTCTCCGGAATCCTTCGCGCCCGCCGGTGGCGGCGCTTCCAGCAAGAACGTCCTGTCCGCCGACGTCGAAATCAAAGGAACCATCAAATTTGACAACGAACTCATCTGCGACGGCAAGATCGAGGGCGAGATCATCTCCGACGGCGTCCTCGTCATTGGTAAAAATGCCACGGTTCGCGGCGAGGTCATGACCAAAGCCGTCACCGTCCACGGCACCGTCCTGGGCAACATCACCGTCAGCGAAAAGGCCGAGCTGAAGGCCGAGCGCCCAGCTCACCGGCGACCTCACCGCCTCCCGCATCGTCATCGAAGAGGGCGCCAGCTTCACCGGCAAATCCGAGGTCACTCCGAACAAAAACTCCAGCCGCCCCGCCCCTGCGAGCAAGCCGCCGGAGTCCGGTGCTGATAAGCCGAAAGATTCGTCCAACCAGCCTTCCAACCAGCCAGATCGCGCGAAGGAAGTCGCGAACGCGTAACCCGCGCCTCCGAGCCGCTTCGCGCAAGGCCAGCGCCCGGACCTCACCATGTTTGGCGCCATCCGCAAGATCCCGACGACCTGCCCGCACTGCGGTTTCGTGCAAAACGAACCCCGGGCGTTGCAGTCGACGTTTTGCCGGGGTTGCGGCGACCACTACTCCACCGCTGCCGCCCCCGCCAACGCCGCAGCGACGTGGGTGACCATCTCCCGGAGCAATCCTGGACCCAGACGGCAGGTCGAGTGCGGAGCCTGCGGTGAGCGCCACCAAGCGTCCGCCCACATCGCCCCTCCAGCCTCTGCCCAACGTGCGGGTCAGAAACCGATCTGGCCGACGTCCGCGTCTCGAGCCACTTCACTCGCTCCGTCGATACCCGCGGATCGATTTACGTCTCATCGACTGGCTACCTCAATTCTCCGCATGTCCGCTGCGCCAACGCTCACATCGAAGGCCGCTTCGCGGGGCGCATCGATTGCGCCGGCACGCTCCGGATTCGCGGCGAAGGCGTCTGCCGCGCTCGGATCGAGACCCACACGTTGGTCATTGATCGAGGATCCGACTTCCGCTTCACCTTCCCGATCCGCGCCGAAGAGATTCTCATTCGCGGCCAAGTCGAGGCCGACATCTTCTGCCCCGGCACGATCCGTGTCGGGCGCTACGGCCTACTCGACGGCGACGTCCACACCCGCTCCCTCATCGTCGACAAAGGCGGTGCCTACGAAGGGTCCGTCGAAGTCGCGACCACCATCATCGACAATTATCCCAGAGCCGGCACCATCCACCCGCCCGAATTGAAAGTCCACCCAGCCTGGCAACCCATCTTCGCCCACGCCTAAGCGAGCCGGGGAGCGCGGGCGTCCAACCTGCCAGTTGCGGGGTTCACTTCGTCGGTCTTCGCGTCGCTCCGGCCCGCGCCACCGCCAAGCCAATCAGACGCCCATCCCACGAGCTACCACGGCATCTCCCCGAAGCCTGCGCCGGACGGGATCAACCGCCAGCCAAGCCCCCACCGGAGATCCTCCGCCCGCCCGGATCATTCTGCCGCTTTTACCGCAGCCGGACGAGACATTGCCTCGAGCTGCCGCGATAGACCGGCTCCGCGCTTGGCGCCGCGACCGACACCGGATACTGATCCGCTAGTCGCTGGTACGTTTTCAACGCCTCGTTCCGATCCTCTTCGGCCAGTAGGAGTTCCGCCTTGAACAGCATCGCCACGGGAGCGGCGAATGAATCCGCGTCGACGTCGACGACGGACTGCAGCGCGGACTCGGCTTCGCCCGCCTTTCCTTCCAGAGCCAAATTTTCCGCCATGGACACGCGTGCGAGCGGGGCCATTGGGTGGTCGGGCTGACCGTCGACAAAGGCCCGCAGTGTCTGGGTCGACTCGTCGACCTGCCCGTCTTCGCGCTGCAGCTTCGCCAGCAGCAGGGCCGCGTTCCCCGCGACCACCGTCCCGCCGTGCTCGTCGATCACGGCTTGCAATTCCGCCGCCGTCTTGGCCGTTGCAAAAGCCTGCTCGCTCGCGATCCGCGCCGACCGAGAGATGGCGAACCAACTTAGGCCCACAACCAGGATGACCAGCAGCGCGATTGCGCCGATGATGACGCTCCCTTTGTGCTTCGCCCAGAAGACCTCGAAGGGATCGAGCTGCTCTTCGTAGAGCGGTTCGTCGGACGCTTGGGAGGGGAGGTAAGGTTCGCTGGCCATGATGAGAAGAAAAGACTAGCCCGCGACTTCCGCCCGAGCTTCCTCGGCCAGCGGGGTGCTGAGGTAACGCTCACCCGTGGAGCAAGCGACGGTCACGATGAGTTTCCCGGCATTTTCTGGCCGCTTGGCCAGCTCGATGGCGGCCTGCACGTTGGCTCCCGAGCTGATTCCGCCGAGGATGCCCTCTTCCTTCGCCAATCGCCGCGCCATCGCAAACGCCGCGTCGTTGGAGACCTGGACGACCTCATCCACGACGTCGAGGTGCAGGTTATTCGGAACGAAGCCCGCGCCAGCACCTTGAATCTTGTGCGGACCTGGCTTGAGCGGCTCGCCGTTGCGAGTCTGCGTGATCACCGGCGATGCGTCCGGCTCGACGACGACGACCTGGAAGCCGGGCTTTCGGGATTTAAGAACCTCACCCACGCCCGTAGCCGTCCCACCCGTTCCAACCGCCGCGACAAAGATGTCGATTTTCCCATCGGTATCATCCCAGAAGCTCTTCCGCCGTCGTCTTCCGGTGAATCGCCGGATTGGCCGGATTGTTAAGTTGCTGCGGCATCCATGCGTTCTCCGTCTCCGCGACAATCGCCTCGGCCTTCGCGATGGCTCCCTTCATCCCCTCGGGTCCGGGCGTGAGGATGAGCTTCGCTCCCAGCATCGCCAACAACGTGCGACGCTCGACGCTCATCGTCTCGGGCATCGTCAAGATGAGCTTGTATCCCTTCGAAGCGGCGACGAAGGCGAGCGCGATGCCGGTGTTTCCGCTCGTCGGCTCGACGATGGTCGTGTCGGCGTTGATCACGCCCCGCTCCTCGGCGTCCTGGATCATCGCCATGCCGATGCGGTCCTTCACGCTGCCGAGAGGATTAAAAAATTCGCACTTCACCGCGATGGTCGCGGGCAGGTCTTTCGTGATGTGATTCAGCCGGACGAGCGGCGTGCGACCGACCGTTTCGACGATGTTGTTGTAGATTTTGCCCATGGGAATCGTCCTTGAGAGGAGGGAAGAACCTACCCAGCGCCCCTTGTCAGCGCAAAATAATTCTCCTACCTTGGCGCATGGCCGACCTCCTCACCGACTCCGCGATCTCCGACCACCTCACCACCCTCGAGGGTTGGACTCTCGACGGCAAATCCATTACGCAAACCTTCGAGTTCAAGAGCTTCACGCCCGCCATCGAGTTCGTCAACGAAGTCGCCGACCTCGCCGAAGACGCGAATCACCACCCCGACATCGACATCCGCTGGAACAAAGTCACCCTCACCCTCACGACCCACGACGCGGGCGGGCTCACCAAACAAGACACCGATCTCGCGACCCAGATCAACGACTTGTAACGCAAACATCCTGTTTGCAGTGGTCAAGCGAGCCGGAGGCTCGCGTTACTTTTCGCTTGGTCACCTCCCGTCCCCGCTATTTATTCGTCCCAGCGGGCCACCACCCGCCACCGATCTTTTTCACAATATCCAATCCGTCGGCCTAGGAAAGTAAGGGTGGAAGTCCCTCACTGTCGCGCAAAGGTCATAGTCCGGTTTCGAACCGACGGAGAAAACCGCACCGCCCTGCGATGGGCAACGGCGCCGCGTCAGCGTCCGTGCGGGGGGAGTCCTTTCTGATTTCGGGGGAAAGGCTGTCCTAGCACATCCCCGTCACATTCAGAAAAACTCCTATGAAAAAGTCACTTCTTCGGAAGCTCCTCGTCGCGTCGACCCTTGCCGCCGCCACGCTCACCACGTCCCTCCACGCCGCGCCGATCACCGGTCTCGACGACATCCAACTCTGGTATGGCACCGGCACCAACCGCGCCGGCCTCGTCATCGACTGGAACGACGGCACTCACCAAGACAGCTTCGCCTGGGGCTACCGATGGAATGGAACCGCGACGGGTGAAGACATGTTGCGGACGGTCGCCGGACTTAGCGGGACGAATACTTCGTCGGCTATCCCGGACGCCTCGGGCGACGCTGCCCTCGTTCTATTCACTATTTTTTACGGCGGCTACGGAGAGGCAGTATTTGAATTTGACTACACCACGTCCACGCAAACCTTTGCTGCCGGGGGATTTGAAGATACTAGCGCTGGCTATTGGGCCTACTACAACAACGATGGCAGCGGCGCGTATCCAGCGGCTTTGGAATGGGCATTCGCGAATGTTGGCATGCAGGACCGCCAATTGACGGACGGCTCGTGGGACGCCTGGTCGTGGGCACCCGATTTTGCAGCCGAGCCTGCGAGCACTGCTATCGCCGCCGTCCCTGGCCGCAGCACCATCGCTCTCATCCTTGCCGCAGCCTTTGTTGCGATTGCCACAGCAGCCCGCCAGCGTGCCAAACTTTGATGCGATCGGACCACCTGATTGGCAGATTGAGAGTTGAGCGCGGCTTTACCCTGGTCGAGCTACTAGCGGCGACGGCGATCATCGTCGTGCTGGCTACTGTTATTTTTAAGGCGGGAAGGGCTGCCTACGTTCATTCCTCGCTCGCGGTCTCTGCCGCGAACATCCGCGTGCTTTCGGTCGGCGCCACGCAGTATCTGGCGGAAAACAATCACCGCTACTGGAAATTCTATGAGCGCGCTTCCGGCGGAAAGCTTTGGTGGTGGGGATTCGAACCAGCCTCCAGCGCAAATCGCGCCGAGGGAGATCGATTTTATGATCCAAGCCTCGGTCCGCTAGGTCCATTCATTCCGGCCGGAACCCGCCCAGATCCCAGCTTTTCGTTGAACGGCAGCACGTTTAAGCCGAAATTCCGATCCGGATACATTGGCGTCGGCTACAACGTCCTCCTTGCAGGAGGCTGGGTCGGCCCAATCGTCAGGCCTCCGACCGCAAGAGCTACTGGGAAACCAGCGACCCATCCAAGGTCATCGTCTTCGCAACCAGCGCGCAGGTTTATCCGTTTTCAGCTAAGACGCAGATCGAAGAGTTCTACGGCATCGATCAGCGCGAGACGACCGTCCACTTCCGCCACGACGGCATGGCCATGGTTGCCTACGCCAGCGGCTCGAGCGGCTTCCTTCCCCCCGACCAATCCACCCTCGACAAACGAATGCCCGAAGCGAAAATCGGACGCTTCTCGCTCCCGTCGGCAGCACCGAATATCTCGAATGCTCTGCCTCGAACCCGCCTCACTACGCCCCTGCTCGCCGTCGCCATCGGCCTTCTTTTCTTCGCAGCCTTCTTCCGGGTGATTCGCTTGGAAGCCCTCCCGGACCTGCCGAATTTCGCCCCCCTCATGGCCATCGCCCTCTGCGGAGCAATGGTCCTGCCTGGCGCCATCGCCATCATCGTCCCACTTGCCGCCCTCGTCGCTTCCGACGTCCTCCTCAACTTTCACTACGGCCAGGCGGCCATCGGCTCCGGCGAGCTACTCCGCTACAGCCTCTACGCTGTCGCTATCGCGGGCGGCCTCGCCCTGCGCAACCGCCCGCTCCCGGCTCGTCGTGCCGTCGCCGCAAATTCATTCCTCTTTTACGCGGTCACTAACACCGCCTCCTGGTTCGGCAACGCAGCCTACGCCCATGCGACCGGCTGGATCCAATCCCTCACCATCGGCCTCCCGGGCTTCCCGCCGACGTGGGTCTTCTTCCGCAATTCTCTCGCGAGCGACCTCCTCTTCACCGGCATTTTCCTCGGAGCGCTCGCCCTCATGCGCGTGTCCCGCCGGACGCAATCGCCCCAGTTGGCAAAAGCTTAGCTCTTCGGCGAAGAGTAGAGTTCTTCCAGAGAACCGACCAAAGTTGCCTCGGAGAGTTCTCCGCGCACCGTCGCCGCCCCCGTCCGCGCCATGCGCCCAGAGCGCCGCGTCTCCCACCAGCCGCTCAACCGCCAGAGCCAGACCCGCCGCATCCCGCTCGTCGCAGAGCAACCCATTCTCCCCGTCCGCGATCACCTCGGGGATGCCGCCGTGTCGGGTTGCAACGATTGGCAGACCCGAAGCCATCGCTTCCAGCAGCGCATTCGGCACCCCCTCCGAATCCCCCGCCACGCCCTCGCTTGGGTGCACGAACACGTGCGACTCCGCGAAGACCTGCCGCAGTCGGTCCTGATCCAGGAACCCCGTACTCGCTGCTCCGCAACGCCGAACTCCTGGTCAGCCGCCGCGCCTCCAGAACGCCCTCGCCTCCATTGGCCTGTCCCCGCACCACCAGCTCGCCCTGGCGTTTCCAGCGCAAAAGCCCGCAAGGTCAGTTGCGCGCCATTTCCTTCCGCATCGACCTGCTAAGCCTGAGCTGACCACCGCGCTGTCGCCTACCTGCACGCCGCCCTCGAAATCTACCACCGGCACCACCGTCCGCACCACTCGCAGTTTCTCCCGTGGACAGCCCATCGCCGCGACGCGCTCAACCAGTGCCTCGGATCGACACGCAACCCAGGCCGCTCGCTCGAACAGCTCCATCCTGGCCTCCGCGTAGCCTTCCGAAGCGATCGCACCCGTCACGTCCGCCCCGTGAAACGACACTACAAAGGGCATCGGCAACCGCCGGAGCAGCGGCAGCAGATGCACGGCCACGTTCCCGAAGAAGATGTGCAGCACGTCCACCGACTTTTCCCGCAGGATGTTCAGCACCGCATCCCCTTCCCTCCCACTCACCTGCCAGGGACGCCCCGTCACGTATCGCTCGATGGCTCGTCCGAAAAATCGGAAGGCCACCCGTTTCACCAAGTGCACATCCTCATGCGGGAAGTCGCCGAGATTCTCCACCTTCTGCGTGATGACGATCGGCTTGAACCGCGTCGACGCCAAGATCTGCCGGTGCACGTGATGCATCTCCGGCTTGAGGTAAGTCGCGCAGAAAAACGCGACCCGCGGCGGCTGATCAATCGCGAAGAGGATAAATCCTCGGGGCTTGCCGGGCTGCGTCGCATCCTCAGACACCGTCCCGTTCGTCCGCCCGGTTCCCGCCGACTTCGGAGCTGCGGGGTTGACCAGTTGCCAGGGCTGCTGCTCGTCGAAGACCTTCGCCACGATGCCCGACACCGCCGGGTCCGGGTCGGGAGTGATCCGCTCCGGCATGGGCTGCACCGGGTTCTCCTCCGCGTCCTGAAACACCACGAACTCCTGCGCCCGACCCACGGAAGCCATTGCCACCCCAATCCCGATAGCAAGGAAAAGCATCTTCATCGGAAAAAACTCCTTCAAGGAGCGGCGATTTGCAATCGCCGAACCCACCAAAACCGCAGGGCTTCAAACATCACGAGTCAAACTCCCGCCGCGCGACCGTGATCAACTCCGCGTAAGTCTCCGAAGGCCGGTCGCCAAGATGATCCACCACCGACCGCTCGGCACCAGCCGCGTAGTCCAAGGAAAAAAGCCCAAACCGCGCCGTGTAAGACCCCCACTCGTAGTTATCGGTCATCGACCAATGCAGATAGCCCACGACCGGACACCCCTCCCGCCGCAATCGCGCCACCTCCGCCAGATGCACGCGGAGAAATTCGCTCCGCGTCATCGCATCCGTCCGCCGATCCGCGTCCCGGTTGTCACGCCGCCGCCGGTGCGCCATTCCATTCTCCGCGATGAGAAGCGGTCGGTCGTAGAAATTGCATTTTGATTTACAATATTAAATAAAATACTTCAGTTTTTTAGATGGAGACCGTTATCCGATACACCTTTCTGACACCAATTTAGATTTATGGAGTTGCTCAAAACGATAACTCATTAATTGGGATGAACCGATTATTTGATTGCCTCAGATACTTTCACTCGAAGGGTGACTAGCCTATGGCTGGCATTACTTCTCCGGGATACCAGAAAATGCGATTCGGAATAAACAGTAGCTTGCTTAGTATATTGGCACTATTAACCTCATAATAAAAAAGCTACACCTTTCAATATTACATTGAGGCTATGAGCCTTTTACACGAGCAAAGATTGTAAATGTGTCATATTGAGCGCCAAATAACGTAAATTTGCAAAATTGATTTTTTTACACTTTATATAATTGGTATTATATAGTTTTTCATTATGAACTCATTTTACCTTTTAGCTCATTAAGTTTTAATAATGCCTCCACAGGAGATAGCGTATTGATATCAATCTGATCGAGCAACTGTTTCACTTCTTTCATTGCCGGGTCGGCATCAAATAAAGAGAGCTGGTAGTTGTTTTTAGGAACCTCTCGCATATTCTTCTGGAAGGTTTGCTTGATCTTATCCTTCTCTAAGTGATGCATAATTTCATTTGCTCTGAGCACTACCGGGTTGGGCATGCCTGCTAAATGCGCCACATGGATACCAAAGCTATGCTCACTACCTCCTTTTTTGAGCTTTCGCATAAAAATAATCTCCCCATCAATTTCTTTTACCGACACATTGAAATTATGTATGCGTGGAAAATCAGTAGCTAATTGGTTAAGCTCGTGGTAATGCGTAGCAAACAGTGTTTTAGCTTTAAATTTAGGATGGTTGTGCAGAAACTCCACTATGCTCCATGCTATAGAAACACCATCGTACGTACTGGTTCCACGGCCAATTTCATCCATCAAAATAAGGCTCCGATCCGATAGGTTATTTAAAATACTGGCTGTTTCGGTCATCTCCACCATAAAGGTAGATTCGCCCTTACTCAGGTTATCGGAAGCACCAACACGCGTAAAAATTTTATCTACTATACCTATTTCAGCCGATTTCGCAGGCACATAACTACCTATTTGTGCCAACAAAACAATAAGTGCCACCTGCCTCAATAGAGCCGACTTACCAGCCATGTTTGGCCCCGTAATGATTATTATTTGCTGTTCATCGTTGGTGAGTAATACATCGTTGGGAATGTACTCCTCTTCCAGCGGCAACTGTTGCTCAATAACTGCATGCCGGCCTTGTTTAATATCTATACCCTTTTCATTTGTAATATGCGGTTTAACATAATTATTTTTTTCTGCCACCTGAGCAAAAGAAAGTAGGCAATCAATGGCACTTAAAACACGAGCATTCTGCTGAATGGGGTTTACATAATCGTTTGCCAGCCGCACCAGTTCCTGAAAAATATGCTGCTCTATAACAATCATTTTATCTTCAGCACCAAGTATCTTTTCCTCGTAAACTTTAAGCTCTTCTGTTATGTAGCGCTCCGCATTAACCAAAGTTTGCTTCCTTATCCATTCCTCAGGCACTTTATCTTTATGTGCATTTGAAACTTCCAGATAATACCCAAAAACTTTGTTGTAGGCAATTTTCAAAGAGCTGATGCCTGTCCGTTCTTTTTCTTTATTCTGAAGTTGCAGCAAAAAATCCTTCCCTGAAAAAGCAATTTTACGCAACTCATCAAGCTCCTCGTTTACACCTTCCTTTACCAGCTTACCTTGGTTGGTTAGCAGTGGCGGCTCATCGCTCAGCTTAATTTCAATTTGCTCATACAAAAATTCGCAGAGATTGATTTGATCCGCATATTTAATTAGTGTTTTGATTTTTGAGCTTTGAAGCTGTTCTTTTACAGGCTTCATTAAGGCCAATGCCTTTTTTAGTTGCAGCAATTCCCTCGGGTTAATGCGCCCTACTGCCACCTTGGAAATTAGCCTTTCAATATCCCCCATGGGATTTAGTGATTGCAACAAAGCCTCCTTAAGCGCAGCCTTTTTAAAAAAGGCTTCAACCACTTCATGCCTTTCACTTATCGCGATTCTGTCTTTCAACGGAAGCACCATCCAACGTTTGAGCATGCGCGAACCCATAGGCGTTTGAGTACAATCTAATATATCGATTAGCGGAACCCCGCCTTCCTGCTGTGGATAGACCAGCTCCAGATTGCGTACAGTAAACTTATCCATCCAAACATATTGCTCTTCTTCAATTCGAGATATGTTGGCAATATGATCGACATCGTTATGTACGGTGGCTTCTAAATAATGTAATATAGCCCCCGAGGCGATAATGCCTTCTGCCATCCCTTCTATACCAAAGCCTTTCAAGGAGTTAGTGCTGAACTGCTTTGTTAGTTTCTCATAGGTGTAATCATAGGCATAAATCCAGTCTTCCAACGGATGGATATTGTACTGGTCGGCATATCTTTTTTCGTATACATTGCGGTGCGATTTTGAAAAAATAATCTCCGAAGGCTGAAAACTCTGGATAAGTTTATCGATGTAATTGGGCTTTCCGGTGGCCGTCATAAACTCGCCCGTGCTTATATCAAGAAAGGCCACGCCAACCTCCTCCTTACCGAAATAAATGGAAGCCAGGTAATTATTTCGACCCTGCTCCAGCACATTGTCATCAAAACTTACACCCGGAGTTACCAGCTCAGTAACACCTCTTTTTACGATGCCTTTAACCGATTTGGGGTCTTCCAGCTGATCGCAGATAGCCACCCTGTGGCCTGCACGCACTAATTTGGGAAGGTAATTATCCATAGCGTGGTGCGGAAAACCCGCCAGCTCGATATGAGAGGCTGAGCCGTTAGCTCGCTTGGTCAAAACAATATTGAGCACTTTACTGGCCCTGATGGCGTCTTCTCCAAAGGTTTCATAAAAATCGCCCACCCTAAAAAGCAGCAGGGCACCCGGATATTTCGCCTTTATCTGGTTATACTGCTTCATTAAGGGCGTTTGCTTTGTGTCCTCAGTTTTTGACATGCTTATTCGAAATGTATTAGTTTTGTAGGCCCGTTAATTGTTGCTAATGCAACAATTATCTTATGAACACCAAAGATGGAAAAATATGAGGAAATTAGCCAATGAAGAATTAAACAGGCTTGAAATTGACGAGTATAGAAATATAAAAAAACACCCGATAGTGGTGGTGCTCGATAATGTAAGGAGCATGAATAATGTAGGCTCTTGCTTTAGAACTAGTGACGCCTTTTTGGTAGAAGAGGTGATACTTTGCGGCATTACGGCTCAGCCTCCTCACAGAGAAATTAACAAAACTGCCCTTGGCGCTACCGATTCTGTAAGTTGGCGACATTTTGACCATACACTTGATGCTGTGGAGCAGCTTAGGTCGGCCGGCTACACCATAATGAGTGTGGAACAGGTAGAAAATAGCTTATCGTTGACAGACTTTACACCCGAAACCGATAAGAAATATGCTTTTATTTTTGGGAATGAGGTATACGGAGTGGAGCAAGCCGTAGTTGATGCCAGCGATCATTGCATTGAAATTCCTCAGTTTGGCACCAAGCATTCGCTGAATATAGCCGTTAGCATTGGGGTGGTGCTGTGGCATACGGTGTTGAGGGGGTAGTGGCTGGTTGGCTGATTGGCTGGTTGGCTATTTGGCTATTTGGGGGACTAGTCCTGATAGCTATGGGGATGGTAATTGTGGATTCAGTTTCTTTTGTGTTAGCAATTGACGTATTTCACCCATTCAGGGCTTTATGGTAGCTGCGCTTTCTTTGCGGTGGGCTGGCTACCCACCTTGTGGTATTACACCCCGTTGGGGCTAGGTTGTTGCAAGTAGAGGGAGATGTTACTCATCCAAGAAAAGGCAAAAGCAGTGTAACTTTTAAATTTGGTAAATGTTAAGAATGTTTTAAAATGAGCATTATATAATAGGTGAGTCATTTTCTTACGGGAGTGCAACCTACTCTTTTAGATGGTTGACTCAAAATGGACGTATTTCACTCAATCAGGGCTTTGTGGTAGCTGCGCTTTCTTTGCGGTGGGCTGGCTACCCACCTTGTGGTATTACACCCCGTTGGGGCTAGGTAGTTGCAAGTAGAGGGAGATGTTATTCATCCAAGAAAAGGCAAAAGCAGTGTAATTTTTAAATTTGATCTGTGTTAAGAATGGTGATTAACAATGAGCATTATATAGTAGGTGAGTCATTTTCTTACGGGAGTGGAACCTACTCTTTTTGGTGGTTGGCTCAACATTGACGTATTTCACTCAATCAGGGCTTTGTGGTAGCTGCGCTTTCTTTGCGGTGGGCTGTCCCCACCTTTGTGGTATTACACCCCGTTGGGGCTAGGTAGTTGCAAGTAGAGGGAGATGTTATTCATTCAAGAGAAGGCAAAAGCAGTGTAACTTTTAAATTTGGTAAGTGTTAAGAATGTTTATCAAAATAGATATTATATATTAGGTGAGTCAGTTTTTTACGAGAGTGGAACCTACTCTTTTTGGTGGTTGGCTCAACATGGACGTATTTCACCCATTCAGGGCTTTGTGGTAGCTGCGCTTTCTTGGCGGTGGGCTGGCACCCACCTTTGTGGTATTGCACCCCGTTGGGGCTAGGTAGTTGCAAGTAGAGGGAGTTATTACTCATCCAGCAGGAAGCAAAAACAGTGTAACTTTTAAATTTGATCTGTGTCAAGAATGGTGATTAACAATGAGCATTATATAGTAGATGAGTCAGTTTTTTACGAGATTGCAACCTACTCTTTTTGGTGGTTGGCTCAACATTGACGTATTTCACCCATTCAGGGCTTTATGGTAGCTGCCGCTTTCTTTGCGGTGGGCTGGCACCCACCTTTGTGGTATTACACCCCGTTGGGGCTAGGTAGTTACAAGTAGTGGGAGTTGTTATTCATCCAGCAGAAAGCAAAAGCCGTCTAACTTTTAAATTTGGTAAGTGTAGAGAATGCTTATAAACTACGGGCATTATACATTAGGTGAGTCAATTTCTTACTACTGCCAATAAGCCAACAAGCCAAACCGCCAACAAGCCAAACAGCTAACGAGCCAAACCGCCAACTCGCTAAAAAGTAAGCCCTAGCGTAAGATAGAAATTTCTTCCCGGTGAAGGTAAAATTCCGGGGCCGGGATAGCCTGTGGAGCGTCTGGTGAAGTAGGTATTATCTGTTAAGTTATTGATGCCCGCTTCTAATTGAGCAAATTTATACTGGTATTTACAGCTGAAATCCATTACATAGTATGCCGGAATGAGGCCATTTATGCCGCTAGCAACTAAATCAGTGTTGGAAGCTTCCGAGTATTGCTCACTTAGGTAGGTATATTGTAGCGTGCTGGAAAAGTGATTAAAGTTATAATTAATACCTGCTTTTAAATTAATAGTTGGTACTAATTCCACCTTGTTTCCGTCATTGACTGATAATTCATTATCATCACCCAAATATCTGGCAGTTATTAAAGCAAAATTGGTAAAAATGGAATAATTGCTATTTGGCAAAAAGGAGGAGGAGGTTATTTCACTTAAAAAAAATTCTGTGAAGGTCTCAAGACCAAGTACATAGGCATCTCCAATATTTGTTCTAAAACTGTAAGGTCTCGTATCAATACGTGGATTTGGTTCGTTGCTATTTACTGTGCCAATTCTATCGTTATATAATAAGTAAAAGGCACTCCAATCAAAACTTATTATTTCTTTCCAACTACCTCTTGAACCAACGTCAAAGTTGTAGCCGGTTTCGTCTTTGAGGTTAGGATCAATCAGTAAATTATTATTACTTACCCGCAGATCGTTAAAATTAATAGCTCTATAGTTTTCCGAGATATTAGAATAGATTTCCAAATTACTGTTGAAGGTATAGCTCAAACCAACACCTAATAAGGTAAAGTTGCGAACAGATGACTTATTTTCATATTCCACTGAATCTACTGTTACATTGCCGGCTAAGTCAGTACGAATATCACGATAATAACCATTAGCCGATGTATTTATATATTCCCAGCGCAGCCCCGGTGTAATGCTGAAATTTTTTGATAGAGTAAGCACATTTTCTATAAAGAAAGCTCCATTTTTATTGGGATATTCATAAGATAAATCCTCCAAATCATTCGGATTAAGAAAGAAAAAATTAGGAGCAGAAGTACTGTCAGCTAAGCCTTGCTGTTGACTAGTTGTACCATTAAAATACCGGGCACCATAAGCCACGGCACTAATATTATTGAAGAGCTCATATTTTTGAATTCCTCTGAACTCCAAACCAAAATTATTATATTCGTCAGAAAGCAAATTTCTATCGAAATCCGGGCTATCTTCTCTATCCACACGGTTGATATTACCGAGCGCCTCACGAGATCCCATAAGTCCAAATGTTTTAAAGTTGAATTCAGCATATTTGGTAGGTTTGTAATCTATTATTACGGCTGGAATATTCCAATTAATAGCAAACCAATTCCTGTTTCTTTTGGATTGGCGCGGGTTTTCTTCGTACAATGCATCGGTTAAGCCACCCGGTTGCTGAGCCAGATAATCCATGTGGGTAAATTCTAAAGCTACATCCAGCTTTTCTGTAAGGTGGAAAGTGGTATTGGCAAAGGCAGAGTTCACAGTGAAAGATTCGTTTTCGCGCCAGCCATTGCCCTGCTTGCGTTGGTAATAGGCAAAATAATCGACCCGTTTGGTACTGCCTCCCACGCTATTATAGGAGCTAAACAAACCGAAAGAACCTACCGTATTTCGGGTGTTGAACTCAAATGGTTTTTTATCCGGCCCTTCTTTAAAAACAAAGTTTACCATGCCGCCAAACTGCGTACCGTATTGTAGTGAAGCCGCTCCCCGCACAATTTCAATTTTTGACAGTGCCTCCATTGGTGGTGTGTAATAGCTCTCGGGGTAGCCCAGCGGATCAGCAGAAATATCGTAGCCATTTTGGCGTGTATTAAAGTTTGAGGTACGGTTGGGATCTAGCCCTCTGCCACCTATTCCCAGCTGTAAACCGGCAGCATCGCTCTCCCAGATATTTAAGCCCGGCACCTTGGCAAAAACCTGCCGTGCATTATTGGTGGCCAAATTTCCGTTGAGCTTATCCAACCTGATCAACTCAGTCTTTTTACCCTCGTAGATGCTGGTGCCTTCCACCGCGTTTAGTCTGTCAATATTTTTATTGCTTTCTTTATTACTGCTTGTTACTACTTCATCCAAAACAGTTTCCAACAGCGGCATGTCAAAGCTTAATAGTTCTACCACTTCCTCTACGGAAACATCTTTAACTACTGACTGCCGCTCAAAGTAAAAAGCACCAATTTCATAGTCTCCAGCTTTGAGTGGTAGCTCATAAAAACCGGCTTCATTGGTAAGCGTCTGCACATTGCTGTTGAGCACAAAAACACGGGCGCCTTCTATGGGTTGCCTCAACTCTTGCGTAAGCACGTAACCTTCTATCCCTTGGCCAAAAACGGATAGGCCGGTGACCAATAGCAGACTCGTGAATAGGTATTTAATGAACTTCAAAGCAATTAATTATAAGGTAAAATCCAGTCTTTTTGATAAAGACCTCTTTTTTGAGCGCACAAATTAACGGTATCTGCAATAAATTGCCGGCTCCCGGCTCCATTCAACGTAACCTGGCTATTGGCATAGACCGCTACAGCACCATATTTTGGTTTGAAGGTACGCTCCAAGTAATGGGCAAACTGAAGAATCATATCCGGCTGGGTACTCATCATTTTTTCCTGTATGGGCGTTAAATATTCATTTGGTTCTATCACCATTTGCCTTTCATCGCTTTCTTTTTTGATGGTAAAGGTGGTGTAACCGCTTTTTTCCATCAGCATAACGCGCCAAGAAAAACGGTAGCCCTGCTCATGCCAAAAAAGCTTGCTATCGTACAAAACAAAGCGAAAGGGAAGTAACAGTTGCAGGGAAAAATGAACCAGCAATAAGCCGAGCAAAGCTTTATACCTCATTGGTTTAGCTATTTGATTAATAATTGGCACATTGTTAATACCAACTATTGAAAAACCCAGTGCTTGCCACAGCTTTTTATGAAAATGTTCCGAGAAGAATATCAGCGTAGCTACAATCATAATGTAGGGGAACATCCCGATAGGAAATAAAATGGCCGTGAAAATATGAAATACCACTACGGCTACATAAGCCAACCACCTTGTGCGTGCCCAAAGCAAGAAAAATGGAATGGAAAGATCATACAATGCGCCAAACCAGCTAAAGGCATAGGCAGTCCATTTATAATCGAACAGCCAGCCAATAATTGGCGTATGCGACTTTGCCGGCAACCAGATTTTTAAAGGCAAGGCATGTAACAACCAATCGGGGTTGAGCTTGGCCAGGCCCGCATAGAAATACACGATAGCCAATTGCAACTTAAAAATATCGATGCACCAGGCAGGAATTGTACGTATCGGTTTTACCCATTGTAACTTGGCATCGAGCGAGTAATTGGCGTTGGCCGGCACCCAAATAAGCAAAAAGGCCACCACACTTACAAAATAGTAGTGATTCAGGTAATTGGTTTTGTCAATCAGTTCCACGTAAGTAAAAAGCAGGAAGAAGACTGTTGCACTAACACGGTAAGCAAAACCCAGCGCAATGCCTATGGAGGCCACCCCCATTAATGCAAACACCACATACATGCCCGGATCTCCCAAAGGTTTTACCCAATCGAAGCCGTAGTAGGTGAAGAAGAATGTAGGCTCAATGTACTGTTTATAAATCCATCCTTTGGCCCAAAACCTGATAATTGAACAAAGCATTAAAACACCAAAAGCCACTCTAAAGGTGGCTAAAGGTGCAATGTGCCTTTCTTTGTTCAAATAAGTTTGTAGGTTCATCTCACTTAATCACCGTCATTATCCTGAAATGCAATGGTTACACTCATGGCGGAGGTCATGTCTACTTTTATAAGCGGAATTACAGCTTGCAAGGCATTGTAAGCTTTTACTAAATCTCCCTCAGGCTCATAGGTTTCTGCTTCCGCTTCAATGTTCCCCTCAATACTACCTACCAATTCAGCAGCTTTAAGAAGTGCCTCATTAATGGCAACAGATAATTTAACGCCATCCACTTCAGCTCCCAAGGCATCCAAATAATCATCATAGCCTTCTCCGTCTTCCCCATCACCAAAAGCAACTCCATTAAATATATTTATCGCAGCATCCGCTGAGGCTACGGCTAATTCTTTAGAATACTGACCATGCAGGCATTCTACCTTATTCGGATTGGTGCGCTCAAATGATTTAACACCTGACGGAATTCCAATTTTGCCATTTTTAAGCCTTAGGTCGTACTGTTTGTTGAACTCATTTACAAGAATACCTGTGCTACTGCCAATGTCTGTACCTTCATTTTCAATAAAAGTAGTTCTGTAGGCAGGCCATGCTTCGTTAATGCTGTTGGCAATTCGCTTTAGCTCAGCACTTACCTTCTTCAAATACTCACTTCTCAAATCTCCTAATGTGGCATCTGTGTAAAAAGCGATGGTTTCATCAGCATTTACGCCACTGCCATTGAGCAGGTAATCTATAGCAGGGAATCCCTTTACATCAATATTAGCTCCACCGGTAAAAGTATAGTCGGCATTGGCTATTTTTAAGTCGATGGCTTCCGCATCAGTAGGGAATATGTTCACCTCTTCGCGAAAAAATAAATCGGCAGAAGGGCCAACCTCCATGTAAGCTACATACTGGTAGCTCAACCAAGCCGTTTTTAGGGCTGCTTGCGCTTGAACCAAATTGGCCTGATCAGGTGCTGCCGTAAAATCATCGATAGCCACCGACAGTGCAATAACTTTGGTATTAAAATCGGCAAAGGAAGGCACGATTAGATTATCTGCTAAATTGGTAAGAAATGCAGCTCGGTCGTAGTTGACTTTCTCGCTCGATGTGGAATCATCGCAAGCAGTAACCAAAATACTGAAAGCTACCATACCAATAAAAATGCTTAGTCGATTGAGTGTGCTCATAAATTATAAATTATTAGCTTCTGCCTCTAACCCAAGCTCAGTTGCTAAAGCTGCTCTGGCTGCTTCTAAATCTGCTCTTGAAACCAAATAAAAATTGTCGCCTAACAAGCCTCTTATATCTTTTACTTTTTGAGTTGTTATCGACTTATTAGGGTTATACTGCAACGCATTTACAAAAGCCCAGGCTTCCGAAAGTGTATGATTTCTTAGCGCATCATCATTGTAACTAGTTAAGGCAGCATTGATATAATGAATAGCTGTGCCACCGGCTACAAGCTCAAATTCGGTGTAGATAATGTCAACCATTTCATTTTTCGTTTCCATGTCGTTGGCTGAAATAGCTGCCCTACCCTTAATAAAAGCTTCCATCAACTTTGTACCGGAATTCAACTCACCCTCACGTCCCTGAATGTATTTAGCCCAAAAATTTAACCCTTCCGTATCAGCAGGATAGTTTTTTGGTAATGAGGTATAACCGAAGGCCTCGTCCCAGTGGTGCTCCATTGCAGTACCTTTCCCCTCATTTATTTCAGTATTATCAACCGCTTCGCCAATTTTTTCAGCAGTAAGGTAAGTGCCAAGCATTTGGTAATAAAAGCATGCTCCCATTAACCCTTTCTCGATAAGTTGAGCGTATTCATAACCATTTTCATCAAACAAATAGGTTTTAGCGCCATCGTTAGAAGTAACTACACCGGCCGTTCCGTTGCTGCCTACCGCACCTGCTGATAGACTTGCTTGCTCTTGTGCTTCAAAAAACGATTCTATTAAGGCTACGTCTAAATCAAAAGTTTTACTTTTTAAATTTTTGCTGTTAGCGTTCAGGTCACCATTCTCAAATGGATTATTGCTATTTTCGAACATAGCTTTTAAGAGATCGGCATCGACTAGTTCTCCTTTGTTTCCGGCTTTAGCTACTGCACTTATTTCGGCAAGCATGGCAATGCGTGCTTCTTGCCCGGAATAATCTACGTTATCAAAGGAATAGGTCTGCGGTATTTCATAAGAAGGATCATCGCTGGTATCATCGCAACTTGTTAAAATAAGTATGCCGAATAAGACAAGCGTGAGTATAGAAATTGCTTTTTTCATTATTATTAATTTGTTGTTTTTATTTAGATTGATTTTAGATAGGCAAAATTAATTCTATTAAGATTGAATACAAATAATATCTGATTTTATTTAGATTAAATCTTATTAGTGTGCCGCACCTACTGCTTGCTTTAGCCGTATAAAGAAAGAGTATTATTCATAAAATAGCCTAAGATCCACTAGCCAGCAGCTGACCTGACAGTGGATGGCTTGCCTTGTAAAATTCTTTAGCTACAATCAAAAACGGAGAGCGGCAGCTTTTATAACCGCAATACTTTGCTCGAAGTCATTTCGTAATGCAATGGAGAAATCTTAGTCGTGTACCGCTCCTACTGTTTGCTTTAGCCGCAAAAAAAAAGAATTACTCACAAATACATAGCCTATGATCCGCTAGCCAGTGGATGACCTGACGGTGGATGTTTTAACTTGGATAATTCATTAACCACCGCCTGACTGAGTGCTAATGCTGGTAAGTAGGGCATGCTGAAAAACAGTCAATCTTTCGAAAATCACACTTAATCTTAGGTATGGGTCATTTTTTGATGCTGGAGTTTTTCAGTAGGTGCATGCTTTCTTATAATCAAAGCTCTTATTATATGCACCAAAAAATTACTATTTTAATTTTTTAGACTTAGCCTCAAGCAATTCATCTCAGCCATAGGCTGACAGGTTTTTCCCGGGCTTCAGCCTGCCTGCGTCAGGTAGGTTCGAAGTACCTGCCTGCCAGCGAAGCACGGTAAGAATACTCCTTCACTTTGCCCGATTGTATATGAACCACTTGAGACTTTTTCAGCAAGCCCTAAGTATTGATAAAGTCAGACTTCCAAAGTTTTAAGAACTTCGGAAGTCTGATGTTACCGGTCATTGCGGCTTACTTTTATTTTACATCTTTTCGTAAAGCACTCTTATCTCATCTTGGTATTCAAGTGCTTTGTCGTTTAAGTCATACTGGCGCAAAATCTGAACTATTTGAGAAAGCACCGCAATGCTTATTTGTCTTTCTCTGCTCATGTATGGCACTTCATGATCAACCAAATAATTAAATAGCTCATAATTATCTTTCCACATCTGGTTTACGAGCTCCAGCCCTTTTTCATCGTTGCCAGTAGCAAAATATACCTGAGCAAACTCAAGGCCTGTAATATCCATTGGCACAGCCTCCGGTGAAATAGTTTCCATGATGTAGTCAACCACTTCCACCGCTTTCTGCTCTTTCCCTTCTTGCGCCAATGAGGAAGCCAGCGAAGCAAATACCGAACGGTGGTTTAAGAAGAAGTTCCTGTAGTTCTGGTTATAATAGACATCCGAATCGGCCGTATTGGTAAAGCTAAAATCTTTCATGATGTTGTTGTACATCACCTCAGTATTAACAAACTCAGCATTTACATTGGGTTTCTCCAACGGAAGCAAGCGATACGTTAAACCTTCCTGAATTACGTATTTCCTCAAATCCATTTTAACACCATTTAGTGAGGTGGTATTGAAATAAATCGGCCGCTTCCATTTATTCTCATTCATAATATCGAGAATCATCAGGTCTTTCTTCTCTAGTCCGTTGCCCTTAATGTTCCAGGTCATTCTGTTGACTAGGAATTGTTCCTTGTCCTCCGGTATAATATCAAGATTCCTCACCGCCTCTGTATCTACTGCCATGGTCAATGTTTTTGAAGGCAGCATATTATATTTGCCTACTGAAGTTGGCACTTGCAAGCTAGGGTTATCCTGTCTTATTAAATCTAGGTACCTATCAACCGGAATAGCTCCGCTGATGCCGGAATTACTCATATACGGTAGGTAATCGTTTAACCCTCCCTGCTTAACCTGTGCCCTGCTTAAGCTCAGCGGCAATGGCTCAGAATCGTAAGAGTTTTGTCTCATTTGGTTAATGTACCAATCAGTATTGAAGTAACTCAGTACAATTACACGGACATCGGTTCGAAAGCCTTCCACTTCCTGAATGAACCAAAGAGGGAAGGTATCATTATCGCCCCCGGTAAACAAAATGGCATTTGGTGCGCATGACGCCAGGTAGTTGCGTGCGGCATCTACTGAGAAATACCTGTCCGATCTGTCGTGGTCATCGTATCCCTCAGCAGCCATAATGGTAGGCACCGAAAGGGCAATAAGGCCCGCTGCCACACTGGCTATTTTTGGGTTTTTGAGTAGTTTTTCCAATCCGCTGGCTAGAGCCAACACGCCAAAGCCAATCCAAAAGGCAAATGCGTAATAAGAGCCCACATAAATATAATCTCGCTCGCGCGGCTCCGTTGCCGGTGAATTGAGGTAAAGTATTAAAGCAACTCCCGTGAGAATGAATAACAGCCCTACTACCGAGAAACTCTTTTCATCTCTTTTAGCCTGAAAAAGCAAGCCTGCAATACCGAGTATGAAAGGCAGCATCCAGAAATTATTACGCGCCTTGTTATTTTTCATCTGATCGGGTAGCTCGGAATTGTCGGCAAACATTGTTTTCCAGCCGGCTCCTTCAATATCACTTTCTCTTCCGGAAAAGTTCCACATCAAATACCTGAAATACATATGCCCCAGCTGGTACCTGAACATAAAAACAATATTATCGGCAAAGTTTGGCTTTTCATTAGCTCTCATGCCTGTCCATCTGCGGTATTCTTCGGCATGGCCCGGTGCGCCACTGTACATCCGCGGTAAAATGGTGGTACGCTTGGGGTCGTACTTCGTTTCAATTTTGTAATCTGTTATCTCGTATTCATCCTCTCCTTTGGTATAAATTGGGCCGCCTTTTTCTTGGGAAACTACCTCGGCATCGAAATACTGGCCACTGACCAACGGGCGTGAGCCATACTGATCTCTATTGAGGTATGCCAATAGATTCATAACATTTTCAGGATCGTTTTGATCAATAGGCGGGTTGTACTGCGAGCGGATAAGCACCACAAAGTAAGACGAATAACCAACAATGATGAATGAGAAACCTAGTAAAAAAGTATTGAGCGTAATTTTGTCGTTTTTGGCCGACCAATAAATGCCGTAGCCAAAACCTGCAATTAGTAGAATGCCAAAAATTAACGCGCCATAGCCAAAAGGCAAACCAATGCTGTTCACAAAGAATACTTCAAACTTGCCCACCAGCCCCGGCAGGCCTAAAATAATAAACTGCCAGATAACTAACAGAATAACTGAACTTATGAGTAAAGCAGCTACTACTCCTTTAAAGGTGACCTTAGGGTATTTTTTGAAGTAATAAATTAAACCCAGTGCGGGTAAAGCCACAATATTTAATAAGTGAACACCTATGGATAGGCCAATGATGTAGGCTATTAATATCAGCCACCTGTTGGCCTGTGCTTCTTCTTCAATAACATCCCACTTGAGCATTGCCCAGAAAATAAGTGCAATTAAGAACGAAGACATAGCATATACTTCCGCCTCAACGGCTGACCACCAGAATGAATCGGAAAAGGTGAAGGCTAAGCTGCCGATGGCACCGGCAATGATAATCCGCAAAGTTTGCGCGCTAGTTGCCTCACCCACTTTTATTTTCATCAATTTATGCGCCAATAAGTTAATTGACCAGAATAAAAACAAGATGGTGAAACCACTGCTCAGGGCAGAAACCAGGTTTACGGCAAAGCCTACGGACTCCACATTGCTAGCGGCAAACATGGAAAACATGCGACCTATTAATAGAAACATTGGGGCACCTGCCGGATGCGGCACTTGCAATTTATAGGCACTGGCAATAAATTCTGCGCAATCCCAAAAGCTGGCAACGGGCTCAATGGTGCTGATATAAACACCCGAGGCAATAAAGAAAATGAGCCAACCGACTATATTATTTATTTTTTGATATGAGTTCATCATTTGTTAAATAATTTCAAATTGAGGCGAAAATAAGAAATATTGCGATGAAGGACATGGAATATGGTAGAAGTTTTGAAGATTTTGGAAGAACGGTATTATTTGCATTGCCAAAATGTTAAAGACCGCGCTCTGTTTTCAAAAATATTCTCAAGTAAAGAAACGCCTTAATTAAATTAATATGATAAATGGCGGACAAAAAACTTCTAGTTTTTACTAAGGATAGTGCCAACTTTAAGCTTTACGAAGACGTAATTTTCATATAATCAGTTGAAAAATAGAAGGTAATATTATGGGCTGGCCAGAAGCGACCATTTGCCATATTTATAGCCTAAGTCTTTCTTGATAATTGAAAATTAAACAATTTTGCTTTAAAGTCTCTCTTCATTCAACTTCTTCCAGTTAATATCAAAACGGCCTTCAGTTACAGAAAGGGTATCGCTAAAAGGATCTGATTCTTTGATGGCTCTGAATTGAAAAGTGCCGGAGATAATGAAATTAATGGTATCATATCTATCAACCACAATTGAACCACCATTCTCAAACGAGAGGTAACTTTCACCATTATCAAATTCGTCATACGAAGTGACAATTGCGTGATTAGGACTATTGTTTTCCCATAAAGTGCTACCTGTACTATTTCCAAGCACATATCTGCCAGCCGATTTGAGATTAGGAAGGTAAAGAAAAATGTAATCGCCCCCTATATATTCAGCGTTCACTGCCTGAATGTAATAGTACTTCTTTTCTTCACTTACTACAGCCAATGCAGAACGCAAACCTTTGGCTCCACCTACAAAAAGGCTACCCTTACCATCTTTTGGTACCAAAACCTCTCCATTAATCTTACAACCAAAAGTATTCAAGCCTTCTTGTGTAATAGGAGGCAGCGCATCCTTAACAGCAATATTTTCTCTTCTACAAGCAGTGGATAGCAATAGAAATACTAAAAAAGAAAGGAGGGTTGTTGTTGAATATCTCATATTGATAAAGATTTTGAGTTAATTAAAATGGCTCTATTTTATCTTATCTTAATTTACCTATTTCCAAACTTAGTCCCATCATGAGTAATATAACTTCGGTAGTTATATGAGCTCGCACCTCATATCCTAAGCCAAAAAATTTAGTGGGGATAATTTTAAAGCCCACACCGGCAATAATGCCAACAGCAAAAAAATCTCTTGTAGCGTAATCAGAAAGATTTCTGGTAATTACACGAGTTCTTCTTATACCCCAACAAGTTGTTAATCCGGTCAACAACTCCAGCTGGCCTTTTTCACCTACTCGCTTTCCAATCATAAAGTTTAAAAGGTCGTAGTATTCTGATGGGTTAGGGCCAAAAAGTCGGAATTCGTCAAATCTATTATAAGCTACTGAGTAAATGATTTTTTCTCGAACTAAATGGAGTGATAAGCCGACTAGACCACCAGTGATTTCCTTATCATTTGCCACACCAAAGCTTCCTACCATGCCACTAATAAAATACTTGTCGAACTTTTTCTCTATGGCATCCTGAGCATTGGCTTGATATGAAACAATTGAGCAAAGCAAAAACAAAAAAGCTAGTTTGAGCATGTGCTTCAATGTTGTATGAAGTGCTATATCTGCAATCTTTATCATTCGAGGGCGTAGCTTGAATTGCATAATACTATTTTTTGTGTAAGGTGTCATAATTGGATAATTTTCAGTCTGACTAACAGTAAGTTATATGTAAGTTGTGCTAATTACAAAAGTTTTCTATTAAATCTTAGCGGAATGTTCAATGTCATTTGGCTAAGCCTGTTAACCTTTTCTTTATGGACAATGATAAAAGGTTAAAGTAATAAACCATCACCGCTGAGCTCAATCGTTTCCGTAACCGTGTTGTATATATCTAAACTTAAACCCCTATTACCAATAGCGGATGCCATCAAATTAGTTATCTTTGTTACTACCAAAAAACGCTAAACAGCAAGTATATGAATAAATTAGCACGAGTTATTATCGCATTAAGCTTTACATTATTTGTTTCCTGCCAAAACGAAACGTTGATTCTTGAGGAGGTATTTCCGGCTTTTATATTGAGTGATTCTATTATTAATGAGGGCGAGAGCATCCAGTTTACAAACACCACCACTGGAGAAGTAGAGTCGCTTGAGTGGAATTTTGAAGGAGGCAACCCCGGTACTTCCGCAGCACAAGCACCCTTAGTAAGCTACGCAACCGCAGGCATTTATGAGGTGAGTTTAACCGCCACGAATGGTTTTAAATCGTCCGGAAATGTAGTATCAAAGCAAATTGTTGTTTTACCGAATCAAAGTTTGGTGGCTTATTATCCTTTTGATGAAAGCGCAGATGATGCAAGTGGTAACAGTTACAATGGAACACTCCTCAATGGTGTGGGCAATAGCCCAAATAGGTTTGGGGAAGCAAAAAAAGCTTTTTTGTTTGGCCAGGGAGCCTACGTAGAAACTACCGCTACCATTGATGATAATTTGGGCGAAGGTGCTTCATTCTCAGCATGGATTAAGTTAAATAGTACTGAAGATGGTATGATGCTATCAAATTATAATGGAACAGGTGTTTCGGGAAGTTGCAACGAAAGAGTAGGTTTTTCATTTGGTGTAAGAGACCAACAGCAGCTATATATCTCTATGCTACTGGTGAGACTAACTACAGTGGCAGAATAAGCGGTTTGGGCTCTTTAAACACAGACAGGTGGTATCAGGTGGTGGGCACCTGGAATGGCGCATTTAGCTCCGATGGTTTTAGCTTATATATTGGTGGGATAAAAAGTGATGTAAACAATTTTGAAGCCGGTTCAGCGGATTGCGGTGGTTTCCTGCAATCCGGAAAACCGCTTGACATAGGTATTGGCACTTGCGCTGCCGGGGAGTGCGCCTCTTTTGATGGCGCCATTGATGAGGTTAGAATATATTCGCGCGTTTTAACAAACATTGAAATTTTAGCACTTGCCAAAAGCTAAGGCGCATACACTTTTTGACTAAAGCAATTGCCACAGAAGCTAACCATGAAGTTGAATAAGTCTTTTATCCCTTATTTTTTATAGCAAAAGGGCTTCCTACATTTGTTTCATCACCATAAGGTGGCAATTTCATAAAACAGCCTTAAATTTGCGGCATGCAATTCAAGTCGTATTTCCTCACCACAAGCTACAAAGGCACGGCCTACCACGGCTGGCAAAAGCAGCCCAATGCAGTGAGTGTACAGGAGAAAATAGAGCAAGCTTTGAGCTTGATTTTGGTCGAGGAGGTAAGCATTTTAGGGAGCGGCAGAACGGATGCAGGAGTACATGCCACCGGGCAGGTATTTCAGCTTAAGCTAGAGGAATTTGTAGATGTGGCACAAATAGTTTACAGACTGAATAAAATATTACCGCACGACATTGCCATAAATAATTACAAGGAAGTACAACCCACAGCACATGCCCGTTTCGATGCGCTCAGCCGAACCTATGAATACCACCTAATTAACACCAAAGATGCCTTTGGTAACTATTTAAGTTACTATTTTAAAAAACCGCTCAACATAAGCTTAATGAATGAAGCGGCAGCAAAAATGAAGCAATTTACCGACTTTGAAAGTTTCAGCAAAATAAAAACTGATGTAAATACATTCAATTGTGAAATATTTGAGGCAATTTGGAAGGCCGAGCAAAAACAAGATAGCGAACTTTTGGTTTTCCGCGTAAGTGCCAACAGGTTTTTGAGAGGAATGGTGCGCGCTATGGTGGGCACACTTTTGGAAGTTGGGCTTGGAAAGATTACAGTACCAAAGTTTGAAGCCATTTTGCAATCAAAAGACAGGTCGGCAGCAGGGCGGTCGGTACCTGCACATGGTTTATTTTTAACATCGGTAAAGTACCCGCAAGAAATTTATAATTAGCAGTTGGATAAGGATAACATAAAAAGTGGAAATATAATTGACACAAACGTACTCAAGCGTTTGTATAAATATGTAAAGCCGTATCAGAGGACTTTCTACTTCCTGATTTTTCTTACAGTATCATTGGCGGTTTTAGCACCTGCTCGTCCTTATTTTATCCAAAAAGCTATTGATGGTCCTATCTCCTCAGGCGATTTTCAGGGATTGGTTTGGCTAATGGTAATACTGGTAGGCTTGCTCATTTTGCAGGCTGTTGTACAGTACGGACATACCTACCTTTCAGGGTGGTTGGGGCAATATATTGTGCGCGATATACGCCTCAAACTATACAGGCACTTGCTTAGCCTAAGGTTAAAATTTTTCGACAAAACACCTATTGGCCGCTTAGTTACCAGAAATGTTTCCGATGTAGAGCAACTTTCAGAAGTATTTAGCCAGGGGCTGGCAGCCATGATTGGCGATGCCTTGCAAATACTCGTAATATTGGGGATGATGCTTGCCATGAGCTGGAAACTTACGCTGGTTTCGTTGGCCACTTTGCCACTGCTTTTTTTAAGCACCTATATTTTTAAAGAAAAAGTGAAGGTAGCTTTTAACGATGTGCGGAATGCAGTTTCCAACCTAAACTCGTTTGTGCAGGAGCATGTAAGCGGCATGGCCATAGTGCAAATTTTTACGGCCGAAAAGCGAGAGTATGAGGCCTTCGAGGAGATCAACACAGCGCATAAAAAGTCAAATATCAGGTCGGTACTATACTATTCCATCTACTTTCCTGTGGCAGAGGTTATTCAGGCAACCGGCATAGGGCTTTTGGTTTGGTATGGCTCCAAGGGGGTTATTAATGAAGTGGAAAGTGGCATCACTTTAGGGATGCTGATTGCTTTTATTTTATACATACAAATGTTTTTTAGGCCTATTAGGCTTATTGCAGACAGGTTTAACACGCTGCAAATGGGCATTGTAAGCTCTAGCCGCATCCTCAACCTACTCGATAACAAAGAGCACATCCCCAACAATGGCCATTTAAAACCTGAGAAAATAGCCGGAGACATCATCTTCAAAAACGTAGATTTCGCTTATAATGAAGAGGAGAAAGTGCTGAAGAATATCTCCTTCGAGGTAAAGGAGGGTCAAACTGTGGCCTTGGTTGGTGCAACCGGTGCGGGTAAATCATCCGTAATAAACCTGCTCAGCAGATTCTACGATATCCAGAAAGGCAGCATTACCATTAGTGGGGAGGACATTAAAAATTATGACTTGGATTACCTCCGCAAAAACATAGGTGTTGTTTTGCAGGATGTCTTCCTTTTCTCCGACACCATTGCCTATAACATCTCTTTGGGCAATCCTGATATCAGCATGAAGCAACTCAACGAAGCTGCAGAAATTGTAGATGCACAGAAGTTTATAGAGAAACTGCCGGGAGGTTTCCAATACAATGTAATGGAGCGTGGCGCTACTTTATCGGTTGGTCAGCGGCAACTTATTTCATTTGTACGTGCGCTGGTTTACGATCCTAAGATTCTAGTGCTCGATGAAGCTACCTCTTCGGTTGATACAGAAACGGAGGAGCTCATTCAACAGGCCATTGAAAAGATGATGAAGGGGCGTACCTCCATCGTAATTGCGCACAGACTTTCCACCATTCAAAAAGCTGATAAAATAATTGTGTTGGATAAGGGCGAGATCAAAGAAACAGGCACACACGATGAACTCTTGCAGCACGGTGGTTTTTATGCTAGCCTGCACGCCATGCAGTATAAAGAAGCATTGTAGTATTATTAGAAACTATTTCCTACTTTAGGTACAAGTTTTAAAATGTAGGAATTATGAGGGTATTTAGCTGGATAGCAAATCTTGGCACACGAGCTGATCAATCGGATGATATAAAAAATAAAATACATCTAACTAATTATTTAATAGTTCTTCTCATTATAACCATAGCGGTTTATGGAATCATAACATCATTTATTGCACCCGCCTTGCTTAAATACTGTTTGTTTGGCGGTGTACTTTATGTGCTAAATTTACTAATATCCTATCTGGGGTACCATCAATTATCACGCCTGTGCATAGCCATATTTCCGGCTTTAGTTATTGCTATATTACATGCTAGCATTATGCAGGAACAGTCTTTACCTATGAATGAAATTTACGCTTTCCAGATAGTAGCTTGCCTTATTGCTTTTACCGTTTTCGATTTAAAGGATGTGCACCTTTGGCTTCCGGCTTTTCTAATTTCATTCGTACTTTTATTTCAAATAAATACTTTCAATTTTTATTTTGATGCTAAAATTGAGGATTCTGTATTCGCTATGCCTTGGTTGAGGGCGACAATAGTAAGTGGCGCAGTAGTTACCGGTGCTTTTTTAATCGTTTTTCTCAAACAAATTAATTCGAGTCAATTTAAGAAGGTGACGCTACTTTTGGATGATATTGAAAAGGAAAATAAAAATGCTGCAGATAAAGAATTGGCACTCCAAAAAACTTTGAATGACCTGGAAATGGCACAAAAAGAAGAAGCGAAGCGAAACTGGAAGACTACCGGGCTGGCTGAGATAGGAAATATGCTTAGGGTTGAGGACGATTTAGACCAATTGTGCGATCGCATTATTGCCTACATTGTAAAATACATGAAGGCCAACCAAGGAGCGCTTTTTTTGCTGGATGATGACAATGATAATGAAGAGAAAGAACTTTTCATTAAATCTGCCTACGCCTATGAGCGTAAAAAAAGATTGACGCACACCATAAAACCCGGTGAGGGCTTGGTGGGGCAGTGCTATCTGGAGAAGGACTTTATATACCTCACGGAGGTACCGGATAATTTTGTGAGTATTAAAAGTGGCTTGGGCGATGCTAACCCGAGATCGATACTGATTACTCCTATGCTGGTTAACGAGGAGATTTATGGCGTTTTCGAGATAGCCTCATTCCATGAAATAGCACAATACCAAATAGATTTTATGATGGAGTTAGGCGAGAATATTGCTATGACACTCAACAATTTCAAGATTAATGCCAAGACTAAAATACTGTTGGACGAAACACAAGAGCAATCCGAACAGCTCAAATCGCAGGAGGAAGAAATGAGACAAAATATGGAAGAGTTACAAGCCACCCAAGAGGAGCAAGATAGGCAACAACACGAAATGGCTGAAAAAATTAAACAGCTTGAGCAGGAAAAAGCAGCTGCCTTTGCAAAGCTCTCTCAATTAACTGAATAATTAGCCGGGCCTTACCACTCCTGTAATTTTATTGGGGTTTATCTCTATTTTCAATACTTTTGCTAACTGACTAAAAACGCTAACGTGCATATACTTACAGCAGAAAACCTACATAAAACATTTTACGATAATGTGGCACTACGAAGCCTCGACTTGGCCATCCCTAAACAGTCGATCTACGGCTTGCTGGGGCCTAATGGAGCCGGTAAGAGTACCTTCATCAGAATTGTAAACCAAATTATTGATGCCGACTCAGGCACTATCACCATTAATGGCGAAAAACTATCGCCCAAACACATAGGCACCATTGGTTACTTGCCGGAGGAAAGAGGTTTATATAAAAAAATGAAAGTGGGCGAGCAGCTTTTATACTTAGCACAGCTTAAAGGCTTATCTAAAAATGAGGCGAAGAAACGCATAAGAGAATGGCTCGAAAGGTTTGAAGCGAGCGACTGGCTGGGCAAAAAAGTGGAGGACCTCTCCAAGGGCATGCAACAGAAAATACAGTTTATTGCAACGGTAATGCACGAGCCGGAGCTGATTATTTTAGATGAGCCTTTCTCCGGCTTCGATCCCATTAACGCCAACCTCATTAAGGATGAGATTTTGAAATTACGCGAGAATGGTTCTACCATTATTTTCAGTACCCACCGGATGGAATCGGTGGAGGAGCTATGTGACCACATTGCGCTAATTAATAAAGCGGAGAAAATACTGGAGGGTGAAAAAAGCGCTATTAAAGAGCAACACAAATCGCATATTTTTACGCTGGATTATAAAGGAACAGTGCTTCCTGAAATGGGTAATTATGAGCTTCTTTCAACAGATACAGACATCAACGGAATAAATCATTCTAAACTTAAATTGGGCAATGGCTCCACTTCTACAGAATTACTCAGGGGTATTTTGACAAACAGCCTCGAAATTATTTCCTTTCAAGAAGAAATACCTTCCATCAGCGATATTTTCATTAAACTAGTACAGGAAAACCATCCGGAGGTTGAAGCTTCCGCATTATAAATTAAAGACATGAGCAAAATTGGTTTAGTTATAAGAAGGGAATTTGAAAGCAGGGTAAAAAAGAAGAGCTTTCTTCTGGTTACTATTTTAGTGCCTTTGATTTTCCCTGCGGTTATTGGCTTAATGGTGTATTTTGCCATGGAGGAAGAGAAAAATGCTGAGCAAAAGCTTGTGTATGTGCTAGATGAGGCAGGCTATGAATTCGAGAGCGACAGAAAGTATAACTTTGAGCGTTTGGATACCTCGCTGGATGCGGCCAAGGAAATTTTTAATGAAAGTGAGGCGTTTGCTATGCTTTATGTGCCGGAGCTGGATATAAACAATCCGGAAGGCGTGGTGCTTTATGTGCGTAAGAATCCCAGTTTGGAGGTAAATTCTTTCTTCGAGAATATAGTAGAATCACAAATTAAGGAACGGAAGTTAAAAGCATCGGGCATTACACAGGCACAGATAGATGGCCTGAAAACTAATATTGCTTTGCGGTCTATTAACATTGCCGATTCCGGTGAAGAGAAAGAGAGCAGTGCCGGTATTGCTTTCGGCCTGGCCTATGCCTTTAGTTTTTTGGTCTATATTTTCGTGCTGGTTTATGGCTCTCAAATAATGCAAGGCGTAATAGAGGAGAAGTCGAGCAAAATAGTAGAAATTGTTGTTAGCTCCATTAAACCTTTTCAGCTAATGATAGGCAAAGTACTCGGTGTTGCCCTGGTAGGTATTGTACAATTTGCCATTTGGGTAATACTAATTGGTGTACTTTCATCAGTAGTTTTTAGTTTATTCAATTTAACCCCTGAAGATATTCAGGCGGCACAAAACACCATGCCTGCCGGTCCTAATCAGGAAGTAGTAAGCTCTGCAATGAGCAGCCCGGAATTGATACAAACTATGCAGGTGGTGTATGACATACCTTATGGATATTACCTTTCTGTGTTTATCTTCTTCTTTATTTCCGGCTACTTACTTTACGGTGCATTATTTGCAGCAGTAGGCTCTGCAGTAGATAATGTCTCCGATGCGCAGCAATTTACTTTACCGGTAACGCTTCCTATGATTATCGGCTTTTTAGGTACCTTCATGTTTGTGATGCGCGAGCCTGATGGCAATGTCAGTTTCTGGCTGTCGGTTATACCATTTACCTCTCCTGTGGCCATGATGGCGCGTGTAGCTTTTGGTGTGCCTGCCTGGGAGCTTGCTTTAAGTATGGGGCTTATGGTGCTTAGCTTTGTATTCACCATTTGGTTAGCCGGCCGCATTTACCGCATCGGTATTTTAATGCATGGCACCAAAGTGACCTATAAAACATTGTTCAAGTGGATAAAGACAAGTAATTAGGTGGATTGATTTGGGCTTTAGTTTTTAGGATGAGACATCAGATAGGGAAATTTTTATTGCTGTTTGTTATCTTAAGCAATAAGGTCGGCACGTTGAAAACGTCAGCCCTGTTCGTTATCTAGACCTGATCTTTACTGTGGGTGATACCAATTAATATATTGAGAGCCGCATCTTTCTTTGCAATGAGGTGTCTTGTACAAATACACTACCCAAACTACTGGTTATTCCGAATCACATTTTCTGGTGTAACCAGAGAAGTGATGCCGGCCATAGGCTGGTCACCCTATCGGTGAAGGCATCTGTTGTAATCAAATAAACTGCTTATTGCAGTTGGCGAGTAATCGCTGTGAGTAACGCTGTAAATCTAAATTGGTATGGATCACTTTCTAACCCCATGTCTGACCTCTTCGAGGTGCCGACATTAGATAGGTTCAGCGTTCTTCTTTGTTACAATATATATCAATAGGCTTTTGCAAAGTAGTAAATTATGGATGGGTGTTATTTTAAGCAGTAAGGTCGGCACGTTAAAAACGTCAGACCTGTTTGTTATTTAGACCTGATTTTGACTGTGGGTGATACCAATTAATATATTGAGAGCCGCATCTTTCTTTGCAATGAGGTGTCTTGTACAAATACACTACCCAAACTACTGGTTATTCCGAATCACATTTTCTGGTGTAACCAGAGAAGTGATGGAAGGAATCTTGTTGTAATCAAATAAACTGCTTATTGCAGTTGGCGAGTAATCGCTGTGAGTAACGCTGTAAATCTAAATTTGTATGGATCACTTACTAACCCCATATCTGACCTTTTCGAGGTGCCGACATTAGATAGGTTCAGCGTTCTTCTTTGTTACAATATATATCAACAGACTTTTGCAAAGTAGTAAATTATGGATGGGTGTTATTTTAAGCAGTAAGGTCGGCACGTTAAAAACGTCAGACCTGTTTGTTGCTTAGACTGGAACTCGATTGCAGAGTCGCATCAGAAAAGTTAGAAGAATAGCTAATATTTACTCCCCGTTTTTGGTATTTTAAGGCAGCTGTTTCTTTCAATCATAATGAAATCTACATTTTGTAATAAGTATCTCTTCGTTCTTATACTGATATATCAATCGATGTTCACTATCAATTCGTCTGGACCAGAATCCGGCATATTTATGTTTTAGCGGTTCAGGTTTACCAATTTCGTCAAAAGGATTTCTGGCTATATCTTTCAGAAGCTCATTTATTTTCTTCAACTTCTTTTTATCCGTTTTTTGCCAAGATAAGTAAGCTCGTAGGCTGACTTGGCTTAATCATCATAGACTATTCCGTGTAAAATACCCGCTTCACCCGTGTGCTTACATTGGTTAGCACCTCATACGGGATGGTATGCATCTCTTGCGCTATTTCAAAAATGCTTGGTTTATCACCATAAATAGTCGCTATATCTCCTGCTTTACAGGGAATGTTCGTTACGTTCACCATGGTCATATCCATACAAACATTCCCTATGGTGGGAGCTAAGCATTCATTAATCAACACTTTACCAATGCCGTTACTTAACTTGCGGTCGAACCCATCGGCATAGCCAATAGCAATTGTGGCTATTTTCATGTCTTCTTCGGCCACACCTCTTCTGGCGTAGCCTATTGTATCCCCCTTTTTTACTTGCTTTACCTGCAAAATAACAGTTTTAAGGCTCGATACCGTCTGCAGCTTGTCCTGATGCATTTCGGTAGGGTCAATACCGTACATGCCTACGCCCAACCTTACCATATCAAACTGAAAATCGGGGAAGCGGCTGATCCCCGGGCTATTGAGCAGGTGTAATATAGGGTGGTAATTCAAAGCTTTGGTAATGGACTCGGCCATGTGCTTAAAATTGAAGGCCTGTTTTGCAGAAAAACCATTGTGTTTGGCTTCATCAGAAGCGGCTAAATGGCTGAAGACAGATGCAATTTTAATGTGTGGGTTTTCAAGTATAATGGCGATGAGCCTGTCAATTTCATGCGCCTCAAAACCCAGCCTGTGCATGCCGGTGTCCAGCTTTAGGTGCGCCTTGGCCTTTGCTGCACTTGTACGCGAAAAGTTGATAAAATCTGTAAGAATTTCAAAGCTGTATAGTTCCGGCTCTAGGTTATACTGCTTCATCAAGTCAAAAGATTCACGTGCCGGGCTCATGACCATAATGGGCGTCTGAATGCCCCGCTCCCTCAACGACACGCCTTCATCGGTAAAAGCCACCGCTAAATAATCTACCTGCTGGTATTGCAGCCAATTGGCTATTTCATGGCTGCCGCTACCGTAAGCGAAAGCTTTTACCATGGCCATTAATTTCACGTGCGGTCTTAACTTGGATCGGTAAAAATTGAGGTTGTGGGTAAGTGCATTCAGGTTAATTTCCAGTACCGTGCCATGCACTTTTTGTTCCATAAGCTTCACTATCCGCTCAAACCTAAAGGTACGCGCTCCCTTAATCAGGATTACAGCTTCTTTAATAGGATTTTCTTTCAGCGTTTCAATGAATTCTTCGGTATGATCAAAAAATATAGACTGCTCGGGAAACAGCGCTTCGTGCGCGGAAATGGCTGTGCCGATCCCTATAAACAGATGCGGATTTTCAGCTTGTATTCTGTCAGCAACGGTTTGGTACAACTCATTATTTGGTAAACCCGATTCCAACAAATCTGAAAGAATAATTACCCGCTTTGCTTGTTGTTTTTGCTGATGATAAAAATGTAGGGCGGTATCCAAACCAACCAAATCGTTGTTGTAAGAGTCATCCACCACATACGATTGATGGATTGCCTGCTTCACTTCCAGGCGCATGCTCACCGGCTTGAGTCCTTTCAGCGAGCTTTGTATAAGCTTGGCCGGAATGCCCTCAAGCAACAGGCATAAAATGCAATGCACCACATTTTCTAATGAAGCATAATCGGTAAAAGGTATTTGAAATAGCATAGGAGCCTCATCAAAAGGCAACCTGATGGTGGTATGGTTAGCCTCTTTTTCTACCTCAATATAATAGGAGCTGGTGTTATCCTCGAAGGACCACCCTATAAGGTTTTTATCCTGAATATCATCAAGATTATATAAAGCATGCGCTATTTCCGGATAATCGGTACAGAAAATGATGGTAGATGCCTCTTTAAATAGGATGGCTTTCTCGGTGGTTTTCTCAACCAAATCTGCAAAACCTTCGGCATGCGCAGTGCCTATGTTGGTAAATATGCCAATATCCGGCTTTATAATACGCTCAAGCTTTTCCATCTCGCCCACTTGCGAAATACCGGCTTCAATTACAGCGTAGTCATAAGCATCGCCAATAGGCCAAATGGCTAATGGCACACCCACTTGAGAGTTATAACTTCGCGGACTCCTGTAAACATCGTAAAACGATTCTAACAGTTGGCCCAGCCACTCTTTGGTAATTGTTTTACCATTGCTGCCGGTTATACCGATGAGTTTTCCGGTAAAGGCCGCTCTTTTATGTGCAGCTATCTGTTGTAAAGCAGTAACGCTGTGCTGCACCTGTAAAAAGTTTGCTTCGGGATATAAACTAAAATCGGTGAAGCTACTCTCTACTAAATAATTTCGCAGCCCTCTTGCATATAGCTCTTTAATAAACAGATGCCCATTGTGGCGCACGCCATTTATGGCTATGAAAAGACTTGTATCCTTGATAATGGTTTGGCGGCTATCAATAAAAATATCCTTAACGTGCTGGTTATTCATTATTTGCACGAGGGCACCATTCGTTATCTTCTGAAGTGTTTTAAAGTTTAATTTCAATGATGGACTTGGTTAAAACAAAACAGGTGCTTCCTGTTAAGAAGCACCTGTACATTTTATTTATTGTAATATTAGTTAGTCGGCTGCGGGCCTACACTCTCCAGTACTTCTTTCAAAGGTTTTCTAACGCCATCAGCATAAGGCACAATCCATGCTTCTTTAACACCCATCTGGCGCAACACTTTTTTGAATTTATCTGACTCCCAATAATCACGAAAGCGGCCCAGCGTAATTCGTTGCGCACCATTTTCGGCAGTTTCACCACTAAAGTTAGGGTTGTTTTTAAAATACTCGGACATGTCAATATTTTCAAAAGCACCAACCTGCACTTTAAACCAGACACCGCTGTCGTCCAGCGCAGTTTGCTTTGGCCTACTGCCCATATCCATCATTTTTTTACGGGCTGCTTCTGCAGCGGCTTCCGCGGCCTTTGCTGCTTGCTGGGCCTCCGCAAGCTGAGCGTTTTTACTAGTTAGCTGGCCTTGTAAATTTTCTACTTGCACACTCAAGTTTGAGGACTTACTTTGTAGACTTTCATTTTCCTCAACTAAATTCTTCAATTCCTCAGGATTTTTCTTCAGATCTTTAGCTCTCTTTTTCCACTCTTTCATTTCATCTTTGCTCATTTGAGCCATAGAAGGCAATGCAAATAGCAAGCAAAGGATGATAGCCGATATACTGATTTTATTTTTCATGTGTATTTTTTTAATGTTTTTATATACAAATGATTATAGCAAATCACTTGTTTCGCTTAAGCAGTAATTGATTATTTCAAAATTAATGAGCCTAAAGTAATAAATTTACAGTATTAAAGACAAATAATACCATTCATTAGTTTTTTAATGAACCGATCATTTCTTCAGGTTTCACCCATTCGTCAAATTCTTCGGCCGTTAAAAAGCCTAAGTTAACTGCTTCTTCTTTTAGTCTTGTACCATTCTCATGTGCTGTTTTGGCAATTTTAGCAGCTTTTTCGTAACCAATTTTGGTGTTCAGCGCAGTTACCAGCATCAGCGAATTATCCAGATGCTCTTTTATACGCTCGCTATTAGGTTCAATGCCCACAGCACAATTTTCATCAAAAGAAATACAAGCATCTCCAATTAATCGGGCAGACTGTAAAAAATTAGCTGCCATCACCGGCTTAAAAACATTGAGCTCATACTGCCCCTGCATACCACCAACGGAAATGGCTACATCGTTACCCATTACCTGCGCGCAAACCATGGTTAACGCTTCGCACTGGGTGGGATTTACTTTGCCCGGCATAATGGATGAACCCGGCTCATTGGCAGGTATTACAATTTCACCTATCCCCGAACGTGGTCCGGAGGCGAGCATCCTAATGTCGTTGCTAATTTTATTGAGCGATACAGCTAATTGCTTCAAGGCACCGTGCGATTCAACAATGGCATCGTGCGCGGCCAGTGCTTCAAATTTGTTTTCTGCAGTAATAATAGGCAAGCCTGTAAATTGCGCTATTTTCTTCGCTACCAATTCAGAGTAACCTTCCGGGGTGTTAATACCTGTACCTACGGCAGTTCCGCCCAAAGCAATTTCCGATAAATGCGCTAGTGTATTTTTCAACGCTTTAATACCATGGTTAAGCTGCGATACGTAGCCGGAAAACTCTTGGCCTAATGTAAGCGGTGTGGCGTCCATCAAATGTGTTCGTCCTATTTTTACCACTTTTTCAAAAGCTTCGGATTTTTGCTGAAGTGTATCCCTTAGCTGCTCTAAACCGGGAATAGTTGTATCAAGAATCATTTTGTAGCAGGCAATGTGCATACCTGTAGGGAACGTATCGTTGGATGATTGTGATTTATTCACGTCATCGTTCGGGTGAATAATGGCAGCCTCACCAATCTTCTTTCCACCAATTTCTTGTGCGCGGTTGGCTACTACTTCATTCACATTCATGTTAGATTGCGTTCCGGAACCGGTTTGCCAAATTACTAGTGGAAACTGGTTGTTGTGTTTATCGGCCAAAATTTCGTCACACACTTTGGTTATCAGCTCCTTTTTCTCAGCAGACAAAACGCCCAGCTCATGGTTGGTATGGGCTGCAGCTTTTTTTAAGTAAGCAAAACCTTTAATGAGCTCAAGCGGCATGCTTGCCTCAGGGCCAATTTTGAAATTATTGCGGCTACGCTCCGTTTGAGCACCCCAGTATTTATCAGCGGGCACTTTAATTTCGCCCATCGTATCTTTTTCAATTCTGTATTCCATTGTATTGTTTTTTACAAAGCAAAAATATTAATTATAAATACCTAATACTAACAAAGGAAAAGTAAAAATGTGAGATGAAATATTAACTGCTATTATATTAAATATTATATTTTTTATAAATAAATTGCTAAAACAAATAATTTTATTTACTTTTGTAATATAAAAATAAATAAAAAGATGGAGCTGCGATTTAAAAGGGTTTTTATGAGTATGGTATTGATTAGCTTCTGCATTATATCATTAGCTTATTGCGATGAATTGATAGAAGAAAAAAAAGAGCAACAGCTAGCTAAGCAACAAAAGGAGCTACCTGCTGCACAATCATTTGCGGCCAATCCGTGAATAGATAGTAATTATGGAAAGACCTTTACATAGTGAATTTCCGGTTTGCCGATTACTAAATCGGTAATAAGCACCCCACAGTTTTAACCAGATCGACTCACCTCCTCATTCTAAGTCATAGGTGAGCGAATGCAATCCTCAATAAGTTCTGTATTATTACTGCGTTATATCCGGTTGGCTTTAACCCATCTCCTTGTGCAGTTTTTTATTAACAGCATAGCAGTTTAGGTTTGTAACCCTTACACCTTCGCTACTCTGTTACTTTTACACCCTTCCAAAATGCAACATAATGCTCAATGTTTTTGGCCATTTCCTTTGCTTCAGGGTAATGCCATGCAGCATCCTTGTTTTCTTCACCGTCTACCTTTAGGGTATAATAAGAAGCCGTGCCTTTCCAGGGACATACTGTGTGCGTGTCAGTTTTGCTGAGATATTCCTCTTTAATGGATGCCGGAGGGAAGTAATGATTCCCTTCAATTACAATGGTTTCATCGCTCTCCGCTATTACTGTATCGTTCCAAACTGCTTTCATAATACTAATTTTTAGGTTTACTAATACCTAACAAAACAATTGCATCCGCTAAAGTTTTAATTTATTCTGGTAAAATGATTATTTGTTGCCTAAGCGCACTTTAAAAATAATCGCTTGCCCGAAAAGGCATACTCCGCTGTTGAATACCATCAATGCAAAAGTGCCGTAAGCTATCCACTCCCAGCCTCCGGAATTTACCATTCTGTAAAAGGCCGCATCTATGCACATGCTTAAACCCGCCCCTAATAAAAGTAGCCCTGAAATAGCGTATATTAACCAGCTAAATTTTAATGTCTTCATGTTATCGGATTAGGGTTGAACAAAATTGTATTATCTTCGTGTTCCATACTTATGCGTATCAAACAGTAAATTAAGTGAAATTATTTATGAGGAAATTGTCTGGAGCCCTGCTTTTTGCAGGTTTATTTTTGTCCGTAGGTTTCTCACAAGTGATTAAGCCAATTGCTTGGCAGCAAGAACTTTCAAAAGCTGATAATGAGGTTGAAGCCGGTGATACGATCACTGTCTCCTTTTCGGCCAAAATTGAGCGTAACTGGTATCTTTACTCTTCTGATTTCGATCCCGATTTAGGTCCAATAGTAACCACCTTCCAGTTTAATGAGAATAGCACCTACCAGCTGATTGACAGCATTATCCCCATAGACCCCTCAAGGGCATATGATGATATTTGGGAAGGCGAGTACACTTATTTTAAAGGGACAGGAGAGTTTCAGCAGAAGGTAAAAGTATTAAAAACCCCTTTTTATATTAATGGCGCTTACAATTACCAAGTATGTTCCGATATTGATGGCAAATGCATCGCTTTTGATGAAGATTTTGCCTTTGGCGATAACGCTGCAGTAGAAAAAAAAAGTGAAAGGATAGCTACCTCCTCAGCTGGCGAGTATAAAGTAGACAGCAGCCTAAATCAGCCTGATCCAAACACGCCCTACTCTTTGCTGGGTTTCATGTTTGTAGCCTTCCTTGGGGGGCTTGCAGCCTTGCTTACACCTTGCGTTTTTCCTATGATACCCATGACGGTTACCTTCTTTACGGGTAAAGCCCAAAGCAGATCAAAAGCTATTAGAAACGCACTTATTTACGGACTTTCAATTGTAGTGATCTATGTGGTAGCAGGCACTCTGGTGGCTGTAATCAACGGACCTGAGTTTGCCAATTGGTTAAGTACACATTGGTTACCTAACGTATTCTTTTTTGCAGTATTCTTCGTTTTTGCCCTATCATTTCTGGGCTTATTTGAAATTAATTTACCAAGCAGCCTAGTCAATAAAATGGATGCTAAAGCGGATAAAGGAGGGCTGGGAGGTATTTTTTTTATGGCTTTCACCTTGGTTCTGGTTTCTTTTAGCTGCACCGGACCTATTGTAGGCAGTATTTTGGTGGAGTCGGCAGGCGGCCAGGTGATTAAACCGCTTGTGGGCATGTTCGGCTTTTCTATGGCTTTTGCTATTCCTTTTTGCCTATTCGCCATTTTCCCTGACTGGTTAAAAAGCCTGCCCAAATCTGGCGGATGGCTTAATTCGGTAAAAGTGGTTTTGGGGTTTTTAGAACTGGCATTAGGGTTAAAGTTTTTAAGCGTTGCAGATCAGGTTTATCATTGGGGCATTTTAGATAGAGATGTTTACCTGGTGCTTTGGATTGTTATTTTCACCTTATTAGGTCTTTACCTTTTAGGGAAAATACGATTACCGAACGATAGTGCACTTGAAAAGCTTTCAGTAGGCCGGCTGATGATGGCCTTAGCTACCTTCAGTTTTGTGCTGTACATGGTTCCAGGTCTGTTTGGGGCACCATTAAAAGCGCTAGCCGGTTATTTGCCGCCTATGAGCACCCACGATTTCAACATTACAGCAATAGTGCGGGAAAGTAGCTCAGGAAATAACGGTACTTCCGAGAAAGCAACTTGTGCGAAGCGACCCAAGTATGATGATTTTCTACATTTCCCTCACGGAATAGAAGGATACTTTCGATTATGAGGAAGCCTTGCTTGTGCCAAGAGCAAGACAAACCTATCTTTGTGGATTTTACAGGCCATGGCTGTGTTAATTGTAGAGAAATGGAAGCCCGGGTATGGGCCGAGCCGGAAGTACTGTCATTGCTTAAAAATGATTTCGTAATGTTGGCACTATATGTAGATGAGAAAAAGGAATTGCCGGAATCGGAATGGTATGTAAGCGAATACGATGGCAAAACGAAAAAAACCATTGGCAAACAAAATACCGATTTTCAAATTAGTAGATTTAATAACAATGCGCAGCCTTATTATGTGTTGCTCGATAGCAAGGGGGAGATGCTCGTTAAACCCATAGCCTACGAAACCAATGTGCGAAAATTCGTAGACTTTTTAGAGGCTGGCAAAGAAGAATTCAATGCAGACAAGGCTAAATAGATTAACTATTGTAAATTTGTGCGGAATTACCTAAGTGTTGTACAACAACTGAAAAATGGCAAAAAGCAGAAGAAAAGGAAATCATATAACAGACGAAGAAAAGAAGCCACTAAACAAGGAGAATTTCAGCAAGCTTTTAGGAATTTTCAGCTTTATTAAGCCTTATAAAGGCTATTTTATTGCCGGTCTATTTTTTCTTCTAATCTCCAGCACTACTTTACTCGGTTTCCCATACATAACAGGTAAATTGGTAGATGTTGCCCAAGGTGATGCCGAAGGTATATTTACTGACATCAACAAGGTGGCATTCATCCTCATTGGTATTTTGGCAGTACAAAGTGTGTTTTCATTTTTCAGGGTGTATCTTTTTGCTCAGGTAAGTGAGCGCTCCATGGCCGATATGCGTGTTTCGCTTTATCAAAAGCTGATGGAACTACCCATGACCTTTTATGACAATAAGCGCATTGGGGAGCTCACCAGTAGAATAACCACCGATATTACGCTATTGCAAGATACGTTCTCCGTTACTCTGGCGGAATTAATCAGACAGGTTTCTACCTTGATAATTGGCGTGGCTATTATTTTTTATACTACACCTGAACTGTCATTATTTATGCTCGCCACCTTCCCTATTTTGGTAATAGCTGCTATGGTGTTTGGGAAATTCATCAGAAAACTTTCGAAAAAAACGCAAGATGAGCTAGCCAGTGCCAACGTAATAGTGGAAGAAACTTTGCAGTCTATCAATATTGTAAAAGCTTTTACCAGCGAAATGATTGAAGTGCTTCGTTACAAAAAATCAATGGGAAGGGTAATTAAAGTAGCTTTAAGATCAGCTACATACAGGGGTGCATTTATCTCATTTATCATTTTTGCCATGTTCGGAGGCATAGTGGCCGTTATGTGGTATGGTGCCTCTCTGGTGCAATCGGGTGAAATGAGCGTGGGCGATTTGTTAAGTTTTGTACTCTACACCACTTTTATTGGTGGTTCCATTGCCGGGCTGGGCGACCTTTACGGCCAAGTACAGAAAGCCATTGGTGCCTCCGAGCGTGTAATGGAAATTTTATCGGAGGAAGGAGAGCAGCATATTGAAGAGCAAGCTACGGCAGCCATTAAAATAAATGGCTCTATTTCTTTTAATGAGGTGGACTTTGCCTACCCTACCAGAAAAGACGTGCAAGTGCTTAACAAATTATCATTCAGCATTGGAGCCGGAGAAAAAATTGCTGTGGTGGGTCATAGCGGTGCAGGCAAATCAACCATTGTGCAGCTCTTAATGCGCTTTTATCCTTTAAATGGTGGTAGTATTATGGTTGATGAGCAAGCCATAAACACCTATAACCTTACTGCCTTTAGGCAAAATATTGGCATTGTGCCACAAGAAATTATTTTGTTTGGTGGAACCATCAGAGAGAATATAGCTTATGGCAAGCCTGAAGCCAGCGAGGAAGAAATTATGGCAGCAGCAGAGCAAGCCAACGCCATGTTGTTTATCAAAGATTTTCCTGACGGCTTAAACACGTTAGTGGGTGAACGCGGTATTAAACTTTCCGGTGGACAAAGACAGCGCATTGCCATTGCACGTGCCATTCTTAAAAATCCTAAAATTTTAATTTTAGATGAAGCCACCAGCTCGCTCGATGCTGAATCAGAACATTACGTACAACAGGCATTAGACAAACTAATGACCAACCGCACTACCATTATTATAGCGCATCGCCTGGCAACCATCAGAAAGGTAGATACTATTTACGTGCTTAATGATGGTAAGATTACGGAAAAAGGAAGCCATGAAGAGTTGCTGGCCACAACAAATGGCACTTACAATAATTTGGTGAAACTTCAATTACAGGATTAGACTATGCGCTACCTAATCTACCTACTTTTAAAAACAGGCATATACAGCATTTCTATATTGCCTTTTTGGGTGCTGCATGCTATTTCCACTTTCCTGTATTGGAACGTGTATTACCTATTCGATTACAGAAAAAAGGTAGTAACATTAAACCTGAAAAATTCTTTTCCCGAAAAAAGCGACAAAGAAATTAAAGCTATTTCAAAAGCATTTTATAAACACTTTTGCGATATTCTTATTGAAAGTCTAAAAGCTTTCACCATTTCGGAAGAGGAGGTGCAAAAAAGGCACCATTTCACCAACCCTGAATTGCTGGAAAAGTATTTAGCACAAGGTAGGAGTCTCGCTGTTATTGGGCCTCATTACAATAACTGGGAGTGGTTTATTCTTAGTCTCAATTTTTTGGGTAGCCAACGGAAACCTAATGTGCTTATAATGTATGCGGTTTTGAAAAACCCCCATATGGAGCGTTTAATTAAAGAAAGCCGATCCAGAATGGGTACCATCATGTTTCCTAAAAAGGATACCTTGAGGCAAATTGCTCATTATAAAAATGAGCCTTACATGCTCTGCTTTGCTGCCGATCAGGCTCCCGGGTAATCCTTACAATAGCTATTGGATGAATTTTTTGGGTCAGGAAACTGCTGTATTTTTTGGGACTGAAAAAATAACCAAGAGCCAAAATTTAGTGCCAATATTCTGCCATGTGGAAAAACTGGCACGATCTAAATATCAGATTACCTTTGAGTTAATTACCGCGTCACCACAGGAAACACCTCACGGCTTTATTACCGAAAAACACATGGGCTTGTTGGAAGAAAACATCCGAAAACAGCCGCAGTACTGGCTCTGGACACACAAACGATGGAAAAGAAAAAAGCCTGCTGATTTTGAAGAAAAAAGGAATGCCAATAAAAAGTGAAAACCTTTATATTGACCTTAGTAAAAATACAAACTGATTAACATGCCCAAGGAAGAAGAAGATAACAACCAAGACTATAATAAGATACGCCAAGCATTTAAAGACCGCGACTGGAACGAAATAAAAAGTTCTGATTCGTGGGCCATCTTCAAAATCATGTCCGAGTTCGTGGAAGGGTTTGAAAAGCTTGCTAAAATTGGTCCCTGCGTTTCTGTTTTTGGATCTGCCAGGACAAAATCAGATCATAAATATTACAAAATGGCTGAAGAGGTCTCCGCCAAACTGGTTCGACACGGATACGGAGTAATAACAGGTGGTGGCCCCGGAATAATGGAGGCAGGAAACAAGGGTGCAAAAAGTGAAAATGGTAAATCTGTGGGGCTCAATATTGTATTACCTTTTGAGCAATTCAACAACATCTACATCGACCCGGATAAGCTCATTACCTTCGATTACTTTTTTGTGCGCAAGGTGATGTTTGTAAAATATGCACAGGGCTTTGTAGTAATGCCCGGTGGTTTCGGCACGCTCGATGAATTTTTTGAGGCACTAACCCTTATACAAACACATAAAATTGGTCGTTTCCCCATTGTGTTGGTAGGTAGCGAGTTTTGGTCCGGTTTAATTGAGTGGATAAAGACCACCCTTTTAACAGCCGAAAATAACATTAACAAAGAGGACTTAGACCTGTTTACCATAGTAGATACGCCCACGGAAGCAGTAAAAGTAATCGATAACTTTTATGCTCAATACACGCTGTCGCCAAATTTTTGATGCCGGCTATTTTTGTCTGCTAAAATATAAATTATGTCATCTAATAGGTTTGCCCTTTACATTTCTATTCTTTCCTTATTTACGGTTTTAATTATTGCTTTTAGTGGAAGTGATGAAGAAGAAAAAGCAGTAGGCACACCCACGACTTTACCTCCTGTGGCTTTTATAAACGCCAAAACTATTGCCCTGCCCGAATCAATGACATTTGCAGGAGAAAAGGTGCCCTTTAATATTCCTGACGTAAAAGAAAGGTTGGACAAGGAGCTTCACATTAATTCTTACTGGCATAATAACACCATTTTTTTACTCAAACGAGCCAACAGATGGTTCCCGGTGGTTGAGCCTATCCTTAAAGAAAATGGTATTCCTGAAGATTTTAAATACTTGGCACTTATTGAGAGTGGCTTTGAGAATGTAAGAAGCTATGCCGGAGCGGAAGGTTTTTGGCAGATTATGAAAGCAACGGGCAAGGAGTATGGTCTGGAAATAAGCAGTGATGTGGACGAGCGTTACCATCCGGTTAAAGCTACGCAGGCCGCCTGCGACTACTTAAATTGGGCGCATAACAAATTAGGTTCCTGGACTCTGGTAGCCGCTGCTTATAACAGAGGTGTACGTGGCATGACCAATGCCTTGGAAAATCAAAAAGCAGATAATTATTATAGCTTAATGCTTAACGAAGAAACCTACCGGTATGTGTTTAGGGTGCTGGCCATTAAGCAAATCTTTAGCAATCCAAAAACCTATGGTTTTGATATACAAGCTGAGCATCTGTATACTCCTTATAATTACAGATACGATACATTGAAAAACTCAGTTAGCCTGATTGATTACGCTATTGAGCAAGGTACGGACTATAAAACGCTAAAAATTTATAACCCCTGGCTTCGTGACGATAAGCTAAAAGTAGGCAGAAACAACTATTATGTTATGTCACTACCTAAAAAATAACCCCGATCTCCAGCCCAACAGTATCGTTATTTAAACGCCATTCGCCCTCAATTCTGGTTTGGCTTACTGTATTTAAAAGCCCGCGGTTGTAATATAGCCCGGCAAAAAGCTTTGTCTTAAGTCCAATCCTATATTCCATTCCTGCAGCGAGTAAAGCACTCAAATCAAAAAAATGAACTTGATTTAATAGGTTATCATTCGATAATATTCCTTGCAAGCGTATATCCGTGGTACCTCCAAATTGGAAATAAAGCTTTTTATCAAGGCCTATTTCTTCGGTAAAAAGCTTGAGGGTAAAAGGGATTTGCAAATACTGCAAGTTATAGTTTTCGCTACTCACCTCTCTATTATTTTTATCTGTTGCAATAAAAGCAGCTTGTTTGCCATTGAAAAACAGTCCGGTGCTAAAGTAATGGTTTTCTCTAAAGGGAAAATCGAACGTGGGTCCCAACAAAAGCTTTATGGATGAGCCATCATTTTCTATATCATAAGCATCGCTACCGGATTGTATGCGGTTGAAAGATAACTGGGGGGCTGCTTTGAAACCAAATTTCACTTGGGCTTGCAAAGAAAAGAACGAAATGATTAGTATTGTGGTAACAAATAATTTTTTCATTAGGCGTAAGTTTATATTTAAAACATTAAAATACACGAATGCAACGTAAATTATATAGCATTGTTCTCTTTATATTAGTTTTTGCCTTTTTAAATGCCTGTAAAGAGAAAGATAACAGCTGTGACTCCCGGCCTGATCTTGGCAAAATTGAACTAACGCTTGAGTTTGAAAATTTAACAACTGAAATTATTAAAGTTGATAATCAGGACCGAGGATTAACTTTTGTAAAAAGGCATCCTTTTGTGGCAAACTATTTCTTCAACAGCACTGCGCAACTTACAGATACTGCCATAGCCGATCTTATGGCTGATGTTTTCGGCCATCCTTCCTATAAAGATACCCTATACCAAGAGGTGAAAAATACGTTTAATAACTTTGAGCAGCTCAATGAAGACTTTACGCTGGCTTACAAAACGTACCTTTACTACTACCCTAACATTCAGGTGCCGGATATTCAATATGTGCTATCAGGTCTTCAAACCGATCTGTACGTGTCCGATACGCTGATAAGTATTGCGGCTGATTATTTCTTGGGCCCGGAAGCCCGGTTTGTGCCGTTAGGAATCCCTCAATATATTTTAAAAAGGTATCAGAAAGAATATATTGTGCCCATGACCATGCTTTTGGTGAGCCAACAACAAAATAAAACCGATCAGACTAACCAAACACTTTTGGCAGATATGATCTATTTCGGGAAATCATATTACTTAGCAAAACAAATTATGCCTTGCACGGCCGACTCGCTTTTGATAGGTTATAGCGAACAGGAAATGACTGATATCCATAAAAATGAACATATTATCTGGGCCAATTTCCTCGAGAATGACCTCCTATATGAATCAAGCCATTTCATTAAAAACAAATTTATTGGCGAAAGGCCCAAAACCTTTGAAATTAGTAGTAATTGCCCCGGCCGGATAGGCGTTTGGGTGGGCTGGCAAATAGTTAAAAGCTACATGACTAAGAATCCTGATGTAACCATTGAGCAACTCATGAATACCACAGATATAAATCAAATTTTTGCAAAATCCGGCTATAAACCCAAGCCTTAAAAGCGGAGTATTTCAGCAAAAGCATGTGTAAGCTGATATATTTTCTTAAATTAAACAATCATTTTCAAGCTGATTGCTAAATTGAAACGCTTATGAATCCATCAGAAAGAGGTTGGTTGGTTAATTATATTAATTATAGGGCGGACCATCCTATAAATATCGCATCAAAAAATATTGAGGATAAGAATGTTCTGCTGTATAAAACGGTGCAGCCTACCGGTTTAATTTATGGTCATCCGGTTCATTCGCCCAGCCTTAGGCATCCGAAAGAACGAAGATGGAATAGCTTGGGAAAAATGAAGGTAGTGCTTCTGGAGAGTTTTTTCTACAGTGCTTTATTAAAAGGACAACAGCTGCCTAAAACAAAGGATGAATGGAAAAGCTTCTATTGGGAAAACGGCCAGAGCATAGGTAGTTTTTACCAACAACTAAATCCGACAGTTGTAAAAAAACCTTTTTACTATTTTAGTAGCCCCAAGGCCGATCCATTGAAGCAGGCCGAAAGAGCCCTTAGGAAAAACCTCTTTTTGCAATCTCGGTGGGATTACTTTTGGGCAAGTCTTTTTCATCATAGCCTCCTCTTTCTGGACGCCTATTACTTTGGGGAGTGGCGTGCAGGAAAATTTGGTAATATAAAATGGCATAAAGATGCCATGAAAATACTGCTTTTGAGGGTGCTGGCAGCAGCCGCTCATTCCAACCACATCATTGAGCGCGAGGAGCGAAATATGTTTTTTTCATTTCTTACCTCCGCTAACCTAACCCCCGGCCAACAGCGGCTTGCCAAGGAAGCATTTGCCGATGGCATAACGCTTGATGAAATTGATTTACGACATGCAGATAACTGGCTGTTAAAAAAATACGTGCTAGAACTTGCCATTCTCATGATATGGTCAGATCAGATTGTGACACACGAAGAACGTAGTTTTTTAAACAAACTGGCCGCCAAGCTGGGATTTACCGAAACAGAATTAGATATAAGCCTAATTGCTATCGAGTCTTTTGTAGTGGAAAATTGGAAAGACGTTTATTTTATGCAAAGTAAACATTCATTCGATGCCATTAGTGAAACAATGTTGACACGGTTAAAGCTGCTAGTTGAAGATAATAAGGCAAATATCATTCAGGCTGTGAGCACTTGCGAACCGCTCAATAACTTGCTGGAGAAATCAAATAAGCAAGTGTTGACAGCGGATGAAAAAGAAGTGATAAGAATTCAACTTATTAATATCCTTCGAAACATTCCGGCCTTTGACATGATTGCCTTGCCTGCAACATTTCAAAAGCTGCCTTTTTTGCATAAGATTTTACCAAAGGAAGTAAAACTTCCTGCTAGTTTTCTAATTTAGTTACGGCATTCTCTTTCTTTGGTACTAGCAATGACATAAGTATGGACAGCAGCAAAATTGCAAATATGGTGCTGAATGAAATGAGCGTATTTATGTGCACATTAATAATTTCCAACAGCATTTTTGCGCCAATAAAAATTAAGATGAAAGAGAGCCCTTTTTGTAATAAATAGAACTTTTCGATAATGCCTGCTAACAGGAAGAACTTTGCCCTTAGCCCCAGTATGGCAAAAATGTTAGAGGTATAAAGAATAAATTCATTTTGGGAAATCGCAAAAACAGCCGGTATAGAATCCACCGCAAAAATTAAATCGGTTGATTCAACCAGTAGAACAACCAAAAACAAAGGGGTGAAGAGAATTTTTGATCCGCGCCTGATTATAAATTTTCCACTAAAATGCCCTTTTGTTATTCTCAGGTGTTTTCTGGCAAATTTAATGATAATATTTTGCTCCGGATCAATGTCATCATCCTCCTTTTGGAAAAAGATTTTTATACCAGTGTACATTAAAAATATTCCAAAAATGTAGAGTATCCAATGGAATTCTGCAATTAAATAAGCGCCCAAAAAGATAAATATGGCCCGGAAAACAATAGCGCCAATTACACCCCAAAAAAGTATTTTATGGTAAAAGATCTCCTCCACTTTGAAGTAGCGCAATATGAGCAAAATAACAAAAATGTTATCTACCGAGAGCGCGTACTCCGTTAAATAAGCGGAATAAAACTCCAGGGCCAGGGTAGAATCTCCTATATATTTATAAACAAGAAAGCCGAAAGCAACTGAGATAACAACCCAAAATATAGATTGAAAAATAGCCGCTTTGAGTGAAACTTTATGTGGGTTTTTATTAAATACGCCTAAATCGAATATCAGGAATACAACGATGACTACACCGAATAGTATAAATAAGCCTGTTTGAGGATTGCTCTGTAAGTTAAAACCAAAAATCATTAAATAGTTTTCCCTATGAAGTTGGAAAGATAGATTTTTAGCTGCTTTTTTTAAAACTTAAACAGATAAATTATAATTATTAATGAAAATCAATGGTTTGAGGGGAGGATAAGTGGTACATAAAATTTATATATGGATGTAGCTTAAGAATAAAAAAGCGACCCAAAAGGTCGCTTTCCTAGTTAATTCACTGTCTTTTAATTCGTGCCTATTTAATACGCACTACATCTTCATCAGCCATATTGAAATGATTCATCACCTCATAATAATTGCTGTGGTCGAGCCCGGCAGTGGTTCTTCCCGATGTGTTCTCTGCCGGTATAATAACTACTCGAAATATTTTATTATCAGTATCACCACCCGGCAACAACCCGAGGTCAAAATTAGCATCTAGAAATACACGTGCATCAAATTCCGTAAAATCATAGCCGTAAATAAATGTTCCGAACTGATTAAATAATGTTCGAGGGAGGGGCTCCCATGTATCTAACTGCAGGTTTTCATCGTAACCTACCAATTGATAAACTAACACTACATCTGAAGGAAAGATCAATGGCCAGTCAGCTTCCGGAAACTCTAAGAACACGCTAAAGTCATTTGAACCACTAAAGGTAACATCCACGAATTCATAAGCAATAGCTACGAACTCAACACCATCAGAACCATCGAGACCATCTTGCCCTGCCGGCCCTCTTGGGCCGGGGGGGCCATCAGAACCACTGAAAGTACAAGAGGCAATAAATAAAAACAGAGCACTTATTTTGAGAAAATTGAAAAGCTTTTTCATAATTGACATTGATTTAGTTGACAGCACATAACCAAATAACATGCCAAAACAATACTTGTTAAATAAAGACTGTGTGGATTACCTGAGTAAAGAGATGAGCAGCATGATGGCAAACATAATAAAAAAGAAGGCCGCCTTGAAGAGATTATCTTCAATTCGTGATTGGCCAAATATCTTGTTTATCTTTTGCACATCGCAAATAAACGCTATTAAGAGCGGTTGGGAAAATAGCAGTGCTTTATTATATGTAAGGTTTAGCCATCAACATATAAACTTTTGTATTTGAAAAACGGTCAATTAATGTCTGTAACTTCAAAACGGGCATTTCTTGCACTTTAAAAATATTACATTGCCTTTTTGCCATATGTTAATAATGTTTTATGCAAAATGCACTAAAACATACATCTGTTGCTAAGCATGGCTAAAACACTAAATCCTTGCCTGATAGGTATGCAGTTGATGATACCTGCCTCTGGAGTTTATTAATTCGTCATGTTTTCCTCTTTCTGCAATTTCTCCCTCTTCAACCACTAAAATCTGATCTGCCTGTCTAATTGTGCTCAACCTATGAGCAATCACGAAAGTGGTTTTACCCTTCATCAGCTCCTTTAAACTTGCTTGTATGTAGGTTTCGCTTTCAGTATCTAAATTAGAAGTCGCCTCATCTAATATTAGAATACGCGGATTCGCTAAAATGGCGCGGGCAATAGCTATGCGTTGCTGTTGGCCACCAGAGAGCTTAACGCCTCTCTCGCCTATTTGTGTGTCCAGCCCTTTTTCAAATTTATCGGTGAATTGACTTACATATGCTCCATCAACCGCTTGCTGTAAATCCTGTTCGGTAGCATCGGGTCTTGGAAAAAGTATGTTCTCCCGTATGGTACCTTCAAATAGAAAATCGTCTTGCAGTACCACCCCGAGCTTGCTTCTGTAGCTATCCAATGTAATAGTTTGTAGGTCTTCACCATCTATCTTAATCTCTCCGCTATCAGGGTTAAGGAAAGATGCCACTAGGTTGGCTATGGTAGATTTGCCGGAGCCTGATGTGCCAACTAGTGCTGTTACCGACCCTGCCGCTGCCTTGAAACTAATGTTTTTTATTACATCTTTATTGTCCTCATAAGCGAAGGATACCTCATTAAAAGTTATGTCTCCTGTAATTTGCTTCAACTCCTTGGTACGATTGATATCGTCAGCCTCAGTGGCTGTATTCATTATTTCTTCAGTTCTGTCCAAGCCGGCAAAAGCCTCTGTAAGCTGGCTACCAATGTTGCTCATTTGCACTATAGGAGCAATCATGAAACCCAGGTAAAGGGTAAAAGCCAAAAAATCGCCAAAGGTCATCTGTTCATTCATAATCATGTAGCCGCCAATGCCCATAATTCCGGCCGATGCAAGCCCTAGTAACAGGGTGGCAGAACTTGTAATTAGGCTTGTAGCCGTCAAACTAGATTTTACATTCTTAAAAAGTTTATCCACGCCATCGGCAAAAATTCTTACTTCTTGCAGCTCGGCATTGAAGCCTTTTATCACACGTATGCCACCAAGTGTTTCAGTAAGTCTGCCTGTAACTTCGGCATTAATTTTACCACGTTCCCTAAAAATAGGCCTTATTTTACCAAATGCTTTTAAGGAGATAAATCCAAAAATAGCTACCGGTACTAACACATAAAGCGTCATTAACGGACTGATGGAGATGAGAATAAAAAGGCACACTATTGAGGTGAGTATACCCCCTATCATTTGGGCCAGGCCTGTACCTACTAAATTCCTAACGCCTTCTACATCAGTCATAATGCGTGAAACAAGTTCACCTGTTTTGGCACTATCGAAATAACGAATAGGTAGCTTAACTATATGCGCTTGTACTTGCGAGCGTAACTTAGCTATTAAATTCTGTGCTTCCACGCTTAAAATTTGAGTTAACGCAAAAGAGGTTATGGCCTGAATAATAATAGCACCCACAACAGCCAATATGAGCCATTTGAGTTTCTCCATGTCTGCATCCGGTACCACCTCATCAATAAGTATTTTACTTGAGCCCGGCAGCACTAAAGAAGCTAAACGACTGATGATTATTAGAACAAGCCCAACCAGTAGGTATTTTCTGCGTGGCCATATAATGTTTGTAAATGCTTTTTTTAAGCTTGCTCGGGTGTTTTTTTGGTCTTGTGGTTTAGTAGACATAGCTTATGACGAACGAATAATAATGAGTTAGGTTAAGCTGGTTACCATACAGTGCCTTAAAAAATTTCCATTCTAAGGTAAATCTGTGTTTCTTTGTAAAAAATTTATAAATGGCTGAGGAGAATAGAAATAACAACGGCTCATCTGATGAAATTGACCTGAGAGAATTATTCTCTGCAATTGGCAATTTCTTTAGGAATATTTTCTTGAATGTAATGCTGCTTTTTGTGAGCATAAAAAATGCCACTATAAAGAATATTGCGTTAATAGTAGTTGGTGGCGTAATCGGTGGTTTAACGGGTATAGCTTTAAACTTTGTATCGGTCGATTATTATAAATCTTCAATGGTATTAAGATCAGAATACCTCAGTGGCAGGCTAATGGAAAGTGCTATTCAAAAACTAGATGCCCTTAGCTCGGAAGAAAATTACTTGCAACTAGGGAATGCATTAAAAATTCCCCCAACTCTGGCAAAAGAAATACGAGGTTTTACGTACGAGCCTTTTGTTTCTGAAGATGAGATAGTGGAACTGGAAGTTTTTAGAGAGCAATTGCGTGCACAGGTAAAAGATGAAGAAACGAGAGAAAAATTTGTAGAAACGTTAAAGTCAGAGAACAGGAACACTTATAAAATAGTAGTAGAGGTTTACAATAATTCTATTATAGACTCTATACAGCAACCACTTTTGGATTATTTCAGGAAAAACCCTTACGTAGCCAAAAGAATTGAAATTGAGCAGAAAAATTTGCTGTTGGAAGAGGAAAACCTCAAGCAAGAATTACAAAAGCTTGATAGCCTAAAAAACTTAATCTTTAAAAACTTTAACTTTTTGGCAGATAGAACAAAAGGAGGCTCAAACAACGTTATTTTATCTGATGAGCAAATGGCTAATCCTATTGAAGTTTTTACGGCAAGCCGTGAGCAATATCAAGAGTTACTGGAGATAAAAGAGAAGATATATATTGAGGAAAGTTTTGAGCTTATTGATGGATTTACAACTTATGCCAAGCCCGAGAGCCCAAGTTTGTTAAAGTGGGGTTTTTATTCCGGCTTAGTAGGTATTGCCATAGCTTATATCATAATCATACTTATTGCATTTAACAAATACCTGAGCAGAATAGAGCGAGAGAATATCTAATTACATTGCATAAAAATTTTCTTCGGATAGAGATGGATTTTATTTCATCCCTTTTTTGTTTAAATCCGGTATGTTAGCCAGAAATAAAACCACCAGTTGATTTCAGAAATTAAAACCTTTGTTAATAAAGAGATTGTTCTCGAATGGAGAAACAAAAATGCTTTTAATAGCATATTGCTTTATTTGGTAAGTACTGTTTTTATTTGTTATCTGAGTTTTAATGTTAAAACTGGCGCTTTGCAACCGGTAACCTGGAATGCTCTTTTCTGGATTATACTTGTATTTGCTAATATAAATGGGGTAGCAAAAAGCTTTTTACAGGAAGGTGAAGGAAGAGTACTTTACTATTATATGATCTGCTCGCCACAAGTAATACTGTCCGGAAAACTTATTTTTAACACACTTTTATCGCTCATTATAGCTTTGGTAGGCTTTATATGCTACGCAGTAATTTTTGGTAACCCAATAGGTAATTTCACCTATTTTTTATTAACAATAATGCTTTCATCTGTAGGGTTTGCGGCTGTACTTACTTTAGTTTCGGGTATAGTTTCTAAAGCCAATAATAGCACCACGCTAATGGCTGTTCTGAGCTTCCCCTTGCTATTGCCCACCTTGCTATTAACTATTGGCCTTTCTAAAAATGCGATTGATGGAATTGATCCTTCTTTAATGAATGTTAAACTATTAACTTTGCTCTCAATTGATGCAATTGTTATCTCAACTGCTTATATATTATTCCCCTTTATCTGGAGAAATTAGTTTATGAGAAAAATCTGGTGGAAAATATTGGCCATAGCTTTGGTATTTTATACACTTACTGCGGGTCTTTTACTGGAAGCTCCCAGATTGGTCATTCTCAATGAAACCATTCGGGCGCTACACTTTCACGTACCCATGTGGTTTGGGATGGTTATTATGCTGACCGCCTCTGCTGTTTTTGCTATAAAATACCTTCGGTCGGCTAAGGCAAAATATGATATTTACGCGGTGGAATTGGTTAATGTTTCTATACTTTTCGGCATTTTAGGTTTAGCTACAGGCATGGTTTGGGCCAACTTCACCTGGGGCGATTTTTGGAGTGGTGACCCCAAACAAAATGCTTCCGCCATTGCTATGTTAATTTATTTGGCTTACCTGCTTTTAAGAAACTCTATTACTGACGCACAGCAAAGGGCGAAAATAAGTGCGGTGTATAATATATTTGCTTATGCAGCCTTAATTCCCCTGCTTTTTATCCTGCCACGGCTTACCGACTCGCTGCACCCGGGCAATGGAGGCAACCCCGGCTTTAATGCTTATGAGCTCGATGGCAGACTAAGAATGGTTTTTTACCCTGCGGTGATCGGATGGACGCTGCTAGGATTATGGATGGCAGAAGTAAGGATAAGATTGAACTTGATTAAAACAAAACTGGATGAAGATATTTAAAGTATTTGCTGCCTTTTTAATGATGCTGTCAAGTTTAATGCTTACAGCACAGAAATTACCCATAGGTGAACAAGATTACAGCAACTCTTCCATTGAGATGGCAGATGCTATGCGTGCTGATGGAAAAATATATATTTTGGTAGCCATTATATTAATCATTTTTATTGGCTTTATTGTTTACTTGTTCAGAACAGAACAAAAAGTGAAAAAACTAGAAGAGGAGATCAAAAATCGACAGTAGAGAATCATTTTATAGTGTCGGTTGTTGGCTTAAAAAGCAACACACATGCGAAAATAAATATAATATTTCTTATTTACCGCCATGTTTCTTGCGTTATAATTTATAGATAATACCTAGTAAAATTTAACCCGATTGAACTTTGAAAGTTCTGCTCGGCTTAGTGTTAAACAAACGTACCAGTGAAATGAAAAAGTCTTATATTTTCGGAATAATTATTATTGCTGCGGTAATCATGATGATTATCTCAACAGCAGGTGATGCCAGCTCGTATGTTAGCTTTAGTGAGGCAAAAATAATCGCAGAGAAAGGAAGCAGTAACCTTATACACGTGGTTGGCACGCTAAAAAAAGATGATAATGGACATATTGTAGGCATTAATTCAGCACAAAATAAATTATCGTTCTCTTTTATAATGGTTGATGAAAAAGGTGATGAGCAATTAGTCTATTACAACGAACCGATGCCGGCTGATTTCACTAAATCCGAGCAGGTAGTGGTGATAGGTTCTTATAAAAACAACGGTTTTGTAGCGGATAAAATTCTGATGAAGTGCCCATCTAAATATCAGGAGGAAACCGTAGTCTAATTTTATTATTATTTTATGATACATACTACAATAGGTGACTTGGGTCACCTTTTTGTTATTACCAGCTTTATATTTGCCCTTATTTCGGTCTTTAATTTCTACAAAGCGGAAAAGCAAATAGACTTAAGTAAAAAAAATGCGTGGCTTTTAAATGGTAAAACCACTTTTGTAATACATGGATTAGCCATATTTGGTATTGTTGCCACGCTATTTACCATTATTGCCGGACATTACTTTGAGTACTTTTATGCTTGGAATCACTCCTCAAAATCGCTACCGCTTGAATATGTAATTTCTTCATTCTGGGAAGGTCAGGAAGGCAGCTTTCTTTTATGGCTATTTTGGAACGTGATTTTAGGAGCCATTTTACTCTTCACAAATAAAAAATGGACTGCTTCAGTCATGGTTATCTTCTCTGTGGTTCAGGTGTTTCTATCCTCCATGATTTTAGGTGTGGTAATCGGAGATTTCAAAATTGGAAGTTCCCCATTCATCCTGTTAAGAGAGGCTATGGATGCGCCTGTATTTAGTATCAATCCTGATTTTATACCTGAGGATGGCACCGGGCTTAATCCGCTTTTACAAAATTATTGGATGGTTATTCATCCTCCCGTTTTATTCTTAGGTTATGCCACAACCCTCATCCCATTTGCCTATGTAATTGCCGGACTTTGGAAAAAAGAGTTTAATTCATGGATTAGGCCTGCTTTGCCATGGGCACTTTTTTCAGCGGCTATCTTAGGTCTCGGTATTTTAATGGGAGGCTATTGGGCTTACGAAACACTTAACTTTGGAGGTTATTGGAATTGGGATCCTGTAGAGAATGCCTCTTTGGTTCCCTGGCTGGTACTTATTGCGGCAATACATTGCATGATAGCCTACAAAAAGAATGAGACAGCTTTAAAAGCTTCCATCATTTTGTCCGTATCAGTTTTTCTTTTAGTGCTCTACGCTACGTTTTTGGTACGAAGCGGTGTGCTGGGCGAGACATCCGTTCACTCCTTTACTGATTTAGGGCTTTCCGGCCAGTTGCTACTTTACTTCCTCTCTTTTCTGATAATTGCCATAGTTTTATGTATTGTTAGGTGGAAGCTAATACCAAGCACCAAGGAAGAAGTAGCCGTTTATTCTCGGGAATTCTGGATTTTTATGGGTGCTACAGTACTGTGCCTTATGGCTTTTCAAATTATTATACCTACCTCAATTCCGGTTTACAACTCTATAATAGAAGCGTTTGGTGGCATTAGTAACTTAGCACCCCCTGCCGATCAAATCGGATTTTATACTAAGTGGCAAACCTGGTTTGCGGTTATCATCGCTATCTTATCAGGTACTGGTCAGTTTTTCTGGTGGCAGAAAATGGAAAAAAATAAGGTGAAGCAAGCACTACTCACGCCAATAATTATTGCATTGGCAGCAACCGCTTTAATAATAACTTTAGGTGGTGTTTATAACGTTACCTACATAATTGTGGTGTTGGCCGGAGTGTATACTATTGCTGCCAATTTTACCATTTTAATCTCTGTAGTTAAAGGTAATTATAAATTATCGGGCGGCTCTATAGCACACATGGGCATTGGCATGATGCTATTAGGCATCCTTTTCTCCTCCGGTTATTCTGAGGTTGTTTCACTCAATAACTCCGGTTTAATCTTCAGCAATAACCCTGATTTAGAAGAGAATTTTAACCAGGAGAATTTACTGCTCTTCATTAATGATCCTCAAAATATGGGCGAGTACACGCTTACCTATAAAGGCCGTTACCACGAAAGTTTTGATGGCAGCTACGTTAAAGCCACTTTTTTAAATGATACTGATCGGGAGAATTATAAAACCCTGAAAATGCCTCTGGAGAAAGATGGCAAATCTTATGCGTTGGGTGACACCATGAATGTTTATGGGGTTAACCACTATTACCGGATTGATTACTTGAAGACAAATGGCGAGAAATTTTCTCTTTTCCCGCGGGCCCAAATAAACCCACAGATGGGCGGGCTTATTTCATCTCCTGATATTAAAAGGAAGTTGGCATCAGATTTATATACCCATGTGTCTTCAGTGCCCGATCCCACTCAAGAAATCGAATGGAGTGAACCTAAGAGTTTAGAAGTAAGCTTTGGCGAAAAATTCTTTCTGAATGATTACGTCACAGTGCTCGACAAGGTAGAGCGGGTAGATTCGGTAAACGGCAAGGCTTTGAGCAACAACGACCTGGCAGTACAAGCTACCGTGGTGGTGTATGGAGAAGGAGAAAATTATTTACTAAAACCTTACTATATTATAAGAGACAACATGGCCGGTAGAATACCGGATGAAAATAGAGAGATTGGACTGAAACTGAATATTGAGAGCATTCAGCCGGATCAGAGCACCTTTACTTTATCGGTAAGAACCACCCAAAAAGATTATATAGTAATGAAGGCGCTTAAAAAGCCCATGATCAATCTGCTATGGATTGGCACGTTGGTGCTGATGCTGGGCTTTGTTATGGCCATTATCAGGCGGTACTCCGAATTTATAAAAATGAGGACAAAGGGAATGGAATGAGAAATGAGGCTTTCAACATAAGTTTCATTGGTGCAGGTAATGTTGCCCATCATTTGGCGCCAACTTTAGAGAATGTAGGGCATTCCGTGAAAGAGGTGTACAGCAAATCGGGTAATTCGGCAAAAAAGCTTTTAACCCATTTGTATGATGCCAGCCTGAAAGAAAATCTGGATTTTAGTGGGAGTATTTCCAACGTATTCATCATTTCAGTGCCTGATGATCAAATCCCGCAGGTAATTGATGAGATTTTACTACCCGAACAAAGCCTTTTGCTGCACACTTCCGGAGCACTCGGTCTTGCTTCCATTCCTAACGGCATTGCTGCGCTAACCGGTGTGCTTTATCCATTGCAAACTTTTTCTGTTAGCAGGAAGATAGACATGGAAGCTGTCCCCTTTTTAATTGAAAGCAACCAGAAAGAAGGACTTGTAATTATAGAAAAGTTGTTGAAAGGGGTGAGCAGGCATATTCATAAAATAAATAGTGAGCAGCGCGCTAAATTGCATATAGCGGCAGTATTTGCCTGTAATTTTACAAATTATATGATGTCCGCCTCTCAGGATATACTCAAAGAGGCAAAACTTGATTTCAATTTGTTGGGACCGCTTGTAGCAGAAACCATTGAAAAAAGTTTGTCGCTGGGGCCGCAACATGCTCAAACAGGGCCTGCAAAGCGTGGCGATTTACAAACGCTTGATAAACACCTGGAAATGCTTGCGAAGCACCCGGCTTATGCGGAAATTTACAAAATAATTAGTCAACAGATATTAGATAAATATCAATAGCAGATGACCGGCAGCAAGGGCCCAAGAAATTTCTCTTTTTCAGGATTCATCAGGCTCATTCGTGTTCAAAATTTAGTCATAATTGTGCTCTCCCAATATTTAGTTGCCATGTATTTACTGGAGGGTATTGCACCGCTTAACTTTAACTTATTTTTATTGAGCTTAAGCACTGTTATTATTGCCGCATCAGGGTATATTATTAACGATTATTACGATGTAAAAATAGATTACGTAAATAAACCTGAGCGCGTGGTGGTTGGCAAGTTGCTTAAAAGACGGGTAGTATTGTTTTGGCATTCCGCTTTAAATTTTATTGCCATAGCTATTGGGTACTACCTCAATTGGAAACTGGCAGCAGTATATTTTAGTGCCGCCTTTTTACTTTGGGTATACTCTAATCAGCTTAAAAGATGGCCGTTTCATCGGCAACCTAGCCGTTGCACTTTTAACAGGTCTTTCACTCACCGTGGTTAGCCTCTATTTCGATCAGAAAGTTATTCTCGTTAACATTTATGCACTCTTCGCTTTCTCTATAAGCCTGATAAGGGAAATAATAAAGGACATGGAAGACTGGAAAGGCGATGCCGACTTCGGTTGCAAAACCCTACCTATAATATATGGGCTTCGGAAAACCAAACTCATTGTTTACACGCTGATTGGTACCTTTGGCTTTCTCATATTTTACCTCACGCAGTTTCTGAACAATGATATTCTATATTACTACTTTTCAGGACTGGGCTTATTTATCATTTTCTTTATTTACAAATTGCAACAGGCTGATAAAGTGAAAGATTTTACTTTCCTCAGCGGCTTTTGTAAACTGATCATGCTAAGCGGCATTATTAGCATGCTGTTATTTTAAATGCTTGTTTAATGAAAAACAACAAATATCAAATTGCCCTTTTCGCTTCAGGTTCCGGCTCCAATGCTGAAAAGATTGCCCATTACTTCCAGGATCACTCAGCAATAAAAGTGAGCCTTGTGTTATGTAACAAAGAAGCAGCAGGCGTTTTTGAGAGGATGAAGCAATTTCCTCAAATAGAGAGTAAGTATTTAAATAATCAGGAATTTCGCCTCGGAGACACTGCCCTTAATATATTAAAGCAGCACGAAATAGACTTTATCGTGCTAGCCGGCTTCCTATTGAAAATCCCTGAAAACTTAATTAAATCTTTTGCAAGACGAATAATTAACATCCACCCGGCTCTACTGCCTAAATATGGCGGAAAAGGCATGTATGGGCATCATGTTCATGAAGCAATAATTAAAAATGGTGATGAAAAAAGTGGAATTACAATCCATGAGGTAAATGAAGCTTATGATGAGGGCGGCATTATTTTTCAGGCTACGTGCGCCATTCCGGAAGGTATGACAGCCAAGCAATTAGCGGCTAAAGTACAACAGCTGGAACACCGGCATTTCCCGAAGGTGGTGGAGCAATATATTCTAAGCTTTACAGCGCATTAGGCACAAGCAGTAACTCTACCAACTCATCAAAATCTTGGTGAGGCTTGTACATTCTATCAGAATAAATACTTGCCATAAGTTTTAAATAATTGGGTTGGTCATCGACTAAATGAAGTTCAATAGCCACATTGCCGTACATTTGATCAATAGGAGGCTCAACCTGTAGCGGTGGTTTCATATAAAATTTATCCACCGTAAGCACAAAATCACTTTTGGCAGTAACCTTACTATCGGAACCGGCCTGCCTGTAACCCAATGCTAGTAGCTTGTGCCGGAAATAGTCGAGTAAAAGGTGGAAATCATTGTTATTTATTTCGGGACTATTTTTAACAGCAAAGCCATTTGCGTAAGCACTTCTGAAAAGTAACACAGGTATATCGCTGTTAATATCAGTTCTTTTTAAATGGTAAGCCCTGTGTATTTTTTCAATAAGCATTTCGCTCCGGTTGTCACCTAACCAATTGCTAAAACTGGTTTTTTGCTTTTCCGATCGTTTGAGCGCTTTATGGCTTAGCACAGTATTCGGCTCATGTTTATTGAAAAGTTTTTTATAAATGGTATCAAAAAAAGACATAGAAAATAGTAGGTGTAAATCTTTAACAAATAAACATAATTAATGATTTGATTTATGGTAATTAAGTAAGCACGAACAATCTTTTTAACCAATTCGCTACCAATTTTTTAAATAGAAAATTAAAATAGTTTAGCTTTGCACTTTGCATTTCACTTATCCACTTTATGTCACAAAAGAAAATTAAGAACGCACTAATATCTGTATTTTATAAAGACCACTTAGAGCCAATAATCAAGCTACTCAATGCGCAAGACGTAACCATTTACAGTACGGGAGGGACACAAAAATTTATTGAAGCGCAGGGCGCTAAAGTTACTGCTGTGGAAGATTTGACCGGCTATCCGTCAATTTTAGGAGGTAGGGTAAAAACATTGCACCCAAAAGTTTTTGGTGGCATTTTAAGCAGGCGCGCTTTAAAGGAAGACCAGGCGCAGCTTCAAGAATACGACATTCCTGAGTTTGATTTGGTTATAGTTGATTTGTATCCATTTGAAGAAACCTTGGCATCGGGAGCGGATGAGCAATCAATTATTGAGAAAATTGACATAGGCGGTATCTCACTCATACGCGCAGCAGCAAAAAATTTCCACGATGTTTTAATTGTATCTTCGAAAAACCAGTATGCTGATTTAGAAAAACTACTTTCCGAAAATGGTGGAGAGAGCGACCTTAAAGATAGGAAAAAGTTTGCCGCACATGCTTTTAACGTATCGTCAAATTATGATACAGCCATTTTCAATTACTTTAACCATACAGAAAATATTCCTGCCTTTAAAGCGAGCCTAACGGAAAGCCGCACCCTGAGGTATGGTGAAAATCCGCATCAGGTAGGCCATTACCATGGCAACCTCAACGAGTTGTTCGATCAGCTAAACGGAAAGGAATTATCCTATAACAATTTAGTAGATGTAGATGCGGCAGTTTCGTTAATGGAAGAGTTTGAGGAAGACACCGCCTTTGCCATCTTAAAACATACGAACGCCTGCGGAGTAGCAATAGCCGGCACTGTAAAGGAAGCTTACGAAAAAGCTTTTGCCGCTGATACACTTTCTGCTTTTGGTGGGGTGCTCATTAGCAATAAAAAAATAGATAAAGCCGCAGCCGAGGCAATGCATTCGCTCTTCTTTGAAATTCTTATTGCTCCTGCGTTTGACGATGACGCACTGGCTGTACTAAAAGCAAAGAAAAACCGCATATTACTTCAGCAAAAAGAGCAGCTAAAAAGTAAAAAGCAATTCAAGAGTTTGTTAAATGGCGTAATTGAGCAAGACCGTGACCTGAAGACAGATGCCCTTGCCGATCTTAAAACGGTTACTAAATTAGCACCATCGGCAGAAGAAACAGCTGCGCTTATTTTTGCCTCAAAAGTTTGTAAGCATACCAAATCAAATACCATAGTGCTGGCCAAAAACGGGCAGCTTTTTGCCAGCGGTGTAGGTCAAACTTCTCGGGTAGATGCCCTCAGGCAAGCAATTGAAAAAGCAACGCATTTCGGTTTCAACCTTAGGGGAGCGGTTATGGCTTCCGATGCTTTTTTTCCTTTTCCCGATTGTGTTGAAATTGCATATGAGGCCGGCATTACTGCTGTTATCCAGCCGGGAGGGTCTATTAAAGACCAAGATAGTGTAGATTTTTGCGATGCCAATAACATGAGTATGGTAACTACCGGCACCAGACATTTTAAACATTAAGCCTTCGTGTACAGGTTTATATTCAAATTATTCAGCTGAAACGGTTTATTTACCAAACAAATTTGTAAATTTCCCAAGCAGTAATTTTAAATTTATTTTCATATAACATCTCCATGGGGATATTCGATTTTTTTTCAAGTGACATTGCCATAGATTTAGGTACGGCTAACACTTTAATAATTCATAAAGACAAAATAGTTGTTGATGAGCCATCGATAATAGCTATAGATAAGGCAACCAATAAAGTACTTGCTATTGGCAGAAAGGCCATGCAAATGCATGAGAAAACTCATGAAAACATTAAAACCATTAGGCCATTAAAAGATGGAGTAATTGCCGATTTCCATGCTGCCGAGCACATGATAAGGGGCATGATAAAAATGATTGACGGTGGAAAGAAGAGCTTTTTCCCAAGCTCACATCGGATGGTTATTTGTATACCTTCAGGTATTACTGAAGTAGAAAAAAGGGCGGTTCGCGATTCAGCAGAACATGCAGGCGCCAAAGAAGTGTATATGATACATGAACCCATTGCCGCTGCTATAGGAATTGGCGTTGATATTGAGCAACCCATTGGCTCTATGGTGGTTGATATAGGCGGTGGAACTACTGAAATTGCAGTAATTGCGCTCTCCGGTATTGTTTGCGACCAATCAATACGGGTAGCCGGTGATACATTTACCAAAGATATTCTCGATTACATGAGAAGGCAGCACAACCTGCTGATAGGCGAAAGGTCTGCCGAGAAGATAAAAATTGAGGTGGGCGCAGCACTTACTGAGCTTGATGATGGCCCTGACGATTACGAAATAAGAGGAAGAGATTTAATGACAGGTATTCCTAAAGTAATTAAGGTGTCCTATTCTGAAATTGCCTTTGCCATTGATAAGTCCGTTTCCAAAATTGAAGAAGCTGTGCTCAAAGCATTAGAAATTTCACCGCCAGAGCTATCGGCAGATATTTACGATAACGGAATACATTTAACAGGCGGTGGTGCCTTGCTGAGAGGGCTTGATAAAAGACTGGCACTGAAGACTAAGTTGCCAATTCATATTGCCGATGATCCGCTTAGAGCAGTGGTTAGGGGTACCGGTATTGCCCTGAAAAACCTCGCTGCTTTTAAAGGTGTTTTAATAAGTTAGTGCTATTTTTATAATTGATTATTACCGGAAGGGAATGCACTTTATGTATTCCTTTTTCCATTTTAATGAACCGGAATAGGTAACATGCGCAGGTTATTCCAATTTATTTACTCATACAGGGCTTTCTTTTTGCTGTTACTGCTTCAAGTAATAAGCGGATGGTTGGTCGTTAACCATAATAAATACCTCAGTGCCTCTTATTTTAATAGCTCCAACGCCTTTGCCGGCAATGTGTATAAAAATAAACAAGCTGTTGAAGACTACTTCCGACTATCGAAAATAAATGACAGACTTGCAGCCGAAAACGAAGCGCTCAGAAATGAGCAATCATTAAAACCGCTGGAAATTGATTCCTCCAATTTTTTTACTCCGCTCATTATAGCTAACCACTATGATTACACCATAGCAAAAGTGGTTAATAACTCTGTTGATAGATTCAGAAACTACTTTACTTTAGATAAAGGCAGCGCTGATGGCATAACCGAAGACATGGGTGTAATAAACAGTTATGGCCTAATAGGTAAAATTAAAAGTGTCTCAACTCACTTTTCAGTAGGCTACTCAGCTTTGCATTCTAATTTATTGGTATCGGCTCTTATTGAAGAAACAAATACGCTATGTACTGTAAATTGGGATGGTAAAAACCCTAAACAGATAAGTTTAGATTATGTGCCGCGGCACCTTAAACTTAAGAACGGCATGCGCATTGTCACTTCAGGCTATAATGCTGTATTTCCGGCCGGAATAAAAATTGGCGAAATTTCCGAAATTGACATACGGGAGGATGCTACTTTTTATGATATAACTGTGGACCTCTCAGTAACATTTCAAAGCTTAGATTTTGTTTATATTATCGGCAACCAGTTAAGGCAAGAGCAAGACTCGCTAGAAAACACTTTAAACATAGCGGATGATTAACATCAGGAACTTAAAACAAGTATTGATTTGGTTGCTTTTTGTGGCAGGTCAAATTCTGCTGGCCGAAAACGTAATACTATTTAACAAGGCTTTTTGCTTTGTTTATGTAGGCTTCGTGCTATTGCTCCCTTTAGATATTAGCCGAATAAACCTCATGCTAATAGGTTTTGCTACAGGTTTCGCCATAGATGTTTTTTACAACAGCTTGGGCACGCACATGGCCGCTACCACATTGCTTGCCTTTGTTCGCCCTTTATGGATTAACGCTATTACACCAAGAGGTGGTTATGAAAACGTTAGTGGGCCATCTCTTAAAAGTCTTGGCCTTACATGGTTTCTTACCTACGCAATTCCGCTTATGGCGCTGCACTTAATTGTTGTTTTCTTTATTGAAGCCGGTGGTTTTCACTTATTTCTTTTCGTAATTTTCAAAGTGCTTGCCAGCACTTTATTAACTGTTTTTGTGTTAGTGCTAATTCAATATCTTTTCTACTCGAAAGGGAGATACTCATGATTGAAAATAGAAAATACTACATACAGCTTATATTCATTATAGTTGGTATCATCTTTCTTACTAAGCTGTTCTTTATTCAGGTGCTGGATAGCCGCTACAAGTTAGCTGCCGAAAATAATGTAATTAACAAAGTGATTGAGTATCCGTACCGCGGGCTTATCTACGACCGTAACATGAACATTTTGGTGCACAACACTCCTGTTTACGATATTATGGTGGTGCCAAAGGAAGTAAATGTGAGCGATACCTCGAAGTTTGTTTCCTTGTTTGATATCTCAATTGAGCAGTTTGAGGAAAAAGTTGAAAATGCCAAAAAGTATAGTTACATCAAACAATCGCTCTTTTACCCTCAACTAAGTAATGAGGAGTTTGCCAAAATTCAGGATGAGCTCGTAGCCTATCAGGGTTTTTATCCGGTAGCGAGAACGGTAAGAAAGTATCCGGTACCGGTACTGGCTAACGGCTTTGGCTACATTGGTGAAATAAGCAAGCGCCAACTGGAGCGCGACACAACCAACTACTATCAATCCGGTGATTTTATTGGCATTAGTGGCGTGGAGGCCGCGTATGAAAAAGAGCTACGCGGTAAACGTGGTGTAAAATACAAGTTAGTAAATGTAAGAGGTATAGAAAAAGGCTCGTTTAATGATGGGGCTTTCGATACGCTTTCCGTTCCGGGAAATAATTTAGTGAGTTCCATTGATTTACCATTGCAGCAATACGCTGAGTATTTAATGCAGGATAAGGTGGGCAGCGTGGTTGCTATTGAACCTGCCACGGGTGAAATTCTTGCCATGGTAAGCTCCCCATCTTACAACCCAAACAACCTAACCGGCCGAAAGTACGGTGAAAATTTTGGCGCCTTAAATCAAGATACTTTAAAACCACTGTTTAACAGACCCATAATGGCGCAGTATAGGCCGGGCTCCGTTTTTAAACTGGTGCAAGCCTTAATTGCCTTGCAGGAAGGAGTGGTGCAACCAAATACAAGAATTGTTTGTAACAGAGGCATTATCAATTGCCATGGAGCGCACACAAAAGAAGACCTGCACGGGGCTATCAAATTTTCATGCAACCCTTATTTTTATCAAACATTTAAGCGGATTATTCAGCAGAGTAAAGACAAAAATGTAAATAAAGATGCCCGAATCGGCTTAAACGTTTGGGACGATTATTTGAATAGGTTTGGTTTTGGCAGAAGGCTGAGTATTGACATCCCCAACGAGAGCTCGGGGATGGTTCCCAAGCCAACTTATTACGATCATTATTACGGTAAAGACCACTGGAACTTTTATACCATTTACTCCCTAAGCATTGGGGAGGGCGAATTACTAACAACGCCTTTACAAGTAGCCAACTTAGCTGCCATACTGGCTAACCGCGGTCATTTTATAAGGCCGCATTTAGTACAAGGGATTGATACTCCGGATGCGTATCTCAAGCTCGATTATGATAGAGAAGAAACAGGAGTTAATCCTGAGCACTTTACAACGGTAGTAAATGCCATGGCTGAAATTGTACAAGGTACTGCACGTGTGGCTAAAGTGGAAGGTGTGGAAATTTGCGGGAAAACAGGCACCGTCCAAAATAAAGATACTTTCGATCATTCTGCTTTCATGTGTTTTGCTCCAAAAGAGGCTCCTAAAATTGCCCTCTCGGTTTATGTGGAAAATGCCGGTTGGGGCGGTGGCGTGGCCGCTGCGATTTCTGGTTTGCTGGTTGAAAAATATGTAAAAGGCGAAGTAAATCCAAACAGAGCCTGGGTAGAAAATTATGTGATGACTAAAGCATATTTAAGAAATTTATAATGGCAAGGCAAGACAGTTTATGGAATAAAGTTGACTGGCTGCTCATCAGTGTATTCTTTGCCTTGGTTATTTTAGGCTGGCTTAATATTTATGCGGTAGTATATGATGCCGAGCAAGCACAAAACATCTTTAGCTTTAAACTTAACTCCGGTAAGCAACTAATTTTTATTGCAGGTTCAGTAGTCATCATTATTGCCATCATGATACTGGACTTCAAATTTTTCGATTCATTCGCTTATTACCTCTATGCAGGCGTGATTTTATTGTTGGTATTAGTGCTTATCTTCGGAACGGAAATAGCCGGAAACAAGTCATGGTTTACCATCGGTGCTTTTCGACTACAACCTTCAGAGTTTGCCAAGTTTGCTACTGCCTTGGCCGTAGCTAAGTACTTCAGCAGTAGAACTATTCGTTTGGATAGAATAAACGAACAGCTAAAAGCTTCTCTATGGGTTTTAGTACCAATTGTTTTAATTATTCTACAAGGTGATGTAGGTACAGCGCTCGTGTTCTTTAGCTTTGTTTTGGTATATTATAGAGAAGGCTTACCTAATTTTTATCTGATAACAGGTGTTTCAGCTGCAGCTATTTTCATTCTCACCTTAATAGTGGATCAGGTGTACCTGCTCATAGGTGTGGGAATTATAGGGGCTGTTTTAATTGGGTTCAACACCCGTAGCCTTAAAAATATAATGCTTATTGCTGCGGGTATTATTTTAGTTGCGGGCGTTATTCTAAGCGTGGATTATACGGTGAGCAACGTACTGAAGCCACATCAGCAAAATAGGTTAAAAGCTTTGATTAACCCTGATGCCGATCCGCTCGGTTATGGCTGGAATGTAACGCAGTCCAAAATTGCAATAGGCTCAGGGGGTACGTTTGGCAAGGGTTTTTTGGAAGGTACACAAACCAAATTTGACTTTGTACCTGAGCAAAGTACAGATTTCATATTTTGTACCATTGGCGAGGAGCACGGGTGGATGGGCAGCCTATTGCTCGTAGTACTCTTTGTAACACTGATGATCCGCATTGTATTTATTGCCGAAAGACAGAAATCTAACTTTGCCAGAGTATACGGCTATGCTGTGGCTGCTATTTTCTTTATCCATTTCGGCATTAATATAGGCATGACTGTAGGGCTTTTTCCGGTGGCAGGTATTCCATTACCCTTTTTCAGCTATGGTGGCTCCTCACTTTGGTCGTTTACTATACTCCTTTTTGTGCTTATAAAGCTGGATGCACATAGAATGCAGGTGTTGATGAGGTGAGTTGGATTATTGGCGGATTGGCTATTTGGCGGATTGGCTGTTTGGCCTGTTGGCCTGTTGACGCATTAGTAAGAAAAGAAAAATTTATTTGGTAGCTTACTTATTTTACGCTATAGATGCTGTTGAAGCTGCCATAATCGGTTGCTGTCAACTATTTTATGCCGATAGCTGAATATTCAACTAAGCAGCAAAACATATTCCACTTAAAGTGAATTACTGCAGTGCATCTGAAATGCTTTAATTTTAACATCTCGCTCGAAAAGAAGAAGAATCAAGAGAATACATACAATACCATATAATATATTAAAGGACGTATTATTTCTTTTGCATTTCTTATGTGCAGCGTTACAAATCCAAACTGATATAAAGTAGATGTAGCCTACAATGCTATTTCATCTCGTCATTCCCTTGAAAACCTGCCTGCGCAGGCAGGAGGGAATCTGTTCTATTCAAGCACAGCTTGAATTAGGTATTTATGCTTTCAAATATTTTCTTGAATAAATTTATCCCTGTTCCTCAAACTGCTTGTAACTATTGGCGCAAATTATGAAGAAATACAGAAAGCGGTAGCTTTCTGGTAATAGATTCCTACTTTTCAAGGGATGACGATTGTATGATTAAGGTTACCCGTAAAAACAACATCATTTTACCTATTAAAGGGCGCATTATTTTTTGCTATTCTTTTAAGCGACTTTATAAATCTAAATCGGAATAAACCTAATTTCAAGCTCAAGAAATCTTCTATCAAATACTAATAATTGATTTTAAATTTACACAAGAAATATTGGTAGGTATCTGATAGTGAGAAACAAATAGCGTATTTTTGCAAAATTAATTTTTGGACTCTATATAAATGCCATATTTTTGTAAATATTCTTTAATGCGGAAAATCTAACCCTATACGAAAGCAGAAGGAATTTTAGAATCAGACAGTCTTATACTCATTAATTATGAAACAGATAATTATACACATTCCAGATAATAAATTTTCCTTTTTCATGGAGCTTATTAAAAGCCTGAAGTTTATCAAAAGAGTTGAAGCGAATGGAGAGACTTCTAAAGAAGAAATTTTACAAGGATTGCAAAATGCCGTAGAAGAGGTAAATCTTATAAAGACTGGCAAAAAAGAAGCGCAGCCTTTAAGCGAGTTTCTAGATGAGTTATAGAATTAATACTATCAGTAACTTCCGTAGAGAGGCTAAAAAACTGATTAAAAAATATCCTTCACTAAAAACTGAACTGCAACATTTAGGTAAACAGCTTATTCAAAATCCTATTATGGGAAATTCTTTGGGTAATAATTGCTATAAAATACGGATCGCAATCACGTCTAAAGGTAAGGGAAAGTCTGGTGGAGCAAGAGTTATCACTTATTTCTTCGTCTCCAATGAAACCATTTTCCTGCTCTCTATTTATGACAAGTCCGACAAGGAAAATATTTCAGACAAAGAATTGATGGAATTGTTAAAGAAAATTGTAGAATAGGCCCATCTCAATATGCTCAACGCGATTGCGCATCTTTGGCACATAAGCAATTCGTCTCACTTAAACTTACGCTCTACCAGCTCCATAAATTCTTGCACCTCTTCCGATTCCAAATCCCAATTGTAGTTTTCTACATAATTTTTGCGGATATGTAGTGAGGCCTCATCGTATGTGTCAAAACCATCAATTTGTTCCAACGCCTGTACAAAACTTTGCTGGTTGCCTTCAAATAACTCATTCACAAACATAAAACGCTGGTTCAATGTAAGGTACTTCTTTAAGCTTTGCTGCTGGCCATTAGACAGTTGGTTGGCCAATGTATTGTCCGATTGCTCCTTGTATTGCTCGTTTATTGGGGATGCAACCGCCTGATCAATCCCTTCAGTGTTCATTTCATAGTATACTTCTTTGGAACTGAGCGGTATAACCTTGGAGAAAATAGCCAGGTATTGCTCTATATCTTCCGGCTCACCATTAGAGTTGGCACAAACCTCATTAAAAATAGCAAAAGCCTCATCGTTAAAAGCCTCCTGTTTGCCCTCTTTTTCAAACTGTTTGATCAGTCCGTCTAATAAAAAATCGTTTACCTTAATGTATTTGCTTAAATCATGCAAGTCCGCCAAGCGTACACGACTTTCGTCTCGTTGGTTTATTTCTTTGGAGAAAAAATCGTATGGTGAGAAAGCCAGCAGAATGGTATCTCGCACGGACTCCTTCAAAAGTGGCTCAAAATGTTCTTTTTGGATGTGAATGTGCTTGGATAGCGCATTCATAAAGTCCTTCATGGCCTTCTTTACTTCGTCATTCCGGTAGTTGAAAAACGGACTCTGCAATTTTGCATTTTCTTTTTTCCATTTCCTGAAAAGGTTTTTAAGCACAATCAGGTTAATTTGCTTAAAATCGCAGAGTACTAAAATCTCTTGCCCACTAATATGCGTATGCTCTTGAAAGAACGATTGTGTTATCTTTTTAGCAAAAGCCTTGCTATATGCATCAATGGCCTGATGATTTAATTTGCTCTCCATCGTTAAATTTCCTTTTTTTGTAAAGATATACTTATGCCAACTATTACCATCACTAACCTTTATAATCGTGAAATATTTGGTGCAAGCGCAGAAAAAACTGTGCTCACCCTCATACACGAAAACCAAATAGATTGGATGCATGCCTGTGGTGCTAAAGGTAGGTGTACCTCCTGCAAAATGATTGTGGAAGCAGGAATAAGTAAATTATCGGCCCTAACTCCTCCCGAAAAGCAGTACCTTAAAGAAGGTAAGCTGCGCAGTAATGAGCGATTGAGCTGCCAAGCAAGGGCAACAGGAGATATTAAAATCAAAGTAGCGGACATTAATAAATTTCCGCATATAAATTACTCAAATTAGTTTATGTTTGTTGAGCCACATATAGGTAGAAGTGACGAAAAATCCGGTAGAGGCTGGATTGAAGTGATTTGTGGCTCTATGTTTAGCGGCAAAACCGAAGAACTGATCAGACGATTAAACCGCGCATTAATAGCAAAGCAGAAAGTAGAAATATTTAAGCCCAAGTTAGATACGCGCTACAATAAAGACCAGGTAGTGTCGCACAATCAAAATAGCATACGATCAACCCCGGTCGATTTTTCGGAAGACATACTTTTGCTGGCTGCAAACTCAGAAGTGGTAGGCGTTGATGAAGCTCAGTTTTTTGATAAAGAAATTGTATCAGTAGTGAACAAGTTGGCCAACAATGGTAAAAGGGTAATTATTGCAGGCCTGGATATGGACTTTAGCGGCAAAGCTTTTGGCCCTATGCCTGAATTAATGGCAGTTGCAGAATATGTAACCAAAGTGCATGCCATTTGCGCCCGATGCGGAGCAATTGCCTCCTACTCTTTCAGACTATCCGAAGAAAAAAATAAGGTATTGTTGGGTGAAAAAGACAAATATGAGCCACGTTGCAGAAGCTGCTTCCTAAGCGGACAATAAAAGTTGGTTACCCACTTTATAGATAAAAATGTTAATGGTTAAAAAAGCTAGTTGTATTGTGGTATTGCTCTGGGTTGGTGTACAATTTTATTTGTGCAGCCAGAATATCCCCATTGGGAGCTGGAGAAGCCATGCGGATTACAGCAATGCCAAGGCGCTAACATTTTTTAATGATAAGCTATTTTGTTTGAGCAGCGAGGGCATATTCTTTTACGATTTGCTCGACCAAAGTATAAACACCCTAACACCTGCCGATGGCCTATCAGGCATTACACCCACTGCGCTACTAGCACATACGCCCACTAATCAACTTTACATCAGTTATACCAGCGGTCTTATTGATGTAATAGATATGGATTTCAACATCAGTACTTTCAAGGATATTTTTGAAGCCAACGATCTGGAAAGTAAACGTGTAAATGCCTTGGCAACCGATGGAGAAAGGATACTTATTTCTACCGATTTTGGCTTGGTTATACTTAATGCCAACACCAACCAGCTGGATGACTCATACATCAACCTCTCCGCCACTGGCGATGCACTCATTATTAACAATGCTTTATCGGCAGCGGGCACACTTTATTTAAGTACCTCTGCCGGGCTGCTTACAGGGAAGCAAAATGCACAAACCAATCTGAAGGATTTCCGGAATTGGAACAGGAGTAATGTAGATAGCAGCACTAGCTTAGTAAAATCCGTTTTCTTTCAGGAGCAACTTTTTACACTTACCGATAGCGGGAAAGTCTTTATATTCCATGATGACACGTGGAGGCAACTAACAGCAGATGTTACTTTATTTAATAATATATTTTTAGCCGGCAATACTTTGAAAGCAGCATCCGGCAACCAAGTATTTAGTTACCGGGATAGCACATTTACTGAAGAGCTTACCATAAATGAGGCAGGCACCATCAATCAAAGTATCTCTGTGGCCACAGAAACTTATGTTGCGCATAGTAAAAAAAGCTTAGCGCTCGTAGGCGGAAATGAGCTTGCTACAATTTCACCTAACGGCCCCAAAGGCGAGTTGAGTTACCTCCATCAGCTCGAAGATTTCACCCTATATTTTAGCAGCACAACTTTAGGCTTCTCATTCTTCACCCAAGGCGTGTGGAACTATCAGCTGAAAGATGCTAATGCAAATAACCTACCTTATTTTAAAGATGCTACCCTTGATTTGATTAGTGGTAACGGTATTTTTTTATCCCCTAAAGACGGGCTTTATAGCTGGGATACAAGGGAGATTACCGCTATATCAGTTAATAATTCCGATTTGCTCACTTGGCATTTGTTAGCAACCGATAACTTAGGAATTGCTTGGGCGCTATGCCAAAGAAATGGCTTTTATGAGCTATACAATACTTCGACAGCAGAATTTTTTCCTATTGAAATTTCATCGGCACAAGAAATTAACGATTACGTAGTAGCTCCCAATGGCGATCATTACCTGGCATCAAATAACGGATTAATAGTTTTCAACACTGAAAGCGGAGATAAGAGAACTTTGATTGATGTAATAGGTAACGGTAATTTACCTTCTGCAACGGTGCATGCTATGCAATTAGGTTTAGATGGCAAACTGTGGTTAGGCACTGCACGTGGTGTGGGCTATTTCACTAATTATGCGGGTGTTTTAGCAGGAGTTAATGTGGATGCTGTGCGTCCTATCTTTGAGGGTTTCTTCCTTTTTGACGGTATAGCCATAAACACCGTTGCCATTGATGGCGGCAACCGTTTATGGGTTGGTAATAGAGATGGTTTATGGCTTTTTGATGAGGAAACGCAGACAAATCTGCTCCGGTTTACAACAGAAAACAGCCCTTTGGTTAACCAAAAAATTGACCGCACGGTTATAAACCCTTTGAATGGCGAAGCCTTTATACAAGCCGGTGATCAATTGTTGTCTTATAGAACTGCTTCCTCCAGAGCCGGGCCTGCCCATACCGATGTAAAAGTATTTCCTAATCCGGTATTTTTAAAGCAACATACCCAGGTGAGTGTAACAGGTATTGCCTACAATAACGAAATAATGATTACAGACTTAGCAGGCAATTTAGTGTATAAAGGTGCAGCCAATGGCGGTACATTTACCTGGAACCTTCAAAATTACAGTGGATTTACGGCTAAAGCAGGTGTTTACTCTGGTGTTTTCCATCGATGATACCGGAGAAGAAAACTTATCAGACCAAATTTGTTGTAAGTAACTAATGCTGTATAAAACCAAGGCTATTGTACTAAACCACATCAAATATGGGGAAACCTCTATTATTGTAAATATGTACACCGAGGCTTTTGGCGTACAATCGTATATTGAGAATGGTGTTCGAAAAGCCAAGGCTAAAAATAAAATAGCACTTTTTCAGCCACTCACGCTGCTCGATTTGGTAGTTTACAAGAAAAACAGCGGCTCACTTAATAGAATTTCGGAAATAAAATGCAGCACGCCTTATAAATCTATTCCTTATGAGGTTGTAAAATCCACCATAGGTATATTTTTGGCAGAAGTACTTTCTCACATTCTGAAAGAGGAAGAAGAGGCTAATCAAGGTCTCTTTAACTTTCTTGAAACAGCACTTTTAAAATTCGACCAGCAACTTAATAGCTACTATAATATACACCTGAGGCTGCTACTTGGTTTATCCGGCTACTTAGGTTTCTACCCTGCCGATGCGGCAGAAGTCATTTCAGAGTTAAAGCCTTACCAGACATTTCGGCTCAACATATTACAAGAGGAAAAATTCAATCAACTGTTGTTAACAGAAGAAAGTGACTCCATAAAGCTCACAGGAGAGGAAAGGAGTATCTTCTTAAAGCTTATCATTAATTTTTACCAACTGCACAGCCACTCACTGAAGGAGATAAAATCACTGAAAATTTTGCATGAGGTTTTGCATTGAATCTAAGGAATTAAAAAGCAATCCCAAATATTTTAGAAGGGCTTTCAAAACAAAAATTACCTAAAAAGATAAACTGTACTGCAAAGAAACATTCATTCCGGGGCCTCTTCTTGAGAAATACTGAGGAGTTGCATTAAACCCTTCGTAGAATTCTTCATAAACATCATTTAATAGGTTAGATACATTTAAACCTAAAGCTGAATTTCCATCTTTGCCAAAACTTTTATTCAGATTGAAGTTCAAGCTGTGAAAAGGTTGTGAATAAACATCAGGAAATAGTCCGCCACCTACTACTACAAGGGTAGAGCCTTTTACATTATAAAATACTCCAGCGTCAAACTGGCGCTCAGGGTCTTGGTAAGATAAACCTGCATTAACAATGTAAGGAGCCTGTCCGGCCATATCCCTTTGCCCGTTTATATTCTGGCCTACCTTCTCAAAATTCTTTCTTGAATCAAGCTCAGTACTAGTCATATTAATTTGAGACTTCACGTATGTAAAGTTTCCATTTAGGCTAAACTTAGATAAAACAGGCGAAATGAAATCTAAACTCTTAATAAATTCTAATTCCGCCCCAAACACACGACCATCACCCACATTTCTTGTCTGAAACTCATTAGAGGTTTGTGCCTCAGGAATTCTCACCATCTCGATAGGGCTATCGAAGAACTTATAAAATACACTTGCCGACAGCAACTGTGATCTTCCCATAAATAATTCCCATCTAAGGTCAATGTTGTCTATTCTTGTTTCAGTAAGTTTTCCATCCCAATCGCTATACTGAAATAATGAACCGTTGAAAATTCTGTTGGTGATAGGATCTAATATTTGAGCAAAGGACAATTCTTTAAACGAAGGCCTGGCGATTGTTTTAGAGTAAGAACCTCTCAAATTTTGTGTTTCCGTTATGCTGTAAATTAAATTAGCAGAAGGAAAGAAGTCAAAAGCATCTAAAACTTTCTCATTAACCAAATTATTTCCAGCTTCAGGATCTCTTACATAGGCTACATCTCTACCTGTGTGTCTTTGCACATATTGTTCTCCACGCAAGCCTAAGGTAGCTTTGAATCCACTAAAAAAGGTGAAATCTGAAGTAATATACATACCGAGATTATTCACATTGGAGTTATATTGGTTCGGGTTGGGCTTTACATTACCTGATGCATAGTATAAAGCACCTTTGTCATAAATATTCTCATCATTTAATACCTCATTCGGATTGCCCGTCCAATCAGGTGTTCTGCCAAACGCTTGCAAATCATAGCTTAAAATTTCATAATCTCTTTGTTTGTAAACATGGCTCAGCCCAAATTTTAGCTTTGACTCTTCGCCAAATACCTCGTACTTTTTCGTTAAATCAACTTTACTTACCAAATTTACTTCATTCAAGTACCGCCATATTCTGCTAGGCCTACCCCCGGCTCCTGCGGAGAAAATTGAATCGCCTTGGCTAGAGATTGTAAAAGCAGTTTTTCTGATGTCAGGATCTACTATGTTTGAAAAAGTTGGCGACAATTTCCAATCAACTTCCCATTTATTGTTCGGAGTGAAATGATTACCATTTAGTAGGATGTTGGTAAGTGCTCTTTGTCCATATTCTAAGTTATTGGAAAAAGCATTGTAACCAGATTGACCGGGAGCAGAATCACTATTTTCTATTTGCATCTGAGCCGATCTACTTTCGCCATTTTGTAAATGCATAGTTGTTAATCTGTATTTACTATGGTCAGTCTTATATGCAATACCTGCTAAACCGCCTAAAAGCACATTTTTCTCCCCAATTACACCATTTTGCTTAGTAGCGTAAACCAACTCATAAGCTTCGGCAGGTATAGGATTTTGATATTCTCCAAAAATGATATCATCATAGAATTTGGTGCTGCTTTTATAAGTACCCGAAAATATGTAGCCTAACTTATTTCCGTTTTCTAATGTAAATTGGTTGGCCCCGGAAATACCCAAGCTATAATCCATAAAACTAGTTTGCCTTGTAGCACCAAGCGTGGGGTTGAAACTGTTATTGAAATCAAAAACCTGCTGATCGGTGTAATTGCTATTTACCGGAGAAGGTAAATCATTGTTTCTGGCCAAATTAGGTAGGGCACGTGCTCCATTATCAAAACCTAAAAAATCTGTATTGCTTCCCTCGTAAGCAATATAATCATTATTCAGGTGCATAGAAGGGTTAAAACCTACCCCTATTGAAACGTTTAAAACTTTTTCTTCCGGAAAATCTTTGGTTTCAATATTAACGATACCTCCTGTAAAATCTGCCGGCATTTCACCAACAGCAGTTTTTGACACCATCATATTGTCAATCAAGTTTGTAGGGAATATATCTATTTGAAGGGAGTTCTTATCCGGATCCAGCCCGGGAATATCCACACCATTCAACATGGTTTTTGTATATCTATCACCCAAGCCTCTTACATAAACATACTTGCCGCCTTCAACAGAAACGCCAGTCACTCTTTTCACGGCTGCCGCTGCGTCTGAATCGCCAATTTTCTTAAAGCTGGCAGCAGAAATGCCATCCATTACGCTTGGCGATTTACGCTTGATCATTAACAAAGCTTCGGTGGTGGATCTAAGCGCTTTTGCCGTAACCACAACTTCACCTAGTTGCGCTACATCTTCTTCCAAAGCAATATTATCTATTACATAAACTTCACCAGCTTTTAAAATAACTTCTGAAATTGATACCGTGCGGTAGGTAACGAATGATGCTTGAATAGTGTAAGTACCCGGTACGGTTTTGATGTCAAATTTCCCATCAAAATCAGTTACCGCGCCAATTGTGGTGCCCTCAATTACAACATTAACGCCATAAAGTGGCTCTCCGTTAGAAGCATCTGTTACAGTTCCTCTAATAACACCCTGCTGTGCAAAAGCAGGAGTAATTGCCGTAATCATTAAAAAAACAAGAAATGAGTAAATCCTCTGCATTATTATGATAAATTTTATGCAAAGGTGATAGTTTTATTGCTACTGTGCTCGTAGCTAATAATTATTGATTTGTTAAGGTTTTAAGATGGGATAATATTTCCGTAACAATGAAGTAACTATTACATAAAAAGAAAAAAAGGTGTAATTCTCATTACACCTTTTAAGTATTTTTTTTATAATCCTATTGAAGATAATGCGCCAGATTCAGCAGCCCAAGTCCAGGCAAAATCTGCTACATTTGGTCCTACAGTGTTAGCATTTAAGCCAACTTGTTTTGCAACTGTTACAGGCACATCAACAAAAACATCTTCATAAAGAATGGCCTCACCATCTTCATCTACACCCAAAGTGTATTCCCAGCCGCTAAACTGGCCACCTGCTGCAGCTACATCTGCAAAAGATTCTACAAATATTGGTGTAGTAATTCCGAAGAAATAAACATTGGTAATATTAGCGTTAGTGCTACCATCTAAATCAACAAGCTCCTCGCCTAATTCACCAGCGTATACAATACCGTTAGTAAATGTATGGAAGCCTTGCGTTAATGAACCTTCCGGACCATCTAATTCAAATGCACTGCCGTTAACCGGAGTAACTACTATGAAGCCATCGCAAGTACCATTCCAAGCTTGATCGGTATCTAAACCATCATCGCCAGCATTCCATATCAAAACATTTTTCACGCTTACTGTACCACCAAACCATTCTATACCGTCATCTTGGTTAGCTACCACTTCAATATTCTCGATTATAGTAGCAGAACCTACACCGCCTAATGTTAAACCGTTGATTTCATTACCTTGGCCAATGTTTGATCCACCATGGCGGATAGAAATATACTTTAAAACACCTGAATTATCGTCAGATGCACTTCCGCCATACAATCCATTAGGGTCAGAAGTTGGTATACCTTCAATCTGCAATTCAGCAACATCTTCGTCATTCTCATTCTGAGCAGAAATAGGTGCACTTCCTAATACAATTACTCCACCCCATAAAGCATCAATGGTTTCATCTAAGTTAGGCGATAAAGTTTCTCCTATAGTAATGTCATCAGCTACCGATGTAAAAATAATTGGTTTATCGGCAGTACCTTCAGCCATTATGGTGGCGCCTCTTGCTACCAATAAAGCTGTTGCATTAGAACCTGTACCCGCTTTGCCTTTAATTATAGTCCCTGGCTCAATTGTAAGTGTTGCACCTGTTTCTACAGCTACTCTACCGCCTAAGATATAAATTGAATCACCAGACCATTTAGTATCACTTGTAACATTTGAAGTAACCAGCACTTCAATGCCGCCTTCCACAGGATCTGGAGTTGAGTCAACACCATTAGTATCATCATCACAAGCAGTAAAACCTACCGCTAGTGCCGATAAAAACATCGCATATTTTGCAAATTTTTTCATAATCAATAATTGTTAAATTGTTTTTTATTGTTTGCACAAAGGTGGCTCTTTAATGTTACCTGAATTTGTCAAGCCTTTTAGCAAATTGTTACGAATTATTTGGCTGTATTAATTTTATGTTAAATAAAAATAGCCCGCCAACTGGCGAGCTATTTTTTGTGTCATACTTTGATGTGGCGTTTACGCAATAGGTATTTTTTGTAAAATTTTCTGTACAATATCCTTGGTAGTAACTCCATCTGCGGCCGCTTCATAATTAAGCAGAATCCTGTGGTTCATCACATCATAAGCTATTTCCTTAATGTCCTCCGGCAGCACATAATCTCTACCAGCCATAAAGGCAACGGCTTTAGCGCCCAAATTCAAATTAATACTTGCCCGTGGCGATACACCATATTGAATGTATTCAGCCTCCTCATTTAGGTTGTAGTCCTTCGGATTTCTGGTAGCGTATACCAATTCAATAATATAGCGCTCTAACGATTCCGATATTTCCACTTGGTTGATGGCATCTCTAATTTCAAAAATATCTTCCTTACTTAATAAGGTGTTCACTTCTTTGCTGAAAGACATATTCGCCATTCTGCGCATTACCTCTAGCTCCTGCGATTTTGTGGGGTAATCAACCGTAACTTTCAGCATAAACCTATCTACTTGTGCTTCCGGCAGCGGATAGGTGCCTTCCTGATCTACCGGGTTCTGCGTAGCGAGCACTAAAAAGGGTCTATCAAGCGGAAACGAAGTTTCCCCAATAGTTACCTGCTTCTCTTGCATGGCTTCCAGCAGAGCGGCCTGTACTTTGGCGGGCGATCGGTTTACCTCATCGGCTAAAACCAGATTAGAGAAAATGGGACCTTTCTTTACCTCAAAGTTTCCTTCACGCTGGTTGTAAATCATGGTACCAATTAAGTCCGATGGCATTAAATCGGGTGTAAACTGTATCCGCTGAAAATCGAGGTGCAATACATTGGCTAATGTATTAACAGTAAGTGTTTTGGCCAATCCCGGCACACCCTCTAACAAAATATGTCCGTTGGTAAAAAGACCAATCAGCAATCTGTTTACCATATACTCCTGACCAACCACTACCTTTCCCACCTCATTCATTACAGCAGTTACTTTTTGCTGCAACGCAGTTTTGCTCTCAGTTATATTTGTTTCTTCCATGTTGTAATTTAAGATATTACTATGCTGTTAAATTTAATTAAGCAAACCTAATACAGCATAAGTTTGCCTAGGCCTAAAAACTATTTGTACGATACAATGCTGTAAACCGGCTTATTATTGTTTACATCAAGTAATTTTCTGCCTTCTAAAAAACCTAACTCAATTAAAAAAGTATAGTTGCATACTTTGCCGCCAATTTTTTCTACCAATGCTGCCGCTGCCATGGCTGTTCCGCCTGTGGCCAGCAAATCATCATGAATCATTACTTTCTGGCCCGGCTGGAGTGCATCTTCATGTATTTCTACTGTAGCACTTCCGTATTCAAGCTCATAACTGTGCGAAATGGTTTTAAAAGGCAGCTTCCCTTTCTTCCGCACCGGCACAAAAGGAACACCCATTTTTTCGGCTATCAACAGCCCAAATAAAAAACCTCTGGACTCCACGCCAACAATTACATCTACCTTATCCTGCTTACCTTTTTCTACAAACCAATCCACCACTTCAGTTACTAATTCCGGCTTGGCAAGGATTGGCGTAATATCTTTAAAGACTATTCCCGGCTTAGGGAAATCCGGTACATCACGTATTATTTTTTCTATTTTATCGGATAAGGTCATTCTATGTATTTTAATCGTACTTTACTGAAATTTAAAGTTTTTTTGCTTCATTCCAGTAAGTATCCATTTCTTCAAGCGTCATTTCCGACAGCGTCTTGCCATCGGCTTCAGAAGCTTTTTCCAAGTGCTGAAAGCGCTTAATGAACTTTTTATTGGTGCGCTCCAATGCCTCCTCAGGATTAATTTTATTAAATCTGGCGTAATTTATTAAGCTAAACAACAAATCACCAAATTCCTCGGTAGCTTTCTCTTTATTGCCCGCCTGTTCCTCTTGCTTAAACTCGGCAATTTCCTCTTCCACCTTGTCCCATACTTGGCTTTTTTTGTCCCAGTCAAAACCTACGCCACGCGCTTTTTCCTGTATGCGCTGTGCTTTAATAAGCGCAGGTAATGATTTAGGCACCCCACCTAAAACAGACTTATTGCCTTTTTCTTTTAGCTTCAGCTTTTCCCAATTTTCAAGAACGGTTTTTTCGTCATCAACTTTCTCATCAGCATAAATATGCGGATGCCGATAGATCAACTTTTCAGCTATGCCATTAAGTATATCTGCCATATCAAAAGCACCTTTTTCTTCTCCCATTTTGGCATAAAATACCATGTGCAGCATTAAATCGCCCAATTCTTTCTTCACTTCAACCAGGTCATTGTCTAAAATTGCATCGGAAAGCTCGTAGGTTTCTTCAATAGTTAAGTGCCTGATACTTTCAATGGTTTGGTTCTTATCCCAGGGGCAAAGGGTGCGGAGCTGATCCATTATGGTAAGCAATCTGTCAAAAGCTTCCAGCTTTTGCTTTCTTTTCGGGTCGGGGTAAATCGGGACTTTTTTCATAGGAGTTTTAAATGGTTTTAGCTAAAGCGATGGCCAGGCAGTATTAATTATAACTGAAAAAATGAAACTTAGCAAAAGTACTAGGTGTTAAGCATAGTGTTACGTAAATTTGTAGAAGTTATGTGTTTTTTAAAAAGACACACTAAAATTAACAAGCATGGGAGTTTTCTTAATAACAATCAGTTTTTTTGCCGTATTCTTTATTCTTATGTCGGTGCGCTTAATATTCTTAAAAAATGGAGAGTTTAAAGGTACATGTGCCTCACAAAATCCATTTTTAAACAAAGATGGCGAAGCTTGTGGCTTTTGTGGCAAGCAGCCGGGCGAAGCTTGTGCCAACCCTGACAATGAGGTGGATAAAGTGCTTAACAAGTTCTAATCTCCTTCGGTAAGTATAGTATTCATCCCTGAAATAATTTCATCTAATTCTTTTGCTGAAAAATCCACCTTATTAATAAGCTGTTTCAGATCAGCTTAATAGTCGGCATAATTTGTAAGGTTTATTGATTCCATCAATAGCGCAAGTGGCCTTCTTACCAAATGACTGAAAGTGCTTCAACAATTATATTTGCAATACGTGTTTAATGGATGTAGAACTCCCCTTTGATCCCTACTTAAGAAATGGGTAGTTGATTTAGTAGGCTTTTGTATTTATTCCACGATACATGTTTAGTGCCGTATTGTAATTAAAAAACTTATCCGGTCAATCAATTTTTAGTACCTTTGCCCTATTCAAAATAAAACGAATGACCTTAATAAAATCAATTTCAGGTATTAGAGGCACTATTGGCGGAAAGCCTGGAGATGCGCTTACTCCTATAGATGTTGTTAAATTTACAGGAGCTTATGCCGCCTGGTTGCGAACCCAATCAGACAGTAATAAAGTTGTAATAGGACGAGATGCACGGCCTTCGGGCGAGATGGTATCCAAGCTGGTGGCCTCAACCCTACAAGGGATGGGCTTTCACGTGATAGACTTAGGCCTCTCCACAACGCCAACGGTAGAAATAGCCGTTCCTATTGAAAATGCAGCGGGCGGTATAATCATTACTGCCAGCCACAACCCTGTACAATGGAATGCACTAAAGCTGCTTAATGCTACAGGAGAGTTTATTTCCGGAAAAGATGGAGAAGCACTTTTAGCTATTGCAGAAAGCGGTGATTATAATTTCTCAGAGGTAAAGAAAATAGGGAAATACACCACGCATGATCATTACATACAGAAACATATTGATATGATTCTGGAGCTACCAATTGTGGATATTAAGGCCATTAGAGACCGGAAATTTAAAGTGGTAGTAGATGCAGTGAATAGCACCGGGGGCATTGCAATTCCCAGGCTTTTAAAAGCACTAGGCGTTGAGGAAGTCCGGGAATTATACTGCTACCCTGACGGAAATTTTCCGCATAATCCTGAACCGCTTCCTGAAAACATCACGCAAATTTCAAGTGAACTATCCATGGGTAATTATCATTTGGGCGTTGTAGTTGATCCTGATGTGGATAGGCTGGCATTTGTATCAGAAGACGGTACACCATTTGGAGAGGAATATACACTGGTAGCAATAGCTGATTATATTTTGAGCCGGACACCGGGGAATACGGTATCTAACCTATCCAGCACGCGCGCCTTACGTGACGTTACTGAAAAACATGGGGGCACTTATTATGCCTCTGCCGTGGGTGAAGTAAATGTGGTGGAGAAAATGAAAGAAGTAAGCGCTGTTATTGGAGGTGAAGGCAATGGAGGCGTTATTTACCCGGAACTGCATTACGGAAGAGATGCGCTGGTAGGAGTTGCTATATTTTTAACCCACTTGGCCAAAAGCGGAAAGTCATGTGCACAGTTACGCGGCAGTTACCCAAACTATCACATATCCAAAAACAAGATTGAGCTAACAAAAGATATTAATGTTGATAGTATTTTAACCGCCATTCAAGAAAAATATAAAAAGCAGCCTATTAATACTGTGGATGGTGTAAAGGTAGAATTTGATAAGGAATGGGTGCATTTAAGGAAATCTAATACGGAACCAATTATTAGAATATATTCAGAGTCAGACTCAGAATCAAAAGCAGAGCACTTAGCACAGAAGATGATTTCCGACATCAAAGAGATAATAAGCGAGCAAAAATAAATGGATAGAATTTATTTGGATAATGCGGCCACAACCAGAATAGACCCCGAAGTGCTAGAGGCTATGAAGCCTTATATGTATGAATACTATGGCAACCCGTCATCCATACACGGTCATGGCAGAGAGGTGCGCTCAGCAATTGAGAAATCGCGCAAAACAATTGCCGACTTATTAAACACCTCACCTTCGGAGATTTTTTTCACTTCGGGTGGTACAGAAGCGGACAATGCTGCAATTTATTGTAGCATTGAGCAGTGTCAGATTAAAAAGGTACTCTCATCAAATATTGAGCACCACGCGGTATTACACCCATTGCAACACCTTGAGAAAGCAGGCAAAATTGAGCTCGATTTTGTAGAACTTGATGAAAGTGGGCGCATAAAAATTGACCATGTAGAAAAGTGGCTGAAAGCAAACCCCGATAGCTTAGTAAGCCTAATGCATGCCAACAACGAAATTGGAAATTTATTGAATATTGAGGAAGTTTCCTTGTTGAGTAAGCAGCATAATGCTGTCTTCCATTCCGATACGGTACAAACCATGGGGCATTATGTGCACGATTTGCAACAAATTAAAGCGCAACACATAGTAGGATCAGCCCATAAATTTCATGGCCCAAAAGGGGTGGGCTTTCTGTATATCAATGCATCACACAAAATAAAGCCTTTTGTACATGGTGGAGCCCAGGAAAGAAATATGCGCGGAGGTACGGAAAATGTTTATGGCATTATAGGATTAGCCAAAGCAATGGAAATTGCCTACAGAGATATGGAGGAGCATAGAAACCATGTGGAAGGACTAAAAGAAAGAATGATTAAAGCACTAAAAAGCAACATAAATGGTGTGGAGTTTAATGGACTAAGTGGCGATACAGATAAGAGCCTTTACACGGTGCTAAATGTTAAGCTTCCAAAAAATGATATGGGCGAAATGCTCTTGTTCAATTTAGATATAAAAGGAATTTCAGCGAGTGGAGGTTCCGCATGTAGTAGTGGTACTGATGTGGGTTCTCACGTTATTAGCGCCTTGCCTGCCGTTGAAAAACGGCCAAACGTGCGCTTTAGCTTTAGCAAATTTAATACGGTGGCTGATATTGACCATACTATAAATGCGCTTAAAGAGATTTATCCTGAAGAAATTATACCTTATTAAATAGGATTTTAATAGCCCTTATAGCCGGCCAAAACTAGCTAGCTATCATCCATCTTGAGCTATCAGAACTGGAAAGCAGAAATTCTGAGATAGACTATGATGTTACCTAAATGTTAAGTAGCGCTTTCAGAAAGCCCATGTTTTCTTTCTTCTCTTTTACTATAAGCAATGGTATGTTCACGTCAAACTGAACGACCTTGGAGGTAACGCTTCCCAGCAGTATAGAGGCTAAACCCGTGCGGCCTTTGGAACCCATAATTATAAGGCTTGCCTCATTTTTATCGGCATATTCAAATATTTTATCCGATGGATTTCTATCATCATCCAATACATAGTCACAATCAAAATTGTGTTTAATCTCCATTTTTTCAACAAATTCATCAAAATCTTCAATAGCATGTTGCCTCATTATTTCAGCAAATTCCTCATAAGATTTACCCGCAGAGTGGTAGCCTAAGGGCACAGAATATATGTGAATGAATTGTAACTTAGCCTCTGCTTTTTCAGATAAGCGAATACCCTGATTTACCGCTAGGTTAGAGTGTTTAGAGAAATCTAAAGGCACTACCAACTTGCTGAGGTCGAAAGTTACTTTCTCAGGCACCATTAAAACCGATGAGTGTATAAGATTTGTTAGTTTTTGCGGTAGCAAGCCGGAGCCCTTCAATATCTTTTTCCGACCCATAATTAAAAGATCTATGCCTTTATTATCAACAAATTTCAAAACAACATCAAAGGCATCTCCCTCTCTTACTTCAACGGCCGTTTCTATGTTACGCTTAGGGCGCCAGTTTTCATCTATTTTTTTCTTAAGTATCGATTTAATGGACTCATCAGTAGGCGCTAACAAATCAGGATATTTCTCTTTTACTTTTTCAGGTATATCAAAATTCTCAGCAACATGGAGAAAATATACTTTGTCAGCATCTATTTCATCGGCCAGCTTACTGCTATAATTGAGTAGTACCTCATCCATTTCGGTAAGATCCAAGGAAATGACTAATCGTTTTAATTCGTACATGGCTAAGCTTAATTTTGGGTTCTATAATTCAATAAATCATCTAAGGAACTATACGAAACATAATGGTAATTTGATCTGGCTTTTCCATAAATTTTCGTAATATATTCCCTATTTACATATTGGCTCTCTAAAAGCGCGCTATACAACGGCATCAGAAATTTCCTTCTACCTGTATTAAGTAGAAAGTTTTCCAGCTCCGGATAAATGGGTTTGTAATTTTTTTGTATAGCAAGTAACATCCAGGCAGTTTTTATCTCTGCATTGCCGCTGTGGGTAAAATCTTTCTTTTCATCTAAGCTTTTCATCTCTGCCGAACCAATGGTATCGGGCAATTGGTGAATAAAGTATAACCATTCATGAGTGCTCCATGCTGATGCAGATAAGAGACTAGTATCTTTTGTTTGTAGCCACTTGACCAAGGTTTCATCTACACGTTCAAACAATACAGATTTTATTACAGGCATATCTTTAGGCAGCCCTACACCATAAATCCAGTTTTCGAACAAATTTGGAGGAGGTCCAAGCTTATTTTTTGCAAACAGATATTGTTGTGCGTATAAAATAAAGCTTTCTGTTGTTATGGTTTGGAAGGCATGCGCATCGAAGTAGGTAGTTAAAAACTGATCAAAACGCTTACGGCCGGCTATCTCCTCCAATCGCTTTAAGAGAAAATAACCTTTATCGTAGGCAATGGCAGTAAGTCCCTCATCAGGATTTCGGCCTTTTAAATCAAGTTTCAATTTGGTATCTTCCGCTTTGCCATTTGCTATCATCTCTGCTACCTCAGCCTCCAACTCCCGTTGAGAAGTTAAGGCGAGCATATCGGCATAATCTTTACTGTAAACAGCTTCCATTATTCGGTACTCAAAGTATACTGTAAAGCCTTCATTTAACCAAAAATCTTCCCAGCTGGCATTGGTAACCAAATTACCTGACCAGCTATGAGCCAATTCGTGTGCAATAAGCGAGGTTAGTGATTTATCTCCTGCCAAAATGGTTGGAGTAGCGAAAGTTAAGGTAGGGTTTTCCATGCCACCAAAAGGGAAGCTGGGCGGCAACATAAGCACATCAAACCTGCCCCATTTGTATGGGCCGTAGAGCGTTTCCGCGGCTTTAACCATCAGGTGCGTATCTTCCAGCTCAGCTTTAGCCTTGTTAAGTGTTAATGGCTCGGCATAAACTCCGGTAATGCTATCATACCTATGAAATGCCAGATGCCCTACAGCCAACGCCATAAGGTATGCAGGAATTTGATGGGGCATCTTAAAGTTATAAATGCCTGAGCTATCAGTTTTTTGAGGGTTTTCCGCACTCATCAATGCCATATAACCTGTTGGCACTTTCACTTGTGCCTCGTATGTAAATTTGATAGACGGTGCATCTTGAATGGGAATCCATGAACGGCACAAAATAGCTTGAGATTGCGTAAACAAAAAGGGATATTCTCCGGCAGTTTGTTCCACGTTTAACCACTGCAATGCTTCTGCTTTTGGTGATGTTGTATAGCTAATTTTTACGCGCTTAATACTACTATCTATGGGTATGTGCAAGGCCTGACCAAGTAGTGGATCCTTCTTGCCTAGAAAAAAATCATTGCTAACTACACTATCATTTAAAAATACCTGCTTTATATTTAACGCTTTGGTATCGAGTACTAACTCCTGCACTAATGGTGAGCACTCAAGGTTATATAATACACTGCCCTCAAGTATTTTGTCTTCAAAATTCACCTTCACATCAAGCATCAAATGCTTAATAACAGCTTCATTTGGTTTTGCGAATGAATGCAATGGCTTTATTTCCATACTAATTTTATCTATCATATTTAAGCTTGTAGGCAACTGCTCTTGGCAACCGGTTAATAAACCAAGTATCAAATAACGAGCAAACAAAATGCTTTTTTTCACGACTATAAATAATATTACTATTGTGTTAATGCATTAAAATTAAATCCTTTAAGTTTAATAACATAAAGCGGCTCTGTAATTATTCTCATATAAGATAAAATCTTTTTGGATTAATACTTTTGCTGATAACAGATTTTGTAACGATATTGTACGCTATGTTTAGAATGTCAGGAACGCACCAAAGACCTACAGTTGTAATAGATGTAGAAAAAGGATTCTTCGAAATTTCAGGTTCATCCATACCGGAGAATCCTATGGAGGTTTTTAACCCAATTTTTGAGCACCTGAATGCCTATCTGGAAAATCCAAACGAGTCTACGGAGTTAAACTTCAAACTTGACTACTTCAATACCAGCACCTCCAAACTAATGCTTGACATGATTCATAAATTAGAGGTATTGAAAGACAAACCGGGACACTCGGTAATCATTAGGTGGTTTTACCGTGAAAACGATGAGGACATGATGGAAATAGGCGAAGATTTTGCTAACCTATGTAAGTTATCTATTGAAATTATTCCCTATACTTAGCGCCTCAAATAGCTTTTTTTTCTAGCTCTCGCACAAAATTCTTTGATGGTCTGTTTAAATAACGAGTGAGTAGGTAGACTAGGGCGAACCTCCTAAATAGGCTTATTGCAGTAATAGAAGAAAAGTAAACCATCAAATTCTAGCATGAAACTCATGGTTAGTCTATATAATGCTATGCTGAAATAACGGTACCGCATCCGTACGTTTTTTGGAAATTATTTGCAATAGTACAAATGATTCGAGTAAAGCGTGCTCTTGAGCCACTTCCTTAACTCAGATATTGCTAATAGACAGATAATAAATCGTTAGCTGAATTGCTTTTCATAATACTTGCAAAAATGGCTAATTCCGCAGGTGTTGCATTTTGGTTTTCGTGCTACACATACATATCTACCATGTAAAATAAGCCAGTGATGCGCCAAATGAATGTATCGGTCAGGAATATTTTTTACCAGCACTTTTTCAACCTCAAAAGGGTTTCTGGCATTTTGATTTACTAGTCCCAACCTTTTCGACACCCGAAAGACATGGGTATCAACCGCCATTGCAGGTTGGTTGAAAACAACTGATGCTATCACATTTGCCGTTTTTCTGCCCACCCCCGGCATCTTTTGTAGTTCATCAATACTGGACGGTACTTCAGCATCATAATATTGCACCAGCATTTTGGCCATACCTATCAGGTGCTTAGTTTTGTTATTCATAAAAGAAACACTTTTAATATAAGGCAGCACCTCATCGAAATGCGCTACGGATAAATGCTGAGGAGTAGGAAAAGCTGCAAAGAGGGCAGGGGTAACTATATTTACGCGCTTATCAGTGCATTGCGCAGATAAAATAACAGCCACAAGCAGTTGATACGGATTTTCATAATGAAGCTCCGTTTCTGCTTGTGGCTGGTTTTCTGAAAAATAGGATAAAAAAGCTTGGTAGCGTTCCTTTCTGATCATTTGCTATTCTTTAACAGAATGCAAATTACAAGCTTTTGAGTATGCTATTATCTTATTGATTGTTTTTTCTGAAGGAGCTTTCATGCTCCCATCCATTTGCACTTTGAGCTTTTGCAGTTCATTCAGTTGTTCCATAAGAACAGCATCACAGGCAATTGCTTCTTCAATTTCGCGATTTTCAGTCGTTGTTGTTTCATTGTAAACGTAACGAATTAAATCATCATGAGTAAAAGTTATGGTCATAGGCTATATTATTTTGTTGCATTTTTTTCCTTAAGTTAATAAGGGCGTAACGCATTCGGCCTAATGCAGTATTAATGCTCACTCCGGTTTGATCGGCAATTTCCTTAAAGCTCATGTCCATAAAATGTCTCATAATAAGCACTTGTTTCTGAGCATCCGGTAATTCCTGAATCAATTTACGAAGCGATTGATGCACCTCTTTCTTCATTTGGGCATCCTCAAAAGTGCTTTCTGCAAACTCAAGGGTGTCAAATACGTTAAATCCGTCATTAGTAACGACAGTAGGATACCTTTTATTTTTCCTGAATCTATCAATTGCTAAATTATGTGCAATTCTTAATATCCAAGGTAAAAATTTTCCTTCCTCGTTATAACGGCCGGATCTTAAAGTTCGTATAGCCTTTATAAAAACTTCTTGCATTAAATCTTCTGCCACGTAATGATCTTTCACAATCATAGATATAGTGGTAAAAATTCTTGACTTGTGGCGGGTTACTAATTCCTCAAACGCTACTTCGCTACCGTTAATATACTGGTTGACTAATTGGCTGTCCTCCAGTTTTGTTTTCTGATTTTCCATCTTTAAACACCTGTTTAGTTTGGTAGAAGTCTATTCTTATAGCGTTGGGTTTTGTGGTTTATAAATAATAAGTAATGTCGAAGCTATTTATTTTGATCTTAAGGTCAAAAGAATTTTTCGAATTATTTTCTAGTGACAACATTAATTCCAAAAAGGTTGGAAAAGGTAAAATATAATGTTGGAAATTACGTTCTGATGGGTTTTCTCAACTACATTAGATGCCGCCTAATAAACTATGAATTATCTTATATCAATAGTTTTTCTTGAATTATGAATAAAAATTTTGTATTTGGTCGATGGATTAACTAATTTTATCGAACAGAGTTAACTAGTTATGCAGCAATTAGAAATTAATGCACTTTTATATCAAGCCAGTGCCGGAAATAACGATGCTTACAATAAGTTATTCCCTATTATATATACTGAGCTCAGACACATTGCTCATCGTATTCGGTTTCAATTTTTTGGTATAGAAACCCTCAACACCACTGCCATTGTACATGAGGCCTACCTCAAAATTGCCAGTTCCGATTGTTCTTGGGAAAGCAAAGCACATTTTTACGGAGTGGCAGGCAAGGCCATGCGCCAAATTCTGCTCAATGCAGCACGAAAAAAGAAAACAGGCAAACGCGGAGAAGGAATGGCGCATCTCGATTTTAGTGAGATGGAGGAATCTATCGATCTAAGTGACAAATGCTCTGATGAACTTATTGCTTTAGAAAAAATACTTCACAGCCTAGCTATAAAAGATGAAAGGCAAGTTAAAATTGTGGAGTGCAGATTTTTCGCCAACATGACGGTGGAAGAAACTGCCGAAGCGCTGGATATTTCCTCTGCCACCGTAAAACGCAGCTGGCAAGCCACCAAGGTATGGATTTATACTCAGCTACAACAAGCTAAAACAGCCTAATAAAATTGCTATGGGCTACCATTGGAATGAATTGGAAAAAATTTTTCAGGAAGGACTGGAAATTCCTAAAGAAAAAAGGACTGAGTTCGTAAAATTGAAAGCCAAGGCCGACAAAGAGCTTGAGCTTACGCTATTAAAAATGTTTGACAATGCCGATGAGGCTGACGGTTTTTTTCAGAACTTACAAAAGGACATAGCCGCTGGCTTAGATCAAAAACCAGCGCTTTTTACCACCGGTGATACTATTGGCAAGTTTAAAATTCTATCCATCATTGGAAAAGGCGGGATGGGTGAAGTGTACCTGGCCGAAAGAAATGACGACAGTTATCAGCAGCAGGTGGCTATTAAATGTTTTTCATCCGGTGTAGCCAAGGATACTTTTCTGAAGAACTTTAGGCAAGAGCAGCAGTTTCTGGCCAATTTAAACCACCCTAACATAGCTTACATTATTGACGGTGGCTTAAGCGACCAAGGCATTCCATTTATAATAATGGAATTTGTGAATGGACTGGATATAAAGGCGCATGTAAGTAAAAATAGCTTAAAAGAAAATCAGGTATTGGTGCTGTTCAGGCAAATAGCACAAACTGTACAATTTGCGCACAGCCAATTAGTGTTACACCTAGATATTAAACCTAATAATATTTTAGTAAACCAGAATGGCATAGTAAAATTGCTCGATTTTGGTATTGCCAAGGAGCTGGATAAAGCATTGGCACAGTCTACGTTAAGAGCGGCCAGTCCCCAATTTGCTGCTCCTGAGCAGCTAAGAGGCAAGCAGACTTCTGTAGGCACAGACATTTACCAGCTGGGTATTTTATTGCATTTACTACTTACCAACGAATTACCTTTTAATAACGAAGGAGATGCAAATTCATTTGTTGCGGATGCGCGCACCATACACATTGATACCACGCTCGCAGCAGAGTTACAAGCAATTATACGGAAATGCCTACATGAGCATGTGGAAGATCGGTACCAATCTGTAGAGAAATTGAGTATTGATCTTGCAAACTATCAAAATAATTACCCCGTAGATAGCTTTTCCGATAGTTGGAATTACCGAACAGGCAAATATCTTAAGCGCAATTGGATAGCCGCTTCACTCATTGCTCTGGTGTTTATTAGTTTGATTGGCGGGACTATAATTTCTGTGCAGCAAGCAGGAATTGCAGAAGCAGAAAAGGAGAAGGCTGAGAAAACTGCTGATTTTATAAAAGATTTGTTTGTCAGCTCGAATCCGCTTTCTGAGGGAGAAGATTATTCAACCCTGACAGTTTTTGATTTTTTTGATTCAAAGAAAAATTCCATTGTAGATAATAATTCACTTTCAGATGAGATTAAATGGGAGCTATTAGGTACCTTATTTAATATATATCGGGAACTAGATGAAAATGAAAAGGCACTAGAAATCACTAGTGAGCTTCAAAAGATAGTTGATAGATCTGAGAGTGATTTTTTTCAAACTGTTCTGAATACGAAAAAAGGTTTTGCATATTCGCTTGATTATGACTTTAAGAAAGCTGATAGCTGCCTAAGTCTCGCTTACGATAGATTAGATCTTTTATTAGAAAATGAGGAATTGACAGCCGCAAGCCTCTTGAATCAAATAGGTTTAAATCTTCATCTTCAAGGTCAATATGATTCGGCTCAATTCTTCTATAGAAATTCCCTTAAATTATTAAACCAAATTAATAAGCCAAATCATGCGGAGCTTATTGAAGTATATGTATATTATTCCCAACTTAAAAGAAGCATTGGTCAATTCGATTCAGCCTTTCAATTTTCTAATTTAGCCGTTGAATCAAAAATTAGAGAGTATGGAGAGAATAGTCCTCAATTGATAAGCACTTATGCTGATAGGGCTCTTATAAATATGGAAGTAGGTCGATACCAATTATCCGAAAAGGATTTTCAAAAAGCATTTTCTATTGGCTTTGAACGTGTTGACAGTACAAATACCAATATGCTTATAATATTGGGGAATTATATAATTCTTCAAAACTTAAAATCTGAATATGAAAAAGCGGTTAGATTAGGTGTAGACTATTTAGATCTATCAATCAGAAGTTTTGGTTATAATAATATAAATGTTGCTTATGCCAAACTACAATTGGCGGATTCGTACCTAGCAAAAAAGGATTTGCTTAATGCAGAAAAACACTTTTCAGAAGGATATCAAATACTTCTTACAGTACAGGACAGAAATCTTTTCATGGAAGGTATTTACTTAATGCAAATGAGCAAAATGGAGATCGATAAGAAGAACTATGCACAAGCTTTAGATTATGCAAATAGCAGCATGAAGATAATGTCAAAAATGTTACCGCCTGATCATTACAGACTCGCCATTATAAATATTAGAAAAGGAAAAACGCTGACCGTTTTAAATAATAGTAAGGATGGTGAGACTATGATTAAAGAAGGTATTGAAATATTAAAAGAGTCTGGAGCTAAGACAAAGAAATATTTAAAGGAAGCACTGGGTTACTTATAAAATAATATCTCCACTCGAAATCACTTTAAGTTGCATCAGACAGACTCAAGTGAGTTGATTTCTTTGAAAATTTTACACATGCGAATCTGCTTTATCTACAAGTTTGGGCTGATTCATTAGGACTATCCCATACACCATGATTTACGCATTTGGTTGAATTCTATCAATATCGCTAACGTCTTGAGCGGCATTTGGCTCAACCTCCTCTGAAGAACGCGCACTTAAGCCAAAGAAGGCAATAGATATTAAATGATTTTTTTCATAGTGTCTATTTTTAAGAAATTTGTAAGAACTCAGGTATTAAATGATAGTTAGAAATGACAAAAAACCTGTCAGAATCTGTGCTTTTGATGTTTTCTGTCAAATATAAAAAGATTGCTTCGTGCCTCGCAATATCCAGAGTTGGTCATTGCGAGGCACGAAGCAATCCCAGGGCTAAAATACACTATAACAGACCTGAGTAGTTACAAATTTTTGAAAGAACTCAGATAATTTTAAGTCTATTCGGTATCTCAGATTCCATCAACAAAAAAACCACCGACAAAATGCCGGTGGCTTCACGGTTGTAGAAGAAAACACTACCCTTGGCAATTAGCGAAGGGTAGTATTTTGATTTATATTTTAAGCGTTATGCCTAGTTTCAGAAAACCCAAAGAACCTCTTCCACCTTCGGCATACACGCCAAAATTATTGCTAAAATAATAACGTGCTCCCAAAATAGGACCAATGAATACCCCTACTGAGTTATTACGAGAATCATTCCAATCTCCCGAATAATTTCGGAATTCAAGTCCAAGGATTAGCGTCACGTAAAGATCCAACTTTTCTACATTCATATCAGAATCCAGTAACTCTTCCAATAATTTTGAGTAGTGAAATGAGCCTCTACCGCCTACTGTCAAAATAGAGTAGCCTCTATCAGATACACCTTGATTGTAATTCCAGCTTGCAAAACCTGCATACGGGCCTACTCCAAAATATTCATGAATACCTAATTCTAAATTAGCTTCTAACGCAGGTATGCTTGAGGTTCGTCCGCTGCCTAATCCATAATTGTAATAACCCAGCCCAAAGCCTGCATTGAATAAATTATCTCCCTTTTCATAAGAAAGGCCTGAAGATTCTTGTGCTTGTGCGCTAAAAGCCACACATAGCACCGCTGCGGTTAATAATACTATTTTTTTCATGTTTGTAGTTTTAATGTTTAGTGGAAGGGGATTTCAAATTGATTTAGCAATTTATTATAGTTACATCTCAATTGAAACCTTTGAGAAAACCCTACGAGGCCGAGCGAATATGAATCATACCATTGTTCTTAATCAACAGGGCTTAATCTATCAAGATTTACAGAATTACGACTCGGCCTTATTTTATCTTCATAAAGGACTAAAAACGAAAATAAAAATAAATGCTCCCAAACCAACTATTGCTATTTCACTAGGTAATATTGGTTACTGTTATATTGAACAAAATAAAGTAACTAAGGCTTTAAAATATTATATACAGGCAAAAGAGACTTACAGAGCGTTTGGAAATATTACAGTGAAAACAGAATAGATTTTACCATAAAGAAAATTTCCCAAGGTTACTTAAAATAGCGATCATGAATAACAGCGAAATGGCCGCTCTTTTGATTTGTCACTGAATCTATTTTTTAAATATTCTCTTGATCAACATCATATTTGGAGTTCACCTCTTATAAAGAGCAGCCTGCCAGCGTAAAGCTACCAATTAAGATTATTGCAATTTTTTTCATGGTAATTATTTATGAAAAAATACATGTCTGGAACATGTGTTATAAATTGGATTTGAATTTATCAAAAAATTCAAACCAGACCCAAAATAAACAATCCACATCACGAATTGAAAAAATGAATTTTAAAAAAAATCAGCATGCTTTTAGGCTGCTTTTTTATTGAAAAGCGTGTATTATATTACATTCAGGCAATATAATTTTCTATTGACGAGTCATTATTGAACAGATTGAAGTAATTAGTTATAACATGTTTTATAGTATTTTATTTTGATTGCTCTAATATTTGTAATTACTTGTGTATCTACTAATCAAAAATCTTACTACTATGAAAAAATTATACTCCCTTATGGGAGGCATTTTTATGCCGCTTATTATTATCCTCTTAACCACCTTTTCATCACTTGCTCAAGTTAAAGAAGGTATTGTGCGCATCAAGCTTTCAGAATCGAAAGCAACAATGTTGCAAAGCACCACCATCACCAAATCCCGTTCGGGTTATGTACAAACAGGAGATGCCAGCCTCGATGCAGCTTTTGTAGAGTGCAAAGCAAGCGAGTTAACAAGGGTATTTAGAAGTGCCGGAAAATTTGAGGCAAAGCACCGCAAATACGGACTTCACCTTTGGTATGAAGTATCGTTTGATAAAAGCGTTTCTGTGAAAGATGCACTTACTGCTTTTGCAAAATTAGGAGATGTCCGGATTTCAGAACCGATTTATGAGAAATCCATCATCGGCTACACGCCTGAAAAAATGAAGTTAGTTGCTCCATTGACTACTGAGGCCGATGATCCGCGCTATAATGACCAGTGGCACTATAACAATACCGGTCAAACCGGTGGCACAGCAGATGCTGATATAGACTTGCCGGAAGCTTGGAATCTTGAAACGGGTAATTCTGCTATAATTGTGGCTGTTACAGATGGAGGAATTGACGTAAATCATGAAGACCTTGCAGCTAATATGTGGGTTAATACAGCTGAGATACCAGGAAATGGTATCGATGATGATGGAAATGGCTATGTAGATGATATTAATGGTTATGGGTTTGGAGACAATACTGGCGCTATCCCTGCCGATTCTCATGGCTCTCATGTTGGTGGTACGGTAGCCGCAGTTACTAATAATGGTATAGGTGTTGCGGGTGTGGCCGGAGGAAGTGGTACCGGTGATGGCGTAAGGCTGATGTCCTGCGCAGCTTTTGGGGCTACTGGAAATGGCGGTTTTGCTGAGACCTATATTTATGGTGCAGACATGGGTGCGGTTATTTCTCAAAATAGCTGGGGATACACCAATCCTGGTGTTTTTGAGCAGGCGGTGCTCGATGCCATCGATTATTTTATAGCAGAAGCCGGCTTCGATGCCGCTGGCAATCCAAACGGACCAATGCAGGGTGGTATTGTTATTTTTGCTGCCGGTAATGACGGGTCGGACGGTGAATGGTATCCGGGCATTTATGAGCCCGTTATGGCTGTAGGTGGTACCGATCATAATGATAATCAATATTTCTTCTCAAATAGGGGAGACTGGGTGGAATTAGCCGCTCCAGCGGTTGATGTTTTAAGTACAACGCCAGGCAATTCTTACTCTTCCTTTACAGGTACCTCAATGGCCTGTCCTCACGTGTCTGGCGTAGCCGGACTAATAATTTCGCAAAATATAGGTGCCATAACTCCCGCACAAGTATGGGCAAGGTTGGTTCAAACTACTGATCCACTGCCCGGTTTGGAATTTTTAGGAAGTGGTAGGCTCAATGCATTTGCTGCCTTGCAACAGGATGATGGAATTGCCCCTGATGATATTGATAACCTTGCCGTGGCCGGAAAAGACCTTTCAAGTGTTACCTTGTCATGGACAGCTCCTGCGGATGCCGGAAATGGTTCGGCAACTTCTTACGATTTAAGGTACAGCACCTCCACAATAACAGCTGCGAATTTTGATGACGCCACACAGGCCAATCTCTCCGGTGCTTCAGTGGCAGGTACGGCAGAACTTTACACGGTGTCAGATCTTACGCCCTCTACTACTTATTATTTCGCCATCAAATCGTCCGATTTTTTTGATAATAATTCAGAGATTAGTAATGTAGTAACAGCAACTACGGATGATCCGCCCGTGGCTTCCATAGCACCCACATCGCTCACCTCCAATCTTACCACAGGTGAAACAGAAACACAAAATATTACCCTTAGCAATTCTGGTAACGGTCCGCTTGACTTTACTTTATCTTTTGGCGGCACCGCTTTTGTACCTGCCACAGATGCTACTTCAACACCAAAAGTTATTAAGACAGGTACAAAGCTATTGTCATCAAAAAAAGCGCTTATTGGTGCGGCCACTCAACTTGCGGGCGATCAATATGCCACTGGTTTTGAAAGCGACTTCAACTTGGGCGATATTGACGGTCAAAACGGATGGAGTGGTGATTTGGTAGATTGGAACATATCCAATCAAGACCCATTTAACGGTGATAAGCATATGTTAGGCGTTTCGGAAGCCTTGCCTACAGGTACAAATTTTTCTCTGGCATTTAGTCCTAATGTGGGGGTTGGCACCGAGGATTATTCATCAATTAGTGCCAAGCTAAAAGTGGATAACGATGGAGTAACTTGGCAGTTTATACCTCAATCGCCAACGGCTGAACTCGTGGTGACACGTTTGAGCTTTGATCCTGACGGAGGCGTTAGTATTCTAGATGGGGACGTAGATGGTTTTGCAATTATTTCTTCGGAGATCCCAACAGGTTATTTTGATTTAAAATTGGTAGTTAATCGATCTACATTTGATATGAATGTCTACTTCGATAACGAGCTTGTTTATGTGGGTAAAGCTATTACCGGAGATATTGAACAGTTGGCAATCTTGTCTCCTATGGAGCAAGATGGTAATGAGTTTTCCATGGATGATTTCTCAATATACGATGGTATTTTAGATACTTATCCATTTTTAAGTGCCAGTACTACCAGCGGTACCATAGCCGGAGGCAACGAGCATGAAATTGCCATAACCTTTAATGCTGTCGGACTTTTTGGAGGTACTTATTCCAATCAGATTAAAATATCAACCAACGATCCGGCCAATGCGGAGCTGTTCGTACCTGCTGTTTTAAATGTTACCGGCACAGGCCAACCTGTTATAAGCGCAGTACCTGACTCACTTGATTTTGGAAAAACTTTCACTGGAGGCAGCGTAACTGCCCAAGTGACCATTACAAACGATGGTACAGAAATATTAAACATTTCAAGCCTCAGCACTACTGGCGATTTTAACGTGGAAAATGATACCCTTCTGCTTACGCCTTTCAGTAGTGTAGATATCGATGTTTCATTTTCACCCTCTGCTTTAGGTATTTTGGCCGGAGTTCTTTCAATAAACAGCGATGATCCGGATAGCCCAACACTTACAGTTGCTTTAAGTGGTGAGGGTGTTGAAGCACCAATTATTGCTGTAAATCCTACAGCTATAACGGCAGAGTTGGACAGAGGCACCTCTACTACTGAGTTGCTTACAATAACAAATAATGGTGTAGCTGCTTTGGATTTTACCATTGAAACCGGTATTGTGAGTGAAGAAGATGCTGAAGTAAATGTAGAGATTAGTGCTACAAACAAGGCATTAAGTAGCAGAAGCGGCTTGGTAAAACAAGCACTTGCAGGTTCTTTTTCAGGCATGCAATTAAATTCAAACGTAAAATTAAGTGCCGGTGAGTTAAATGTACTGCTTTTATCCCCGGATGAAGATGTATCTGATGTGGCTTCCACACTAGCCGCTTTTCCTGACTTAAATGTTACCACTTATCCAAAAGCTGATCTTCCTACCTTGGAAATCGCGGATTTTACGCCTTACGATCTAATAGTTACCACTAATAATACGCAATGGCTTGCGGCCGGATTAGTTGAGCCTGCCTTGGTAGGAGATTTATTAGCTGATTATATTGACCAGGGCGGTAAAGTAATTGTAAATTGTTTTGCATACGATTATGACGCATGGGCGCTGGCGGGTAGATTTATTACTGAAGGTTACGGACCTTTTACGGGTACCAGTACCGATTTTGCAGGCAATACTTCTTTGGGTACTATATATGCTGCCGATCATCCTGTAATGGAAAATGTGAGCGCAATATCTAATTCGTATTTATGGCAAAATCCAACATTGGCTGATGGAGCTACACTCTTGGCTGACTGGGCAGATGGTACTCATTTTGCAGCAGTAAATGAAAACGTTGTTGCCTTAAATATACTCCCAAGTGATGGAGAAGGTGCTCCGGGATGGACAGGCGATCTTGCCACGCTATATCACAATGCGGCACTTTGGTTGACAGGTTCTGGTTTATTATCCGTAGATATTGAGGAAGGTACGCTGGCACAGGGTGAATCTGTTGAGGTTACGGTTACAATTAGTGCCGAGGGACTGGAAGCCGGTTCTTATCAGGATGCTATCAACATTATTTCTAATGATCCGGTTAATAGTACCTTAAGTGTTCCTGTTGATATTACTGTAAACGGTCCGCTGGTGGTGGCAAATCCTGAACAACTTTCTGCCACTGTACTTAAAGGCCTTTCAGAAACCCAAACGCTAACTTTAAGCAACAATGGTACGGTTGATGCTGAATTCGCAATAGATATTGTAAATGCTTCGGCCACACCGGAGGTGAGCGCTGTAGTAGATAATTCCCCCTTAAGAAGTCAACCATTTTCCGGACGAGTGCTAGATTTTGGAATGTCCGCTGATAAAGGTGCTACACAATTGGCTGCCGGAGATGAGGTATATGCTACCGGATTCGAAAATTTTAGCAACGGGAATATCAACGGCCAACAGGGATGGATAGGTCAGTTTGGTAATTGGCGAGTAGAAAATACTGCTCCTAACGGAGGCTCACAACATTTTGAAGGGCTGTCTGATGGATTTGGTCAGTCGGTGGCTATTTCACCGCTTCTTAATTTAGGCTCAGCGGATAAAACTACCGCGACCATGGATATATATTTAGAATCAGGCGCATCATGGTGGATATCTACTGAAGGAGCAGATGCCATCAACGCCAGGGTTATTTTTGATCCGCAAGGCAGAGTGGTGATGGTATCAGCCGATGCTGAAGGAGCCGTGTTGTTAGACACCATTCCGTTCACAGTGCCAAATGAATATTTTAATATTGCCTTTGAAATAAATAAGGCTACCAGCAACTTTAAATTCTATATTAATAGTGTTGAAGTTTTTGAGGGAATTGCTTTATCAGGGGATGTTACCAATGTGGTAGTATTATCTCTAATGGAAATAGCCGGCCCTGTTTTCAGAATGGATAATTTAAGTGTCTATGAAGGCGGCTATGTTCCTGATCTTATAACGCTTTCCGAAACGACCGGTATAATCCCGGCAGGTTCCAGTGTAGATATAGACGTTACTTTTGATGGTTCGCAAGCGGCCTATGGTACCTACAACAGAGATCTAGAGATTTTTATAAACGGAGCAGGAGTAGCTGATTTGATTGTACCAACTACCTTAACCGTTACAGGTGCCACTGCCGTAGAGGTTTCTCCACAGCTGTTGGAGCAAACAGTAAATTATCAGGAAGTTGAAACAACTGAGATAATAATTACCAATACCGGTGGCCAGCCAATTGATTTTGGTATAAATGTTTTTGGTGCAGATTTGGAAGACCAGGACCAGGCGTTTAGTGAAACAGCACGGCCTGAGAAATCCGGTGAAAAATATAAACAATACATGAACTATGTTGCTCAGCAGAAGATGGCTCCTGCTACAACGCAATTAATGGCGGGTGAAACACTAATGAGCGAAAATTTTGATGGAGCTACATTCCCACCTGCAAATTGGTCAATTGTTGATAATGAAGGAGAAGGATTGCAATGGGATGTGCTTTCCGTGCATGATTTAGATAACTTTAGTGGCTCAGGCGATGCCGCTGCTGTTAACAGTGATGCCAATCCGGGAGTGGAGTATGACACCGAGCTTATATCACCAGCAATTGACATCGCGGATAGAACTGGAATAGTAGTACAATATAATGCCAACTACATAAACTTTCTAGGGCAGGATTTTCTTGACCTTGACGTAACGACTGATGATGGTGAATCTTGGACTACCGTGCTAAGCTGGAATGAATCGCATGGTACGTTTTTTAGCGCACCGGGTGAGTTTGTTTCGGTTGAGTTGGATGATTACGTATCCGGCTCAAGCAGCATGCAGTTGAGATGGAGATATTACAACCCCAATACAGATGATTGGGATTTTTATGTGCAAATAGATGATGTAGAAATATTAGCTGATGCCACCACATGGCTCACCGTATCTCCTGCTATTGGTACTGTACCGGTAGGGGAAAGCCAAACTGTTAATGTAACATTTGATGCTACAAAAGTAGACCCGGGGCAATATTTTGCAGGGGTTTTGGTGAATAGCAATGCGCAAAATGCACCTGTAGCTTCCGTATTTTCAATTATGAATGTGTTGGAACCAGCACAAATTAGTGTTGATCCTTTATCACTAGACCAAACACTGGTTACTGGTTTTTCAGATACACAGACTATGACAATATCGAATAGCGGAGAAAGTATATTGCGCTACTCACTCGGTGGATTTTTGAAAGATGCGGCAACTGTATCTGTAAGTAAGGTTCAAGCTGAGCGTATTGAAACAGTTAAACGAACCTCCCGTAATGAGGCTATTCTCATTTCGGGTAAGGAAGCAGTTAATGTAAGAACTATTAATAAGTATTCATCAGTTCCTGTTTATGGTACTGACTTTGAAAGCTTTACCTTAGGAAATATCAACGGTCAGAATGGCTGGTTTGGACAATTTGGAAATTGGACTGTTGAAGCTGAAAATGCTGAGAGTGGAAACCAGCATTTCAGAGGTCTTTCGGATGGTTTTGGTTTATCCTTGGCAGCTTCTCCAAATGTTGGTATAGGTGTTGAAACTACCTCTTCTTTTACGGCAGATATTAACCTAGATAGCGTAGGCGCAACTTGGCAGCTTATACCGCAATCGGCCACGGAAGAATTAGTGGTGACCAGAATTCAAATGACTGCTGGAGGCCTTTTAGAAGTTCTTACGAGTGATGGTGCCGGAAATGCCATTTTTGAACCACTTGGTAATGTACCTGTAGGATATTTTAATTTAAAGGTGCAAAGCGAAAGAGCAACCGGGATGGTTGATGTATTTATTGATAAAGAGCTTGTATTTAGTGGTCAGGGCTTTGCAGGAGATATTGAAGAGGTTGCAATACTCTCGTTAATGGAAACGGAAGGCCCAATTTTGGATATTGACGACCTAAATATTTGGGATGGCGAAGCACCTATACCATTTTTATCGGCAAATCCTGAATTTGGTAATGTAGCAGCTGGCGAAACTGTAGAGATTGAAGTAACTTTTGATGCTACCTTCCTTGAAAAAGGAATTTACACTGACAATATTCTAGTTTTCAGTAATGACCCTACTAGTGATGTTATTAACGTGCCGGTAACTTTGGAGGTAATTAACCCTCCCGTACTTGAAGTAACTCCGGATTCTATTACAAGTATTGTATTTGTAGGGTCTACAAAAGATCACAATATGACCATTACTAATACGGGAGAAGCTAATCTGAGATTCGGCTTTGCCGGTTATGGTGATGCTCCAGAGGCAGGGGTTTTTGCACAGCAGAAAGTCGATTTAACCCCGCAAAAACTGGCAAAAATTGCTAGAGATAACGAAGGATCAGCAGTTCAGGAAATTGCCAAACCTATTCGTTTTATGGATGGTGAAGAGCTGTTATTTGAATCATTTGAAGGAGCTACCTTCCCGCCTGAGGGTTGGTCCGTGGCTGATAACGAAGGTAATGGAGTAGTATGGGAAATGTCAGGTACAAACTACACCGGAGCAACCGGCAAAACAGCCATGGCAAATAGTGATGCCGCAGGTTCAGTAGAGTATGATACTGAATTGTGGACGCCTGTAATAGATATTGATGGAAAAAGCGGTGTGGCAGTTGAGTACTATGTCAACTATCAAAATTTTTTAAATGGAGATTTTCTCGATCTTGATATTAGTACCGATGGTGGTTCTTCTTGGACTAACATACTAAGCTGGAATGAAGATCATGGGGCCTTATTGGCATTACCCGGTGAGTTTGTAAGCTTAGAATTGGATGAATATTTAAGCGGTGCCACAACAATGATGTTAAGGTGGCATTATTATAATCCTAACTCGGGTGATTTTGATTGGTATGCACAGATTGACGATGTAAAAATAATGTATGAAGGCGTTCAATGGCTATCGGTAGATCCCGGACAGGGCATTTTGCCTCAGGGTGAATCTATAGATGTAACTGTAACCTTTGATGCTACTGCTGTGGAACCGGGTACTTATTCAAAAGAATTACTCCTTTTAAGTAATGTACCGGGAGACTCTGCCAGAGTATTGGATATGACAATGATAGCTACGTTTATAGAACCACTTGAGCTTGCAGCAGCATGTGCGGATAATCCGGATGCTGAAAGGCGATGGGAGGTTAATAACCCTAACGCATTTGAGGTTGATGCTTTCTGGTTCCTTATAGGTTCCGAGGTAAGCGACAGCATTACTTTAGCACCTGGATTAAACTATTTTACAAGTGCAACGCAAACTGATAGACCAAATACGCTCAAGTTGAGATGGTTAGATCATACAGCAAGTTCCAAGGAAGCCATTGCCGAAAGTAGTGATGCTCCTTGTTTAGTAGAAGGTTTAACGCTTACATCCATGTGCAGTAACAATCCTGATTTATTCAGAAGGTGGCGTGTGCGCAACCCTAATCCGTTTGAAGTGATGGTTGAGTGGAGTGTTGCAGGCGCTACACAAAGCAGCTCTTTAGCTGCGGCAGGTTCGGCCGATAGCTTCTTCTTTACCGAGGCCATTAGCGGAGCCAATACTACCATTATTAAATGGTTGGATGAAAACGGTGATGAGCAGCAAACAGTTAAAGCGTCTAACGGAGAAATTTGCGATGTTGATAACTCCTGTGCAGGTGGCGATATCATTGCCTTTGAACAAGGTAAGAAACGCAATGGTAAAACAATCTCATCACAACGAAGCAACGGAACCAATGCCATAGGCATGCCTGAGCAGGGCGATGGTTATAATTTTGTATCATTAGGCTTCGGAGGCAGCATTACAATTGCGCTCAATAATGTAGTGGTAGATCAACCGGGTAATGATTTTATCTTAATTGAAACATCATTTAGCGATCATGGCAAAGACTGTAGTACCTATCCGGAAACTGCCGATGTGTTTGTTTCTTTAGACGGAGAGCAATTTGTACTTGTTGGTCAAGCTTGCAAGGACACCGAATTTGATATTTCCAAAGCAGGCTTGACGGAGATTAATTATGTAAAAATTGTTGATACTTCAAATCCGGGCAATTTTAGCGGTAATGCCGATGGTTTCGATGTTGATGGTGTGGCTTGTTTAAATGCTTATTCATCGCAATCAGCTCCTTTTGCTCAGCGTTTATCAATGAGCAATGTGCCCGATGAAGAAGGTGATGTAGGCGTAATGACTTTCCCTAATCCATTTAGCGAAAAAATTGAAGTGAGTATGGATGTGGAAACTGACGGTCGCTTTGAAGTGATTGTACACACGCTCAGTGGATTAGAGATGTATAGGGGTAAAGTTAATTCCAACTTTGGTCAGGTAAATGATCAAATTCAAACCACTAATTTGGCTACAGGTACCTATTTGGTCACTATTGTGGCAGAAGATGGTTCTATAACCACCTCTCAATTAATGATCAAACAATAGGTATAAATGCGTATTATATAGTAAAAGGTATCGCTAATAGCGATACCTTTTTTTTGCGTTCTATTTTCAAAGGTCGAGCTATAGAATTACTCAGCAAGCGATAACGAGTTGAAAATAGTGAAAAACGTCATGTAAAAATGATCGTTTTCCTGATCCCCGAACTGCCAGCTACGAGCGTTATTCCCCGAATTTGGGGAGGGCTTATGCGGAGAAAATTCTAGGGGAATCTCATGCAACAGAGCAGGGCATTCCCTAAATAATGAAATTGCGTTGGGGGTAGCCTAGAGGAATTTACGTAAAGCACGCAGCCATTTCAATCGGGCAGATTTCCTTAGAATTCCTTGGGGAATTCGGGGAATGACATGGTAAAAGGTGTCATTGTTCAGTTGTTTGGTTAATTAAAGGAAGACCCAGAAAGGGTCACTTCTTTATAAGAAAATTAACGATAACAATTCCCGACCCCAACAGGGTCGCATCAAAGCAATGCCAAGGTGACGATTAGTATCAACCGAAAGTCGTACAAGTTTTCGTGAGCTTTGCCACTGTTTTTTAGATCAATTTGCTTGCACCGAGGTTATACCACAGACTTGCAGAGCAAGAGGCTATTTAAAAAAATTTAGACCCTTTACTTTACATTACTCTCGGGCGAGAGACAGCCTTAAATAGCGAGCTGAAAATGGGTGATAAAACCTATGCCTATTGTGACCTCACTATAGCGACCTTAACAAATAATTTGATGCCTTACCGGATGATTGGATGAGTATACATTCTTTGATATTTCTCTTACAGAGCCAATACACTCTCAGGTAGTATTCCCTCTCATACGCTACAAAGAAGTGGGTATCTTATTTTTTTTTGTGGGCGTATACTAACCAACGTGGGCAAAGGCCTCAAACAAAAAACCACCGACAAAATGCCGGTGGTTTTACGGTTGTAGAAGAAAACACTACCCTTGGCAATTAGCGAAGGGTAGTGTTTTGATTTATATTCTTACTGTTATGCCTAGCTTTAAAAAGCTAAAAGAACCTCTTCCGCCTTCAATGTAAGCACCAAAGTTGTTGGTAAAATAATATCTGGCACCTAAAACCGGACCTATAAATACACCAACACCGTTGTTTCTGATTGTCGTAAAGTCCCCTGAGTAGCTTTCAATCTCTAGTCCGAATAATAAGGTGACATAAAGATCCAATTTTTCGCTGCCAATTTCAGAGTCAAGTAGTTCTTCTAATAAATCTTTGTAATGAAAAGAACCTCTACCACCAAAAGTTAATATTGAAAAACCTCCGTCAAAACCTGAATAGCGATAATTCCATCGGACTATACCGGCATAAGGGCCCACTCCAAAATACTCATGAATACCCAGTTCGAAATTTGCCTCTAGTGCCGGAATGCTGCTCGACCTGCCAATTCCTAGCCCGTAACCATAATAACCCAAACCAAGACCTGCATTAAATAAGTTATCCCCTTTTTTGTAGGATAGATCCTGCGATTCTTGTGCTTGTGCGCTAAAAGCCACAAATAGCACCGCTGCGGTTAATAATATTATTTTTTTCATGTTCGTAGTTTTAATGTTTAGTGGAAGGGGCTTAATTGCCCCCTCCAAATATAATAAAAATTTGAAACTCATTAGCAAGAGCTATTTCAAATCACAATCCTGCTTTTAAGATCAATTATCGTTTTGCACACCACCACCTTGCTCATCTCCAGATAAAGTATTTCCGGAAAAGGTAACACTTGATAAGGTATAGCTACCTCCACTTTGAATTCTAATACCATAACCTCCGCTCTTTTCAATTTTTCCTGATTTAAAAGCAGCCGTACCACCATTACCCACTTCAACACCTGCTTTTCTATTAGCACCATCAAAGCCCTCTGAGCCTGCATTTAACACCTCAAAATTCTCAAGAAGGTTATTGGGGTTATTTGAAAGAAATCTCAATCCTTCCCAGTATCCGCTTACATCTTCTGATCCTTTAAATATGATTTTATTGGAGGTTGTGCCCATAGCATTCATAGAACCAGTGGCATTAATTTGTATGCCAGATCCTGGCTGACCTAGGATAACGGCTCCTGGCTCGATAGTTATAGCTCCTAAAACTGACTCAGTCCGATTTGACAGTTGGTAAGGCACTGTCAGTTTATCCCAAGTGTGGTTGCCGTTTAATGAGCTAGTGTAAACGCTGCGAATATAATCATTGTCATTACCAGTGAAAGATGTACCGGCATCAAAGGAACCATAATGATCCATTAGTGCTGTAACCGGGAACACATTGTCGGTGATGGTATTACTTGAGAAATTATCAATTTTAGAATCATCATTCCGTAAATATAAACCAGAACCACCGCTTTTTGAGGAGGTAGTATTAGCCATAATTAATCTTCCTGCATCTTCTACCATTACGTTAGCTTTTAAATTTGCCCCATCAAAACCAGTTTGTCCTCCGTTTTTAATTATGACGTAGGTCAGATTATTTTTAGTATTATTTGATTGAAAGTTTAGCCCAGCCCAATAGCCCCTCACATCCTGCTCCCCTTCAAATACTATTTCATCGGAGCTCGTTCCTACCGCATTTATCGATCCTGTAGTAGTTACTTCAAGTCCTGAGCTTGGCGCACATAAGAATTTAGCACCAGCTTCAATTGTAATATCAGCTTGAACTAGCTCAATCCTGCCAGGTAATCGGTATGGGACATTCAATGCCTGCCAGGTCACATTTTTATCGATGCCAAGATTACGGAAAGTATTTATATAATCATTTGTATTACCGCTGTAATCCGAATCCTTATCGAGCACTTGGTACTTGGATGTTGGCAACGTTACAGAGTATTCATTGTCTTTAAAAGTATTTTCACTAAATGTGGGCACCTGAACAGTGTTAGTTCTGAGCCAAATGCCAGAACCACCTCCATTAGTAAAATTACTATTCGTTATTGAAACCTGACCATTATCATCGATCATAAGGTTTGTTTTGATATTTGCCCCATCAAAACCCTGATTCCCGGCATATTCCACAGTAACATAGTCAAATTTATTTTTTGAGCTATTAGTTACTACCTCAATTCCAGCCCAAAAGCCTTTGCTCTTCTGAACTCCGGTAAATTTAATACCTTTACTTGCTGATCCTACAGCGGAGATCGTGCCGCTACCGTTGACGCTCATTCCTTCTCCATCTCCAAATTCTATAACTACCCCATCCTCTATAATCAAATCGGCCGTTACATTTATGCCGTTTTTTACGAAATAGTCAGCCCTGCTCGGATCAGCAAAAATATCTTCCCAAACGGTATCTTCCGTAACATTTGCTTCAATAAGAACCAATTGCCCTGTCTCTTCGATCACCTCTATTGTCACTTCATCGATTACATCAGCATTATTGCCATCGTTTACTGCTAATCTGGCTACGTAAACACCTGCTACATCAGGTACGAAAGAGGCTACTGCCTGATCGTTATTAGTAACAGTTGCACTGCTGCCACTGGGCACGGTAACTAATTCCCAATTGAATGTAAGTGTATCGCCATCCGCATCCGAAGAAGCCGATCCATCAAGTATAACTGTTGCCCCTGTGGAACTTTCAATGTCAGGACCTGCATCAGCTATAGGTTTAGCACCCACTACTGTTTCTTCATCTTTACATCCTGCTAGTACAAGCACTGCGAATGTGAATAGTGTAAATACTCTTAATTTTGTTTTCATCTTTTGCATAGTTTTAAAATAGTTTTTTCTTCTAAACAGCACTACACCAAAGTTGCATAAAGAGGATCAAAAAACCAAAAAGATTATAAATGTTCTTTGAATAATTATACTTAAGTACTATTTCTCCTATAAAAATCGGACATTTCAGCAAATGTTTTTCTTCAATTGGTTTGTAGCAAAAGTACTTGCATCAACAACTTATCAGTTTCTCAGCCTTTACATGTGTTATACTAGTTGACTACTGTTGCATGCAAAATCTTGCCGTAACAAAAACTATTAATGTCTGTTAGCATTGCTATCTTTGTATCTTATGAAAACAGCTGAATTAGCCATTGAAGTTTCTCGGTTTGATGAGCTCAATCCTAAAGAATATATTCTTATAAAAGGTGCTCGGGTAAACAACCTAAAAAACCTTAGTGTAGCCATCCCCAGAAATAAACTGATAGTGGTAACCGGGCTCTCCGGCTCCGGGAAGTCTTCTTTGGCTTTTGATACGCTTTTTGCTGAAGGCCAGCGTATGTATGTGGAAAGCCTTAGCTCCTATGCGCGCCAGTTTTTAGGCCGGATGGAAAAGCCCGAGGTAGATTACATCAAAGGTGTTGCACCGGCCATTGCCATTGAGCAAAAAGTAAATACCAGAAATCCGCGCTCCACAGTTGGTACCACCACAGAAATTTACGATTATCTGAAGTTGCTGTTTGCCAGAATTGGCATTACCTATTCACCCATAAGCAATGAGGCCGTAAGCCGTGATACGGTAACGAGCATTTCCGATTATATTCATAGCAAAAAAGAAGGCAGTAAACTGATGATTTTGGCTCCTTTAGTAGTGCAGGAAGGCAGGCCGTTAAAAAAAGAATTGGAACTACTCCTAAGCAAAGGATATACCCGCATAGTGGTAAAGGATGAGGTGCTATTTATTGAGGATATTATTAGCGAAACAAAACAGTTTGAAAAACAAAAAATAGAAATTTTAATTGACAGAACATCGGTACAGCAAGAAGATGAGGATAATCAATTCCGCATTGCCGACTCCCTGCAAACTGCGTTTTTTGAGGGGCATGGCGAATGTTCCATAGATTTTGTGGGTGATGAGAAAATAGGTTTCAACGATAGGTTTGAGAAAGATGGGATCCTTTTTGAAGAGCCCAGCGTAAACCTGTTTAGCTTTAACAATCCTTATGGCGCCTGTAGAACCTGCGAAGGCTTTGGTAAAATATTGGGTATTGATGCGGATTTGGTTATCCCTGACAAAAGCCTTTCAGTATACGAAGGCGCTATTGCTCCATGGAAGGGTGAAACCATGAGACAATGGGCAGCACCTCTGCTCAAACACGGTATCGAATTTGACTTTCCTATCCACCGGCCGATTGAAGAATTAGATACAAAACATGTTGAGTTACTTTGGAATGGCAATAAATATTTTAAAGGGCTTAACGATTTCTTTAAGTACCTCCAGACCAAAAGCCATAAAATACAATACCGTGTTATGCTCTCGCGCTACCGCGGAAAAACTACTTGCCCCGATTGTAAGGGTACGCGCCTGCGGAAAGATGCAGGGTATGTTAAAATTAATGGCGCTTCAATAATTGAATTGGTACTACGCCCTATTGATGAACTACTTGGCTTTTTTACGCAAATAAAACTGGCACCGAACGAAAAGAAGATAGCCAACCGCATATTAAAAGAGATAATTAGCCGGCTGGAGTATTTGTTGGAAGTGGGCTTGAGCTACCTCACTCTAAATAGACTCACTGCAACACTTTCCGGAGGTGAGTTTCAGCGCATTAAACTTGCCACCTCATTAGGTAGTGCTTTGGTTGGTTCCATGTATATTTTAGATGAACCCTCAATAGGTCTGCACCCACGAGATACCAAAAGGTTGGTGAGCGTTCTCAAAACTTTGCGCAATTTAGGAAATACCGTTATTGTGGTAGAGCATGAGGAGGAAGTAATGCTGGAGGCAGACCAAATAATTGATATTGGGCCCGATGCCGGAGTACATGGCGGAGAGCTGGTTTTTCAGGGCAATCTGGAGAATCTTAAAAAAGCGGATAACACGCATACTGCCCGCTTTTTAAATGGTAGCCAGGAGGTAGAAGTACCGAGCAGTAGAAGAAAATGGCAACATGCCATAACCATAAAAGGTGCGAAGGAAAATAACCTTAACATCCCTTCAGTGGCTATCCCTTTAGGCGTTTTGAGTGTTATAACAGGCGTAAGCGGCTCAGGCAAATCAACATTAATAAAGAAAATATTATATCCGGCACTTGCTAAAATTATCGGACAAGGCGCAACTGAAAGCACGGGTAAAATGGATAAGCTGGAAGGCGCTTATAAAAGGGTAAATTCTATTGAGTTTGTGGATCAGAATCCCATTGGCAAATCATCCCGCTCCAATCCGGTTACTTATGTGAAAGCTTACGATGCCATCAGACAATTATATGCAGACCAAACCTTAGCCAAGCAAAGAGGCTACAAACCCGCACATTTCTCCTTTAATGTTGATGGTGGCCGTTGCGATATGTGCCAGGGCGAGGGCATCCAGAAAATTGAGATGCAGTTTATGGCTGATATTGAGCTTACTTGTGAAAGCTGCGGTGGCAAGCGCTTTAAAAATGAGGTGCTTGATATCACGTATCAGGATAAACACATAGCCAATGTGCTAGACCTTACTGTGGAAGAAGGACTTGAGTTTTTTAGTAAACAAACCGCCATCACCAATAAACTTCAGCCGCTATATAATGTAGGCCTCGGTTATATCACATTGGGGCAATCATCAAACTCATTAAGTGGCGGGGAAGCGCAGCGGGTAAAACTAGCCAGTTATTTGGGCAAAGGAGGCAGCTTAAAAAATAACCATAATCTGTTCATTTTCGATGAGCCTACTACCGGTTTACACTTTCATGATATAAAAAAATTGTTGGAATCGATCAATGCACTGATAGAAGAGGGCAACTCTGTTATTATTATTGAGCATAACATGGAAGTAATAAAAACAGCCGACTGGATTATAGATCTTGGGCCTGAAGGTGGAGTGAATGGCGGCAAAGTTGTTTTTGAGGGAACCCCCGAACAAATGGTTAAAATTAAAAATAACCACACTGCGAGAATTTTTGAAGGAGAAACTATAGTTCAAAAAAGTTCCCGACTTTGAACAAAATTATGTTTTTATAGTTTTAAAGGCTTACTAATTAACTTTTTAAATTATGAGCATTCTACAAATCATTCTGGCTATTTTTTTACCGCCTGTGGCCGTTGCTATGTCCAAAGGCCTATCGGGTGCCTTCTGGCTTAACTTACTTCTTACAATTCTAGGGATAGTTCCGGGAATAATTCATGCATTTTACGTTTTAACTAAATAGCCATGGACAACAAAAAAAAGGAAAATTTCGCACGCTTTGGTATAGCAACAAAGGGAGTAGTTTATTGCCTTGTAGGAGGCTTAACTATAGCTACGGCATTTAGTGGACAAGGTAAAAAAACCGGAAGTAGTGGTGCTTTAACATCTTTAGCAGATGAGCCATTTGGTCAAATTCTACTGGGGATAATAGCGTTAGGACTTATCGGGTTTATTTTTTGGCAATTTTACAGAGCCATTGCCGATCCGGAAGATAAGGGAGATGATAAAGAAGGCATTGTAAAAAGAATTGCTTATGCATTGTCAGGTATTTTTTATTCTGCACTCGCATTTACGGCCATAAAATTGGCAATTGGCTCGGGCAGCAGTTCTGGTGGGGGCAAGGAATCCGCTGTTTCAACCATTCTTAGTAAGCCTTTCGGGCAAGTATTGGTTGGTATTCTAGGGGCCATATTTTTAGGAAAGGCCATCTATGAATTGTACATAGCCTACTCAGGTAAATTTAAAGAAAAAGTACAAGCAGCAGAACTTGATGATAAGGTTGAAAAAATCGTATTAAATACAGGTTATGTTGGGTACACTGCTCGCGGATTGGTTATAGGTGTCATTTCATTTCTTATATTTAAAGCTGCATTTTCTGCCAATTCAAGTAAAGCCGGTGGCACAAAAGATGCATTTAGCTTTATTCAGAATGAGTTTGGAACAATAGTAATGGCAGTGATAGCTCTTGGGCTTTTTGCCTATGGAATTTTTATGATTGTTAAAGCACGCTACAAAACACTGGGTATTTAAAAATAACTAAAGGCTATGGGTATTCGCAAAAAGTACTTGACGAAAAAGAACTATAAAATTGCAGAGACGCTAGTGGCAGTAGCAATAAGTTATGCTGCCAGTGAGTTGCTAAAGGCGGCATGGGAGAAAGCTAGTGATAGACCTGCTCCTGATAATCCTAATTCTGAAGAAGCTGATATAAGGGAAGTGATATTTTTTTCAGCCAGTCTTGCAGCAGTAAGCAGCGCTTTAAAACTGTTGGCACGCAATAAATTTTCTAAAATATGGTCCGGGCTAGATGGTGAGCTTCCAAGTGAATTACCTGAAGAACCAAAATAAATCTAGTAACATCTAATACTGTTAAAATGGAGCTAGAAATAGCTCCATTTTTTTACGGCAAACGCAATTTAAGTAATGCCTGACCAAACCCTGGTAAATAGTAAAAATGTTAAGTAAATTAAAGCAGCCAAAATTAAAGCAACTACAGATATCACCAAAATTAATAAACCCTTCCCCGATCCTTGGTGCTTACCTTCTTCATAGTGCTCTTCCATAAGCCGCAAATTTCTCTCATTCGATCGATAGAAAACATCAAATATAGTTCCCAGTAGAGGAATTGAACCAATGATGGCATCTACGGAAGAATTGATTAGCATTTTCGTTACTACATTGCCACTAGCGCCATTTTTGCGAATTGTATTTATAAGTAAAAGCGAAACAGCGAAAGTTCCTAAATCTCCCAGACCGGGGATAATGCTAAAGATAGGATCTAAGCCGAATTTTATGTTCGTTGAAGGGATAGTAAATTTCGAATCCAGAAGTTTTGATATTCTGCGGACCCATTTCAGATCAGGTGTGGTATTATTTGATGTCATAGCAGTAGGTAAAAAAATGATTAACTATATAAATAGCAACTCAAGTTCAAACTGTAAATATAGCATAAACTAAATTGATTCCGCATCTCCGCTAAATTAGCTTCTTTGAAAGAGCCTGAACAATGGCAAAAAGGTATGGAGTTTTATGGTAATTCAATAAGACAATAATGCTATAAAGAGCTAGAAAAAAGCATAAATCACCATTCGATCAAGATTACCTTTTTTAAGTTAATTTAGCAAATCCCCGATGATAATGGTGTAAATTTCTACTTTATCACTTTTTACCTATATTTACTTCTGTTAAAAAACATTTCGCATCTCATGAAACAGATAGCTCTTATACTTATCATGAGCGCATACGCTCTTCAATGTTTTTGCCAAGTTGATAGCAATAACGGCATACCTCCCATTCTAAAAAATAAAGCTGAGTGTCTTTCAGAGCAGGAGCGGTCAGCAATTCTGAAATTGCTCGACTCGAAGAAAGAAAAAAGATCGTTGGGGGCGCGCACTTCCCAAGCTGATATATACTTCGGAAATCCTATTGCTCAAACTGAAAACTATAATGATGATGGCTTTTATGGCATTTCGAATTACGTAGATTTAGACGATAATTATCCTAATAGTATACTTGACTATGAATGTGGCAATAGAACCTATGACACAAATAGTGGATATAATCACAAAGGAGTAGATTTCTTCTCATGGCCTTTTTATTGGAATAAAATGGAAAGGAATGCAGTCAAAATCATTGCAGCTGCTCCGGGAACTATCATTTATAAACAGGAAAACAACGATGATAAAAGCTGCAGCTTCAACCAACAACAGTGGAATGCTGTTTACATTCAACATCAGGACGGATCAGTAGCCTGGTATGGACACTTGAAAAAAAGTAGTTTAACAGAAAAAGCATTGGGTGAAACTGTAGAATTGGGAGAATATTTGGGAGTTATGGGAAGTTCCGGTAATTCCACCGGACCACACCTTCATTTCGAGGTGTATGACAAAGATGATAATTTGATTGATCCGTTTGCAGGTTCATGCAATTACACCTCAAATAGGTCTTGGTGGATAGATCAGGAACTTTATAGAGTACCACAGATAAATAAGCTTATGACCCATGGAAATGTGATGCAGTTTGGCTGTTATAACGAAGAAAGGGTTAATCAGAAAGTAAATTTTAAACCGGGAGAGATAGCTTTTTTTGCTACCTATTACCGAGATCAGCTTAAAACTCTAATCAGCAACCACCGCCTGCTAACACCTAACGGTGCCGAGTTTTTTGCATGGAGCTTAAATAGTAATACGGATTACTCAGCCTCTTACTTCTGGAGAAGCATAGAGCTCCCTTCTGATGCTCCTTTAGGTAAATGGACTTTTGAAGTGGTTTTTGAAGGGATTACCTACTTAGAAAATTTTTACGTTTTAGATGAAAATAATCAAGTCTTTAATTTTCAAAATGATACGATTTTTCTAGAAAATGTTACGCCCACAACAACTGTAGAAAGTACTTTTGAAATACTAAATAATAGTCCGGGCGGATTGTTAGTGGAATCAATTGAAAGTGCAGGAAATGTTACAGCTAACTGGCACGGACTTATACACGCAGGAGAACGAAAAAAGGTAGCATTTTCCTATAAACTACCTGCCGAGAGTAGCACCTTAGATTCAATTACTGTAAACACAAATTACGGTGTCAAGCAATTGTATATTGCAGCATCGGACGTGTGTATTGGTTCTATTAATAATTTAGAACTATCGATTTGCCCTGGAGATTCCTTGCAATTTGGAAATCAGTATCTAACTTCAGCAGGTAATTATGGAGGCAGTTTTCCTCTCTCAACCGGCTGCGATAGCATAGTTAAACTGAATCTCTCAGTAAAGGAACTACAACTCGAAGCGTTAAATAAAAACGGAATACTTTCTACCAATGAACCAAACGCTGATAGTTATTTATGGGTAGCTTGTGACGCTCAGGATGTAAATTTATCCGACAATGTGTCCTCTACATTTATACCGACTACCAACGGAACTTACAAGGTAAATGCTATCATAAACGGCTGCAATTACACCTCTAATTGTGTTGAAGTGGAATTTACAATCACTTCAAATGCCATCAAAAAAAATAATTCTGTAGTTCTTGCACCAAATCCTATTAGCGGAAATGCGGTATCTGTCTATTTTTCAGAGGGATTTGATGGTAGTTGTGCCTTATTTAATTATTCAGGTAAACTTATTACTATCACTAAATTTGATACTGAAAATAGGTTTGAAATTCCTATTCCACAAGAAAAGGGTATTTATCTATTAAGATTTATTAATATTAACAAAGAGGTTTTTACTTTCCGGGTCGTGCGTTAGTGAAACCTTATTCCATTGTTGTATGGTGCCCTGCTTTTTTAGCTGTAAAAGCTAAGGGCTAGCAACATGCACTAATCTGATGATTAAAAGCGGCCGACCGGGTTATAGATTTTGGTTGCTGAGGTTGGGGTGAACGATGGCCGAGTAGTATTTTAAGGAACACCGGAGCAAATGGCCAAAATTGAAAACAACCACACTGCGAAATTTTTGAAGGAGAAACTATGATTTAAAAAAAGTTCCCTATGTGAAACAAAATTATCCTGAACGAGTTTCAAAAGTTCACCAAGCAACTTTTTAAACTATGAGTATTCTACAAATTATTTTAGCTATTTTTTTACCGCCTGTAGCAGTAGCTATGGCTAAAGGTATTGGCAGCGATTTCTTCATCAATTTAATTTTAACGCTTCTTTTCTTTGTACCCGGTATGATCCATGCCTTCTATGTAATTTCCAAATAAGCCATGGAAAAGAATAAAGAAAGAATTGCGCGATTTGGAATAGCTACAAAGGGCTTTGTTTATTGTTTAATAGGAGGCCTTACACTTGCCACGGCTTTTGGTGCCGGAGGAAAAAAAACAGGAAGCTCAGGCGCTCTTGAGACTTTAGCAGGACAACCATTTGGTAAAATACTAATTGGGCTAACCGCACTAGGGCTATTAGCATATATTTTTTGGCGTTTCTACCAAGCCATTGTCGATCCTGAAGATAAGGGCGATGACTGGAAAGGTATTGCCAGAAGATTAGGATATGCTTCTTCAGGTATTTTTTATGGCTTTTTGGCATTCTCTGCTATCAAATTGCTTTTTGGCAGTGGAGGTTCTGGCGGGGGCGGAGGAAATGAGTCTATCGTTAGCACTTTACTTAGCAAGCCTTTTGGTCAAATACTTGTGGGTATAATGGGTTTTGTATTTCTTTGCAAGGCAGTGTACCAGTTATATCGAGCTTACTCCGGTAAATTTAAAGACAAGGTGCAAGCGGCAGAATTAGATAACAAAGCTGAAAAATTGGTGCTGAGATCCGGTTATGTTGGTTATACTGCCAGAGGTTTAGTTATTGGAGTAATTTCTTACCTCACTTTTGTAGCTGCTTTTAATGCTAATTCCGATTCAGCGGGAGGCACAAAAGATGCCTTCCAATTCGTTCAAAATGAATTTGGGTCCATCATTTTAGGAATTATGGCTGCCGGACTGTTTTGTTATGGATTTTTTATGTTTGTAAAAGCAAGGTACAGGAGCATCAATACCTAATTTTTTAAGTACCTACCAATTTAATTTTTTACTATGCCGTAAAAGCGGTTGATACGTTCTTGCCATAAATGCATGCATTTAGTGAGCAGCTGCATAACAGATTTGATGGTTGCTAACGTTCAGCTATTCCGCATATTACTGATTTCGATAATCTATGACAGTCATTAGTCATAAAATATAGCAATGTTATTTAAATTAGACCTCACCTCCTGCTCTTGGGGAGATGGATTTAAGTGCCTGCCCGCCTTTAGCGGGATGAGGTCGTAAAGACAAGCTTAACTAAACGATTTGTATAACGTATTATAACTATCTAACATTGTCATTTTTTAATTTTAACTCAAACGCAATGAAAAAACACAGTAAATTAAGCAAAAGAAATTACTCGGTGCTAGAAAGTGCTTTAACTATTGGGCTAAGCTTTTTGGCGAAGGAACTTATAAAAAAATCGTGGGAAAAAGTGACAGATAAACCCGCACCGGAAAATCCCGAGTCCGATAAAAATGACCTTAAGGAAGTAATTGTATTTACTATGAGTGTGGCTCTAATTGGTGCTGCAGTAAAGCTTATTACCAGAAGTAACCTTTCAAAGCGTTGGGATAAGCTCGGTGGTGAGCTTCCTAAGAAACTTCAATAAATTTTGGCAAATTGCTTTCTGACATCAACTTTTAAAACTTGTCAATAAACTCGTAGCCTTTTTTTAATATAAAGTATGTGAGCCATACTAAAGCTACAACTACAGCAATACTACAACAATCACCGGGGCTAATAGTAATTTACCATTGCCCTGGTACTTATCTTCTTCATAATGCTTTCTAATAGGGTTCTAATAGGATAATATTTCTTTCATTAGATTTATAAGAAAATCGCATGCAGTGCCAAGTATGCCAAGTATAAGAATTGATCCGAAGAGTACATCAACAGTTCAATTAATAGATATTCTTAATAATAACCATTTGGAAGCTCCCTTTCTTCTTACACTATAAATTATGAATAAACTTACCACATACGCAACCACATTTCCGGCAACAGGTACTATATTTATGTGGAATCTAGTCCAAATTTTATTTTAGTTCCTGAAATGTTAAAGCGTGTGTCAATCTAGTGAGATACCGTTCTAATCCATTTTGAGTGGAATTGACCTTAAATAAATAGTTTATTATAGCTGCAAATGTTGTTAATATAATTTGAGTTCAACCCCAATACAAGAGCCAACTTTGGTAACTTATTTTAAGCCGGCAATAGGACATAAACAGTTCAATTGAATTATAATCATAAAATAAAATCAGTACTTTTATGGCAACATCAAAACTACCGAGATGTCAGAAAATGAATTGCTTGATCGTATAAAAAATAGAAATCCTAACGAACCGGAATTTCTGCAAGCGGTCGAAGAAGTTATTGAATCCGTAAGTAAAGTATTAGATAAGCACCCTGAATATAATGAACTTAGGATATTAGAACGACTAGCCGAACCGGAACGGTTTATAATGTTTAGAGTAAACTGGCTCGATGATGATGGCAAGGTGCAAATAAACAGAGGTTTTCGAGTACAGATGAATAGTGCGTTAGGGCCATATAAAGGCGGAATCCGATTCCATCCCTCTGTAAACAGTAGCATCTTAAAATTTTTAGCCTTTGAGCAAATATTTAAAAACGCGCTAACAGGGTTGCCGCTAGGTGGTGGAAAAGGCGGATCAGACTTTAATCCTAAGGGAAAATCAGACAATGAGGTGATGCGATTCTGCCAGGCTTTTATGGTAGAGCTTTCCAAACATATAGGCCACTTTACTGATGTGCCTGCAGGCGATATTGGTGTGGGAGGTAGGGAAATAGGCTTTATGTTTGGCGCCTATAAAAAAATACAAAACAATTTTACGGGCGTACTTACCGGAAAAGGTACAAATTGGGGAGGCAGCGCCATTAGGCAAGAAGCAACGGGCTATGGCTTGGTTTATTTCGCTAACAGCATGCTTCAAAGCATTGATGAAAAAATTGAAGGAAAGACCTGTTTAGTATCGGGGGCAGGAAACGTTGCGCAATTTACCATTCAAAAACTTATACAGCTTGGCGCTAAACCCATTTCAGTGTCTGATTCATCGGGCTTTGTAGTAGATGAAGATGGTATTGATGAAGAGAAGCTGGCGCTGATAAAAAAGATTAAAAATGGGGAGAGGGGTAGAATAAAAACCTATACGGATACCTACAAAAATGCCCGCTACACTGAGGTAGATGAAGCTGCCGATTTTAACCCACTCTGGAAAACTAAGGCCCATTGTGTTTTTCCTTGTGCTACCCAAAACGAGATTAATAAAACAGATGCGCAGCATTTGAGTGACAGTAAGATTATGCTGTTGGCCGAAGGAGCCAATATGCCATTAACCCCTGATGCCATAGATATTGTACGGGAATCTAAAATTCTTTATTCTCCGGGAAAAGCCTCCAACGCAGGCGGTGTTGCTGTTTCCGGACTGGAAATGACCCAAAACCGGATGGGCATTTACTGGACTGCTGAAGATGTGGATGAGCGATTGAAAAAAATAATGACACACATACATGATGAGTGCTTGCAAACCATAAAAGACTACAACTTGGTAGCTCATGATTATTTACAGGCCGCTAATGTTTACGGCTTTTTAAAAGTAGCCGAAGCAATGAAAGCTCAAGGTGTATTTTAATAAATCCTATTATTGTCCAACATGAAATTCAATTTTGTATATTTGTCGATAATTTATTGAAGTTATAGATATGGAAACAATTAAATTCTAAGCTCTAAGTCTTTTTATGATAGAATTATTTATTTATATAGCCATTATTATTGCTTGCTCTTATATTGTTTGGAGAGGCGGTAGTATACTAGAAGAGTCTTCCGAAAAACTCGCAGAATATTACGAATTACCCCCCCTAGTTCAAGGTACCATTATAGCTGCTATAGGGTCAAGCTTTCCTGAATTAGCGGCAACGGTCTTATCCACCTCTATTCACGGAAAATTTGATTTAGGAGTAGCTGCCATTGTAGGTTCGGCAATATTCAACATTTTAGTAATACCGGGTATCTCCGGGGTTATTGTTAAAAAAATGCCTACGGACATTATGCTTATCTACAAGGATGCCCAATACTACATGATATCCATAACTATATTAATGATCACTTTTGCGCTGGCTGTTATTTACTTCCCTACTGTACAAATAGGATCTGAGGCCTACCAATTAGGTACCATGAATAGATGGATAGCCATTTTACCGCTATTTTTTTACGGACTTTACCTCTTTATACAGAGCATGGAAACACGTGACTTCAGACGAAACCTGGAACGTAAGGAAGTGCTAGGCGTGGAGAAAGATAAAATTAAGGTTGGTAAAGAATGGGGAATGTTAGCATTAAGCCTACTACTTATTGTTGGTAGCGTGGAAGGTTTAGTAAGTGGAGCAATCTTTCTAGGAGAGTTTTTTAATGTGCCTGATTTTATTTGGGGTGTAACCATTGTGGCCGGTGCCACCAGCATTCCTGATGCTGTGGTAAGTATTAAAATTGCACGTAAGTTTCAGGGTTCGGTAAGTTTAGGGAATGTATTAGGTAGCAATATTTTTGATTTGCTCGTAGCGGTTCCGGTTGGTGTTTTAATTGCAGGAACTGCCGTTATTAACTTTAGCGTAGCAGCACCATTGATGCTTTTCTTAGGGCTAATAACTATAGTTCTCTTCATCTTTTTACGTACAAACCTACACTTATTGGCTTGGGAGGCATGGGTACTACTTAGCTTGTATTTCCTCTTCGTGGTATGGATGATTTTTGAGACATTAGGTATAACATCATTTGTTATAAAGTAAAGACGAATTATATCGCATAAAAAAGAGCGTTGAGTAAATCTTCAACGCTCTTTTTTTATAGTTTTTACTTAGCCGTTTTGGCAAACTCATGGTGAAATAATGCCACTGTTTCAATGCCTTTGATATAATTCTCGACACCAAAGCTCTCATTTGGTGAATGTATGGCATCAGAATTAAGGCCAAAGCCCATTAGAATACTATCCAAACCAAGCACCTGCTTAAACAAAGCTACTATTGGTATGCTTCCACCTTCTCTGGTAGGTATTGGTTTTTTACCCCAAGCTTTCTCAAACGCCACTTCAGCTGCTCTATAAGCATCAGAATCTGTAGGCGTTATGGCTGGCGTGCCTCCGTGGTGGGGCGTCACTTTAACTTTCACACTGTCAGGAGCTATCTGCTCGAAATGCTTTTTGAAGAGTTCGGTTATTTCTCTGTAATTTTGATTGGGTACCAAACGCATGGAAATTTTTGCATAAGCTTTAGATGGCAACACGGTTTTAGCACCCTCACCTATGTACCCTCCCCACATTCCATTTACATCTAAGGTTGGCCGTATTCCCTGGCGCTCCAACGTATTGTAACCAGCCTCACCCTGCACATCGTTTATGTCCAAATCTTTTTTGAAGTCTTCCAAATCGAATGGTGCTTCATTCATTTTTTTTCGCTCTTCATTCGTGAGCTCCAATACTTTATCGTAAAAGCCGGGAATATTTATTTTGTTGTTTTCATCCTGCAAGGAAGCAATCATGTTGCAAAGCACGTTAATAGGATTGGCTACTGCACCACCATAAACCCCGGAATGCAAATCTTTATTGGGTCCCGTAACTTCTACTTCAAGGTAGCTTAGCCCTTTGAGGCTCACCGCCATTGAAGGGTGTTCGTTAGCAATCATGGAGGTATCTGAAATGACTATTACATCTGCCTTTAGCTTCTCCATGTTATTGCGGATATAAATTTCCAGATTTTCTGATCCTACCTCTTCTTCCCCTTCAATCATAAATTTTATATTGCAAGGGATACCACCATTTTGCATCATCATTTCAAATGCTTTCAGGTGGATATACATTTGTCCTTTATCATCGGCTGATCCTCTGGCTACGATTTTTCCATTTTTTATTACCGGATTAAAAGGGTCAGATTCCCATAGCTCATAGGGATCGGCCGGTTGCACATCGTAATGACCATAAACCAGCACGGTGGGTAGGTCAGGGTTTATTATCTTATCGGCATATACAATTGGGTTGCCGTCCGTTTTACAGATTTCCACATTGTCAGCACCTGCTGCCTCAAATTTTTGCTTTAAGAAGTCGGCTGCTTTTAAAATATCTCCGTTAAATTTCTTATCCGCACTAACACTGGGTATGCGTAGCAGCTGAAAAAGCTCCTCTAAAAATCGTTCTTTATGCTGTTGTAAGTAGCTGGTTGTTTGTTCTTTAGTAATCATGTAGTAATTGTAATTATAAATTCACTGTTAGCTTGTTAGCTTAAAAACCGTCATCGTCCTCATCATCAGTTGAAGGATTTACCGGCTCGGTTTGTTGAGGGTTTGTTTCACCTGCTGAGATGGGAGCTGCTGCAGATGCAGCTTCGCCCATCTCCAAGAAGTATGGTGCGTCAATGTCATAATACTTTCTTCTATAATCTTCCACAAACTTAATTGTTTCATCAATATCACCGGTGAGGAAAACAAACTCACCAAATTTAGCTTTAGCGGCTTTCGATTTTTTGTTGACAAGGTTGTTAGCTACCTTGTTTGAGGAGAAGAATATTAGTCTATCTTGCTGGTAATGAAAGTAGTACCAACATGCCGGAGAGATCTGCAAGAATACTTTAATTGCCTCACCCTCCTCACTTTGTGACATCTCCACAAAACCATCAATAGTAGCATTAACATCAGTTGCCCCGGTATTAGATAAGCCAATTTTGCCTATGCTGAACCAAGCGTTACTATCACCTGATCGTTTAAGGTCAAGGTTGGTGAGGTTAAGCGTTTTGGTTAATTTAGAGGAGAGACTATGCAAAGGCACGTAATCTTGAAAAATCAATTCTTCATACCTTTTGGCGGCATTGTCACCGGCTATTTCTGCTATTTTGGGTAATAATCTATCCAAATCTTTGGTGGCTTCGGGGAGTCCCAGCCGTTGAACTACTTCTAGCATATCGGAACCAATAATTTCAGTAAAGCCGTTGGGTAAGTCAAAATCGGCAGTGAGTAATACATTGAAAGTGAAGGTCTGTTCGGCCAGATCGCCCGAGCCGGTGCCCGCACTGTTAATTTCAGCTTCAGCCTGTCCATTCATAAATTTTAAAGGCCCCTCAAAATCAACGGTTTGTTTTTCTTCATTGTAAGCAAAGTATTTTCCGGCATAAGATTCCCCTGATGCTTTCGCTTCGTTCTCAATAACAAACTGGGCAGTTTCTGCTTTGTATTTTAATATACCCTCAGGCTTAAAGAAGTCCTCATCATCTAGCCCTCTTCTTTCTGTAATAAAAGTAGCGTACAGTTCATTGCTTATATTGTCAAAATGCAATCCTGCTTGCAAAGGGTTACCCTCTTGTGTAATTGCCTCGTCAAAGTTGAGCAATACCTCTTTGGCCGACCCATCATTTTCGTATTTTATCCACGTGTCATAATTAGGAATATTCTTCAGGTCAAGCTGCACATATCCATCTAAGCTCAAGGCAGGCTTATCGGCATACATAATAATTAACCCTTTGTAAAACATTCCCGGGCTTATGAGTACGTTTTTGACAGGATCTACCGAGCCCGATGAAACAGTGCGTAACTGCCTGCCGGTTTTTGGCGCATCAGGAATTGGCTCTAAGGTAAATTGACCCATCTCGATGGAAAACGTATCACCAACGGAATTTACGTATCTGTAAGTGGCGCGCCCTTCAAATTTATTCCGCGAGAATATCTCTATTTCGGCATCGTATAAGTTGTGGTATCCGGTGAGGGTATCTAACGTTAGCGTGGCATTGTATAGTTTATTTACTTTGCCGTTTTCACCTACTATTACTTCTCCTCCACTCGGAGTAATTCTAGCATCGGCCACTTGTATGTAGGGTATGCCGGATATCACCAACGACTGATCCACAATATTGTAGTTGGCTCCTGTGGCATTATATACGAGCGAATCTTGCTCAGGATTGGTTGAGTAAAAGTAGGAATTATTGATGTCGATATCGTCAGGTTTACGCATCACAATCTTCTTTTCGTCCAATATCCACTCGGCAGAAGGTATAGAAGTTTTATAGGCTGCATATGGGAAATTAATAGCCGCATCACCTTCTATCTCCGGTGCTATAACAGCAATATTTTTCTCCAAATCGAATGATAGACGCACTTGTTCTCCGGCAAGGGCCGGGATGGTGTCTGATGACTCAATGCTGAAATTGGCATTTCTGGCCGAAAAAGCATTCTCTTTAAAGCTAAATTTCGATGATTTGGTTTGTGAGCCCCTAGTACTTAACTCTCCTTCGCCAAAAACTCCCCTTTTAGATACAACGGTGGTTCCATTGAGGCTGGCTGTTGACTGGTAAATTTCAAAGGGCTCAGCCTTGTTAGTCATGTACAGGCTATCTTTTGAAGTAAGCCAGCGCATATCATAATTAGAAATTTTTAAATCAGGGAAGCTAACACCCTCAAACTCTCCTGCCTCAATAAATGCCGACTCCCCGGGTGCTTTTATTGAATCCTTAAAAAAAGTGATATCGTCAGAAACAACAGTAGTGGTAAGGTATTCTATTTTTTTGCCTCCACGTAGGCCTTTATTATCTAATTTTAAACTGCCGTAAAAGGTTGCGGTACCATCTAATAAATCTATCCCTTCTGGCGCAATCTGGTGTTCAAACCCGAGAGATTTATCAGGCATTATTCTCAATTTTTCCTCAAAAGCTGGAAACATGCCTTCTGAATGAAATTCCCCGTCAAAAGCAATTGAATTTGGATCACTGCTACTTACAGAATCAATTTTAAAGGGTGGCATTAAAAAATACAAGCTCTTGTCATACGCTCCGTCCAAAATCTCTCCCCCCAAAAAATAAACGGTAGCTCCTTTTGTGGCATTAAAAATAGGATACTCAGGAAAACCCTTTTGTGCAGATTTATTGTTGGGTTTATTAATGTAAAGTACGCCTGCTGTTTCTACCAATTGGTTCTGAAGCTTCTCTTTGTCCGATTGTGTAGACTTGTTTTTATCTTTTGCCAGATTAAATTTTATTTGGTCTATTTTTGGCATTGAAATAAGGAAGCTATCATAGTCCATTTTAAATTCCGAACCGGTATACTCAAAATTACCGGCAAAAACGGTTCCGTTAAATTGCACGTCTCTGTTACTGTATAGCACAACACGGCCGCTATCGGGCTGCACATTAACACCCAGTTTTTTATTTATTTCAAATTCTTCTACTCCGCTAATTGCCAGCGTGCCTTCTTTCAAATTTATTTGCCCATTGGGTGCGCCCGATGAGATAGAGGTAATTTGCACGTTGTCGTAATCCTTTCTGCCCCAGTTTGAGTCAACATAATGGTAGGCTTTGTCCAGCAACTCAATGCGCCCGCTTAGCTCGTCATAATTTATGAAGCCATTTTCCATCAATAACTTCATGGCGCCATTAAGGCTTGTATGGTTAATTTTAGTCTGCTTTTCTATCTCAGCCAAGTAAAATACCTCTGTTTTCTGCTTTCTGCTGAAGTTAACTACCACCTGCAAAGGGTGAAAATTCATTAATCCGGAGAGGCTTCCATACCTGTAGTCGTTGAAATATTCTGACGATTCAAATTTTGCCGCCACCCTGTTTCCAGCAATCAGTATTGAAATATCTACCAGGGTTGAATCAACATTCCATTCTATTTTATCTGCCTCAAAATCAATATTAAAGTAGGAAGCATGAAAAGGTGTTTTTTTGAAGCCACCCTCACCTTTAATGAGTACAAGCTTATTATTATTTACGCCATACCTTAAGCTAACTCCCGGATGAAAAATACTGTCTCTGCGCTGATAAATAGATACCCTACTTACATTAGCCGAAAAAATAGAATCTTGGTAAACAAATTCTCTCGATTGGGCACGAAATTTTTTATCTGCCTGTCCTTGTAACTCAAGATAGCTGTATTCCGCATCTAAAGAGGCAGTCGTTAAAGTTGTTCCTTTTAACGTAACGCCACCTTTTAAGGATAGTCCCGGTTTTTCAACAAACTTTAAGTCAAAACCCGATTCGTAGGACTGAAATACGGGGTAGCGTGCTTTTTGATTTTTACCTATACGTTCCGATTTATATGTTAGCAGCCCCTTAACAGGCATACCAATTTTTGATGGGTAGTTTAAAATTACCCCTTCGGCCACAAAGCTGGGTTTGTTAACCTCTAGGCTGTAATCGGATAGTTCAGCAAATATTTCACTTTCAGGGATTTTCAAATGTTCCCACGTTAACTTACCGCTTGTGGCAACAAAAGTATTACCTAGTAATTCCAATGTGCCACCGGTATTTTTAATTTTTAATGAATCTGTAGCATTAGAAAAGCGCAGGTTAATGTTTTTGAACATCACCACAGGCCCGCTAAGTTCTGGCATTGGCGTGGTATAAATAGCTACTTTTTGCACTTCTTCCACCACTTTAGTTTGCTCTTTCTCCTCCCAACCTGAATCATTGTCTCCCCAACCATCGTCCGAACCCCAACCATCATCAGCGGAATCATCATCCCATGCATCGGAAGTTTCCTCATTTTCTTCCGGCTCATCAGTAGAACTTTCTGCAGGTAATTCCTGTGCAGGCGCATCATTCCAGGCAAAGCTTACGGTGCCTTCATCGAAAGCTAGCTGATAGTATTTGGAATAGTGGAGGGCTTTCTTCTCCAGTATCTGCTCTGTACTTTTCAGCATTTTTTTAAACTGCCTATCTTCTAAACCTCCCAAACCTTTTTCTACAATATCCAGAAATGTACTTATAGCGGCTGCCGGATCTAGGAGATTGGCCGCAGCTCCGGAAAGTGTGCTGATGAATGGAAGTTTATAGTCGCGTACGCTGTAATTACGTGCTTCGAGGGAGTCATAAAGTGCCTCTATGCGCTTTTTATCAGCTGTACTATAGGTATTTTCTGTCTGCCAAAAGCTTTTGAAAAATATACCTACACCATCCGATTTTTCAGATTTGATCTCCGCCAGATCGTTCTGAACTCTTGTAGGAAAATCAGTTACAATATCCTGCTCAGCGTCTACACCCTCATTAGCCTGCTGACAGTAAATAGGCAGAGTTAATAGTAAAAATATTATTGTTATTAAATAATGCTTCATTAATTTTTTACAAGACAAAGAGCCACCCATTTATTTTTAAGGCTTCTATCTTTTTCAATTAGGTTAAATTTACCGGCTTCAGTCAGCAAGTCGTTGCTATCATGCTCATAAAAGCCGCTCAGCAATAACAGACTGCCCACTTTCATGTGCCGCTGTAATGATGATATGTCTTCCATCAAGATATTACGATTAATATTGGCAATTATTATATCATAGCTAGCCGATGGAATGGTTTTTACATCTCCCTGCCAAACCGTATAAGTATCCTTGGCGATATTATTGAGTCCAAAATTTTCCCTGCTGTTTTCAACTGCCCACTCATCTACATCGTAAGCATCAATTCTACTAGCTTTGCGTATGCCTGCAAAAATGGCCAAAATACCTGTTCCGCATCCGGCATCTAGCACACTTTTTCCTTCAAAATCTATAGAAAGCATCATTTCTATCAACAGTTGTGTTGTTTCATGATGCCCCGTGCCGAATGACATTTTTGGTGTTACAATAATTTCGTAGGAAAACGCTGGCTGAGGTGCATGGAAGGCTGCTCTGATCAGTACTTTTTCAGCAACTATTATTGGGTCGTAGTTTTTCTCCCAATCGGCATTCCAATTTTCCTTCTCTACTTGTGAGAGTTTGTAACTTGCTGTATTTTCTAGGCCATACCGAAGCATTATTTCTTTTATTAGCGCTTCAAGTACGGTTACACCTTCATCTGCATAGGCTGAGAATCCTGTTTGGTCATCATGCTCTTGAAAAGTTGAAAACCCTACCTCAGCTAATTCTGCTATGAGCATTTCAATAAATTGCTCGGGACAAGTAATTTCAAGTGCCTGAAAGCTCATTAAAATGATTTTATTATATCCATAAAATCGCGCGATTTTAGTGATGCTCCACCTATCAGGCCTCCATCAACATCGGGCTGGCTAAATAGCTCTTGTGCATTACCGGGCTTGCAACTTCCGCCATACAAAATGGACATATTATCTGCGGCAGCTGCACCATATTTGGCTTCAATATGGGCTCTTATGGCTTTATGCATGTCTTGTGCTTGTGCCGAAGAGGCCGTTTCACCTGTTCCAATAGCCCAAATTGGCTCATAGGCAATTATTATTTGCTTGAGTACCTCGGCAGATAAATGAAAAATACTCTCTGTTAATTGATTGGTTACAAAAGCATTTTGCTCATCAGCTTTTCGGATTTCAAGCGACTCGCCACAGCAGAAAATTACTTTTAAATTATTTTTAAGTGCCGCATCCACCTTGGCTGCCAACAATTTGTTGGATTCTGCAGCCTGCTCACGCCTCTCACTATGGCCTAGTATAACATACTGCACACCGAGTGACTTAATCATTTCAGCAGAAACCTCGCCAGTGTATGCTCCTGAATCAGCTTCATGACAGTTTTGAGCTGCCAAGTGTACGGTGCTGCTATCCGGCACCAGATTATGAATGGCATAAATAAATGGTGCAGGTGGGGCTATAATAATTGTAACATCGTCAGGAGCTTCATTGTCGGCCATATTGGCTATTTCAGATGCTAGCGCCTGCGCCTCTTCAAGTGTTTTATTCATTTTCCAGTTTCCTGCAACTACTTTATTTCTCATAATGGTTGGGTTAATTGTGAATACACAAAAATAACAAGAATTGTGCATTAAGCTAACACTATAGCCGGCATCCCTCAAATATCTTTCGTTAAAAGTGTCTGCGACAGGGAATATAATGGCCGCTAATTACAGAAATGCGGTGGTAAAATAATCTTTAACAGCAAACAGCCGGTCAAAACAACAAAAAGGTCTGACGTTTTTAACGTAGCGACCTTCGCGCAACTAGTTGCCACCCCGATTAGTGGTCATTGCGAACCGCCATTTTATCTGCGATAAAATAGCGGTGTGGCAATCTTTTGCTAATTTCAGGAGATTTACGGAAATATTTCTTGTCTTGATCTAGCGATTGCTTTTTAATACCGAAGTAACCTTAGTTTGTGGCACACAAAAAAACATACGGCAAGGTGCCATGCTCGAATTTAATTACTGAACAAAAGAGTTTAAAATAGTGGTTTTCTTAGGCTTTGAGCAATGAAAAAGACCGATATCATAAAAAGGTTATGCTAAGTTGGCCGGTGATAACACTAGCAAAAAAGGATTTTAAGATTGACATCTTAAAAATCCCATTTGCTTAAATCTACCAAAGGCTCAAAATAGTGTTGTTCCACTTCGGTTAGTTCCAGCTTCCTTTCATCAGTTAACAAAGCCACTTTATGTGCATTAAACCCAACTACTTTAGTTAGTGAAGGTATCCAATAGCGAATGTAATCTCCTTTTTGGTCATATTTTTTGGCTTGGCTGAGTATATTAAAGTACCTGTTTTCACGCGGATCATTGCCAACACCAGCCACATAAGCCCAGTTTCCCCAGTTGCTTGCTACCTCATAATCTATCAGATGCCGCTCGAAGTAGCAAGCGCCCCATCGCCAGTCAATGTTTAAATCGTGCGTAAGGAAGCTGGCCACATTTTGGCGCCCCCTGTTACTCATATAACCAGTCTCATTCAGCTCAATCATGTTGGCATCCACAAAGGGAACGCCTGTTTCTCCTGTAGCCCAGCGCTCGAAATCTTCTACGGAGGTACTCCAATTGTACCGCTCCTCCTTTATGCCATTTGCTGAAAACAAGAGGCTGCCATGCTTCTTTAAAATAAAATGGAAATAATCTCTCCAAACCAATTCAAAGAACAACCAATAGGTAGATTGATTGGACTTTCGCTCTTTTTCGTATTTTTTAAGTTCAAAATAAATGGTACGCGGAGAAATACAGCCTAATGCCAGCCAAGGCGAAAATTTAGAGGAGTAGTCTCCACCGAGCAAGCCGTTTCTGGTTTGCTTATATTGCTGAATGAGGTCTGTTTCCCAAAAGTAATAATGCAGCCTTTCAAAAGCTGCCTTTTCTCCTCCCTCAAAACTTACGGCAGATTTGTTGTTACCGTAACTAATTTCTATATCAAAATTTTTGGGGTCATAATCCTCATTTTTGCTAAAGCATATGGCCAAATCGTCCGGTTCTGCGCAAATACTTCTAATTTCGGTTTGCTTTTCATTCTCCTTTCTAAACTGAGTAAATACTGCCGGCAATTTATTTATAGGCCAAGGGATATCATCTGTATGATATAAGGTAGATTGGGAAATGCTGTAAGTACTCAAATTAGCTTTCATCAGCATCTGCTCAATAGCGTTGAGCGCTTCTTTCTCGTAAACCCCTGATTCTATAGTTGTATAAAATGCATCAAAGTTATGCTTGAGCTGTAGCCCACTTATCACTTCCTCGGGTTTACCTTTGGCAACCAATAGGCTTCCCCCTTTTGCTTCAATTTTTTGCTTCAAGGCCATCACCGAATCCCACAAAAAAGTTAACTTTTTATTGGCACTGGTTTTAAGGCCAATAGCATTTTCTTGCCAATGTCTTTCGTCAAAAATATACAAAAGCAATACTGAGTCGGAACGCTCAATGGCTTCATTTAATATAGGGTTGTCCGATGTTCTCAGATTATTTCTAAACCAAAGGAGTGATTTTTTATGCTTCATAATTATTATGACGAACAGCTGCTATAAAGCGTGTGATTCTGTTGGTTAATTAAACAAAAAGTTAACTCCCCGTTGGAAATTTATGTTTATCCTTTTTATATATTGCTGCATAACGTAATTTGGTACGATTACAATCGCATTAGTTTCGATCGTATTTTTATTTATGAAGTGTTTGTTTATAATACACTGAATAAACACCTTATTTTAGAGTAGGTAATATGAATAGATTTAATTTCCGGTCAATTAAAGGCAGGCTTATAATTAGTTACGGTTCAATGGCTTTATTATGGATATTAGTTGTTGTACTCACTTTGTGGCAAATAGGGCAAATTAGAGAACTAAGGCTCGATGTTTTAGAAAGTAAGCAACCATCATTATTATACTTACAACAAGCCATGAGTGGTGTGCACCAAAGTAATTCTGTATTACAAACCTACTTACTCACCGGAAATGATGATTTTAAAAGTGAGCTTGGTGCTGTTTGGGAAAAAGAAATTAATCCGGCAGAAAACTCACTGGATTTATTAATTACGCAATGGGCAAACCTTGAAAAGGTGGTTGAGTACGAGAAGTTCAGGGGTTTAATTAGTAGGATAAAATCAAAACAGCAAGAGGTAATAAGTTCAGCAAATTTTGGTGGAGGCGCACCCACATTATATTTAAATGATTACCCTGATTTGGTGGGAGACACAATAATGGACATTGGTAGCTTACAAGAGTGGATTAATGCATCGCTAGCCAATAGTAGCGGAGGCACAAATGCTAATGGTGCAATTTTCATAGAAAACGTAAACGAGCTATCAGAAAGTGCCAACCGTACTGCGCTAAGTTTAATTAAGTATTTAGCCGATAGCACTACACTTACCAATGATGAGATTAATGATAGTCGGCAACTCTTTATTATGGCTGAGGCGGCTCTTATATCAATAGCCATATTATTATCCTTCCTGCTATTCAGGTATGTGCTCAAAAAAGTAAACAGCAGCATTAACATATTGAGTGAAGAGGTTAATACGCTGAGCGATGGCAATATACCGCATGAGAGAAAACGAACAGGAGATGAACTTGACCTGGTGCTTGAGAAAATAGACGTACTATCAAAAAATCTTGCCGATGTAAAACTTTTTGCATTAGAGGTAGGCAAAGGAAGTTTTGATAATGATATAAGCGTTTTCAACAACGAAGGCGAAATAGGCCAGTCGTTAGCAGAAATGCGTGAAAGCCTTAAGAAGGTGTCGGAAGATGCCAAAATAAGGAATTGGAGCAATAAAGGTGCTGCCGAACTAGGCGAGACGCTAAGAAAACACTCTAACGACCTGAACCAGTTGACTAGTCAGGTAGTGAGTTATTTGGTTAAGTACACTGACTCGAACCAAGGTAGTTTGTTTGTGGTGGAAGAAAATGATGAAGGTGAACGCGTTCTTGAATTAAAGGCATCTTATGCGTATGATAGGAAAAAATTTATTGAAAAGACTGTAGCGATTGGTCAGGGTTTGCTGGGTCAAGCATTTTTGGAAGAAGAAAGCATCTATTTAAAAGATATCCCTCAAAATTATGCAACCGTTACGTCAGGCCTGGGACATGCCACGCCAACTGCTATTTTTATAATGCCACTTATAGTCAATGAGCAGGTTTATGGCATTATTGAGCTCGGCAGTTTTACTGATTTTGATATCCATAAAAGAAACTTTATTGAGGGTGTTAGTGAAACACTGGCGGCCACCATTCAATCAGTGAAAATTAATGAGCGCACAACCATTTTATTGGAAGAGTCTCAACAGATGACAGAGACTATGCGTGCGCAGGAGGAAGAAATGCGCCAGAACATGGAGGAACTGCAAGCTACGCAGGAAGAAATGGAGCGATCGCAAAAAGAAAGTGGCGATAGGCTATCTGCCATTGAAAATAGCGAAATGGGCTTTATAGAGTTTGATGGTGAAGGCTATATATTACAAGCGGACGATACTTTTATAAAACTATTTGAATATAGCGATGTAGAAGAAATTAAAGGCAAACACCATAAAATATTTGTATCCCCTGATTACGCCAAGTCGGAAGATTATAGGATGTTTTGGGAACAGCTGCGTAATGGTATTAACGTATCAGGTCAATTTAACAGACTAACAAAACTGGGAAATGACAGACATATTAGAGGCGCTTACTCGGTACTGAAAGATAATGAAGGCCAAGCAGTACGCATTATGAAATTTGCTGTTGATGTTACTGATCTCGCCAGTCAACTTGAAACAGACAGAGCACAGCAAGAAGACTTACTAGCCGAAATAAATAATTTAAAAAGCAGCTTGGTCAAACATGCTGAGACAAGCAATAGAAGTAGTGACCTGGAAGCTCTAAAAGCGTATAATACCAAGCTCGAAAATGAATTAATGGAGCGTTTAAACAAAAATGAAGAACAACTGAGAGCCGCACTTGATCAACAACGAAAAGATTACAATCTTTAGCTAACAAATTAGTTTTACCGAGGTTATTCAGCTTCTATGAGTAATATCAAAACGAACAAAAAAATAGGTGTGCTGCTTGTTAATCTAGGCACGCCTGACAGCACCGCAACACCTGACGTTAGAAAATACTTACGGGAATTTCTAATGGATAAAAGAGTGATTGATATTCCTTTTATTTCGCGCTGGCTGTTAGTAAACCTGATAATCGCTCCATTTAGAGCCCCTAAATCCGGCAAAGAATATAAGAAGCTGTGGGAGGAGCGTGGCTCTCCTCTTAAGTTTTATGGGGAAGATTTAGCGGCCATACTGCATAGTAAACTCGAGCATGACGGATACATTGTAAAATTGGCCATGCGCTACCAAGAGCCGAGCATTCAAGATGGGCTGGACTATTTGAAGGCTCAAAAAGTAGAACAGTTAATCATTCTTCCGCTATTTCCACAGTATGCTTCCGCCAGCACCGGCTCTATTCATGATAAAGTGATGGAGATTGTGAGCACTTGGCAACTTATACCGGAAATTAAATTTTTCAGCAAGTTTGTGGAAGAGCCGGGCTTTATAAAAACTTTTGCTCGTTTAGGAAAGCAATATTTAGACAAGCACAAATACGATCATGTACTTTTTAGCTTCCATGGTTTACCTGAAAGGCAAATTAAAAAGGGATCGGTAGATAAATACTGCAAACTTGGTGCTTGCTGCGAAACATATAACGATAAAAATCAATACTGTTACAGGGCACAATGCTTTCTTACGGCACGCCTTATTGCTAAAGAATTAGGACTCACTCAAGCCGATTATACGGTAACCTTCCAAAGCAGGCTGGGCAGAGACCCATGGATTAAGCCCTATACGGATGAGGTATTGAAAACCTTACCGTCCGCAGGCAAAAAATCCGTACTGGCCTACTCTCCGGCATTCGTTGCCGATTGCTTAGAAACAACTATGGAAGTAGGAGATGAGTTTAAAGAGGAATTTCATGAAGCCGGAGGGGAGCGATGGGATTTAGTGGAAAGCCTTAATATTGAGCCTGACTGGATTGAGACAGTAGAGAAAATGATTAGATCGGTTTAGTTTTAATAGCTTCCATGAAACAATTGCAATACCAATTTAGGTGTAGAGTAACTTATAAGAATTGCAAAGAAATAATGCGCCCTTTAATATAGAAAATGATGCTATTTTTACGAAGCAAGATTGTTTTATAAGAATCTCCTTGAAAGTATGTAACCATTCCAAACGAGCAGATTCTCCTAGAATTCCTTGGGGAATTCGGAGAATGACGGTTAGAGCAGGCCGCTATAATAATGAAGTGAATCCCAAACTAACCTCAAAAAAGCCGTCATTCCAGAAATTTTGCAGTGCAACTGAAGAAAATTATCAGGAATCTGTTGAAGCAAACGTAGTCTGCTTAACGGGTTGGCATATCTAAGAGAATTACTTGCAAATTAACACGTCATCGCCCGAATTTTGCTTAGGCTTGCGCGTGGGAAATTCTAGGGGGATCTATTGCAACGGACCACGTTTTTTAAGTGGCAAGTAGGGTTACTCAAGCAAGGTTACTCTATCAGAATCTCCGTAAAATTATGTTACTGTTCCAATTGCACAGATTCTCCTAGAATTCCTTGGGGAATTCGGAGAATGACGGTTAGAGCAGGCGGCTATATTAAGGATGTGTATCCCAAACTAACCTCAAAGAAGCCGTCATTCCAGAAATTTTTGTAGTGCAACGAAGAAAATTATCAGGAATCTGTTGAAGCAAACGTAGTTTGCTTAACGGCTTGGCATATCTAAGAGAATTACTTGCAAATTAACACGTCATCCCCCGAATTTGGCTGAGGGCTTGTGCGTGGAGGGAATTCTAGGGGGATCTATTGCAACGGAGCAGGTTTTTTGAGTGGCAAGTAAGGGTTACTCAAGCAAGGTTATTCTATCAGAATCTCCATAAAATTATGTTACTGTTTCACTTTAGCAGATTCCCCTAGAATTCCTTGGGGAATTCGGAGAATGACGGTTAGAGCAGGCGGCTATAATAATGAAGTGTATCCCAAACTAACCTCAAAAAAGCCGTCATTCCAGAAATTTTTGTAGTGCAACGAAGAAAATTATCAGGAATCTGTTGAAGCAAACGTAGTTTGCTTAACGGCTTGGCATATCTAAGAGAATTACTTGCAAATTAACACGTCATCCCCCGAATTTGGCTTAGGCTTGTGCGGGAGGAAATTCTAGGGGGATCTATTGCAACGGAGCACGTTTTTTAGTAGCAAGCAAAGGTTACTCAATCAAGGATATTCTATCAGAATCTCCATAAAATTATGTTACCGTTTCACTTTAACAGATTCTCCTAGAATTCCTTGGGGAATTCAGAGAATGACGGTTAGAGCAGGCCGCTATAATAATGAAGTGAGTACCCACACTAACCTCAAAAAAGCCGTCATTCCAGAAATTTTTGTAGTGCAACGAAGAAAATTATCAGGAATCTGTTGAAGCAAACGTAGTTTGCTTAACGGCTTGGCATATCTAAGAGAATCACTTGCAAATTAACACGTCATTCCCATGAAAATAGGAATCTATTGCCAGAAAGCTTTCACTTTCTGTATTTCTTATAAATTGCGCCAGTTAGGATTTATAAAGTGGCACATAGAATCGCAAGGAATAGTGCGCTTTAAAAGTTTAAATGATATAACTTATCTGGAACCATCACATGATACCGATAAGAATTTAGTCATGAAAAAAGCCTGAAATTATCAATCTCAGGCTTTTTCGTTTTATAAAAATAACATTAAGTCATTTCAATAATTTCCTCATTAGCATTTAAGAAGTGGTATTCTGTAATGGCTAGTGAGCTATCTCTTATAAGGTTAATCCATTTTCCATACTTAAAAAACCATTTGGTTCTTTTAGAATAAATCCCTTTTGAGTAAAAAGAGTGTAAAAACGGATGTACAGCAACCGAAAGCGATTTTTCGTTTTGTTTAATTAACAAGTATTCCAAATCCTGTTCTAACTGATCGGTAACCAAAATAGAAGCACTAATTTTGCCTGTACCATTACAAGTTGGGCACTGTTCTTTTGTTACAATGTTAACCTCAGGCCTTACACGCTGTCTGGTTATTTGTAGCAGACCAAATTTAGTAAGTGGCAGCACCGTGTGGCGCGATCTGTCATTGGCCATAAAATCCTTCATGCTTTTGAATAAAAGCTTCTTGTTTTCCGGATTTTTCATGTCAATAAAATCGATCACAATAATACCTCCCATGTCACGCAGCCTAAGCTGGCGCGCTACTTCTTTGGCCGCTTCAATATTGGTATTTAGGGCTGTATTCTCTTGGCTTGCCTCCGCATTAGACTTGTTGCCACTATTTACGTCAATTACATGCAGCGCCTCAGTATGCTCAATAATCAGGTAACCACCACCTTGAATGTTCACTGACTGCCCAAAGAGTGATTTGAGCTGGCGCTCAATGCCAAAATGTTCAAATATTTTATTTCGGCCGTTGTATTGCTTTACAATTTTTTCCTTTGAGGCATCAAATTTACCAATGAAATTCTTTACCTCCTCAAAGGCCTCTCCTTCATCTACATAAATGTTATCGAAAGATTCGTTGAGCATGTCGCGCAAGATGGATGACGCACGCCCTACCTCACCAATGATTTTATCTTTTGGTTTGGCCGTTCTTAATTTTTTGATGCCTGATTCCCAGGTGTCTAATAAATTTGTTAAGTCGGTATCGAGTTCCGCTACTTCTTTTCCTTCAGCAACCGTTCTGATGATGACACCAAAATTTTCAGGTTTTATAGAAGAAATTAAACGCGTAAGTCTTTTACGCTCATCGCTGCTCGATATCTTTTTTGATATGCTTATTCCGTTGGCAAAAGGCACTAATACTATGTACCTGCCAGGAAGTGACAACTCACAAGATAACCGTGGCCCTTTAGTAGATATTGGTTCTTTTATTACCTGAACCAGTATTTGCTTATTTCTTGAAAGTACCTGAGAAACTTTTCCAAGTTTATCAATCTCAGGCTCAAGCTTGAATTTACTTAATTTGTAAGAGGTATTATTACGAGTAGTAACAAGCTTAGTGTATTTTAAGAGCGAATTTATCTTTGGTCCCAGGTCATGATAGTGCAAAAACGCATCTTTCTCATATCCAACATCCACAAAGGCGGCATTTAAGCCTTGCATTACTTTGCGTACGGTACCTAAATAAATATCACCTACATTAAACTGCTCCTCTTCATTGTCATAATGTATCTCTACAAGATTTTTATCTTCAAGAAGGGCTATTCGGCTTCCGCTTGGAGTTGAATTAATTATTAATTCATTGCTCAAAGCTCAATAAGGTTAAGTGAAAAACTAGATAAAATAAAAACAAGAAGAAGTATATTACTTCTTCTTGTGTCTGTTCTTTCTTAGTCTCTTCTTTCTCTTATGAGTCGAAATCTTATGTCTTTTTCTTTTTTTACCGCAAGGCATAATTCTAAATTTTTTAGTTAAACAATACTATAACTCGTTCAAATAACTCTCAACAGCTGCAAGCACCTGCTCATCGTTACTTGTATTCTTTATTCTCTCAAACATGCGCTTTGCTTTCTCGCGCTTGTTATCATTAAAATAACTCAATGCTAAATAAAACGCTGCCTGTTCATTAGCAGGGTGGTATTCAAGCAATTTCTCAAATCTATCAACCGCCTTATCATATTGGCCGGACTGTATAGACAATATCCCTAAATTAAATAAAGCCTCCTCATTTGTAGGCTCTTGTTCTATTACTTCCCTCAACATCATAATACCTGACATTGGGTTGTCTGAAGATACATAAGTCATGGCTATTTTGGTTTTCAAATCTAACCTGCTCCCATCCTTATTAAGTACCTCACCGTAATATTTTCTAGCTTTCTCTCCCAGCTTGTTAGCCTTTTCAGGCGCTACGGCAAAAGTAAAAGCCTCATAGTAGGCATCGCCCACGGTTTCCTTATCTGTTGTAGCTAGTTCAATATATTTTGCAGCACTATCCAACTTACTTACACTAGTGTAAAGTGCTGATAACGAATCTGCAAATATACTACTTTTTTCCTTACTATCGGCCAGAAGTAACTTATTTCTTAACTCAGCTGCTTTCTGCTGCAATTCAGGTGTTAGTGTATTATTATGCAGCTCAGCCTCTTGCTTAGTGGCTGAACCACCTTCATTAGCCACATCTTCCGTAGTTTCAGTATTCTCCAGCGTACTTTCCTCATTATTATCTACCACTATTTTTGGTAAGCTGAATATAACAGCTATCAATATAATGGCAACAACAAAAAGAATGATTCTGGAGCGTAACATTTGTTAGGCTAATTCTTTGATTTTGTTAGAGCTTTTAATCTTCTCTACAAAAACTTTCGAAGGCTTAAAACTTGGTACGTAGTGTGCATCAATAACAATTGCCGTGTTTTTTGAAATATTACGTGCAATCTTCTTTGCTCTCTTTTTATTAACAAAACTGCCGAAGCCTCTTACATAGATGTTTTCACCATCTGCCATGGAATCTTTTACTACTGTAAAAAAGGCCTCCACGGTTGCTGTTACATCTGCCTTGTCAATACCTGTCTGTTCAGAAATTTCTGAGATAACGTCTGCTTTAGTCACGTTTTAAATAATTTAAGTGATTCTAAAAATTAAACCCTGTCCTATTTGGGTCTGCAAAGGTAATTCTACAAATTTGATTTTAAAAGTATTTATGATTAAATAAATACTGATTTAGTGGTGGAAGCTTACATATAACTTTTTCGTATTCAACTATTTGCAACTTCTTTGTTTCTTTTTATTTCAGCTTAAAAAACTGATATTATTTGATCAACTTGCTGCTTCTAAAAATATAACCTAGTAAATAAATGAGTTCATATTTTGCACAAAAATTAGTTTTATGGTACAAAAATAACATGCGTGAGCTGCCTTGGCGGCTTACTAAAAATCCTTACAAAATTTGGCTGTCAGAAATTATATTACAGCAGACAAGGGTAGTTCAGGGTATGCCTTATTACCTAAAGTTTACAGCGAAGTACCCTACTGTAAGTGAACTCGCTGCCGCTCCTGAAGATGAGGTACTGCGGCTGTGGCAGGGATTGGGCTATTATAGCCGTGCGCGTAACCTGCACAGCTGTGCAAAAATGATTGTAGCGGAGTACAATGGCAAATTTCCTGAAAGCTACGAGGAGCTGCAAAAATTAAAAGGCATTGGTAAATATACAGCCGCAGCTATAGCCTCTTTCGCTTTTGGCAAGCAGGTACCTGTGGTTGACGGCAACGTTTTTAGGGTGTTATCGCGCTACTTACTGATAAAAGAAGATATAGCAGACACCAAAAATTTTAAGCTTTTTTTCGATGCTTCAGCAGGATTACTATCAGAAGACCACCCCGACCTGTATAATCAGGCTATAATGGAGTTGGGCGCTACTTTATGCAGCGTTTCCAAACCTGCCTGCTTGGTTTGCCCTGTCAGCGAGGGCTGCGAAGCTCGGAAAATTGGCGCGCAGCAAAGTCTTCCTATCAAAAGTAAGAAAGTAAAAGTGAGAAAACGCTATTTTTATTACTTGCATATACACAATAAAGATGAATTATTGATGGGCAAAAGAGGGGGGAAAGATATTTGGGAAGGCTTGTTCGATTTCCCGCTGATTGAAAGTGCTGTGCCCTTGCCATCATCCGAGCTAGAAACGCAACTGCACGAGGCTTTATCGCACCCGAAGAAATTTACCTACCATGTGAGTGAAAGCATGAAGCATATTTTAACGCACCAGCGAATTGAGGCGCGTTTTATTACTGTAGATGCAACTAAACTTACTTTGCAAATTGATGGTTACCAATGGTACAACGATGGAGAAGTGGAAGAACTGCCTAAGCCAATATTAGTGGACAAATATTTGAAAGCTAGACAATATTAGCTATTTTTAATAAAGGCTTAAAGCCGGCATGTATAATTAAGTGATGGTATTCAACCATGTTAGAAAGAATTTGATTAATTTTGTGTTTTTAACAGTTAGATATGGCAGGAGTAAATAAAGTTATTTTAATAGGCAATTTAGGTAAAGATCCTGAAGTAAGACATTTAGACAACGGTGCTACCGTGGCAAATTTTTCGATTGCTACCTCAGAAACCTATAAAGATAAAAACGGCCAAAAAGTGGAAAAAACCGAATGGCACAATATTACCCTATGGCGCGGACTTGCCGAAATAGCAGAAAAATACCTTAAAAAAGGTGATTCTGTTTATATAGAGGGTAAATTACAAACCCGTTCTTACGAGAAAGATGGCATTACACGTTACACTACTGATATTGTAGGAGACCAAATGAACATGCTGGGAGGTAAAAGAAATGATCAGGGCGGAAGCGCTGATTACCAAGGCGGGCAATCACAACCGGCTGATGGTAATACCGGCAGCAATTCTTCAGCTCAACCCAGCGCTGCTCAGGCTAATACCCCTGATACAGACAGCGAAATGGACGATCTTCCATTTTAATTTAAGCGAATATAACCACACCCATTGGACGATCCCTATCCCAGTTTATTAATTGCCAGCAACGTAGCAAGCCTATCAGGAGAGTGGTTTTACATTCTTAATGGTATCACCATTGTTTTATTGCTGCTCACTTCCGCCCTCGTATCCGGATCCGAAGTAGCTTTTTTTTCTATGTCGCATGATGATATAGCGAAAACTAAAGTGAGCAATGTGCCCAACGAGCAACTCATTATCAAGCTGCTGAAAGAACCAAAGGAATTATTAGCCACCATACTTATACTCAATAATTTTATTAATGTAGCTATTGTCACCATTTCCACCTTTCTTACCTGGGAGATAGTAGGCACCAAAGAAACAGAAGGCATAGTTGTAGTTTCGCTCACGGCAGTAATTACCTTTCTCATTGTTTTTTACGGTGAAATTGTGCCTAAAGTATATGCAAACCAAAATAATGTAGCCTTCGCCAAACGGCTAGCTCCATTTTTGGTATTTTCAAAGAAATTTTTCCGCCCGCTTAGTTGGTTATTAATGACCATCAGCGATGTTATTGAGCGTAGAGTAAAACAAAAAGGCTTCAATATTTCTGTAGATGAACTGCACCAGGCATTGGAAATAACCTCAACCCCTGAAACGACAGACGAAGAGCGCGGCATATTAAAAGGCATTGTAAACTTCGGCACACTATCCGTAAGGCAGGTGATGAAATCGAGAATGGACATTACCGCTTTCGATATCGAGGACGATTACCATACGCTGATGGATAGAATCATTAAAAATGGTTTTAGCCGTATACCTGTCTATAAAGACACCATTGATAAGTTAGAGGGCATTTTATATGTGAAGGATTTACTGCCCTACACAGATAGGGAAGATGATTTTAAGTGGCAAGAACTACTCAGACCGGGATTTTTTGTGCCTGAGTCTAAAAAGATAGATAGCCTGCTGAAAGATTTTCAGGAAAAACGCGTGCACATGGCCATAGTGGTAGATGAGTATGGAGGCACCTCCGGGCTGATAACGCTGGAAGATGTAATTGAAGAAATAGTTGGCGAAATAAGTGATGAATTTGATGAAGACGCCACCATTGCTTACAACAAGCTGGATGAAAACACCTTCGTTTTTGAAGGTAAAACCTCGTTAAACGATTTCAGCAAAATTATAGGTGAAGACCCTTCCTATTTTGATGAGGTAAAAGGCGATAGCGAATCGATAGGTGGCCTACTGCTAGAGCTAAACAACAAGTTGCCAAAAGCAGGAGAGAAAATCACCTTCAACAAATTCATTTTCACCGCAGTATCTGTTGATCAGAAAAGGATTAAGCGGGTACGGGTTTTTACGAAGGGGGATTAGAATCCACTCTCATTTTGAAGTTCAATATCCCACTGTTTTAATTTCTTAAAATAAAGTTTCAGGCTCACTGTTAATTCTGAGCTATTGGATCTAAAAGGATAAATAAATTCACCCCTAAAATTTACAGGCTGATAAACCGAATGTAAAGACCTGAGGTACCGGGCTTCAATCCCTAAGTGCCATATTCTTACTTCCGCGTTTAAAACTACATGGTGGGTAAAGGGTTTTAACGGATTTTGCGTTACAATTTCATTAGCAAAGGCTAGCACTTTCTGATTATTCGGATTTGACATCCACCTATCACCAGCATCATAGGGGTATAGACCCTCATCATTCAAATGGTGCATAAAATTTAGTGAGTAACCTAAACCTAAACGAAACTGGACACCTCTTTTTATCACAAAAGAAGGTACTATACTGAAAATATAAGGCCGATAGTTGGAGACAAAAAGCTGCACGTGAGGTATGCTGGCAAAATCCTTTTGAGGTGGATCATAATCGCGTGGTGTAACAAAGAGGTTAAAGTTATTGACGGTTAAGCTCGAGGTGAGAATAAAATACTCTATATTGGGAAAGCTGTATTCATAAAATATACCCAATGGAATAAAAATTATATCAGGATTGTAACTTAAATCAATATCAACTCCCTGATGTCTACCCATTATATTATAATCTGAATAATACTTTTTCAACCCTATAGAAAGCCCAAAGTTATGTTGGGCCTCAACTAAAATTGGGAAGACTATTAAACTAAGAAATATGATGAAGGACTTTTTCATAATTAAAATATTGCGAATCTTAAATCAAAAAGTAGGTTGCCCTGTGAGGATACCGTAAATATAGATAATTCAGCTAAAATGTGAATTTTTTTAATTATTTTTTTGCAAAGCTTAATGAACAATACGTGTAAATTGCTAAATGCAGACCCGGCAGCATACGAATACTTGCCGCTGAAGTATTGATTATAAATACTGGTATGCATCGCAGTATCAGTTGACCAGAAAAGAATAAAGCGGGTACGGGTTTTTACGAAGGGGGATTAAACTCCGTGCGCCACGCCTCTTTGTTTTTTGGCAGTATAGCCCAGCGGTTTAATTTGCTCGTAATTCTCTAATACCTCATTCAGGTATTTATCGCCAAAGCGGGCTGAGCCGTAATATTCAAAAGCGACTATTCGTATGTAGTTTCTATCCTCTTTATATAATGCGTTACTGGTTGGTGCCAAGTTTAACGTACTTACTGAGCCAATCGGTACACGTATGTTATCATAATCGAAATTCTGATGTGTTAAGCTATATTTATCCAATTCATAAGCCGTAACAGCCTGCACTTTTACCGGCCACCAGACTCCGTTTATATCAAATTCATTAATGAAGCTATTAGCCGGGGCATACTTTTTAATGCTACTTGCGTAAGTTGCTAATGAAATACCATGTTGCGCTAAAAGTTGCATGTTGGGTGTCAACACATACTCACTACTTTTTTCATCCCTCCAAGATACGCGCTCGTTAGTATTCACCTCCTGTATTCTGGGGTGGCTCAGTAGCTTTTTGGCAAACCACTGTGCCTGCTGATCCAGCGTTGCATAATTATAACCTTTCATTTCTACCCTAAAAGAGGGAATGCGATCTCCGGAACCGGTAGAAAACCCTTGGCCTACACCGTATATATTCCAATCTACTCCGCTCCAGTCGGTACTTTTGGCAGAGAGCCTTGCCTTTAGTTGATATGGCAGACTGCCCAGTTCATATGCTTCTTCAAAAATAATTTCAATACCGGCATATTGGCCGGAGTAAATACGTGTGGTAAATATTTCAATGCCCTCCTGCTGATTAAGGTAGCTTTCGAAGTTCTTGATAATGCTGTTCATCTGCTCCAGCGTATTGCCATAAGGTAACTTAGCATTTACATAAAGCCTTGTTTTTTCTTTTTCTCTGTATGATGAGCGCTCGTATGCATTGCGCACAAAAAGCCTTAAACTACCCCCTAAAAGCGGATCCGTTACCGGCCGGATGGTTTCCTGATAAAAGTCAGAACCAATGGTGCTATTATACCACCCCTGTCCTTCCCCAAAAACCACCTCTCCAGCTTCTTCCACATAAGGGCAATGCAACTGGCATTTGGTATCGTTTTGCTGCTGTAACTGTATCACTAAAGCATCTTGGTCTAGCTGCTCCTCTTATCCAACACATGTGCGTCATAACATACCGCAAAACATTGTATCTGTTGTAAACTGAACTGCGCATCTTCCCTGTTCCCAAAATTGCTCAATGAAGGACAAGGCCGGATTTACCTTGAGCACGCTGGGGCTTAGTTGCTGCGTTTGCTGCTTTACATCTATTACCATAGCATAAGGTATAATCGCTAATCTATCAGCTTTTAACTTGCTGAAATGTGCTTTGCAGGCTTCCATAAGCTGCGTTTCCGCAGGGGTGTATTTTTTATAAAACTGAGGGAGTACTTTCTTTTTCATACGCATAAAGTAGAGCGCTTTGAGTTGTAAGTTTTGAGCCATGAGCATTGAGCCGAGCGCTTTGAGCCATACGCCTTGAGTTTTAGAACGGGCGCTCGAAGCTCGTAGCTATCAGCTCGTAACTTCTTTGTCCAATTCCGGTGCACCGGCCATTTCAAATATAATTGCTTTAGCCTCACTAATGCTATTTATATCTTCTATCCGCAAAATAGGTTTGCCCTTAAACTCCTTCATGTTGCAACGCCTTGGGTGGCTCTGTACAAATGCCAGTACTTTACCGAAAATAGCCGAATTGAAATATTTTTCATTGTCAGCATTTACGAAATATGCCTTCATACCACCATTTTTAATCAGCAGCTTCTCAAAACCTAGTCTTTCTGCTTTCCACCTGATGCGCACGGTTTCTATCAAATCGAAAACCGGCTCCGGAATAGGGCCAAACCTATCGGCAACAGCCGCCTGAAACTGCTGCAGTTCCTCCTCATTTTTAATATTATCGAGCTGAGAGTACAAGCTCAAACGCTCGGAGATGTTCTCTATATAATGTTCGGGGATTAAGATTTCCAAGTCCGTTTCAATGTTGCAGTCTTGCGCAATAATTTCCGCTTTCTTGGCCAGCTCATCTTTAAATAAATCGGCAAACTGCGTTTCTTTCAGTTCCGATACGGCATCATCCAAAATTTTATGGTACATATCGAAACCTAAATCTGAAATGAAACCACTTTGCTCGGCACCCAATAGATTACCGGCACCGCGGATATCCAAATCGCGCATGGCCACTTTAAAGCCATCGCCCAAATCGGAAAATTCTTCTAAGGTCGTCAACCGCTTTCTGGCATCTGCCGAGAGGCCAATAGTTGGTGGTGTAAGCAAGTAGCAAAATGCCTTTTTATTGCTTCGCCCCACTCTGCCTCGCATCTGGTGCAAATCCGACATGCCAAACATATGCGCATGGTTTATTATGATGGTATTGGCGTTGGGAATATCCAGCCCGGACTCAATAATGTTGGTAGATACCAACACATCGTACTCGCCCTCTATAAAGCGCATCATCACTTTTTCCAGTTTGGCACCATCCATCTGCCCGTGGGCTACACCAATACGCGCATCCGGCACTAGTTTCAAAATAATATTACCTACCTGATCGATGTCGCTTACCCGGTTGTGCACAAAAAACACCTGCCCACCGCGTTGTAACTCAAAGCTGATGGCATCGCGCAGCAGCTCCTCATCAAAACTGTGGAGCTCGGTAGTAACCGGCTGCCTATTGGGTGGTGGTGTAGCAATTACACTTAAGTCGCGTGCGCCCATCAGACTAAAGTGCAAGGTTCTCGGAATTGGCGTGGCGGTAAGTGTAAGCACATCCACATTTACGCGCATTTCCTTTAGCCTATCCTTTACCTTAACGCCAAACTTTTGCTCTTCATCAATTACCAATAAGCCGAGGTCCTTAAACTGCACATCCTTATTAACAATTCTGTGTGTGCCAATCAAAATATCAATTTTGCCTTCCTTGAGCCTGCCCAATATCTCCTTTATTTGCTTGGTAGATTTAAAGCGGTTTATGTACTCCACGGTAACAGGTAAATTGCCCAGCCGCTCGGCAAAAGTTCTGTAATGCTGCATGGCCAAAATGGTAGTAGGCACCAATACGGCCACCTGTTTGTTATTATCCACCGCTTTAAACGCTGCGCGGATGGCTATTTCAGTCTTGCCGAAACCCACATCGCCACAAACGAGCCTATCCATAGGATGCGCCATTTCCATGTCTGCTTTCACATCAACAGTTGATTTGGCCTGGTCGGGCGTATCTTCATAAATAAAAGAGGACTCCAACTCGGCTTGCATCACACTGTCGGGGCCAAACGCCATGCCCGGAGCTGACTTCCGCTTGGCATAAAGCTCAATAAGGTCTTTGGCGATGTCCTTCACCTGCCTTTTGGCTTTCTTTTTCTTATTTTCCCACTCTTGCGAACCCAGTTTGCTTATGGTAGGCGTAGCACCTTCTTTTCCGCTGTATTTGCTAATTTTATGTAGGGAGTGCACGCTTACGTAGAGCAGGTCATTATCGCGGTAAATAAGCCGCACAACTTCCTGCTTTTTGCCGTTGTTATCCACGGTATCCATTCCTGCAAAACGGCCTACACCATGGTCAATGTGCGTAACAAAATCGCCCGGTTGTAAATTTTTTAGTTCCCGAAGCGTGATTGCTTTCGATTTGCTCTGCTTGTCTTTGGTTTTGTAGCGGTGGAAACGTTCAAATACCTGATGATCGGTATAGCACGCCAAATTTCTTTGGTAGTCGATAAACCCGCCTCGTAAGCTGAGCACAAGCCCTTGGAACTTTATAAAAGCGTCTATTTCTTGAAAAATGTTTGCTAACCTGTCTGTTTGGGTTACCGATTCCGAAGTGATGATATTAACGAGGCCTTCCTCTTGGTTTTTGTAGAGATTCTCACCCAGCAATTCAAAATTTTTATTGAATGAAGGCTGTGGCTTAGCGTCAAACTCAAAGGCCTGATCGGCCTTTTTATAGAAGCGATTGCCAAACTCCACTTTTAAATATTTCGCCAAGTGCTTTTGAAATGACTCAGCATCATCAAAAAGCATTTCCGGCTTCAGCACCACCTTAGTATCTGCTGTATTACTTATAATTTTATCGAATGATTGCGAAGCTTTTTCATATTGTTTATTGAGTACATCAAGCGTTTGAGCAAAGTCTTTAAACCAAATTTTAGTGTTGTTGGGGATAAATTCCAGCAACGATTCGCGCGTTTCCTGTAGCAAGCGGGTTTGCACATTGGGGATGATGTTAATTTCTTTTACTGTGGCAATTGATAGCTGCGATACCACATCAAAAGTTCTGATGCTGTCAATCTCATTTCCGAACAATTCAATACGGTAGGGTTCATCGGCCGCGTAAGAAAATATATCTACTATACCACCTCTTATAGCATATTGGCCCGGCTCGTACACAAAGTCGGTAGGCTCAAAATCGTAGGTCTGCAGCAGCTCAGCAATAAACTCCACATCTAAGTTTTCTCCTACTTTGGCCTTAAAAGTATTTGATACAAGCGATTTTTTATTAATCACCTTTTCGGTAAGTGCCTCAGGGTAGGTCACTATTATTTCGCCTGCGCTCGATTTATTATTTATTCGGTTAAGGATTTCCGCACGCATGAGCACGTTGGCATTTTCTGTTTCCTCAAACTCATAGGCACGCTTGTACGAGGTAGGGAAAAGTAGTGGCTCTTTAACGCCCAGCACACTTTGCATGTCGTTCTGGAAGTAAGCGGCCTCCTCCTTATCGTGCAAAACAATGAGGTGGTTTTGCTTATTTATCTGTTGTATTCCGGCTAGCACCACCGCATCAAGGCTACCTACCAAGCCTTTTAGGTGTATCCACCTGTCTTCGTTTGGCTTAAGTGAAGCGGCAACAGTTTGTATAAAAGGATCTTCCTTATATAATTTTATAAATTCTTTAATCTTCAAGCTTATAGCGTTTATCTAAAATGTTGTAATCATTTTTTCTTTCAGCAAAGTTAAAACAAACTATTATCTATTATATATGGTTCATAAAACATTGCCAAAGGTCAAAATAGATACCACAAATGGAAAAAAATACTAAATCCGATCTAAGTTTATTTGAGCGTGTAGAAAGGATGCATCCTTATAAGATGATTCTCTTTTTAAGTATGTTAGGCAGCAGTCTTATATTTCTTTTTCTGCTGTTTTCCTTTTTTATGAGCCTGCAAAATGCAGCGGCCAAAGCGGTTGCCGTTCCTCCTATCTTTATTATTAGCACTGTGCTCATCGTTGCCTCAAGTGTTTTTATTAATCCTATTCATAAATTATTTAAAGCTGGAGTGCATAAAGCCTTAATTACCTCTATGCGTTACACCTTTTTGCTTGGTGTAGGATTCGCCTTCTGCCAGCTGTTGGGTTACCGCCAGCTGAGTGAGTCGGGCGTGTTATTCAATTCCGGGGTAACGGCTTCATTTTTGTATGTACTCACCGGATTGCACGCCATACATTTTATTGCAGCGCATACCTATCTGGGCGTATTAATATTTCAAACAAGAAACATCACACAAGATCCCATAAAATTTCTGATTGCTGAAACCAACCCTTATTGGCATTTAAAATATGAGCTGTTAACTAAAGTATGGCATTTTTTGGGTATATTATGGATGATCCTGATTATTAGCTTCTGGGTGTTTTTGTAAGTATATACACCGTCTTGACTTGGAATTTTAAAGATTAGCTGATTTTGGGATGTTACATTCTCAATCGCGCCTACACTCATAAGAATTCATATATAGATATAAAAAATTCTTCCGTGCTTTATGCGTGCAAATCGTGATCGCTCAGCAAGTAAATGATGAAATACCAAATTAGATTTATAGAGTCGCTCATACGGGTTATTCGCTAACTGCGGCTGATTATTTAATGGTAACAGATTCCTTCATCACTTCTCTGGTTACACCAGAAAATGTGATTCGGAATAACCAACAGTTTGGATAGTGTATTTGCGTGAGGGAATATTCAACTCGTAACTCACAAACCAAGGCAAGCATAGCAGCAACTATTGAACATTTGATAAATTATTGGTGATTGCGAACGCTCACCTCCGTTTGATATCGGGGCAGATAAGGAAGCAGTGCCTGTCCCGGATTTACTATGGGGCGGCAATCTCGTTGTACAAAGGGCAATCGACTACTCGCTGGTGTGGTCACGTGCAAACCTAGATTATCGAGCTTACGATATCTGGTCACTTTTATTCCTTAAAATCCTATTTAAGCATTGCTCGAGTTAAATGCAAAGAGATAGCAAACTCCGTTTGCTTCAATAGATTCCTGCTAATTTTCTTCCGCCTTTGATGTGAAAAACTAGTGGACTGTGAAAATTTCCAGAATGACGTGTTTCTTTAGTGGAGACATATATTTTAAAACATTACGAAATCCTGCCCGAAGTGTCATACCCAACAGCTAATTGAACTTGTCTGGCTACACAGGTTTGTTAGAGCTTGCCTACCAGCTTTAAGCTGGCCTGTTAAATAAAGAAGATTTGAGTAAGAAAGCGAACTACACTAGTTTTGAGCAATATGCTACCGAGAATAATAACTGAACTACTCAGTTACTGAGAATATTTATAATAAAACGTTGTAACCAAAAATGTCTGCTGAACAATTTATCCTTTAGTACGTCCAATTTAATAAACACGTTTACACCAAAGAAACCCATGAAAAAAATACTCATCACCGGCTCATCCGGCCATATCGGTTCTGCCATCCTCAAGCAGCAACATTTATTTGCTAATGATTTACTCATTGCTACCTCTCGGCAGCCATTAAGCAAGCAGAATGATAGCCATGCAGAAAATATGAAGCAGCAGCGGGTTTTCGATTTTGAAAACAAGGAAACCTGGGCTAGTGCTTTCGAGGGTATTGATATACTTTTTCTGTTGCGCCCACCGCAATTGGCTGATGTAGATGGTATTTTTAAGCCTATGTTGGAGGCGGCAAAAAAAGCCGCTATTCATAAAATTGTATTCTTATCTGTTCAGGGAGTGGAGAAGAGTAGTATTATACCCCATCATAAAATTGAGCAACTGATTACTGGAATGGATTTTCAATATATTTTCGTGCGACCAGCCTATTTTATGCAGAATCTTACGGCTGACCTATTACCGGAAATACAACAAAAGCAACGTATATCACTCCCTTCAGCAGACGCAAAATTTAATTGGGTGGATGCTGATAACGTAGGCGAAGCCACCGCTGTATTGCTCCACAGATTCGATGAATATAAAAATCAAGCTTTTGAAATAACAGGCAATGAGCTATTGAATTTTGATGCTGTAACCAATAAAATCAATGCCGTACTTAACACCCAAATCAATTACAGAAGCGTTAACCCTTTTTACTTTTTTTATTTAAAGCTTAAAGAGGGTAAGCCTTTTGCCAAAGTACTGGTTATGTTTGTGCTACACTTTCTGCCGAGATTTGAAAAAGCGCCTGCCATTACCAATAATTATCAAATGCTTAGTGGAAAGAAACCTACTACATTAAATGAGTTTATAGCCAGAGAAGCATCAAAATTTAGTGTTTGAGATTCAATGTCGTTTAGATAAGACCTTACCTCCTTCTCTTGAGGAGAAGGAGTAAGTGCCTGCCCGCCTTTGGCGGGATGAGGTCATGAAGACAAGCTTAACTAAACGACATTGATTTGAGATTACATAGTTAGTGAATCCATCAAAAGTCATTCACCAGCTCATCAATCTGATCAAGCTTTTTGGTATTTGCTTTGCCATCAGTAGTATAAATAATTTTACCCTCCTTATCCAGCACAAAAAAGTAAGGGAGTTCCTTGTCGTCCAAGCCTAGTATCTCATCATAATCGCTCATGCTACCGCTGTAAACCATCACATGCGGATGGAGCTTTTTATCGATCCCCTCCTGCATTTTTTTGGTGGCATTTTTTGAGGCACTCCTTTTAATGCCGGTAAACATGGGTATAAAAACCACATTTACATCGGGCTTCATTTCAGGAATAAAAGCGTTTGGATCGGCCTTTCTCACATACGCTTCATAAATTGGGTCGAACCAGCTGTTTAAATCATCTTCTGCCTTTTTACTAAAGGCCACGCCTACAAGTGTAAACTTACCTTTTGTAGCATCGGGGATGCTAATCATTTTATTGGTTAAACTATTTCCTGCGATGTCGGGGAATTCCTCACCTATTTGAGCAAATGCAAAAGTTGAAAATAATAATATGGGTATAAAAAGCAGCTTTTTCATTGAATTGAGTTTTAGTTTAATTTTTAGAACGACCAATCTGCCGAACTGTTATTAATTTATCAAGTTAATAAATTATGATCGAAAACTACTTTACATGCCCCAATTGCCTGCAACAAATCAGTATTTTGGTGGACCCTAGCCTGAGCGAGCAAAATTATATTGAAGACTGCGAGGTATGCTGCAATCCGCTTAATATGCACATAACAATCGAAAACGGAGAAATTACCTCTTTTGACGCTGAGCTGGCGCAGTAATTAGTGGTTGATGCAATGAGATTTTATTTAGCTCATAAGTGGCTAAAAAATGAATTTTAACTTACATTTATATTAATGAAGATCGACCTATCAAATCAGCATATCTTAGTAACAGGAGGCACCCGCGGAATAGGAGCGGCTATTTCTCGCATACTGGTAAAATGTGGGGCCCTTGTGGTTGCCAATTATTACAGCCATGAAAATGCCGCTCAGGCTTTGAAGAAAGAGCTGGGAAACAACCTCCACCTGATAAAAGCTGATTTAAGTGGCGCGATGGAAGTAAGCAGGCTTTATTCAGAAACGCTGGACTATTTTGATGGACGACTCGATGGGCTGGTGAACAATGCGGGAATTGCCATTGCTTCACCAACGAGCAAAAACGTAATTGAATGGACTGACGATTGGCTCAAAACAATGGATGTAAATGTAAATGCGGTAGGCGTACTTTCTATGCGCGCTGTCAATCATTTTAAAACGCAAGCATCCGGTGGCAGAATTGTCACCATTTCTTCCCGCGCAGCTTTCCGAGGCGATACAGAAGATTATCTTGCCTATGCCACCTCAAAAGCTGCGGTGGTGGCACTTACAAAATCAATTGCGCGCGCTTATGGTAAAGAAGAAATCAAAGCATTTGTAGTAGCACCGGGCTTTACCAGAACAGAAATGGCTCAGAAATTCATCGATCAGTATGGGGAAGACTTTGCTTTGAATGATATTGCCTTAAACAAGCTGACCGAACCTGAGGACATTGCCCCAACCATTGCATTTTTACTCAGCGGCTTTATGGACCACGCCACCGGAACCACCATTGATATAAATGCAGGCAGCTACGTCCACTAATGGTAGAACCCGTTGTAAATGGTGTGCAGGGAACGATTTATACCAAAAATACCATGATGAGGAATGGGGGGTACCCGTGCATGACGACCGCACACTCTTCGAGTTTCTTATATTGGAAGGGGCACAGGCAGGACTAAACTGGTTAACCATTCTGAAAAGGAGAGAAAATTACCGCAGGGCATTTGCTGATTTCGATGCTGAAAAAGTAAGCCAATTCACCGAAACAGATTACGAAAGACTATTGCATGATGAGGGCATCATCCGCAACAAACTAAAAGTGCGTGGTGCCATTACCAATGCACAGCTTTTTTGCGCCATACAACAAGAATATGGGGCATTTGATCAGTATATCTGGTCTTTTGTAGCAAATGAGCCCATACATAATAGCTGGCAGAAGGAACAGGAAGTTCCGGCCACCACCAAAGAATCTGATGCCATAAGCAAGGATATGAAACGGAGAGGGTTTAAATTTACGGGCAGCACTATTATGTATGCCTATATGCAGGCATGCGGATTGGTGAATGACCATATTACAAGCTGCTATAGGCATGCCGAAATTCAGAAATAATTTTTATGACGCAATCGATACCGTTTTGGGAAGAGAAGTTAAATTTCTTTCAAGCACAAATTAAAAGGCATGCTGAGGCTAGTAAACAGCTAAGTTCAAAGACCAATCAATTCGGTACGGTGCGGGTGCTTTTCTTTATTATAGCCATCGTAGCTATCGTCTATTTCATCAATGAAAGAAATGGTGCGCTATCAGCCATTATGGTGATAGGCGCTCCATTGATTTTTGGCTGGTTAGTGAAAAAACACAACAGCTATAAAAAGCTCTTGAAGTTAGCCAACAACAAACAGGGCATTCTGGCAGATGAAATGAAGAGAATAAAGCTTGACCTAAACGGAATAGATGGTGGCGTAGAATTTACAGACCACCTACACCCCTACACTACTGATATGGATGTTTTCGGAAAACATTCGCTTTTCTCTCTTATTAATAGGAGCCAGCTGCATTTTGGTAGGCAAACGCTGGCCTCGTGGTTTAAAGCGCATGCTGAAATGGATATAATCAATAGCCGACAAAAGGCTGTGGAAGAATTGAAGGCAGATTTCGATTGGCAGCTAAACTGGTGGGCCGAAAACAGGATGCATCCTGAAGCTAAAGAATTGGAGGTAGATACTATTTTTAAGTGGTTTGAAAAAAGCGTTGCCCCCATCAAATGGTTAAAGCCGGTAGCAATTCTGGGGTTGATACAACTATGGCTTGTAGTTATATTATCTCTTCTTGGTATAATACCGGCAACCTTTATAGGACTTTCATTTCTAATCAATATATTGCTGTTGGCGCCTGTTCAACGGGCCATGATTGAAAACCAAAAGCTCACGCAAAATCTTTCCGTGGTACTGAACCAGCATTTGGGGCTATTCAAAATGTTACTAAGTAAGGAGCTGAAAACACCATTGCTTACATCATTAAAAAATGAGCTGGAAAGTCCGAATGCCGCTGAAAAGATTTCTTTACTTAATACAACGCTCACTTGGATGCACTCAAGAAATGGCATGATGTACTGGATTCTGGTGCCATTTGCGCTCACCGATTATTGGGTGCTCTCGAGTAGTATTAAATGGAAAGCAAACTACGGCACCCATATTAGAAAATGGTTTACCGCCATTGGCGATATGGAAGCCTTGCTGAGCATGGCGGGCTATAGCTTTGCGCATCCTACCTATAAAAATCCTGAGATAAGCAATACAGTTTTGCACCTGAGTGGAGAGGAAATAGGGCATCCGCTCATAAAACATGAGGAGCGCGTTAACAACAATTTTAATATGAGCGGCCAAGGCGCATTGACCTTGATAACCGGTGCCAACATGAGCGGGAAAAGTACATTTGAGCGTTCTTTGGGTACAAATATTATTTTAGCTCAGATGGGCGCCAGCTGCTGTGCCGGGTTGTTTGGCCTAAGCCAGATAAAGCTATTTACGAGCATGCGAACGCAGGACGACCTATCAGAAAATACCTCCTCTTTTTATGCTGAGTTAAAGCGTTTGAAGCAATTGGTGGATTTAACAAAAATTGAAAAGAACAAGCCTATATTTTACCTGCTCGATGAGATTTTAAAAGGCACCAACTCTGAAGACCGTAACAAAGGAGCGGAAAGCCTGATGCGACAACTGATGAAAACCAACAGCATGGGGCTTATCAGCACGCACGATCTTTCCTTGGCCTCGCTGGATAGAGAACTCCCTAATTTTACTAATTATAGCTTCAACAGTGAGGTAAAAGAAGATGAAATTCTGTTCGATTATAAATTACACAACGGGCCATGCCATACCTTTAATGCCGTTCCACTAATGAAGCGGATGGGAATTGAGATAGTTTAGGGATGGGTTTCACTTTTAGATAGTTGGCCGGATTACACGACAGTTGCAATTTTCCCTCCTCAGAGTCTCTTGAAGAGGACTCTGAGTTCTCTTACCTAAATAATTTTTCATTGTATACGTCTTCTGGGCTTACCTTTCCACTACCTGCTTTATAAATAACTCCATTATTATACAAAATTTTTTTTTGGTATAATTATTATCTAAAGAATAGTAATACCCATTAAGTTTCAAGTCCTTTCCTTTATAATCGGCTGGCGCAAGCGTGCCGCGTGTGAACATTCACAAATCATCCATTAAAATAGTCAATTTCCTATATTCCTTTCCATCCAGTATAATTTATAGCGCTACTGTACATCCAGTGCCAAGGATCATTCGTAAAGCCTGCTAATAAAGGATTAGCGTGGATGTAATTAACCTTTTTCCTACTCAGAGTTTCTCGGCGAGGACTTGTGGTTCTTCTGAGCTATACCTTTAAAACCGACCTTTTTATCATCTAAAATTAAAAGATTCATGACAAGCAAATAAAATTAATAATGCTACAAAAATAAATTTGGATTTTACCAAAATGAAAAAGGATTTCGTGGGCTAATATTTCCGTAACAACCTGGCGAATGATCTAAAACTTTAAAGCATATTCATTTTATAAAAATATTTGTACTATCTGGTTTTGGATAAAACTCTTGGAAATAATAATTTTCATTTATGTTTACTGTCTTGCCAGTATAATTATTCTTTAACTGGTTAATTTCAAATGAGGAATCATTTAATAATTTACCAGACCTTACAACAGTTTTCAATCTCCCTCCAGAGCTAGGTTCCCACGTTTCTAGAAAAATATTAGACTTTTCAATATAGAATATTTCCCAGCCCGTTTTATTCTTACTAATTCTTTGATAAAACTTTCCAGATTTTACATCTTCTAAATGTTGATTCAAATTCCTAAGTGATGGTGATTCCCCATATATAACCACACCATTCGAATATAAAAAATAGATATCAATCCGAGGCTCATCACTATTGAATTCATTGTAGTAATAACCTTGTAATCTTATATCAGCGTAATTTTGTTTTTTCTTAAGAAAAAGAAAATCACTTTTACACGAGTTAAATGATATAATAATCCCTATTAAAAATATAAATTTTACCATAATGAAAAAGGATTTCGCGGGCCGATATTTCCGTACCAACAGGAGAAAGCTTTATAACTTCATCTTAAGCTTTACCTTTAACCGATGACTATTCGACTTTGCAAGCATTTAAAGTAGACACTTTTATAAACGATGCTCTTTATTGATGCAAAAGATTCATCGATTTAGAGAATGCCCAAGACGCGCTTTTATCAGAGGATTGGAACAATCCAGCCTAATTATAAAGATACACCTTCATGGGAAGTTATTAAACACTGCAATCCTGCGGGGAAAAATATTTCAACAATTAATTGATGATGACTGAGACTATAGTAACCTTCTTCTGTAAATACCTTTGGAAACAAAAATCTCAAGTCCTGGTTATATACTTGTTGGTTTCATTGCAATAAAAAGCTTTAAAGAATTGATCATAGTAATGACTTACTATGACTTCGGAACACATAACATATTCAATAACTGTAAAAATATAATCAGCTCCATTTATATCGCCTCTTAGATTGATAAATCTTTTAGATAAAGACTCTAATTCTTCGTTGACAGCTTTAAAAGCGCCCCTAACCACATGTATTGGAGATACAAATATTACCAGCCTATCAGTTAAGTCAAAATCGTTTCAGGATTTTCTGAAAGAAATCAATCGATATAATTTCTCGATCAATATCGGACTTATCTAACTCATATTTGAGCAACTTGCGCGTTTTCGGATCGACTAACATCTATCTTAGAACTGGTCTTATCCAGCTTTTGAAAATCAAGATTTAAGAGTTCAGGAAAGAACGCTTATCAAATAGGTTATCATTGCAAAGTTTCAATTCAGGAGCATTTTCTAAAAAGGTTTGTAAATTGGCCTTACTTAATTCCATAACTATTGCTCCAGGAGTATATTTGAAAAAATGTGTGCAAGTGTGCTGCTCCTCTCATAGGTCCCACTCTTGGTTGGAAATAATGTACTCCTTTCACATACATGACCAACCTGTTCGTACATAACCCCTATTCAAGACTCCGTTAGCTTTCCCTCCAAAACTTCCTGAGCGAGCTTTCGAAATAATTTACAAGACCCACCAGCCACGCGAGAATTAAATACGGCTTTGCCTGCTATATTTGACGATCTGACAAGACCTCCTCCAATTAAAAAAGCCTCTGGATAAGATGGTCTTATTGCTCCACTAGCAGGAATAAAGTCTTGGAAATATGCCTCAGCCCGAGTTCTTCCAAATTCATCGATAAATTCTCCTGCGCTAATAGGCCCAACTTCAAAACTAGGGCCTTTTCTCGCCCTACCTATTCCAAGCCCTTCATGAATCTCATCATCAGTAAGGTAATTAATTTCTGATAAGTTCCTTTCGAAAAAATTAGCCCTGCTTTTTTCAGTTGACAAACCTGTAAGTCCATTTCTCCCAACTGACCTCGCATTCTGGTATCCAGAAACACCGCCCATAATCCCACCACTTACTGCCCCGGATCTAAAACCATCTTCAAAACTACCCCCTTGCGCTGCACTCAGTCCTCCGGAAATTAAACCTCCCGTGGCAGCGCCATAGGCTGCACCACCAGCAATTCCATTTATATTTAATAGTCCTGCTGTTGATCCTGCAGCCCCTCCAATCCCACCATATAACGCTCCTTGGCCGATGTCCTGACCTCCCAGTCCTGCCATAGCTGCGCCATTAAAAGCACCGCCTGCCGCACCTCCGGCTATTGCACTCCCCGTACCGCCTAATGCTGCTGCAGTGCTGGAAGTTACGAGCGCACTCAAACCTGAAGTTGCTACACCAATGCCCGCACCAGCCATGGTATAAGCAAATAATTCCCAACCGGATTTGCCTAAAGATTTTCCTATGGAAAAGCCGCCTATTCCTCCTGCTACCGCTCCTATAACAAAATTCACCCACTCCCCATCCGGATCCACATAGCTTACCGGGTTGTTCCCCATCCCTATATACGGAGAATGGAACTGGCCTTGTGGGTCTACAGCTAAAAACCCCTGCACAACTTTTTAACCTACAAAAACAGCCCCTAAATCATTATTTCAAAGACCAACCAGGTGCCACTTGCATCCTTCGTGCAAAATACTTTTTTTCTTTCAGTTGAAAAAAACAATTTACTGCATCCTAAAACATCATTCGATCCAGATTGCAAAATTAATGACAAAAAAGTAAACGCATCTTCTCCATTATTGATGCATTTATCGCCAAAAGAAAAATTCAATCTATTATATAAGTTAAAAGCCCCCAATCTCTGAAGGCTTTCTACTATTTTTTTGAGCTCCTTAAACAACTACAAACACACGCGAGATTTATGCCTCAACACGCATAGCAGCAGGCAATTAAAATAACTTTCAAATTAAGGAGAACACAAGCCAAAGCATAGCGGAAATGCGCAATTTATCAATCTAAATAACTATATAATCATCACCTGAAGATATAGTATAAGATTCGAAAGAACTATTCTCATCAATTAGTAGCAAGAAACAATTTGAGTCAAACGTAATCTTCAAATTATTATTTTCTAGCACTTCGTAGTTACTAATAACTTTACCAATTAAAAGTTGAATTGGAAAATTAAGAAGTGAATCTCGATCATTATCTTTCCAGTTATATTCAGTATTTCCAAAAGTTAGTTTTGCTCTATTAGCAAACGCTATATGTAATGGCGGATTGAAATTGACTATCACTTGATAAATACCAAAACAAATTTGCTGAACTTCTTTTTGTAAGATAAAATCTAAATCTGTGTTTTTCTCTAATTTATACATATTATTCAAATAAAAAGTGCCACTCTGAACGTGATAAAGTCTGACCCGTATGAGGATTGTACGGCTGACCTGATTGGTTGTGATACACTACATAACCATTTGGCGCTTGAGAGGTAGAACCCATTATTCTAATTGCCCCTGCATCTGAAGTAACCAACAGGCCTATAAATAACACCATTTCCATTTCTGGCTGGTGATGCGTAGTAACCAGCAGGGATTTCTACTGTTTGACCGTTTGATGCCGATACAAACTGCCTCTTATATGCAAAATCATTCCTTCCTAGTTTTACAGAACCGAGTTGCATCCCTATATTCGATCCGCTGGAACCACTTGAGACCTTTGGCAAGTTTGAAGGCAAATTAGAGGAATTTCTGCCACTATTAACAGAAGGACCCATCGATGATAACTTACCTAATGAAATGTCCTTTACCCTATTACCATTCCAAGGACTAAAACCATTGGCTCGTGCATTCGCACCAGCCGCAGCTCCTCCTGCAATACCACCTGTAAGGCCTCCCTGCCATGCTCCTGCTCCAAAACCACCCCAGAAATCTCCACCTTGTAATGCTGAACTTACACCACCCAAAGTGGCTCCCGTTACTGCACCTCCTACTGTTCCGCCTACAACTCCCTGCAGTACAGGACTACTTATATTGTTGGTCAGACTACTTAAACCTGGTGCCAAACCAGCACCAATAGCACCACCGGCTAAACCGGTAACACCACCCAAGGCAGCTCCTGTCAAAATATCCGTGCCTGTAGCTCCTCCCAGCCAAGCATTCGTTCCTCCTACAACCGCTCCACCTGCTGCCCAACCTGCGGGGCCATACAAACTCAACGTACCTGCTACAGCTCCTGCACCAAAAGCTGCTGCCCCTTGGCCAATTACTTCCCAGACATTACCTGATAAATTCCCTTGTGCTATGTTGACTGCGAGGTTGACCACACCACCAATTGCAGCGGCTATCAGGTCATCTACAACAACCCAGTTTCCATCCGGATCAACGAAAAGAATAGGGTTATTGCCCATCCCTGTATACGGAGAATGGAACTGACCTTGCGGGTCTACCGCCAAGAACCTGCCCAACTCCGCATCGTAAAATCTTGCCCTGTAGTTATACAAACCGAGCCCTTCATCATACTCCTGGCCGGTGTAGGTGTAAGCTACCTCTTCTGTTCCGGCCTGGCGTGTTATCTGGCCGTAGGCATCATAATCGTACCGCGCTTTAACGCTTCCATCTTCCCGTATCAATACGCGCGTGCTGCCTAAGTGGTCTTTTGAGTAATAGTAAGTCTGGTCTGCGCTCGCTACATTCAACATCATGTCATCGAAAAATACTTCACGTGCTCCCTCGCTACTTTGCTCAAAGTTGCATTCGGGATTTCAGACCTAAAAATGCCGTCAACATTACTCACATAAAGGTATAAGAGCTTTCCGCTGCGCTCATCTTTTAGCTCTATTAATTCTCAATAGACACGTTCATAGGCCTTTTACCTATGTCATAAATATAGCTGATTATGAGATAAAATAAAATGGATTTAAAGTTTAAGTATAATGAGGACGTAATAGTGCTTTAATAATGACATTTTCGATAGGTAAAGCGATGGATAGAGATTGCGTGTACCTTCTACATCTCTTCATTTCACAATCCTCTCCGAGTACTCTAAAAGGGTGAGGGGAATTCAACACAGAGCACTTCAACCTATTTTGCATTAAGCCGTATCAAATCCAAATCGGCATCAAAATTGAGCACCGCATCTTTAATTAGTTCAATAGCTGCCAGGTAAAAAACCGGATTTATTTTATCGGCAGTATCGGTTGTTTTGTGGTAGTCTTTGTGGTCATCTACCCCAAAATAAACAAAGGGCACACCAACTTTATGAAATGCCCCATGATCGGATGAATAAGTCCAATTGGGCTTGTCAGTAGGCTTATCAGCTCCGTAAATCATTTTAATACCTTTGCCTTTTGCAGCTCGTTGAATGTAAGTTTTCAGTTGCGGATTATAATAAGTACCTACAGCATATAATTCATTTTTATCGCCTCTGGCCACCATATCCATGTTTACATTAAGCTTGAGCAGGCTGCTATCTATGGCGCTCGATTGCACAAAATATTTTGCTCCCAGCAGACCCATTTCTTCGGCATCAAAAAAAGCAAAAATCATAGTATGCTCAGGTTGGTGCACGCTAAAATACTTGGCCATTTCCAAAAGTGCCACGGTACCGCTTGCATTATCATCGGCTCCGTTAAAAATATTCGCCTCGTCTTTCATGCCTACATGGTCGTAATGAGCCGATAAAACAATAATTTCCTGGCTGTTGCTGCCTTCTACATAGGCCAGAATATTCTTACCAATTAGTGTATCACCCTTCTTCTGCGGAATTTCAAAAGGCTGCAAATATTCAGGCACATAAGCCGCCACACCAATTTTTACCAGCTGATCAACCAAAAATTTTCTCGATTTCTCAATGGCCTTGCTTTTTGTTGAACGACCTTGCATGGAATCAGCCGAGAGCGTAAACACTTTTTGCATAACATAGGCAGAGTCCGGGAAACGTACCATTTCAGTTCTATCGGCTGTGCCCATCTGCTGCTGTGCTAAAAGAAAATTTATTGGGCCAAATACAGCTGTGAGACAAAGGGTTAGGCTATAAGTTAAAAGTGTTTTCATTACGCGCTTTTTAGAGTTAGTTAAAATTAGATATAATGTAAGAAAGATTCAGACGTTTGCTATAAAACATTTAATTTTCTGATTCGAAAAATAGCCTGAATGTATAAAAAATTAGTCTTACTTCTGTTTACAGCTTTTCTGGGGATTAATTTCCTCTTTGGGCAAAGTAGTTTCAAGTTTTTTAATGAAAAAGCTGAATTACCCAAGGCCTTGATAAAAACCAGATCCGTGGTTTTTATGAATGTTAAAAGTTTGGATTGGGCCAAAGAGGCCGCCAAAATACATAAGAGCTTTATGAGTATAGGCATAGATGCTGTAGCCTATTATGCGCTATCTGATATTCTATCGGGACATGATGCTACTAATGCCTTCTACCGGGATATTACCGAAAGAAGCATTTCGAGCATGATTATTATCAATAAAGAAAACAATGAGTATGCTGCCTACCTCGGTGATATACCTGATGGCGGAAGTTTTTTTGTTCCCAATATGGAAGTGTATGATATAAGGGCAGAAAGTCTGGAAGCCTTGGGAGAAAGGATTATTCTGGAGATTGAACAAGCACGATTGGAGAGAGAAAACTTTTTGATAGTTGATATACCTGAAGTATTTCAACGAACCAACGTAATTAAAACGCGCAGGGTGGCAGATTTTAATGCAGATATACGCATCGACAAGCTGGCAGTGCCTAAGTTTGAGTCCAGTGTTTTAATCACCGGTGATGTAAATGCTATGAATGCGGAATTAGATACACTGCTTAAAAATAATTACCCTTTCAAATATGGTTTGGTTGATCCTAACCTTCCGGATGAAGACCTGATAAGCCAAGGCTATTTGATGGTTTTACGGAAATTAGAAAATAATGTAGAGAGCCTTAAAAGGATGCTCGGTTATGAATTAAAAGAAAATGAGACGATTCATATCTCCACACGCAAGGGAAATCCTGATAGGCTCATTAAAATATTTGCCGATAACAATGCCCACAAATATTATGTGCAGCAGCTGTATACGAAAGATATTTACCTGGGAAACATTTGGGATGCCGGAAAAAGCTGGCAAGAGGCGCTCTCGAACCATGTAAATAACTTGAAATTTGACTTGAAGCGGTAAAACAACCTCGCAAGATAAACAGAATAGTACTCAGCGTAGAGGCTCAATAATAAGCAAGGCCGAGGAATGATGCAGCTTTCTTTTTTAATGGAATAACTGTATGAATTGACCTAGTCTACAAATGAAATTAATTTCATTTATTGGCAAAAACCGTGTTTAGGGTGGTGAACCGCAGAACATACAAATTTTTAATTGGCTCAAATTTCATAATTTGAAAGTATATTGTTACTTTTGCCCTGCAAATAAACACCTATAATTATTTGCACATGAGTCTTGATACATCCAAGTTCGTTTACGAGGCATTAACATACGATGACGTATTACTTTTGCCCGGCTACTCCGAGGTTCTTCCGAGAGATACGCACACCACAACCCAACTAACCCGAAACATTCAGCTCAACATTCCCTTGGTTTCAGCAGCCATGGATACAGTAACTGAACACGATTTAGCCATTGCTATGGCGCTGGAAGGCGGGCTCGGCTTTATCCATAAAAACATGTCCATTGCACAGCAAGCTTTGCAGGTACGTAAAGTAAAACGCTCGCAAAGCGGGATGATATTAGACCCAATTACACTCCATATTGAAAGCACCGTAGGCGATGCACTGCACATTATGCGCGAGAATAAAATTGGTGGTATCCCTGTGATAGATTCAGAAAAGAAATTGATTGGCATTGTAACCAACAGGGATTTACGCTTCCAGAAGAACCCACAGCTACCCGTGAATGATGTGATGACCAAAAACAACCTGATTACTGCTGAGGAAGGAATTAATTTGGAAGGTGCTGAAGGTGTATTGCAGCAACATAAAATTGAAAAGTTGCCCATTGTGAATAAGTCGGGCACGCTTATGGGCTTAATTACCTACAAGGATATTTTAAAGAAAAGAGATAAGCCGAATTCGTGCAAAGATGAGTTTGGCAGATTAAGAGTGGGTGCCGCAGTAGGTGTAACGCCTGATATTGAAGAACGCATAGCAGCACTCAAAAATGCAGGAGTAGATGTGGTGACTATTGACACAGCCCACGGCCACAGCAAAGGTGTATTAGATGCAACTAGAAGGATCAAAAAAGCTTTTCCTGATTTAGACTTAATTGTTGGTAACATTGCCACTCCGGAAGCTGCTAAAGCCTTGATTGATGCCGGGGCTGATGCCGTAAAAGTTGGCGTAGGGCCGGGCAGCATTTGTACTACCAGAATTGTGGCGGGCGTTGGTGCCCCTCAGCTCTCCGCAGTATACGAAACTTACAAAGCCATAAAAGATACAGGCATACCCATTATTGCCGATGGGGGAGTTCGTTTTTCAGGAGATGTGGTAAAGGCCTTAGCCGGAGGTGCCGACAGCGTAATGATAGGCTCACTGCTGGCAGGAACGGAAGAAGCACCGGGAGAAATGATTTTGTTTGAAGGGCGAAAATTCAAATCGTACCGCGGTATGGGTTCGCTCGAAGCAATGAACGATGGCTCGAAAGACCGTTACTTCCAAGATGCCGAAGATGATATTAAAAAACTAGTGCCAGAGGGTATTACCGGCAGGGTGCCATTTAAAGGTTTGGTGTCGGAAGTGCTGCACCAACTTATAGGTGGCTTAAAGGCAGGCATGGGCTATTGTGGCACCGGCACGGTGGCAGAGCTAAAGCAGGCTAAGTTTGTAAAAATAACAGCTGCCGGTGTGGTAGAAAGCCATCCGCATGACATTCACATTACCAGAGAGGCACCTAATTATAGTAGGAAGTAAAGAGCGATTGTAATGTTATGAAAAATGAATCATATATAATAGCCGATTTTATTTACAAGGAGATGGAAAAAATATGCGTAAAAATTAATAAGAAGCATAGTCAATACATTAACGAGGCCATTGCGTTTTTTAACAAGCTTCAGCGTAGTCAGATTACAGCGCAAAAATTAAAGAAAGAATCTGGCCTTGTAAGAGCGGGTTCTATGCAGGTGCTCAAAGAATTCGAGAAGATTGACTATGTCGATTAAACATTTGTTTACCCAAAAATCGTGTAGCCCGCAACGGTACAAGTCTCATACCGTCCGCATTGTTAAAGTAGAAAGGGGGTATCATTTTTCTCACCATCAAGAAAATTCAGACAGTGCATAATTACATTCCTTACCTTGGTTTATTTATTGGCTGGTTGCTTTTTGGGGCTGCACACTCTGCTTTGGCCACAAGTAAAGCGAAAAACACTTTACGCCTAACAGCGCTCAACTATCGCAGATTTTACAATAGTTTATCCTTATGTTTATTGGTAGCTTTACTGTTTTACGGAGCAACTATTGAGGCGCAGTATCTACTTCCCAAATCAAAAGCTAATCAGGCCATCGGTTTAATATTTGCCACTTTCGGCTATTTAATTGTTAAGCTTGCCTTCAAACAAATTAGTATGAAATCGTTTTTAGGCATAACGCCTGAAGCAATAGCAAGCTCATAACCAGTGGTATATATGCCCGTATGAGGCATCCGTTGTACACTGCCACCATACTATTCGTTATTGGGTTTGTAATCTTTAGCCCCACTTACACCAATTTGCTTCATGCCATTTTTGCTATTGTCTACATATTTATCGGCATTCATTTTGAGGAAAAGAAACTGATCAAAATTTTTGGTGAAGCGTATGAAAAATATAAGGTGAAAACACATATGCTTTTCCCAAAACTACGTTAGGTGACTGTAAGGATTATGTAATTTTAGCGATTGCACAAAAACCATTTTGTAAATGAAATGCATTTCATTTTACGAAGATTACGTTACGTAATCTTCGTAACGTAATCTGCGTAATCCCAAAAATCCATTTCTCGTTGTTGGCTATCACAGCCCTAAATACTTCTGTAATAGAACTCAGGAGCTTAATTGGCTCTTTGATCAGTTTCGTAACGAACGCAATGCCGTACTTTATGCCTATAGAAGAATGGGTAAAACAGCCCTAATTCGCCACTTTTTCTATCATCTTCAAAAAGAAAAGTTAGCTGAAACCATGTATGTGGATTTACTCGGAACAACGTCCTTAGCAGAAGCCAATAAAAAACTAGCCGAAAACATTGTTAACCGGCTAGGTGGATTGACAAATGGCATTAGTAAAAATTTGTTGTCTTTTATTCAGTCAATAGGTGCAAACATCAGTCTCGATCCATTTAGTGGAACGCCACAATTGACTTTTACCTACAGCAATAATAACTCATCTGAAAAAGCATTAGAGTCCATAGGTCAATACTTAAAATCTTTTAAAGAACCAGTCGTTGTAGCGGTTGATGAATTTCAACAAATTAATCATTATAAGGAGCCCAATATTGAGGCTACCTTTCGCGCATGGGTACAAGAGTTCCCTATGATAAGATTTATTTTTAGTGGAAGTAATAGATCAATGATACGCAGCATGTTTTCTGAACGTAATCGACCTTTTTATGGGAGTTCAGAGCTACTCTCTTTGGAGGCAATTAAACAATCTGAATACCTGTCATTTATTCAAATACATTATCGCCCTGAGAAAATTTCGATATCAGAAGAGTTAATACAACGCATCTTTAACTGGACCAGGATGCAAACATATTATTTACAGCTCGTCTTTAATAAACTTTACGGTGTCAGAAAAAAGCCGGATGAGGATTTATTGAACGAGATTTTTATGGAAATTTTACAACAGCAAGCCCCACTTTATGCAACCTACCAGCACCTGCTTACGGATTTTCAATGGCAAACGCTTATGGCAATAGCGCAAGCGGAGCGCGTGGCTAATCCAACATCTAAGCAATTTCTTTTACAGTATAAGCTTGGCGCGGCTAGTTCCGTGAGTTCAGCTATTGGCATGCTCATCAAAAAAGAATTTCTTGTAAATCATGAGGGAAGTTTACAGTTGCATGATACCCTACTTATGCGGTGGTTACAAAATTTGTGAGTTTTTAGTCTTCTGTGAGTTGCCACTATTGTGTGTAATTCGTTATAGATTCAGTAAAAGCTGGAAATATCATTAATGTTAACCTCACCAGTTAAGACATAAAAAATGGGCATTTCGAAATATGTTTATGCTAAGAATTAAATAAACATTAATGCTGATCACATTAATGTTTAGCCATGATATTGATAATTTTGTATCACATGCAATTAATTAAAATTTCCATCATCATCTTTTTTATTTTGCTTACCCTTGGCTACATAAAACCGTGGTGGGTGCTGTGGTGGAATGATGCGCCTAACAGATTGAAGGTGTTGAAATATTATGGCCTGCCGCTACTAACCCTTTTCTTGATTCACCTTCTCACAAACCAACACAACTTTTGAATCATCAAGCAAAGTGCAGGCAAACACATAACTGCTGCCCCCATCCTTTAGCCCTAATTTTTTCTTTAAATCTTTAATAGGCATAGGGAAATTTCTTGTTTTCAAATTGGCTTGCTTACCACCAAGTTGCTTATGAAGCACCTTTTTTTGAGGGGCGCAGACATACGTTATCTCGTATATTTTGCCCATAAAACCATCAATTAGCTTATCAGAAGTGAACAGCTGCGTGTTTTGGTGAAGCTTATGTAAGCCAAATCTTTCCGGACAGCATATTAAACAAGCCCGATTTCATGAGGGCGGGCGATGGCTCATACAGGTATTTTTTAGGCAGGGCAGTTTGTAAAGTAGCTGTATTTTCTGCCGCATGAGTTGCTTCAAAAGCTTTGCCCACCAAACCATTATTGCTGAGCTGGACGACCTTTATATCAGGACTTGAATAGCGGCCTTCATCAATGAGAAATAACAGTTCTTTTACCTCGCCATCCCACTCCACTATATGCACTGCTTTCACATGATATTGCAAATCAGCAACCGCCTTGGTGACGTCCAGCATGGGTGCCGCTTTTACCATTATGTGTGCGCCTTTTTGGAAAAGTACAGGTAATAATTTCACTAAATCGGGCTGGCAATCCGCCCACTGATATACTTTTTGCTGTTGCGGATTGCGCCTGGCAGGGTCGAGGTAGATGCAGTCAATTTTCTCTTGTTGTGCAGCCAAAAAATCTACTGCCTCTGCATGCTGCACCTCAACTTCTTGCTTTAGCTGCTCAAAGTTGTAGCGCGCCAAGGCGCATAGCTCAGCCTGCTGCTCCACATACCTCGTACGCTGAAAGCTGCGGCTCAAAAAATAGGTGTCCACACCAAAGCCTCCGGTCAAATCAACCAAGGTATTGCCGGAAACCAAATTAGCCTTGTACTTTGCAGTAGCCTCAGAGCTACATTGCTCCATGGCAAGTGGAGGAGGGAAAAGCACTCGCTTATTTTGGTGCAGAACGGGCAGCTTGCTTTTGGCCTTCTGCCTGGCAGCAATTTGGTTGGCTACATCCGTTACCGGTAAATCAGATTTTCCCTTTAAATGCCAAAACAAGCCGAGCAGGATCATCCTCCTCGTGCCGGGTAATAAAAGCTAGAATGTCTGCTAATTTAGGATTATCAATCAAATCCGTAGGCATGTACCAAACTATGCTTTACCATATACTCGGCAATTTGCACCGCATTGGTAGCCGCCCCTTTGCGCAAGTTATCGGCCACCACCCACATATTTAAGGTGTTTGGTGCGGAGTCATCTCTTCTTAGTCTCCCCACAAAAACCTCATCTTTTCCATGCGCATTTATGGGCATAGGATACTCATTATTTTGCGGATTATCTTGCACAACTACACCATCGGTTTTGCTCAGGATGGCTTTTACTTCACTGATATCAAAATCTTTTTCGAAGCTTACATTAATGGATTCTGAATGCCCGCCAACTACCGGCAACCTTACGCAAGTGGCCGATACGCCCATAGTGGCATCGCCAAAAATTTTGCGGGTTTCATTCACCATTTTCATCTCCTCTTTAGTGTAGTCGTTTTCCAGAAACACATCGATATGCGGCAGCACATTCATATCTATTGGGTGCGGATATACCATTTCAGCTTTTTCGCCTTTACGCTCTGCAGTCATTTGGTCAACGGCAGCTTTACCTGTTCCTGTAACCGACTGGTAGGTGGAAACAACAATGCGCTTGATCTTATATTTCTCGTGTAAAGGTGCCAATGCCAATACCATTTGTATGGTACTGCAATTTGGGTTGGCAATTATCCGGTGGTCAATTTTAAGTTCTTTGGCATTTATTTCAGGCACTATCAGCTTAATGCGCTCATTCATCCGCCATGCCGAGCTGTTGTCAATTACCACGGTGCCTATTTCCTCAAACTTAGGCGCCCACTGCAAAGAGGTTTCGCCTCCGGCAGAAAATATGGCTAAATCCGGTTTAAGCGAAACCGCTTGCCCGAGGGTGATTACGGTATATTCCTTTCCTTTAAAAGTCATTTTTTTTCCTGCTGATCTTTCAGAGGCCACTAGAAAGAGTTCATCAAACTTGAAATTCCTTTCTTCCAATACTTTTAACATTTCGCCACCTACCAAACCGGTAGCACCAACAACAGCTAATTTCATAAATCTTTATTTATTATTAAATTAAGAAACGGGTACCACTTTAGCCGCTCAAAAATAGCAACCAAAAAGTGATGGACTGCCAGCAAATAAAAGCAGCTCCGTGTACATGAAGTACAAATTTAGTATATTTAGTTTATCTTGAAACTAAAGCCTTCACAATGAAGTCAATAATTTGTTTTTGGTCCTTTTTGTTTGTCATGGGTACTGCAAATGCCCAAGTGGTAGATGACAATTTTGCCGATGGCGATTTTACAACCAACCCAAGTTGGTCGGGCAGTGTGAGTGAATTTAAAATCAACGCGAGTGATCAACTTCAATTAGACTTTACTAATGCTACCTTAGCTCCTGCTTATTTGTCCACCACTTTTATTGCTGAGTCGCTTAATAATAAAGAGTGGCGCTTTGATGTCCGCTTGGATTTCTCACCCTCAGCAAGCAATAAAGTTGTTTATTATTTGGCCAGCTCAGAGGCCAACCTGCTCGATTATGAAAGTGGTGCCAGTACGCAGCAGGGATATTATCTTGAGATTGGTGAAGGAGGCTCTGATGATGCAGTGTCTCTTTTTTACAGAAATGGCAATAGTAGTACGCTTGTAGTAAGAGGTGGTGATGGGCAGTTTGCGGCAGCCTTTGAAAATACTTTCCGAGTAAGGCGAGATGAGAACGCCAACTGGGAAATAGCTGTAGCACCGGTAGGCTCTGAAGATTTTACGCCTATAGCAACAGCACAGGAAAACTCGATTAACGAGACGACCAATCTCGGTATGCTATGTTTCTTCACCGCTTCCAGAAGTAGTAATTTTTATTTCGACAACATCTACTTTGGCCCATTCTTAGAAGATACTACGCCACCGGAAGTGTTAGCAGTAACAGTGCTTAACAGCCAAGAACTTTCTATCCGCTTCTCGGAAGCACTTGAATCGAGTACAGCAACTAATACTGGCAATTATAACTTAATACCCGGCAATAGTACACCTCTAACTGCCAACCTGTCAACTGATACAGTATCACTTTCCTTTGCCTCCGCTTTTCAAAATGGCACTTCATACACGCTGGAGATAGACCAATGTGCAGGATGCAGCAGGAAATACTATGCTGCCTTTTAGTTTCAGTTTTGATTATATTGTTATTGAACCGGCTGAACTAGGCGATATAATTATCACAGAATTTTTGCCCGACCCTACGCCCTCAGTAGGACTGCCGGAAAGCGAATTTATAGAATTGCTTAACACATCAGCCAAATATATAAACCTCGAGAATTTCACGATATCCGACAATACCGCAAATGAGGGGATTTTGCCGGCTTTTACCTTAAATCCTAATACGCGGATAATTCTTTGCCCTGCGGCTGCCGCTAGCGCATATCAAAATTTTGGCGAGGTGATTGTGCCTTCTGCATGGCCCGCTTTAAACAATGGTGGCGATAGTATTGTGCTGAAATCAGCATCAGGCCTAGTGTTTGATAGCCTTGCTTACAATACTTTGTGGTACCAAAATGAAGATAAGGAAACAGGTGGATATTCCCTTGAGATAATCAATACCGGTCTGAGTTGTTTCGACCAAGCCAATTGGACTGCTACAATAGCCGCAATTGGCGGTACACCGGGTACAATTAACAGTGTGGCTAATCCGCAGTTTACCGGAGCTGCACCGACAGTGAGAGAAATAAGCGTCATCGACCCGAACCAATTGAAAGTAACCTTTAGCAAAAGAATGGATGCGACATCAATAGTAAATGCCGCTTACCGTATAAATTCCGAACTTATTGCAGAGATTGTATTATATGATAACCAAGCCACCAGTGTAAAGTTGACCTTGCCTAGCCCCTTACAAAATGGTGAAACATATACCGTAGAAATAGCGGAGGTGAAGGACTGCAACGGTAACCTCAGCCAAAACTTGAACGCGCAATTTATCTACGATGAACTGCCCCCAAAAATTACTGAAGTGGTTCCTCTGGCCGATACACTGCTGTACGTGGTGTTTGACGAAGTGCTACTTGAAAGCACAGCCAAGAACTCCGGTAATTATGTCCTCAACCTCACCGATACGGTAAAAAGTGTTCAGATTTTCGATTCAGCTACTGTAATTTTAACCCTTCGGCAAGCACTTGAAGATAGGCTCAACAAATAGCCTGGCGGCCAATAATGTGGCCGATTTATTTGGAAATGCAACCACTCAGGAAACCGCTAGCTTTTTATATACTAGCAGTGCGCCTTTGCGTTTTAACAGCTTGCTTATTACAGAAGTCATGGCCAATCCGCTGCCCGATCAAATACTACCCAATAGAGAGTATATTGAAATTTACAATCCGTCCGATGAAAGGCAGTCGTTATTTGGCCTGCAGTTTGCCGATGCCAGAGATATGGTGAGTTTCCCCATTGCCTTTATTGAAGCAAAGGAATATATAATTGTGAGCCCGACTTCCGCTATAAATGAGTTGAAAACCTACGGCAAAGTAATCGGTTTGAGTCCTTGGCCCAGCCTAAATAATGCGGGGGATGCGTTGAAACTGTTGAATAGCCGCAATGAATTGGTTTTTGAGTTGAATTATTCTGACGACTGGTACCGCGAAACTTTTAAGAAGGAGGAAGGCGGCTGGTCTTTGGAAATGATTGATGTGCGTAATCCGTGTGGCGGTTTATCAAACTGGACAGCTTCACGCGCCACTATAAAAGGTAGCCCGGGAATGGTAAATAGTGCAGCCGAATCCTTGCCCGATTCTTTCGGCCCAAGTATTGACAAGGCATTTGCGCCATCAGCACAAGCGCTTATTATAAGTTTTAATGAGTCGGTTAACATTGATGGGCTCAGTGTCAACAATTTTAAAATTACTCCGGCTATAGGTGTTGAGCGTTTACAAGTTTTAAATACCAGCGAGCTACTCATCATGGTTTCCGATGCATTTTTAGCAAGCACTACTTATAAAGTTACCGTAAGCAACATTTTTGACTGTGCCGGAAATTTGATCCAATCGGAAGGTAGTACGGCCTCTTTTGCCCTAGTGGAAACAGCGGTTCAAGGAGATGTAGTACTTAATGAGGTGCTTTATAACCCTGCAAATGGTGGAGTGGATTTTATAGAAATAGTCAATAACTCTGCTAAACACATCAACCTCAAAGGGTGGCAAGTATCAGGTACAAGCCAAGCAAGTGAATATTTTTGAAAACGAGAATGTGGTTTTGAGCCCCGGAGCGTATTTAGCTATTACCGAAAATAAAGCAGCACTGTTAAATCAATATGCCAGTTCAGCTAATGCCACTCATATTATGGAGAGTGATTTACCCTCTTTCCCCAATGGAGATGGCGTGGTGGTGGTTTCCTCTCCAACGTTGGAGCTATCAGAATCTTTCAATTATAATGACGATTTGCATCTGGTATTTTTGAGATCCGTGGATGGCGTTTCTTTAGAAAGAATTTCGTTGGTTGCGCCTATTGGCTCTGCCGAATCGTGGCGGTCTGCTTCGTGCTGATGTAGGTTTCGCCACTCCCGGTGCACCCAATTCTCAACTGAATAAAACTGATATAGCACAGGGGAAAGTCACGGTTAATCCACCAACTTTTTCACCGAGTAGGCCGGGCAGGAGCTACACAATCATCAATTATGAGTTGGCTAACTCAGGCACGCTTGCCACCATAAAAATTTTTAACAGCCGAGGTCAGCTCATCAAAACTTTAGCCAATAATACCACGCTGGGCAGTTCAGGTTTTTTCCGTTGGGATGGTGACGATAACAGCGGAGCCAAAGCCGGAATTGGCTACTACTTCATCTATTTTCAACTTTTTAATGGTGCCGGGGATACTGAAATAATCAAGGAAAAGGTGGCTATTGGAGGAGATTTCTGAATATTTCTGAGGGTGTTCCAACCTTTTTTAAAAGTAAGGTGTCTATTAGTCAAGAGATTTTGGATGAAATCTTTTCTGTGAGTGGCTGGTTACCGTTCATAGTTTTATGGTTGTAGGTGAAAAGGGGAGCTTTGCTCCCCTTTTCTGTTTTACCTTTTGCAATCTTTATGGTATAAAAAATTTAAGCAAGTTTTAGGCCTCTTCCTCAAAACAATACACACAAATCACGGTTCATTAATTGCGTGTAAAAGTAATAAGCATCAACTTATATATGTGAATAAAAAACGCTACAAACACTTAACTGCTTCGATTATGAGCTTTTCCAAATCATTTTTTCTCTTTATTTCAGCTATTCTGTATTTTTTTACAGCCACTCATGGCGCAGACTGTAAAAAAACTCGATTATTTACAGCAAGCATCAATAGAAAAGGGCGAGCAATTATTTTTAGCCAATTGTAATAAATGCCATGAAGTGTGTAAACAAAACTTAGGGCCATCCTTATCCGATGTGATGTATAAAAGACCGCTGCCCTGGCTAGTGAGCTTTATTCAAAATTCTCAGGAAATCATTGGTTCGGGGGATCCTTACGCAGAAAATCTGTACAAATCATATAATGCCATGGTTATGCCATCGTATCCCGATTTGAGCCGCGAAGATATTATTAACATTTTAGCGTACATCGATGGGGCTGATGGATCGAACAGAAAGGATACAGTAATTGGCATATCAACAGAGGTTTCAGCATTAATAAAAAATGCCCCTAATAATATTGGTAGCAAACAGGCTAATGAAAAGGATTATTATGTTAACACCAACGAGTACAAGTTAACAATGGCGGAAGAGTCAGTTACGCGGGGTAAAGGTTTATTCAACGCGCAGTGTAGCAAATGTCATGAAATATGCCAAACTAAAATTGGACCGGCCTTAGCAAGTGTTTCGCAAAGGAGGCCATTACCTTGGCTTGTCGATTTTATAAAAAGCCCGAAAAATATGGTTAAATCGGGTGATGATTATGCCAGCTTTTTGGTAACGAATTACAGCTTTGTGATGCCTAATTTCAACTACTTACCTGATGAGGATTTATTAGATATTATATCTTACATAAGAAGCGAGTCGAGCGCTGGTGCTTCTGCCGTGGGGGTGAACAGCCAAATGATTAGCGAGGGTACTATTATAAGGCAAAGTGCTACTGACACCATTGAAAGCAAGGACTATGAGGAAATGCGTGAGGATGGAGAAACCAGAACTTTCAAAAAAACCGAGGACATGCATCCTGTCTTAAAAATATTAACCATTTTAGTGATAGCGGCATTGCTGGCTTTGTTGATTTTTGGTGTTTCCAGATTTTTTAAAGGAAGAAAGGGAAAGGGTAACAATAAACCCACAAGGCTTTAGAAACCTTGTGGATTTATAGGAACCTATTTTAAATCTTCATCCAAAATACTAAAAGTAACAGCACCCACAATATTCCTAGGGTTATCCTCAACAGGCTTAATTTCCCAAGAATCGTAATTAAATGGACTATGGATGCTATCACCGTAATAACCAGGCGGACCTTCCCAAAATTGTACTAACGAATCAGATAGGTAAATTTTGATTATATAAGCATCTAAGTAGTCTACTGCTTCTTTAATTGTCTTCTCAGCATTTTACTCTCCCACAAAGTCAACTTGTGTGTGGTTAGCATCTATATTTAAAGTGAGGCTGTCCTCTTCCACAACAAATTGCATACGCGTTAAGCTATCTGTGCTGATAACCAATTCATATTACTTTCAGGTCAAACACTAAGGTTCATTGAAAATGTTGGACTCGCTATTATCTGACAAAGAACCCTTGATCTTGGAAAATAGCTCTCTAAAGCAATATGTATTATTAAACAGCCCGAATTTGCTGCGGTAGTTTATTATTTATTGAGATCCAGCTGCAAAGACGCAGGCACCGTGTTCAACTCACCTACTTCAATTTTTGAGTCCCCCATGATAGTTATTTCTGCTTTTATAAAATCTTCCGCATTGGCTTTGTAAATATTATCTACATACTTCTGAGGGTTTCTATCGATATAAGGAAACCAGGTGCTATGGATTTGCACCATAATTTTATGGCCTGTTTTAAAGGTGTGCAATATATCCTGCAGCCTAAACTCAACATCAGTTGCTTCATTTGGCACAAATGGCTCAGGCTCGGCAAAGCTGTTTCTGAACCTTCCTCTAAATACCTCTGCTCTTACCAATTGTTGGTAGTTGCCCATTACAATATTATCAGGATTGTGCTCATAGCTTTCATGATCCGGAGGATACACATCAATTATTTTCACTATAAAATCGGCATCGGTACTTGAAATGGCTACTCTCAGCTTAGCGAGTATTTCACCCGCCAAAACGGTGTTTTTCTTCAACGTATCTGTCTCAAATGTGAGCACATCGGGTCTGCGGCTCAGCGTGGCGTTGGTCGTCACTCATATAAGCGCGAGGTGTAAAGGTTACGCCTTCAGTGAATGAAGTATACGGAACGGGTTTGGCAGGATCCGATGTGTAAGTGAATTTGGCAGATTCATCGCCCTGCTCATTGACTACCAGTTTGCCATTTTGCTTAAAGCCTAAAGTAGTTTTGCCAATTTGTGGCGGCCACACTTCAAATTTTTGCCACTGCTTTCAAGCCGGTATCGAACATGTAGGCTTCCGGCAAGGCCGGCTTACCTTTTCCATCTCGCAGGAAATGATTGAAGAAAGGGCGCTCAATTTCTTTTTGGTAAAAGCTAGAGATACTATCTCCAAAATAAATGTGGTTCACTGCTTGAAAACCTTTTTCTCGCGCCCAATCACCGTGGCTCCACGGCCCCATGACGATGGTGTTGTAAGCATCTGGGCTTGTTTTTTCCACCGTTTTGTAAATATTGAGTGGTCCGTATAAATCTTCGGCATCAAACCAACCACCTACTACCATTACGGCAGGAGTAACATTGTTAAGGTGTGGCAGTATGCTGCGTTTTTGCCAAAATTCATCGTAATTAGGATGTTCTATAGTCTGCTGCCAAAATTCATTATCGTAATGCAACTTCTCCGTAATATTTTTCAAGGGACCCAGCGCCAGGTGGTAATCGTAGCCGTCTATTGTCTCCGGTGTGCGCATTCTGTAAAGCGCATCCATGTACCAGCTCGTTTTGGTGGTATCGGTTTGGTAACCGAAAACAGGATAAGCTGCGGTGTAGCTTTGCAAGTAAGCACCATTATGGTGGAAATCATCAAAAAAGAAATCGCCAATGGGTGCTTGGGGAGAGCTTGCTTTTAAGGCCGGATGCGCATCGGGAAGTGCTGCTGCAGTGTAATATCCGGGATATGAAATACCCCATTGCCCCACTTTGCCATTGGTTTTTCCTTTTAAATGCTTCAATAACCATTCTATAGTATCAAAAGTATCGGAGCTTTCATCAGCCGTTTTTTTGTGCTTGTTACCGGGGATGTTGGGTGTCATATTAGTAAAATCACCTTCGGACATCCACCTGCCACGCACATCCTGGTAAACGAAAATGAAGCCATCCTCCATTAAAAACTTAGAGGGGCCTATTTGACTTGGAAACTGGTCTTCGCCATACGGCCTGATGCTGTAGCAGGTACGCTTTATCATAATAGGCTGTTTCCCGCCTTCTTTTGGCGTGTAAATAGCCGTGTATAATTTCACGCCATCCCGCATAGGAATGTACACCTCTTCTTTGTTAAAATGCTCTTTTACATAATTTGCTTCCGGCTGTGCCTGTGCCACTACCGAAAAAAGCATGAAAGCCAACAGGCTGTATAATATTTTGGTCATCATAGTTAGTTTAATGTCTAAGTGCCTAAATTAGTTTAAATATAAGCCCTGATCAATCATATTTTGATGGAGGGCAAAAACATTGATAAGTTAGCGATATGAAGATTTTAAATCAATTACTTGTTGCTTTTTTAGTCATGCTTTTGGCAAATAGCTGTGAGCAGTCCAAAAACGGAGCTTTATTTGCTGATGGGGCAGCACTCGAAAAGCTGTCCGGCCAGTTTAGTTTCACCGAAGGCCCCACCGCTGATAAGGCGGGCAATGTCTACTTCACAGATCAGCCCAATAATAAAATTTATAAATATGATACAGCAGGAAATCTCTCGGTATTTATGGATAGTGCCGGCAGATCAAACGGTTTATATTTTGACCACGATGGCATGCTTTGGGCTTGTGCCGATGGTCAAAATCAATTATGGAAAATAAATCCCGAAAGCAAAAAGGTTACAGTCATATTAAATGAGGAGGGCAAGCCTATATACAATGGCCCTAACGATGTTTGGGTGCACGAAAAAGGCTTTATTTATTTTACAGATCCGCTTTACCAACGGCCGTATTGGCGCAAACCACATGATACGCTAGCTATTAAAGGCCTCTATTTTCTTACCGAAACTGATAGCAAACCGATAGTTGCCGACAGCAGTTTGCAGCAGCCAAATGGTATTGTGGGTGATAGTAAAAATCAATTGCTATATGTCTCGGACATAGGAGCAGGTAAAACCTACCGTTATAGCATTACGCCTTTGGGCTTACTGCGCGATAAAGAGTTATTTGTGGCGCAAGGATCTGATGGTATGACATTAGACGATCAGGGCAACTTGTATTTAACAGGAAAGGGCGTGGATGTATTTAATAGTTCCGGGGAAAAAATACAGCATATTGATGTGCCGGAGGACTGGGCCGCCAATGTTTGTTTTGGTGGTAGAAATAAGGATGAACTGTTTATAACCGCCAGCAAAGGGCTTTATAGAATGAAGATGAATGTGAAGGGAGTACATTAATCTGCTCGCTGCTAATAGTTCAGGATTTTAACTCAGGGCTTATTTAAACGGATTTCTTAGTCAATTGGCTTTCAGATAAAGTGGTTTTCCTACACGATCAATGTGCTCAATAAATTCGCGATTCGCAATTTTGTGATAAATGGAAAGATCAAACTTATAAGGTAGCATGAGATCGTCCAGTTCGAATGCAATTTCCGTCTTTAAGCTCAAGTCTATATTTTCTCCAATTAAAGTAAGATCAATATCTGAATAGTTCTTATAGTTCCCCATCGCTCTTGAACCATATAGTAAAACACTATCAATTTGGTGGTATTTAGAAAAAACATCCCTGATCCTTTCGAGCGTTTTATTTTCCAAGCCTGAATTTATTTCTTTATAAAAATTCGCCTTGCCTTCCACTTCTTTTTTCTTCCATTAATATTTGAAATTCCTGAAATGCAGGATAATAATTTTTGATAATTTTGAAATATATCTCATTGGCTATTTTCTCATTATACGTATGAGCTGTTTCGTTTCTGCTTCCTATCATGTCCATCCATACTTTTCCATCTTTAATCAATTTAAGCTGAAAAGCTTCTTTAATAGCATCCCTACTACCGCCAACATTCGTATTACCCTGAAAAGAAGCATAGTCCCTCATAACATTCCAGGCTAACTCATAGGTATATTCAAACCTTTGAATAAGTCCTTCTTTTATGATTTCATTTGCCACATTTTCTATTTGCTCATCATCATATTCGCTTTCTTCAAAATCTTTTTTTACGAAGTCAATAGCTTGAGTAAGCTTATATAAGGCTTTGTTATAATTTGAAAATCGTTGTTCCCACCTTATATCTTTTTCCATCGTGAAGTATGCCGTTAGTAATAAGTACGAAGATACGGCTTTAAATGAGGTTTTGGATATGAATATGTAGATAGCATTGACGCAACACAAATATTTGTCGAATTTTGAACGTTTTATCGACATGTCAGAGTCCTCTTCTAGAGACTCTCAGTTAAATTATTTTCAGTAGCAAAGCGCGTTGAAAACGCCAAACCCATACCTCCCCGTTGCAAACGAGGAGGAGAGGTGGCTCTAGTCCTCGTTTGCAACGAGGACTTCTTGGTTGTGCATTTGTAATGCACCACAAATAAAACCTTCAAATATTGAGTCTCTTATCGCAGTGTACCTCCTCAGAGTCTTTCGAAGAAGACTCTAAATTAAATTATTTCCAGTTGCAGAATGCGTTGAAATCGCTAAACCCATACCTCCCCGTTTCAAACGAGGAGGAGAGGTGGCTCTAGTCCTCGTTTGCAACGAGGACTTCTTGGTTGTGCATTTGTAATGCACCACAAGGAAAATCGAAATCTTCTCTATTCTTTTCTACGCAAGTATTACTTCTAACTGACCACAATTGCAGAATGCGTTGGAACCGCTACACGCTAACCTCCCCATTGCATAAGAATAGGGAACGATATAAATTATCAGGTGCATCAGAAAGCAAAAGCGGCTGAATCTAAACTATCAGATACAGCAATATTGCTTAAGCTTCGATCACCTCTACCGCTGGACAGCATCAATCCGTTATATTCGTCATAGTCACTCCAAATACCTGATATAGCCGGAATGCTATCAGCAGCATTCTTAAAGTAATCCCACTGTGCAATGAGGTAAGTATCGGGGTTTATGTACGCATAATATTTATTATATGGAGTAAAGCCTACATCTTTGAAGGTGAGCTCAATTACTTCTGCCTTTTCTCCTATGTTTGTGGTATCAGCTCCAATATACTTTAAGGTAACACCCTTATCTTTCAGTTTAAAAGGGAAAACCAGCCAGTAGGCATCGTTAACCCACATTTGCTTCCCTCGGCTAATGTAATTATTGAGCGAGTCCTGATCTTTAATTAATGAATTGCCCAACTTCACCCGGCCCGTATCCTGTACTATATTTATAATGTAGGTGCTATTTTCCTTCGGGAAATCTATACGAACTAAGCCGGTGTATTTGTCCCACATCAAATTGCGCACACCCAGAAAATTCCACCCGATATATCGCGTATTAGTCCATGTATCCCATCCGCCATGCGCCTCAATAACACTATCCGCCAAAGCTACAGCTTCCGGATCAGATCCGCTCGCATCAAATCCTTCATTCGCTTCAACATCTTTCATTTCTGAAGTATCTGCTTGTTCTTTGTCAGCCTGCGGTGAGCAGCCCACAAAAACCAGAACCCCGATAATTATTGGCAAAATTGTTTTTGCTATCATCTCTTATAATTTACAATTTTTCGTAACACATCGTAATAAAGCAGGGCGTAAAGTACAATAATCATAAACCAAATTACAGCTAAGTTAAAACCCAAGGTGCTAAAATAATATCCTGCAAAATACTTTTTGCCTGTATAGAATTGCGTCCTGAAATCTAGCAGGTGGTCTGGCTGCGGCTCCATAAAAACCGGATATATTTTTTGCACCAATTTACCATTATGTTCTACTAACCTATCGGCTTCATTAGTGTTACGTACCAGTGACGCCACGGCTTTGTTGGCATAATTAGATTTTAAATAGTCAAACTGTTTCTTTTTTTCAGGCGTGTTGGTTAGTATATAAATTGCTTTTTCCTTTTTGCCGCTGGCCTCATTATAAAGATTGTTATAAAACCTGCGGAGGGCTGTCAAAAAAGCTTTGGTTTCATTTGCCGTTAGCTGGTCGAAGTCATTTACAGTAAGCTTTTCAATAGCATTAAATTGGTGCTCACCAACTACCTCAAGTTCTAATTTTATCTCCCTTGTGAGCAAAGCAAGCGCCTCCTCATAACCTTCAACAGCTATAGTGCCTAGGTTTTTCTCCAAAAAATTAAGCTTGGTTTCCAATGCAGGGATGTAATAGACGGTTTTATATTCCGATTCTGCCATCTGCTTATCTAACCTATAAAATGGTTTATTGAAATCGTTATTCTGAAATTGTGCAATCATTAATGCCTCAAATGCCCAACGTGAGGCCATGAGTTCACCCACGAGAGGAACCTGATCGGGCACAGTAATTTGCGGATTGAGGTTGTCAAATTTTACCACCACTCCACTTAAAATAAGCTGGGGAATTAACAAAATAGGAATGAGAATATAAATAGTGATGGCAGAATTGAAAGCGGAAGAAATGTTAAGACCCAACAGATTAGCGAAGCAAGCGGTGGTGAACAAGATGGCCCAGTTAATTAAGTTCAGACCATCAATTTCCAAAATAATATCGCCTATTAAAACATAAGTAATGGTTTGAATAGCCGAGAACATAAAAAGAATACCTATTTTGGACATAAGGTAACTGCTCCTGCTCAAGTGCAAAAACGATTCGCGCTTAAGAATTTTTCTATCCTTTATAATTTCCTCGGCACTTACGGTTAAACCCATAAAGAGTGCCACAATAATACTCATAAAGAAAAATGCCGGAATATTGGCATTCTCTGAAAACAAGTATGCTGTATTTTCAGTAGCCGGGTAAAAACGGATAATGTAGGCTAGCAATAGTGCGAGCAAAGGAGCTTCCAGTAAGTTTATGAGCAGGTATTGTCGGTTAGCGATTTTTGAATTAAAATCGCGAAGGAAAAACAGCTTAATTTGCTTTAACCAATTAGGTATGTGCAGTTCCGGATCGGGCAATGCCTCAGTAGTTTCAACTTCTTTAATGCTCACTTCTTCCTTAAAAACCTTCTCCCATTTTTGGGCTGATATTTTACGCTCGTCAGTCACACGCCCGTACTCATCTACCACCTTGGTTTCAATGATATTAAAAATCTGTTCAGGGTTTACGTTGCCACATTCTATACAAGCGCCTTTATCTTTATCGATGGCGTTGGTTTGGTGTTTAAAATAGCGAACGGCCTCAATGGGGTTACCATAATATATTTGATGGCCACCCACATCAAGAATCACCAGCTTATCAAACATCCTAAAAATATCCGATGAAGGTTGGTGGATTACTACAAAAACCATTTTGCCTTTAAGGCTCAACTCTTTGAGCAAATCCATTATATTTTCCGAATCTCGGGAAGATAAACCCGATGTTGGCTCATCCACAAATAAAACGGCAGGCTCTCTTAGGAGCTCCAGGCCAATATTCAAACGCTTCCGTTGCCCGCCACTAATGGTTTTTTCTAAGGGGGAACCTACCTTTAAATTTTTTGTTTCCGATAGGCCTAGTGAAGCCAATGTTTGCCCAACAAGTTGAATAATTTCCTCCTCAGTTTTATTACTAAAGCAAAGCTTGGAGGCGTAATATAAATTCTGATAGACAGTCAGTTCCTCTATCAGTAAATCATCTTGCGGTACGTATCCAATTAGCCCACGGATGGCAGCAGGATTAGCATTTATATCAATTCCGTTAATCAGCACAGCTCCTTCAGTAGGGCTTTCATTACCATTAAGCACGTTTAACAGGGTAGATTTTCCCGATCCGGATGCACCCATCAGGCCAATTAACTTGCCGGTTTCTTCAGCTATTTTAACATTTCTTAAACCTTTATGCCCGTTGGGGAATGTAAAGCTTATGTCCTTGGCTTCAAATGAAATATTGGGGGTGTCGGTAGCGTGTTTAAAGCGGCTTACTACATCGCTATAAAAAATACTCTGCACTTTATCGCCTTTTACGGTGCTGCCGGGTGGAAATAAAGTAATGGCATTGCGCCTTACAGGCACGCCATTTTCCTGAAGAAATGACTCACCCAAGTACTTTATAAAATACATTTCGGAATTCTCCAGCCGGAGTACAGCAATAAATCCATCGAGGTAATCGGCTTGAATAACGTGCGCTTTGTCGGAAACTTTGGCTACATCAGCAGCAACTATTAAGTATTTGGAATCATTAAAAGCACTGAGTTCTTTTGCCAGCGCATAAGTCTTCATGCTTTCTACCAAACCGACAGGTATTCGAATCTGTTCGCATACACTATTAAGAATAGCCGTTTCCTCATCAGCTATTTCTCCATCGGCTAAAATAAGCTCTAGCAATTGAAGGGTGAGGATAACCTTTTGCGCATAAGTAAATTCTGTGTTGATAGTTTTACAGATAGACGCAATGCGCTGCGGGTCTTCATCTTCCTGGTTGCCAATATTCTTAGAAAACTTGTCGAAAACACTAAGGTATTTAGTAGCTCCCTCTTCACTTAAGGTTTCCTGCAGGTATTTTTCTATGGCACCTCGTTCATCTTGTGTAACAGTACCTTTTTTAGCAATTATGGCAAATAGTTCTAAAAGGGCGTCTAGTAATTTCTCACTCATTATATTCTTGTTGGGGACTAAAAAGTAAAAATTGACAAAGAAAGAAAATCGCTTACATCAAATCGCAATAACCAAAAAAAATGGCTATCTAATTTTGAAAAAAGTGCAACCACTGCCGTTGTAAGACAGCAGAAGCAAAAAAGCACAAAGTAACATTTAAGTTAAATTGATAAGAAAACAAGCAATTTTCTCAACCTTTAAAATCTACTATTCACGCTTAATCAGTTATGTGGTCTCTTATTTTACCCATTTTATTGGTAAGGGCATCAAGTGCTTCATCCTTTAGCAATAAATCGCCACGGCCTTCATCCATCAATTTCTTTATATCTAGCTTTTCATATTCCGCTTCTACCACTCGTAAATCGGCAAGCAAAGTATTGGTTACTTCGTCAGAAGGAACGCTTTTAAGTAACTTAATTAAATCTGTTACCGGCTTTTCCTGCTTTAGTACTATATCTACCAGAGGAATTAATATCAGCGTTTTTGCTTCATCGGGAAGCACATCATCCGGGTAATTTTCAATTAGAGCAGTGGCAATGTAAAGGCCTTCAATAAAGGAGCCTGCTAAAAGTAACGCAGATATTTTAGGCCGGTCGGTAGATTTTAAATGCTCATCAGCATTTGATACCGCCTCATTAATAATTTGCGCCAGCGAGTCTGTGTTACCTAAATTGGCTTCAAAACGCTCAATCATATCCGGGTTAAAAGCATTGGATAGCGCCAACTGATCGGCCATCTGCTTTAATTCACCTACATACTTTAAGGCACGTTGCGATTTATTATACGCACTTAAATAAGCCACATCGGTGGCATAAACGCCAAGGTTAAGCGCCTTTTTTGTATTGGTGGTATAAGTGCTAATTTTTTCGAGGTTATGCAATAAACTTGGGCTGTACTCTGCACCGGTTTCCATTAACAGAAACGGAATTTCAGACGGAGAAGGCATTTCAGCAATCACCTCTTTAATCTGCTCGTTCACCTCGGATTCTGCTTTATCAAAAGCTTCCTCTTTCGATTTTTCATCCTTCTTTTGTGGGCTACAGGCTATACTAAATAGTAACACTGTGAGTAAAGCTAATTTGTATGTAATTTTCATAGTTGTTATATTATATGGTTATAAGTATTAAAGTTAATATTTTAAATATAAAATATAAATTCTCTAAGCGAACATTAAGGCAAACACAAAAAAAAAGTTGCAAATAGCGCAAAATGTTGCCAAAAGCCACATAAAAATTCTGATTTACCACTAGAATGACACCTTTACAGCGTGACTCCGTAATATGTGTATATACATCTATATCAGCATTAAATATTAAGTGGTTATGAAAACAATTCTTTATAAAGCCGGCAGCCGTGGCCACGCAAACCACGGCTGGTTGAATACAAATCATACTTTTAGTTTTGCTTCCTACCATAATCCGGAGCGAATGAGTTTTGGCGCGCTTCGGGTATTAAATGATGACAAAATTGATGGTGGCACAGGTTTCCCTAAGCATCCGCACGAGAACATGGAAATTATCTCCATTCCCTTATCCGGTGATTTGGCACATGAAGATAATATAGGAAATGGCACTGTTATTAAAGAAAACGATGTGCAGGTAATGTCGGCCGGTACTGGTGTAGTGCATTCTGAGTTTAACCATAGTAGGAGTAAGGCTACGGAGTTTTTACAAATTTGGGTGTTCCCTAAATCAAAGAATGTAACGCCACGCTACGGGCAGCATTCGTTTAATCCGGCTGAGCGGATCAATAAACTGCAGTTGATTGTTTCGCCCCATGAATCAGATGTGCCAACATGGATTAATCAAGATGCATGGTTTTATCTTTCCACCTTTGAAAGCGATTTTTCTGCCACTCATAAAGTAAATAAAAATGGAAATGGCATATTTATCTTTTTGCTCGAAGGCCAGCTAAAAGTTGGCAATGAAGTGCTCCATAAAAGAGATGGCATTGGCATAATTGATACCTCGTCAATAACTATTGAAGCTACGGAAAATGCTGATTTTCTACTGATGGAAGTACCAATGGATTGGTAGTTTTTGATGTCGGTGTAAGACATCAACCTGCGCAAAAGCGATAATCGAATGATATGGCTTATTAATTTTTGTAGATATTCGCCTTTTATTTCCAATACAACATATAGGATATGGCCACACTCAGGAAGCCGCTAGGCTCATATTTATAGCTCTCGCCCGGTAAAGAAACAGGAATATTATAAGTATAATTTAGCATGAAATTGAATTTACCCGCCTGTGCATAAACCGGGTTAAATCCATAGTTCATTAAGCCAAATACATCATCTAGCGCAGATCTCGGATAACCGAAAAACCAATTATCGGCATACGCGATTGATAAAAAGTTTGATAGTGGCTGTCCAAGTTCATTATATTATTAGATATAAACATGCTACATGTTAATTTAGAAGCAAGTGTATATTTGAGACCACCCTGAAAAAAATTATAGAAAAAGAAGTCTGATTCATCAGCCCTGATACAATTACCCTCGTAATTTAGAAATACGGAAAAACGTTTCTTAATTTCTTTATCAAGTTTGATTTGTGTTGAAAGTGAGAATAATGCATCACTCAAATATTCTGTATAAACGGAATATTGGTCAAAATTATTTAAAGAATTGTATAGTGGATATAGATATTCTCCGATGTAATTTGGTCTTAAGAATCGGTCATTTTTCCGATAGCGTAATCCAAAATCAGAAAAGTTTGTATTAAATCCAAAACTGTAATATCGTACAGTTGTGATTGAGTTAAGAGATAAATCTTTAAGAAATACGTGATGAGCCGTTAACCGAGTCATTAGGCCATAAGTATTTTCATCAGGTTTAAAGCCTATTTCACTTGCCCAACGAAAAGCTTTAAAATTTTTATTAAATAAAAGATTAATACTAGTCTCTTTAGTCTTTAAAGAATCATTGGCGAAGTAAAATTGGTTTATTGCTAACCCTATATTTGATGAGTTATTATCATTTCCCAATTTATACTTAAGTGTGTACGAATAGAACTCACTTACATTAAGGCCTATATGTCTAGAAATATCCCCTATTAAAGTGTAGGTAAATTGCCAGTTTTTGTAAGCAAATTTTACCTGGCCTCCTTGCACGTCAATATTATTCAACGTAAGTCCGTTATTTTCTTCATAATTCCTTAAATCACCTACTTTTATATGAACATCAATCTTTTTATTCAGAAACTTTAAGGTATCATTTACTACAAAATAAATGATTGGAAATACGACAAAATTATCGACATCTAGTGCACCAAATGATTGACCTCTCGACTCTAAATACAAATTGGTAAACAACGAAAATCTTTTTGTTAAATGAATTTCGCTCAATAGGCCGGAATATATACTGGCGTGAAACTGTGGTATATCAGAGTACTTATTAAAGCTACTGTTACCTTCTGAAAATTTAACTCTGTTTTCTTTTACTTGGGCGGGTAAATGAACCAATTTGTTCTGATTTGGGTAAAATCTTTGTAGTCCAATCTCAAAGTCAAATTTAACCTTAACGGAATCTTTCTGTGCAAAAACTGAATTTGAGCATAAAACCAGATATAGGGAAATACGGATTATCTTAGACATCTTAGATAAATTGAACTGATAAGAATTATTAGTAATGAGCATAGTGCTAAAACGCCTAAATAATCCCCATGTATAGAATATAATGTTCTATAACTATTAACTGTAAGCTTATGTATAGCATAAGAAATAATATAGATTCGTTTTTATACAGTACTCTACCCTGAGCGTTGATAAACGAAGAGATACCTAGGTTAGAAGTGCGCGCAATAGGTTTCCTTAGTTCAATAGATTTGAGTTGTGCAATTTTAAAATTTTGGTTTAAACCGGTAGAATTATTCATGAAATACTCGTTCGAAAACATGAAATTTATTTGTTCTAACCCTTTTCCCATTTGATTTATTAATCCCTTTGCATAGATTGACTCATAGCAAATTGCTATCATTGGTCGAATAGCTTTTTGGTTGCCTTTACCATTATTAATATCTATATCCGCATAACTTAACCCTTGAGAACTTATTCCCAAAAACCTAAGGGGCTTTGGAGTTCTTTCTTGAAATGAAATATATGTTTTTTTTACGTAAACACTTACCAAACCATCTTTTGATATTTCAGCAACCGCATTAAATTTTAATGTATTTGGTTTATCTTCATTGTAGAAGAAAAACAACATTTTTTCATTTTATCTAATTTAATGTGTTATAGACATTGCTCTCTCTGTTGGTTAAGTGTCTTAAAATGATCCTAGTTCTTCCAATACAGCATATAGGATATGGCCACACTCAGGAAGCCGCTAGGCTCATATTTATAGCTCTCGCCCGGTAAAGAAACCGGAATATTATAAGTATAATTTAGCATGAAATTGAATTTACCCGCCTGTGCATAAACCGGGAGGTTAAAACCATAGTTCATTAAGCCAAATACATTATCTTCTTTAATCTGTTGCGTTTCGTACTCGTTTAGTACGCCTATAATCTCCTCATCGGTAAAGCCTCTTCTTCTTAAGTATAAATATGCGGCTCCATTTCTTTCTTTGTATAACAAGCCGGCTAGTGCGGCATATTCAGTATTGGTAAGCTGCGGGAAAGGCTCCTGTCTTAAAATATTATATAAATCATAAATAGGTGTTTCGGACTGCCTTAAATAAACAATATCAGCATTACCTGCCATTACACTTACACCGGGGCTTATGCTCAGCCTTTTTATCCAGCCATTAAAATCCCACTTTATACTAGTGTTAGCACTGAGCATAAGTCTATGTGCTGTGGAGCCTCCGTATAACAAACTGTAATCCACACCTAAGTTAAGCCATTTATAATCGTAGTATTGACCCAATTGTAAGGCCTTATTAAATCTTGCGGAGAGCGTATCGTTATAAAAGTAAAAGTTATGGCTCAGGTTGGTGCTCCAATGCCTGCTGTATTTTTTGCTGTAGCCAACTGCTGTGGTGGTTAAATAATAGGCTGGCTCGTAGCCGCTGTTCCAGAAGGAGGAAACATCGACAAAAAAATTTGACGGATGAAAATAGGAGATGCCTGTTGAATAACCATTCTGAGAAAAATCCTGTGCTCGCCCGGCTGTTGAAACTTGCCCAAGGTAGGCTGTTCTAAAAATAAGAGAATGATATCTCAACTCGTCCATCATCAGTAGACTATCCACCATTTTAAAAAGGGCTAAAGTGGAGTCAGATTCCTCTGAGAATAGGGCTTCTAATTCTGCATAAAGGGCATCAATATTTTGGGTTGAATCTTTTGTTTGAGCCAGAGCACTGGCAGGAAGTAACATAGCACAAAACAAAGCAGGCCGACTCATCAGAGTCAGCCATTTTATAAACTTTCTAAACACAAAAGTATTTATACGCAAATCAATTGTCGTTTTGTCGCTGCCGTTTATTATATAACCTTTCCCGTTGCTCGCTGCGTTCTTTCAACCGTTCCAGTAGCATTTTCCGGAAATCGTCCTCTGCTTTGCGCAATGCAATTAACTGCCTATTGGTGATAACGGTATTGAGTCTTTCGGTGTAGCTCCTATCCAAACTCAATTCTCGTTCTTTAAGCGAGAGCCCTATTTGTAACAGTTTTTTGCTTTCCTCTTCCGTCATGCCTTCATCGCGGTATTGCCTGCGGGCATCTAAATATTCACGCTTGAGCACTTCCCGCTGTTGGGAGTACTCGCGGTAAAGCGGCCAAAATTTCTCCGCTTCAGCCGGACTTAGTTCTAGTCGCTCATTTATAAGCGCTATTCTGGCAGTCTCAATCTTATCTTGAGCTGATTGGCTTTGTGCAACACCTGTTGCAGTAAAAACCACAAACAATATAAAACCAAATAATTTTTTCATCACATGTTATTTATAGTGAGTAGTAATCTAATAAAGCCTCGGCCTCATCGTCTGATAATTTAAAACTTGGCAGCTCTTCGTCCATACTTATGTCATTAACTGCTAGTTCATTAATAATGTCTTCAGTATTCAAATCTGAATAAACCAAATAAGTAACAATTTCATCGGCAGACACTTCGCTTAAAAGCTGGCCGACCGTGGGGCTGTTCTTTGGCAACGGAAATACCCACAGCGCAATCAATACACAAGCAGCAGCAAGTCCACCAGCCAATAGTTTCCAGCTTTGCCACATAGGCACCACTTTTGTAATAGCACCAACTTCTTCTTGCTCTTCCTTATCGATAAGCCCCTCAAGCTGTGCATTTAGCTGCTCAAAATAGTTATCCGGAGCTTTAAACTTACTTTTCGATTGTAACTCGTCAAGGCTAAATTTCTTTCCGTTGTTGTCCTTTTTATTGCTTTGATTATGCATGGTTATTCAAATAATTTTCCACTTTTTTTACAGCTAAATGATAGCTCGCTTTTAAAGCCCCAACACTTGTTCCCGTAATTTCTGCCATCTGCTCGTACTTCATTTCATCATAATATTTTAAATTGAACACCAGCCGCTGTTTATCGGGCAGTTGCAGCAATGCTTTATCCAGTTTTAGCTGTATTTCATCGGCATCTAATTCCCCGCTGCTTACTGCATTTTCAAGCATCAACTCCATGTGATTACTGTTCACCATTCTGGAGTTCTTTTTTTTTCTCAAAAACTGCAAGGCTTCATTGGTGGCAATTCTGTACAACCAGGTAAAGTATGCTGAGGAAGCGTTAAACTGCTTTCGTCCTTTCCAGGCTTTCAGAAAAGTAGTTTGAAGTGCATCGTTGGTATCATCATGGTCTATTAAAATTTTTCTGATGGTATGATAAATACCCTCTTGGTATTTATTTACTAAAACAGAGAAAGCCTGACGCTCGGTCGCTTCATTTTTAAGCTGATCAATTAGCAGGCTTTCTTCTGTATCCATCTATCCTTTTCGGATTTTTTTCAATTGCTATTGGCTAGACTAATTTAGCAGTTTTTTTTAAGAACGGGTGATGGTGTACACATTACCATTAATAGTTACTGTAATTGTGCTGTCACAGGTGCCATCACCATATGCCACTATTCGCTCTTTATTTCTTCTCAAACCAGCATAAATAACTTCTTTTCTACCTTCCACTCTAGCAAAGCCTCCATTTGCTGCACAACCAAAGTCAGCAATAATTGGCTCTGTTATTTCCGATGAAAAAGTTCTGCCTCTAGTGTCAATACCCGTCAAACTTCCCATTAATTTGAACTTAAGTGGGTTGTCGTCATTTATGCCTTCCAGTATTTCTCGTGATCTACCACCATTTAAAATAAACGATTCTTCATTAGGGAAAGTAACTGTATAGCCGGTTAATGTGTAAACACTTTCATAATTGCCATTTGCATTCAAATTTAACTTTGTAATGCTCACCGTGCCGGTAATTTGTCTGTTATTTACAAAGTAATTGTCAAATGTAATTACTTTATCGGACTTGAGGCCATCCGGCTCATTGCTATACGCTACATAAACAATTCCGCTTCTTTCCCTTCCGTAAGGGCCCACACATCCCTCACCAAAGTCTATGGTAAGTATGTTGGTTTCTTCGTTCCACTCGAGGGCGGCACAAATTGTAGTAGCTGTACGTTGTGTCTCATTTAACATGGCTTCTGCTGTTACCGTTATATCAACATCTTCATCAGCATAGCTTTCTGCTAGTGTATTATTTTCTATTATTGCTACTTCCTGCTGGTCTGTTAGCGTCATGGTATCATCATCATCCCTATTACAGGCAAATGAAATGAGCATGGCTAAGGACAATACTCCAAATAATTTTATTTTAGTTTTCATAATCGTTTTTTTAAGTTTTTTAGATTTAACAAAGGATCCTTTTACATTTGTTTGCCTCTTTGATGTAACCAATGGTAAAAGGTTTAATAGCCTGAAGAATTTTTTTATGGGAGATACTTATACACTGAAAGAAGCAAAAAATAAAGGTGCAAAGTACTGTGCCTATCAGGAGCGAACCCAGCAGGAGGTAAGAAAAAAGCTTTACGACTGGGGCTTTTATGGCGATGATGTGGAGGAAGTAATAGCCTATTTAATAGCAGAGAACTTTATTAATGAAGAGCGCTATGCGGTAGCTTATGCCTTAGGCCATTTTAAACTTAAGAAATGGGGCAAAATAAAAATCAAGCAGGGCTTAAAACAGAAAGGCATTTCCGGCTATTGCATAAATAAAGGGCTAGCTGAAATTAAGCAGGTGGACTACGAGCTGTTAATAGAAAATCTGCTCAGCAAAAAATATAAGCAGCTACCTGCTAGCACCTATTACATTAGAGTGAACAAGACCGTGCGGTATTTACTGCAAAAAGGCTTTGAGCCGGCATTGGTGTGGGCTAAGGCAAATTTACTCTTTGAGCAGTGATTTTGGCTCAGGTATGAGTTTTACCGCTTTCATTTTATAAGTAATAACTACTGGTTTATTGGTTACGCCCTCAAATAAAGGGTTAAGCACAATTGCAGCCATTCTTTCTGCATCCTCCAAAATACCCGATTCAATAGCAGCCTGTTTTATTTGTATTTCAGCCTTGGCATAAACCTTATCAATAAACTCTGCGGCTTTTTTATTGTCTCTACTTGTTTTAAGGTCGTAAAAACTGCTGTTATCCAAGTCAATTTTATAATAGCACAGCTCCGGTGCGGGTAGGTTGATAAAAATGGTGTCTTTTTCGATAAGGAAATCACTGCTTTTAAGTTTAGTCAAATCTACACAAGCCACAGCCTCACCTTTAGCTATTAAAATGGCTTTCTGGTCCTGCCCGGCAGGGAAGTAAAACATACCAAAATCTAGGTAACGCTTGGCCAGTTGTTCCGCCTCAATTACTTCTTTGAACCTGTACTTTACCAATTCCAGCTTGCCCAACGCTTCAATTTCTTGCAGGAGGGTGGTATTTTCAATGTTAAATTTTTCCGGAGATGAGTAGGTGGCCAACCTTCTTACCCATAAAAAAACAAGCAGAATTATTACAATTGCCCACGGCAGCACACGAAGCATAGCCCTCAAACCCATTATTATTTATAAGTCACTATAATGCTACAAGTACGCAAAAAATGGGGTTAGATTTCATGAAAAAGCGTAATTAATGATAAAAAAATACTTGGCTAAATATAATAATACAAAAATGAGGTTAGATTTCAATGAAAAAGGTTATTGTACTTAACGCTACGTTAAACTTGTAAATTAATTATGAGAAAGTTTCTATTAGTCCTCATTTTTGGCTGTTTAAACTCAATAACCGTGGTGGCCCAAAACAACATAAACTCAGCTTTTATTCAAACTTCAATAGGTAAAAGTTTTAAATTTACCTATGAAAAGAATATGAGTTAATAACGATAGAAGGGGGATTGAAAATTCTGTTACCATTTAAGCCGAGATTTCGAGATGGTGCATTTTTCGAGCAGTCTTTTATACCCGATGAATTAATAGAATTTCCGGGTTTGTATTTTTCCCTTAAGCGACATTATTATAATATTAAATCAACGCTGAGACCCTTCTCTTTCTATAACTTTCAATATTCCAATAGTAGTGTACGACCATTACTATACACAACACCGCCTAATAATTCGAATGCTCGGATTTTATTACAGGAAGATTTTAAAAGGACAATGGCTTTTGAGCATTTTTTAGGAGTCGGACTTAGGTATAGAATAGGTGAGAATATATATCTTGAACAGATGGTTGGTTCGGGTATTGTTTTCTTCAAAAATATTGATTCACGAATTCTAATTAATAATGGACGGGAGGAATCAATTAGTTTCTTAATGTTTAATATTAGCATTTCTTATGAATTGAGATCAAAAATTGAGAAATTTTAAATATATAATTTTGTCATTCAAGAATATTTTCGCTTTTACAGCCTTATCTTTAATTGTTACGGTCTGTACATCCAACATGGTCAACAATGCATTTTTACAAACCTTGCAGGAAGATTTAAGCTTGCCTGAGGACACCTATTGAATACTCAATAGGTGGGTAAACTTAATCCCATTTATGGCTGCATCAAAATAAGCTGTTTTAAAAATCCCTTTATTCCAGAGGTGCCAGCCGACTATCTTGGATTGCCCTAGAAGGACACCATTTGCTTTTTCAAAAAGTGTACAATTTTCATCTTTTGTAACTTCTAAATTCAAGTGTTACCGGCAACCTTTACTTTTTATACGTGACTTTAGTAACCCAACCGGAGATTTGGTGAGAGATAGACCGACATTTCCAAAGGACTATGGCGTTGGAGCACTTTATTGGTTTTGGGTTTAAGTTGTAAGCTTTTAAAAATCTACATTTGGAACAAAAGATAGGTTCAGGCGTTGTTTTTTTCAGGAACATCGATCCTCGTATAATCATCAATAAATGGAATGAGGGAAAAGATTGGCAAATAGTATTTTTAATGTATACCTTAGGCTTATCGTATCAATTTTAATTTAGCCTATTACTTTAATCCGTAATCGTTCTATTATTTTTCGATCTGTAATGTAACTTGCCCTTTAATGCACTGGAACGATAGCCTCAACATATTAAATAAGTTAAGCTTCTATAAATTATGGAATGCTTTTAAGCTATGGCTGAGTTACTATTTTGCGCTTTACACCAAAAAACCTAGTCTAAAAGGTTTACCACTTTCTATTGCTATTGAGCCAACTACATCTTGCAATTTGAGGTGCCCTGAATGCCCCAGCGGACTGCGTTCATTCAGCCGGCCCATCGGGATGTTAAAGCCTGAAACGTTTAACTTAATGTTAGAGCAGATAAAAACGCATGTGGTGTCCATGTTGTTTTATTTTCAAGGGGAACCTTATTTAAACCGGCAGTTTCTTGATTTGGTAACACTAGCCAGCCGAGCCAATATTTATACCGCTACCTCCACCAATGCACATTACTTAGATGATGAAACAGCCAAGAAAACAGTACAGAGTGGCTTGGATAGACTTATTATTTCAATAGATGGTGCAAGCCAGGAGACGTATGAGTCGTACAGGGTGGGTGGCAAGCTAGAGAAGGTTATTGAAGGTACAAAAAACATAGTGAGGTGGAAGAAAGCGCTAAAAAGTAAAACGCCTCATATTATTTTTCAATTTTTAGTGGTAAAGCCCAATGAAAATGACATCCCCAAAATATATGAGCTGGCCAAAGAACTAGGTGTTGATGAAGTAAAATTAAAAACCGCGCAAATTTACGATTACCAAAATGGCTCATCGCTCATACCTGAAAATGAAAATTACAGCCGTTATAAAAAATTGAGCAACGGACTTTATTCCATAAAGAACAAACTGCTAAACCAGTGCTGGAAAATGTGGCACAGCTGCGTGCTAACTTGGGATGGCAGGGTGGTACCTTGTTGTTTCGATAAGGATGCCAGCCATCAGTTAGGCAACTTAAATAATGACAGCTTTGCGCAGATTTGGCAAGGCGAGGCTTATAATAATTTCAGGCAAAAACTATTAATTGCCAGAAATGAAGTGGACATTTGTACTAATTGCACCGAAGGCACCAAAGTGTGGACTGAAGTGTAGCGCAATATTAAAATACTTGAAGTCGTTTTAATGCAACTAATTCGAAATTCTTACATATTGGTCGAATTTATATGAAATAACTTTAAAATTTGATTTTAATATTTGAATTTGGTGGTTGGTAAAGCTATATTTACGAGTAATTCTCTATATTGCATTGATATAGAAGTGATTAAAAGGTGTATATTAAACAATTACAATAACAGGATATGAAAAAGTTTGTGTTTCCATTTTTACAAGCATGCCTTATTGGTAGTGCTGCATTTCTGCTTTCATGCGGAGGCGGCAACCCTACGGCAAGCAGCCCTGGCGTGGTAAGTACTACCACAGGTCTGGAATATAATAGTGAAGAAGGCTTTCAGGTAGCCGAATTCCGCGGTCAGCCAGATGGCCCTAACCTAGTTTACATTGAAGGTGGTAGAACTGTTTTAGGTTCTTTTGAAGAAGATATTCTCAACACTCGAGATAATATTGAAAGGACAGTAACGGTTTCCTCTTTTTATATGGATGAAACTGAGGTAGCCAACATACACTACCTTGAGTTTTTGCACTATATAAAACTGGACTCGTCAAGAGATTTTTATAATGAGGTGCTACCTGACACAACAGTTTGGGCTAAGAAATTGGCTTATAACGATCCTTACGTTGATCATTACTTGAGGTATCCTGGTTTCCGCTACCACCCGGTAGTTGGTGTTACCTGGAATCAGGCCAATGCTTATGCCAAATGGAGGTCAATCATGGTTAACTACAAATTAGCCGAAGATGCTGGTTTAGAAATACCTGCTGAAACCGGAGGAAGAATCCCTTTGGAAACCGGTGTGGTATTGCCTGATTACAGACTGCCAACTGAGGCTGAGTGGGAATATGCTGCTACTGCGCTCATTGGTACACAATGGGTTGATGAAGTACAATTATATAAAAGAATTTACCCTTGGGATGGCCATTCTTTAAGAAATCCTTATGGTAAAGAAATGGGTTATTTCCTTGCCAACTTTAAAAGAGGTCGTGGCGATTATGGTGGTATTGCCGGTAAATTGAATGATGGTGCTTTTATAACAGATTATATTTATAATTATCCTCCAAATGATTACGGCTTGTACAACATGGCCGGGAATGTAAACGAGTGGGTATGGGATTTATACCGTCCACTATCATTCCAAGATTTTGAAGATATGAACCCTGTGAGAAGGGATGGAACTTTAGATCCGCAGTCGAACTATGATAACGGAGCCAGAGATCCTAATGTAATAAATTCACTTATAAACGATGAAATTCGTGTTTATAAAGGTGGTTCATGGGCTGATGTAGCTTATTGGTTATCTCCCGGAACAAGAAGATTTATCGAGCAAGATTCTGCTACTTCTACCATTGGCTTCAGATGTGCGATGATTAGAGCTGGTGGAAATAAATAATTAAGACTTTATCCTGATAAGTAAAAAGGGCTTTGCAAATCGCAAAGCCCTTTTTTTATCCTCCACAGCCAATAAACTTCCGGAAATCCATCCCGTCAGGGATAATACCATTCTGCTTCTGCTCCTCATCTTTCTCCTGCTCTTTCTTTTTAGGCTTGTGTAATTTCTTTTTTAGTTAACGGCTCGTTTCGCGGTTGTTTCATTTTTTCCTTAGCTTCATTGTTGGTTTCCATACATGCTATAACGAAACAAGAACAGCATAAGGTTTTATTTAGCTTTAAAATTGGCAATAAGCTGAATTATTTTGCCAAACATAAATATACTAAGGCCATAAATGGTAGTATAAGAACTAACCTTTAAGCCTCCTGCAAGCATTGCTTGCGACACCGTGCCCATTGACTCAATGCCTTGAAAGGCGGCAAAAAGACCGATTAATTGGCCAAGAATGCCCCATACTAAGGCTAATAATGCCAACTCTTTGGAAATTCTGAGCCATCTTGCATTATTTTTGGTCAGAGCTGCAATGCCAATAACTAGCATAGCTGCAAATAAAATAGATAGCACACTCATAAAAAGTATGCCTCCCTCCATGTGTAATTCAATAATATTCATAATTAAAATTTTTAGTGTAGCTCAATTTTAAAAAAATTAAAACCCTTGTGCTTGCTTAATAGATTATCTACAGCATTTCAGTGCCATAAAACGAATATATGCAGTTGAACTGAATAGCTGCATTCCATCTGCCTAAAGCTGTAAATCATCGATAATAATACTGCATATCCCGAGGAATCCTTATTTTTGAGCTATGGTAAATAAATTACCTTTCCATATCGTTTTTTGGGTTATCTCTTTAAATTTGTGTGCTTTCCTTATTGGTTATCAAGGTAATTGGGGGCAGGCCTATTTGCTAACGCTCCTGTATGCACCGGTTACCATCGGAAGCGCGTATTTCATTACCCATGTTTTACTGGAAAAATACCTGCTTCGGCAGAAGTATTATCACTTCTTCACTTACCTCATTTATTCCATAATCAGTTCGTTATTTTTGGTGCTGGTGATAAACACCTTGGTTTTTATATTTATGGCTAATTATCAGTTTGGTTTAATGCCGGCTGCCACTAAAGATATAGTTGTATTATTTAGTACCTTATACTTATTGGTATTTCTTTTTGTTAGCACGCAAAGCGTAAAAAAATATAGTGATTTGAAAATTGAAAAAGAAGCTGCATTAAAAAGAATGGCCGAAACAGAACTCAAGTTTCTAAAAACACAGATGAACCCTCACTTCTTATTTAACACACTAAATAATCTGTATAGTTTAACTGTAAAAAAATCTAAGCACGCTCCCGAAGCTATACTAAAACTCAGTAATTTGCTGGACTACGTTTTGAGTGTTTCGGAAAGCCCATTAGTTTCACTCAAACAAGAATTAGCCGTTTTGGAGGACTTTACCTATTTAGAATCTTTACGCTTTGGGGATAGATTACACTTAAAGAAAGACATCTCAATTAAAAATATGGCTGCTTTAAAACTACCTCCATTATGCCTTGTCACCCTAGTGGAAAACTGTTTTAAGCATGGCGGTGATCAACATCAGCAAAAGCTTATCATCGCATTGGAAATAAAAAATGAGCATGGCAAGCTGCAAATCCGCGTATCCAATAATCATAATCCTTCCTTTTCTGGTAAAATAAAAGGTATCGGTTTACTGAATCTTCAAAAACAGCTGAATCATCTTTACAGCGATAAATTTACCTTCAGCACAACTCAAATTAATAACAATTTTATTGCTCATTTAACATTACACAATTGAAAACCATTTTATGCACTATAGCGGATGATGAGCCCTTGGCCATAGAGGTCATCGAAAACTATATATCGCGCATCCCTTTTCTTAAATTAAATCAGTGCTTTGCTAACGCATGGGAACTGAACAATTTTTTAAAAACAAATGCAACAGATTTACTTTTACTCGATATTAATATGCCCGGATTGGATGGACTTACCTTTATGAAGAGTATAGATAACGCGCCTGCAGTAATTTTTATTACTGCCTATCGCAAACATGCGGTCGAGGCTTTTGAAGTAAACGCTTTGGATTATTTATTAAAGCCCGTTTCATTTGAGCGATTTTTGAGTGCTATCAATAAATTTAAGATAACCGAATCGACAATACCTGTCGAAAACCAAGTACCTATTTCAGATGCTATTTTTATAGCTTCTGATAGAAAAATGGTAAAGCTTAACTTTATGACCATCAACTACATTGAATCAAAAGGAGATTATCTGAAATTTATACTAACCGAAGACAAACCCATACTATCGAAAATGACACTTAAAAGCTGCATAGAAAAGTTACCTCAGCACTTATTTGTACAAATTCATAGATCATTCGTGATCAATAAAACAAAAATTACTGCCTTTACGCAAGATAAAGTGCAAATTGAATCGGAGTGGATTAAAATAAGCAGGGGCTATAAAAACATTTTTACTGTTTAAATCTTCTACTATAAGAATCAATGTCGTTTATATAAGCTTGTCTTCACGACCTCATCCCGCCAAAGGCGGGCAGGCACTTAATCCTTCTCCTCAAGAGAAGGAGGTAAGGTCTTATCTAAACGACATTGCTATAAGAATATAAAATTAAGATGACCATAGCAATAACAGGAGCCACTTCAGGAATAGGATTTGAAACGGCCAAAGCAATACTAGAAAAAGGCCATAAAGTAATTTTTCTGATTAGAAATATAGAGAAGGCAGAATCACTCATAGAGAATATCCCTCAAAAAGAAAACATTACGCTTATAGCATGCGATTTGGCAGATTTAGCTTCGGTGAAACAGGCTTCATTAAAATTAATGGAAACAAAAGAGCAGCTTGATGTGCTCATAAATAATGCCGGTGGCACTTTTAATGGACGTTATGAAAGTAAGGACGGCTTTGAGCTTCATTTGGCGGTGAACCACTTCGGTCACTTTTTGCTAGTAAAAAATTGCTTTGATTACCTCAAAAAATGCAATACCAAAATTGTTAACGTGAGCTCTGAGGCGCACCGTGCAGGTCATTTAGATTTTAGCGACCTCAACCAAGAGAAAAAATACAGCGGCATAAAGGCTTATGGAAATGCAAAACTTTGTAACATTCTCTTTACTAAATCATTGGCAGATAAAGGCCTAACCAGCTATGCGCTACACCCGGGTGTTATAGACTCCGGCTTTGGCGATAACCTCAATACGATTTTTGAAAATACTGTGGACATTAGGCAAACCATTTATGAAAAGCCCGCGGGAAGGCGCTTCCACCTCTATTTACCTTGCGCTCAATACGCTTGATGCCGATAAAAATGGCAAATATTTCAAGGACAGAAAAGTAAACTCATCTTCCAAAGAAGCCAATAATAAATCTGTTCGTGACAGGCTATGGCAAGAAAGTGAAAAATTAGTAGCTCCCTTTATGATTATATGATCTAGCTTTTTAATTGGACAGTTTTGCGCTTATTACTTTCATGCAACAACTACACCAGATGCATAAAATCGTCATTGCCGACAGCGCATCGGAAATTCGCTTTTTCTACGTCATTCTCCGAATTCCCCAAGGAATTCTAGGAGAATCTGTTCATTTGCAACAGTTACGTACTTTTATATAGATTGCGATAAAAAGACCCTATCTATTATAGTTTCTTTATTTCCATAACATAACAACCTGAGTATTAATCTAGCTAAGGCTAAAAAGAATTAACAAGCTGCCTTTTGGAGAAACCCACAGACCACATCCCGAGCAGGTCGTTAAGTTCGTGGTTTTCTTTTTTAAATTTGGGAAATTTCACCGAAAGCAAGGTCTCCATTTCCGGAGGAACCGTTTCACTATTGCCATGACATTTTAGGCAAATTGACTCGCTTAAAAAAATTGGTTTATTGTATAATATGCTGTCTTTATTATTATAAAACTGCACGTTGTTGTCAAGTGCTATTTTTTCATCAAAACTGTATTGATAGGCCTCAAGCAGGCCTCTTTCCAATTCGTTAGGTTGGTTTAAAGCCGTAGCAGTATTTAAGCTAGTGCGTTTGAGCGATACTTTGAATGAATCAGCCATGGCATTTGCCAGCTGCGATCGATTAGTGTAAAGCGTAAGTGCCGCATCATATTCTTCCCGAGCCATTTCGTTGTTAATGGCTGCTAAAAGTTGCTTCTCTGCTCCATTGGTTATGGAGTCTCCAAGTTGTTGTACTTTTTGTAGTATTTCAGCCTCTGAAAGTATTTTAATACTCCTTTCCTCTAAGCGCTTTTCTAGTGCAGGTGGTCTTCTCTTTTCTGTAGAAAAACCGCAGCTAAATTGCATGAACAATAAAGCGCATATTATAAACTTCGACAATAATTTTCTTGAATTTTTTGATACATATTGATAGAAAATAGGATACATATTCTGTGATGATGTCAGTTAAAAATTGCTTCGTTGATATTTATTGTTTAGTACTGCAACAAATATAGACATGAATTTTAAGACTCAATTTTGTTGACAAGATCTGTCACATCAACAGCAAATTTAGCTACTCTAACAATCTTTCCATTATTATCACGAATAGCTGAATAAGCACCTTTAATCCAAATAATTTCTCCCTGTTTAGTTACTCGCTTAAACTGACCCGACATGTTTATACCCTGTTCACCGAGTTTTTTCCAAAATTGTTGATATTCTTCTGATTGTGCATAAGATGGTTCTACAAATATTCGGTGATGCTTTCCCCTTAACTCTTCTTCAGAATCATATCCAAATAATTTTGCGAAGCTGGAGTCAGCCGTTAATACTTGACCTTGCGGATCAAATTCTACATAACTAACGCCACTTTTTTCAATAGCCAATAGGCGCTGTCGACTCTCCGTTTGAGCGCGTTCCATTTCTTCCTGCGTAGCTTGTAGCTCCTCCATGTTTTGGCGCATTTCTTCTTCTTGGGAGCGCATCTGTTCCGTCATCTCGCGCGATTCGCTTAGTAACTTAGTCGTTCGCTCATTAATTTTTACGGAGGAAATGGTTGAAGCAATATTTTCCGCAATCTTCTCTACAAAATCTCTTTCATGTTCTTGAAAATGATTGAAGGAAGCTATCTCAATTACTCCGTAAATTACATCGTTCACCTTTAATGGTACAATCAGCAAACTGTTGGGGTTAGCCTCACCTAGCCCGGATGAAATCATGACATAATCTTGTGGTACTTCCGTCATGTAAATACTTTCGCCTTCAAGCCACACTTGACCTGTTAAGCCCTCTCCTTCATAAATTTTTTGCTCCAGATATTTCTTTTTGTCCCAAGCATAGCAGGCTGCAAGCTCCAGATAACGATCATCATCATCTTCCGCATTAATAACAAATAAACCTCCCTGGTTAGATTTGGTGTACTTTACCATACTGGAAATTATATCATCAGAAAGCTTAGCAATGTTGTCGTTATTCTTTCTCAATATATCGCCAAACATGGCCAGCCCCTCGGTAGTCCAATTTCGTTTTTTATCCTCTTCCGCCACACGCTTTAAATTACCTCGCATATTAATTAGGGCATTGCCCAATACATCTTCCTCACTTAATGGGTCGTAATCTGAATCGTACTTACCGCCTCCTATATTTTCGGCAAAATAGGAGGTTTCCTTCAAGCCATCTACCAGGCTTTCAACAGCCTCTGCCATTTCACCAATTTCATCGTTGCTAAAACGCTTGGCATTGGTTTCCGGTAGTACCCCTTTGCCTAATTTTACAACAATATCTTTAATGTAATTTACCGGCTTAGTTATTGAACGCGCCAACCAAAGTGCCCCCATCATACCTAGCGCAATGAAAATAACTCCTAAAATAAGTGAGGTGTTTCTCAGGCTACTGGAACTTTGAAGCACCTCTTCTTCATATGCTTCTGATTCAACTTGTTTTTCAACCAGAACAATATTAAGCTTGTCAATTATGCTGTCTGTTCTCGGGATAATTTCTCGTTCTATGGACTCAGAAGCCATGAATTTAACGATAGGATCTTCATAATCCTCAAATGTGATAAGCGAACCCATGATCTCATTTTGCACTTCTAGCAACGCCTCAAATTCTGTAAATATGGTATCCATCTGAGCCGTTTGACTGTTATCGTCCCATTCCTTCATCAAGCCGGATATCTTTTCCTTCAGGGCAGGGTATTCTTCTTCATGAAGGTTCTTTAAGCTTTTCTTATCTGCCTCATTACTTTGTAGGTAAACCCAATTGGTCACCAACATTTTGGAACGAATTATGAGCAAGTTAAAATCTTTTATACTTGTTAAGGAGGGCTTTATAACGGTTGAGTTTGTTTTAATTATATTGCTATTGCCACCAACAGTTAAAACCGTTATAGCGGCATAAATAATAAATATTGCTATTAAGGTTATGAAACCAAAAAGTATTTTGTTGCCGATTGTAAATCGAAATTTTTTCATTCTGAAGTGATTATCTTTCTTGTAATAAAACTAGTGAAATAAATTGTAAAAGTATGTCTTATCAATTGCAATCTGCTTTATCAGTAACATTTATTCTATTTCTTCGCCAAAGCGCACGAGTTCTTGCGATACTTTTAGCCCGGCTTTTTGAATACTACCAATATTTATTTCAAACCTTAATTTACCGTTTACATCTTTAAAATTGATCATCGAACCTTTGCCGGCCAAACCTTCTGTTTCAGTAATTAATAGTACAGGTTTGCCTTCAAGTGCGGCAATTACTTTGGAAAAAGATTCTGCACTATGGTTAGGCACAAATAAAATATTAGCTCTTTGGTTGAGCTGCCCCTCATTTATTTTCTTAACTACTATGTTATCCGTACCCGCCTTCTTTATTTCCGACATCTCCTCCAATAAAGGTGTAAGATCTGAATCGCCCAACACCGCTATAATAAAGTCCCGACCCGTATTGCTAGGAGGCCACTGCACGTACTTGGTGAAGCTATAAAAAAATACTTCGTGAAATCTGTAATTATTGGCAGCGGTATTTTGTGTGAACCCATAATTTTGGGCAAAAAAGAGTACCAGGGCTATGATTGCAATACTTTTAGTATTTCTCATTTTATATTTAAAATATTAAAGACAAAAAGTAGCCATTTTTGCTGAAAAAAAGAAGGATTACTGTACTAACTGATGTTAAATCATTCTGCAGGTAATAAATTTTTTGTTGCGGCCATGTTTTGAGTGCTCTTGCACTTAAGCAATTGATATGAATCGTTAATTATTTAGTAATTTTACATTTTGAAACACGAGATGCTTTATGATTGATAGGTTAATTGCAATGAAGGAAAGGTTTGAGGAAGTTGGACAGCTGATGGTGCAGCCCGATGCCATGACGGACATGAAGAGGTACACCGAGCTAAGCAAGGAGTATGCAGACTTGGAGAAAATTGTTGTAGAATATGATACCTATGCCAAGGTGCTGGACGGAATAGCACAGGCAAAGAATATTTTAGAAACGGAGAAAGATGCCGGATTCCGTGAGATGGCCAAAATGGAGTTGGAGGAGCTTAATCCGCAGAAGGAAAAACAGGAAGAGATTTTGAAAAAAATGCTGATTCCGAAAGACCCGAATGACGATAAAAATGCCGTACTGGAAATACGTGCCGGCACCGGTGGAGATGAGGCAGCTATTTTTGCCGGAGATTTATTTAAAATGTACCAGCGTTTTTGTGAAAAAGGCAGCCTGAAATTAAATGTGCTTGACCTTACCGAAGGTACCTCGGGCGGTTACAAAGAGATTATTAGCACCATAACCGGTAGAGATGCTTACGGCACTATGAAGTATGAATCGGGCGTGCATCGGGTACAACGTGTGCCCGCCACAGAAACACAAGGCAGGGTGCATACATCGGCAGCTACAGTGGCCGTTTTGCCGGAAATTGATGATGTAGAGGTTGAAATTGACATGAACGATATACGCAAAGATACCTATTGCTCATCCGGCCCGGGCGGACAATCAGTAAATACCACTTATTCTGCCGTACGATTAACCCACGAACCAACCGGCTTGGTTGTTACCTGTCAGGATCAGAAATCGCAGCTGAAGAATTTTGATAAAGCACTAAAAGTGTTGCGCTCTCGTTTGTATGAAATTGAGCTTACAAAACGGCAGGATGAGGTAGGCGCGCAGCGTAGAACCATGGTGAGAAGCGGAGACAGATCAGAAAAAATAAGAACTTATAATTACCCTCAAGGGCGCGTAACCGACCACCGCATAGGTTATACCGTACATAATTTACCTGCCATTATGAATGGGGAAATTGAGGATGTTATTGAAAACCTGCAAATGGCAGAAAACCAAAGTAAACTAAATGAAGAAGCCTAACAAAGCTTTCTTAGTAGCTAAAATGAAAGCGGCATTAGTAATAATGCTGCTTTTCTATTTTAGCAGCTGCTCCTACGAGCCTGAAATTACAAAGGATGCAGTTACGCTCACTTTTTCGGCTGATACCATACAATTTGATACACTTTTTACCGGCAGACAAAGCATTACCAAAAGGCTGAAAATTTACAACCCAAGCAATGATGCTATTTTACTGGACAATATTAGCCTTACTGAGGAGTCGAGCCAATTTGAATTAATACTTAATGGGCAAAGAGGTAATTCTTTTAGTGAACAACTATTGCTAGGCAACGATAGCCTACTGCTATTGCTCGAAGCTACTATTGACCAATCTAACAATAACAACCCTTTTGTAATCCGCAATTTGCTTGCTGTAACCAATAATAACCAACAGCAAACGGTAGTTATTGAAGCTTGGGGTCAAAATGCACATTACCTGAATGACTCGATACTAACAAGCAGCCAGACCTGGCTGGCCGATAAACCATATGTAATTTCCAATAGCGTGCTTATTGACTCCGCCTCCACTTTAACCATAAGCAAAGGGGTAAAAGTATTTAGCAGCTTCAATTCTTTTTTTATAGTACAAGGGCGGCTGGTTGTGGAAGGCACAAAAGACTCTATAGTAACATTCACCAACGACCGCTTTGATGAACCATTTGGGAGTGCCGTTGGTCAGTGGGGCGGTATCGTGTTTCTGGCACCCAGCACCAACAATATGATCAAATTTACAGCTATCTCTAACAGCGTTGTTGGGCTTAATGTGGCTACTTATTCGGCAGATAACAAACTTGATTTACGTGTTGAAAATGTAAGTGTTGGCAACACGTCAACAGCTGCTGTGCTTTGCCTCAACAGTGATTTTGAAGCAGTTAATTCATTGTTTTATAACACTGTAGGAGGTACGGTAGCTCATGTAGGGGGTGGAAGCGTAAGCTATAACCACTGTACCATAGCTAATTATTTTCCGGCACAACGGGATGCACCGGCTGCTTACTTTGCCGATTATGCTGTTGACAATAATGAAACTGAAATTATTGCCCCCTTGTCCGTAAATTTAATAAACAGTATAATTTATGGTAGAAACACGGAGGAGATTCTATTCTTCGAATTTGCCGAAAGTAATATAGCAATTGCTTCGAGCCACAATATATTTAAGAGCAATCAGGAATTATTAAATAGCAACAGCAGCTTGTTAAACGATGACCCGCTGTTTACCAACAATTTTGAAGATAACTTTGGTCTCACAGCAGAATCTCCGGCAATTGGCAAAGCTGTGGAGAGCGCAATTGGTACAGATATTTTAGGCAATATGCGAGATGATATGCCGGATATTGGTGCCTACGAATTTACTGAGCCGCCTCCCAATTAATTTTTCACCGCAGACTTAAATTGGCTTCTGTTGACTTTAGCATGATAAATTAAGCTAACCTCCGGCACAAAGGGACTACTTTGAAACTTTTACATGAGCAAAAATTGCAAGCAATTAATACTGAGCACTAAATAGCGTGTTTTGTGAAATTATTTACTATAATCAATCATGAGTATCTGTCGTTGATAAAATCAGATTGTTGTATAAAGCACCATTTCATCGTCTACTCATCCAGCCGCCATCTGATTTAATAATGGAAGCGTTCATATAGCTTGCTGCATCACTGACTGGAAAAAAGGCCGGTCCCTGAAAATCTTGAGATTTACCCCAGCGATTCTGAGTAATTCTGGCCAGAATACTTTGACTAATGCCTTCATCTTGCTGAAGCATAAAGGTGTTTTTGGTGCTATATAGCCCAGTGTAGTGCCATTATCATTTACGCCACGTGTGGCTCAATCATTTGATAAAGACATGATTAACCAGCCAATATATCTGTTACTGGCTGCATCAACCATCATGGTATATCAACTTCTAAATTTCTAAATTGAAATTAGCAATAAGGGGTGATTTTTTGTCCAAAATGTTAATGACAAGGGTAGCACATTAAAAAGGCTCAGGCCACTTACTTACTGCTCCAATCCGGACACTTCTTCCTAAACCCAAATGATCTAACTACTTTACCAACACCATAAAACTTATTCTGCCAAGGCAGTAGCACAAGTAAGTATTGAGCAAAAGCACTAAACTTACGGTAGAGAAAGAGTCAATTTTTTTTCGAGGAATAGATAAAAAATTAAGCAAAAAAACTTTGTTTCGTTGATAATTTAAACGTGATTAATGTTTTAAAAATGAAACTTATACTAAGAATAATTAATTTAAGAAGTCAAAAACTTTCAAAAATAAAATTAACACAGACATTTTTTAAAGGATGATCGCTTTTTTTTTATTAAAAGCTATCGAGGTTTTAGTGTCTTTTTTATTGAAGAACAATCATAAAAGGTTACAATTGAGATGTGCTTCTTGTTTGTAATTATTAGTTAAGTCAGCTTTTATTACTAAAATTATTGACAGTAATGGTAAAGGTGTCATGTAAGCATTTTCAATTAAAAGGGATTATTCAAAATCCTCCTCCCCTAAATATTTTAACTAGCGACATTTGCGGAAAGAGCCACGTGATATACTTACAAACAGGATGAATTCTAAAAAAATCTTTACAGACGCCACAGCTCGGTTGAAATTTCCTAAAACTATACTTTCCATGAAGAATGTATTGGTTTTGCTAACACTTCTCGTTGGCCTGGGCAGCGTAAAAGTTTTCTCACAAGCACCTACTATCACCAACATATTGCCCTCTTCAGGACCTGTCGGCACTGTAATTACTATTGCTGGAACAAACTTTAACCCCTCGACATCTAATGACGTCTATTTTGGAGCTATTAAGGTAACCACCAATGCCAATGCCGCAGGCACTAGCATTTCAGTAGTTGTGCCGCCTGGAGCAACCTCTGTAACACCCATTACAATAAGAAATAACGATACAGGCTTACAAGCTAATTCTCTAACTGCTACTGTACCCTTTTTCACGGTAACTAATACGCCACCGTTAGCTTCACTCAATTATGCAAGCAGCACTTTTAGTGTAACCGGACAACCTCAATCATTAACTGTTGCCGATTTCAATAACGATGGAAATAATGATGTGGCTATTGCCAATACAAGTACTGATAATGTAATCATCCGGTTAGGAGATGGACTTGGAGGTTTCTCAAACCAAGGCAGATGTAGCTGTAGGAGATGCTCCTTACTCAGTTGCGGTTGCTGATTATAATAATGACGGAAATCCGGATATGGCTACTGCTAATCTTAACAGTGATGATGTTAGCATTCGTTTAGGCAATGGAAATGGTACTTTTTCCTCGGCAGCCGATGTTGCTGCAGAGAGCGAACCGCGTTCACTTACTGTAGGTGATTTTAATTTAGATGGAAATATGGATTTAGCTATACAGAATAACTTTCCCGGTTTTTCCATCAGTATTCGTTTAGGCAATGGAGATGGTACATTTTCAGGAACTAACAATATTTCTGTTTCTGGTAGTCCCGGATCAGTAGTCACTGGCGATTTTAATAATGATTCATTCTTGGATTTAGCTGTTTCTGATTTTACTGACTTTGTTAGAATTTTAATTGGTGATGGAACTGGTGGTTTTTCTGAAATAACCTCTATTGCTGTTGGAGACAATCCCTTTTCAACATCGATCGGTTACTTTAATGGTGATGCAAATTTGGATTTAGCAACTGCAAATGCCGGGGATAATACAATCAGCATTTCTCTGGGCAATGGCTCAGGAGGCTTTACTGTTTCGGCAACTGTTCCTGTGGGTACTAGTCCAAGAAGAGTTGCCATAGGTGATTTTAATGGTGATGGCAATATGGATTTAGCTTCGAGTAATAGTGGCTCAAACGATGTAAGCATCCGGCTAGGTGATGGAACCGGTAATTTCTCGGGAACCACTACGGTTCCTGCAGGTAGCAATGCCAACTCAATTGAAGTAGGCGATTTTAATAATGATGGTAAAGCAGATTTAATTATACCTACTCTTACAGCAGGCGATGTAACTGTTCTCCTGTATGAGGAGCCCTCTGTTCCCTTCATAACCACTTGGCAAACCACCACAGCTGGCGAAACCATTACCATTCCTACTACCGGAACAGGCTATTTGTATAATGTAGATTGGGGAGATGGCACAACTTCCATTAGTAACACAGGAGATGCCACACACCCTTATGCAGCTGCCGGAACCTATACAGTCTCTATTTCAGGAGATTTTCCACACATTTTTTTTAATAATTCTGGCGATAAAGATAAGATACTTACTATTGAGCAATGGGGCGATATTGAATGGACATCTATGTCAAATGCTTTTTTCGGCTGTACCAACCTCACTTACAACGATGCTGCCATAGCACCTGATTTAAGTCAGGTTTTTGGTATGACTCAAATGTTTGCTGGTGCTAGTTCATTCAATGGCGATATTGGTTCATGGAATACTGAAAACGTGACACTTATGTTTCGTGCATTCTCTGATGCTACTTCTTTCAATCAAGACCTTAGTGGTTGGGACGTGAGTAATGTAACCAGTATGCAAGAAATGTTCACTCGCGCTACTTCCTTTAATAATGGTGATCCTTCAGGCGCCTCGAGCCAGCCACTTACATGGACCACTACTAGCTTAGAATTTACAAGCAGCATGTTTCGTGATGCAATTGCATTTAACCAGAATATTGACAGTTGGGATGTTTCTGCTGTGATAAATATGGAAAGCATGTTTGACGGTGCTACGGTTTTCAATCAGGACATAGAGGCGTGGGATGTGGGTAATGTTGCAATTTATGCAAAGTATGTTTGATGGCGCATTAGCATTCAATCAGGACATAGAGGCGTGGGATGTTAGTTCAGTGGAGAATTTTAGTAGGATGTTTGCCGCAACTGATGATTTTAATCAACCGCTCAATTCATGGGATGTTAGTAGTGCTATTAATCTGAGCCGCATGTTTGCCTTTACTGAAGAGATTAACAGTTTCAATCAGCCGCTCAATGGATGGGGCACCAAGCTCAATGGCGTGACTACCATGGAGGGCATGTTTGAGTCAGCAGCCGCTTTCAATCAAGATTTAAATAGCTGGGATGTTAGCACAGTTCAGAATTTTGACCGCATGTTCAGGACTGCCATTTTATTCAATGGCAACATTAGTAGCTGGACATTAACGGCAGCCGATGACATGAGCCAAATGTTCATAGGCGCACAAGCCTTTGATTCCGATATAACCACTTGGGATGTAAGTAATGTCACTAACATGAGCGGCATGTTTGCGTTTACTGATGTTTTCAATCAAGATATCAGCGGATGGGATGTGAGTAATGTAACAGATATGGGTGGAACTTCGGCAGACCCAGTTCAAAATGGTATGTTTGAAGATGCCATATTATTTGATCAAAACTTGGCAAATTGGGACATAGGCAGCGTGACAGATATGGAAGGGATGCTTGATAATACTGCCGTTAGCACCGCCAACTACGAAGCTACTCTAAACGGCTGGGCACCACAAACAGTACAGCCAAATGTACTTTTAGGCGCAGCAGGCCTCATCTATTGTGATGCTACAGGAAGGGATATACTCACCAACACTCCTAACAACTGGACAATCAACGGTGATTTCAATTGCCCCGGCCTTCCATTCATTACCACTTGGCAAACCACTGCTGTCAATGAGTCCATCACCATACCTACTTTTGGCACAGGATATAACTACTTTGTAGAGTGGGGAGATGGCACAACTACATCAGGAAACACTGGAGATGCTACCCACACTTATGCTGTTGCTGGCACTTATACCGTTTCCATAAATGGCGATTTTCCAAGGATACGCTTTGATGGGGGTTTAGCAGGTCAGGACATATTAAAAATTATTTCCATTGAGCAATGGGGTGAAATTGCGTGGACGAGTATGCAAGACGCTTTCTGGGGTTGCTCCAACCTCATTTACAATGCTACTGATATTCCTGATTTATCGAATGCAACATCTTTGGAAAGAATGTTTCGCGATTGTGCCCTTTTTGATGGTGATGTGAGCACTTGGGTTGTTAATACCATTGATAACATGGCTCAAATGTTCAAAGGCGCATCGGTATTTACCAATGGGGGCGAATCGCTCGATTGGGGCACCGCAACTAGTGACGTAGCGAAAATGAATTTAATGTTTGAAGATGCGGTACTCTTTAACCAAAATGTAGGAGATTGGGATGTTAGTAGCGTAGACGATATGCAGAGGATGTTTAGTGGTGCAACTGCCTTTAATAATGGGGGAAATCCAATGGTATGGGCTACTGGGCTGGTCCTGGATATGGGTGCCATGTTTTTTGGGGCAGCTGCCTTCAACCAAAATATAAGTAGCTGGAATGTAGGTAGCGTGACGATCATGTCGAGTATGTTTCAAGATGCCACTGGTTTTAATAACGCAGGTGAAGCTCTCTCGTGGGGTTCAAATACCAGCAGCGTGACCGATATGTCTTCCATGTTTTTTAATGCCACAATTTTTAATGCCGACCTCAGCAGCTGGGATGTAGGTAGCGTGCAAGATATGAGGTCTATGTTTTTTCAAGCTTCTGATTTTAACAATGGTGGACAACCTCTTACTTGGAATGCCGGAACTGACCTAGTAGAGGATATGGCTAATATGTTTAGAGGAGCTACTGCCTTCAACCAAGACATTAGCAGTTGGGATGTTGGGAGCGTAAGAAATATGGGAACTATGTTTTTTGGAGCTTCCGTTTTTAACAATGGTGGACAAGCGCTTGACTGGGGTACTGGAACTAGCCAAGTAGAGGATATGGCTGGTATATTTAGATTAGCTACTGCATTCGATCAAGACCTGGGAGGCTGGAATATTAGTAGTACAACTACAATGGCTAGTATGCTGGACAATTCCGGCCTCTCCACCGCCAACTACGAAGCTACTCTAAACGGCTGGGCACCACAAACAGTACAGTCAAATGTGGTTTTAGGTGCAGCTGGCTTAACCTATTGCGATGCCACAGGAAGGGATATACTGACTAATTCTCCCAACAATTGGACAATAAACGGTGATGCCTCGCCCGTTGATATTACTGCGATTCCAATACCCACTGCTGCTACTATCTGCAATGGTGGTTCTTTCGAATTTTCAATAGGCACTGGCGTGCAAACAGGCTATACTTATACTTTATTCAGCAACTTTGTGAGTTTGATAGATAAAGGTAACGAAATAACTAGCTGGACTGAAGGAACGCCACTCGTTAATGTGACTTTAACTGATGGTAGCAATGGCATTGTAGGCGGACTGAATTTACTAACCGTAGTAGGTTCCGATGGAACTCCAAACTGTCTGGCAGTGCTGGATGCTACCATAAGCATAACAATTAACCCCGACCCTACTGTATCTATCACTGCCGATGATGCAAGCATTTGCGAGGGCGATGCTACCAATCTCAATTTCGCACTAACAGGTAGCCCACCTTTTAGTGTGACGTATGATAATGGTACAAATGTATTACTTACTGGGTTAGCGAATGGCAGCACTGAAACTGTAAGCCCTACTACAACCACTACCTATACTATAGTCAGTGCTTTTGATGCCAACGGCTGCGATGCGACAGATCTTACGAGTGAAGTTGAAGTCATTGTCAACCCAATCCCTGCTGTAGAAATTACGACTACCATTACAGCACTTTGTGAATCAGATGGTGACATTACATTGGCTGCTAACCTTCCAAGTGGCACTTGGACTATTGCGGGAAGTGCTTCAACTGATTTATTTAGTCCATCGGCTCTTGGTACAGGTACCTTCGAAGTAATCTATTCATTAACCCAAATAGGATGTACAGGGAGTGATACAATTACCATTGAAGTAATAGCAGCACCGAATGCTGGCACATATACTGGCACGGCAGAGGACGTTTGCTCTTCAAATAGCGCATTTGATCTGACTAGCTTACTAGACGGTAGTCAGGATGTAGGCGGCAGCTGGGCAGATACTGATAATAGTGGAGCACTGATTACTGGCAACAATACAGATTTTACTGGCGTAGCAGCCGGAACCTACCAATTTATTTATACTATTGCTGGTACTGGTACTTGCCCGGAAGACAGCGAAGTGGTAGAAGTTATTATCACCGCACCTCCCAATGCAGGATTATATATCGGCACAGCTGGGGAAGTCTGCAATATTGATGCTGTATTTGACCTAACTACATTATTGGATGGCACCCAAGATGTAGGTGGTAACTGGACTGAGACCGGTACCAGTGCTACCATAATTACGGACGATAATGCTAATTTTACGGGAGTGGCTACCGGAAGTTATACTTTCAGGTACACGGTTGTAGGCACTGCTCCTTGTGCTGATGAGTTTACGGAGGTTACCGTAATTGTAAACCCCGCTCCTGATGCCACCATTAATCCTGCTGGGCCTTTTTGCTCAGCTGATTCACCTATAGAACTTTCGCCTGCTACGGCTGGGGGCATGTGGGGTGGAAGTGCAGCAGTAAACGAAACAACAGGCTTCTTCGATCCTTCGCAGGCCGCCATCGGTTCCAACACAATTACCTACACGTTACAAATCGGCAATTGTTCCGATACAAAATCTATCAATATTGTAGTGAATCCAAACCCGAATGTGGTGATAACACCAGTATCTCCTGTTTGCGTAGGAGATTCGCCCGTTACCCTCTCTGCTACACCTTCTGGTGGTACATGGGCTGGGGATTTTACAAATTCAACAACTGGGGAATTTGATCCGGCAGCTTCCGGGGTTGGCACTTTCGTAATCACCTACACTGTTACTGTTAATGGTTGCGATGGCACAAATCAAGTAAGCATTGAAGTACTAGACTTACCCGGCAATGCTGCAGCTATTAATGGCCCTAATCTTTTATGCTCAGGAGATGATGCCGTATTTACTACCACAGCTATTAATGGCGCCACTCAATATGAGTGGACAACGCCCACCGGTACAGTTACCACAGATGCACCAACACTTAATTTAACAGCTACTGCTGCAGGTCAAATTTCAGTATCGGGCATAAATAATTGTGGTGCCGGAGAATCAGCCAGTTTTTCCTTTAATTTGCAGGAGGCTGTAACGGCCGGTTTTGATTTCTCCGTATCACCTACAAACGATACAGAATATTTATTTACAGATACTTCAGGAGGGGGAGCAAATAGTTGGGCATGGGATTTTGGAGATGGAGCTACCTCTAATCAGCAAAATCCTACTCATACTTACGATACCCAAGGTAATTATACAGTGACTCTAACAAGCTCTAATGGTTTGTGTGAGGGTACTGTAAGCCAAACTGTAAATGTAGATACAGAAATTATTATCAGAATAGCCAATGTAATTACGCCTAATAATAACGGACAGAATGATTTTATTTACATTGAAGACATAGAGAAATATCCTGATCATGAGGTGCAACTGCTCAATAGATGGGGCAAGAGCGTGTTTTCTTCTACGTCCTTTAGCAACGACCCTTCCGCGGTTGCCGGCAAGCCTGATTTGGAACCCGGTAATTACGTTTGCGTGGTGACTATCCGGTTTGGTGGGTTAGAAGTGAAAAGACAGCAAATGATAACAGTAATAAAATAGCCTGACTATGATAAAACGAATACTCATCATTGTATTTTTGAATATGGTTTTAAGCCGGGCGCAAGCGCAAGATCTACCACTCTTTACTCAAAACTTCACCAATACTTTTATATATAATCCTTCTTTTGCAGGTATCGATCATGGATCGGTAACGCTGGCGCACAACCGGAGTTGGCAGAACACACCGGGTGCCCCAAATAGTAATTTTTTGAGCATAAACACACCTATCCCTACTACGCAGTTAGGTGTGGGATTTAGCGTTCTTTCCGAGCGCGTTAATTTCTACGAGAACCTCCACATGTCAGGAGCCTTAGCATACCACATTCCCTTTAATGCGGAAAATGCATGGTCCTTCGGCATATCAGGCGAATATTCTTCCATAAACGTTGATCTCAATAAAGTTTTTGCTGAGGATCCGTCAGAAATAACATTGACCAATTTAGGCAGTAAAACCAGTAACTATGATTTTTCCGTTGGCTCAAGTTTTAGAAGCCGATATTATCTAGTGGGCTTTTCTGCCAATCGACTGATTAGCAATTTGGCGACAGAACAAACAGGCATAGACTTCTCTCAGTTTTATAATGGCTACCTCCGTTTAATGGTGCCCAGCCGGGGAAATAGAGATTTGCTAGAACCCGTTTTTAACTACCAAAATCTTGCCTCTTCCGGTACCCAATGGTCGGCTGGTCTTTTTTATACTATTGAAGAGGTGTTTACTTTTGGTGCGGCATTCAGAAGCTCAGAAGTATGGAGCTATTCAGCCGGTGTTTCCATTAACAATAAGTTAGCATTAGGCTATACTTACGAAACAGTTGGCAATGGACTGTTTTCCTCTGCTAACCCAACCCATGAAATTGTGTTGCGTTTTGACCTACTGAAGACTGGCTATAAATATGAAAATGCAAGTTATGTGGAGCAAACTAAAATGGCAATGGCGCTTAGGCGAAAGACACTCGCCAATAATAGAGGAAACGCAGGCATGGGTAAACCACGGAGCTTTAAGCGCGCTAAACTTAAAAGGCAAACCCAAGCAAGCGTTACAACGGTACGAATAGCGGTATTAAAAAAATGAAGAGGAAACAAAAAAAGCGCATGAGAAAAAGGAGAAGGAAGGTATTTGATTGGCGTGGTTTGGCTTGTTGGCTTTTTAGCCGGTTGGCTGCTTAGCTATTTGGCTTTTGGCAAATTTGTGTGACTCGTTTTAGTATGGTTATTGCGAGCCCTTTTCAGGCGCGGCAATCTTGTTGATTCAATCACCACCGCTCGGCTTCTAACAAATCAGTGGGTTGGCTGTTTAGCCATTTGGTTTGTTAGCTATGCCATGCAAGTGCAGCTTTTTTAATTTGGAGTGGCGGTGAAGTGGTGTTATTGCGTTTTAAGTTGATAAATGTTAAGCTAGAGACTTGTCAGCAAGCTCGCATTTCGCACTGTCATCCCAATAACCTTCCTAGGACAACTTTATTTTTGCCTTGGTTTGTGGCACACAAAACAACATACTGAAGCATAAGCATTGTCAATTCAACCAATACTGCTCGGCATCCAACAAGTGTTTAAAAAGGTAAAGCCAATTCATTTCGAAGATTGAACGTGTTTATAATAACGAGTCAATAAAAACCCTAATACAGACAGAATTTGCAAACAGATTGCCGCTTTCATACCTCACTCGCAATGACCAATCCTAAAAAAGTTGTCTTAGTATGGTCATTGCGAGCCCTTTTCGGGCGCGGCAATCTTGTTGATTCAATCACCACCGCTCGGCTTCTAACAAATCACGTGGTTGGCGTTGGCTGCTTAGCTATTTGGCTTGTTAGCTATGCCATGCAAATGCAGCTTTTTAATTTGGATTGGTGGTGAAGTGACCTTATTGTGTTTTATGTGGATAAATGTCGAGCAAGAGATTTGTCAGCTAGCGCGCACCTAACATAATCATCCTCAAAACCTTCCTACCGCAACTTTTTTTCCTTGGTTTGTGGCACACAAAACAACACACTGAAGTATAAGCATTGTCAATTCAACCAATACTGCTCGGCATCCAACAAGTGTTTAAAAAGGTAAAGCCAATTCATTTCTAAGATTGAACGTGTTTATAATAAAGAGTCAATAAAAACCCTAATACAGACAGAATTTGCAAACAGATTGCCGCTTTCGTACCTCACTCGCAATGACCAATCCTAAAAAAGTTGTCTTAGTATGGTCATTGCGAGCCTTTTTCAGGCGCGGCAATCTTGTCGATTCAATCACCACCGTACGGTCACCGCTAGGTCTTAAACTAGGTAATTTAAGTTCGTCTCATAAATTGCATGTGCCTCATAATAACGCATTGGGGAAGCTGTTGTAGTATTGAGTAGCTCCACTGCCTCTAGTATCGTCATTCCAGAAACCATCGAAGCACAGCGGAGAGGGTTATCAGGAATCTATTGTATGAAACTTCGTTTCATTTATGTGGCTCCAGAGTTGTTAATAATTTGTAGACCCCTGATATTTCGCATGGGCGAAATTCTGGGATGACGATATTTGTGGGTGAATACGTATGGCAATCCTATAATCCTAATCCAGACAGAATTTGCAAACAGATTGCCGCGTTCGTACCTCGCTCGCAATGACCAATCCTAAAAAAGTCGTCTTAGTATGTTATTGCGAGCCCTTTTCAGACGCGGCAATCTTGTCAACTCAATCACTACCGCTCGGCTTCTAACAAGTCTTTAACAAGGTAAATCCAATTCGTCTCATTAGATTTGTCTCGTCCTGAAATAGGTTTACACTAATTTAAGTGTAAAACGGATGAAAAAAGTAGTAGAAATTAATAAAAATAAAGAGGCAATAATCGCTGAATATTTGATGGGTGGCATCAGTTATCGTACTTTAGGAGCCAAATATCAGGTAGATTTTAGGACCCTTCACGGCTGGGTAATGCGCTACCAGGGAAGGTCAATGAAAAAGATAAAAGCAAAGAAAGTTGAGGCAAGGGATGAATCGAGTTTGGAAGAATTGCCTACTGATGTAGTAATGTTGCAAAAGGAGCTTCGAAAAGCCAGGTTAGAGAATAAGTTGCTCAATAGTATTATTGACATAGCCGGTGAGCAGCTTAAAACCGATATCAGAAAAAAGCATGGCACCAAGCAGTAGAAAAGGTTGCGCAAGGCACGCCATCCCGATGTATCGGGGAGCTTTGCGGACTGCTTGGTTACAGTAGGCAATCCTACTATCAAGGCCTAAAATATCTTCATCGAAAAGCCTATCAATCGGACTTAATTATTGAAGAAGTACTGCGGTACCGTAAACACCAGAAGCGGATAGGTACGCGCAAATTATTGGGTGAACTGCAGGTCTTTTTAGGGGTACACCAGTTCAAAATAGGTCGGGACGGGCTATTTGACCTATTGGCCGAACATGGGCTATTGATCAACAAGCGCAAGCGTAGTGGCTGCGTAACCACTTTATCCAGGCACCGGTTCAAAAAATACCCCCATCTTGTTAGGGATTTTATACCTATAGCCCCCAATCAGCTCTGGGTATGCGATATCACCTACATATGCCTGCCCAATGGCTTTGCCTACCTGGCATTGGTAACGGATGCCTACAGCAGAAAAATTGTAGGCTTTTACCTCAGCAGGGACTTGACGGCCACAGGGCCTTTGAAAGCTTTGAAAATGGCACTCAGTCAAAACTCTGTACGTGAAGGACTTATCCACCATAGCGATAGAGGGGTCCAATATTGCTGTGATGCATACGTAAAATTACTGGAAAGAAATAATATCAAAATAAGCATGACAGAAAACGGGGACCCCTTAGAAAATGCGTTAGCCGAAAGGGTCAACGGGATACTAAAGCAGGAGTTGCTTGACGTGTTGTACCCTGGTTTTGAAACTGCCAGAGTGCAGGTTTCAATTGCCTGTAGCACCTACAACCACTTGCGCCCGCACGGAAGTATTGATAACCTCAAGCCTGCTCAGGCACATCAAATGAGTGGGCAGCTAAAAAAGAGATGGGTCAATTATTATCAGAAAAGCAAAAAAAAGGAGGTGTTGATGATTTAGGTTTTCTTTAGGCATAAATTCAGAATGCGTATAGATTTAAAAAAATCCGCGATATGACGGTAATGCCATAGGCGGATCTTTACGCTATCTGACCGGGACTATTCCTGGCGAGTTGCTCCCCAGCATTGCTCGCTTCCGCTTTAACCCGGTAAACAAATGTAAAGCCATTTCAGGACTAATTAAAAAGTGTAAATTTGAAACAGGATTTTTAATCAAAAAGTGTAAACTATTTTCAGGACGAGACAATTGAACGTGTCTTGTAATAACGAATCAATAAAAATCCTAATCCAGACATCCTTCGTTTATGAAGAGATTATTTCGCTCTTAAAGGGATTGTAAATTCGTCTTAGGATTACCAACAAATAAAAGTTAAACCTGTAAACTTTTTTTAGGACGAGTCAGTCTACTAAATAGCCAAATAGCCAAATAGCCAAATAGCCAACCTGCCAACCCGCCAACCTACTATTTTACTAACCCTATAGGGAAATCATTGCCATGTACAAAGCCTGTGGGATATTGAGCAGCACCGCCATATTTATCGCTCAGGAAAGGAACACGCTCTTCCATATATATTTTCAGTTCATTAACCGTCACTTTGTTATCGCCACCATCTCCCTTGCCACCTAGCGCTTCCAGCAAAGCGTAAGTAAATACACCATGGCCCAATTCCTCAAACTCTGCGGAAAATTGCTTTGTGCCACTAGAAGCAATCATTACCACACCTGATGCCCGCGCCAGCTGCACAAGGGCTTTCTCTTCTGATGCTGCCGCACGCACCTTAATTTTACTCACCGCACCACCAGAGTGGCAGGCATCCATCAGTATCAATTGCTTTTGGGCTTTAACATCAGATAATAAGTGCTTTAAATCAGTAGCTGAAACACCTTTTTCTATCAGCTGTCGGGAATCACCGTATAGTTTTGTCACATCTGTGGGAACCAAGTAATATTCATTGTCCGAGTCTTCATCAATGGTACCATGACCAGCGTAGTAAAAAATGAATACATCTTCCGGGCCGGCCTGCTCGCTGTACAATTTAAATGCTTTCACAAGATTTTCGCGCGTAGCCTCATAGTCATATAACGCTACATGCTTAATAGATTTGAATAACGATCCCGCATTGTTTTCAACAGTGGTCGAAAAAGATTCGGCATCCGCTTGTGCATAATTTAAGTTGTACTGAGTGTTTTTATATTTGTTGATGCCAACAGAAATCATGTACAGGTTCGATGAGGCCGTGACTTCGCCTTTGTAGTAGAGCTTTATATTTTCCTCCCGAGATTCAATATTTTGGAAGTTTTTAACTACAACAGTAAAATTGTTCAATCCGGGTGATAGATTGACGGTATAGGTTTTGGTTTCTTTGCTTTTTATGCTGATGCTTTCTACATCATCATCCAAAATAATAAGTTTTTCATTCTGATAAACTAGTATTTCTTTAATGCCCCCTCCTCCGTCAAAATAGGTTACACCCAATGGAACTGTTTGATTTTCTGAGGTGTAACCACCTCCTGCGCCACGAAATGTGAGGGTTTTGTTTTCTTGTAATTCTTTATCCATTTTAAAAAATATGGCCGAGGGCCTATTTAACTTTTGGAGATCGAAAATCTCATCGCCATCAGCCTGAAGGATTTCCTCTACGCGCTTACCTTGTGCCACACTCTTGCCCAACGATTCCGGGCGGTATAAAATATCAAAATACTGTTCAGCAGTATAAAAATCTGCCAATTCATTGATGCCTCTACCTACGTGCCAGCCGAAATATTGCGGCCCATCACTACTACAGGTAAAGTACCCTTTAGGTGTCCAGCAAACCCATTCGTTATCTTCTGAAATAAACAAATGCAGAAATGGCTTAGCTGTAGCACCCAACTCCTGATAAACTGCGCTGATATCTTTCCAGGTTTTGTCATTGTCTTTCTTCAGGTACTCAATAACCTGTAGCCAAGCGCTGCGTTCTTCCATATTAGTGAGCGAATCAAGTGGCAAGCTTTCAAAATACTCCTGCCATAGAGGATCCATAAATGTTGCCCGCATACTTGGCACCTTACCTGCTTCATCCAACTTCCAAATAATAACTGACTGGTCTTCGCTGCCTGAAGCTAGGTAGCGGCCGTCCGCGCTTACAGAGACAGACCTGACACTTCCTGTGTGCCCATTAAAGACTTTTTTTAACGTGCCTTCACGGTCATACAGCTTTAAGGATAAATCGCTACCTACCACCACCTCGCCAGTATTAGTGCTGGTGAAAGTTAAAATCCGGCCATCTATTACGGGATCATTACTAATAGTGCCTCCACGACTTACCGCTAAAGAGTAGAGGTCAGTTTGAGAAAGCTTAGTGGGTTGAGGGTTTGCTTGGCCATCGCTTTCCGAATTAGTTCTTAATTGAAAGGTACTCAGGTCAAAATTATGGGTTAGACTATTTCCATCGGCCTGTTTATTAGAAATTTTAAGGTTAAGCCCTTCATTAAAAGCCAAACCCCAAACCGTATTGCCTTTACTTTTTATTTTTAGTTTAGATTTGCCGCTTATGGCATTCCAAAAATAAATCTCATGGTTGTTGCCACCGGCAGTAGCCACAGTATAATCACCTTCAAGAGATTTTGGGGAGAAGGCCGCAGCAAAAACGGTATTATCGTGCTCACTAAAACCGGCTAATTTAGTAAAGTTTGGCAGGGAGTAGCTGGTGCCTTTGCCTGCAATATCCATTGCCACTAAAATATGTGAATCGTAGGAAAAAGCCATAGCGTTCACAACAGTTTCCTGCTCCTCAATGGCCTTAATAAACGAACCGTTGCTTTGCCAAACGATGAGTTCGCCACTAAAGGTGCTGGCGGCAATATATTTTCCATTTGGGGAACAAATAACTTTGTTAACCTCACCCTTATACTTAGATAATTTCTTTTCAGGAAAATTTAAGCCACCATTGTTTAATGAAGAAATATCGTAGAGGAAAATCCCGTTGTCCGCACCGGCAATTAGCTGCCGGCTTTCTTGGTTAAAAAACAGAGAAGTGATAGGTGCCCCAACTGTTATCATTGCTACCGTTAGTAATTTGGGACGTACCGCAATATTTTGTAAATCCCAAATAAGAACAGTACCATCATCACCTCCGCTGGCCAAGTATTGACCGTTGCTGCTAAAATCGAGCGAATTGATCACGTTTGTATGTCCAACTGCAGTGGCAACTTGTTTGTTGGAGGCTATATCTATGAGTAATATATAGTTTTTTTCCTGATTGGCGGTAGGGTAGCCGGCAACCGCCAACAGCTTTCCATCGGGCGAAATGCTGCTAGAATAAAACATACCACCATAGCCATCGCTAATTTCTGACTGAAATTTGGTAATAAGTTCACCATTTTCAGTATTCCAAACTCTGATGCTCTTATCCTCTGAAATGGAGATAACTTTTGAACCATCAGGTGTATAAGAAAGATTATATATTTTACCTGAGTGTCCTTCGGAATCAATTTCAATTCTTGGAGGGCTGCTTTGAGACCAACCGAAGGTAATAATGCTAAAAAAAAGAAACCCGGAAGAGAATAGTGTTTTTATGGTAAAGGCCTTTGTCATACTCAAATGTGAATTTACTCGACTTTAAAAGTATAAAGATATAACATTCAAGCAGATACTCATTACCAATTGCAAATTAGATGATTGTTGCATTTTAATTGATTGTGCTGTGAGGCATAAAAAAACCTACTGCAAACATTTCCTTTAACAAACCTAGTGCTTCACCGCAAACTTAAATTGGCTTCTGTTGCCATTAGCATCGTAAATTAAAATGGAGTATAAGCCGTTGGCATAAGCTGCTGTGTTAATGGATAAACTGTTTTCCATACTTTTTAGCACATGCGCTTCCAATAATTTGCCTTGTACATCAACCACTTTAAAAGTCAGCTCGTTATAGTTTGCTTCGGAGAGCATATTAATTATGGTACAACACTAGACCTCTTCATTTTCGCCTTGTTTCTTGATATACCTGTTGAGTAAAAAAGCCAAGCCCCACATTATTAAAGCGCCTATGGTTGTATACCACCTGTATTCAGGACTGTACCTTATGCTGTACCAAAATAGTAGCAGTGTACCCACAAAAAGCACCCAATAAATTGTACGTAGTAGTTTTAAGTTTTTCATTTACGTTGAAGAATCGTGCCTTTTATAGCATAAAGCAAAATTACCGAAAGGCAACCACTAACAAGCCTATGGAAGAACAAAAGCGATTATTATTGCTTACAATATAAAGTTTCTCTCCTTCTCTACCGTTCTTCAATCATTTTCCATAGCAAATTGCGCACCTCCTCATGGTTTTCTACTGCAAACTTTGCATAAGAAAAACCATTACCCACTTTTATGGTTTCCGCTTGGTCGGACAATGCCTCGAAAGTATCTTCATCTGTACGGTCATCTCCAAAAGCCATCACAAAATCTGCTCCCACATCTTTCAATCTTTCTGTGGCTGCTTTGCCCTTATTTATGGCCGATGGTTTTACCTCTACCACGTGGTCGCCATCAATAATGTCCAGCCCCTTGTTAGATAAAAAATGCTTGAGGTGCGAAGAAAGCTCACGCGACCTCAAACCACCCAAACCTTTCTCTACTTTTCTGTAATGCCAAACCAGTGTATGTTCTTTTTCTTCCAAAAAGGCTCCCGGAGTTCTCTGTATGTAAAACTCCATAATATTTCGGGCTTCATCTTTCCAATCGTTGCTAATTATTTCCGTATTTTTTACCCAGCCTTTACCGCCAATATTTGTTTTTATGCCATGCTCGGCAATTAAATCGATATCGAATTCTGAAAGCCATTTATCGAGTGTATCAGCTTTTCTCCCGCTTATAACTACAATTTTTGCCTTTTTTGCCAGCGCGGTTAACAATCGTTGTAACTCATCGTCCGGAGCACTATCTTCCGGATCCTCAAAAAATGGCACCAAAGTACCATCATAGTCAAGAAAGATTACAGGGTTTTTCGAATCTTTAAATTTTTGCGTTAGTTCCTTTTTCAAAGGTTCTGAGAGCTTTTTGGTAGCCATAGACTGCTGCCTTGCCTTTAAACCCCGCAGGTTACCAATAAACAAATCTACCCATTGGAAAATGGTATATTTGCTCACGGTGCGCTGCATAATTTGCATACGCCTTTTCTGTTCCTTCAGCGGCATTTCCAATGCTTGTTTGATCGATGCAACCATTTCTGCCTCATCATTAGGATTAACCAAAATGGCATCGGACAACTCTTTAGCCGCGCCTGCCATTTCACTTAAAATGAGCACGCCATCCTGGTTTTCACGGGAGGCAATATATTCCTTGCAAACTAAGTTCATGCCATCGCGCTTAGGTGTTATCATGGCAATTTTACACATCCTGTAAAATGCTGATAATTCATCTAGCGGATAACTTCGATAATAAAAATGTATAGGAACGTAATTTATGGTTCCGTATTTACCGTTTATATGACCTACCAAAAATTCTACTTTTTCTTTTAGCGCTTTATAACTGGGCACTCTATCGCGCGAGGGTACTACAATAAGAAATAGAGATACCTTGTCTATATATTCAGGGTTTTCATGCAAAAAACGATCGAATGCTTTCAGTCTTCCGGGTATTCCTTTGGAATAATCCAGCCTATCCATAGATAGAATGAGTTCCTGCGGACCCAAAGAATTACGAAAGGCCACTTCCTTCTCCTTGGCTTGCTCACTTTTAGCCGATTCCGCATACTTGTCGTAGTCAATACCCATGGGTAAGGAGTCCACTTCAACCAGTCGGTTTTTTACCAATATTTGATTTCTGTTATAACTGTATCCTGCTAAACGATGGACACTACTTAGAAAGTGGCGCATGTCATCATAGGTATGGAAACCAATATAATCGGCACCGAGTACACCATTTAGCAATTTCCTCCTCCACGGTATCATTCGAAAAACTTCGTACGATGGAAAGGGGATATGTTGAAAAAAGCCTATGGTAATGTTAGGAAATTTCTTCCGAAGTAGGTCGGGCACTAACATCAGCTGATAATCATGAATCCATACCACATCATCCGGCTCTAGCCATTTGCTTACGGCATCCGCAAACTTCTCATTGGCACTTTTATAAGCCTGCCATTCCTCATCTTTAAAGCGCATGTGATGAATAAAGTAATGGAATGCCGGCCACAAGGTTTGGTTACTAAAACCTAGATAAAACTCTTGTACCTCCTCTTCGCTCAGGAATACCGGGCGCATGTTTCTCTGAATTAACTCTTTTTCAACGGCTGCTTCCTCGCTGGACTCCAAAGTAACGCCCGGCCAGCCTACCCAAATATTTTCACCCTCTTTGTATATAGAGCCTAAGCCTGTGGCTAGTCCGCCTTCACTGGTTTTATAGAGATTTTCACCATTTTCTTTTTCAATTCTTATAGGTAATCGGTTAGAAACAATAATAGTTTTAGACATAGCGTAGCTTAAATTAGGTGATCAATTTAATGGTTTGACCTTATTAATCATAAGGTTAATTGTATTGTTCTTAAAAATAGCAGTATTCGTGTTCATTTAGGTTTGTTAGCGTGGGCTTACTAAACTAATTTTAACCCTTTTAACAAACAAGCGCATAAATACTTATGTTATTTTGAGCCTATTTCGTATATTTTCAGCTCAAAATTTTTATATGTTAAAAAAGAGGATTTTCATGGGAGGCATCATCAGCCTTATTCAAATAGCTGCTTTTTATGCTGCCTATCATTTCATCTGGATTTTTGAAGGCCTGCTGGGAATTGATTTATCACAAACCGTTTTCGAGTCCATTTTTTTGGATTGGTTTATTAACGATTATGTACTGGTATTTGCCATGCTCATTATTTTACAGAACACTTTAATTATTATAACGTGGAGAAAGAAGTGGACTGTAGGGTTAAGGATAATTACTTCCGTACTGCACGCATTATTTTGGATTGATAATATGGAAGCTTTGAAATATGAATCTATCATTTTAGGTGTAATCGGTCTTATCCTTATTTGGTTAGGCCCTTTGATGGAAACTGTTCTTATAAAACTATTTAAGATTGAACATCCTTACAGGGAGCGCGATCATTACGTAGACCTAAATTAGCCATCCTTCTTAATACTATTAAAACAAAATAGCAGTTGAAGCCTTATTAATGCATTAAATTCAGCTACTTTATACAGCCGACAATTGAACAAATTTTTAAAATATTCTTTAATCACTTTAGGGGCAATTTTTTTATTGATTATCGGGCTCATCCTTTCGCTTAGGTTACCTTTCGTTCAACAAAAAATTACCGATTACGCCACGGCCTTCGTCAGCGATAAAACGAACACAGTAGTAAGTATTGACCGGCTTTTTGTGACCTTTATGGGTGCTGCCCAAATTGAAGGCATTTACCTGGAGGACGAGCGCCAGGATACCTTATTATATGCGCGCTCCATACTGGTAGATATAGCCTGGAAACCTATACTCGATGGTTTCTACAAAGTTAAAAGGCTCGATTTGGATGGTATAAGGGCAAATGTGTACAACAATAATGACAGTACATTTAACTACCAATTTCTTATTGATGCTTTTGCCTCTGATACTACCGCAGCACAGAATGAAGAAATTGCGCAACCTGATACGGCTAATTCCAAAAGCCAATTGCCCTTTAGCGTTGGCAAAGTAAATTTAACAGATATTAAAGGAGGTTACAGGGATGTAATATCCACCATAAATACTTCTATATCACTAAAGAAATTACAGCTGGAGGTAAATGAACTGGATTTCGACAGCTTTGCTTTTGATATTGACCAACTTACTGTGGATGGTTTAGATTTTAGCTATACACAACAAGAGAGCACGCCTTCGGAAGAACCGGAAAGTGAAAGTCCGCTGCCGAAGATTATGGTAGGCTCAATGGCTCTAAACAATTTAAGCATTAATTATGAAGCCGTTTACGACAGTCTGTTTCTTAATGGTGCATGGCAATCGCTTGCTTTATCAAATGCTCAAGTGGATTTAGCTAACCAAAAAATACAGCTCGACAATTTTACAAATAAGCAAAAATCATTTTCATTGCAGCTGCCACAAGCAAAGGATACAACTACGACAGACAGCACAAATGTTAATGAGGAGCAGGAACCATTTGCTTTACCTAACTGGCAAGTAAGCATAAATACATTTGAATTTAACTTACAAAAACTAGCTATGAATGTAGGCAGCCCAAAACACTTGAATTATTTCGATGCCAATCACCTGCATTTTCAAGACCTCAGCTTAGTACTAGCTGACTTTAATTTTAGCTCCTCGGGCATTAAGGCAACTGAATTTAATTTTACAGTAAAAGATAGCAATGCATTTAACCTGAAACAGCTAAAAACCAGTATTGATTTTAATAAAAATGGACTAGCTGTTGAAGGTTTAAAGTTAAGAACAGCCAACACCAGTATTGAAGGGAATGTAGTGCTCAATTATCAATCCTTTGACGAGCTGGTTGGTGCTGACTTCAACAATATTAATAGTTCCATTCAGTTGGCGGCAGGTACGTCTGTTAATTTAACCGATGTTTACTATTTTTCTCCTGAGCTACAGCAAGTGCCTATTTTCGACTCATTGGCACAACACCCTATTAAAATTTATGGGCAGCTAAACGGTACTGCCAAGTCAACACTGGTTAATAACCTAATTATTTTATACGGCAAGCAAACAAGTATCAAAACCAAAGGCGTGGTAAAAAATTGGATGGATGCGCAGAACATTGCTATCAACTTAAATGAGCTGGAATTAAATGCCTATACTAAAGATTTTTCATTTGCACTGCCGGAGACCTATCCGGCTTACTATCCGCAGCAATTAAAACTGGAAGGCAGCGGCCAATACAGCCCTAGAAAAATAGCGGCTACCTTTAAGGCTGTGGTTGATTCTATTACCCGATTAGATTTTGATGGCTTTGCCAATATGGATGAGGCGCAGCAGTACAAAATACGCTTAAATGCCAAAGACTTAGCCTTGAGCAAATGGTTGCAAGATACAGCCAGTTTTGAGCCTACCGATCTCATAATTAAAGCTGAAGGTGCCGGACTTGAGTGGCCAAACCTCACTACCGATGCGCATATTATTTTACCTGAGTTTAACTACAAAAAAATGCGCTTCGACACATTATATGCTGATCTAAAAATTAAGGACGATTCCTTAACGCTGAGCAGTAAATACAATGATGACAAGTTAGATTATACCTTAGAGGCGAAAGGCAAACTCGATTCACTTGAGCAACGTGTGGTGCTCGATCTATCGCTTGATAAAATCAACCTCCTCTCTTTTAATTTATTGGATTCGCTGGCCTATGCTCGATTACAACTAAAGGCTAATGTGCTGTTAGTTGACAGCTCGCAATACATTGATCTTTCCATAAATGAGCTCTCTTATGCCGATGAAAACAACTCTCTTTTGTTTGGCCCGCTAAAGCTGAAGGTGGGAAATAATGTTGACAGCAGCTATGTAAATTTCGACTGGGAGCAAATAGAGGCAAATGTATATATGAACCAAACCCTCGATGTATTAGGTAAGATGCAGTATGGTACCGAGCAAATTCTTTCATTAAATCTATTCGACTTAGACTCTACCTACAAACCTGTAGCACTTAAGGTAGATGTTAACGCAGCGCTGAGTAATCAACTAAGTTTGCTGCTAAATGAGTCGCTCCAATTTGAACCGTTAAGTTTAAAAGGAGCATACCTATCGGAAAAAAAGAAGCTCGATTTTGAGCTCAATCTTCCAAGTTTGTCGTACGGCACCGTTTATGTGGATAGCCTCTCTGTAAAAGTAAAGGCAGACACCACATCCTTAGTGCTTGAAAACACGATAAAAAAGATAGAAGCCGGCTACATCAATATTTTTCAGACTGCTCTTTTTGCTGATGTAACAAATGAAAGGGCAGATTTTAAATTATCAATGCTTGATGATGTATCGGACAGTTTGTTCTACATCCATGCTACAGGCAAGGAGGTTCAAGACTCACTCACTTGGACTATCAATACCGATACGCTCTTACTCTATGCAGAAAGATGGCGCGTTAATGAAGACAATGCCTTTTACATTAACAAAAAGAAAGTGCGCATTAAAAGTCTAAAACTTTCTCAGAATGAGCAATCTCTAAGCATTGCTACTGTTGAAACAGGACAAAAAGATGGTCTATCAATAGACTTCAATCAATTTAGAGTAGAAAATTTCATTTCATTATTAAACCCTGAGGAAGTTATATTAAAAGGCATGCTCAATGGCAGTGTTAAAGTGCAGGATTACAATAATCCGCTGGATTTTATGGCTGATATTAAGCTCACCGATATATTAGTATTTGAAAAAGAAGGTGGCGAGATCCGCTTAGAAGCAAAGCAAAGCGAAGAAGGCCGCTACGCACTTAACATAATCTCGAAAGGGCCGCTTGAATTGGCTGGCGAAGGTTGGATAGATAACAACACCCCTACGCCCGAATTCAATATTGATTTGCAGATGCAGCAACTATCGTTACCGTTTCTTGCCGCTTTTTCTGATAGTGCAATAAATGAAGCATCCGGTATGTTGCAAGGGCACTTTAATATAAGCGGCAATGCAGATGAATTCACCTACTCCGGAGACCTAAATTTTAAAGAGGCCAGTCTACTGTTAACAGCCCTGAACACAAGTTTCAAACTTCCTAACGAAAAACTGCTTTTAAAAAATCAGACCATTAATTTCAATAATTTCACCATACTCGATGAGATGGATAATAAAATGCAACTCAATGGAGAAATTAATACTGAAAACTTATTGAATCCGGTGATTGACCTCAAGCTGCAGGCCAAAGATTTTCAGCTAATGAATACCGATGACAGCCACAATGAAACCTACTATGGCAAAATAAATGTGGATGCAAATATCCAATGGCTTGGCCCACTGCAGACACCAACCATTAACACCGAGGTTACTATCAATGAAAATACCAATTTAACCTATGTGGTACCGCCTTCCAGTGTTGATATTATTGACCAAGAAGGAATTGTGCGATTTAAAAGCCCCTATGAAGCGCTAGATAGTTTAAAAAACCTCAGTGATAGCAGCGGACAAAACGTGAAAATTAGTGGCTTTAAGCTCGATGCCAGAATTAAAACTGATAAAGAAGCCAAATTTAAGGTGATAGTAGATCAACGCAGAGGAGATTACCTGATTATATCTGGTGAAAGCGATCTTATATTCGGCTTGAATGAAGCAGGTACTTTAAGCTTGACCGGGAATTATTTAGTAAACGAAGGTTACTACCAATTAAGCCTTTACGATTTGGTAAAGAGAAAATTTGAAATACAATCGGGCTCACAAATAAAATGGTATGGCAGTCCGCTGGAAGCAGGATTGGATATAACAGCTAATTATGAGGTAGAAACATCACCAGCCTCTCTTATGCTCGATCCCTCCAGTACCTCGCAAAACCGGAATCAGTTTCGTCAAAAACTTCCGTTCATCGTTAAACTATTTGTAAATGGTGACCTCACCGTTCCTGAAATTTCATTTGGCTTAAGTATGCCTCAAGAGCAGCGAGGTGCACTGGGAGGGCAGGTATATCAGCAAATACAATCTATTAATAACAATGAAAATGAACTTAATAAACAAGTGTTTTCTTTGTTAGTGCTAAGCCAGTTCTTTCCTAGAGGCTCCGGAGGCACCGGACCCGATTCTGAAGTTATAGCAAGAAATTCCGCAAGCCAAATATTAACAAACCAGTTGAATAAATTAAGCGATCAGTATGTAAAAGGATTCGATTTGAGCGTGGATTTAGACAGCTATAAAGACTATGAAAGTGGTGGTGAACAAGACAGAACGCAACTAGGTGTTAATTTGAGCAAAAGCCTTTTCAACGATCGTTTTAAGGTGCAAATTGGTAGCCAGGTTGATTTGGAAGGCCAACAAAGAACAGAACAAGGCGCAGCAGATGTTTTAGGAAACGTTTTAATAGAGTACTTACTTACTAAGGACGGCACATATAAACTAACAGGTTACCGAAAAAATCAGTTTGAAGGGCTCATTGAAGGCCAAATAGTGGTAACCGGCATTTCCATTCAATTTAATAAAGAGTTTGATAAGTTTAAGGATTTGTGGAAAATCAATGAAAACGATGAGGAGTAAAAATTTCCGTCATATTACTTATTTATTTGCTTTGCTTATGTTAACCATTAGTGGATGTAACACACTCAAATACATCCCCGAAGGTGAAAAGCTTTACACAGGAGCACAAATTGATATAAAAGGAAAGCTTGGCCGATACGATAAAGGTGCCCTTGAAGAAGATCTTCAAGAGGTGGCAAGGCCTAAACCAAACAAAAAAATTCTCGGAATCCGACTAGGTCTTTGGGCACGCCAGCGGGTTAACAGAGGAGCATCAACTCCCTATTCCAAATTTATAGATAAGAAACTAGGAGAAGAGCCTGTGTTATTGAGTGAGGTAGATTTGACCACTATCGATAAGCTCATGAAAAACAGATTGGAGAATATGGGCTATTTCTACAGCAACATAAATTCTAAAAAATCGCCAGGTAAACGCACCGGGCTAACCAAGTTTGTAATTACCACCGGAAAAAGGTTGCTCATAAATGAGTTTACTGTTGATTCATTAGGGATTACATTAATCGATAGCTTACTTGGGGAGTATGCTAGAAGTGAAAAAATTATTAAGCCCAAAGAACCTTTCAGCCTGTACACGCTTAAAGAAGAACGCATTAACGCAGCTTCTTATCTTAAAAAGAAAGGCTACTATTACTTTAATGATAAATATCTATTGTTCGAAGCAGATTCTATAGATCTGGAAAAACCAAATAGGGTGAACTTGAAACTCGTAGTGAAAAGTAGCACCCCTGCGGATGCGCTGGAGCAATATAAAATAGGAGACATACAAGTTTATCCTTATTATAAAATTGTTGAAGATAGCGCCTCTGACATTGCTGATACCGCAGTGTATCAGGAGGTTGAGTACATTCAGGATTTCCTATATTTTTTTCCTGCCAAGCTACATCCATATTTATTATTAAATGAGGGTGATCTTTACAACGAGGAAAATGAGAGATATACCAACCGGAGATTAAACTCTTTAGAAACATACCGCTATGTAAATACCCGCTTTCAGCGAGATTCTGCTGCATCTGGCGATTATGGAAGTTTAGATGCCTTTATTTACCTATCACCTTTAAAGAAACGATCATTTGTTGCTGAGGTACAAGGCACTTCCAAATCAAATAATTTTGTTGGTTCGGCACTTACTTTGGAGTACCTGAACCGCAACATATTTAAAGGAGCCGAAAGTTTCAGCATAAAAGGCAAAATCGGTTACGAGGCGCAGATTACCGGGGAGGATCTTTCGGGCTTAAACAGCCTTGAAACAGGCCTTGCTGCCGAGTATCGTGTACCAAGACTGGTCTCTCCATTCAATATTCAAGATAACTTTAGGTACGCCATCCCCAGAACCAAGTTCAGGGTGTCTTACGATTTCCTTAGACGAGCCCAATACTTCTCACTCAACTCGTTTCTGGCACTTATTGGTTATGAGTGGAATGCTAACGCTTACGTAACGCATACCATAAACCCTATTTCATTGAATCTGATTAACGTCACTAGAAAAACTGCTGCATTTCAACAATTACTTGAGGATAACTCCTTTTTAAGAAGGAGTTTCGAGCAGCAATTTATACCTAGTTTAAGCTATAGCTTTCAATACAACAAATTGGTTACAAACGATCAAAGAAGCAGGTTCTATCTTCTTTTAAATACTGAATTTGCAGGTAATATTTTTGGACTTGTGCAAGGTATAGGAGGCGAAAGTGGTACGGATAAAATGATTTTTGGTGTAGAATATGCCCAATATAATAGGTTTGATATAGACGTAAGAAATTATTTTGATTTAACACAAGAGTCAAGGTTAGTTACTCGCCTATTTACAGGCTGGGGCTTCCCTTATGGTAATTCACAAAGCCTGCCTTATTCCAAGCAATATTTCTCCGGAGGCCCAAATAGTTTGCGCGCTTTTCGCATACGGTCCGTAGGGCCGGGCAACTATGCTCGAGAAGATGGATCATCGACCGGCAGCTTTTTTGACCAAACAGGAGATATTAAAATTGAGGGTAACATTGAGTACCGCTTTCCTATATACTCTGTTTTTAAAGGGGCTGTTTTTACTGATGTAGGAAATGTTTGGCTACAGAATGGAAACGAGGAGAATAATGACGGTACGTTTGGCCCCAACTGGTACAACCAACTTGCGCTGGGTGCTGGCGTGGGGATAAGGCTGGATGTTAAGTTTGTTGTGGTCCGCTTAGATGTAGCAACACCACTACATAAACCCGACCAATCAGGTAATTTCGATTGGCAAAGCGAATACAAGTTTGGCAATAAGGCGTGGCGTAAAGATAACATTGTATGGAATTTTGCTATTGGTTATCCTTTTTAACTTTTAGTAGCCAAATCCCAACCATCAGAATCTACTGCCTACTACTCTTCATACGCCCACTCAACACCATTTTTCATGTCTTTTATAATAATCTTATTCGCTTTTAATATCTCTCGTATCTTATCTACCTGCTCGTAATTTTTGTCTTCCTTGGCTTTTTTATAGAAATCCAAGAGTCCGTTAATTAAGGGGCCGGCTGCTGTTGGCATTTCCTCCTTTAGGCCTAACACATCTTCTGTAAAAGCTATAAAAGTCTCCTTTATTTTGTTGAAAGCCTCTTCACCGATTGCACCAAATTTGAGCTGGCCTGTTTGCAAAGAGTTAATCTTCTTTACCAAATTAAATAACTCAGCAATGGTTTTAGCCGTGTTGAAATCATCGTTCATGGCGTGGTAGCAGTTCTCGCAAATTTTATTTATTTGCGCTATCTGCTGCTCATCTTTGTTGCCGTTATCCGCAGTAAAACTCAGGCTTTTAAGCACTTTCATGCCGTTAGCTAGTTTGGTATAACCCTTTTGCGAAGCTTTAAGCGCTTCATTACTAAAATCGAGGGTGCTGCTGTAATGTGTTTGCAGCATAAAAAAGCGTACCGTCATGGGTGAGTAGCCTTGGTCCAGCATTTCATGGTCTCCGCTCACCAGCTCATTTGGTAAAAACGAGTTACCTAACGATTTACTCATTTTTTGGCCATTAACAGTGAGCATATTCGTGTGTATCCAATAATTTACAGGCTGTTTGCCCGTAGCGCCCACCGCCTGTGCTATTTCACACTCGTGGTGCGGAAATTTTAAATCCATTCCTCCACCATGAATGTCAAAATGCTCACCCAAATACTTGGTGCTCATTACAGTACACTCCAAGTGCCAACCGGGGAAACCATCTCCCCACGGTGATGGCCAACGCATGAGGTGTTCTTCGGATGCTTTCTTCCATAAAGCAAAATCAAGCGGATTTTTCTTGTCTGTTTGCCCATCTAGCGTTCGCGTGTTGCTCAATAAATCTTCAATTTTACGACCGCTCAGTATGCCATATTCATGCGCCTTATCAAATTTGCTTACATCAAAATAGACTGAGCCATTTACTTCATAAGCCCACTCTTTCTCCAATAGTACTTTAACAATTTCAATCTGCTCTATTATATGACCGGTGGCAGTAGGTTCAATATCAGGTGGCAGGCTGTTAAATAAGGCCATTACCTGATGGAAACCATTTGCATAACGCTGCACAATCTGCATCGGCTCCAGATTTTCCAGCTTTGCTTTCTTGCCAATTTTATCTTCTCCCTCATCGGCATCATCCACCAAATGGCCTACATCGGTGATATTCCGTACATAGCGCAGCTTGTAGCCTAAATGGCGCAGATAGCGGTTTATTACATCAAAACTCATGAAAGTGCGCACATTACCCATGTGCACATCGTTATATACGGTAGGCCCACAAACGTACATACCCACAAAAGGAGGATTGATCGGCACAAATAATTCTTTCTTGCGCGTAAGCGAGTTCTGAATTTTGAGGTCTTTAATCATAGGGCGAAATTATAAAAATGCTTTTGATAAACATGGCTAAACGTTTATTCTTTGATTTCTACTAATGACGGAATTAAAAAAAACTACCTGAGTAATGACAGAAATGCTCGGCCCTGAGAAAGCGTTAAGCAAATCCCGATAAAATAATGCCATTTATATCGAAAGAAACCAACCTTGTACCGGCTCCTAGAGACTTCACAATTCATTATCGGAAAATAGGAGATTTATCTAAACTTTTTCTTCTTAAAAACGAATACATGTATATACATACAATTTTAAAAACTAAAATATATTATTATGACTTACAAGGAAAAAGCACAGGATATCTACAACATGATGAGCCAAGGCAAATTGTTGGATGCATTTGATAAATATTATCATGAAAATGTAACCATGGTGGATGGTCAAGGCAAGCGCGAAGGAAAAGCTACATGCAGGCAGTATGAGGAGAAATTTCTCGATAGCATAGCCGAATTTCATGGTATGGAAGTACAAAATATTGCATCTGATGAAGATAAGGGAGTGGTATTTGTCGAAAACTCTATGGACGTAACCTTCAAAGGTGGCGATAGAACCACTATGGCACAGGTATCAGTACAACAATGGGATGGCGACCATATTAAGCATGAAGTATTTTATGCAAAGCCGTCATAAATTAAAGCTATGATATAAATATTAGCAAGCCAAAGCATAAAACTTTATCAGGTAAATCGGCTTTGGTAAAATTACCAGAAGAGGGGGCATTGCCCCTTCTTTGTTTTCCGATATTGTGCCGTTATTTCTTGGTTTAAATACTTTTTGGGTGTTATCGGTTTTCAAGCTTTTAAAGTTGATTTGCTGGTACCATCCAACCACTCTTATCAATATCAAAGTAAGCAAATTGTATTTTTAAAAATTTATCAATACTTTCAAACATAGGCTTGCTATCTAAGCACTCTTTAATATAAAGCAAGGCATAAAGCCCAAAAGGTATTTTTACCGCTTAACATTAGATCAAAAAAATAATGGAGGATTTCTTAAAACCTATTGAGCTCAAAAGCAAAGCAATTAGCTTGCTCCCACTTAGGGCTACTCATGAGGACGGCCTTATTACTGCAGCAAAAGATGGTGCGCTTTGGAACTTATGGTTTACATCAGTACCAAAACCGGAAAATACTTCAAATTATATAGATACGGCTCTAGCTGAACAAAAAGCAGGCAAAAGTTTGGCTTTTGCTGTGCGTAACAACCAAACGAGCACAATTATAGGATGCACCCGCTTTTGCAATGTGGATGATCATAACAGAAGAGTTGAAATTGGCTATACATGGTACGGAAAGTCGCATCAAAAAACAGGTGTTAACACAGCCTGCAAATATTTGATGCTTCAACACGCTTTTGAGCAGCTTAAGTGCATTGCTGTAGCCTTTAGAACTAACTCACATAATCACCCTTCCATAAACGCCATTCTACGATTGGGCGCCAAGCAAGATGGTATTCTAAGAAATCATAGAATAGACCAAGACGGCTGTTTGCGTGATACTGTCGTTTTTTCAATAATTGAAAGTGAATGGCCTACTGTGAAAAAGGGGCTTCTCCATAAAATGAATCAATATTGAAATGATTTTATTTTTGGGATTGATTGTATCGCGTTATTATGAGCCCACTGGTACTTTTTCAACAAGCCCTAATTATAGTTTTAATCTTACTTGCTTGTAATGTAAAAACAAATCTTTGAGGCGTTCTATATTTCCTATGCTCCTTCCTTCTCAGCTATTCAGATTATAATAAAACAGGCCTATTTGTATTGCTCAGATATTTCTTCTAAATTTGCACAAAGTTAGTTAGTAACAAATATGAGGGGGCTTTAAAGTCCCCTCTTTTTTATCGTAGCCTTATGGAATTGCATGCTGTTATAAAAAAATATTTAGAGGAAATAATAACAGATCCTCAGTATTTTGTGGTAGAAATTGTAATTTCAGGGAGTGACAGAGTAAAAATTGTAGTGCTAATTGATGGTGATGAGGGCGTTAATATTGACTATTGCGCCAGTGTAAGCAGGCAGCTTGGCCACAGATTGGAAGAAAATGAAGTGCTAAGCAATGCCTACGTGTTGGAAGTATCGTCCCCCGGGCTGGATCATCCTTTAATGAACAACCGCCAGTATATAAAAAATGTTGGCAGAGAGGTTAAAGTGGAAACAGCTGAAAAAACAATGAAGGGCGAACTTCTTAAAGTTGAAAATGATTGCATTATTATTAATCAACAGGTAAAGGAAAAAGGTAAAAATAAAATAACGGAGGAGGAAACTAACATCCCCTTTGGTGATATCATAAAGACTAAGGTCTTAGTTTCATTTAAGTAACATGGACACTTTAAATTTAATAGAATCGTTCGCTGACTTCGCTCGGCAGAAAAACATTGACAGGCCAACCATGATCCGCATCTTGGAAGACGTGTTCAGAACTATGATCCGCAAAAAATACGAAACGGATGATAATTTTGATATCATCATCAATGCCGATAAAGGTGATTTGGAAATTTGGCGTTTTCGTGAAATTGTTGATGACAATTCCGAAGACATTTGGGAGCACGATAAAATAAGCCTCTCGGAAGCCAAGAAAATTGAGCCCGATTTTGAAATTGGTGAAGAAGTAGCCGAAGAAGTAAAGCTATTGGACTTCGGAAGAAGGGCGGTAACTACTGCAAGGCAAACGCTCATACAAAAAGTGAAAGACCTTGAGAAGGATATCCTTTTTGCTAAGTACAAAGAATTAGCGGGTGAAATAATCTCCGGAGAGGTATATCAAACTCTCAGCAGAGAAACGCTTTTAACAGATGCCGATGGGAACGAATTAGTGCTTTTAAAGTCTGAAATGATTCCTAAAGATCGCTTCAGAAAAGGAGACAACATACGTGCTGTTGTACACAGAGTTGAAATGATTAATGGCAACCCAAAAATCATTTTATCGAGAACTTCACCTGTATTTCTTGAAAGATTATTTGAGCAGGAAGTACCGGAAGTGTATGACGAACTCATTACCATGAAAAAGATTGTGCGCGAGCCTGGCGAGAGAGCCAAAGTAGCTGTAGAATCTTACGATGATAGAATTGACCCTGTAGGTGCCTGTGTTGGCATGAAGGGATCGAGAATTCACAGTATTGTGCGTGAGCTGCAAAACGAAAATATTGATGTAATTAATTTTACTGATAATATGGAGTTGTATATTCAAAGAGCTTTGAGCCCTGCTAAAATTTCTTCAATTAAAATAGATGAAGAGTCTAAAAGGGTTTCTGTTTACTTAAAGCCCGATCAGGTTTCTTTGGCCATTGGTAAAGGTGGGCAAAACATTAAGCTAGCCAGCAGGCTTGTAGGGCTTGAAATTGACGTTTTCAGAGAGCTATCCGGCACCGAAGAGGAAGATGTACTTATTGATGAGTTCAGCGATGTGCTGGAGGACTGGGTGATAGAGGAGCTCAAAAAAGTAGGGCTCGATACCGCTAAGCGTGTGTTGGAGTTGGGCAGAGTAGAGCTCATTAAACGGACGGATTTAGAAGAAGAAACTATTGACGAGATATTTAAGATATTTAGTCAGGAATTTGAACAGGAGTAGTATGATGTAAAGTACTAATCCGTTCAAACAACAATATTTAGAAGAATAGAAAGCATTTATGTCAGAAGAAAAAATGATGCGTCTCAACCTGGCTGCCAGAAAGCTGAATGTAGGAATATCTACAATCACGGACTTTCTAAGCGACAAAGGGTTTGAGGTCGATAGCAAACCAAATTCTAAAATTTCGGAAGAGCAATTCGATATGCTTGCCAAAGAATTTGCCAGCTCTGCTATGGAAAAGGAGGAGGCATCAGGCCTAACTATCGGCAAAAAACATGGAGGCAACCTAGTAATAGATTCTGATGGCGACTCAAAGGGAGGCAAAGATGAAGAAGAGGCGAGTGTATTAATTAAAAACTCCGGTGCGTCCGATTCTGTCAAAAGCACACCGGAACCCGCAGCCAAGCCTGCCGAAGAAAAAGCTGAAGAATCAGTGCATAAATCTGAAGCGCCAAAACTGCAGGGCATTAAAGTGCTTGGCAAAATAGATTTGGACGATAAAAAGAAGCCTGCCCCGGCTCCTGAAGCCCCTAAAGCAACTGAAAAGGTGCAACAGGCTGGCGCTGAAGATAAAGCTGAAACGCCTAAAGCGGAAGACTCAACCAAAACTACGCCAAAGGGAGAAGACAAGGCTGAGGCAGCAACTCCAAAAGAGACGCCTCAAACCGAGGAAGTAAAAGCGGAAAATAAGAAGGAACAAGCAAAGGAAGAAACTACCGATAAAGCAGTTGATGAAAAAGCACCTCCCGAAAAAACCATTGCGGCCAAGGCCGATTCTTTGAAAGGTCTTACCGTTTTAGGTAAAATAGAATTACCCAAAGAGAAAGAGCGAAGAGGCAAGAAAGGTGTTAAACCTGCTGCCTCCGCTGAAGACAAAAAAGAAGGGAAAGGTAAAAGGCCAAGAAGAAGAATACAGCCCGGCACAACGGCAGGCAATCGGCCTCCGCACGATCCTCGTGCTAAACCACAAAGAGGTGGTGGCGGTAGAGGAACGCCTAATACCGGAAGAGTACAGAAGGCTGAGCCTACGGAGAAAGAAATTCAAGAGCAGATTAAACAAACCATGGCCAGGCTTAGCGGAAAAAGCGGCTCAGGCGGTGGCGGAAACAGATCTAAATACAGAAGAGAGAAAAGACAAACACAAGCAGATAAAAGGGAGGGCGATCTTCAGGCGCAAGAGGAAGAATCAAAAATCCTTAAAACAACGGAGTTTGTTTCTGCTAACGATTTAGCTTCCATGATGGATGTAAGCGTAAACGATGTTATAGGGAAGTGTATGGCGCTAGGCATATTTGCATCCATCAACCAAAGGCTCGATGCTGAAACCATCACTATTATTGCCGATGAATTCGGATTTGATGTGAAGTTTACTGAATCGGACGATGAAACAGAGGTAGTTGTAGCCGAAGACAAGACGGAAGATTTACAAGACAGGGCTCCGATAGTTACTATTATGGGTCATGTAGATCATGGTAAAACCTCTTTACTCGATTTTATTCGTGAAGCCAAGGTTACTGATGATGAGGCCGGTGGTATAACCCAGCACATTGGTGCGTATGATGTAATGACCGATTCCGGCAAGCGTGTAGCGTTTCTGGATACACCGGGACACGAAGCCTTTACGGCTATGAGAGCACGTGGTGCAAAAATTACAGATGTAGTGGTAATTGTGGTAGCAGCGGACGATGCCGTTATGCCACAGACAAAAGAGGCCATTAACCATGCGCAGGTTGCAGGTGTGCCAATGATTATTGCCATTAACAAAATTGATAAGCCAAATGCTAACGCTGAGAAAATTAAGGAAGAACTGGCTAGCATAAACATTTTGGTGGAAGACTGGGGCGGTAAATACCAGTGTCAGGAAATTTCTGCTAAAACAGGTCAGGGTATTGACGATTTGTTGGAGAAAGTATTGCTAGAAGCTGAAGTACTTGAGCTTAAGGCCAACCCTGAACGAAACGCCACAGGCTCAGTGGTTGAGGCGGAATTAGATAAGGGTAGAGGTTATGTTACCACTATTATGGTACAAACCGGTACTTTAAGAGTGGGCGATGTGTTGCTTGCAGGATCGCACTATGGTAAGGTGAAAGCTATGTTTGACCATAGAGGAAAAAAGCTCAAAGAAGCGGGTCCTTCCACTCCGGTGCTCATGTTAGGTTTAGATGGCGCGCCTCAAGCGGGTGACAAGTTTAACGTTATGGATAGCGACCGTGAAGCAAGAGAAATTGCCAATAAACGTGAGCAAATTCAGCGCGAGCAATCAATGCGTACCAAAAAGCATATTACGCTTGATGAAATTGGCCGAAGATTGGCCATAGGCTCATTTAAAGAGCTTAATGTTATTATTAAAGGTGATGTGGACGGTTCTATTGAAGCGCTATCCGATTCACTCCTCAAATTATCAACCGATGAGGTGCAGGTGAATATTATCCATAAAGCGGTTGGTCAAATATCGGAATCTGATGTATTGTTAGCCTCAGCCTCTGATGCCATTATCTTAGGTTTCCAGGTAAGGCCATCGGCTAATGCCAGAAAAATTGCTGATACTGAGGAGATCGAGATCAGACTTTACTCCATAATTTACGATGCTATTGATGAAATTAAAGATGCCATGGAAGGCATGCTGGCACCATCTACCGAGGAAATAATTACCGGTAATATTGAAGTGCGTGAGGTATTTAAAATTTCTAAAGTAGGAACTGTAGCGGGTTGTATGGTAACTGATGGCTTTGTGAAGCGTAACAACCAAATAAGGCTTGTACGGGATGGCATTGTAGCTTACACCGGTGAAATTGACCAGCTGAAGCGATACAAAGACGATGTAGCCGAAGTGAAAAAAGGTTATGAGTGTGGTATAAGCATTAAAGGCTTCAACGATATTAAGATCGGGGATGTCATAGAAGGCTTCGAAGAAAGAGAAGTGAAGCGAACGTTGTAAAAGTCTAATTATTTACAAAGTAAAGCACTTGTTGGAAACAGCGGGTGCTTTTTTTGTTTGAAAAGTTTTTAGCTATTTCTGTATCTTTTATCGCAACTCGCATTATCCTTTTAGACTATCAGCAATATTGAAAGACATTATATCCTATACAGAAAATTTAGTGCAAAAAGAACAGGAGAAGTTCATTGTAGAAAAGGCTAAAGAGAACCCGCATCACTTTAAAGCTCTTTATGAAAAATACTTTGAGCAAATTTTTAAGTTTTTACTCAAGAGGCATGTCAATATACAAGATGCTGAGGAAGTTACGTCACAAACTTTTTTAAAGCAATTACTAAACTTAAAAAATATAAGTATAAAGGTTATCCATTTAGCGCATGGCTCTATAAAATAGCTCTGAACGAATCAAACATGCTGTTTAGGATGCAGCGCAGAAGCCTAACCATTCTTTTGAACAATGAAATTGTAGCTAACCTGTCGGAAGAAATAAACCTGAGCGCATTAAATGATGAGTTTGAGCTTGTAGAAAAAGCTTTTGAGTCTTTAAAAAGAAAAGAGGTTGCCTTGTTGCAGCTGCGCTTTTACGAATCATTGTCATTTAAAGACGTAGGGGAAATACTCGGTATTACGGAAAATAATGCAAAAGTCAGGTGTTACAGAATCCTAGATAAAATTAGAATAGCTATTGAACAATCATGAGACACAGTATTAAATATAAAACTCCTATAATCTCTAGTCAGCAGATCAATCAAAAGCAGAATTTTGACGCCTTACTAAAAAAGCGAAATCTATTTATGATCAAGCGAAAACAAAAGACTGAAGTATTAAAGAAACTAGGCTGGAGCATAGCATTTATTGGTTTGGTTTCTGTTTCAGTAATTTTAATAAACTATAATCGCTCTAAAGAAAACAAACAATTTATTGCTCCGGTATCTGCCCTAAAATATGTCACCGTACATCCTAAGAAGGCAAACATAGCATTTAAAAAGGATGAACAAGACGCTGAGAAAGTAAATAAGGGAATAACGGATCGCCCCATTACTAAAAAGCCTGATGTCGAAACCAATAAAGCTGAACTCAATAAAATAAACTCCCCTACACCGATTGATGAAGATGCGCAAATGGAAACTGCATTTGTGCAGGCCTATCCAAGCGTTGGTTTTGATTCCTTATACAGCTATCTCAATCATTACCTCGAATATCCTATAAATATAGAGGCAGCAGATTCTATACATGGCACACTCAACGTATTGTTTACAATCGATCAAAATGGTCGTGCAACGAATATAACAGTTGAAAATTCACTGGGTATTAGTTTTAGCATAGAAGCAATTAGGTTAATTGAAAGTATGCCCCTCTGGGAACCTGCTATAATAAATGGTAAACCGGTAGAAGCAAAAATGAGCTTGCCCTTAACATTTGAATTAAAAAGTAAAACTGATATACAGAGATGAAAAAATTATTAACTCTAATCTTTCTTTTAGTAATCACTTCTTCCATAGTCCTGTCTCAGCAATTCAGTAAATCTGCTACGCTAACTACTGAATATAATGAGGCCATTAGTTCGCACTGGCTTGATCTTGCAAAAGCCGGCACTACAAACATTATTATTCAAGTACTATCGGGCAGCGGATCCAAATTGATTAAATTTGACTCAATCCAACAGCTAAGTCCCTCTGTTTTACTCGACTCATTAAGCAATCACGTAGTGTTGTTCAGTGATATAAATAATGATAATAGATTGGACGTTATTGCCTGTACCAAAGAAAGTGATCAAACCAGATTGACTGTAATCGATATTGATTTAACTGGAATTGAAGTATTGTACACTTTTCCAGTCAACAATATTCACTCATTTTATGTTGCTGATTGGGACCACAACGGTTTTAACGACTTGCTATACCAGCAAGACACTTTAGGCATGAGCACGCTGAAAGTTTTACTAAATAGCCAAACAGGTTTTAACGTTGCTGCACTTAATTTACGCTCATTTAATACCAAACAGCAACTTGAACTTATTGATTTAACCAATAATACTTTCCCCGATGTGGTAAGTTGGCCAACAGATAGTACCGGAGCCATGATACATTTTAACACCAACGGAGCAATTATTGGCGATTCAATTATAAGCAACAATTACATTAATACAATTGCCTATGGAGACTTTAACCTCAATGGGAAGTTAGATTTATTTATCAACTCAAGTGACAGCGTCTCAATCAAAAATCAGATTATATTTGAAGATTCAATTGGCATTCGAACTAGGGAAATAAATGAAGACTCCTTAAATACAACTTTTAATTTTAGTTTTATGGCGGATTTTACGTCTGACGGAACTTTAGATATTTTTCTGGCGCAACCCACGGCCGATACCGCTACAAATAAGGCTCACTTAATAAAAAGTAATGACCTGTTCGCCTTGAATTATGAGCCCATTGACTTATCTGAGAATAGTATTTCTTTCAACTTTGCTGATCACGATTTTGATGGAGATCTGGATCTTCTTCATATTTATTCAGACAGCTTAGTAAAAGTTGAGCTTTTTAAAAACATAGAAGCCAAAATAAATGATGGTCCAAGGCCACCTTTTTTTCATAATACAATTACAACTAGCACAGGCACTATACTTATGTGGGATGAATCATACGATGACCATTCGCAAGAGCAAAGTTTAACGTATGATGTGGCATTGGGAGATTCATATAGCCAAGCAGCTTATCTTTCCCCAAACTACAGCCTTGACTCGGCAGTAATCAGGCTCAAAACCATTCGAGGTAATAATTTGTATGAGAATACGCTTAATATTAATTCTGATCTACAAGATAAAATTTATTATGAAATTCAGGCGATAGACAATTCACTTTCTGTTGTTCAAAACATAGATAGTGTCGGCAACGGAAATTGGAACGGTTCTGGACAGTCTTGCTCTATCGGTGTTGCATGCGGTAGTTTTGAAATATGTAATCCGGAAACCATTGCTTACCAAACTATTTACTCTTGTTCCGATGAATCATTAGTTATAAACAACAAAAATGTTACTAGCTGGTATTCTACTAATCAAGGCCTTCTTGGATTTAGTGTAATTCTTGAATACAATACACTTAAAACTGACACTATATATTTTAATAATGCGGAGAATGCCAGTTGCGAGAATAATGGAGCCTATGTAGTTATTCCTGTCACCGATTCCTTGTTTTCAAATGAAACCTTTACTTTTTGTGAGCCAACAACAATCGACCTAAATAATTATACTAGCTTAGATAGTGCTACCTGGATTTCTATAAAGTCGGGCACGCCAGATACCCTGATAAACACATCCGTGTTAATAGAAGCCTCAGATGTATTTGTTGCATTCAGTAAGCAAACCCTTTGCACATTATCTGATACAGTCACTATAAATTATGACACAACTGTTGTAAGCATTGAAAATGGTGAAGTAGTTGAAATTACTGAAGGCACTTCTTTACAACTAAGAGGAACAAACGCCACCAGCTTTACATGGTTTCCAACGGCAGAAATGGACAATCCTTTTTCTGCAGCTCCAATTGTTACACCCTTGAATAACATCACCTATTTTGTTGAAGGCATCGGCATAGCCGGCTGTACTTCTACGGATGGGATTAGGATAAACGTAAAAAAAGCTGCATATATTCCCGAGTTATTTACTCCAAATAGTGACGGTACCAATGATGCACTAATTATTTATGGTTTAAACGAAGTATCCGATTTTAGCTTTAGTATTTATAATAGGAGCGGAAACTTAGTTTTTCAGACTCGCGATAGTGATTTAATGCGCAATAAGGGCTGGAATGGGAAGTTTCAAAATAGGGAGGTGCCTTCAGGCATTTATTATTGGAAAATTTCTGGCACCTATAGAAACAATGTCCAGCGTATAACTTTAAATGAAGCAGTTGAAGGAAAAGTTCATTTAACAAGATGATAATTCGGTACTTTTTTCTTCTCGGATTTACCTTTGCTTGCCTTAACCTCAAAGCGCAATATTTCAACTACCGAATGTACGATTTCACGAAGCAGCGAGTAAATCCGGCTTATGCAGCAGCCGATAATTTTTTTTCTGTTGATCTTATTCATAGAAGGCAAAATACCAGCTCAGAATACGCCTTCGAAACGAATAACATAGCTGTTAAATATCCAATTTTAAACACCATAAGGCTGTGGTCAGGTATAAGTTTAAGTTTTCTGAACGATGTGGAAGGTAAAAATAATATTTATAAGCTAACTCAATATAATCTGGGCTATGCCATCAATGTTCCTGTGAAACGCTTGTCAGTCTTAACTTTCGGCCTCCAAGGTAGCTACAGTAGCCGCTCTTTAAATAATACAGGGCTAACAACTGGCGCTCAGTTTGTTGAATATAGAGGATTTGATAGTGGCTTGCCAAGTGGCGAGTTAATTTCATTAGTCCAAAACAATGCGTTTTACGGACTTGATGCGGGCTTGCTGTTGACAAGCTTGAACCGAAGAAAATTGTTTAAGCAAGAAATTGGGTTGAGTGTATTTAACCTCAACAAACCAACGATAATATCAAATGAGGTTTCCGAGAATGTAGAGCCAACAGCTATATTGCATTTTAGAAGGGTTGTTTACGAAGAGCTTAAACTGAGGGTTGTTCCAGAGGTATTAGTAAATCTTAACGCTAATGGAAACCTACTATATGGCGGAGCAAGATTCAAATATTATCCTGAAAATATACAAAATAAAGATCACCACTTTGATCTGATTACAAAGTTTAGCTTAACCAGTGAGCTAATGACGGCTATTCAATATCACAAAAGTAATTTGTCATTTGGGTTTAGTTATGATCTCGGATTATTTAACAAAAATATAAGCAATACAGGATCTATTGAGGTAGCTTTCACTTTCAGGAAGGAGTTGTATCTAAAACCTGCAAACGAAAATAAAAACGGTGAAGCAGTTATTCCTCATTTCACGATTGATAAAATTGCTTCTATCAATCCTGAATTGTCTACTGCAGATAGTCCATTTTCGCCAGATACAATTGATTTTAACAAAGGAAAATTTAAGGTAAGTAGTTCATTAGATAAAGAAGCTAAAAGTGGACGCATACAATACTTAACACATCTTGTAGAGTCGCCCTCGTATAATTTTCAATTTGGTTTTAATGAAGCTACACTCTCCAAAAATGACAAAGAGTATCTATTCACAATAATTGAAATCCTAGAGCAGCATAAAGAAGTAAGGATAGAGATAACTGGACATACTGATAATGTTGGTTCACCTGAATTCAATTTGGAGCTAGGTACAAAACGTGCAATGCTGATACAGCAGTACCTCATCAATAATGATGTGGATAAAAATCAAATAACTCTGCTGAGTAAGGGAGAGCAAAATCCTATGCATTCTAACAGTACTACTGAGGGCAGAGCCAAAAACAGAAGAGTTGAGCTCAGATTGAATTTCTATTAATCATTTTGTCGAAATGATAATTCGAATTAGGCAAAACCAATTTAGCTAACGAATGTTAGTTGGGCAGGCAAAGTTTAGTATATTTGCCCTCCATCTATTAAACAAACATTTTTATGGATTTTGGCTTAAATGAAAACCAGCAAATGATTGCACAAATGGTGCAAGATTTTGGCATTAAAGAAATAACGCCACACAGAGACCAATGGGACGAGGAGCAGTATTTTCCCGTGGAAGTGATGAAAAAGCTGGGAGGCCTTGGTTTAATGGGAGTGCTTGTACCGCAGGAATATGGTGGTGCCGGTTTCGGTTACGAGGAATATGTAACCGCAATACTAGAGCTGTCTAAGGTTGATCCGTCCATCGGCCTCTCAATGGCTGCACACAACTCTTTGTGCACAGGCCATATTCTACAGTTTGCTAATGATGAGCAAAAGAAGCGCTGGCTACCTAAACTCGCTACTGCTGAGTGGATTGGTGCCTGGGGCTTAACAGAACCCAATACAGGGTCCGATGCCGGTAATATGCGCACTACTGCCAAGCAAGATGGCGACCACTGGGTCATCAATGGTGCTAAAAACTGGATTACGCATGGTATATCTGGCGATTTAGCAGTAGTGATTGTACGCACCGGTGAAAAAGGTGATTCGCACGGTATGACTGCCTTTGTGGTGGAGCGAGGCACCAAAGGTTTTAAAGGAGGTAGAAAAGAAAATAAGCTGGGCATGCGTCTATCGGAAACTGCCGAAATGATATTTGAAGATTGCCGCGTACATAAAGACAACATGCTTGGCAAAGTGGGTGAAGGCTTTATACAGTCCATGAAAGTACTGGATGGTGGCCGCATATCCATAGCTGCTTTATCGTTGGGAATTGCTGAAGGGGCTTATCTTGCCGCCTTGGCTTATAGCAAGGAAAGAGAGCAGTTTGGTCAGCCTATTTCCAATTTTCAAGGTATTGCCTTTAAATTGGCTGATATGGCCACTGAACTCGAAGCTGCCAAGCTACTTACTTTTCAAGCTGCTGACAAGAAAAATAGAGGCGTAAAGGTAACAAAGGAGTCGGCCATGGCTAAATATTTTGCTTCGGAAGTAGCAGTGAGAAATTCAACGGAAGCAGTTCAAATATTTGGTGGCTATGGTTACACTAAAGACTATCCTGTAGAGAAATTTTACAGAGATTCTAAGTTATGTACCATTGGCGAAGGTACCTCTGAAATTCAGAAACTGGTTATTAGTCGTGATATTTTGCAGTAGCTTTGTCGTAAACAAGCTATCGAAAGGTTAATGCTCAATGCTTAATGCGTTAATTTTTTTACTTTATGAAAGTAGTTCTATAGGTACTTCTTATATGTATTATCCACTTACTGCCTTTCCATCACCAGCTCTTCTGCAGTTATTCTGATGATTTTAAATTAGTTAGCTTGTTACCTTTATTATTGATTTATTAACATAATTGGAATATACAAACAATCCGCTTACCTTTGCAGTCCTCTAAAACGTACTTGGGTTTCAGGTATAAATATATAGATAAAGTTTTAGGGGCATTCACAGTGGAAGGAGGTGTAAATTATGATCGTAATTAGCGTAAAAGAAAACGAATCGATAGATAAAGCATTAAAACGTTTTAAGAAAAAGTTTGAAAAAACTGGCGCACTTAAAGAAGTACGTTCTAGACAGCACTTTGTAAAACCTTCTGTTCAAAGAAGAAAAGAAGTAATCCGTGCAGCTTACAGACAAAAAATGAGGGACTTGGATAGCTAAATTTTTTAGCTTTTTCCAATACAATTCACTAAGTTAGTATTCTTCCTAAAAAAGGAAAGAGTACTAACTTTTTTTATGCGCCAGACTTTTCTCAAATACCTTCAGTTTGAAAAACGTTATAGTAAGCACACGCTTATCTCGTACGAAAATGATTTGGTGCAATTTGAAAAGTTTTGTGCAGCAAGCTACCAGCTGCAAGATATTTTAGCCGCAGAACACCGGCACATACGCGCCTGGGTTGTTTATTTAATTGGTGAAAAAATCAGTGCCACAGCCACCAATCGAAAAATTGCATCTCTTCGTTCATTCTATAAATTTGCCTTGGGTAGGGAAGCCATCCGAACAAACCCTGCCTTAAAAATACAAACTTTAAAAACCGCCACGAAAATACCGCAGTTTGTACAGGAGAGCAACCTCGCTCAACTTTTAGATGACTTCAATTTCGCAGATAATTTTGAGGGGTGCCGTGATGCACTAATTATAGAAATGCTCTATGGAACCGGCATCAGGCTTTCCGAGCTTCTAAATATGCGCCATGCCGATATAAATACCTACAATGCGCAAATAAGAGTGTTAGGCAAAGGAAATAAAGAGAGGGTTATTCCCTTACATAAAAAATTAATTAACCGCATAACACAATATTTTAGTTATAAAAAAGAAAGCTTCCCATATAAGGAGGAAGATATTGTACTCGTTACTTCCACAGGCAAACAAGCTTATGCCATGTTAATTTACCGTATCGTACAAAAGTACTTGAATATGTTCACAACCGTTCACAAAAGAAGCCCTCATGTTTTGAGACACTCTTTTGCAACACATTTATTAAATAAAGGTGCCGACCTGAACGCTGTAAAGGATTTGCTTGGCCATAGCAGCCTGGCCGCTACTCAGGTTTACACCCACAACTCGCTTGACAAACTAAAAAAAGTTTTCGATCAGGCACATCCTAAAGCGTAAGTATAACCATAAAACAAAAAAACCATGAAGCTACAGATGCATTCCATTCACTTTGACGCTGACAACAAACTGTTAGATTTTATTCAAAAACATGTTGATAAATTAGAAACCTTTTATGACCGCTTTATTGACGGTGAAGTTTTTTTGAGGCTTGATAAAGATGGCCATAACGCCAATAAAACAGTAGAGATAAAGCTTAACATACCTGGTGCACAAATATTTGCTAAGGAGCGGAAAGATTCATTTGAAGCTGCTACAGATGCTACCTGCGAAGCTCTACGAAGACAAGTAAAAAAGCACAAAGAGAAGCAAATGGTATATTAATTATTGATAAAATTACAAGCAAAATGAACAAGCCCGATATAATTCGGGCTTTTTTTGTACGTTGACAACCCAAAACGGTATGTATTTTGTTAAAGGAGCTGTAGCTTTAACCATATAACCTATTATGAAAAAATTACTTTTAATCATACTCTTCACTATTGCAGGACTGTCCAGTGCTCAATCCCAGTACCTTATGGATCAGGACAGCACCATATTAATAAATAATTTATACATTCAGATGGAAGTGACAGCTTCCGTTAATGCCATTTACAACGCTGAGCATAGAAAGGCTGAAAAAGATTTTAGGTGGATTAGGTATCGCTTTCCCACCCATCCGCTGCCTTACTTTCTATATGGCTTAAATGAATGGTGGAAAATATTGCCGGAGCCCCAAAATCGAGCGTATGACGATCGCTTTCTGGCTTACATGGACAGTGCTATTTATTTCGCGGAAGAATTATTTGAAAAAGATGAGAAAAATACGGAAGCAGCGTTTTTTTTGGCCGCTGGCCACGCTTTTAAAGGTCGGTTTTATGCTGAAACAGGAAGCTGGACAAAAGGTGCTTTTGAAGCCAAAGCAGCATTAAATTTCCTTGAGCTGAGCAAAGGTAAGAAAGATTTGAGTCCCGAATTTTTATTTGGAGATGGTCTCTACAATTATTATGCTGAATGGATTCCGGAGCATTACGCCATTTTAAAGCCTGTAATGCGCCTTTTTGATGAGGGCGATAAGGAATTAGGACTCAAGCAGCTTACTACAGTATCACGCATGGCATTTTATACGCGAACCGAAGCCCAATATTTTTTGATGCGCATACTCGCTGTTGAAGAGGGAAAAGTGTATGAAGGTTTACAGATAAGCGAGTACCTCCACCAAACCTTTCCGCAAAATGCTTATTTCCATAGGTTTTATGCGCGGCTTTTATATTCAACCGGTAAAACCATGGACGCTGAAAGGGAGTGCCTTGAAATAATTCAGGCAATTGACAGCGGCCGTATGGGGTATGGAAATACAGCCGGAAGGTATGCAGGCTTTTTCCTAGGTCAGATTAATGAGCGTAAAAGTCAGCTGGATGAGGCACAGCATTATTACAAGCGTGCCGTAGCCTTTTCAGAAGCTGCAGATGAAGAAGAAGCAGGGTATTATCTTTACAGCTTATACCACCTGGGTATTATAGCGGAAGCAACAAAACAGCCCGATCTGGCCAAAGAATATTACAAGAAAATTAAGAAGAAAGCTGATAGAGGAGAGTCTGTAAGAAAAAAGGCTAAGGAAAAGCTCAAAGATTTGTAGTTTTAGGCTTTATGAAGCCGCTAGATCTTATAGTAACACCAATTGTATTCTTGCTTATAATGGCACTTGCCTATTTATTAAGAAATACGGTGGCCACCCCTGCAACTAAGCGCTTCTTTTTTCCGGCCTTACTCTTAAAAATGGGAGGCGCACTTGGGGTAGGCTTCATCTACCAGTTTTACTATGGAGGTGGTGATACATTTACATTTTATACCCATGGTGCTTCACATATTTTTGATGCCTTTATGCAAGATATTGGCGTAGGCTTTAAACTACTAACCTCGCATGGCGAGTTTGATCCTGAAACCTATAAATACAGTGCAAAAATTTGGACTTATCGGGATGCAAGTTCTTTTTTTGTAGTACGCATTGCCACATTGTTTGGCCTTATTTCTTTTAATTGTTATAGTGCCGTAGCGCTTTGGTTTGCTTTCATTTCTTTCTGGGGGCTATGGCTCATGTATCAATCATTTGCTAAAATATATCCTGAATTAAATACAAAACTGGCTATTGCCATATTTTTTATCCCGACAGTATTTTTTTGGGGCAGCGGTATTTTAAAAGATACGATAACGCTAGCTGCCACCGGCTTTTTGGTTTATGCCTTTATTCAAGTGTTTTTTGAAAGGAGAAATATTGTGCTAAATACCGTGCTGGCTTTATTAATGGCTTATGTTGTTTTCAGCATAAAACTATATGTGTTGTTAAGCATAGCGCCTGCATTAATCGTGTGGTTTTTTATCTATAGGGTGGGCAGGGTGCGCCAAATTGCGCTACGCATAATTATTGCACCTGTGTTTATATTATCCGGTTTGGCCATTGCTTTTATCCTTATAAGGGAAGTAGGTGAAACAAGCGAACGCTATCAACTGGATAAGTTGGCAGAAACGGCTCAGGTAACTGCTTATGACATCCGTTACTGGACGGGCAAAGATGCCGGTTCCGGTTATTCTCTTGGCGAGTTGGATGGCACGTATTGGAGCATGTTTAAGCTGGCGCCCGCTGCGGTAAATGTAGCGCTTTTTCGGCCATATCTATGGGAGGTCAATAATCCGCTTATGCTGCTTTCTGCTTTGGAAGCATTGGGTCTACTTTTGCTTTTGGTATATGTTTTATGGAAAAATAAGTTCCGCCATATCCTGCAAAGCTTAAAATCGCCCATCATTCTATTCTGTTTAATTTTCTCAATCATATTTGCCTTTGGAGTAGGCATTTCCACCTACAATTTTGGCACGCTTTCACGGTACCGCATAGTGATGATCCCCTTTTTCCTGATTGCACTTTTTTTGATCAACTTCCATGCTTCAAATAGCGTAAAGCCTAAAAAGTTGCATGGATAATTGCTGATAAAGGTAGAAGCCATCGAAACCTTCGTAATTTTGTAAAAACCATTAATCAAATAATAGTGGCATATAATTATTTAACTGAAACAGCAATTCAATATTTCATTAAAGAGGCGCTGCTAGAAGATGTGCATACAGGCGATCATTCTTCGCTTGCCGCCATCCCGAAAGGAACAATAAGCACTGCACAGTTACTAATAAAAGGAAGTGGTGTGTTGGCCGGGGTTGAAATGGCGCGGCATATTTTTAAATATGTGGATGGCGATTTGCAGCTGGAGATATGGAAGCAAGATGGCGATAGCGTAAATTCTGGCGATATAGGTATGAAAGTTTACGGCAGTGCTGTTTCCATTTTAACGGCAGAGCGCTTGGTGCTTAATTGTATGCAACGGATGAGCGGGATAGCTACATACACTGCAAACCTATGCACACTTATTGCCCACACGAATGCTTGCTTGCTCGATACGCGTAAAACCACCCCGAACTTTCGGCTGGCGGAAAAATGGGCGGTAAAAATTGGTGGCGGCAAAAACCATCGCTTCGGTCTATTCGATATGGTTATGCTAAAAGATAATCACAACGATTTTGCAGGAGGTATAACAGCTGCGGTAGCTTCTACAAAGGCTTACTTAAAGGCCAACAACCTCGATTTAAGAATAGAAGTTGAAACACGCAACATGGTTGAGGTGAAAGAGGCACTTTCCACCAATGCTGTTAATGTGATCATGCTCGATAATATGTCGGTTGAAATGATGACTGAAGCGGTTAAGCTCATCAACAAACGCTGCGAAACCGAGGCTTCAGGCGGCATAACAGAAGAAACCATAGCTGCAGTAGCAGAGACCGGGGTAGATTATATTTCGGTAGGCGCACTTACCCATTCTTACAAAAGTTTAGACATCAGCCTTAAAGCAGTTTCCTGATACCATAAAATAAAATATCTTTGCACTCTGAAATAATCAGCCGCTTATTGTGGCTTTACTTTATAATAAATTACAGCAATGCTTGTAAAAACTAAAAAATACAAATTAGATAATAGTACCTACATAAAAACCGGCTTGGTAAACATCATAAAAGAGCAATGGTGGGTGTCGTTAATAGTAATTGCGCTCTGCTGTGGTTATTTCTTTGCCCCTAGTATATGGTGGTTTATAGGCACCGGAATAGCGCTGTTGCTGTATTTCTTGTTTTGGCTTATACAGTTTGCCGGAGTTACGCAGCTTGAGCAATATAAAATACTCTTCCAGAAGCTGAGCTATGAAATTACCTCGCAGCAAATATTAATTAAGCTCAATACAAAACAAGGTATGCCCATTAAGTGGGATCAAATAAAGTCGGCCAAGGTGGGTAAAAATGCTTTTACTTTGGTGCTTTCAAAAGCGCAGTTTGTTTATTTACCTTATAAAATCTTCAATACGGCCAACGAGCGCAAGTTTGTGGAAACCATTTTGAAGAGAAAAGAGCTCCTGAAAACGAAAAAGTAAGTTAGTGCTGTGCATTATTCAAGCGCTTCGTATAGCGCTCTCACCTCTTCGGGATTTGCAATCCCGAAGCTATCTTTAAGGATTTGCAATCCGTTTGAAAGAGCCAAGTCCACAATTTCAGGCATGGTTCCATTTTTTCAGGTAGGTTGAAAATAGCTACTTTTCCTCATAAATAACCTGCAACACAGTTTGCCCGACAGCCATTAATGTTTCATGCGAAATAATATCCATGTTATCCTTATGGGTGTGGTGGTAATCAGGGAAAAACTGATCAGAAAGCGGATCATAGGGAATGATGTCAATCATAGGTATTTTAGCGTACTTGTTCACATAGTAGTGGTCATCCGTGATGGTTGCTACTTCGGTAGGTACAAAATACTGTCCGTAGCCAATTTCATCAGCTATTCTCCACACCTTATTTACCACGGAAGGAGCATATTTTAAAGAGTAGCCTTCCATATGAAACGTGGCGTTTTCCGCACCTACCATATCCAGTAAAATGCCATAATAGGCTGAGTAGCCGGCTTCATGCTTATTTTTTGACCAGTGCTGAGAGCCTAAACACCACCAAGATCCATCTCCCGTTGGCGATTTTACTCTGGTGCCATTGGGCTCACCATTATCTTCTCCATCAAAAAAGATGACATCGATTCCTACGTTTGGTTTACTTGGGGCATTATAAATGGTTCTTAATATCTCTAGCGCTACTGCCACCCCGCTGGCACCGTCATTGGCACCAGCAATAGGCATGTTTTTCCTTTCTGAGTCTTTATCAGCAATTTTTCGAGAATCCCAATGTGCCGCTAATAAAATTCGCTTCTTTTTTTCAGGAAATAGGCTGCCAATAATGTTAGTAAGGTTCCAAAGCTCATTGTCATAGGTTTGCGCTTCAAATTTCTGAGTTTGCACTTTTGCGCCAGCCTTTTCAAGCTCAGCAATTAGGTATGCTTCTGTTTGAGCATGTGGTTCAGTATTGGGTATTCGTGGTCCAAAGTTCACCTGAGCGGCTATTTGTTCATAGGCTTTCTCGGCCGAGAAAGCAGGAGCCGCTACTTTAGCTGCGCTGGTTTCTTCCGGTGCCTCCTTCTTGGTTTCACCACCACATGCTTGTACTAAAATGATTATACCAATATAACAGATGGCAAATAGCCTTTTTTGTACGATCATATATTACTTTTTTGTCAAATAACGCATTAATCAAAATGTATTGTTTAGTGGGCTTTGGCAACTTTTACGCAACAATTACAGCCCATAAACAGGAGCTTAAAATATCTCTAATATCAAATCAATATTTTAATCGAATAATTCCTGATGTTGGTTATACTATTCTTTGGCTTGATCGATTTTATCCCAAATTTACAACAATTTTCAAAATTGAGTAATATTTACAGCCGTTAGTATTTTTACAGTGTTTTGGTTCTACCTACCTTTGTAAGGTATTAATTGAACATCATATTATTAATCTGTAAAAAAAATATCTATGAAAAAGTCTACAAAACTATTCGCATTATTGGCAGGTGTTATTTTATTCGCTTCGGCCTGTGCGCAACGTACTTGCCCAACGTATGCCAGCACTCCTGTTGAGAACAATCCAACAGAGGAGGTAGCGGTTTAAGCTACCTTATTCAAAATGGTAAAGAAAAACAAGTGATGCCGTGTATGCCGGTTTCTTTTCTTCCTTGATTTCCAGCGTAATATCTAATTGCGCTTTACTTATACCCCTCAAGTCAATAATTGAATTGAGCTTGGCAACAAGCCTTACCGAAGAACCCACTTTTACAGGTTGGTTAAACTTAAGCTTCTCAATTCCATAGTTAATCATCATTTTAAGATTAGTCACTTCGGCAATTTGCTTCCAAAGATAAGGCGCTAAGCTTAACGTTAAATAGCCATGTGCTATAGTGCCGCCAAATGGCGTATTTTTAGCACGCTGCTCATCCAGATGAATCCACTGGTGATCTAAAGTAGCATCGGCAAATTTACCTACTTGCTCTTGGTCAATTAAATGCCAATCGGAAGTGCCAATTTCTTTGCCTTCATACGCCTTAAAATCTTTGAAACTTGCTATTTTAACGGGGCTCATAAAACTTACTATGTTAATTCTGTACAGGCAAATTTACCTTAATCTGCTGTTAGCTCCTCAATATTTCTCCTTATTTTTTCGCTTAGTTCTTTGGTTGGCAAATCGTTTTCATCGTTGCCAAAAGGGTCCTCAATTTCTTCCGCCACCAGCTCTATACTAACCAAGATAAAAAAGATCATCAGCACGATTGGTACCGTTACGTAATGGAAATCAGTCATAAAAGCAAAAGGTAAGGTAATGGTATAGGTAAAGATGAATTTCTTAATAAACATACTGTAAGAATACGGAATAGGTGTATTTCTTATACGCTCACAGCCTCCTACAATTTCCGAAAGTTGCTTCAGCTCTTTATCAATCATAAAAAATTGATCTCCCGTAAGGTGTCCGTTTTTATACAGATCGTTTACCAGCCTGTAAATTTTCTTAACAATGGCGTTGGGTATGTGCTGCTTCTCTTTCAATTCATTAATAATTGGGAACTCGATAAATGTTTGATCTTCTATCTCAGCATCTCGCTTTAAGTGAAGTCTTAGCACCGCTGCAAGGCTACTAATAAGGTCGGCAAGGTTCTTTTTAGTTTGGCTCTCGGCCTCAGGTAGCATTACACTAACTTTTGTAACTAAATTGCGGGCATTATTCAGCAGGGCGCCCCACAACACGCGGCCTTCCCACCACCTGTCGTAAGCGGAATTGACCCTAAAAACTAAGAATAAACCTAACACAATGCCCAGCAATGAGTGTACCACAGTAGTACTTTTATAGTACAGCCCCAGATAATCTTCAATAATGTAGGTCATCAGGCTGGTATATATCCCTATTACTAGTAAAGCAGGAAAAAGCGTTTTCACTACCTTTCTGCTATACGGATGAAATATAAGGGCTAACCAAGTTCTAGGATTGTATTTAACCATGTGTTGCAATTAAAAAGGAAAAATACGCTTTAATAATACAACTGCAAACAGTAGCACTAGCTTCATCACCATAAAGAAGGGGTTTACAGCACACCTGTTAGCCGGTAGAAATCGTACATGCTAATTCTAAATGCCTCCCTGCTGTCAGCATCCGCAAATAATAACTCTTCTCTTCCCCCTTCTATTTCGATGCTCAGCTCATGTTGTTGTAGCATATGATTATAAATGGCAGTTAAAGCTACCAATTCCCCTTGCCTTCTGGTATTAGGAAAAATCACCTCTCCTTTATCCACTTCTCCTTTCCAGTAAATACTAATGTCGTTTAGAGATACTGAATCTCGCAAAACCATAATGGCATATGCCTTATTGGCTTTCCAGTTTGCCACCATAGTTGTTTTAAGCGGGCTTTTATCGGCATAGTCGTCATGAGTGTAGAGCCTAACCTCCTTATCCTCCAAGTTTTCTATGTGATAGCCGGTTTGCCTCATGTTCCTAAAAAAGAGGTAAGCATCATCGGTATAGCTAAAGTTAAGTTTTTCAGCTTCAATTAATCTTGAGGTACCTGTGGCACAGGAAAGGTTTATTACAATTAATAAGAGAAAAGCTCTTTTAAACATTATGGCTAATTTTATGAGTTATTTGTTGTTTGAGCATGCATTAAAATTTCCCTCCAAGCTCGCTCCACATGTTTTTTGGTAAGCTCAGGATGGCCACCCACCCAGCGCAGGGTGTATTTGCCGTTTAGTTTGGTATGTGTCATGTACATTTTACCTGATGCATTGATTGATTTTAACATCTTCTGATTAAAGGTGTTCAAGGCACCTTCGCTCATCCGACCATTGTTATAGCGGAAACAAACAAGGTTAACTGTTACCGGAGCCAGCAGCTCAAAATCCGGATGCGACACTATTTGCTCTTTAAGCCAATGGGCCCAATCGCAATGCTGCTGAATAATATCGCTGAGCTTGTTTGCCCCAAAGTTGCGTAGCACAAACCACAGCTTCAAGGAACGGAATCGCCTTCCCAGTTGCACATGCCAATCACGGTAATTATTTACTTCATCCTCATTGTCCGTTTTCAAATACTCAGGCGTAATGGAGAAAGTGTTAATGAGAGCCTGCTTATCATTCACGAAATATAGGCTGCAATCGAAATTAGTAAACAACCACTTATGCGGATTAAATACAAAGGAATCCGCCATTTCAATGCCTTGGCTCATCCATCTAAATTCGGGTATGATTAATGCCGCTCCGGAGTACGCTGCGTCTACATGCAGCCAAAGCTTATATTTTTTACATATTTTACCAATTTCTTCTAAAGGATCCACCGCGGTTGATCCGGTAGTGCCTAGTGCATTCATTACAAAAAGCGGTTGATAGCCTGCCGCAATATCCGCCTGTATGGCCTCCTCTAATTTTGCCGAAATCATGGCAAAATGTGCATCAACTTCAATTTTTACTAAGTTATTGATACCAAAGCCTGCAATTTTAACATTTTTATCGAGAGAACTATGCGCCTGCTCTGAGCAATATATTCTGAATACCGGCTGCCGCTGAAAGCCATTTTTATTAATCTGATAGTCGGTAGCCCTTTCTCTTGCCGTAAGTAGTGCATTAAGGGTGCCATTGCTGGCTGTATCTTGTATGGATCCAGCCCAGCTTATCGGCAAACCCAACAACTGCTGCATCCACAACATTACGCGGTCTTCCAATTCCGTAGCTGCCGGAGAAGTAGCCCACAGCATACCTTGCACACCCAGAGTGGCGGTAAGCATTTCTGCCAAAATAGAGGCTTTGCTCTTTGAAGCAGGAAAGTAGGCAAAGAAATTGGGGCTTTCCCAATGGGTAATGCCAGGCATTATTTGCTTTTCAAAATCAGCAAAAAGCCTGTCAAAAGTTTCGGCTTCCTCAGGAAACATTTCCGGTATTTGCTGTGCAATATCCCCGGGTTTTACTTGAGCCAGCACCGGGTATTTTTCTACCTCCTGCAGGTATTTTGTTATCCAATCGACCAGTTTATGCGCTTCCTCTTTAAATTGTTGGTTACTAAGCATATTAACTTTTGATAAGTAAAACCGTATCATTAGTTTAGTAAAATGATTACCAAATAAACCACTAATAAATCAGAAAATGAAGAAAGGACTATTAATAACAATAGGCATCATATTAGTTGTAGCATTTATACTCTACAGGGTATTTGCCGGCACCTATAATAGCATGGTAGAGAAAGAAGAAACCGTTTCAGAATCATGGAGCCAGGTAGAAAATGTGTACCAAAGGCGGGCAGACCTCATTCCTAACTTGGTAAATACGGTAAAGGGCTATGCCGATTTTGAGCAGGAAACGCTTACAGGGGTAATAGAAGCACGAGCTAAAGCAACCAGTGTAAATGTAGATGCCAGCAATTTAGATGAAAACAGCATCCAAAAATTTCAACAAGCACAACAAGGACTTACTTCCGCCTTATCGCGCTTAATGGTAGTGGTTGAAAGGTATCCGGATTTGAAAGCCAACCAAGGCTTTTTGCAGCTTCAATCGCAATTGGAAGGCACAGAAAACCGAATAGCTGTTGAAAGAAGAAGGTTTAACGAGCAGGTTAAGGATTTTAATGCTTACATCAGAAAGTTTCCGCAAACCATGCTAGCCGGAATGTATGGTTTTGAAAAGAAAGGCTATTTTGAGGCTGATGCCGGAGCGGAGAAAGTACCCGAAGTAACATTCTAAATATGGCACAAGATAAGATTAGTTCTACAGATAAGGAAAAAATAGAATCAGCTATTAAAGCGGCTGAAAAGAAAACCTCCGGAGAAATTCAGGTACATATTGACAACCGCTGCAAAGAAAATGTGCTGGACAGAGCCGCCTTTATGTTCAAAACGTTGAAAATGCACAAAACTGAAGCGCGTAATGGTGTACTGTTCTATCTGGCCATTAAAGACCATAAGTTTGCCATTTTGGGCGATGTGGGCATCAACCAAAAAGTTGAGGCAGGCTTTTGGGATGAAATAAAAGAGCTTATGCTCGCTCGCTTTAAGGAAAATAAAATAGCTGATGGTTTAAGCGAAGGCATCGGTATGGCCGGTAAACAGCTTGCTACACATTTTCCGTATCAGGATGATGACGAGAATGAATTATCAGATGAAATTTCATTTGGAAAAAACTGAGCATTAATAACTACACAACAATGAGAAAATATTTTCTGCCACTGCTTACCCTTTTAAGTAGTATTTGCCTGGCGCAAGAATTGCCCAAAAACACAAATAAGCTGGTGAACGATTTCACCAATACCCTGAGCCAGCAGGAACAACGTGCTTTAACCCAAAAATTAACTGCTTACAACGATTCTACCTCCACGCAAGTGGCTATTATCATTGTAGCAAATTACAAAGGCTACGATGCTATGGACTATACCACAAGGGTAGCTGAGGACTGGGGAATTGGTGGTAAGGAAAATGATAATGGCGTGCTTATAACCGTGGGCATGGATGAACGTAAAATGGCTATTGCCACAGGTTACGGCATGGAAGACCGTATAACTGACGCAGCCACCTCTACCATAAGAGAAGAATATATGAAGCCGGCCTTTAAAGAGGGCAATTACTATAAAGGACTTGATGATGCCACTACTATTATCTTTGATTTAGCTGCCGGGAAATATAAAGCGGATAAAATTGCTTCCAATGACTCCGGAAAAGGCATAGGACTGGGCGCTTTTTTAGTCATTTTCTTTATTGCTATTACTATTATTTCACGCTTTCAGCGGGCAAGAAAACACCACATAAGCGGCAGAGGAGGAGGGCTTAGTTTTTTAGCTATGATGCTCTTAATGGGAAGCGGAAACAGACATGGTGGTTCGTTTGGTGATTTTAATTCCGGTGGAGGCGGTTTTGGTGGCAGCAGTGGAGGAGGCTTTGGGGGCTTTGGTGGCGGCTCTTTTGGAGGAGGCGGTTCTAGTGGTAGCTGGTAATGAAATTTTATATGTTCTAAAATTGCTATTGTAAAAAAAATAATTTATTTTGTTTTATGTTATCTACAAGAAAAAAAGATGAGATAGTTAGTGCAAGAGTCAAAGCTATTTTAAATAGTCCTACAGATGCTTTACTTTTAGCAAAAGCTATACGAGCTAAAAGAAATCATCCACATGAAGTTTCTCAATTCAAGGTTTCTAAAGATATTAATGAACGACTAAAGAGTTAGGTTCATGAATATTGCTTTATCAGGTATATTACTATTTTTTATACTGTTGCCTGGTTTAGCTTACAGATGGTTCTATTTTTCAGAAGAGTTTTCTAAGCAATACTTCAGAGAATCTTTTACCGATACACTTCTTTCCTCATTTGTTCCGAGCTTGCTCTTTCATTCAGCTTGGTTTTATCTTATACAGCTTTTTAACTACGAAGTTGACTTGGTACTGATTGGAAGATTTATAAGCAATGATGATCCCTTCTTCGTTTATGAAAACCTTCAAGCTAATTTTTTGGCAATTCTTATTTATCAAGTTAGTATTATTCTTTCCGCTTGTGTTTTAGGCTTTTATTCCAAAAACCTACTTCGAATAACAAAATTGGATAGGCGCGTAAAGTTTTTTAGGTTTAAAAACAGTTGGCATTACTTTTTAAAAGGCGAATTGTTTGATTTTCCAAGAGCAACGCTAAACTTAGAAAATGATAAAGTAGAGGATATAGAATTAGCCTACGTTGATGTATTAGTAAGAATCAATGAAATGCAGTCTTTAATATACGAAGGAATATTGGTGGACTACGAGCTTTCTAATAAAGGAGATGGGCTGGAAACTATCCTTCTAAAATAGGTAAGGAGAAGAAGTCTGGATGATGATATGAACGTAAAAAAACATTACGATATCCCTGGTCATGTTCTTCTGATAAAAAATACTGACGTTATAAACTTAAACATAAGCTTTTATAAACTGGTAGAAAGAAAATTAGATGGGCAGGTTTATTTAGAAATAGAACTTGTCAGCTAAAACCGCTACTTCTAAACAGGAGAAAATAATTATGCTTGATTAAAGGGGTGAAAATTCACCCCTTTTTGTTTTATTCTCCAACAAAAGCCCTAAAATTGCCTTTGTTATTTACTAGTTAAAAATATAACTCCCTATTTATGGATAAAAGACATACTTATGACTTCGGTTTAATAGGAAACTGTGCCTATTTAGGATTGGTTGGTTTAGATACCAACATAGCATGGATGTGCATGCCACGTTTTGACAGCACCTTTATTTTTGGCAGCCTGATAGGCGGTGAAAAAGGTGGCGAATTTTCCATAAAGCCCAATCAAACCGAATTCAAATCGGAGCAGCACTACATACAAAATACCAATGTGCTGGAAACCACCATCAGCACAGATGAATATTCTTACAAGGTAACCGATTTTGCTCCACGCTTTCGTCAGTTTGACAGGTACTATCGTCCTCAAATGCTCATCAGAAAAATTGAACCGCTCAACGGTATCCCTCAGCTCAATGTAGTATGCAATCCCGTTGGCGATTACGGTCAGAAAAGGCTGACACGGGAAAGGGGTAGTAGCCACATCCGTTATTTTGGCTTAGCAGAAACCCTGCGCCTCACCACTGATATACCAATAAATATGGTGATGGACAGTACGCCATTTGTACTCACAAAAGCCCGCTATTTGGTACTTACTTATGGAGTACCTCTGGAAGGAGAGCTTCAGGAAACAAGCGAAAGCTTTTTACGCAAAACGGTGTATTACTGGCAAAATTGGGTGAAATCTACCAGTATTGGTATGCTCTATCAAAAGGAAGTTATCCGTTCTTCGCTTGCTTTAAAAATCCATCAGTATGAAGATACAGGCGGCATAATTGCCTCGCCTACTATGTCATTGCCGGAGTCGCCCGGAAGCACCCGCAACTGGGACTACCGCTACTGCTGGATGCGCGATACGTATTATACGCTCACTGCTTTTAACAACATTGGCCACTTTGAGGAGATGGAAAAATATTTCCTTTACCTAAGTAATTTACCGGTAGCCGGCAAAGAACGCATTCAGCCGTTGTACGATGTGGTGGGGCAGAATAAGATTATTGAAAAAGAGCTTGACCTGCCCGGTTATCTGGACAATAAACCCGTGCGACTTGGCAACGATGCTTATACGCACATACAAAACGATGTATACGGGCAAATTCTATTAGCCATTTTGCCTCTCTACACAGATAAACGATTTGCCAAGATTGAGCGCAGCCAGTCGGTACCGCTGCTGGAAACAGTACTGGAAAAAATTGAATTTACCATTGATGAGGAAGATGCCGGACTTTGGGAATTCAGAAATTTGCGTCAAAAACATGCTTACACGCATCTTTTTCAGTGGGCAGGCAGCCACGCAGCGGGTAAAATTGCTAAAGAAATAGGTGCTGTTTCGTTGGAAAAAAAGGCGCTATCACTTCTAAAAAGGGCGCAGGCTCATTTGGAAAATTGTTACTTGCCAAACAGGAAAGCTTACGCCCAAGCGGAAGGAGTTTCCCGGATGGACGCCAGTACGTTACAGCTGATAATGATGAATTACATCCCGCAAGGAAGCCAAAAAGCTAAAGACCATTTAAAAGCACTCGAAGAAGACTTGCGCGTAGGCAAAGGCCTTTTTTACCGCTACAAGCATGCCGATGATTTTGGTGAGCCGGAGACGACCTTTTTGATCTGCGCCTTTTGGTATGTGGAAGCACTCGCTTGTGTAAACAGAACAAAAGATGCCATGGAGGCTTTTGAGGAAGTAACAAGTTATGCCAACCATGTTGGGCTCTTAAGTGAAGATGTAAAATCATCGAATGGAAGCATGTGGGGTAATTTCCCTCAAGCATATAGCCATGTAGGTTTGGTAAATGCCGCTTATCGCATTAACAATAAATTAAATAAGCCCGATTTTCTGCCATAATAATGAAGCAGGCCTTAGTAGTTGCTTTCATTATATTATATTTAGGTTTAATTTTTGCTTGGCGCAGCCGTTATATCCGGTTGCGCCAGAGTTGGCCATTTTTTTCTTTATTCACAAATCGATTAAATGTAAGTCAAAAAGTTATCCTTTTTAAATACTCCGATTACTACATCAGGTTAAAACCGCATTATAAAAAGGAGTTTGAAAAAAGAGTAGCTCATTTCATCTGGAACAAACAGTTTTTAGCTCGCCAGATGTCATCGGTAACAGAAGAGATGCAGGTGCTCATTGCTTCGGTAGCTATTCAGCTTACTTTCGGCTTGCCAAAGGTTTATCTGTCACATTTTACTAAAATATTGGTTTATCCCACAGCTTATTATTCTACCATTAATAAAACTTACCATAAAGGGGAAGTTAACCCACGTTTTGGCCTTATTGTATTATCATGGGATGCTTTTGTAGCCGGAATGAGAAAACGAACTGACGGCTTGAGCTTAGGTCTCCATGAATTTGCTCATGCTTTACATTTGGAAAATAGGATAAAAAATAGTGAGTATGGGTATTTTAATGCGCAAGTATGGGACGCTTATTTGTATCAATCGCACAAAGAAAGGATTACGATTGAAATTGGTACAAATCCTTTTTTCAGAAAATACGCCTCGATAGATGAATATGAATTTTTTGCTGTTGCAGTAGAATTATTTTTTGAACAATCGCAGGCATTAAATGATTATAATACAATTTTATATATTACTTTAACGAGACTTTTAGGGCAAAACCCATTAAAAATCTTAAAATAAAACACTTTGTTGATCACAAAAATGAAATACTGGCTAAATAAATGGTTCCAAATTTTTAAGAAAACAGGAATAAAATTCGTAAGCGAGAATCCCTTTAAGCACAGTGCTTCCACAGCTTACTTCACTATTTTTTCCCTGCCTGCTATTGGTATTGCTGCCATAACCCTTGCCGGATATTTCTATGAAGATGAGCTGGTACGTACGCAGTTTCTTGACCAGGCAAAATCGCTCATGGGAGAAGGTGGGGCCGATCAAATTGATAGTCTATTAAGTGCAGCAGCCGTTTCTGCTGACAATATATGGCTCAAAATTATTGGTATAGGAACTTTACTATTTAGTGCTACTACCGTTTTTATTTCTTTACAGGATAGCTTAAATACCATTTGGAAAATTAAACCAAAACCGGAAAAAGGCTTTATAAAATTTTTAATTAATCGGTTATTGTCACTTGCCATGATAGCCGCTTTGGGCTTTTTAATATTGGTGTCGTTATTGGCCGATGCTATTATTTCATTTCTACACAATACTATAGAAGGCTGGCTTAATGGCTTGACTTATTACCTCATTCAGCTAATTAATATTAGTGTTTCCCTTGGCTTTATAACGCTGGTATTTGCCATAATTTTCAAAGTATTACCGGATGCCCAACTCAAATGGCGCGATGTATGGATTGGCGCTTTTGTTACAACACTTTTGTTTGTGGCAGGTAAATTTGGCTTGGGTTATTACCTTGGAACCGCAAATGTGGGAGAATCTTACGGTGCGGCAGGCTCATTGGTTGCATTACTGGTTTGGGTTTATTATTCCGTACTAATCCTTCTTTTTGGCGCTACCCTCACTTTTGTACATGCCAAATATATGGGTAGGGTTATAAGACCTTCAGAGGGTGCAGTAGCTATAAAAATTGAAGAAATAGAGAAAGAAGAGCAAGCAGTTTAACCCAACTTGTCGGATTTTAGCAAATTCCGTGTTTAGAAAACCAAATATATCTTAAATCAACCTCAACGTATTTTAAGTATTAGTTTTTAAATAGGGTTCTAATTGTTTCAATATGTTTTTGTCTTTGTCCTTTCTTTTTTCTCAAAACAAAAGAAACAAAAATTGAAGGTTGTATTCATTCCATCACGCCATTTTAGCTTTTTAAGTGGGAAAAAAATGACCGATAGTTAGCGGATTATAAGATTATGTTTCTGATCTAATTAGAAACCAAAAAACCCTAAAATGAATAAGGTCAGTCCCCAGTTTTATAAATACAATACCATTAAATTCTTTTTTTGCCTTAAATTGAATGTAGTTGTGGTTCCTGTGCCACCCTACTTGACTGACAAGGGAACTTATGGAAAATCTCTCGCTAATTTGCATGAAACGCTACTTCTACAGTTGAGTGTATAAACGCCTGACAATGCATTTTGCAGCATACTGTTTGAAAAGGATTAGCTACTAAGAATCCTCATAGCTGAATACTTCGTCCTTTCGGAGCTTTTTTTATTCAATGACTAAGGATAGGTATTACCTATCCTTAAAACATGACGCCCTTTCAGGGCTGATGTAAAGTCGCACTCCCTTGGAATGACGCATAAGAATTATCAGGTGACAGGGTAATATTTGATAGCTTATTTGTAATAAAACGAAACAAGAGGTAGCAACAAATAAGGCAGCTAGGGGCACTGTAACTTACTAGCTTATATTGAAAATCCTCTTCAGCGTAGAAATAGACTTACTACGAGGATCATCATAATAATCCTGATAATAACCATAACCGCCTTTTTTACTTTTTGCAGCATTAAACACCAAAGAGATGTTGTCTAACTTATTCAACTCTACATTTCTATGAAGTTCTTTTATAAAGCTACGCTTGGAGTAATCAGCACGAACAATATAAAGTGCCTGCTTCGCTTTTTTCAAGGCAATTAAGCCATCGGATACTAAGCCAATTGGCGGTGTATCCAGAATAATGATGTCATAATGCTGTTTCAAATCGTCCAAAAGTGCGGTGAAATATTCGCTTTCAAGTAGCTCGGCAGGATTGGGCGGTATAGCGCCAGACGGGATGAGGTGCAGGCTTTCATTCTGGGTTTTGTGTACGCAGTCAGCCCACTTGGCATTGCCACTTAGAATGGCACTGATGCCTTCATCATTCTTTTCAATATTAAAAGCATATTGCGTACGGGGTTTCCTCATGTCTAAATCAAGAATAATAGTTTTCTTTTTAGACATAGAAAGAATGGCAGCAAGGTTAACAGCTATGAATGTTTTGCCCTCGCCACTAACGCTCGATGTTACTGCAATAACCTGTTGGTTTTTATTGAGCCCCATAAAGTTTAAACCGGTACGTAGGCTCCTAAAGTTTTCACTTATTTGCGCCCTTGGCTGATCAAAAACCAATACACCGTTCTTTTTTGCACGGCTTGAGCGCACCCTGTTTATGGAGCCAACAATTGGCAGGTTCGTTAGTCTTTCCAGCTCGCTTAAGCTGTTAATTTCATCATAAACCAAATACCTGATCACTAAAAATAAGAAGCAAAATACAACGCCTATTACAAATGAGCTAAGATAAAGTGTATTTGACGAGAGCCCCGTATGCGATTTGGGTATATTTGCCGGAGTGAGAATTACTACTTCGGCCAGCGTACCGGCTTTGGCAATTTGAAACTCTGTTTTCTTTTGCATTAACGAGAGATAAAGCTCCTCATATATGGAGTAAAACCGCATTTTTTGGTTTAACTCATTTGATTTGCCGGGTAAGGTGTTAAAGGCCGTTATCAGCTCTTTTTTTCTTTCAAGGGCTCTGTCAATTTGCTTTTTAATTTCGTCAAGCCGGAAGCTTATGGATTGGTCCAGCCGGTCCTTAACAAGCTGTAGTTCTGCTTTAGCCTCGTTTATAAATTGGCTTTCCGATTTATAGCGCATTTTAGCAAGTAGTACCTTGTCTGATATTTCCCTATGGGCTGTAATTAATGCGTTAAGTTGCGGATTATTGGTTGATGTACTTAAAGTGAAATAGTTTACCGTATCTCTGTCAAGTTCCTCACTTAATTCGTTTAGGTTTGATTGCTGGAATTTGAAAGAATAGATAATGGAATCGAGCTTTACAATTTCACCTATTACCTGACCCAAGTCTCGCTGCGGATCAGTAGTTTTATTTTTTAAGGTAAATGATTCAATGTATCGCTCGTAATTTTCAAGCACCGATTCAATTTCAGCAAGTTGCGTATCTAGGAAAGTAATCTTTAACTGGTTGGCTTTATTTTTTTGTTCTTTACTATACTCAATGTACAACTCGCTTATAGTTTGCACAATGTCTTGTACTTTGTAAGGATTATAATCCTCAAAAGTGATCAGTATGGTATTCGCATTCAAATTTTCAGGAGCTACTTTTAGGTTAGATTCGAGGTAATCCATTACCTGCTCCTCATTATTGATGGTTACGAGCATGGTTTGATCAGCAAAAAAAGTCGAAGTTTTTTTTAAGAAATAGCTGCATTCTTTAAACTCAATCGGTTTATCAAAAGATCCGTTCAACCATGCTTCACCTTCCAAATCGGAACTTATTTTGAAAGTGGTTTCATCAATAATTTTTACATAAAAATGATGACTTATCTCACACTCTTTGTCAAATGAAACTTCAAATGGTACATATCTGTAGCGCTCTTCATTTTTAAAGCGACCTATCAGTTCATAAGTGATGTCAAGCGGAAGTTGCTTTACTACCTCTCTCAAAAACAACTTTGATCTAATAAGCTCTACCTCGCCTGATAAGGCACTAAGATTAGAAGACTCTTCGGACATAGTGGGGAAGCCGAAAAGGCTGGCTTCACTACGCTTATTAAGCTTGAGCTCGGCAGTAGATCGGTATTTTACATTGGTATATCTTAAATATATGAAAATTGATAGTACGCAAATGACAATAAAAAGCACGAACCATGGCAGGCTTTTCTTTAACAGGATAAGAAATTTTGGGAAATCAATCGCTTCGTCACCTTGGCCATCCATGCCTTGGCTATTGGCTGTGTTCAAATTGCGTTTGTATCGTGTGTTATTGTGGTTCAAAGCTGGTTAAGCAATTGGCATTTAATTTAAGGAATATATAACAACTATAAGCGTAATTACATTGGTTATAACCCCTATTACAGGTGCGGCATCTCTTACAGTTTCGTTAAATACTCTTCGTTGAGGTTCTACATACAATACATCGTTTGGCATTATTTGCAGATTGGCTTTTTTCATGCCTTCAATGGTAGATAAGTCTATTATTTGTACCGATGGATTATCTAACGGACCGCGGATAAGCCTAATGTTGCCTCCTTTAGAAAAATTATCTAAGCCACCGGCTAATGCCAACACTTCCAGCACATTCATTTTTTCTTGTTGTAAGGGAATAACCTGACCGCCCTGCGCACCTAATACAATAACTCTTTGATTGGCCGCCTCTACTCGTACATAAGGAGTTATATAAAATTCGCTGTACCTGCTTTCAAGTGCTTTCTGAAATGATTTTATTGTTTCACCTTCAGTTGCAACAGACCCTACCATTGGTAAAATCATGCTTCCATCGGGAAATACCTGAAAAATTTTAGAGGGTTGCCCTTGTTGTCCGTTCATACCGCCTAGCAGTTCAAGGTTAGGGTCAATAACTCTTTCTCCTTTATTGGTATAAACTTCAATTTGCAGCTTATCACCCGGCTGAATTAGATAGGCACTTTCCGCATCGGAAACTTCTTTTTTAAAGTTCTCAACGTTGATTTCGTTTTCTGTTTGCAGAATAATATTTTGCTTATATACCTTACAACTCGAAAGCATAAATAAGGCAGTACAGCATACTAAAGCTGAAAAACGTATGAATTTTGGTGTATTAGTACTCACTATGGGTAAAAATAGCAGCTTAATTTTGAAACACAAGGTTATTTAAGCAATGCTTATTATTTTGCATACGCCAATTTGTATTCCGGCTTAAATTGCTCGTGTGCCTCAATGGTTTTAATGTAGGTGTCAATCACAAAATTTTGATTAAATCTTCGTTCTACTATGGCGCGACCTCTCAAGCCCATTTCTTTACGTTGCTCAGGACTCAGGTAGTACATATCCTTCATTTTTATGGCAAGGTCATTAGCATCTTTTACTTTACACAGCAAGCCGTTTACCTGATGCTCTACCACATTATTGCAGCCGGGTACATCGGTTGCAACAATAGGCTTGCTACATGCCGATGATTCCAAAAGAGTTCTGGGCGTTCCTTCTCGGTAGCTCGGTAGCACAACGCAGTCTGCCGAATCAATGTAGGGCCTTACATCATCGGTTTTACCGAGGTACTTAATAGTGCCTGCATCTACCCACTCATTTAGCTCTTCCCTCATAATACCACGGCTGTGCTCTTCATCGAGCCCACCGAGTAGTAAAAATTGAGCATTCAATCCTCTCTCTATTAAGGCTTTGGCTGCCTCAAAGTATTCTCTTATACCCTTGTCAATGATAATACGCGAAACCATTAAAAATTGGAAAGGCTTATCAGGCACTTGCTCCTTAAAAGTTAGCGGGATAAAATAATCGAGGTCAATGCCGGAGCCCGGTATTACCTCACAAATATTCTTTTCAATAAGTTTCTTATCCTGAAAAAGCTGGTAGTCTTCCTGATTTTGAAAGAACACCTTTTTTGGAAATCTAAATGAGAACCTATACAATGTGAGTGCAATCTTTGAAATATAATTATCATTCAAAAAAATGGTACCCAATCCGCTGATATTATTAATTGAAGGGATGTTCAATGCCGCAGCGGCTAATGTTCCGTAAATATTGGGCTTAATTGTGTAGTGTAAAATTAAATCGGGTTTAACCCTTTTATAGATTGTATGCAGCTCAAGAATAAGTCCTAAATCTTTTACCGGATTGGCGCCTCTACTGTCCATAGTCACATCTTCAAACTGGCAGCCTATATCGGTTAATTTGTGCGTGTACTTATCTTTAGGAGCAATGGCAACAACTTTGTGTCCCTTGCTTAAAAGGCGTTTTATAAGGGAATATCTGAAATTATAAATATTCCAAGACGTATTTAAGGTAATAGCTATCTTCATAAATTATATGGCAAAGATCAATCATTTAATGGTTCTATCTCACTGCTGGCCAATTTATTCGATAGGTTTAGGTTGGAAAATGATGAGCCTCCAGTCTAGGGCGGTAAGATTTAAAGAAGCCTCCAAATATAATTGTATAAAAACAGGATTTACAAATTGCTTTTATATTTTTGTAAAAAAACATTTCTATGGCAACCGGTTTTCTGCATTCTCATGTATTAATAGTAACCATCTTTTTATTGTTTTTACTTTTCAAAACAGTATTACTTTTGGCTAACAGAAAGGAATTACTTGCCAAAGTAAGAACACGTTTTAAAGTAGCTGATCCTATTTTGGGCACCCTTATGCTCGCCACGGGAGGGTATTTGCTGTATTTACAAGGAGCTAATGCGCCTATATATCTTTGGGTGAAATTAATCGTTGTAGTAATAATCATTCCCATCGGCATAATTGCATTTAAAAAAGAAAATAAACTAATGGCTACAATTGCATTGTTATTGACTTTCTACATCTACGGAGTTTCTGAGACAAGTAGTTTGTCTTTCTCCAAAAACGATGAAAATACGGCCGATGTTATCTTTGATGAACCACCTGTAGAAACGGAAATTACAGAGCAGCTGATTGCCAATGGAAAGGAAGTTTATTTAGCGGAATGTAAAAGATGCCATGGTGTTGATGGCAAGAAAGGGATGTACAAAGCGCCAGACCTTAGCAAAAGTGAATTATCGCTTGAGCAGCGCATTGCCTGGATTAAACAGGGCAAAGGAAGAATGCCGGCATACGAGGACGAACTTTCATCCGATGAAATTATTGCTGTTTCAGCGTACCTTGACGAGCTAAAATAATTTATGTACGATACTAAGAACCCAGAAGATAATAAAACAACTGCCGTATTGGTAGCGCTTATCACGCGCAACCAAACGGAGGAAAAGGCTAGTGAATATTTGGATGAGCTGGCCTTTTTAACAGCTACCTTGGGTGCAGAGACGGTAAAAATGTATACCCAAAAGCTGGATAAACCGGATATTAAAAGTTTTGTAGGGAAAGGTAAGCTGCAAGAGATTGTTGCTTACATAAAAGCGGAAAGGGTAGATTGGGTGGTTTTTGATGACGACTTAACTCCTTCTCAACTAAGAAATTTGGAAAAGGAATTGGACTGTAAGGTTTACGACAGGAGCTTGCTTATACTGGATATTTTTCTCAGCAGAGCACAAACTGCACAAGCTAAAACGCAAGTAGAGCTGGCCAGAAACCAATACCTGTTACCCAGGCTTACGCGGATGTGGACGCACCTTGAAAGGCAACGTGGTGGCACTGCCACACGGGGCGGTGCAGGTGAAAAGGAGATAGAGACCGATAGGCGAAACATCCGAAACACCATAGATGTGTTGAAGAGAAAGTTGACTAAAATTGATAAGCAAAGCAGAACGCAGCGTAAGTCGAGAGGTAAAATTGTACGTGTTGCCATTGTAGGATATACCAACGTAGGTAAATCTACCTTAATGACCTTGCTTAGCAAATCTGATATTTTAGCTGAGAATAAGCTTTTTGCTACGGTGGATTCCACAGTGCGAAAAGTTAATTTTGAAGATGTTCCTTTCCTTCTCTCCGATACAGTTGGCTTTATACGGAAGCTGCCCACACACCTGATAGAGTCGTTTAAATCTACCTTAGATGAAATTAGGGAAGCTGACATTCTCATTCATGTGGTAGATGTAAGCCATGCTTCTTTGGAAGATCATATTCATGTGGTGAATGAAACTTTGGCAGATATTGATGCCAGCGATAAGCCAACCCTGTTAGTTTTTAATAAAGTAGATTTGCTTGAAGAGGAGGAGGACCTATCGGTTGAGGATAAAATAGCGCAGCTGAAAAGTACTTACCTGAGCAGAGAAACTACTAATGAGCAGGACGATGTGGTCTTTATATCCGCCACCGACAAAAATAATATTGAAGAATTAAGAGAAAAACTGCGCACCCTTGTGGAGGAAAAGCACATGACCATTTTCCCCAATTACTTGAAAAATAGTTATTACTAATTTAGCGCAAAAACGCTGCTAAGAGAAAATATCCATTATATCCTCTTTTGATATTTGCTTCATCACATTTTCATCTGTGCGGATGATGGCATCTGCCACGGATTGTTTTTGTGATTTATATTTCATTATTTTCTCTTCCAACGTATCCACACAAATCATGCGGTAGGCAATCACCTTTTTATCTTGCCCAATCCGGTAGCAGCGGTCAATCGCCTGATTTTCTGCTGCCGGGTTCCACCAGGGGTCAACGATATACACATAATCGGCAGCAGTTAAGTTAAGCCCTGTTCCACCGGCTTTTAGGCTAATCAGAAATACACGTACATCTTCTTGTTCCTGAAAATTATCCACCGCTTCTTTACGCTTCTTTTGAGTACTTTGGCCATCCAAGTAGCTGTAAGGAATTTTCAACTTTAATAATTCCTTCTCTATTAGTTTAAGCATGCCTACAAACTGAGAAAATACCAATAGTTTATGGTTTCCAGTCTTCTCTTGCATGTGGCGCAGTAGCTCTTTAATTTTTACGGATTGTGAGCCATAATTTTCTTCCTCATTAAGCAGTGCCGGAGAGTTGCACACCTGCCTTAGCTTGGTAAGCGCCTGCAGCACGTGTAGCTTCGATTTTGCCAAGCCTTCTTCTTCTATCATGCCCAATAGTTCCTTTCGGTAGCTGTTGCGGTAAGCGTCATAAACTTTCCGCTGCTCCTCTTCCATCTGGCAATAAATAATGTCCTCTATTTTGGGCGGAAGCTCTTTGGCCACCATCTCTTTTGTACGTCTTAAAATAAAAGGATGGATAGTTTTGTTGAGTTCATCAGCCGCTATTTTATCACCATCCTTATCAATAGGCGTGGCATAGTGCTTTCGAAAATGCTCAGCGGAAATAAAAAGTCCGGGATTCACGAAAGTCATTTGGGCGTAAAGGTCAAAAGTATTGTTTTCGATAGGTGTGCCCGTCATGGCAATTTTATTTTGAGCTTTAAGCAATAAGGCAGCCTTAAAACGCTTGGAACCAGGGTTTTTAATGGCCTGAGATTCATCCAGAATCACATAGCCAAATTGCATTTTTTGTAGCAACTTAATATCGGAAATCAATAAACCATAGGTGGTTATCACTAGGTTATATTTGTCGAACTCAGGTTTTTCCCTTTCTCGGTTGGTGCCATGGTAAATATGGTAAGTAAGCTCAGGGCAGAATTTTTCAATCTCATTTTTCCAGTTAAAAAGCAAGGTGGTTGGCACAACTATCAAGTGGTTGTTGATGCCACCGTCCACCATGGACTTTATAAAAGTGATTACCTGCAGGGTTTTACCCAGGCCCATGTCATCAGCTAAAATACCGCCCCAACCAAACTCATGCAAAAAATGGAGCCACTGATAACCATCGTGCTGGTAATGGCGCAGCGTGGCATTTATACCCGGCACTTCCACCTCTTGTATTTTCTGAAAATCCGATAATTTCTGTTTCTTCTGTTGAATTTCCGCAAGGATTTCACTTTGATCTAATTCATCAAAAAGCTCATCCAGCACGTTAAACCTGAGCTTACTTACCTGCACAGAGTCTTTTTCCACCTTCCCGAGCCGCAGGTACTTTTCAAGTTTTTTAACCCACTCCTCCGGTAAAACGGCCAGCTTCCCATCTCCCAGTTTTATATATTTTTCTTTTGTAAGTAGCGCTTTGCGCACCTCTTTTAAAGAGATATTGGAATCACCAACAGTTACTTTTATCTCCAGATCGAACCAATCTACCCCACTACTGGCATTTACTTGTACTTTGGGCGTATGGGGCGAAAAATTGAAATTTTTAAAGTCGTTGAAGCCATAAATCTCAATGCCCATTTTCTTTGCCTGCTCAAACATGCCCAGAAACCAATAATCCTTCACAAAATCATCTAGGTGCAGGTTGAAGAAACTGTTATTTGTTTTAGGATCAAATTTCTTATTCAGGCTAGCCACTTCTTCAATAAATAGCTTTTCCGCTTGTTCATCGCGGCTTTTGATCTCCAGCGAATCCTTTTTGAGGTTTAAAAGCGCATAGGGGCTGTCTAATACATTTATCTCTTCATCGCCATAGCCTATCATCGGACGCATGAGAATAAATTTATCTAACTCTCTAAGGTATAGGCTTTTGGAGGTAGGTTGCATCTCAATTTCTTTATTGGTAATATTTGGTGGTAAGCTTTTTATATCTATTGGGTACCTCTTAGAAATAGGTAAAACAATTTCGGTAAAGAATGAGGGAAATGCCTCAGCCACCGTTATAAAATTATCGCGGTCCTTAAAAGTATTGTGCAACAGCAGGGCATCTTCCGCGGAAGACAGTATATAAATTTTGTCTTTGAAACAGAAAGCAATGGAGTGTAGCCAGAAAATTGATTTGTGTTTCAGCTTGACCGATTTAGAGGGGGAAAGCTGTATTATTGGCTCCAAAATTACTCCTTCTTCCTTATGGTGTAGCTCCATCCGAATTGTTGGTCTTATTTGGCTTGGTTCAATTGGTGTCAGGTCATCGGCCGATATCTTGAAGTTATATCCAGCAGGGTTTTTTAGGAAGAAATTCTCGGAAGGAAAGCCCGGCCATACTTGTCCAATCTGTTTCAGGTTTTCCGTAAGGATAAAGAATGATCGCTCGTAGCTGTCGTCAATTTTTCTAATGGCACTTCCCAATCTGTTGGCAAATTGCCCGGGTTGTAAAATCTTGCAGGCATCAACCAGCTCCGATTGCTGATCCGTTAAAGGGATGTTATCGAAGTAAGATAGATCGTAATATGACTTAATTCCGGTTTTATAGAATTCTCCGTTGGCTTTTAATTTCGCTATAAAAGGTGTTATGGTTAAAATGGAGAAAGGATTATCACGAGCTTCCATCGTGATGAAGAAGTTAAGCTCGTACCCATCTTTCTGCTGCTTGACTTCCCTCAACAAGGTATTTTCCTGCTCTTCAGGCTGTTTCAAAAAAATTTGAGGGTTAGCTTCAATTTGAAAGGAGTTATTTAAAGGCACCAGGCCGCTGTAGGCTTTTTTCAGCTGGAAGGGTTGTTTAAAATTTTTAGGATGCTGCTCAAAATATTTTTCCGCCTTGTCTAAGTCTTTAATACCGTAAAGCCCGGCCGTTTTTAATAAAAGCTGCGTCCTCTTTTCAGGATTAAATAATTGGAAAATGGATTCTAAACCGTTATTTCTGATATAAATCAAGGCCGCCAGCTCTTCGAGTGTTGGCCTCTTTTTTTTACCCACAGGTACTGAAGTAACCATTACGGTGCTACTTTCATTCGAGGGCTCTAACCTTACTTCTGTAATTTTATCTGACCAATATTGGTCATCGGGTACTACTATTTCAACTGCGTTTCCCGCAAGTTGTAAGTCTTTTATGGCATAGGTTTTATTGATGGCATCTCTATAAATGCTAAGTTCTTCATAATCTTTCAGGTTCAATTGCTCTTTATCAATACTTACAATAAAAGGCTCAGTAGTTTTTTTGGCAGGTAAATTAATGGTGCTTTCCTTTTGGCTGTTAATGTGTTTTGGGGATATGGTGTTATGTTTTATATGTGCTTCGTTGGCCGCCAATAGGGTAGCAACTAAGTGTTTGCAAATATCTCCGTAATCATAAGGGCAAGTACAATATGCCTCCTCAAGGTCACCTAGCTCTACTTCCAGTTGGCAATGATAAAGCCCATGATTACCTATTACATAACTTGAAATTGAAATACCATTCTCATATTCATCATAAACAAGGCCTTCCACATTATCTGCCTCAAAGATGTTCTCTCCTCTATTCCTAGAGGTAGGTGAAGCATATTTATTTATTATATTTTTAAAATCTACCATAAAACTTTAAAACTAAAAGCAAGTTTGGTGACATACAAGAATGAAGGAATAAAACCTTCGGACTGGTTTTGAGCGAAAGCATAATATGTACTTTGGTTGTTGTGCGCATCAATGTCTTTGGCATCAATAAATAATACTGTCTACGCCCTACCCCGAATCAGAATTTTTCAGTACTTTCTTTACCAAAGAGCCAATACTCAGCCCTTGCACAATTATGGAGAACACAACAATCACATAGGTGATAGTCAGGAAAAGATCGCGCTCCATAGCAGATGTAAGAGATAAGGCCAAGGCAATAGATATACCTCCTCTGATGCCTCCCCAGGTCATAAGCAGGTTGGTTTTAGGGATAAAATCGAGCTTCTTTTTAAAAATTGCTACCGGGCCGGAAAGAGCGATATATCTGGCCAAAAGCGTAATGGGTATAGCAATAAGGCCAAACAGCAAATATTCTCCATTTAATGAAACCACCAGTAATTCGAGCCCAATCAGCACAAAAAGGATCGCATTGAGCAGTACATCAATAAGCTCCCAAAATTTCTCCACATAGGTTTGAGTGTTATCGGACCAGGCAATTGTAGGGGCTTTATGGCCCAATAAAATACCGGCCACCACTACTGCAAGCGGTCCGGATACATGCAGGTAATGGGCAGTAGCTGAAATTCCCATCACCAGCGCCAGAGTAATAATCACCTCAGTTTCGTAATTATTAATCACCTTCATCAGTCTAAAAGCAATCCATCCCGCCAGTAAACCCAATGCTATTCCTCCCACAACCTCCTCAACAAATAACCAGCTGATGTCAAGAGCGCTCATAGAATCCAGGCCTTGCTGAGCAATTTTAAAAAGCACAATGAAAACTACTACCCCCACACCATCATTAAACAAGGACTCCCCTACAATTTTGGTCTCCAGCTTTTTAGGCGCATTGGCATCTTTTAAAATGCCCAGCACTGCAATGGGGTCAGTAGGAGAAATTAAAGCCCCAAAGAGCAGACAGAATACATAATCGATTGGATAGCTGAAAGCCATGAATAGGAGGTACATCATGGTGCCAACCAAAAAGGTAGAAGCCACCATTCCTAAAGTGGCAAATAAAGCGATAGGAACTTTCAGCATTCTCAGCGCATCCAATTTGGTGTGCAGCGCGCCTGCAAACAATAAAAAGCTTAGCATGATATCGAGCAGGGTGGTTTCAAAATCTACCGACTGGATGAGCAACATTGCTTCATCTAAAACATGATGATTAAAATGGCCGAGAATGTTGATGCCCACTGTGAATACTATTGCGATGATCATCAGGCCAATTGTAAATGGAAGTTTCAGAAATCGGGTGTTGATAAAAGCAAAAATTGCTGAAAGGACAATTAGAATGGTAATAATATTGAATACACTCATGGCACCAATTAGAAAGTTAAAAAAATTGATAGTACAGGAAATTAATAATATCGCCAAATTTCAGAAGTATACGGCTAGGCTAAAATCATGTCTATGTTTGCAATATCCGCCCTTAAAAGCTACTCTCCAAATTTATTTTGCTCAATCAGCACAAACCACTAACAAGGGCAGATGACCAATTAAAAACTTACGAGAATCGTGATTGCCACAATACTGCTCGTGGCGAACACGCATGAAATACACTAAAACTAATAGAGAGGATTTATCTTGTTTCATCAGCATAAGGCCGATGAAATAGCAAAATAATGCAAATTGCCAGTAGGAAATTTTGCTGAAATTGAAGATTATATTTTCTTTAACCAATAAAACCAGCTGATACATGATTGCCATTGCAATAAGGATTATTTGAGGAGGCACCACACCTATAAATGGGCGTTACTTTATCCTTCTCTGTTGCTGTACCATCGTGATTTTTAACCAAAAGCGCTCCATGCACCAGTAGAGGACCATTTTCATTTACTTCAGAGTTATAGGCTTCACTGACATTCGGAAAATTTCTCAGATTTATTGTTCATATAATAGTTTAAAGCGCCACTCGGGCATTTATCAATTTGATTCTTTTTTTCAGCTGTAGCGGCAGCATCAACATCAATCCAAGGTTTTCGCTAAGGGTTGAACACTCGGGAAAGTCCATTTTAGCAAATCTTTGAATGTATGCAAACTGTCGGTTTCCTGACTACCGTAACTTCTCCGCTGCTATATTTTTTGGTCATAATATTTCATAAGCTACAGTACATCTTTAAAGTCATTATTTTTGTCGAAAATGCTCTTGGAAAATGGACATAGCGGATCAATTTTTATTTTTTCTGTTCTGGCGTACTTCACTGCTTCCAATAATAATTGCTCGCCAACCCCCTCATTCCTCAGACTTGGATCAACTTCGGTATGGTCTATAATAATTCTATCGTTTCCTGCATTTAAGTACGCCATTGTGCCAATCTGTTTACCATCCTTTTCAACATAGAACGTGCCTTTATTTTCCTCTGATCTGTGTCGGATAGTCAAGGCATTTGTAAGTTATTTTACGTCTTAAAGAGAGCAGTGCTACAAATGTATTTAGTATATTTTGAAAGCATGTAAATTCTGTAATCTCTTATTTCGTACCAAAAAGTTTTGCAGCTATTTGCGCTGCTCACGTTGTTGTGGATTCTTGCTAAAATCGCTAATGTTTAGCTTTTTTTTCGCCTTAAATTTTAGTTAGTTGTTTACAAGTAAATCTTCTGCAGAACGCCATGCTACATGTTTATACCAGAAATGTTGCTACACCTAAAGCTTGGGTAATGTGAGCCACTATATTAGTACTGTAAGTACTTAATTTATACAGAATTTAGCTGTATTTGCGAGGATTGGTTATTTTCGTATCGTTCATATAGTAATGCTCCTATTCATAAATTTTGACATATTCTGAGCATGTTGCTAACGTTCTTTAACATAAATCGGCAAAAAAATTAATCATTGTGTCACATTTATCAGTTACATCCGTACAATTTTAAGAGAATAAGGCAATAACGCCATTTTTATTAAAAGCAATTCAATGAGTGTAAAGGAGAAATATAAGGAAGTATTGGAAATTGGAGAATCCATGGACGTAAAAAATGGATACGTAGAAGTAGAGGATTCCAAATTAAAAGTGGGCGGAACGGTGGAAACCCAGAGAGAAAAAGATTTGATGTGGGATGCTATTAAAAAAGCAGGAGGAGAGAATCCTTCAGATATTGTAGCAGATATAAAAGTATCGAACACGAGCTATTATGCTAAGCACACGGTAAAGAGTGGTGAATCGCTCTCTAAAATAGCTAATGAATATTATGGTAAACCTATGGAATACAAGAAGATATTTGAAGCGAACCGAGATAAATTGGATGATCCTGACAAAATATTTCCAGGTCAAGAATTGACTATTCCTTTTCCTAGCTAGCCTTTTTTTAAATGCTGTTTAAATAAAAAACCACTGTTGCTACTGTGGTTTTTTTTTGATCGGAAGACTTTTATTCGAGTTGCTCAAATTATTTGAAGTAGGCACTAAAAGCTTTTACCGCATATATGGAAATGGTATTAAGCAGCTCCTCGTCAATTATTTTTTAGCGTAATTGAGAGATCGATGACCCACCAAACAAGCCTCCTCTTCCACTGCGAAGTAAAACATTTCCCAATGGGCACTGAGAGTTGCCTTTCCGTGCATTCGACCTTCATTCCGCTCGCCAAACCCTGCGAAGGGGTAAGTGCAATGCCACGTACTTGATGCGCATCTAATTGAGATAGTACTTCAATGGCTATGTTATTTTTTTGCCCGTATAAAGCAAAGTATAAACAGCCTGAAGCGTATCGTGAAAATAAATATCCACCACACTTACTCTTACGGAAACGAGGTGGCCAAAATTTACCGGGTGTTCTTTACCTGACATTTCCAGATGGGTTTCTTAATTAGGTTTAAGTTCTTGAAAAGGCTTATTTAATGTATTACAACCAAATGTTTTAGTCTTACCTAAATCATATTTTTTGTAAGGCGGCTTCATCGAACATTGGCTGTTTGTATCGCTGATATCAATTAGTGCTGGTAAAACTTCGGAAGCTTGCAACTTGGCATTAACTATTTGCGTACTTAGGGTCGTAGCGAAAACAAGGACTGGAAGTTAGTACAAAAAAAGATTATTGTGCTTAATAAAGTTTGATAGGAATTACCTGCTGATAATGTATAAAATCTCTATCCAAAGTAAAAATTTGCATTTCATTTTTTATAGCTACGGCACAGATGAGGATATCTACAGTGGAGCACTGAATTCCATTTTTAACACATTCCGAATGAAGTTCGGCCGCCAGCTCATAATCTTCCCTATAAATCGGAAAATCTGGAAACTGTCTTAATTCATGTTTGAGTTTTTCAAATTGTTCTTTTTGTTTGAAGCTGGTCAAAAGTTCTTGACGAATTGAGCCTAGCATTATCGCAGAATTGGTGTCAATAAGGCTGTACAATTGATCCGCAATAGTTGGATGATTTATTTGCTTCCTTCGCAATGCGTGAGACCAGACATTGGTGTCAATAATTACTTTCATTCCAAATCTTCAATGCGCTTGTTACTACGTTTTCTTTCTTTCTTGTAATCGTAGTCCTCATCCCAATCCAGCGTACCGAACAATTTTACAATGCCCAGTTGCTTACGTTTCTGAACATACTCTTTAAGTGCCACATTCACTGCCTCACGTTTTGTTTTGTGATGTCCCACTTCCACAGCTTCACTAAGTAATTCCTGATCAATATTTAAGTTTGTTGCCATATCCACACATTAATTTACACATAAACTTACACACAATCTGTGGAATAAGTTCATTTCTTTTTATAATCAATGTAAACCAAATGATTTCTGAAAAACAAATAACCACTTGCTTCTGTAGGAGCACTGTTCCGACACCTATAAACCAATACTATTTTTCGCTCCTGATCATATCAAGGTAGGGTGTTCTTTTCTCCTCCAAACATTTGGCTGCATACAAATAGAGTGCTGCACTCCAGGTTTGCCAGTCCTGCCCCATGGGTTTTCCATCCTGTGCTTTTACCCACTCGTTAACCGCAAATTATTAGTTCCAATTGTGAAAATTTTGATGAGCTGTTTAAGTGATAACATACATTGTACCTTCAGCCCACAAAGTTTCATCATCCGGGTGAGCAACAATTACCGCACAAGTCTTTATGCTATCAGGTTTCAGATTGGCATCATCCATAGTATTAAGTCGGTAAGCAAAAAGGGTAGGCTTTTGAGTTCCCGCCCTAGCTATTGTTTTCTACGCCTTCGAAACAGCTATTAAATGATCCGTTCTTTGTAGAGAACCAATCTTGTGATGCAATTAGAAGCTAATAGCTGCTTCAATATTAAAACCATTGAATTCAGCTCCTGCAAACCTTCCGCTCCAAGCATCTCCTGTGTATTGTTGGTTAACGTACTCTACCTTGGTAACAATGTTTTTGGTAAGAAACCAGCCACCACCAATATTTAATCGGTTAATTTCTGAGTCATTGGCCGCACTTTCAATACCTTTTCCTTGCACCGTATTATATCTTCCGGCCACATAGAATTTTTCATTTTGCCCAAAGCGATAAACCACTTCTGCTGCCAGCTGAGTAAAGGAACCTTCTTTGGTGATTGTTGGCTCGGTGGTTTCATTGCTTCCCGAGGCCATCTCGTAGATGCCAAAAAACTCAAATCCTTTGAATTTTATAAATGGGTTAATTTGCATAGCAGTCAGTTTTTTGAATCGAGGATTAAACCTTCCTTCAAACTCACCACCTTGCGTATTTCCCAAGGAATCGGCCTGCGTATGGAGCACATTATAGTACCTGCTTCCTGCCCTATCGCCTCCATATAAGTAGGTGCCGGTGCTTGTTCCCTGATTGCTGTAGATTGAACCTGTTAATCGCACCCTCAAGTCTTCATTCAGTTGTCGATCAAAGCCTAGTTTTCCATATACAGATGCTTTGTTATCAGTTTCATTATTAATTACTACACTTTGATTAAGCTTGCCGTTGGTAACACCAAGTACCACCAAAATGCCATTTTTTTGAATGGTTATATCTCCGAATGCTTCGGTGGAGAATGCATCCATGATATAATTCCCTATAAACGGGTTGTAGATGGCCCTGGCGTTATCTGTTCTTCGAAAGTGCGCATCACCATAATTAAATTCATCCAGCCCGATGGTAATGGTCGTATAGTCCATGATCCCTTCCATAAAGCCCGGTCTTACAAAGTTGAGTTTATCAATTTGAATGTGCCCGCCCTTAATCCATGCCTCCACATGATGGCTTGAGGAAAGGTAGGTTCTGATAGCTTAGATTTTTTCTATTATGCGATAAACTTGTTCAGTTGACTTGCGATCGTCCGAGATAAAGCAGCTGAGCATTTCAACTCCTTTCAATAGTGCAGAATCAATAGAATGATAGGAAGCATGTTGCTGCATCCCCGACTTATTATTTTAGACCAAAAAATAACAATACATAGCAAGATAAGGATATTTTCACATCAGGTCACCAAATCGCTGTTCACTTGTTGGCCACGGCATTCTCTTATCTGTCAGGGAAACACTTTTGGAAAGCCAGAAGGGCAACTGCCTATGTTTATTTTGAGAGCAAATGGAGCAGCGCAGACATGGTGTCTCATATAGCGTCCTCAATTAGCGTACATGCGGTGAATTTTTTATAGCATTATAAATATTTCGAATGTTGTCTGCGATTTGCAATTTCATTACTTTTGTTATTCTAAGAGACATAATATCAGCCCGAAATACATATGTTCTTCAATATGTAGATCTTTAAGAAAAATTAAGATAGGTTTATTAGACTGGCTTAAATAAAATGGCACCGTAGTTCAATGGATAGAATAGAAGTTTCCTAAACTTTAGATGCAGGTTCGATTCCTGCCGGAGCCACTATTTAAAAATCGATTTTTATATTACCACACCTTGAACATTGATTCCACCAACAGTTAGTTTTATTTAACATATATTAGCACAAAGAAGTAAGGTGCTGCATTGAACAGAAATGGTCGGGATGATGTGGTTTTCACTATATGATCTTGGTTATATGCTTTCATCCTTTACATATAAAACATAGCTGGTTTAAAGCTCCCAGCCAATGCGTACCTGTCATAATATGGTTAAATGTAATTAATGTACTTCAAAGGATACTTTAAGGTTTACCCTGTACTGCTTCACTTCATTGTTTTCAACCGTAACGCTTTGTTCCTGCACATAAGCAGATTTTATATTTTTAACAGTTTTAGATACCCTAAGTATGCCCTGCGCAGTGGCGTCTTCCCAACTTTTGGACGAATCAGACATAATTTCAACTACTTTAACTACACTCATATTAAAACTAATTTTAGGTTATAAAAAAGATTGACTTGTCTTACTTATAGTATAAATATTATGTTCTTAGACCATAATTTAAATACTATAAAGCGTAGTACGTGTATCCGTCTTGTTTGGTTGTGCTCGCAGTATTGTTCTAAATAGCATCAAGTATGAAAATCCCGGTACAGCTTTATATTATATAACTCAGCAGTGCTGATGGTTTGCTCAAAAGCAATCCCTGATGACGTATATATTTGCTGCAAAGGAACCCCTCGGCTTTCCAATTACCTATCTTTGCAGCATGTTTATCAGACGGGTTAAAGAGCAACGCAGCAAGGAAAACAAGACCTTTTACAAGTTTTTCTACCCTGACGCAAACCCTAAAGCTGGAAGGCAAACTAAAATAAAACGCAATTCTCTACTTGGGCTCTGCCCCCTGCTGGATGATGAGGTCAGCAGAAAAACAGTGGTGGAAATTTTAAAAGCGAAGATATTTGGTCCAGAGGCCTTGCTCCCTACGAATGTCCGCGATCCGTTGGTCAATCTTGTACTGTCCCATATAGTGTGTCTGCTGACAGGATTTTCCACTGTTCACTTCAGACGTTGTTTAGATCATTGTTTAAATGCTAGGCACCAATATACAGCTTCAACTAGCCGATTTATTTACGAATGTCGTACGTAAAAATGTGAAATTATTGCAAAAGTCGTACGTAAAAGTGTAGTAATTTTGCAAAAGTCGTATGTAATTGTGTATTTTTGATAACTATGCAGAGAGAAGCACTAAAATTGCTATACAATTGGAAACAAAAACCGCAAAGAAAACCGCTTATCATTCGGGGGGCTCGCCAAGTGGGTAAGACTTGGCTCATGAGAGAATTTGGCACTAATGCTTTTAAAAAAGTAGCGTATGTAAATTTCGAAAGTGCTAAACGTTTACAAGGCCTATTTTCAAATGATTTTGACATTTCCAGAATTATTACTGCGCTTCAAATAGAAACAGGTATTCAGATTGATGAAGATACATTGATTGTGCTAGACGAGATTCAAGCCGCATCAGAAGCAATAACTTCTCTCAAATACTTTTATGAAAATGCACCTCATTATTATGTGATCGCTGCCGGCTCATTATTAGGTGTAGCCATGCACAAAGAGGTTTCATTTCCGGTGGGGAAGGTGGAATTTCTCGATTTATACCCGCTTAATTTTCAGGAGTACTTGCTAGCAATGGGGGACGAACCGTTATTGAAACTTTTATATCAAGGCGATTGGCCATTAATAAAGACTTTCAAAGACAAATATATTCACCATTTAAGGTCTTATTATTATGTTGGCGGAATGCCTGAAGCAGTGAAAACATTTGCTCTTTCGCAGAACTATGAAGAAGTTAGGAAGATTCAAAAAAATATTATTACTGCCTATGAATTGGACTTTTCTAAACATGCACCTACGGATATAGTGACACGGATACGTATGCTTTGGAACTCAATTCCCTCGCAACTTGCCAGAGAGAATAAAAAGTTCGTGTATGGCCTGATTAAATCAGGAGCGAGAGCGAAGGGATACGAAACAGCATTGTCTTGGTTAATTGATTGTGGTTTGATACATCAAGTCTTACGCGTAACAAAACCTGGCATTCCGCTAAAGGCTTATGAAGATAGAGGTGCCTTTAAATTATACATAGTAGATGTTGGACTGCTAGCTGCCATGGGTAAAATAGATAGCAAAATCATTTTGGAAGGAAACTCAATTTTTGAGGAATTTAAAGGAGCATTAACAGAGCAATATGTTTTGCAGCAGCTGAAATCTGAGGACGATATTCCACTATATTATTGGTCGGCCACGCGTGGTGAGGCAGAAATTGATTTCATCATTCAGGTAAAAAATCAAGTTATCCCTATTGAGGTTAAAGCTGAGGAAAACCTGCAGGCGAAAAGTTTGAAGACTTATGTGAGTAAATATCAACCTCAAACGGCTATTCGCACCTCTATGTCAGATTACCGGGAGGAAGATTGGCTAACCAACTGGCCACTGTATAGCATTTCAAATCTAACTAAGATTTAGATGTAAGGATAAAAAAAATACCAAAGACTTAATGGATGAGTTACGTGCTTCACCTTCTATGTACTATCCTTATCAGCTGAATTAAATACCTTTTCCTCTAAATCTATCAAACCTTTTAATTTCATTTACTGATTTTTAGTATCTTACTTCCAAGAAGAAATTTTGATCTGCAAAGCACCTTAAATTATACGCGCCACAATATGTATAAAATTAGCAGTTTTTTATTATCTGTATTATTATTTTCCGCCTGCCAAAGTGAGGTGGCCGATAGAAGCGACATAGCATGGGTTACCATTCAAGACCAGCTACAAGAAGCTTTAATTTTAGCCGAAACTGGAGATACTATCGAAATCCCTCCGGGATATTTTAAGTTCGGTAAAAGTCTGCTGATGGATGATAAAGACTCCATAGTGGTACTGGGGGCTGGTATTGACAAAACGGTGTTGTCTTTTAAAGACCAGCAGGAAGGTGCGGAGGGCTTGAAAATAAGTGGCTGCACCGCCATTCAATTAATTGGTTTCACCATTGAAGATGCCGCAGGGGATAACATAAAAGTGAATGACACCGATGGCATCACATTCAGAAAGGTGAAGGCGCAATGGACAGGCAAGGTGTCGGAAAGTAATGGCGCGTATGCCTTCTATCCTGTACTGTGTAAAAATGTGCTTATTGAGCAATGCGTTGCTATTGGAGCATCCGATGCAGGCATTTATGTGGGCCAATCGGATACAGTTGTGATCAGAAATAATTTAGCAGAACAAAATGTGGCGGGCTTTGAAAGCGAAAACTCCACTATGGTTGAAATCTATGGAAATAAAGCGATTAATAATACCGGAGGTATATTGGTTTTTGACTTGCCCGGGCTCACGCAATATGGTAAAAATATAAAAGTGTATAACAATGAAGTGATCAGTAATAACCATCCAAATTTTGCTCCTGAAGGCAATATTGTTGGTGTGGTGCCACCAGGAACAGGCATTATGATATTGGCCACGGAGGATGTGGAGGTTTCAAACAACATTATAAAAGACAACCGTACTGTGGGCGTGGCGGTGATAAGCTATGAACTGGTAGCAGCCATTAGTGCAGAGGATGCGGAGCAGGCCGAACCCAACCAAACCGGTAGTGCAGAGCGCGTAAACAGCAATTACGCTTTGGACACCGCCTACAATGCTTACCCGCGCAAAGTTGTTGTGGCCAATAACGAGCTTACTAACAAACATTGGTTTGCTACATTTAGTCATGATTTTGGCCTGTTGTTCAATTATAAGTTTCCTTTCAATCCACCGGATATTATTTTTGACGGATTTGTAGAAGAAGGTTTAACTAAAGTGGAAATACTTTGCATCAACCAGCCCGGCAACAGTTTTGTAAACCTGAATGCGCCTAACGACTTGGATGATATGAATGAAAATGTACAGGAATTTGTTTGTGAGTAGCACATCAATTTCGTTTAGATAAGACCTTACCTTCTTCTCTTTGGGAGAAGGATTAAGTGCCTGCCCGCCTTTGGCGGGATGAGGTTATGAAGACAAGCTTAACTAAGCGATATTGAGTAGCATATATATACATAGCTATAGTTATTTATGTGTCAAAAAAAGTTTATATACGGTGGATTGGAACACATGCAGCGTATGATAAGATAAATGCAAAAGCATGTTAAAGATAGATTCAAAATACGAATACGAAAAAGCTAGTGAAGAATTAGAAAGACTAATTAAAATCGTTGGCAATAACTATGATTATAATAATCCTGATTTTTTAAAAATGGATAAGTTATCTGATTTAATCGCTGATTATGAAGATGAAAACTATCCTATTTGTTAACCCAGTTTAATCGAAATTATAAAATTAAGAATGTTTGAAACAGGGTTAAATCAAAAACAACTTGCAGAGAAATTAGAAGTTCCGAGCAGTAGAATAAGTGAATATCTCAAAGGGAAAAGAGACATCACTTTGGAAGTTGCCAAAAAGTTGAAGAATCAACTAAATATTGATGCCGATATAATTTTGCAGTAGATTTAGCCTCTCAACTGTTTTAAGGGATAGTTTAGTCAGATTTTAAATGTACGAGAAGATGGTTTGCGATTAAAAGATTGTAACTACTCGGCTTGTAACTTATGTAAGCTCTCAATTAAGTGAGGGTTGAAACATAACAAGATAAAGAATAAGTAGATTCCGGCCCTGCTTGCAGCAGGCAAGCTTGAGCCTGCCAGCGGCAGGCAGGCCCGAATCTGAGAAGTTGAAAATACATTAAATTACCTTAGTAGTTACGAAAGATTAAATTATGGAAGCAATTAGTAAAAAATTTATTAAGGATAAAGACAATAAAAATGTAGCAGTTGAAATCCCTATTGATGAATTCAATAAGATTGAACAAATTCTGGAAGATTATGCATTAGGCGCATTAATAAAAGAAACAGATAGTGCAGAAAATTTAGCATTGCAGGAAGCTAAAACATTTTATAAATCATTAAAAAAATCATAGATGAAAATTTCTTACAAAAAGAAATTTTTAAAAGAGCTAGCCAAAATACCAGAACCTTACAGGTCAAATATTGAATCGTTTGTTTTTACTAAAGTTTAAACCTTTGAAACACCATTAAATAGTGAACGAATCCAAAAATTAAAAGGATATGATATATTTTACAAAATTAGATTTGGAAATTATAGAGTAGGACTAAGGATAGATTCAGGTCACCTTACATTTGAAAGGGTTTTACATCGAAAGGAAATTTATAAATATTATCCATGAAAGTCACAATACATATAGCACTGAGCCTATTATTTTTGATTTCCTGCAACTCGAAAGAAGATCAGAAAGAGGAAATCAAAGAAAGCACCCAGTTTTCATTCAGTGCTACCTCCAAGAAAGAACTAGGAAAAGAAAAACTTTCAGACTACAACTTTTTTAAAGGTAAGCTGGCAGATTTAACACCCCAAGCAAACGTAATACCCTACAATTTAAATTCCCCACTCTTCTCCGACTACGCCCACAAAGCGCGCTTTGTAAAATTCCCTGATGGCCAGAGTGCTGATTACCACAACACCGAGGTGCTTTCATTTCCCAAAGGCACCATTTTAATAAAGAACTTTTATTATCCTACCGATTTTAACAAGCCTGATGGTGCAAGACGAATCATTGAAACGCGCCTGCTTATTAATGAAGCTAAGGGCTGGAAAGCGCTGCCTTATGTATGGAACGATGAGCAAACAGAGGCCACGCTGCAATTGACGGGAGCGACCAAATCAGTAAGTTGGAAAGATAAAACCGGAGCAGCTAAAAAACTCATGTATAGTGTGCCGAACATGAACCAGTGTCGCAGCTGCCATTTATATAATGACAAAATTATGCCCATTGGCCCCACAGCCCGCCAGCTCAATGGAACGCTTACCTATGACGATGGCAATTCGCATAATCAACTAGCACATTGGGCAGCGGAAGGTTTTTTAAAAGGAATGCCGACAGCCGGTGAGCTACCAAAATTAGTTAGTTACAACAATAGTGGAGCACTAATAAACGAGCGTGCCAGGGCATACCTCGAAATTAATTGCGGCCACTGCCACAGAAAGGAAGGGCCCGCCAAAAATTCGGCATTGGAGTTGCTCAGCGCTGTTGATAACCCGGCTGCCTGGGGAGTGGGCAAAACACCCATTGCTGCCGGAAAAGGCTCGGGCGGATTGAAATATGACATCCTTCCCGGCCAACCGGAGCAGTCAATTATGGCTTACCGAATGAATTCAACCGACCCCGGCATTATGATGCCTGAATTAGGTAGAAAGATGATACACAAAGAAGGCGTGGCACTAGTTGAAACAGTGGATAGCTGAAATGGAGTGAGTTTTATGGAGTCCGCTTCTCATTGTCTCTAATTGAAATTAACATAGCAATTATCAAAAATATGCTACTGACCGCTCCGAACCATTTTAGACTAGTTCCCTCTGTAGAATCATATATTTCATACAAATTAAAGCTTAGCAAAAGTAGTGAGGCTACTATGAGAAAATAGGGCAAATACTTGCGATAGTTTGGTTTTTTCACCGTACTTTATATTTTTTGTTTAAGCTGGTATTCTATGAAAACGAAAAAACCAAGCCTTACAATCCTTGATTTTTCGCAATCAACTCAGCCAAATCAAATACTTTTACATTGTGCTCCCGCTCTTTATTCTTCACGCCATCGGTCATCATGGTCATGCAAAATGGACAGCCGGCAGCTATTACCTCGGCACCTGTATCCAGTGCCTCCTCCGTGCGTTCTATGTTAATTTCCTTATCGCCCGGCTCAGCATCCTTAAACATTTGACCACCACCGGCTCCACAGCATAGGCCTTTGGTTTTGCAACGCTTCATTTCAACTAATTCGGCATCAAGGGCTTTAATAACATCGCGCGGGGCTTCATAAACGCCATTCGCTCGGCCCAAATAGCATGAATCATGAAAGGTGATTTTCTTGCCTTTAAATGCACCACCATCTTTCAATTTTACTTTTCCTTCGTTAATGAGCTGTTGTAAAAAGGTAGAGTGGTGTATTACCTCATAATTGCCCCCGAGCTCCGGGTACTCATTTTTTAAAGTATTAAAACAATGCGGGCAGGCAGTTACTATTTTTTGTACTTTGTAGCCATCCAGCACCTGAATATTACTCATGGCTTGCATCTGAAATAGAAATTCATTTCCTGCTCTGCGAGCAGGATCGCCCGTACAGCTTTCTTCCGGTCCTAAAACAGCAAAGTTAATACCTACTTCGTTTAAAATCTTTACAAATGCAATGGTAACGGCTTTGTATCGGTCATCGAAAGAACCGGCACAGCCCACCCAAAACAGCACCTCAGGTTGTTCACCTTTGGCACTCATTTCCTGCATGGTAGGTACTTTATATGTTGTATCGCTCATAAATTATCGTTTATATCTTCGTATTTCATTATTTGTTTAATTTCTCTGCCCAATTGAATCTGTCAGTTGGTGGAAACTTCCAGGGAGCAAAATTGGTCTCCACATTTTGGAACATGCTGTTCCAGCTTTGCGGGGAGCTCGACTCTTCCATAGCCATGTATCTTCTCATAGATAGGATAATATCAAGCGGATTAATGTTGATGGGGCAGGCCTCAACACAGGCATTGCAGGAAGTGCAAGCATTAATTTCTTCTGACGTTATGTAGTCGCCCAATAAAGACTTGCCATCTTCTGCCGGTTTACCCGCTTGCAAATTCAAACCAATCTCTTCAATTCTATCGCGCGTGTCCATCATTATTTTCCTGGGCGATAACTTTTTACCGGTTATGTTAGCAGGGCATTGTTCGGTACATCGGCCACATTCTGTACAGGCGTAAGCACCCATCAGGTCGGTCCAGAATAAATCGTTGGCATCCTTAGCACCAAACCTCGCTATTTCTGCAGGTGGCTCGCCAGCGCCAGCATCGGCTACGCCTAACATGCTTTTAACCTCGGTGGTAACTTCGTCCATGTTTTTCATTTGGCCTTGTGGTATCAGGCGGGCAAAATATGTATTAGGGAAAGCCATAAAAATATGGAGGTGCTTAGAGTAGGTAACATATAAGGCGAAGCCTAAAATGCCCAGAATATGGAACCACCAGGCGAAACGCTCGGTAAAACGCAAGGCATCAACACTCATGCCCTCAAAAAGTGGTGTTAGAAAGCTGCTGAAAAAGAAGTTTCCGGTCTGCGTATAGTGCGGATCTTTTCCTTGTAACAGCATGTCCGTAGCATTCATGGTTAAAATGGCAAACATCAGAATAATTTCTATTATAAGAATGAGATTGGCATCCAACTTTGGCCAACCGCTCAGTGTTTTGAACCGTTTTATACTCATCACATTTCTTCGGATTAAAAAAGCCACGCATGAGAATAATACCGCTACCGCCAAAAATTCGAAAATATTAATAGCTACCGTGTAGAAACTGCCCAATGCCGGTGCAAATATCCTGTGAGTACCTGCAAGGCCATCAATAATAAATTCAAGCACCTCCAGGTTAATAATTAAAAAACCTGCGTAAATAAGAAAGTGCAAAAAAGCCGGAATCAGTTTTTTAAACATCTTCTTTTGTCCAAAAGCTACCAGCAACATACTTTGTGTTCTTTCGCCTTTCCTATCAGTTCTATCTATGTCTTTTCCCAACTGAATATTCTTTCTTATGCGCCCAATTCTTCTTGAAATGAAGTAGCCTGCTACTGCAAGTACAAGGAGGAAAGCTATTTGTGGTAGGTATGCCATAATGTGTGTTAATTGACTATTATTTTATTTTCAATTTAATTATTAAAATTTTTTGCAGGATAAATTATTTACCTACTTTTGCACCACTCTAATACGGTGCTATAGCTCAGTTGGTAGAGCATCGGACTGAAAATCCGTGAGTCGGTGGTTCGAGTCCACTTAGCACCACAAGCCTTACTTAGTAATAAGTAAGGCTTTTTTTGTTGCAAAAAGAACTTTGTAACTAACAGGATAGCCATACTCTTACAAGTTTGTGTAAATATCTCATATTGAAATATAAAAATAATATATGAGGATAAAAATAGTATGCATACCGAGTATTTTTAATGCAATTTAAAATGAATACAGATAAGATAAAACTTTATTTATTCACAGGAAGTTTTAATTTGCGCTTTAATTAGAATCGAGTTTGATTGATCAAAAAATTATTTTTGAATATTTCTTAAGTGTTGTGGATGTGTTTTCAGCACATTTTATTTGGAGCATATGTATCTCATCAGTTCTGTGGTATTTTAATAAGCTCTATAAACGTAAACACCTTAAGTTATGGTCGTTGAGCTGGCTTGCTTATGCGCTACATTTAATTTTTGCGTTTGCTGCATTTTATCTTGCAAGTGCGGATGGCCCCACATTTCTGCATCTGCTATTTATATTTTTGTACTGCATAGCTGCTTTTATGCAGGTAGTTTGGTTACTCAGCGGGATAAATCACTTAATTAGTAAAAGGAGCCTAAGCAGCAAGTGGGAATTTATTATTTACGCTTTGGTAGTGTTGTTATCTGTAACAACTACCGTATTGTATTTATTTTTTGATGATTACCAAAGAGCCAACTCCTTAATAATTCCCATCTCCATCAAATCCCTCGTTTTTGGTTTAGCCTTTATTACAGCTGGCATAGTAACAATGCGGGCAGGGCGGAAGCAGCAGGCGGTTGGTAAAAAATTGCTTTGGATCACTTTTTTACTTTTTGGCTTTCAAAGCCTGGGATATTTTAAAAGCATGTTTCAATTGCTTTTTGATAAATCGTATCTATTTGAGGTAAGTAACTTATATGGCGCTATAGATTTTCTGCTGCTATCGCTCATGGGTATAGGCATGGTTATATGGTTGCTTGAAGATGAACGCGCCTTGTTGGTAAAAACTAATAAGGAGTTGGACAGTTTCCTTTACAGCACATCACATGATTTACGTGCTCCCGTGGCCTCGTTATTAGGGCTCATAAACTTGGCTAAGCATGATATAAAGGAAGAACAGGGCAAGGAATATATAGTGATGATGGAGGACAGGGTGAAGAAACTTGATGCTATCTTCAGCGATATTCTCAACTACTCAAGAAATATTAAAACAGACATAAAGCGGGTAACTTTTCGACTGGGTGAAATAGTGGACGATGTTATTTCAGACGTAAAGTTTAACGATGGTGCTGATAGTATTCGATTAGACTATGACGAAGAATTATTTCATTTATTACGAACAGATTATTACCAACTAAAAGTAGTATTGTCAAATTTAATCTCCAATGCGGTTAAATACCACGACAGTACCAAAAAAGATCAATGGATAGGAGTAAGGTTCGAGCGCTTCAATAAAGATGTGCAAATAACTATTTCCGATAATGGTAAAGGTATACACCCCGAAAGCCAGCACAAAGTTTTTGATATGTTCTACAGAGCAAGTAGTGAGGCCGATGGATCGGGACTAGGTTTATTCATTGTAAAACAGGCCTTGGATAAAATAAACGGCCACATAAGGTTAAGTAGTGAATTGGGTAAAGGCAGCGCATTTAAGGTATTAGTGTATAATGCCGCTGTTGACCCTATTGTGCCTAAAAATGCTTGAGCCTGATTACCTCTTTTTCTGCTAAATACCTCCATTTACCTCTTGGCAAGTCTTTTTTTGTAAGTCCTGCATATACAGTTCTGTCCAATTTGATAACCTCATATCCTAAGTGTTCAAATATTCTTCTCACTATACGATTTTTACCTACTACTATCTCAATGCCTAAGCTCATGGCATCGGGTGTTAAAATAGCAATTTTATCTACTGCCACCGGCCCATCTTCAAGCGTAATACCGCCCTCAATTTGCAAGAAATGTTCTTCTGTAATGGCTTTGTTTAGAGTTATCTTATAAATTTTTTTCACTTTGTGGGAGGGATGCGTAAGCCGCTTGGCCAACGTACCATCGTTGGTGAAAAGTAATAGCCCTGTTGTGTTCCTGTCAAGCCTGCCGATAGGGTAAATTCTTTCATCGCAGGCTTTCTTCACCAACTCCATTACCGTTCTGCGGTCTTTAGGATCGTCCATAGTGGTAATAAATCCTCTAGGCTTGTTGAGCAGTACATAAATCACTTTCTCACGGTTAATAATGTTACCTTCAAAGGCCACCACATCGTTTGGCTGTACTTTATGGCCCATTTCCCTTACCACCTTATTATTTACTTTCACCTTCCCCTCGGCAATAAAGGTATCCGCCTCTCTTCTGGAGCAAATGCCGGAGTTGGCAACATATTTATTGAGCCTAATACTATCAGAGCTGCTTACTTCCCCTACCTTTGTTTCAACGGCCTTAATTCTTTCTAAATCATAGGCGGGTGTGCCTTTCTTATCCATAGATGGCTTAAATTTCTTTGGCGCTTGTTTTTTGAAAGGCTTTTTATGCATTTTGTTGAAAATTTAAGGCAAAACTAAGCATTATAGCCTAGCTATTGGCAAGGGGTGAGCATATTAAGTGGCACGAAAGAAGACTTTGAAACGAACTATTCATCACTTTCCTCGCCCACCTTATTCTCGTCTTGGCTAAAATCTTTAGGGGTGGGTAAATCTTTTAAATCGTTTATCCCGAAATACTCCATAAAGTTTTGGCTGGTACCATAGAGTATGGGCCTACCTATGCTGTCAGCCTTTCCTTTAATTTCTACCAATTCCTTTTCCAGCAATTTTTGTACGGTATAATCACAATTTACCCCGCGTATCTGCTCCATTTCGCCTCTGGTAATAGGTTGTTTGTAAGCAATAATGGAAAGCGTTTCGAGTGCAGAAGTAGAGAGTCTTTTTTTGGACTGATGCTTAAGCATAATGCCAATACTTACCTGATAGGCAGCCTTGGTCATAAACTGAAAGCCTGCGCCTACTTGCTCTATCCGGAAAGCATATTCATCGGCAGCATATTTTTCCTCAAGTTTTTTTATAGCATCCTCAATATCCTTTTGTGGCACCTCAGCTTCAAACATTTCGGTGAGGCAACGCTGAATTTCTTGCGTTTTTAAAGGCGAAGTAGCGCAAAAAATAAGCGCTTCAATATGGTTGAGGAGGAAATCCAACTACCTCAACTATCTTGAGCTAGCTTAGCTTCAATTGATTGCGTGGTGTGCGGTACAGCCCTTAAACGCTCTTTGGAAATGAGCTTTCCGGTGCTGGAACAAATACCATAAGTACCTGTTTTTATTCTAATTAGGGCATTTTCAAGGTTTGCAATAAACTTCTGTTGCCTGGCAGCAAGCTGGTTCATGCTCTCTTTTTCCATCGTATCGGCACCATCTTCCAGTACTTTTACGCTGCCTGAGTTGCCTTCAGAGCCGAAATTATTGCTCCCCGTTATGGAAGATTTTATATAGCTGAGCTCTTGCTTAGCTTTAGTTAACTTCGCAGTGATTAATGCTTCAAATTCTTGAAGTTCTTCTGATGAATACCTGTTTTTTTCCTTTTCACTCATGGCTCACACTTTTTAAAATCAACGGCAAAATTATACTGTTTCACCGAAAACAAAAATTATTTTCTGTAATTATTGGTCACCCAATTGTTTACTGGTAATTATTATATAGCGAATCAATTTACGCTAAAGGTTTGTCTTGAGGCTTATTTTTTTTCTGTTTGAAAATGCTACACCAACAATTATTAATATGATACCCACGTAATGCCAAAATATCAGTAATTCGCCATCTAACAACCCCCAAATAATAGCAACAACAGGTATAAGGTAGGTAACAAAACTAGTGAATACGGGTGAAGTTAGCTGCACCAATCTATTAAATATGATTAAGGCAAATGCTGTGCCCACCACTCCGAGTGTGCTTATGTATAAAAGGCTCATGTAAGCACCTTTTTGTGTAGTCAAAACCTCGGTAAAATCAGTAAAGCCAAAAAGATAGAAAGTGGCTAGCGGGCTTATCAACAATAGCGAAATACTGGTGATTAGTTTTGGCGTGAGTACGCTAAACTGATGTTTCAAAATATTTAGATTGAACCCATAGCAAATTGTAGCTGCAATTACAAAGAGCGCATAATAATTAAAGCTGCCCAGTTCCCCTCCAGAGCCGGCTACTATGAGGGTTATGGTGCCACCAAAACCAAGGGCAATGCCCAACACATCATGCCTTTTTAGCTGACCACCAAAAAAGGCAACGCCTACCAAAAGTGCAAAAATAGGCGTGAGGGCATTGAGCATTCCGGTAATGCCACTGGCTAATTGGGTTTGCGCTATGGCAAATAAAAAGGCCGGGGCAAAGCTGCCAATCATTCCTGATATAAAGAGCCATTTCCATTGCCTTACATTCAGCTCCTTAAGCTTCGGTAAAGATAATGGCACCAATACAATGGCAGCAGTAAAAATACGTAAAGCACCTACCTGGCCAGCGCTATAAACTTCGAGTCCTTTTTTAATGAGTATAAATGAGCTTCCCCAAATTAAAGCCAGAAAAAGCAATAATCCCCACACTAAGAGCGGTTTTGCCTCATTTTGTTGGTTCATTTTAGGCAAAATCCGGAGCAAAAACCTCGCTCACTTCGGAAAGTGTATCAAGCACTTCCTCATAGCTGTTACCCTCTACCAAACGTGTACGATATGGCTTGAAGTTATAGATGCCTCTGAAATAATTTGTATAGTGCCTACGCATTTCAAAAATACCCTTTTTCTCGCCCTTCCATTCAATGGAAAATTTCAAATGTTTTTTAGCTACTGCCACCCTTTCATCTAAATCGGGTTCAGCCAGTTTTTCACCAGTAGCCATAAAATGCTTTATTTCGTTAAAAATCCAAGGGTAGCCAATAGCTGCTCGGCCAATCATAATACCATCTACACCATATTTATTTTTATATGCGAGTGCTTTTTCAGCCGAATCTATATCTCCATTGCCAAAAATAGGAATATGAATAGCCGGATCTTCTTTTACCTGACGGATAAAATCCCAATTGGCCTCGCCTTTGTACATTTGATTTCTGGTGCGACCGTGAATTGACAATGCCTGTATTCCTACATCCTGAAGTCTTTTGGCTACTTCCTGTATTTTTATGGTGCTGTCATCCCATCCGAGGCGGGTTTTAACAGTAACCGGCTTATTTACCTGCTTCACTATTTCATCAGTCATAGCCTGCATTTTGGGTAAATCCAACAATATGCCCGCTCCGGCACCTTTGCAAGCTACTTTCTTTACCGGACATCCGTAGTTAATATCAATTATTTCCGGATTGGCTTCTTCGGCAATAGCCGCTGCCTCGCGCATGGAGTCTATCTTATCACCAAAAATCTGAATACCTATTGGGCGCTCGTAATCATAAATATCCAGTTTTTGTACACTCTTGGTGGCGTGCCTTATTAACCCCTCCGATGAAATAAATTCTGTGTACATTAAATCGGCACCATTCTCCTTACAAACCGCCCTAAACGGGGGATCGCTCACATCTTCCATGGGTGCTAGCAGCAATGGAAAGTCTCCTAATTCTATGTTTCCTATCTTTACCAATTTGTAAATATATAATTTGCAGTAAATTTACGCTTTATATGAATTCTTTCGAAGATAATTCTCCACAATTACATAATAGAAATCCTTGGGTATCATTATTTACCTTTGTTTTACTATTTATTGCTGCCAATGTATTGGCGCAATTACTCGGCCTCTTGGCGGCTATTCTTGTTTCTCAGCAGGGCTTTCATGAAATGCTTCGCCTTTTTGAGCCGCCCTATACAACAAACACCAAATACGCTTTGTATACTGCACAGGGTGTAAGCCATTTGCTGGGGTTTACCGCCTTTGCGCTCTTTTTCATTAAAGTGGCCGATGACCAAAAGCTCTCAAGCTATTTCAACAGAAAAAAGTTCTCTTGGCAGAATATTTTACTGGTTGCACTAATCACCTTCTGTTTCATGGTATTTAATTCATTGGTTATTGACTGGAACATGCATATCGAATTCCCTGATTTCATGCGCGGTTTTGAGCAATGGGCAAAAGATACGGAAGCACAATTAATGGAGCTAACCAAGTTATTAACCGCTTTTGATAGTTTTGGAGAAATGTTAGTAGCCTTAATTATTATTGGCGTGCTGCCGGCTATAGGAGAGGAATTAGTGTTTAGAGGCCTGCTACAAAGGAAATTATATGCCATTGCCAAGAACCATCATGTTGCAATTTGGGTTGCTGCTATAATTTTCGGAGTATTTCACCTGCAGTTTTACGGGGTAGTTCCAAGAATTTTACTGGGGGCTCTTTTTGGTTACCTATATTATTACTCCGGAAATATTTGGTATGCCATTGCAGCTCACTTTGTAAATAACGGACTTGCAGTTATTGTTGCTTATATTGGCCCTCGGGTTACCGATGATTGGGAAGCAACTGAAATGGATTCCGCCATGCCTTTGTACATATCATTAATAGCGTTAGTCGCTTGCATTTATGTTTTTCGTATGTTTTACCAAAAAATACAGGGTGGTAATTCAGGTGAACTTAGGCAGTGATATAAAACTTAAACAATAGATTTGTAATGAAGATTATGTGCAATAGTTCCCTTGCCGAAATGAACACTTTAATAAATAGCTGAAATGATAAAACCATGTATAACAAAAGATCGAAATGGCTAACTGGCAGAGTGTGTACAAAACGGAATTGCAGTATAGGGCTGAAATAATAAAAGCCCGTTTAGAAGAGAAACGCATTGATTCAATCATACTAAACAAAAAAGATTCTGCTTATCAGATTATTGGTTATTATGAAATAATGGTCAATGCTGATCAGGTTTTAAAAGCTATTAAATTAATTGAGAATGACATCACGTTTGGATAAATACAATAACCTAACCCAAAGAATAATTGCAGCACTTTTAGGGGTAGCACTTATTATCTTTTGTATTGTTTATAGCTCATGGACTTATTTTGCAGTATTTTTTGTGTTATGCATGCTCACTCAGCTAGAGTTTTATAAATTGGTGGGTTTGGATGGCATGTTGCCGCTCAAGTTTTGGGGTACTACCACAGGTTTAGCAATTTACACCATTACTTTTCTTATAAGAGCTGAGCACCTCCATCCTCAAATTTACTTTGCCATTGCACCCATTGCAGCAACCGTTTATTTTGTAAAACTTTATAAAAAGAATGATCCCAAGCCTTTTACCAATATAGCTTTTACTTTTCTAGGAATTATATATGTAGCCGTACCTTTTTCTTTACTGCATATTGCTGTTTTTTATAATGATACATATAGTTTTCAAATAATTTTGGGTGCCTTATTTATTTTATGGGCTAGCGACACAGGCGCGTATTTTGCAGGGGTACGCTTTGGTAAAACTAAATTATTCGAACGTATTTCGCCTAAAAAAACATGGGAAGGGGCGCTTGGTGGTACGGTGTTGGCATTTATTTTTGCAGCTATTATGGCCTATAATTTTGATGAGATAGCCGACTGGCAGTGGTTTTGTATTGCAGCTATTATTGTTATTGCCGGTACTTATGGCGATTTAGTGGAGTCATTATTTAAAAGAAGTATTGATATTAAAGACTCAGGTAGTATCATTCCGGGTCATGGCGGCTTTCTCGATCGATTTGATGGCCTTTTATTATCTGCACCTTTTATTTCTGCATTTCTAATGCTTTTCGATTGATTTTTTTAACTTTAAAGAGGTAAAAAGCAATTTTGAACCTGTAAATTGCTAATTTTGGTTAAAGAGTTTAATAAAAATACAAAACACTATGGCTTATATTGAACCGGCTCCAATAAAAGATTTAGAAAATCCTTTTGAGTCTATGATGTCGAGATTTCATATTGCTGCCCAACATTTGGGTTTAGATGACGATATCTACAATGTTTTAAAATCTCCCGCTCGCCAGGTAATTGCCAGCTTGCCAATTACTATGGATGATGGCTCCGTGCAAACATTTGAAGGGTATAGGGTAATTCATTCCACTATTCTTGGTCCATCTAAAGGTGGTGTGCGCTACGATATGGGCGTAAACATTGATGAGGTGAAAGCCTTAGCTGCTTGGATGACATGGAAATGCGCAGTGGTAGATATACCCTACGGTGGTGCCAAAGGAGGCATTAAGTGCAACCCGCGGGCTATGTCTGCCGGTGAAATTGAAAGGCTGACCAGAAGTTATACCGAAGCAATGGTAGATGTTTTTGGACCTGATAGGGATATACCGGCACCAGACATGGGCACCGGACCCAGAGAGATGGCCTGGATGATGGATGCCTACTCACGCTCAAAAGGTATGACGGTAAATGCTGTTGTTACTGGGAAACCATTGGTTTTGGGGGGCTCTTTGGGTAGAACTGAAGCAACAGGCCGTGGTGTAATGGTTTCCGCTTTAGCAGCTATGGAGAAGTTGAAGATTAACCCATATAAGGCTACAATGGCCGTACAGGGTTTTGGGAATGTGGGTTCTTTTGCCGCATTATTATTGGAAGAAAGAGGGGCTACTATTAAAGCTATTTCTGATATTTCAGGTGCGTATTATAACGAAAATGGTATTAACATTAAAGAAGCTATAGACTTCAGAAATGCAAACAATGGCACATTGGAGGGTTTTATTGGCGCAGAGCTTATGGACGGGAACGAACTACTGGAACTTGAAGTTGACGTGCTGATACCTGCCGCTACCGAAGATGTAATAACACACGACAATGTAAATAATATTAAAGCTAAGCTGATTGTAGAAGGAGCCAACGGGCCAACATCGGCTAGAGCGGATAAAGTAATAAACGAAAAAGGAATTATGGTAGCTCCGGATATCCTTGCTAATGCCGGTGGCGTTACGGTTTCTTACTTTGAATGGGTACAAAATAGGTTAGGATATAAATGGACCGGTGAGAGGGTGAATAGGCGATCGGACAGGATTATGAAAGATGCTTTTGAGATGGTGTACAAAACCAGCCTAGAGTATAAGGTGCCTATGCGAATTGCAGCTTATATTGTTGCTATCGATAAAGTAGCTAAAACATATAAATACAGAGGAGGTTATTAATTTATTATTCGTCTAAATATTAGGTATAACATAAAAAGGCGCTGGTTGATAGTGCTTTTTTTATATTCGTAAAAATTTGAAGTTATGAAATTACACAAAGAAGGTAGAAAAATATTATTCTTCTCGCTCCTTATATTTGTTGCCATTTACTTAGTGGTTGATTACTACATTGCGGCACCTGACTGGGTAAATAGTGCCCTGCTCATTTCTTTGATTGTAATGTATTTTATCATCTTGCAGTTTTTTAGAAACCCCACTTTCAAAGTAGAAACAAATGATAAATACGTATTGGCTCCGGCCGATGGAAAAGTGGTAGTAATTGAAGATACCGTAGAAACGGAATATTTTAATGAAAAGCGCAAACAGATATCGATTTTCATGTCACCTGTTAATGTGCATGTGAATAGAAACCCAATTGCCGGGGTGGTAAAATTTTGTAAATACCATGCAGGAAAATATTTAGTAGCGTGGCATCCTAAATCAAGTACTGATAACGAGCGTACCACCATAGTTGTGGAACGTCCCGATGGAGTGGAAGTGCTCTTTAGACAAATTGCAGGCGCTGTAGCACGTAGAATTAAATGGTATGTGAAGGAAGGGGATGCTGTAGAACAAGGTGCCGAATTTGGGTTTATAAAATTTGGCTCAAGGGTAGATCTTTACCTCCCTTTAAATGTTGAAGTAAAAGTTAACATTGGTGACAAAACTAAAGGCGGCAGAACAGTAATAGCGGAATTAGTTTAAACTAACTGCTTTTTTAATTATACAAACGAGATCCTGTACAATAATAATATGGTATTGGGAGGGATTTTTTTGTTGATATTCCGATTAATTCTGTGCTTCTACAGTCTCCAGCTTTTCAAGCTGAGCTTTCCTATTTTTTAATCGCTTTTGACCAATAATAAAGCCTATGCCAATCCGAAAGGTTGGGCTGAGCTCAGAAAATTCGTTATAAATTCCATTTATGCCATAGCCCAAAGCGAAGTTCATAAAAAAGCCACCATCATAAACTTTTTGGTAACCTATCTTTAACCCTGCAAAGTACCCGGGTCTCAGCCTATTATCATAAGTGTCCAGTTTCAAGTTTCTTATCTTTGGGTATAGTACATTTTCAAGCGAAGCGGCCATATATAAACCATTGGCGAAACTGTTCTTTTTGAAGTAGCGTCTGCCTTCAATATTTAGGGCATAGGCGAATTGAATATTGTCGGAAAGCGCACTGATGAAATAGGGATTAGCGTGAAATCCTATCTCAAAACTACAATTTTTATTTAAAGCTTGCTCATAAGCCAAGCCGGGCGTTACTAGCCCAACCTTTAGCAAGCGAAACTTTTCTACAGAATTTATATCAGTATTTTGGGCATTAGCGCTAATAATAGTGGCCACTAGAATTATAAAAACTAAGTATTTCCTCATTGCATTAATTAAGTTGATTACCTCGATCTAACGAATTACTACTTCAATATAGTATTTAACAGTAAGCCATTATCTATTAAAGCCTGCTGCGAAAGACAGACTTGCGTCAAGTACGGACTGTCATAGTGAAGATGCATGCTTTTACCGTGCCTCGCCGGCAGGCAGGTACTCGAACTGAATACTGTGATGTACTTGTCAGCCTTCGGCTGAGATTATACTGGTCCGGCTAATACAAAAATTATCAAAATGATAATTTCTGGAGCATTTCTATTGGCCTTTTGGCTATAAAAAGCTTGTGCCAATCGGAAAAATTTTGCTTGAAGATTCAGCTCACACAAGTTTATCTGATCAAAAAAAAGAAAAAAGTGTTTTTCAGCAAGCCCTATTTAGGTAAGGGGAAGCACAAAAGTGGAGTGAGGTTAGCCACAGAAAATTTTGGGAGCTCTTAGTAATAATACTATAAGCAAAATACAACATATTACTATTGCTAATTTGTAAGCACAATTATAGGCTAATGCTTATTAGCTAATTGCCCACAAGCAGCATCTATGTCTTTACCTCTGCTTCTGCGTACATTTACGACCACATTTCGCGCTTCTAAAAAGGCAGCAAAGGCATCTAACTTATCGGCATCCGTATTTACAAAATCTGCCATATCAATTGGGTTATACTCTATTAAATTTACTTTAGCGGGTACATGTTTGGTAAACTGCCATAGTTCTTTGGCATCTTCCAGAGTGTCGTTAAAATCTTCAAAAACACAATATTCAAAAGTAACTCTGTTTTTGGTTGCCTCATAATAGTATTGAAGCGCTTCCTTTAAAATCGGCAGGTTGTTTGCATCATTAATAGACATGATCTGGCTCCGTTTTTCATCGTTAGCCGCATGTAATGATAAAGCCAAATTAAACCGAACGCCATCATCAGCTAGTTTTTTGATCATTTTAGCAATGCCTGCCGTAGAAACTGTTATCCTTTTGGGAGACATGCCAAGTCCTTTTTCCGAAGTAATATGTTCAATGGACTGCATTACATTGCTGTAATTTAATAGCGGCTCACCCATGCCCATGTAAACAATATTTGAAAGCGGCATATTGTAATGCTCAGCCGCCAGCTCTTTAATCATCACCACCTGATCGTAAATTTCGGCAGCTTCTAAATTACGCATCCTTTTCAAATAACCGGTAGCGCAAAATTTACAGCTTAGTGAGCAGCCTACCTGAGAAGAAACGCAGGCGGTCATTCTGTTTTCCGTAGGTATTAATACCCCTTCCACCTCGTTGCCATCATGCAGTTTAAAAGCCACTTTAATGGTGCGGTCGTTACTTATCTGTTTAGAAGCAATGGTAATTCTGTTGATACAATAATGCTCATTTAACCAATCGCGGAGGGGTTTGGAGAGATTGGTCATGTCCTCAAAGCTAGCTGCAGACTTTATCCAAAGCCATTCATAAATTTGCTTAGCACGAAATGCTTTCTCGCCATATTTATCTAAGTCATCAGCAATTTCAGCAACCGACATTTTGCGAATGTCCTTCTTCTTAAGTTTTACCTCAATAATTTCTTTGGGAAGATGTTGTGCCTTTTCTGTGCCCTGCATGATGCAAATTTAATTCAAATAGGCTACAAAAAGCAGCATATTGCCTAAATAGTTCCAAGAGATGCTAATTGTTGCTTTTCGGAATATTGAAAGGTTAGTATTTAGTTGGACTAATTTTTACTATATCAATAATAAGAAAGTAAGAGGTGTTTTATTATTGCTATTGGGGGCGTTTATTATCATTTGGGTCGTGCAGCACCAACCCAGCGATGCCCTGATATATAAAATACACGGATTGTTTGATCGTACAAGCTATAGCATGAGCGAGCCTTGGTATTATGCTTCTTTAGTGGTTGGCGAGCTACTTGCCTTGCAAGGGTTAAGAAATTTTTTTGAGACTTGATAATTCGTTAGTGCTTTTAACAAAAAAAATGGGGCAAGCTGCTACAATTGCTATTATCATGTTGATAAATCCTGAGGATTTTGGGATATCAATTTTACCAACTATGTGAAATGTAGGCGTATAATTTATTTAATCTGTATTTATTCTGTTATTTTATTAAATATTATTTAAGTTATTGAATCTTTTATTACCTTTGAAATATCAGAAACGCAAAAAGTGCATTTCTTTTTAAAATTGTAGGGTGATGAAACTGGCAGACATGCCCTCCTATCTCGGGGGTGGAGGTTTTGGATAAACCCTGACGCACTCACGATAAGTTATCAGTGTAAAACTTATAGCTTATCGTGATGTCAGGGCTAACTACTCCGTGGAGGTTCGACTCCTTCTCCTACAGCATTTATTATTTCGAGAAGAAAACACCGTTGGGATTTTTGACAAAGTTCCCAATCCGAGAGGTGCTGGTCAGCCTTCGGCTGGGACTCCTTCTCTTACAGCTTCTTCATCTTTATTTGTTTGCAAAAAAGGTATTCCATCGGAATACCTTTTTTTATGTTCATAGAATGTACCTGTTTTCAACACACATCTGACTTTTTCAACGTGCCGACCTTAGGCTGTACCACGCACCAGACCGCTCACCGCTCTTCGGGATTTGTAATCCCGATGATATGGTTGAGGATTTTTAATCCGTATTCCAGATGGCCATGGAAATTTACTTATTAAATATCAGTTCTCGTGTTTCAACGTATGGCACTTCCGCTGCATCATTTTTTGTAAGCGGTGCAGATTTTCATCTGGTTTGTACACTGGCTTAATGCAACAAGTTATTTCGTGAGGACACAAACCAAGGCAAACGAAGCATAAGGCAGCAAACTATTTCGGTTCTTTACTAGCTTCTGGCTTTTTCAACGTGCCGACCTTAGGCTGTACCACGCACCAGACCGCTCTTCGGGATTTGTAATCCCGATGATATGGTGAGGATTTTTAATCCGCATTACAGAAGGCCTTTAAAATTTACTTATTAAATATCAGTTGTCGTGTTTCAACGTATGGCACTTCCGCTGCATCATTTTTTGTAAGCCGTGCAGATTTTAATCTGGTTTGTGTACTGGCTTAATGCCACAAGTTATTTCGTGAGGACACAAACCAAGGCAAACGATGTATAAGGCAGCAAACTATCTAGGTCCTTTACTCACGGCTGACGTTTTCAACGAGCCGACCTTAGGCTGTACGACTGTAATTACCGATATAGACTTGCGTCTGACCTATTGATAATTAAAAAAATACTATTACCAGCTGGTTTCTTTGGTTTTGCTCACTGCACGCATTACATCTCGCTGACTGATTTGCCCTACTAATTTGCCCTCGGCTATTACAGGAAATCTGCGAAAACGCAGCCTAAGAAAGGTATTAGCGGCTTCAAAAATGTTCTTGTCGGGGCTGATGGAAATGATTTGTGTGGCCATATAATCGCTTACAAGGGCAGGCAGGCTGGGTGTATTGTTGTATTTACCGCGCACTATCTCTTTTAAGCAGTCACCTTCGGATATAACACCTATGAGTGTACCCTCATCATCTATAACAGGGGCTCCTGATATTTTATGTTTGAGCAAAATATCCATTGCCTCCTGAATGGTTTGATGAGCCGATAGCGTAATTAATTTTGTTGCCATGTAATCGGCAACTGTAATTGCTGCAGCTTCTTTTGATGCTTTCGCTTTCATACTAAAAGCACCTTGATAACTTTTTACCATAGTTGTAAAGTTTAAGGATGTTTCATAAGGTAGTAAAAAAACGATCAAATAGAAAATGTTGTGACGCTAATTTGCTATTTAACCATCATTCCCAGCAGTATTTTCTTCCATCTTTTTCCTTTCCAACTGTTGAAAAAGCGTTAGTTGAGATTTAATATGGGTGGCAATCTCATACTCAGTAGCGCGTGAGAGAAAACCGGGATCAACATCCATAAAGGTGATGAAACGGGTAAGTACATCACCTTCCAATTGTGTTAGTTCTTTTACAATTACCCTATTATATTTTTTATCGATTGCAATTCCGTCACTCTTTTGCGCAATGGTTTCGTAGTACTTAACCTTTGCCTTATGGCGCTTACTCAATTTTTTCACTATAAATGAGATGGGTTTATTGATGGCATATTTAAATGAGTTAGAAACAGCGGGATTGTAGTTATGCGGAATTTTACCTTTGGCTTTAGGCTTTGTCATACCATAGGGTAAAAATTCCTGAGCGGGTTGCATGTCCATGCCAAGCACCTTACTTTTAAAAGCTTCTGTAGTTTGCGGCATATTGCTCACTATTACTTCCTCTAGCTGAATAGTGTTAGGCTTTAAAAAAATAACCGTTTGCTCTGCCACTTTAGTGTAAACCACCGCTTTGCTATTGTAGTTAATATTGGAAAGTATAAGTGTATCCCCAATGGAAACAGCTAATGTAAAAGCACCGGTCTTATTACTTATAGCGAGTTTTTCTTTTGCCATATTGCGGATATGCACCCCGCTGATGCCGCTACTGTCAGCCTCAGAAAGCACCAAAGCCTCTATTTGTTGCGCTTTAAGGCTGAGTGAGCTCATAACACAAACTAATAAAAAGTACCTTTTGATTTTCACCATTTTGTAACGTAAATTTCTTTCTTCTATTCTGTTGCTTTGTCTATAATTCTTTTGTCCATGGTTTTTGTGGTTTTGGCACCGAGCTCGCGTAGTATTTCTGTTCTTCGGACAAGATTCCCCGTTCCATCGTATAATTTTTTCATGGCATCGGAGTAGCTGCTTTGGGTACTTCTCAGGTTATTACCAACTTTTTTGAGGTCTTCGGTAAAGCTTACAAATTTATCATAGAGTTTGCCGGCCTGTGTGGCTATTTCAATAGCATTTTTATTTTGCAGGTCTTGTTTCCAAATGTATGAAATGGTGCGTAGCGTGGCCATAAGGGTAGTGGTAGAAACGAGTACTACATTTTTATCTAAGGCTTTTTCATAAAGATCGTGGTCCTCCTTTAGTGCCATTGTAAGAGCAGGCTCATTGGCAACAAACATCATTACATAATCAGGCTGTTGGATGTCATACAAACTTTGATAATTTTTTTCACCCAATAGTTTAATGTGACTGTTAATGCTTGCTATATGACTTTTAAGGTATCGATCTTGCTCCACCTCATCGGTGGCTTCAAAATAATTGCTGTATGCCGTTAAGGATACCTTCGAGTCTAACACCATAAATTTAGAATCAGGCATTTTTATAATGTAATCCAAGCGCTGGTTGGAGCCCATATCACTTTTAAAATTTTTCTCCTTCTCATAATGGATGCCTTTTTGCAGGCCTACTTTTTCAAGTATAGCCTCCAATTGCATTTCGCCCCAATTGCCTTGCGTTTTAGAATCTCCTTTTAAGGCCTTGGTTAAGCTTTCGGCCTCCTTGGTTATTTGAATATTTAATTCTTTAAGAGAGCTAATCTGTTCTTTTAATGCACTATTCCACAACAGGTTTTCTTTGCTGCTCTTTTGTGCTCGCTCCTCAAATTTCTCTATTTTTTCTTTTAGCGGATTGAGCAGTTCGCCTATATTGCTCTTATTCTGATCGGTAAATTTCTTACTTTTTTCCTCAAAAATTTCTTGTGCTAAATTCTTAAACTCATTTTTAAACTGTGCTTGAATGTCGGTTAGCTCAGCTTTTTGCTCAGCAAGTTTAACTTGTATGTTTTTATAATCAGCATCTAATCCTGACAGCTGCCTATTTAATTGGATACTATTTTGTCGTTCAGCAGTGAGTTCGGTTCTTAGCCTCGATAATTCTTCTGAAAGCCGCATGGTATCATTTTGCACAATGCTATTGGCAGTGACAAGCTTATTGTTTTCTTGCTCCAAAACCAACACAGCTTCCTTGTTGCCCGGGCGCAATTTGAAATAAAAATAAGCTATTAAAGCACCTGCGATGATACCAATGCCGAGCCAGATGAATTCCATGAATTTTGATGTTTTATGTTATACAAATCTCGATCATAGGCAACATTACCTATTTGCTATTAACGCAAATACGAATTAACGAAACTGAGCTGACAAATCGAAACTATATTTCTTTGTAAGGTCTATTGGTTTTAATGCCAACAAGTAGGTCTTGGAATTTCCTACTGCTTCAAACTCATAAGGCAGTGATTTGGTAGCCTCAATATTGGTTTTTGACACCATCAATTTACCGGTAATTTTTCTACTATAGCCATTATTAACATATAGCAAAATATAATCGCCATAGGCCTCACTTTCAATTTTAATTTCATCGGTTAAGGTGGATGCTAAGGTTTGCTTTTCAAACTTTGAATCATTAAAATCTTTTTGATCAATTACCTCAAATTCTGGTTTCCCCGGGTGGTATGCATAATAGCTCTGACCTTCGGAGGGCACAAATAATTCTGATTTATAGTTTAGAAATTTTGCCGGCAGTGTTGTAGTTGCAAAGTTCAGGTTATGCACTAGAGAAAAGTGTAAATGCGGTCCGCTACTATATCCGGTATTTCCGCTAATGCCTATGGGCTCGCCAGCTTTAACCACATCGCCTAAAGCAGGCAGCGCACCATTCTTTTTCAAGTGCACATATTTGCCAAGGGTACCATCATCATGGTAAATATTAATATAATTGCCATATTTTTCATAAGTTATGCTATTACCGCCTTTATTGGAGTCCTCTTTTAATTCATAAACAAGACCATCTCTGCTTGCATAAATTGTATCACCGAGCTGCAAGTTGAAATCTATGGCATTTATGGAAAGATGGGTGCCGGTGCTAAAATTCCCTTGCGCTACGCTTACACGTTTGCCGTGCGTATATGGCAACAGATAAGGATAGTCAAGCTCAGGTTGTTTATTTGGTTCGCCAATAGTATAAATATAACTAAAATTAAAGTTTCTACTTTGGCCGCCTTCTTTGGGTGATAAAGTAAGTATAGGAAGCTTCTCAGCTAAAGCCGGTATGGTTGGTGTGTAGTTACTCAGGTTTTTATCAGGCACTAGGTTGTTGAGTTCCTTAAACTGCAGTTGGAGATAGTAAGGAACAATTGTTGTATTTTTAGCATAAAAAATCCAGCGCTCGCCTTCTTTCTCATAAGTAACCTGCACCTTTTCTTGCTGCGCAAAAGCGAATGAGCAAATAAAGCAGAGCATTAGAAAAATAAGGTGAAGGCAAATTCTACTAGGATTCATAGAAGCGTTTGCTTATTTCTTAAAAAATGTATGCAGCGGTAATAAATAACCGATTGAAAGGAAGGGTATTTGGTTGGTAGAGACAATCGGATTTTCCTTTTTTATATGGCTAACAGGAAGTATATTAGCAAAGCCCGGTTTGTATCCGCCATCTAGTTGTATTTCACCAAATGCAAACTTATAAGAGACTGAAAGAGCAATTACCAGTCCAAAATCACCCCTGTTGTCAGTGTTTAAATCGTATTGAGCAACAGCTTGCTCAAGGGCGTTAAAGTTTGCAAATTTACGTGAGGTACTCAATGCATAAGCCACATAAAAGCCTCCATTAATGGCAATGTTTAATTTTCTATCGCCCAAAACATTGTAGCGGAAATATACAGGAAGTTCTAAATAATTGGTGGTATTTACAATGGTGTTCACCTTCAAATTCTGATCACCAAAGAGGTTCTGCCCCCAACCTTTTTGGCTGATACCTAGTTCCATCTGCACACCAATTTTGGGCGTGCCCATGTACCTGTAGGTAATTGCTCCAGTTCCTGTAATATGTACGTATTGACTGTAACTTGCATCAATTACAAAATCTGTAAAATTTACAAAGGGTATGTTTACTCCGCCTTTCAGGCCTACACTATGCTCTTGTGCCACTAATGAGTGGCCTGCCAACAGGCATACCATGAGCGTTAATATGATAAGAGCGGACTTCAATGGGAGTGATCTAAAGATCTTCCGGGCTTTATGCGTTATCTTCAGACTCAGATTCTTTGTCTGTGTTTTTTTTATCGATAAATGCAACGGCATTTAATAAGCCAATAAGGCCTGCAACAACCCAAAAAAACACATTGGCACCTTCGGAAACTGGAATATCGAAAATCATAATTATCTTTTATTTTTGCTACAAAAATAGCGAGGTAGCTTCAACGAACAAAGCCTTTTATTTATTTAATGGCGCTGCATCTTTCTCAAGATTAAATAAACTGTTCAGCACATCAATCAGGGTTTCAGCTTCACCTCTCTTACAGGCTGCTTTTAGCTGCAAAACAGGAAGCTTTATTATTTTTTGCATCATGCTCTTAGTTACCATTTCCACCATTTCGCCTTCTTTTTTGCTGGCATTCTTCAAGAATCGTACCAGCTCTTCCTGCCTTATTTCTTCCAAGGCATTTTTTAAGTTGTTAATGGTTGGTGAAACAATCATTTCTTTTGACCAGTCGTTAAACTCGTAAATGGCCTCAGCGATTATTTTTTCTACCTCGGGTATTGCCTGAATTCTTTTATGTAAAGCGCTGTCAGCCTTATTTTTGATGTTATCAACATTGTAAACGATAGCAGCAGGGTTTTCTTCCACATTAATGGCTACGCTGCGTGGTACCGATAAATCGATAAAATATTTGAAGCTTAAAATGTCTAATGCGTTGACCTTTTCTTTGGTGAATAGGGCTTTATCGGCTCCTACTGAAGAAATAATTACATCAGCTTCATTCACTCCTTCCCAGAGTAAGTCGAAGTCTAAGGTAGAGAAATTACATTCAGCAGCTAATTGCGTGGCTTTTTCCTCTGTGCGGTTGGTTATCTGTACCGATAAGTTAGTGGCACCAATTAAATTCCGGCAAACATCTTCTCCAATTTCACCTACTCCAACCACCAATATCTTAGGGTTCTTAATTTCGGCAGTAAGCGATTTTACCAGTTCGGTGGCTGCATAAGATACAGAAGCGGCACCATCGCGAAAGGTGGTTTCCTGTATTACGCGCTTATTGGTGAAGAAAATGGTATGCATAAGCCTGTGCAAAAATGGGCCGGCCAAATCCATATCGGCAGAAACCTGATAGGCGCGCTTCACCTGATTGGAAATTTGAATATCACCCACTACCTGTGCTTCCAGGCCCATAGCTACATCAAACAAGTGTTTAACGGCCTCTTCATGTACATTAATACAATTAAAAAATGGCTTAATGGCATCGAGCCGGGCTAGTCCTTTTTCAATACCAATCAGTTTGATAAGGTCTTCAGATAAATCCTGCTGGCTGAGGTAATATATTTCTGTACGGTTGCAGGTGGAAAGTATTAAAACATCAGAAGCCGAAGTAAATTCCTTGAGGTAGTTTAGAATTCTATTACTAACGGCACCATTCAATGACACCTGTTCCCTTATGTGAATAGGCGTATTTTTAAATGAAATACTTAAAACTTTAAAATGACGATACATATCTTAGTTTACCAAAGCGTAAAATTAATGCTTATGCTTTAGAAAAGAAACGCTTTAATGTTGGACTTACTATTTATTATGTTTCTAAATAAATTGAAATGACGAGCTGTCAGATTGCTTGAGTGATTAACACTTGCAGTGCCGTATTAATTCCTTGAAAAGGGGAAGATTGCGTGGTTTAATTTATTTTTGAACAGCGTAGCATTGCCTTTGTTCGATAGGATAGTTTTATGGCACCAAATTTTTAACGAAATTTGTGCAAAATTTATTTTATGACATCTGAAACTCTGTTGATTATTGGGGCTGCCGGGCAGCTTGGCACAGAACTAACGGCTGAATTACGCAGCAGACACGGCAATGCAAATGTGATTGCCTCTGATATTAATAAACCCGCATCTGCGCAGCTCAGTGAAGGACCTTTTGAGCTTTTAGATGCTACAGATGCTAAGCGGCTTGCTGAAATTGTGGAGCAATATAAAATAACTCAAATTTATTTGCTGGCGGCTATTCTATCTGCCAAGGGCGAACAGAATCCCCGTTTTGCATGGCAGCTAAATATGCAAAGCCTGCTAAATGTTTTAGAACTGTCCAAAGAAAAAAAATTGCACAAAGTTTACTGGCCGAGCTCCATTGCTGTTTTTGGACCGAACTCACCGGCAGATCAAACTCCACAGGATTGTGTGATGGATCCCAACACAGTCTATGGAATTAGCAAACAGGCAGGTGAGCGTTGGTGTGCCTATTATTTTGAGAAATATGGGGTAGATGTGCGAAGTTTAAGATACCCTGGCCTGATTGGATACAGGGCATTGCCCGGGGGTGGCACTACTGACTATGCGGTGGATATTTTTCATAAAGCCATAAGAGGAGAGCATTTTAAGTCGTTTTTATCGAAGGATTCCTACCTGCCGATGATGTATATGCCCGATGCTATAAAAGCTACTGTTGACTTGATGGACGCACCTGCTGCAAATATTGGTGTGCGCTCAAGTTATAATTTAGCCGCTATGAGCTTTACTCCCGAGCAAATTTATGAGGAGATTAAAAAGCATAAACCGGAATTTACCATTTCATACCAACCGGATTACCGGCAGAAAATAGCTGATACCTGGCCAAATACTATTGACGACAGCCGTGCCAAAAGCGATTGGAACTGGCAGCATCAGTATGATTTAGCCGATATGGTAACTGATATTTTGGAGAATTTGCCGGTTTATCATAGTACTTAATAGTGCAATGTTGTTAAAACGGATTGCAAATCCGTTAAGATGGCTTCGGGATTACAAATCCCGAAGAGGTGAGCCATCTATGTTGACACAGTCAACATGATGACGTGGGAATCTGTCGGCTAACAGCATACTATTTGATGAATACCATATTCTTAAATCCATACCAAAGACAAGTAAACTCGCAATAACCAATTATACCAATTTGGATTTATAGCGCCACTCTTAACGATTACTCGCTAACTGCAATAAGCTGATTATTAAAGGCAGCAGATTCCTTCATCACTTCTCTGGTTACACCAGAAAATGTGATTCGGAATAACCAGTTGGTGATAGTGTATCTACACCAGACACCCCCTTACGAAAAACCTTTTAAGTATATTAATTGGTACAAGAGCGCTTCAAAATTGCAAATTCCGAAGAGCCTGATTGCAAATGCTGAAGAGCCCGATTGCAAATCCTGAAGAGCTGGACAGCTAATAAAATACCACTTTCTTTAATAATTCGGTCTGCTGGTAGCGGATTCTTATAAAATAAATACCCTCACTTAAGTTACCTTTTGGTAAGCTTACCTCATTATATCCGGCCACCAAATCAGCATTGAATTTAAGTGCTGATTTACCATCGCTTTGCTCCACTAAAAATGCTACAGTACCGTTTTCCGGCAATATAAGCGGAATGGTAGCGCTATTTCTTGCAGGATTAGGATAGAGCGGTAGCACTTTAAAGCCGGAGGTTAAACTTATGCAGCTTCTGTTATCAGCTAAAGTTGTTTCTTGAAATGCGCCTTTTATGGCTTCGGCTTCAATGCAAACCTTATCAATGCCTTTTAGCTGAGCCGAAGAAAGCTGCACACTTAAGCGCTTATTTTTTAAGGTTTCAGGTAATACTTCTACGTCAACCCTTTCAGTAACAGAAAATTCACCAAAATTGATGGTTAGGTTATAGTAATCGGGTACTAGGCTACCTTTATTGCTGAGTGTTATGACAAACTCTTTGAAATCGTCCGTATCGGTGGCCTGTAGGTTGCTTATGGAAATGTTGAGTGTTGGTTGTCTTACGCTCAGCTGCTTGTTCAGTATTGTTCTGCATCCTGCATTGTTAATGAGCTCAAGCCCTATAAAATAAGTTCCTGCGGAATCAATAGTTGTGGAGAGTTCCGCAGCTGTTTCCACCAATTTATTATTGACATACCAATTAGCCGATTCACCGGTTGTTAGCGGGCTTGTTAAGTTTAGTTCATAAGGTGCTGCCACAATAGGGGAAGGCAGTGTAAAGTCAGGTTGCGGCACATCGCTAATGGTTATAGTTTCCGATTTGCTGACTGTACAACCTGCTCTGCTTTCTATTTGCAGAATCACTTCATAAGTACCCGATTCGGTAAATATGTAGGTGGTATTGGCCTCATTGCTGATGAGCTCACCATCGACCAGCCAATTATAATTACTCACCTCATTACCATTTAGGTTGGAGTTATTACCGAAAATCGTTGAAGTGCCTAAGCATAGATTTTGTGCTGTAAAATCTGCTAATGGGGGTGGGGATATGGTAATGTTTTCCTCTACGGTATTGCTACATAGCTGGTCTGTTTCCTGACGGTATTTAATAGTATAAATGCCGGCATTGGCAAAAGTGTATTCAATTGACTTTTCTGAAGCGGTAGCAAGCTCGGTACCTTCCGCATTGAATATTTGCCATAACTGATTCACCGTGGATGCTTCGGCATTACCGGAAAATGTAAATGGCTGACCTAAACAAGCAGCATTATAAGTGATTTGTGGCTGCGGACTCTCGGCCACAGTAATTGTTTTTTCTTTTTCGCTGATACAGCCATCATCAGTAGTTACCTGAAGTTTTACGTTGTATTGTCCGGAAGAGGTATAGGTGAAGTTAGGGTTTTCTAAATTTGATATATCAGTAGAGGAGCCGGTAACACCAAAATCCCAGAGGTAAGAAGCCACATTGCCGGTGGTAAGGCTTACCTCTTCAGTAAATTGCAAGCTGGTGCCTGAGCAGGCAGGCTGCGTTGAAAAGTCCACCTCAGCCAATGGATATACTTCAATGCTTTTGGTTAAGGTAAAATCGCATCCATTTGAGGTTAATGCTGTAAGCTGTATCAGTTTGGTGCCGGGGGTATCATAGCGGTGTGCAGGGTTTTCTTGTGTGGAAGTGGTGCCATCGCCAAAATTCCATTTATAACTGTTAATAAAATCGCCAGTGGAGTTATTGCTAAAGCTAATAAGCTGACCGAAGCAGTTGTTGGTGTTTTCGAAACTTATGGCAGGCCCGGGGCTTACTATTACCTCTTGTGAAACGGTAGCATTACACCCCGCCATGTCAATGGTTAAGACCACTTGGTAGGTGCCTGCTGTTTCAAAAACATGCTCAGGATTTTCCGCTGCTGAAGAGTTTCCGTCCCCGAAATTCCAAGTAAAATTTGCGCTAGTAGGTAAGGTGGAGGTGTTGGTAAATTGTACCGGCTTACGGCTGCAAATACTTCCTTGGGTCGACTGGTTGAAGCTTGCCGTTGGGGGTTCGTAAATTTCAACGGTTTGCGTTTGTTGGTTAGAGCATCCGTTGGCACCTTCGGCCAATACAGTTACTTCATAAGTACCGGGCAAATTAAAGGTGTAATCCGGATTCTGATCTGTAGATGTATCTCCATTACCAAAATTCCAGCTCCAGCTGGTTATGGTTTGCGGACTAGACCCACTAAAGCTTACGGTAGCATTGATGCAATTTTCTAGGGACGATGCTGCGATGTTTAGTTCAGGGGCCACATCGGTGGTTACTGTAATGGATTTGGTGGTAGTAGAAATCTGCCCTACATTATTAAATGCCGACAACTGTACTTGATAAATACCATCTGCAGCATAACTGATTACCGGATTTAACTCATTGGACGAATTTATATTACCAGAGCAACTTGATAAAAAACTAAATTTATTGAACTTTCGGCTTCCAGATGGTAAATCGACATGATAAATAAAGCGGTTACCTTCTAATTCTAATGAGCCGATTGGGAAAACAGCGCTCCCACTATATAAACTGATAATATCCTCATTAAAACTTGCTGTCTCAACATCATCGAAGGATAATTTGACTATTGTGCCGTTCTTCGACTGTATGAAACCATAGGCTTGATTTTGATCAATTTCTAATAAGACTCTGCTCACAGAAATAGTGGCCGAATAATTTAAGGAAGTAACGATAGGAGCGTTACTCAATGATGACCCATAATTTAATAGTACCACTGCATTAGAAGACTCCGATGATGCCAAGCCATACCATTTACTCCCCAATTTTTTTACGGAAATCCCCGTTATATTATTTAAGCCAATAATATCGAAAAAAGATATTTCTGGCATGTTCAAATCTAAAGTGTCATACCTTAATCGATAAATTCTATTGCTATTATTTTTACCTACAAATAAATATAGGCTTGTATCTTTAATCAATTCAATTCCATTTGTATTAAGTAAATCTCCGCTCAAGTCTATGTGGCTAACGGTTGGATCATTAAGCGGTGAATCTCCAAATTCGAGCTTGGTTACACCAAGATTTGCGGAATTACTGACGTAACCATAATATTTATTATCAATATTAACTAACCCAATATCACGGGGTAATGAAAATGCGGAAGAAGGCACGTTATACGTATTCACGTTAGTTATAGCTGAAAAGCTAGGGTCAAACTCAAAATTATATAAGATACCTGCATTTCTAGCACCTAGAGCATATAAACCGCCATTAAATTTATAGGTCTCTATACCATATGTAAAGACCAAACTACTGTTATTGGATACTTGTGAATATGCAGGTGAGCTATCAGCATAATCAGAAGCACAAAAAAACCACTCGTAACTAGAGGCATTAAAGGAAGTGTTTTCTAGCTCAAATTGTTGCTCTGAACAGATCTGTGTCGGAAAGTCAAAATCAGCTGTTACCTGAGCATTGGTTCTAATCCAAAACCCAAAAAATAATATGAGTAGTGTTAATCGCATTTATCTCCTAAAAATTATATTTAAAGTATCAATATAACTGCTAATATTTCTATCTCTTAATGCTAATGCCCTTACTTTGGTTCTGGGAATAGCTATTAGTCTATCAAAATCACTCATTTTTATTTCATCTACACTGTCAAAAGCTTTTCCAATGTTCTCTTTTTCTACTGTGATAAAGTCATCAGATATGCCTTTAGGTATAAGCGTTGGCAAGCCACATGCCCAATATTCTCCATTTTTAATAGGAGAGGAAAATCTTCTACTCGGAATAGGGCGAATACCGCAAAACGCTATGTCCGCAGCCGATAGGTAATTACTAACCTCGGTCTTATTCAAATATTTTACTAGCAGTTTTTTTGCAGGAATGTTAAATTCTAGCAATTTCTCATGAATACTGCTTTGCGGATGATTAGTAAATAAGAAAAAACGGAATCTTTCAGGATTGAGCGCCAAACAGTGTTTGAAAAAAGTGAAAAGCTCATCTTCCATATACATTCCACCAATTTTACCCAAGTAAACGATTACAATTTGATCATCACTGATTTCCAATGCTGCCCTGAATTGGTTTCTCGAGGCCTCATCATATTTGTAATCTGCCAAGTTAATGCATGAGGGGATTACGTGAATATTCGATTTAACACCTTGCTGAAAGAGCACTTTTTGAAATGCTGCTGTTGCCGTAATGATGTGCTGCGCATGATTAGCAATAGGAAGCTCCATTCTCTTTAAAAAACGATATTCCCAACTTGATTCCTTCCAAACGCCTGATTCTAGCATGTAATCGGCATGTGGTTCAAAAGTGTGAATAATATGAGACTTACCAGATGTTTTGCTCAAATAATGACCAATTATTGCACCCGGAAAACCTTCTGAAAATATTTTAGTGGCCTTGTGTTTTATTATTAATATTAAGCTATAGAGTAATCCGAAAACAAAATCATATAGCTTTTTGAACATTTTAAAAGAACCGGAATGCCAATTGGTTCTTTTCCAGATAATATTGTATTGTGCTAGTTCTATTTCTATCTGTTCAATCTCTTTATTACTTAGTGGGAATTGTTTCTGTTCCCAAGTAAGCAAAACATATCGCAAATTATCCGCTTGAACGGCTTTTAAATAGGGGAGAACAGCTGATTGAAAAACAGGATCCTTAAAACTGTAGTAGGCAAAAATGAATAAGGTGTTTTTCAAAATCAAAATATGCTTTTTATGGCATTAATAGGCTTTAGCGCTTTTAAATAGGCTAGAAACATGGCTTTTTTGTATTTATATATAAACATGTTTAATAACTTTCTATCCACTTCCCCCCAGGTTTTTATTTGCTTTTCAATATATCGATATCCCTTTTCTAATCCACTTAAATTACTCATAGCAGAGTTAGCACTTACTCTGTAGTGTAAAATAGTTTCATTAGTAAAATCGTATATTCCTCCTGCTCTGGCTAATTCCATAAAAAATAATAAATCTTCGGAATGAGTAATATGTTCATTGAATTGATATTGCCTTTTTTTGTCTCTTCTAATCATCCATGTTTGCCCCAAAAAGCTATTGCCGGTAAGGCTTAGTAAATCATGTAAGGGCTCACCTTTAAAACGGGGTATCCAAGTGGCAATTAATTGACTCATTTGATGGTCAAATTTTTTAACTCTCCCATCTGCAAAAATTAACGAGGGATCACTGTTCATTAAATTATGGCGAGATTCTAAGCTACGAACTGGTAATACATCATCCGCATCTAAAAAGCAAAAAAAATCGCCTTCCATATTAGCCAAGCCAACATTTCTGGCGGCACTTACCCCTTTATTTTCTTGCTCAAAATAGCGAATTCTGGAATCATCGAAACCTAATACAATAGCCTTTGACTGATCTGTACTGCCATCGTTAATTAATAGCAATTCCCAATCACTAAAGCTTTGATTTAGAACTGATTTAATTGCATCTGCTACATATAATTCAGACTGATAAACCGGAGTAATGATGGATATCATAAACTAATTGAAAGTTTTAGAGGGTAAAACATCAGAAGTGTATAAATCTATTTCGAAGTATTTCAATACTTCCATGACTTCTCGTATCTGTTGATCAGAAAGTTGCTTTTGCCAATATTCAAGTTGCGGGCCTGTCCCATCTAATACGGGACTATCTTTTAAAGTTGTTTTGCTGGCTTTATTTAATTTATGATAAGATGATTTTGGTAGCTTAATATTCCACCGTTCTTCTATCCGGTTTAATTGCTTTTCTCCTTCTAATACAAGTGCTTCATAAGTAATAGTTATCCATTTTTTGTTGTTTTCGGCATGTTTTAATGGAATGGCATTACAAAGGCACCAGGTAGCAGCTAACACTTTTACCTTGGAGTCAATAGTTTTCAGGAAAGCTTCATGCTCTAAATAGAATTCAGGGTAAAGGTTATTTAATGGAATAGTAAACGTAGAACTTACTTGATCCCAGCCCCCTTGTTTTATTTGACTCGCCACAACAGCACATGGATGTCTCACCAAGTAAACAGGGGCATACCTAAATTCAAATTGATTAATCAGCCAAGGAAGTATCTGATTTGCTCTACAAAATTTTATTAATAACTTATCAGCTGCATCGACTTTATCAAATGTTGTAAATTGGCATAAAAAAACATTTAAGATTTTTCCAGAAAAAAGATCGGCAAACTTGTCTTTTATCTTTGGTATGATTTCATGCTCTGGTAGAAACTGCCGGTATGAAAAGTTCAGATTTCTAAATGTCTTTTCTTTTGATAACCAAAGGGGCTCCCACAATAATGCGGTATTATTTAATTCACATATTATTTCTGACAACCATGTAGTTCCTCCTCTTGGATCCCCAGAAATGATGAGCGTATGATTTACATTGAGATTCTTCCTAGATGCTAATCTTGACCACTGAAACTGCTTAAGTGCATTCCCAATTTTATGATATACCCTATGAATTAATAAGTTTTTCAATTCTTTCTATTTGATTTTCGTAGGTATTTTGAGTGGCAAAATCAATTCTTGACTTCACCCGGTTCTTATTATTCCATTCGTCTAAATTATTTTTCACAACCTCAAATGTCGAAATAAACTCGTCTGAGTTTTTCGCCATTTTAATTGAACCTTCTTCTGCTAGTTGTTCGTACTCGGATGTCCAAGTTCCTACAACCATCTTTCCGGATGCTAAATATTCTAACATTTTGTGCGGGTTGGCCAATTGCTCAGGATGTTTTTCGTATTGATACACCAAAATTAGACTATTCATTTGCTGATAAAATGAAGGAAGCGCATTTGTTTCTAGTTTCCCGTAATAATGAAAATTTGGTTTCTTAAAAATATGAGTAAATTCGGCTTTTTTATTCCATTGTCCGGCAAAATGAAAGCCAACTGTGTGGAATTTATCAAGCAGCACTTCGACTAACGCCCAATCAATATACCGGATATCTAAATTACCAGCATAGCCACAATTTATTGTATGGATTTTACTAAGTTCAAATGGTTTTTTTTGCTCAGTTACATGCTTATACCCGTGGCCAATATTATGGCTATTAAAATTGAGCTTCTTTTGCTTATTGAGGATGAATTTCGATGAGGCTAGGCATAGATGAGCAGTTGTGGTGCTTCTTTTAAATTCAAAATCTTGGTTCAAATCTACAATATGAGAAATTTTATAAACATGGTCCGGCAAGGCCAAAAAATCAAAAAAGACAGAATTGTCGAAAGACCAGACTATATCAAAGGTGACTCCACAAAGTTTTTGGAGTGATTCAAATTTTTGACGAATAAAAAACCACCGTAGCATAGCAGGCATAAAGCGCAGCCCTTTAATAAAGCCATTATAGTGAACCGAAAACACGTTACTGTAGTCTGTAGGTATACAACTATTTTCTTGCAAAGGAGGATTTAGGAAGAAGACCTTATTTCCTAAATTAGCCAAATGCGTAGCATAATGATGTTTGGATACAAAAATATGTTCCCAAGGCTCGGGGGAGATGAGCAGGACATTTTTACTTGTTAGATGAATCTTTTTTCTTTTTTTAGCCAAGGGTTCTAATTAAATATGCCGTTGTGACTTTGCTGTTTATAGTCACCAAATTTACTTTTTAAAAAAGCAGCTAGCTTATTTGTTATGTTCATTTCAGCAATAATTTTATCGGTTCTTTATTTAACCCTATTTTTTGGACACCCTGTTTTCCAGCCTTTAATATATCATCAACCACAAGCCGAAATTTCAGGGAATCAGTAAAGAAATCAGGGTCGGAGTAAATTATGTTCTTCAAATGCCCGCCATATCGGGTTTTTCCTTCTTCATGAAAGAGGAGGCTTTTTACAGCAAATTGAGATGCCTCTAACACTGCACTTGACCAAGATGTAATGTGTAAGTTCGCAATCTGCATTACTATGGGAAGTGGTAATTTGGTAGCAACTTTAACTTCCACTTCAGTCAGTCCATTTTCAATTAAGAACATTTTCGCTGTTTCTATGGAAATTCCTTGCCTAGGATGCATCCGGAAGAGCCATTGATAATCATGTTGTGTTTGCTTAACCAGAGGCCCTATTACTTCAGGCAATATCCCTAATTCCGGAACCATAGTATAAAGAATAATTGGTTTTGAGACATCGAAGCTTTTTGCAATAAGCGCCATACTACTTTTATACAAAGGATTCCGTGAATCGCTTAAATACGTCATCCATGGATTACCTAAGACGAAAGCTTTTATTTTATTGGTTTTTGTAACCCATTTATTTAAGTTTCTGCATGAGGAGTCGTCCCAAGTTAGAAAATGAGAAGGCAAGCTATTATATGCTTTTGCGGGTATTTTTTTGAAGTTATATGGAGGATAATTGGTTTGATTTCCATGTTGGATCTCAAGTACTGGAATATTGACTTGATTTGCTGCCCATATTAGCCCAAAATTTTGAGGCGTGTAATAGCATACTGTGAGTATAATTTTGGGGGAATTGTTTTTTAATATAGTGCACCATGTTTTGTGAGCATCAAAAATTATGGAGAGATGATTACCTAAATGATAAAACAAATCAAAGTCAGCCTTTATAAACTGCGGATAATTTGTTTTTATATAATTATGGAAGGCAATCATGCCGGGATCATTCTCAACATCTATAGCCTCCTTACGCTGATTTTTAGAGGTAATTTTAATTCCATTAAGCGCAATATTTAAGTTTAATTGTGAATTGTCATAGAGATAAAAAAAATCTTGAAAGCTACATTTCAAATCAATTTTTAACTGTTTATAGAATTTATTAAAAACTTTACCTTCCGACTGATACAGGTGGTGCTCGTAGTTGATGTAGAAAATGTCGATCTTTTTCAATTTGAGCATATACAACCTGATGAAGGTTGCAATTGTATGGAGAAACTTTAAGAAGTATCGTTTTTTTGCCTTTATCGCTTTCTTTACGGTAGTGTTTTTAGCAATATGGGTTTTTAAAAGGAGAATTTTTAGACTGGGCCACAGATCATATCCGTGATATCGGAGATTCTCTACATCGTAATCTGTCTCTATTTCATTTAGTAACTTTGATATTTGAGATGAGGTCATCATCCGATATTAGAAATTTGTTTCATGACGATTTCTTTCATTCTATCGAATTGATTTTCACTAAAAGCCATATAACGGTCAATGTTTTCAAGTTCTTCCGGTGTAAAATTAGCAATCTCAATACTATTCTCAATATCATCTAAAGTAACTAGTCTTTTTGGAGATAAGCCAATGTCATTGATAAGCCCCTCTATTTTAAATGTATTTGATTTAATGGCAATAAATTTTTTTCTCTGTTGAATAGTCATACACACTAGGTGAAAACGCGCACAGAGTAAAGCGTTTGAATTACTAATTTTGCTTATAAAATCTTCGTGTTTTTCTACGGTTGTATTATATAGAACTGAATTTAAGCGGAACTGAGAGATAAGCGCTTTCGGGTAAAGAAATAATTTCTTAATAGTAAGCTTGGAAGGTAATTTAATAAACTTAGTAGAAAAGCGTGACCATAGTAAATAGTTCGGATTTTTAACCCAAATTGGAAAGAACTCTGTGCCCAGTATTTTTTCAGTCAATTTTTTAAGCTTTAAGGATAAAATAGAATGAACGCTATCTGACACAAGTGTTTTATTATTTCCATTTGATGGCTCGGAATCATCAAAACTATAGAAGGTAAAGTCCGGAACCAGAAGTGAATAGAGACCAATATTTTTCAGTTCTTTTTGACTGAGCGATTCCCGAACCGTTATAAAATCTACTTGCCTCAAGCATCTTATAAAACTTTCTGGGTTGCTCTGGTAAGTCATATTAATGAGGAAAATTTTCAGCCCTAGATTCTTTGCCATTGGAATTGACTCAAGCAACAATCTTCCTTTCTCACTACCGTGGTGAATTGTTCCTTCACCATTAATAATTAATACGCTGGCCTTCTGCAGATTAAGTAGGAACGTATCATTATTTCTCCAATCTGAACCTAGAGGATTACCATATAAAATATCTACACCGCACTCTCGAAAAAAAAGCTGCATGTTTATTATAACCCTGTTGCATCCATGGTGATTATTATAAGAAGTATCGTTCAATAAAACTGCTGGTATCATTTAGATCATAATTAATTTTAATGATAAAGCGACCAGAAGAAAAAGTGTGACTACAGTTATTAATCTATACATGTTTCCATGTAAAATTTTGAGTGCAGCGGATACTCTGTACCAACCAAAAACATATTGCACAAAGCCGATCGAGCCTATTAGCAATAGATAGTTAGAAAGTATAATTCCTGGTATGCATGCAATTAACGAGAAAATTAGCTGCCACAGATTTATCGAGAATATTTTTTGTTCAACATTAAATACCTGAAAGATTGGAGAGGCAAATACCTGAAAAATTTGAACAATGGTGAAACCCGCTATCACAACAGCCATTTCCCCGGAAACTTGCCAATTTGTGCCAAAAACGAAAGGGAATATATTATTAGCAAAGAAAATAAGCATTATATAGAACGGAAGACAAACCACCGTTAGAAGCTTTGATCCACGGTGTACGAAGTGCAATAATTTATATTTATCTTTTGATAGATCTGCACATTTTTTAAGAAATATCGAGCTTAAAGTATTTGAGATGAGAAGTACCGGTATTGAAATTATACTTGTGCTGAGGGCGTAATTTCCCGTAAGCTCCTTTCCGAAATAAAAAGCGATAATAAATATTGGGAGCTGATTAATTAAGGTACCCAAATACCGTGATGGGAGAATAAATTGAGGGTAGGATTTGTATTCTAATAGTGTTTGATAGATTGTTTTTAAGGATATGACTGAAAACGCAGTGCGAACGCTATTGCGCATATTTTTGACAATATTGAATGCGAGTGAAACAATTTTACCAACAGCTTCGGCTATTATAAGGCCGTAAGTAGGTGCCGCAAGAAATCCTAAACTAAGCGCAACTGATCGGTTACTAATTTGACCAAACAACCATACTCCTGAAGCAAATTTGAATTGGCCTAGTCGCACATTCCACTTGGCGAGTATTTGAGCGTATGAAAATAATAGCGAGCCGGCTACTATAAACATTGCAAATCGTTGATCTAATTGACTTGTAATATTCAAAATATCTCTTACCTGTGTAGAAAATACTACCAAGCTGAGGCCGCCAAACAGAATTACACCTGAAATTGAAGCCAAGAGCAATGATCCCATCAGCAGATTTATAAATTTTTTCTCACTATCAGCAATTACAATGGCATTCTCATAAGCAAAACTTCCGATCACCATAAAATTCATAGCAACTGCATTAAAGAAAGCAAAATAGCCATAGGCATCAGGGGTATAGAGCCTGGTAAGTACAGGGGTTACAGTCAAACTTAATAAGGTAGTCAGAATTCTTCCGCTAAACAGATATGAGAAATTTCGCGTAAACGACCCTTTGGTTTTTAAGCTTAATAAAATGCTTTTTATTTCTCCCCTAATGAAATCAATTTGCTCCCTCAGCACCTTTCCTATCTAAAAACTTTTTTATTCATTTGTTTGCCATCCATGTGCGGCAGGCTCTATAATTTTGCTAAGTATTTATGAATTTTTACGCTGGCTCTCATAATTTTTGAAGATATATTCTAGCTTAGTACCGAAGCCCCGTAAAGTCATACTCATACATCTCTTAGCTTTTAATAGTGCCATTATTTTTTCTGAAATGGCATTTCTTTGTAACATCGCATTTTATCTTTAGGGATGGAATAATAGAAAGCTGCTAAATTTGCACTTTTCTTATCCAAATCTCTTATTTGTTTTATTTCGGCTATCAGGCTTTTAGTACTGTAATGAGTGTTCATTAGCTTAAAATCAAACATACTGCCCCTGCTGAGAATGCGCTGTGCAATGAAGCGCTTATGAATCACCGAATCAACTTGAGTTGTATCAGTATCCCAAAATAAGTGTGGCGGTATATTAGAGATGAATGCATTTCCTAAATCACCACTTTTTTGATGACCAATGATATACTCTTTTCCGAGTCCTTCAACTTTTATTGCAACTCCGCTCATTTCCCCATCATTTTTTTTACGTTAACAGCTATGGTCTTTTTTACCTCCGGCCAAGATGCATTTTCACCAATTAGTTTTGGATCCGGCTCAAGTTCAGCATCCTCAAAATAAAGTAGGCTTTTAGCTACCATAATATTATCTGTTTGATTGTATTTTTGAGCAAATAACGAGAACATTTGTTCTATACTGTAAGATTTCATCAAACTATATACGTCATAAAAATCCTTTTTACTGCCCCTGTTGCAAAGGGCGTTAATTTTCATAGCTGCAATGTCTTGTAAACTGTATATTCTAATCCCCTCCATTACCACGCTTTCATTTAACTGCTTATATTGATGCGCTATAAAATCTACCTTAACACCGCTTACTAGTCCGGAAATACTATTGCTTGAAATACTAGCAATTTGTATTTGGTATTTTTGATCAAGAAACACTCTTAAGCTACGTTCGTCCAAAGGCTTATCTATGAAAAAATCCAAATCAATTGACAGCCTATGACCCAACTGTACCGCTAAAGCGGTGCCACCTGCCAGTTTAAAATCGTTTAGTTCTTTAGCAGCCATCAAGTCGCTTAATAGTGCCAGTGTTTTTTCTGAAATGGCGTTTCTTTGTAACATCGCATTTTGTCTTTAGGGATGGAATAATAGAAGGCTGCTAAATTTGCACTTTTCTTATCCAAATCTCTTATTTCTTTGATTTCGGCTATCAGACTATCATTGCTGTAATAAATATTCATCAGCTTAAAATCATTCATACTGCCCCTGCTGAGAATGCGCTGTACAATATAGCGTTTATGAATCGTGCTGTCAATGGTTTCTCTATCAACATCCCAAAACAGATGAGGCGATAATTTTGATATTAATGGATCCATTATTAATCTTTACCTACTACTAATCTCTCCATATTCTAGCCCAAAGATAAAGGCTTATTTTTCATGCACACAGGCTTTCTATCGAATATTAAGCCACACTTAACTAAATTAAACACCCTTGAAATAAAGTTTTATCCCAATTAAAATTTACAAAGTCGCTCCTGTAACGATTGATATTACTTCCATTGGGTGCGTTTTCTAATCTCCTTAGCTAAGATATAGACTCTTCCAGAGTGACTTTTCTATTAACAATCTTCTAAGTGCTGCGTGAAGTAATATACTACTGGTAAGCGACAAAACTAAGCTCAAAGCCATGTTTCGTGGCCTTCCCCTTTTGCAGGTGTTGTCACCTGCAATCATACAACCGCTTTAAACTTAGTAGTAATATACCACTCAGGTCAGACGAGCGTCTGCACCGTACTAAATTATAGTATGTTGTTTTGTGTGCCACAAACCAAGGCAAGCATGGTATTATAAAGCTAATTGCTAGCGGTTTACTTACTTCTATTGGGTGCGTTTTTTAATCTCCTTAGCTAAGATATAGACTCTTCCAGAGTGACTTTTCTATTAACAATCTTCTAAGTGTTGCGTGACGTAATATACTACTGATAAGCGACAAAACTAAGCTCAAAGCCATGTTTCGTGTCCTTACAAATTATCCCATGGTTCGTGTCCTGCGAATCATCCCGTGGTTCGTGTCCTCACGAATCAGTTCTATGCTACTGCATAGCGATAACGCCAAAAAATAGTAACACTCGTTGTTTTGTCGCGTGAGGACATGCGTCATGGCGGTGTAGGAATAACCAGTAGTTTGGCTAGTGCATTGGCACGAGATACAACATTCCCTTTTGCTGGTGTTATCACCTGCAAACATGGTGTGTCTCACAACTATTCAGGTCTGACATTTTCAACTGTTATCACCTGCAAACATGGTGTATTCTCACATTTACTCAGGTCTGACGTTTTCAACATGCCGACCTTTGCCAATCTCTGCCGCCCGTTCAGGGTCATTCCGCAGGAATCTATTGACGGTGCAGACTTTCGTCTGACCTAAAAGCTGATGGTGGTTAGCATTGTTTTTTTGGCTAGTGTATTGGCAAGAGATACCTCAGTACACAGAGTAATTCGCCTTTTAATATATTAATTGGTATTGAAAGGGTAACTCTATAAAGTTTTATTACTCATTACTTCTTGCTATTTTAGCATAACAGGTTTGCACTTATTTTAACCAAGGCGGTATGTATAAAAAGCTACTGAGGCTTATCAGGCATGCATGGGGGTTTTCACGAACTGAAGCAAACGGGTTTGTAGTACTGAGCCTGCTGATGGTTTTTTTATTATTCGTTCCTTATATTACTAAAAAGGTAGTTTTATGGAATAAAGAACCGTTAATCTCAACCAAGGAAGCAGACAAACTAGACAGCCTTATTGCTCACCTCAAGGCGCATGAGGTAACACCAAAGGCCAGGGAAAATTCATTAAATCCACAACTGTTCGACCCAAACACGATAAGTGAGGAGGAATTGCTGGCTTTCGGACTACCAAAATATCTAGCACAGCGCATCATCAATTACAGAACCAAGGTAAAACCTTTTGCAAAAGCCAAAGACTTGCAGAAAATTTATGGCCTTGATTCAGCCCAATTTCATCAGCTAGTGCCTTACATCAGCATAAAAAAAATGGCAACGGCTCAAAAAGCAGTCAACGCAGATAAAAATTATCAGAATAAATATGCTAAGCCTTATAGAAATTCTTTCCCGAAATTGGCTCCTTTCGATTTAAATACGGCAGACACCACACACCTTAAAAAAGTGTATGGCATAGGTCCCGCTTATGCTAAACGAATAGTTTCATTCAGAGAATTACTGGGTGGCTATATATCGCAGTCGCAATTATCGGAGGTTTACGGCTTAGAGTCTCCAGCGCTTGATTCGCTTATTAAATATACCTTTATTAGTGAAGGCGGACACCTGAAGATTAACATAAACACTGCCTCAGCCGCTGAATTAGCGAAGCATCCTTATATAACAAATAAGCAAGCCAGCTTAATTGTTGCTTACCGAAATCAGCACGGTAATTTTTCAACGCTTGAGCAATTGTTGAAAATCAAAGCACTAAAGGAAGATTTTCTGCATAAGTTAATGCCCTATTTAACTGTAAATGATTAATTCTTAATAATGAAAACGCTTTGCCTTTCGTTCTCCGTTTGTATCTTGTGTTCAAATACGCCCTAATCTATGCATGATATCCTTCGGTATTATTTAAAGAAACTCACAAATCTATCCGGAGGAAATAGGTCTTTACTACTACTACGGCTTATTTCCGATCAAATAATTGATATCAATGACTTTGATTATTTACTCAACAAATCCAGTTTTTCTATTATTGAAGATTTAATTGCGCAAAAGAAAAGAATTCCTTTGGCAGCCGTTTCCGACCCTAGGATGGAAGCCAACAACCTGCTTAGTAAGAAGTTGAAGAAGCTACAGCGCATCGAAAAATTTATTTATGACGAGCGTGGTGGAAAAGATTTATATGTAGGGTGGCCCTTTGTAAGGGGAAAGCTGCAAGGAGGCACTTTGGTGCGCTGCCCACTTATATTTTTCCCGGTAGAAATTGTGCAACATCGCGACCAATGGGTGCTACAGCTCCGAAGTGAGGTAAATATTACCTTTAATAAAACTTTTCTGCTAGCCTATGCCTACTACCACCAAATAAAAATAGATGATGATTTAGTTGAGAAAGTATTTGAAATTTTTGATACTGATAGTCGTATTTTCAGAACGGAACTCTACCAAATATTTAAGGAAAGTGCCGTAAACATCAATTTTAATCAGGATAATTTTATTGATAAGCTTCAAGCCTTCAAAGATTTTAAGAAAGCTGATTTTGAGGCTGCAGAAAAGGAGGGCGAGCTAAAGTTATATCCTGAAGCGGTGTTGGGTATTTTCCCCCAAAGTGGCTCCTACCTGATGCCCGACTATAGTTTGCTTTTAGAGCAGGAGCAGGAAGTGCAAGACATTGAGGAGTTTTTTGTTTCTCGAAACCCGGATAAAACTGCTCATTCAGATGAATATCGCCATAATTTCCGGTTTCTCGATTTTATAAAAGAAGAGGAAACCTTTACGGTCTTTCCGCTGGATGCCTATCAGGAAAATGCACTTAAAGCAATAAAAAAGGGCAATTCTTTAGTGGTGCAAGGCCCCCCCGGCACAGGAAAATCACAGCTTATTAGTAACCTCATTACCGACTTTACCGCCAGAGGCAAACGTGTATTGGTGGTATGCCAAAAACGAGCTGCGCTAGATGTGCTCTACCAACGTTTGAAAGAAGTAGAGATTGATGCCTTTGTGGCGTTGGTACATGATTTTAAAAACGATAGGAAAAAGATTTTTGAACAGATTAACCACCAAATTGAAAGGGTGGATGAGTACCAAACGAGAAATAATGGACTCGATACCGTACAAATACAGCGCGATTACTTAAAAGCATCTCGCAGGATTGATCAGTTAGTAGAAGAGCGAGAGGATTACAGACAGTCCTTTTTTAATGAGCAAGAGTGTGGCATTTCAGCCAAAGAACTGTACCTCAATACCGATCCTAGCCAAGATTTTATTAACCTCAAGCAAGTTTACAGACATTTTAAAAGGGAGGAAATTAATGAGCTATCGGCCAAACTTATTAATTATCAAAACTATGCCGATGACTTCAACCATGATGCCTACAGTTGGAAGGAGCGGATAAACTTTAAAGATTTAACGCTGGAAGACAGCATAAAAATCGAGAAATTGCTCCATGATATTCCGGAATACTTAGCCGTTTTAGGCGCTGAAGCAAAAGAATTGGTAGGCTCAAATATGAGCATAAGAGAGTTTGAATCTGTTTATGATGAGGAGGAAAAATTACGTTCGCTCAACGACATTTTAAATGAAAGATCATTTACGTACCTAAGCCACATGATTGCTTTTAAAGATGGTAATACCAATGCCCTATGGTTGAGCAACATACAGCGGTTAATTAATAACTGCTTTACAGCTGAAGGTATTGAGGAAACCTTGAATACACGGCAGTTAGGTGAATTGCAAAGAGTGTTACATGAGCGAAAAATAGCCAATAAAAGACCTTCGCAATGGGTGCGTTGGAAGCTTTTTTCTAAAGAAAAGCAGTTTTTAAGTAAGGTAGCTGAGGCCAATGGTACCAGAACCAATAATGCAGGCATTAAAGTACTTGAAGCTAAACTAGACAACAGACTTAATTTTGAACATAATATCACCAAGATTAATAACCAGGAGTGGCTTATTGATTTTCCTGCGGAACTCGACTTAGCAGCAATAAATTTTTGGTTTGATCACCAACTTAGTGCCATTAAGGCCAAAGAAATAATCAATTCATTTACCAACTTTAAAGAATTTTCTCTTTTTAAAGAGCAAAGTCTTCAAGCACTGCTGGCTAAGGTGGATAGCATTATTAAGCTATCGCATAAGTTAGTAGCAGCTAAAAAGGATTGGCGTAGTTACTTAACACGAACCCAAATAGATCAGCTAGAGCAAAATGGCCTACAATCAACTTACCTTCATACTTTCAAAGAGAATTTTGATGAATTAGTGGATTTTGATCGACTATTTGAAAGTTTTACTGACCAAGAGAAGGAGGTGGTGAAATTAATTGAAGAAGCAGACTTAAATATCAGCAAAGAAAACATTAAAGCTGTTTTTGAGAATAGTATCCATATCTCATGGCTAGATCACATAGAAACTAAATATCCGATTTTAAGAGACGTTTCCACCAGAAAATTTCAGCAGCAAACAGATGAACTACAGCAGGTTATTGAACAAAAGCAGGACCTGAGCAAATCTATTTTAACGCTCAAGCTAAGAGAGAAAACTTTTGAGGAGGTTGACTACAACAGACTCAATAATCGAACGACTTATCGTGATTTGAGCCATCAGGTTACTAAAAAAAGACAGATATGGCCTATTAGAAAAGTGGTGCAAACTTTTTCCGATGAGGTGTTTGACTTAATGCCTTGTTGGCTTGCCAGTCCGGAATCTGTTTCAGCTATTTTTCCTATGGAGCAACTTTTCGATCTCGTGGTTTTTGATGAAGCCTCGCAGTGCTTTGTTGAAAAAGGAATACCTGCCATGTATCGTGGCAAACAGGTGGTTGTTGCAGGAGATAGCAAACAGCTTAGCCCTAATGATTTGTATAAGGTACGCTGGGAAGAAGAAGAAACAGATCATCCGGATTTAGAGATTGACTCTCTGCTCGATTTAGCCAATAAATATTTGATGGATGTGCAGCTAAACGGACATTACCGTAGTAAATCGCTGGACCTCATTAATTTTTCCAACCATCATTTTTACGAGGGTAAATTAAAATTGCTACCTGATTTTAACTTCATCAACAAGGCAGAACCGGGTATAGAATACATTAAAGTGCCGGGTGTTTGGGAGAAGCAAACCAATGAGGTGGAGGCGCGTAACGTGGTGGATATCATCAAGCAATACCTGAAAGACTCGCCTAAAAAAGAAATTGGCGTAGTAACTTTTAATGCCGCTCAGCAAAACCTAATTTGGGATTTTCTGGACGAGCAAGTTACGCAAGGAAACATTGTGCTGCCGGAAAATTTCTTTGTAAAGAATATAGAAAATGTACAGGGCGATGAGAAGGATGTTATCATTTTTAGCACCGCCTACGCACCCGATGCAAATGGGAAAATGATGATGCAGTTTGGCAGCATAAATGCACCAAAGGGCGAGAACCGATTGAATGTAGCCATTACTCGTGCTAGAGAAAAAGTGATATTGGTAAGTAGTATTTACCCTGATGAATTAAAAGTTGACGACAGTAAAAACAATGGGCCAAAATTGTTAAAAGCCTATTTGAAATATGCACTGGATGTGTCAAACCAACATTTTACACCTCAACCTCAAAAAACCGATCAATTTAGAAACACTTGGTTTCTTAAAAAGAAGCTTCCACAGGCCATAGCAGAAAGCACCGAAACTATTGCCGTGGAGGAGTTACCGTTTGCTGATCTTAGTATAAAACAGCACCAAGCTTACAAAGGACTTATTTATACCGATGACGATTTATTTTATGCCAACCCTTCCGTGAAGGACTTTTATGCCTACACACCTAAGCTACTCAGGGAGAAGAACTGGCCATTTATTATGGTTAATAGCCGTAATTACTGGAAGGATAAGGATGAAATGATGGAGAGAATTATTCAGTTTATTCAGCGGAATCAGGCTGATCAATGATTTTTATCCCTACAGAGTAAATACCAGCGAGTGAATCGGTTCTCATATATTGCTCCATTTCAAGCACATATTTTCCCACGTAAGGGAACAGAAGCGAATCAATCATTACTTCCTGATAGGTAAATATGTTGCTGATGCCGCTACCAAGTGGTTTACCCTCCTTGGGCGTAAATACCTGATAGTTAACTAAAGCTTTATCCAATATGGAATTTGTGGAATCGGACAGTTTATAGTGCACATAAATATTTCTATAAGGATAAACTAAATCATGTCTTAAATTGAAAATAAGCCTGTAATATTGACTATTATCACTTATCTCAAAATTAAAGATAGCGGCTTCTCCAATAGGCCACCCGGATTTATTGAAATCGTAATTTGCCTCATACACTCTGTCTTCCGTGCATGACAGAAGAATGGAAAACAACAAGACCATTAAATATTTGAGTGGTTTAAGCATCGTTGTTAGAGGAGTTATTTGGATTGTCTCTTTTGTTAAATTTCCTTTTTCGCGGTGGTCGCGGCTTATCATTTCCTTGAATTTGCTTATTTTGAGTGTTCTGCCCTTGGCCTCTAGTTTCAGTTTTAGCTACAGGGTTTTGTTTTTCTCTGTTTGTATTGTTATTAAAATTACTCGGCTTCTTCTTCTTTTTCTTCTTAGCTCTGGCAAATTTCTTGTCAAGCTTTATCAAATCACTATTTATGTTTACCGTATCGTCTATTTCTAAAATATTTTCCTGCAAGGTTTCCGGCTTTTCACCCTTAGCATTCATAGCAATAATTTCTGCTACGCGATCGGCTTTTATAGGATGCCAAATATTTTCATCGCCATAACTAAACCACATAATCTTTCTAAAAATATCGGTTTTTTGAAGTTTAGCAGATCCAATTTGTGTAGCTATAGGTTTTTTAACATCAGGAATACCTTTCAAAGCATCCATATAGGTATCTAGCTCATAATTTAGGCAGCACTTTAACCTGCCACATTGGCCGGAAAGCTTGCTTGGATTGAGCGATAAATTCTGATAGCGCGCGGCATTGGTCGATACGCTCTTAAAATCGGAAAGCCAAGTGCTACAACAAAGCTCACGACCGCAAGAGCCAATGCCACCTAACCTGCCGGCTTCTTGCCTAAGTGAAATTTGCCGCATCTCCACCCTTATTTTAAATTCCCCGGCCAGCCTTTTTATTAACTCCCGGAAATCCACTCTTTCATCGGCAGAGTAAAAAAATGTTGCTTTACTATTATCAGCTTGGTATTCAACATCCGACAATTTCATTTTTAGCTTTTGCTCTTGAATAACCTCGCGCGCACGGTACATTGTGCTGGATTCTCTATTCTGAACTTCCTGCCACTTTTCAAGGTCTTTGTCCGATGCTATCCTGTAAACAGTTTTAATATCATCATCATTTTTTACCTTCTTTTTCTGCATCTGAAGGCGAACTAACTCACCCTGCAATGATACATAGCCAATGTGGTGGCCATTGGGTACATCTACCACAACCGGGTCACCGGTGGTGAGTATTAAGTTATGTACATTTCGGAAAAATTCTTTGCGGCCCCCTTTAAACTTTACTTCCGCTATATCGAAACGATCGTAATTGGGAAAATCCATATTTGAAAGCCAATCGAAGGCGTTCATTTTATTGCAACCACCGCTGCTACAACCGCCATTATTTTGGCAACCGGCAGTAGCGCCATCTTTATTTTTTGTTCCACACGAAGAGCAACCCATAATATATATAATTTATCATGCCCAATTATGCGGGCAATCCGTTTGCAAAAGACTATTCCAGTGCCAGTAAATCTTGGCCTATGTCTTTTCTATAATAAATGTCATTCCAGCAAACACTATTGGCGCCTTCATAGGCTTTGTCCAACGCTTGTTGCAAATGACTTCCCATGCCGGTAATGGCCAAAACTCGACCTCCGGCAGTAATAATATTTAATTGTTGGTGATTATAATAATGATATAGGCGCAACAAATGCGGGGTCAATTTATATATATGACATCCCAACGGGCGCTTTATTACAGACCATTAATAACCCTACACCTGAAGCAAGTGATCGTTTTGGAGAAAACATTACTATCGACGGAAATAATTTAATTGTTGGCGTTAGCCTTGATGATACAGGCGCATCAAATGCGGGGTCGATTTATATTTATGATATTTCAACGGGCGCCTTATTACAGACTATTAATAATCCCACACCTGAAGCAAGTGATGTTTTCGGATCTAGCACCACCATTGATGGAAATAATTTAATTGTTGGCGTTAGCAGTGACGATACAGGTGCATCAAACGCAGGATCAATTTATATTTATGACATCTCAACAGGCGCTTTATTACAAACTATTAATAATCCCACGCCTGAAGCAAATGATCGTTTTGGAGAAAATACGACTATCAATGGAAATAATTTAATTGTTGGGGTTAGCAGTGACGATACAGGCGCATCAAATGCTGGGTCAATTTATATTTATGATATTCCAACAGGCACTCTATTACATACGATTAATAATCCTACACCTGAAGCTTACGATTTTTTTGGATACAAAACCACTATCGACGGAAATAATTTAATTGTTAGCGTTATCCTTGATGATACAGGCGCGTCTGATTCAGGGTCGATTTATATTTATGATATCCCAACAGGCGCTCTATTACAGACAATTAATAATCCTACCCCAGAAGCATTTAGTTATTTTGGTTATGAATTAAATATAAATGATAATACACTCATCACAAGTAGGAAAAATTCTGTCACGGGTAGAGTTTTTTACAAATATAATATTGATTTTGATGACTCTGATGTATTGAACGGCACTGACGTTTCAGATGTTCTGTACGGCCTCAATGGCGATGATGTTCTCTATGGCGGTGGCGGCGCGGATATTCTATTCGGTGGGAATGGCGCAGACACATTTGTGTTTGAAGCTGACGCCGTCTTTGCAGCCGAAGATCGTATCGAAGATTTCTCAGTTGGTGAAAATGATGTACTAGACATCAGCAATATTCTCACAGGTTATAATTTTGGCACAGATAACATCGCAGACTTTGCACGCTTTGTTGATTCTGGTGCGGATAGCTATCTTGAAATTGATGCCAATGGTGCATCAGGCGGTGCAAATTTTGAATCCGTAGCTTTAATTGTTGGCGGTGCAGGATTAGATACCACAACATTAGAAGCATCTGGTAATTTAGATGCTGTTGTTTAATTAGCTACAAAGATAGATAATTAGAAATTTTGAGAAAATTGTTTATGTCAGATTTGGATCTCACCCTGCCCCTATCGGGGGCAATAGCGGACGTTAGATCTTCACTAGATTAAATCCTAAAAGCGCTTAGGGGTTTACATAGGTTATGTGGCATTTAGGAAATAGCCACATTTACTATCTATCTCTATTTTTTTCTGGAAAATCTCCTAACCTCTATAGTTTTGTGCTATAAAAAATTATGAATAACCACTATTTTAAAAACTTACCTACAAAATTGCCTGGAGTTACCAGCAATGGAAATAATATTACTTCATTAAGTGTGGATATAAATATTCGTAAAATTTTATCCGTCGGCGAAACCCTAATTATAGCAGATGAACATATTACTTCTTATGAACCATATCAGGCTATTATAGAAAACTTAGAAAACTTAGAAAATGACTTTTCTTTAGTTAAATTAAACGGTGGCGAACAGCTTAAAACAATTGCCGTTGCAGAAAAAACCTTAAAAAGATTTCTAGAAATAAACCCTAAAAATTGTATATGTATTGGTTCTGGGGCGTTAATTAATCTAGTAACGTATGTTGTAGCTTTGTTTGAAAAAGAAAAATCAACAAATATTAAATATATAATCGTTCCCACTAACACTATGGCGATAGCTGATGTGAGTATTGGTGGACTTGGAATGATTAATGATGTAAGCGGTATTAAAAATGTACACAGAGCGAAACGGGATGCGAATTGTATAGTTTTATATCCTAATTTTATAAAACAGAAAAATCTTAGTCTTCAAAAAGAAGGTCTCATTGAAACTTTAAAACATTGTATTTTGCAAAATACCGATAAATTTGATGCTGTTTTAAATAGTTATATTCATGATGTAAAACCAGAGGAATGCTTTGCAGCATCTATGTTAGGTTTATGCTTAAAAGCAGATTTAATGCGTTATAATGAACTTTTGTCACAAGATGTTGAATTTTTACTGTCCTATGGACACTTACATGCTCATGTAATTGAGGAATATTGGGACGGTAAAATACCTCACTCAATTTGTGTTGCTATTGGGCTTACTTTAGATTTATTGCTTACATCACAAAATACTTTAGCTGATAAGCTTATCAATTCAATTAAGAATTCTGAAAATGTAGAAGTATTTAAAAAAATATTATCTGTAAAAATTATTAATGAATATCTTAAGCGTTATCCAAAAAAAGGCCGTTTTTGGATTGAAAATGATACATATAAATATCTGAAACTTAACGATTTAAATATAGGCAACATACACAAAGATGACAACCTACATACTGAATATGGGACAGCCAACCTAGGTACGATTAAAAATTGCTATTTACGCATTAGCAATCAATTACTTTAAAATGTACGTAAATGATTTATTTATTTTATGACCGTCTGCTATGGGTCGCACCCTACCTCTTTCAGCCAATAACTAACATTAAATAATTTTAATAAAAGCCAGTAGTATTGATAAGACGAAAAATACTAGGTATCGATGTAGAAAAAGATAAGTTGCTAAGAAACACCAGAACCAGAATATTAAGAACTATAATTATAGCATATAACCATTTTATGCTCCTGCCACGTCGTATCCGCAAAATATTAAGGAATAGCAAAGCTGCCTGAACACCCAAAACACAGATAAACCTAACATAAAAATTGTCTGAAATTTGCAAAAGTAACAATATAATAAATGGTAGGAACACGTTAATAGTAAGAAAAACAAACCACTCATTTTTATTATACTTTTTAAAATTAAATACCTTTATCATTTTTTTCATGCTCATTTATATCAAATACAAAAAGTATGATCAATCTCCTAACATTCAGGATAAAGTCGTTTAAACTCTGACGGTCAACACTTGGATATATTTATTTATGAAGTTAATGAGGATTGGTTTTGTCCACTTTGGGTCGGATGTAGCCACTATCGGCCAAAAGCGGTCATTGAATAGCCCTTTACACATGTACTTGAGAACTCCATGAAAACCATTCATATGAACAAGCATCTTTAAGAAAATAAATCATGTTTGCAACTTAATCTATTACGCATTTTTCAACACATGTATCTTCATTCCCAACTTTATCAATAATCTTTAAAACTTCTCTTTTTGATGAAAAAACTCTAGCTTCTCTTGTACGGTTATTCTCCATTGCCAAAAATCCTATCATTCATGCTTGCTACCACACTGCTTGTGTGTGCTTCTGAAAGGTGTGCATAGCGTTTCACCATTTAAAGCGTCTTAAGGCGCACTTGAACACGATATGAAACATCACCATTAGCGGATACTCTTTTTTGGATTGAAGCCATCTTTATTTCCTTTCGACTATACGTTTAAAAAACAACCAAAAACCACAACATAAGATGCTTAAACTGATGTTCTTAATCATAAAAACAAACAAAATTAGTACACTACAACAAGTGTTCATCTGTATGGCACACTCACGGCACAGTATATGCGCGAAAGTTATGGTTTTAAGCCACGGTGTTTATTGTGATGTGTTGTCTGAAAATGTGCCACCAGTGTGCCACGGGGAGAGAAGAACCTAATTCTCATTTTCTAGAAACAACTTAAGATATTGTTTTCATTAAGATAAATTGGTTGCGGGAGTAGGATTTGAACCTACGACCTTCAGGTTATGAGCCGTATATACTTATATATTAAACTATTGATTTAATTTATAAAAACAGGATAAAAAATGTGTATGTGTAATATTATGTGTAAGTTTTATTATCTATTTAGGCGCTTTTTTAGCCTATTTTTGCTCTCAAAATAAAATGTCTTTTCTTGTGAATTTTATCTTTTGCTATAGATAATCCTATCAAAATATTCTTATTTACCTATCATGAGCGATAGGATTAGATGTGATTAATGAGAGGGTGCTGTTACGTTAATGGATATAATACTTTACTGCTTTTTATAATTTATTGACTGGTTTTATAGTATTTAAACGGATCTATTTTGCTCATAAACTAATTTTATCACAAAATCACGATTTAGTCTGACAAGACCAAATTACGAATTAATTATAAAAATTATCTTTTAATTAGTGCGCTATAAAATATTTACAACATTAGTTTTTTTAACATTGGTCCTATAATGATAAAATTTTCTTTTCTGTTAGAGTCTTTCATCATTTCTTGTATTTTAGTATCTACTGGCCCAGATAAATCCTTAACAACTTGCTCTTCATTTACCTTGATTCCTTTTTCCAAAACCTCACCCAATTCACAAACTACTTTTAATTTAGCCTTTTCAAAATCTCTTTTATAATGCGCAGCATAATAAGAAAATCCCTCAGTAATTTTTGTTACGAAACTTTCTAAAACTTCTCTTACATCCGCTTGTTTAAAAGGCATTAAAAGACGCAGACCATCCCCTTCCATACGTAAAGGCCTCACATTATATAACTCTAGCGAAGAAGGTAGCTCTTGCGTATAAAAGGCAGAAACAAAAGTTTCCGCTTCTCTATACCCATTACATGCTGATAATTGTCTAAAATCAGACACATCTATATAAATAATAATATTGTAATGAGGCGGAAAATCGGTCGCAAATACGGCTCGTTCAAAGTTTAAAAAACATATCAGGGATCGAAGAAATAGCACCTCTTATTTTGGCCGTATGGTCGCTTTTTACTCTCACTACCTTATTACATGCCTGTACTCCAAATACTAGTTGTAACATTCCTCTATTTTCGCCCTCTATACCTACAGGAAGGCAATAACATTGATGCTCTTGAGGAAACAACGTGCTCTTATCAAACAATATTCTATTCTCTTGATAAGCGCGTGCGGCTAAACTGACATCTGGCGTGAGTCTCTTATATAAAATATCTTCATCCATTCTCGCACGATGCGTTTGCGATCCGCCTTGATGAACAATAGGAACTAGAGCTCCCTTTTGCGCTGACGATGGCAGGAAAAATCCTGAAGCTATAAAATCAGGATAAACAGATTTTGTCTCAGAGTTAAGGTACTTTAGTTGTTCAGAAATGCTACCTAAAGCGGAATGAATTTCTAAAGACATAGTAAAAGACTTTCTTTTAATAAAATAACGCTCTCTGAGGATGTAAAACTCGGCGTCTAAAATCATACTCCGAATCCGTTAAATCCATTTGATTTATTAGCTCGGGAAGCACGGTACTAAATTCGACTCTAAAACCAATATAAGCACGTCTGAATTCTGTAGAAACTTCTCGTGTTGAATAAGTATCTGCTCTAAGAAAGGTTAATAAATCTAAGCATTTATCTCTAAAATTTATAAATTCACGAGCAAACTCATTCCTAAAGCGTATCCCTTCATGATAGTCCATCTCAATACTTAATTCTTTTAAGGTTTTTGCTTTTTCACATAAGCTCTTAGTATGATGACGAAACTTTTCAGTTAATTTTTCTCCATGTAAACAGTCCCGGTTTTCAATACCTGCCTCTTGGTCAATAACAAATTGTGATATACTCATGACAACTTCCTTAGGCAAGGGAAAGGGCATAGACTGCTCTCCTTGACCTATTAAAAAGTCTAGGGTTTTAGTATTAGCATAGCGTGGGAAAAATTCTAAACAAGGCATTATGGTATTTTTCTACCTACATGCAAAATGCTTTTCGCATCTGGGTTAAATTGATAGCACCGCTTGAATTTTTTGGAAAAAATACAGTTTTTTCATCAAATTCATCACTATTTAGTAATTCTTTTAAAAATTCAGGGTGAAAAATGTTATCACCCTCATATAACTGAGTAAATTCTCCTTGATAACGGATCCATATTCTCACAAAACCATCAGGATATTTACAGGGCATGTTTCTTATGTCCCAATAATCTCCTATGCTAACATTATAAAATGAAAGACCTAGAATAGGGTTTCTATCTGGCCTATATGAATTAACGAAATCAAATGCATTAGGGGAAATATGTAACTTAATAAATTCAACCCCACTAACAATTCTTTCTTGATCAGTTAGGATTAATTTTACGTCAAGAAAATCTTTAAATTGGCTAAAAAAATCTGCTTCATCATCAACCAGATACTCCTTATACGGAAATCTAGAAAATACTTTTTCTTTCTGAGCCAAAGTATTTTCAGGGGTTTCTCCTATTAAATCGTAAAAAGTATTCATAGGATCATTCGAAGATAATCTTTCAAGGCGACGCTTTAGATGAGACCAGTTATTATAATCTTCATTATCAGCAAAGACACCAAATATATTTTCCTTCAAAACACGCACATATAATTTTTTAGTACTTGCTGATCTAAATGAATAGTAAGCAGTATCAATTCTTTTCGGACCTTCACTTTTATATTGTTGTGGCTCTAGCATATTATTTATAATTTCTCTTGTATTTTGACCACCATTCTTTATGCAGCAGGGTCTTGAGGCTTTGGCAAAACGACACGGGCTGCAGGAACATTATAATCCAAAGCACTACGCACCTTCGAATCACTATCATCCTTAAAATCAAAACCTTTAGGATATCTTTTCTTCATAATTTCTAATAAAGGGCCCTTAGGCTCCCCTCCAACACAGTGCATTTCACCGTCAGGCTCTACATCATTATAGGCCAACATTTCTATTGGTCTAAAGCCTGCTTTACCTCCTCGAGTAGTAACAATATGTGCTCTAATTTCTGGGTTTTTGGCATCAGTTACGAATCTATTCCAATAAGTCCCTTTTGATAGAGGCGTGCGTGCATTTTTCTCTTCATGTTCCCTATATGCCTCTAATCCCTTTTGCTCAAATATTTCTTCGCTTTCTATACCTGCTAGAACACCATCAAAATCATAAACATGCGAGGCAATATATTCATGATTAGCTGGACCTCTAAATGTCCCCTTTAAATCATTTAGTTGTAACAATCTTGGACCTCTAAATAATGGCTCGATATTCGTATATGGCTTATACTCAACAAAAGAATTTGGATTTATGTGATCATACACAGACGCTGCATAACCCAAATTAGCAGCTTCTTGCGCATCGTCTTCGTTAGTTGTACGAATTTCATCAGGCTTATAGTAGGATAAATATTGCAAAAAAGAACGACCGTTAGTAAAAACATATTGAGCAGGAATAATATTTTGTTCTAATAAAGTGCGCATAGCCCTTAATGCAGTTAAGGGGCTATTTCGAGACATTAAAATAATTTCATAACTTTCGCTTTGTGAGAGAGCTTGAATGTTATCAAAGGCAGGGCCTGGCTTCAAAGGAACGTCAATTCTTTCTCTCATAAAAGAACGATAACTTCCTTTGGGCAACTCATCAGCATGTTCTTTTCGCCAAACAAAATCTTCTTCACTCATATCAAAAAGAACGCTTGTTGTTATAGCAATCTTTGTTTTGGTCTTTATAATAGATAATGTCATAATTTCCTCTAGGCTGCTAAGTTTGGAAAATTTGGCTTTGTTGATATACCTCTCCAAGGATGAAGGAAATTGCGCACAGATTCACTTGGTTGATAATGTCTTTGCTTCTCTCCAATATATTTTTCAATTTCTAAGAGTAATTTCTTTTTTGATTTGTTTTCGCCCACGTAATAAGCCATACGCTGAGGATCATTATGGAGTTTACGCAAGGCTTCTTGAGCCCTTTCCAGAGTGACCAAGCCATGAAAAGCCTCATACTCCTCAATCCTCTGTGTGTGCTCTTGCTCCAATATTTCTGGCGCAATATCTCTTGCTATTGAAGTCATTAGAAAACACTGTCCCTCAGACATACCTTTTTTTGTTATTGCTGTATTTAGAGCTTCCTTAACACTTTCCAAACTATCTGCTTTAGGTTTAGCAGTATCATCTTCGTAATATTCGACAGCAGCCTGCCTAAATACTTTTAGAGCCTTCCCAACTTTTTGTTTAATGGGATTAAAAATAGAAGTTGCTGCCATAACCAAATTACTTGAAACAGCTTGACTAACGAAGGCTCTTCCTTGCTCTAACGCTACTGTAACGGGCTTTGTTAAATCTGGTTCACTTTCGGAAAATTTGCTTAAAACAGATTGGGCATCTCTTTCCCAAACAGTACTTAATCGCTCTGATAAATTAGTCCATTCATTTTTGGGGCTCATATAATTTAAATGCTCTTTTAAAGTTCGTGCGCGCCTATCTATCATTTCTTTTGGATATTTTTGAACAGAATTTTTTTCATAAAAGTGGGCAGCTGGTAAAATTATTGGATTACTTTTTAGATCAATAAGCTCAAAAGAATCATCATTTCTATCTAATATTCTTTTATGTATTGCTTCTTCATCTAATGATAAAATTTCAGAAATATCTTTAGTCAGATTTAAAATGACGGAATAGCGTCCTGATAAAGTTCCAACCCAAGATCCTATTTGTATAGTTGGCCTATCTGCTCTTCGGCTCATATAAGAAAATACGGGATGTGGACCATCAAATCCAGTTGATTGTCCCATAAGGTCATTTAGTAATTCTCCTGATCCATAATCAGCATTATATATCATTTGCTCGGTGATATCAGGTGCAACGGCTTGCAATTTCCAAAAAAGTTGCATCGCCAAATGTGAATCATATAAGGCCGATGCGTGCGCTTTTTCCTCATCATATTCAATACCATTATTTTCACACAAGGATCTTAATGTAAAATCCAAAAAATCTCTGTCGGGTTTTCGTGATACTTTAAATTCATTCGAACGAACAGCATAAACAGCCCGTGCCAAAGCTCTTGTATCAATGCCAACCATTCCATCAGATGCATGAGGGCGCGTTTTATCCCATAGATTAATACCCATTGTTTTTCTTACAAATCTGTCATCGAACGGTAAATTATGAGCAACAACTATTGTTTTTGACTTTAAATGTGGATTAGCTTTATAAGCATCGATATTATGCTGTTTATGATATGTTTTTGTACGTTGTTTGACCGTCGCAAAACTTTTATGAATACGATCTGCAAAAGCATAAGGTGGTAAATCCCCTTCATCATACGGAGAAGTATTTGTAACCAATAATGCCTCAGGGCTTTTAACATGAAAATTAGGAACACACTGACGTAACTCTGTTTCAAACTGCAGCTTTTTATCAAAATCCCACATTGCTAAAGAGAATTGATCAATATAATCAAAATTTGTATCAATGCCCGTAGTTTCAGTATCAAAGGCAACGTATCCGCCAATATTTTTTACTTTGTAAACATCAGAATCTCTATACCGCTCCACACCAAAAGGGTAAGTTCTACTTAAATAGCCATTAGGAGAACTACGATTAAATGATTTTGACAGACGATTTGCTGACATAGCTTCTGCTGTCATAAGCTCACTATCTATCCCCAAAGCTTTTGCCACAGCTTTCTCAAGTCCTTGAATAGCAATTCCTGTATCACTATTATTGTAATTTTTTACAGGAATAACGGTTGTTAAGAAATGACGTTTTAACCAAAAAGACTCTTTTTGAGGTAACAACGTTCTCACACCAACAATTTGTGTTTCTTCTTTTCGAAACAATCTTGGTGTACCATCCAATAATGTTTCATACCCTTCTGACAAGTCTGGAGCGCATGATTTTAATCCGTTATCATTCGCTATTTTTTGTGCAGCGGCTAAATGTTCTGGACCTCCATGCACCACGTAAGCTGTTTTAATTCCAGTTAATTGATATAACTCTTTTAAATCCAATGGGCTAGCATGCCCTGATCCAGAGAGCTTTAAATCAGTCTCCTTTTCAATAAGCTCAGGTAATATATAATCACATCCTATACAAAACTCTGCAAAGAATTGTGCCGCCTTCCTCCGTCTTGGGTTATTTCCAACAGGGATAGATCCTTGTAATGGCACGATAAGATCATTACCACTTAATGTATAACGGTTTTCAGGCAGCCAGTCCCTTAAAGCTCTATTCATTGAAGAATAATCTTCATCCTGTGTCCCGGTTGGACAAATCACATAATTATGATCTAGCTCTTCATCATAAATACGTGATGCTTCTTTTGTTTTACGATCAATTACCGAAACACCATGAACACGTTTTGCCCACTCTTTTAAACCATGCACTTGATCAAGATCTCGAACCAAATCTTCAATTGCCTTTCCATCCGCAATAAGAAATTTCTTTCCAGTTTTTGACATCGCTGAAATCAATGTTGTTAAACGCGCTGTATTTGAACCAATAATTGGACAGATCATTCGACGATCAGGATTTTCATTAAATAGCCGAATAATAGATTCTTTTATTTCACCCTCATATGGCGTCCGTTCATTCTCTCCTCGTAACGCTCCAGTTGAATCTATACTCGCCGCTTTTGCTGTTACTGCCGATAACCAAGGTTTATAAGACGCCTGATAAAGCTCAATAGTTGGATCAAGCTTGAAATCTCCTGTAAATAAATGCCCCCCTGCGTGAGTTATAAATTCATACATGTAGCCTGGATCGGAATGAGGCATTGGACCAACACGAACTTTATTACCACCATGCTCAATAACAGGATAACGTTCATACTGCCCTAAACGCTCTCCTTCTAAATTCTCCCACCACAATTTAAAACTCTGTCCAGAAATATTAATTTCAAACGGTGTAGCCTCAGATGATTCTAATGGGATAGTTTTAAAATCAGGAACAATAAATTTCGAAAAAATCTCTTCTTGTATGGCTTTATCAATTTTAAGTTCATTCATCTCACGCTTTATCTGGTTACGCGCAAGAGGCGGCATAATAACAGCAGGAAGTTCGTATCCAGCCTTTACAAGATAAGCAAGTTGCGAAATATGATCTTTATGTCTATGTGTAATAAAAATCGCATCAATTAATCTTTCAGGATTATGAGACACATCATGTTTATGTTTAAAAAAACGTCCTAAATTTGAAAAAGTAACATCAAATTTATCATGGAAAAGAACCCCTAAATCAACAATATAGGAATTTTTCGGCCTACTTTGTCTAGAGGCATATACATCAACAAGGTTACTATTTGCTCCAATATGTTGATCATATTCAGAGACAACTTTAGATTTATTGTTGCCCCCCTGAGGTGTAATCACTAAACGCCCCCTTAGGGCAGCAGCTGGTGTGGGCAACATAGATTTATTGACCCCTGCTAAAGATAAAATATCACTTAAAAGCAAAAGGCGCCTCTTATCAGCGCCTCTTTTATAATCATCTTCAAATCCATCTAACCCATTACGAACCGTCCTATTTATCATTCTAATTGCTTTTAATGCATTCGTAACAGCTGAGGGATCATCTAGAGGAATATTCTCCATATTACCTTTGGGGCTATTAACATGAAAAAATTTTAATTTCTTCAATCTTATATTTGATGGATCTTCTTTAATTGGTTCTGATTTAAGAGCATAAATATCATATCCTTTAATACCCCCATCTTGTTGCATAACAGTAAGAACACATGTTTCGTTTACATGGTTTTCAGATTCCACTTCTTCAAAGTGATAGTTCAGACTGTAAAGAACCCCATCCTCACCTTGAACAGTAAAATCTTTAGTGTAACTACTTTCTCTCGCATAATGCTCAGGCCCACAACCAGCAATAGCATGAAAAAAAAGAGCAGGGAAAACAGGTTTTTCATTTATTACCCCTAAATTATCATTTGCCTCAATGCCATCAACTTGAGACTCTTTTTTAACCTTACTAAAATATGATCTTATTTCTCCATTAGAGTATAATCCAGGAAAGTGTACTCTCCCAATTGGAGTAGGCATAATGTCAGCCTCCCTAAAAGGCTTGAGAAAATTAACCCAACGATGTTTTTTAGAAATAGCATGATAAATTTTGTTTAACGACCTAACAACACCATCAAAAACTACAGAATCATTAATATCTAAACCCTTTCTTAACAAGGAAACAGCCTGAATTTCAATAGTGCCTTTATGGTCAAATAGAGATACATTCAAAAATTCTACGATTTCATTACGACTACCTTGAGAGTTCAAAAGGTAATGCCCTTTAAGCGTTATTTTTTCTGGATTTTTTTCGTTTTTTCGTAAATCAAGATGAAGAACCCGCATTGTTCCTGTCTCTTCATCCGTATGGACAACACTATGTCTGACACGGCCTGACCGATCCAAAAGAGGTTTATCTCGATTGAGACCTGTTAGAGAAAAGAACACATTGGTTGGATAATGTTTCCCCATAAATTTACTTTCTTATATACATATAGGCACAAAAAAAGCTGGTAAAAACCAGCTTTGAATCAAAATTAAAAGTTCTAAAAAACAAAACCTCTCACTATAAACACGGGAGATAATAAAAGAGTTTAGCATTTGACGCACAGAAATACGCGCAAAACGCTGCCCTTTTGCTGACCTAATACAATTTCTCTTTTGTGGAAAAAACCCTGTAATTCTCTCACTACAATCAAAGAAAATAGAATTCTGATTGAAGAAGACATAGACAGATTTGACTAGTGTGTTTTCCATTACATCTTTCGTAATTTTGGTTTGCTAGTATTTAAGTGATACCGATTCTAATTATTTTTAGCAACTAAAAAAAAATTAATTTTGTCTGCTTTAAGGATATTTTTTAAATCTGTAAAATAATATTGACTCTTATTTCAAACCGCTCCATAAGTTTAGAAAGTTAATTTAGAGTTAAAATTTTTAATGAGTAAAAAAAGACTAAATAGTCTCACCTTTACCCTTACTAATCTGAGAAATGTCTTAGATTTGAACCCCTCTTCCGTGTCCTTTGACAGTTTAGCCAAGGTCTTTAACTTAAAATTACCAGATCAAGATAAATTAAAATCTGCATTAGCCATGCTTCAAAAAGATAGGCGTATAAAGCAGGATATAAAAGGCCGATATCAATCAACTAGGCCGCTTTCAGATATTGTAATAGCACGACTGAAAGAAACGCCACAGGGATCAAAAGTAGAAATTGAAATTATGGGATTAAAGCAGGAACAAATTGTTCCTGCTTTTTTATCTATGGGACAAATAAAAAAACTAGAAAGAAAAACTGGTGCAAAAATTACTAAAAATAGTCACGTTGCAGTCGTTTTAGAACGAAAGGGAACGGAATTAAAAGTAAAACGCCTGTTGGGAAAAATAAAATTAAATACACCAATACGCCTTACGGTTGCGTTTACAAAGTCATCTCAAAATAAAATAAAAGTGCAAACATTAGATCCTGTAAGCTTAACGTTTTTCTCAGCTGACACATCTGCCTTTGCAGCTGGGATCGACCTGAGGCATGAGTATAGCGCCATTTTATCTACGAATTTTAACCCTTATGAGCCAAGTGTTATTGTAGAAACCCTAGGTGGAATGCAAGCACAGGAACACCCATCTATTTTCACGTAGCTAGACAAAACGGCCTACCTCTTAGACACTCACCTGAATTGTTAAAAGAATCAGAAAAACTGACAAAATCTGATATTACTAAATATGGAGACCTTTATGACTTACGTCATGAGCGTATTCTTGTTATTGACCCAGCTTATGCACATGACCATGATGATGGTATTTTAATAGAACGGTCGTCTCGTATAATTGATGGTCAAAAAGCGGCTTATAGGACGCTTACGGTTATTGCAGATATGCCTTTCTTCGTACGCCCAGGCTCGTACATGGATGAAGAAGCCAGCAAAAGAGGATTTTCCCATTATTTTGGTAAAGATGCTATTCACTTATATCCAGATGCCCTTCCTTGTAATAAAGCTTCATTAAGAACAGGACAATTAAGGCGCGTTATTTTTGTTGAAAAATTTTATGATGAGAACCATAAAGCAATAAGCTTAGCCAATATCGGCATTGGCCTCATTCAATCTCAAAAAGTTATATCCTATGGCCAATTTCAGGATATGTGTGACACCAATCACGGTGACGTTTGGGCTTATCAAGAATTAGGGAGTACCTTCGTTTCAAACTTTAGACAAGAAGGAGGTTTAGTACTAGATAGTACAAACCACAACACACGTGCTTCTTTCTCTCAAGCTCTGGTGCAAAGTATGATGCTTGATGCCGGTACAGAGTTAGCAGATTTCTTATATAGCTATAGAATTCCATTTTTGCGGCGCGTCCATGGAGCAAATCAAAATGCTTTATCCTACGCAGAATCTAAAGCTCAATTAGATAATTTAGGCTATCATCTCCCTCATGACCCCATGAATCTAAGCATAAACGAGTTACAAGTTGTTTTAAGTGAAGCCGAACGTAATGGACAGAGAGAAATTGTTGAACAATATGTTAGACAAAACCTCCTGCATCAAGCTATTTATTCCACACTAGATCTAGGGCATTTTGCACTTAATATTCCTCGCTATGGCCACTTCACTTCACCTATAAGACGTTATCCTGATCTTATAAATTTACGCGGCGTTCATACCGCATTAGGGAATGATAAACTCGGCCTTTCTGAAAATGATATAGAACGAATGGAACAAGTCGCCTCATCAATGAACACCCTGCAGATTACAAATAAGAATGCCGCAAAAGACTATGAGCGCTTTCATTCTGTTAGCCGATTGGCAGGACACGAGGGCGATGCCAGAAGTGTTAACTTATCTGGAATACAAGATGGATATGTATTCCTTGATATGCCGTTAAGCAAACGCGGGTCTCTAAGAAAATCTATTTCTTTCTCTGATCTACCTCAGGGCTGGCAAGTACACCAAAATCATAATGCCCTTGTGTATAAAGGAAATGTAATCGTTCCTGTTGGCGGTAAATTAAAGCTAACCATTTCGAGAGTTACTCCTGAACGTGGAGAGTGGGAATTTGATCATCTAACCCCTAAAACTATCCAAAAAACGAGTTCCTTGCCGTCACGAAGGCTGATCGCATAAAAAACAAAAGAGAGTGTGTAAAAATGAGTAAAATAATGCAGGTTGAAACAAAAAGATGGACAGAAGGACAATTAAGACGCGTAAAGACAAATCCCATATTAGCAACAGACTTTACATTATCCACAAACATTGATAATGATTCAAACCCTTTACACTTTCCTAGTGGATGCACAGTTTTTTTTGCTTCGACCCAACCCAAAAAATTCTATGAAATACAACAGTCAAGACGCTATACAAACGCTCATTTTCAGCTTGGTGATGCGATTGACGTTCTACACTGGTTTCATTCTGCAGATGAAACCAGTAAAACATATTTAGGAAACGCCTATGAAAAGGCCGAATCCATTTTAGATCGTATTTATGATGATTTAGGCTACGATAAAGTCGCGGCAAGACTTCGGGAACTCGGACATGATCCCGAAAAAACAGTTTTTGCTGTTAATGATACTGGCAGTAGTTTTGAAGTAGATTACTCTAGTGAACCTGAATTTAAAGATTGCCTTCATGAAAAAGGTTTTAATGCATGGCCTGGGGTTGAATTAGGCCCAGTAATGGATGCTCAAGGGGGCATTAAAGGGTTTTATTCAGCTCTCCATAACATGAAAAGAAGAATGGAAGACCAAGGTCTAAACGTTAACATGAGCGGCCTTGACCAGAATTTGTATCTATTCTTTAAATTAGCACCTCAAAGAGAAGAAGTTGTCATTCACTCCTATTATAGTGAAGTACCAATTATCCATCGTGTAAAACCAGAGCCGCATAATACAAAAGATGTTCTTACTAGTTATCATTTCTCAGGAGCTTTAGATGCTACCCTTAGCACGGAAGAGCGAAATCAAAGTCGTGCTGAATTAGGTGCGGAGTATATTGGAACAAGAAGTGCTCAAGCATTAGGCATACGAAAATTTATAGAAGACACGAGTATTCCAACCTCTTTTTCAATACCATTCCAACAAGCAGCAGAGAGCAGCACAGACGCAATTATTATCGCAACACATCACAATACCCTTTCATGCGATAAGGTTAAAAGATGGCTACCAGAAGCCATTTATAGAGAAACGGATATAACAGCTAGACTTGATAGCGTTAATACGATTGAAAATGGTGCTTATCAAGAACTGACGAATGATGCCAGTGCCGTGGTTCTTGGTGAACATGATCGTTCTGTCATTGATAATTACGATAATTATTTCTTAGATTTATTTGACCTTTGGTGCAGCTTACATGTTGACAAACAATTACGTGTAGAAACATTTGAAAATACACCTTTTTTTGTTCTAAACAGAGATCATCCTTTTGAAATAAATGGTCTTGATTCTGATGATATAGACTGGAACGCGCCAGAAGTTGAGATGGCTTTTGTAAAATTTATAGCTCAGATCAATCCGGAACATGATCCCTGGCAAGCCTTCATTCTTTTTAATCAATATTTACATGAAAAAGGGTTCATTAAACAAGAGCCTAGATTCCTCCATACGAATTTAGATCCTGAAGATCCAAAACTTGTGAAAAAGTTAAAAAATGCGATTGATAGATTTAAAGGACTAGATGCAGATGTTCCACCATATGAGTTAGAAGCTTGGGGAACAGATCGTAATGACCTTTTCGAAGTTTCCGTATTGGGTTCTGCAAGCACACGTGTTGAGAACTATACGTCAGATGCAAAAGAACTAGGGCGCTGGTCGGCAAAACAAGGCTGGCATGTGCGCACAGGAGGTGGTCGATATGGTATTATGGGAGCTGTTTCTCAGGGCGCCCTTGAGGCAATAGAAAACGGCGACAGAGCTCATGTTTCAGCTATTCAAATGCCTAGAACTATCCAGTTTGAAGGAGCTGTTTTTAAGCAAAAAGATATCGAAAACAGTACTGACAAATATTTAGAAATTCAAGATTCATTTGACACCAGAATGCAAAGTATTTTTAGATCAAACATTTGCGTAGCCATGGCGCCTGGAATTGGTACTTACCAAGAGATCGCAAGGTGGATCAGATTAAAAGAAGCTGGGTATCAACCATTGCAGGATAAAAAAATGATTATTTACAATAGTTCTCAGCCACATGGGCCGGAACACATAAGGCTAATGGATCCTTTTCTAGCGCTCCTTCCTGATCACCTTATTGATAGGCATGTCACAATTGCCAAAACTTTAGATGAAGTTAAAACTAAAATTAGGTCCACCCATCATGCATGGACGAAGTCCTTTACAAGAAAACCCGAGGCCCTAGGCATCTTATAAATCAAAAATAGTTTAAATATAGTATCTTAAAAAATGGTAATATCTGCTTCTTTTTCTCAGTCTGGTCAACAAAGGCACCCATGGGTTGAAAAATCGATAAGTGTCAGCTCAATTGATGAAATGTTGATTGTACACTTTGGCAATTATATGCCAGCAAGAGAAAACTCACGTCGAGTACTGCAACATAAATGGGCTTCAGGATATCTTGCAGAAGGATGGGAAAGGCATGACTTTATAGAAGCACAAAGTGGCTTAATAACACCATGTGTATCTTCTCGTATAGAAAATCCAAGTGCTGAAATTCGATTTGCCCTTGGCTTCAAAGCTATTCCCCAAGCCTATGAGCGTGTCGCCAAATTTTGGAATGCGTTAGGCTATGATGCTTCTTTTATGTGCTCCCTTATACAGACCGTGATTGCGGGTTTATTGATGCTTACGACAGAGCATTGCACCAATTCTTAACGGATGAAACACTTGAAGTTCATAGAGGCTCATCACCCACAATAAAAAAAGTTATAGTAACTCACTCTACGACAGGGCTCTGTCTTGGACGCAATAGGATGGATCCCATCAAAGAAAATCAATATAATAAAAAATATACTGGCGCTATAAATATGGCTTCTTTTTTGGCATGGCTAAAGCAAATCATGTTTACGGCAAAAAAACTTATGAACGATTTAAAAAATACGCAGCTGATGAAAGAATTGACTGGCGTACAAGAGAAATGGAAAAAAACCCAAGACTTGACTTACTATCAAGTGAAACTTGGGCGGGGAAAACTTATTTGCAATACCTACGATATTTCAAAAGAGATCCATATGTTTTTAGTTCTATTGGCGATCCAACCTTAAGGCAAATGCGCGAACTAACAAGAGCCTGCGAAGAATATTATGAGGTATTAGAAAACGCCCCTCCCTTAAGTCTTCCGACATATTATTTTATACCTGAATACGATACTGTCGCCTGCTCAAAATTGCAAAAAGACATCGCCCAAAAGCAAGGATTTAATACGACAAACTTAAAATGTTTTCATAGCCTAGCTCTTGAAAATCCTTTTGATGGATTAAAAAGAGTAACAGAAAAGATAGAAAATATGGTTTTTCCACATACAAGGGATTATTCCTTAACACAAAAATCCGAATACTTCTTCATAGATAAAAAGAAGTGTATTCCCTATCAGAACATTGGCTTAAATGGAAAAGGCAAAAGTCCTATATACCTGTCTTGTAAAACCCAGTCCGGTTTTAATACATCAGTAAAGACTTC
>CAWHTP010000007.1:0-129227 GCA_963832285.1 uncultured Cytophagales bacterium
AATATAGATTTGTAATAATATTCTAAAAGCGTGAACGACACCAGGATAAATCCTACCAATAAGGTCACGAAAATAAAGTTGAGTAACAGTGACTTTGAGGCTCCCAGTGGTAGCCAATATTTGGCTAAAAGCCAGGTTACGCCAATGAGTACAATGATCAGCTCGGCATAATTAAAGAGAAATAATACGGGCTTGGGGAAGCTTTCCTTTTTAGCGTCAAAAATATTCTTCAAGATTCCGATTGCCCCAAACAGGATCAACAATACACCACCCCACACCTGACCAATGAATAGTCCCGTGATTCCAAGCAGCACTAAAGCGTAGCTACCATACCTTCTGAGGTACTTGTTATTGATTTTGAAGCCAAAAAACCAATGTGCCAATGTGGGCATGATCAATAAACTCACTAGTAGTGCGGCTATCAAAGCAAAGGTTTTGGTAAATGCCAGTGGGCCAAATAGTTTCCCTTCTGCGGCCTGCATGGTAAAGACCGGAATAAAGCTCACTATAGTGGTAGAAACAGCCGTCAATATTGCTGTGGCAACTTCTGAGGCTCCATTATAAATGGTATCGATCAGTTTTTGACCGGGAGGTGCTTCATCTATGTGCTTGATAATATTTTCGGATAGGATAACGCCCAAGTCCACCATCGTACCAATGGCAATGGCGATACCTGATAGTGCAACGATGTTGGCATCAACGCCAAAATAACGCATGGCGATAAACACCATTAATACCGAAATAGGCAGGATGCTCGAAATGAGAAATGAAGCCCTGAGATTATACACCATCACGATTACCACCAAAATGGTGATGAGCAATTGAAGCGAAATGGCTTCCTCTAACGTGCCTAGCGTTTCATAAATAAGTTGGGAACGATCATAGAAGGGTACAATGGTTAGTTGACTTTCTACTCCATTGTTCAATGTTTTCTTGGGTAGCCCAGGTGCTATTTCTTTAATCTTCGCCTTTACATTATTGATCACCTGCAAAGGATTTGCACCATAACGAGCTACCACCACACCACCGACTACTTCTGCTCCGTCTTTGTCTAATAAGCCCCTACGAGTTGCTGGACCCAAGCTCACGACTCCAATGTCCTGAACTCGGACAGGAACATTATCCTGAACCGCTACCACCGCTTTTTCAATATCTTCTACCGCTTTCACATATCCCAATCCCCGGACCAGGTACTCTGCCTGATTGATCTCAATCGTTTTAGCTCCTACATCCCGATTGGATTTTTGCACCGCCATCATCACCTTGTGCAATGGGATGTTGTAGGCTTTCAGCGCATCAGGGTTTACATCTACCTGGTATTCCTTTACAAACCCTCCGATAGAAGCTACTTCCGAAACTCCTTCGGTAGCGTTGAGTCCATACTTGACATAGAAGTCCTGGACTGTGCGGATCTCATGGAGATCCCAGCCTCCCGTTGGGTTTCCTTTTTTGTCTCGTCCCTCGATGGTGTACCAATACACCTGACCCAAAGCAGTAGCATCTGGCCCAAGTGCCGGTTGCACTCCATCCGGCAATAATCCGGAGGGAAGAGAGTTGAGTTTTTCCAGGATTCGGGAACGTGACCAATAGAATTCAATCTCCTCGCTGAAGATGATGTAGATACTGGAAAATCCGAAAATAGACGAACTACGGATAGATTTTACTCCTGGAATTCCCAGGAGGTAGGTGGTTAATGGGTAAGAAATCTGATCTTCAATATCCTGTGGTGAACGTCCTGTCCATTGAGTGAATACGATTTGCTGGTTTTCACCAATATCTGGAATGGCGTCAACAGGGACAGGATCAGAGGGCAAAGCCCCGACTTGCCATCCGAAGGGGGCGGTCACAATGCCCCAGGCGATGAAGCCAATGAGGATGAGAACCGTGACCAGCTTGTTCTCTAAGAAGTATTTTATTATTCGATTCAGCATAATAAGAATGATTGGGATGGAACCCGTGTGGAACAAAATGAACTTGTTCAAAAAGGCAAATAGCCTAATTACCCAGCTGAAAAGCAGGGTTTAGAAATTCATATTATGCGATCTTAAATAAGGAATACTTGATGCAAGACGGGAATGTCCTGCCTCAGCTTAGGAGGGGAATAGCTTAAATATTGTGTATTTGTGTCAACAGCAAAAGAGTCTATACCAAAATAGGCATAAGCAAACGCTACAATAAAATCTAGTTGGATGGACTCCAGTACAATTTTAGTTGTAGTGGCATCATCAGACTCTATAGATGCATATTGATTTTCGCAACAGCCTTTTCTTTGAAATTGATGTCCGGCATGGCTGTTTTCATTGGTACAGTCCATTTCCACTTGGTCCATGCCACAATCCAGATCAGTATGACCGAAAGTAATTGCCATTTCGGCTACATACCCACCGCAGAGGTGTGCAGCCATAGTTACCCCACTGCTACTGGCTAGCATTATGAAAAGGAGAAATATGGAAATGGTTTTTTTCACTTGTTGCTGATTAACGCAATTCTCTTCGCAATAGTTTAAAAATAACTCTTTTACGGTAATGGAGCAAATATACACTTATGAGACTATACCGCTGTTATAGAATTTTCTGAAAGTGTTATATAATTCTAAACCATTGACCCAATGTCTGACCCCATAGATGGATAGGAATAGACCATGTCCCTGATGTCCGGGACCTTAAGCTTTGCCTTAATTGCCATAGCAAAAAGGTTGATCATTTCTTCAGCATGAGGGCCAATGATGTGGGCTCCTAAAATGTACCCTTCTTTATCGGAAATGATTTTATAAGCATAGGTTGACTCATTGATCCGTTTGGCATTGTACCAGCTTGATGCAGAGCCGTCTTTCACCTGATATTCTAAACCTGACTTCTTTGCCTGTGCTTCCGTCATGCCAACCGCAGCAAGTGTGGGCAAGGTAAAGACTGAACTGGGCATTTCCGTGTAGTCAGGCTTTTTGGAGTTACCCCGTATAATATTGGTTGCCACTGCATGGCCTTCCATAACTGCAACAGGTGTGAGATTGAGACCTTTGCTATCAGCCGCATCACCTGCTGCATATACCCGTTCATTGGTTAAACTTTGTAGGTATTCATTTACGTCAATCCCTTTCTTGCCGTAGGAAATGTTTGCCTTTTCCAGGTTCATGCCATCCAACTCCGGTACTCTACCTGCTGCATTCACCACCAAATTCGTTTGAATAGTTTTTTCACCCCCTTTTGATTCTGCCTTTACGGTAAACCCGTTATCCGTTTTTTCAACTGCAACAACATCCGACTCAAGGTGAAGCTCGATACCAAATGCTTCAGTAGCATTTACCAAATGCTTCACGATATCGGCTTCAAAGTTTTCCAATGGCGTTTTGCCCCTGTGAATAATGATTACTTTACTTCCGGCCCTGACAGCCAGGTGGGCAAACTCCATCGCTATATATCCGCCTCCAATAAAGGTGATGTGCTCAGGGAGTTTTCCCAGATTTAGAAAATCTGTGCTGTCAATTGGTAAATTGCCCCCTGGAATATCAAGAACAACAGGTCGGGCACCTGTAGCTATCACTATTTTATCAGCTTCCAGTAGGTCGTCTCCGATGCGCACCGTGTTTTCAGATTCAAAGCTGGCTGTTCCATGATACATTTCTACACCTGACTTTTCATAGCCTTTCTCCACATTTTTAGGCATTTTGGAAACGAATTCATTTTTGTAAGACATCAAATCCTGCCAATTGATGGAGATATCTCCTTGAATACCGATTCCCTTCATTTTATTGGCCCGGTCTATAATTTCAGCAGCTCCGACTAATATTTTCTTAGGATCACAACCGCGTAGTGCGCACGTTCCCCCATACGGTCTGGAATCTGTAACGGCAGTCTTTAGTCCTTTTTTAGCACATTTATTGGCTATGGTCATTCCTGCCATGCCTGATCCAATTACAATTATATCGTATTTTTTCATCAGCAGCAATTGTTTTTACCACCTTCCTGAATGGGAGGACAGGCATTTGTCCCATAGCTGCAATACACGCAGCAATCACCTTGTTTTGGCTTTAATACTTCTTGGCAGTTTTCACATTCGTAAAAGTATTGGCATGCATCCGTAGGCATAGTTTCTTCTTTTTGATGTCCACAGTTTGGGCAGGTAATGGTGGATTGTAATACGATCTCTTTTTCCATTATTAATCGATTTTAGGTTTTAGTACTTCTGCTTTATAGGTTGTTTTTTCTTCAATTGCTGCAATAAGCTGTTCAGGTTGGGTTTGTTTGGGGTCATAATCCACTACAGCTATATCTCCGGGATATTGCACTGAGTTGTCAACCACCCCTTTTGTTTCTTTCAAAACCTTATAGAGATGACTGGCACAACCGGCACAGGTGAGCCCGGTGACTTTGAGCTTAACTGTCTCACTTTTCTGAATAGTTTTGACTGTTTTTTGAGGATCAGCAGATTGTGCCATTCCATGTCCTGCAAGCAAGAAGATGAATGCTAGGCTGAAAATTATGGGTTTCATTTTTCTATTGATTTAAGGTTTCTTCTTTTATAATTTTCTTGCCAGTGACTTTATAGCCAGTGGCTTCCTCCACCGCAGTTGCCAATTGCTCAACAGATACTTTTGATTGATCAAACTTTACCAAAGCAATATCACTTTCGTAGGAAGAAGAAGCTTCGAGAACGCCTTCACTATTATTAAGTGCTGCATTCACGCTATGCTCACATCCTGTGCAAGTCATGCCTTTGATACTAAGCTCAGCATTCAGAATGTCATTTTCACTTACCACGATAACCTTATCTGCATTGCTGTTATTTGAGAAAAAAATGCCGGAATAGGTAGGAAATGCAAGCATCAATACCGCAAAGACGGTAACGATTCCCAGCAACTTCTTAGACTGCCAAAAGGAAGGACGCTCATCGTCCCCGCCTGCCGGACGGGCAGGTTCACAGGCACAATCGATTTCCTCCTGTGTCCTGGGTTTTAATTTCTGATACCAGGCAAACCCTAATACCAAAACGGTAAGGCCTATTAAATAAGGTCTGAAAGGTTCCATCCATGAAATGGACGAAGCAATGCCTCCAATCCCTGCCAGCGTAGCAAAAACGGGGGTAATACAACAAAGCGAAGCAGTAAAGGCTACCAACAATCCGGCTCCTATACTTTTGGAGGATGTATTTGTTTGATTTGAATTGCTCATATTACTTGTTCTTTTTTACTGCCATTAAATAAACTTGCTAACACAGGTCTGATTACCTGTATATTCTCTTCTACCAAAGAATAAAACACTGTTTGTCCCACCTTCTCACTGGTTACAAGACCTCCTTCTCTCAATTTCTTCAGGTGTTGGGAAATGGCAGGCACGGTCATTTCCAAAATGTCACTCAGGTCGCAGGGACAAAGTTTGGTTTCTTTGCTAAGTAGGTAGAGAATTTTTAAGCGGACTTCATTGCCCGACAGGCTCAATGCCTTGGCTACGGTAGCTATTGATGGTGTTACTTTGTTAATTTCTTCTTTGCACTGTTGGATCTGCTCAACATCTGCAAAAACCCGGATACACGATTTACTCATACTTCTTTAATATTTAAGCAACTACTTAAATAACGAAGATAAGAAAATAAAGGTTTAAGCAAATGCTTAAATAAAGTGAATTTCGAAAAAAAATGAATTTAATGCACTTTCATATGTCCATTAAGAGCTTTTACCGAATGAAAGCTTTTTCCGCACTCTTTACATTCAAAATGCTGTTTACTTTGACCGTTTACACGATAGTTTACAGGCTTGTAAACAGGTCTTTTGTTTTTAAAACGCTGGTTTTCTGCCACTTTTCCAACAAACAACTCTGCATAACTGTAGCCGGTAAACGCTAATACTCCGGCCAGGAATACTTTGGTAAAAGCGGTTATCAATGAGGGATCAAGAAAGGAGAATGGATTGTAATACAGCAGATTCATGATAAATACGAAAAGGGCATAAAGGGCAGGTTTCCGCTTGATCACATGGATGGTAAATACCAGAATGGTCAGGTCAAAGCTAATGGCATAGAAGAGCGCATAAAAATTCTTCCAGAGTTTATTGCCTTCAAATGGCGACACATTGTAAAATAACTGGTGAGAGTGCATGATCATGGGGATTGTACCTGCGATCACTACGATAAAGATGAACTTTCTGGAGTAGAGAAAAGCCTCAAATCGCTCAAATACTCCTATTTTTCTGTTTTCTTCCATTTTTTCTAGGTTTCTCACACCTCATCAAGAGTTGGTCCAGTCGTGCCATTTTTTGACTAAATTCTCGCACCTCTTTTAAATCTCGCCACCTCATTGCCATGGGATTTGTTCTCATAAATGATCGCGGTTTCCCACTGTCCTTTGAAAGTTTCCATCAGCATCTTTTCCAGTCTGCGTATGCCTAGAGCTTGGTTAGGTTTTGCTCGTTTATGGGTTTTGTCCAGGGAATAAAAAGTACGGACATTGCCATCATAGAACCAGACAATGCATTTGGTCAGTGCCTCGCGCTGCATTTTTTCACTCAACATAGGCAGGTTGTTTACGTTTTAAGTTTTTTAGCTGTAAACAGCGTTGTAAACACTGCTGATACGCTTGATTCAGGGATTCATCCCGGTATCCGGCCAGCCTTTTCTGCTGAATCCGGAAGAGTTGTAAACGGGTCTTTTCCCGGAAGCGACCTTTGTTCTGTTCATGCTGCTGCCATTCCGCTTTGACCTGCTGGAGCAGCAGCTGGTTTCTGATTTCAATTTTAAGCGTTTCCTGCTTCAAATACCATTGCCAGGTCTTTTTGAAGCCGTTCCGCTCGTTGTTGGGATGGAAGTAGATATGGGGCTTGGGTATCCAATGGTCTGGACTTCTGGACATCCAACGAGCCACCATGTTTATTCTGTTAAAGGCTGTATCCTGGTACTTGAGCCATTCTTTTTCAGTGGCGTTCCATTGGAGCTTGCCGTAAACTGACTCCCAGATCAGGTTGAGGATTTCCCGCTCTTCAGGTTCGGAAATAATTAAATCAGCATACAGCACTTTTCGGGCATAATCCCAAAACTGGCGGATGAGTGAAAGTAAGAAAATGCGCCCCGCCCCGGCAACTTGTTCCTGTTTTTCGGCTTTACAATGCCTTTCAGGAGCTTTTAATTGCTGTTTTGAGGAAGGGTTAGCATTTTCCTCCGTGTTCTTGTCTTGTTCATGTCCTGTTCCTGTGGCTTTGCCACTCTCGTGACCGTAGGGAACTCCATATCCATGGCGGCCACTTATTTGAGTTCCTGACTTATCCACCTTGCTATTATTATTTAATTGTTCTTGTTGTTCATGAACTAAAGGGTGAAAATTTTTCGCTTTTTCATAAAAAAGAGAGGCCACATCCCCGATTTTCACCACATCATCCCCAAGATAGGTGGATAACTTTGCCGTACCTAAAACTTCCGGATTGAGCCAAATTTCCACGCCTCTTTTGCCTCTATGCTCCTCCCGGGTAATAAAACCGGATTGTTTCAAGCGCTCCTTATGATTGATAATCGTGCGTTTAGTACAACCCTTGCACTTGGCCATGCTCTCATTGTAGGTGTTGAAGCCAAGCAGATTGTCAGGGTCAAGGGTATCCAGCAGAGCTGCTTTGTTGAGTTGTTTGAGGTAAAGCCGGATGATCAGCTCGGCTGTAGCCCGGTGGTTGGCATTGAGTTTTTGGGTGAGTTGGCTTTGCTGGATGTTATAGTTATCAATATAGGCTTTGGTGTTCCTAAAGACTTCACCAAAGTCAAAATGTAGCCTTTGATGAATAGGCTTATCTTTTGTTGTCATGATGTCTAAGGGTTTTGAGTTCTTCCAGAGAGTTTATGATCGCTTTAGAAAAGCGGATTTTCTCACAAACTTCTTTGTCCAACAATGGGATGTTTTTCTCCCCGAATTCTTTCAGCAGAAAGTTGTAAACCAGTTTACACCAGTCATGCTCTTTTTGTATAAAATCTATCTGTTCTTGTAATGAAGCCATGTTTACACTGTTTACATATTGTTTACAATTAGTAGCTGGGTACATTACGGTCAAGGTATTCCAGGATACTTTTCTTGGAGTAGCGGATGATCCTACCATGTTTGGTAAAACGGATGGCTTCTATATCCCGCAACTCCTGGAGCTTGGTCTTGCTTCGAATGCCCAATAGCTTCTTGGCCTCTTCAGTAGAGAGCCAGTCATTGGCCGGGTCGGCATTGGCCAGGGCTTCTTCCTTAGCTTCCCGGATAGCTTGCTTGACCAGATTGATCAGGTCTTTATGCATTTGCTGATAAGCCTCTTTTTCAAATACGATTATTTCCATCACTTTTCAGTTAAATGTTTCTCAATTACAGAGAGTATCTCTCTCCTTGAAAAGTAGTGATGGCTATCCCTGGCGAAACCAAAGAACTTTCTACGATCTAATTTCTTAGGTAAAACCTTGATCAGGCTATCAGCCAAAAACCATCGCGAACTGATCTGAGAATTTTGCTGATTGTTAGATATTTGAGTCGGTACAGGCATCAATTTCCTTTCTGACTGTAAAGTGACGGGTTATTTTAATGCGAAAACAGTCCTTCACCGATCCTAGGTACTCCTCTATTTCCTGTTAAGTATCTGTAATTCAATTATTTATAATATAAATTATTTCAAAATTTTTTCGTTGACACTTCAAAAATGAGGTGCTATATTCGTTTTACGCCTATAAAGCTTGTTTTGTAATATGAAAAAGTCACCCCCTGGGGACCCCCTAATTTTATATATTCCGGCAAATGAACTGCCCATTATAGAGGAATTGTCTGCTTTTATGCGGCAAATGGAATTTAAAAACCTAAAGGAAATGCTGGAATTCAGTGCTCCGGATCTCTTAAAAACTGAGGGGTTTGGCTATCGTTGTTTACAGAGCTTGCTAAGTTTGCTGGATGATCATGGGTGCATTGATTTGTTGCGGGAAAGAGATGAGTTTTAATAGTTCTTTCCAGCACCTTCAATATGTGCCAGCATTTTTTTCATCATTCGGCCAACCGCTCGTTTGGTTCCAGTATCCACTTTGTAGTATTTCCCTTTTAGGCTACCGACCGATATGTTTTCCTGCTGATCCGTACGGTAGTGTCGGCAAACAAAGGCCATTAGTTCTTGACGGGTACCGTCTACCAGGCCAGTTTCAAAAAATGCCCTTACCAATAATGAAAGCTGAGGTACTGACATTTTTACCAGAGTTTTATCATCAATAGCTTGCAAACCGGAAAGTGAAGTGGCGTACTTTAACTTTCTTTTCAGAAAATTGATCTCTTCTTGTAGCCAAATAGACATTTGGTCTTTTAGAGGAAGTAAATTTGGGTTGTAGCTCAACTGGGTTTTCACAGGTAATTGGTTACATAGCTTCTGATAGTAATACAGCAGTTCAATTTTCTCTGTAGGGGTTTTCTTTTCTTTTATTTCTTTATGGATTTGATACGTCAGGTAATTAAAGAATTTCAATGCATTAAAATTCATCTGCCAAAGGGTCAGGAACACTTTCTTATCATTAAGTGGCTCATCCTCCTGAGTTGTCCGGTAAAATGCCAGTAGATAATCTTCATGATAGGTGTGGCTGTGGTAGCTAAAAGCCAAAGGCTCCAAAATACCCAACTGATCAAATGGTAGAGTTACTATCTCATAAAGTTGGGAATCCAATCTGGCCCACTCTAAGTGGCTAAGTATTTCTGCCAATTTCTCAGCATGTTTCATTGCTACCATCAAACGGCTTTGGTAAGGTACTGGTAGATAAGTATCAATATAATTACCAAAGGACTTTTCAAGGTAAATCAATATGTCCTCCAGGGTTTGAAAGATTACCTTGAAAATATCATTCGTAGTATAATTGTCTGAAATTTGAAAAAGGGAGTTCCTTTCCTCTCCGGGTATAAAGTCATATAGGATGATCTTCATATACCCAGTGATCAGGGTTTGGTATTTCCTGATATGAAGACGGATTTGTTCTTCATCTTTCAATTTAAAAACTTTTTCATGGAGCTTTCTGGTAATGTCTGAAAAGGCCTCGTCAAGCATCACTTGATAGTAGTAGAATTTCGCACACTGTGCTGATAATTCCTGATAATCATCTCTTATCAATAATTCCACATAGATTTTGTGGTCTTCCTTTGTCATAACATGATCAATCACTTTGTTATGATCAATTTTTAGCTCTTCAGAGACAAAATCAAGGATCTTTAAATCCTCTTCAACCTTTGTGTCCGTAATTGCGGATAATGGCTCAAGAGTATTAAAACTGTATTCCTTATGCTCATTAAGCCTGAAGCTGCTGTCTGTTTTACTCAATCTTAGTTTAAGCTGACGTCTATATTCAGGATATCGTTCTTTTAAGAAGTTGATACATTGTTCTGTAGCCGGTGGATTAACTAGGGGAGAAAGGTCATCATTGAGCATCCGGTAAAAAATTGCAATATTTTCCATAGACTTACAGGTTTTAGGATTGAGTTGAATCACATAAATAAACGTGCTTTTGGTTTCTTAAGAAGCCTATAATTTAATGGTTTATTTATAATACCGTTGCAGATGGAATTGGTGACCAGCAATTTTTTGACATATATCAATAAATTAGAGAAGACGTATTTCGGATCGAACCCTACTAAGGGTCTCACCAGAAATTCCCAAATAAGATGAAATCTGGTTTAATGGTATTCTTTGTATAATTCTGGGCTCACTTTGTAGAAGCATCATGTAGCGCTGTTTTGCTGTAAGGGTTTGGAGGGAGGTAAGTCTATCTAGCATCAATCTACTAAAATCCTCCATAACTAGTCTTCCGAGCCGTTCCCATTGATGATATTTATCAAACAGATTCATTAGGTCCCGGTGTTTCAGGCTAAGGACTGTGCAATCCTCAATTGCTTGAATATATTCCTTGCAAGGTGTCTGAGTGGAAAAACTACGTAGCGAGGTGGTAAAAGAATTTTCAAACGAAAACCAGTGTGTAACTGACCTGCCTTCTTTTTTATGAAAAAATCGACAGCAGCCTTTAATCACAAAATGTACTTCTGTGATAACTTCACCTTTTGTAGCTAAATAGCTTCCTTTTGCAAACTTTTTTTTAGTAAATTTTCTCTCGATCTCGTCAAAAGCTTCCCTATCTAATTTCAAAAAAGTATCTAAATAAAGGTGAAGCTTTTCGTACATAATCTTAGACTTGAAAACCCTTTGCTTAAGGTAAGATATAAAGCCCAGAATTTTCGAGTAGAACAGTTGAAAATCAAACCCATGTGAGATTTTCATGAATTTGCACTTGGGAGTTTAACATAAAAGATGGTTTCATCTGATGAGCTTTCGAATTCTATTTTCCCTCCAAGCTCATCTACTAAGCTCTTAACTAAATAAAGACCCAGACCATGACCATCGTTATCATAATTGACCCTGAAACCCTCTTGAAAAATATTATTCTGCGCTGCTATTGGTATTCCAACTCCATTATCAGCCACAGTTATTAAAATTCCATTATCAAGCTCATCAAATTGAATATTTACTCTACTGTTTTGGTTACTTCTGTATTTGATACTGTTTTCTATCAGGTTCTGAAGAATAGAGGTTAATTTATTATAATGACCGAAAAATGAGTTTCTGACATGATCATTTATTTCAATTTTTATGTCATCCGTAGGCTGAAGTTGTTGTAAAATTTTCTTCGCCATCTTTGAGAAATTGATCTTTTCTGTTATTATTCTAGAACTATAGTATTCTTTGATAAGATTTTTTACTGTGTGAGATAACTGGTCTGCAGTATTTAGGAGCATTTTACTATACTCATTTCTTTTGTCTAATTCATGCTCCTTTAATATCAATTTTGCCAATCCTTGAATCGTGTGTATCGGACTTAGTATATCATGAGTTGCTCTCGCAAGGAATGTTTTCAATTGTTTTTCTTCTTTTAAAACCATGTGCTGAAAGTTATAATGGTACGACTGCTCGATCTAAGATAAATAAATAGTCTTTATACACCTAATTAGATGTACTCTTTTAGGAGTAACTTTTTAATGTATTTAGTGCCTTTTTTACGGGATGAAAGAACAGAATGATCATTCTAAAAAAGAACGCATAACCAAACTGGCCAAAAGAATAAAACAGTTAAGGACAGAAAAGGGGCATATGAATTATGAGACCTTTGCCATAGAACACGGCATTTCAAGATCACAATACTGGAGATATGAAAAGGGTGAGGATTTAAGATTTAGCAGTCTCGTGAGGGTAGTTAACGCCCTCGGGGTAACATTAGAAGAATTTTTCAGTGAGGGGTTTGATTGACAATGAGGGAGAGATCACCCAAGAATTTGATCAGCTGCATCATCCAATACTTCTTTATCAAAATCATCAAAGTATGCCTCAGTGGTATAATAACTGGTATGTCCTAACATGTCACCAATCTGAGCTTTTGACACCCCTTTGTGTAATCCTGCTGTTGCGAATGTATGACGGGCAACATAGGTTGTCAACTTGGTGTCTAAGCCAATTGCTTTCCCTATGGTGTTTAACCTGCGGTTGTGGTTTCTTAACCGGTTTTGATAAAGTGCATATATTCTTTGCTCATTACTGGAATCTATCACATCTTCCATAATTGGAAAAACTAAATCACTTTTTGTTTTTCTCTTGGCATAGTAATCAATAATAGTTTGGGCATCCTCAGTTATCTTGATATCAAATTCCTTCACACTGTTTCCGCGTTTTGTCTTTCTACGCTTGTATCGGATACGGCCATCTTTAATTGAATCATTTCGCAAAAAAGCCATGTCAATAAAATTCATCCCCCTCATGTTGAACATGAACATGAAGTAATTTCTATGGTGCCATGAGGCGGATCCTTCTTCAAGACGGAGATCACGAATTTCCTGAATAACATCCAGTTTTACTGCTCGCTTTTGTGATTTTTCTCTTTTGATCGAATATCCCCCTCGGCCAAAGGGGTAGTCATTCGCTGTAACTTCAGTCTCCTTATCCTTAATTGCTAGATTGAATATCCTCCTTATACCCCTCAAGCGTACGCCCAAACCATTTACCTTATTGCCCTTGCCTACGTAATCAGCTTCTAAATCTTCTAAAAAGATTTCATCAATTTCAGTAATTAGCAAATTGTTATTGCCATGATACTTTAGAATAACCTGCACGGAATCCCGGAATGAGTTGGCCATCCCAAACCTCTTTGCTTTTTCATATCTTCGGATAACCTTTTCACTGTAATTCTTGAGTGTTGTTTTATTTGACGCTGACGGTAAAGCCTCTAGTGATGGGAGTTTTTCTTTTTCCGTTTCATCCAGATGCTTTTTTATCACAGAGGCTAACTGAATTGCAGTCATATCTTTTAATACAGATTCATATTCTGAAATTACCTCAGTGCCTATCGCAATTTTGGTTTTGAGTTTAGCATTAGCTCTGGATGAATTAGGATAGGTTCCTTTTATGATCTTCTTATTATCGTTCCAGTCACTTTTTGATATCTTGTATACTGTGGGAATATCCTTACGACTACCCTTATGAGAAACTCTCAAGACAATTGGGAAGTACTCAGTATTTTTATTTCGTGTGTCATGGAAAAGAGTGCAAGTTGCCATATTTGATTTACTTAACTTCAATCTAATATAAGCAGTAAAGCCTGTTGATCAAAGATTTATTTGCCCGTTTTTTGCCCGTTTTTTATGGTTTGTTGCGGTCTAACTTGAACTCTAATAGACTCAATAAAGTCATTTATCTTTGATTATCAAATAGTTATGAATTTTTATAACTCAATAAAAACCGTAAGTCTAGTTACTCATAATCAAGTGGTCCCTGGTTCGAGTCCAGGTGGGCCCACAACTAAAGCCCCGGTCATTAAATTGGCTGGGGCTTTTTTATTATGGAAGCATTCGTTTACATATTGCATTCAGTAAAGTTAAATAGATTTTACACTGGTTTTACTACTTTAACTGTTGAAGAGAGATTGGACAATCACCTACAAAAGATATATGGCAAATTAAGCTATACTCAAAAAGTTAACGACTGGAAATTATTCTTTTCCATACCGTGCGAAGATTATTCACAGGCCAGAAAAACTGAGTTACATATTAAAAGTATGAAGTCGAAAGTCTATATCCAAAACCTTATCAGACATCCTCAAATCATAGAAAAACTATTATTGAAGTACAAAAGCAGTTGAATTGTGCCCCTGATGACTATCGGGGCTATCGCGGCTATCGGAGCAAGTGGTCCCTGGTTCCCCCGATAGCTATCGGGGCAGGTGGGCCCACAACTAAAGCCCCGGTCATTAAATTGGCTGGGGCTTTTTTATTATGGAAGCATTCGTTTACATATTGCATTCAGTAAAGTTAAATAGATTTTACACTGGTTTTACTACTTTAACTGTTGAAGAGAGATTGGACAATCACCTACAAAAGATATATGGCAAATTAAGCTATACTCAAAAAGTTAACGACTGGAAATTATTCTTTTCCATACCGTGCGAAGATTATTCACAGGCCAGAAAAACTGAGTTACATATTAAAAGTATGAAGTCGAAAGTCTATATCCAAAACCTTATCAGAGCATCCTCAAATCATAGAAAAACTATTATTGAAGTACAAAAGCAGTTGAATTGTGCCCCTGATGACTATCGGGGCTATCGCGGCTATCGGAGCAAGTGGTCCCTGGTTCCCCCGATAGCTATCGGGGCAGGTGGGCCCACAACTAAAGCCCCGGTCATTAAATTGGCTGGGGCTTTTTTATTATGGAAGCATTCGTTTACATATTGCATTCAGAAAAGTTAAATAGATTTTATACTGGTTTTACGACTTTGTCTGTTGAAGAGAGATTGGACAATCACCTACAAAAGATATATGGCAAATTAAGCTATCGGGGCTCAGAAAGTTAACCGACTGGAAATTATTCTTTTCCATACCGTGCGAAGATTATTCACAGGCCAGAAAAATTGAGCTGCATATCAAAAGGATGAAGTCGAAATTCTATATCCAAAACCTTTCTAAGCATCCTCAAATCATAGAAAAACTATTATTGAAGTACAAAAGCAGTTGACTCTTGCCCCCGATTACTATTGGGGCAAGTGGTCCCTGGTTCCCCCGATAGCTATCGGGGCAGGTGGGCCCACAACTAAAGCCCCGGTCATTGATTTGGCTGGGGCTTTTAATTTTATTCATAATTTCTGAGGTGTAATTAATCCTGAACCCCAACGCAGTTTATAATAGAATCAGTATAAAGGCTACCATAGGCTATATAAATTTGAGATTAACTTTCTTTAACAGCCGTTCTCAATGCTGGCGTTTTATAAAAGCAGTACCTGTAATCAAGTATCCATCCTAAGCACGAACCGTTTCAGCCCTTTATCTTTGATGGACGGTGAGCGGTGGACAGTTCCGTTTTTAGCACTATGGGTCAGGTTATCACCTTTCATAATGCCAACAGCAAAAGGCTGCATTTGCCTGATGTAGTCTGGGTGGGCAACAATACGTTCATTTGTTGTTCCTAAAGCCTTCCTATTTACCTTATCATTTGGGAGCCATTCGGTACCAGGCCCGTCATAGGTACAAATCAGGCGCATTGGGTAGCCATCTACATGAAATTTTTCGCATGCATCATCCTTCACCGTGCGCAAGTGGAGGCGAAGCTGTTGTTCGTCACATAGCTCCAGAAATTTTTCAGTAAGTAACGAGATATCAGTTATGAGTGCGTCCAGTCCATCAGCATTTAAAGGCAGGTAAGCAGCAAGGTGATGCTTCAAACTTTCGTTAGCCATTCCTTTCTCCACCAAAATATTCAGGGGTGTGAAGGTAGCTTCATAAAGCAGTTCGATAAATCCTGATATACGTTCATCTGCCTCCCGCTCCCAAATTACCATATTGTTTGAGGGTTGCCGGGCAAGTCGGAAAGCTTCTTCGCAATATTTGCTGATTACATGTGTTTTGGCAGATGGCCGAAAATATTTGTACAGTTGATTCGCGCTAAGCATGGGTGGGCCAATTATCTTCAAAATGGTGTTTGGCTGCCATGGCTGTTTCATCTATATCATTAATCAGGCAATTTTCTAAAGCATTCCGTATGGCATCCTTGTCCAAATCCTGTCCGATAATTACGAGTTCATTCATGCGATCCCCCCATTTTTTATCCCACTTTTCCATAATAATATGCTGGTTTTCCATATAGGCCTCATTCATTACCCGCTCGCGTGTGGGCACTGCTGCCCACCAACGCCCGTAAGGCTCGGCCTTGAGCGAGCCACCTGCCTGGCTCCACAGCAACGCCTGCTCGGGGCGGGATGCCAGCCAGAACATGCCCTTGCTGCGGATAATACTACTCGGCCAGTCGTGCTGTATGTACTGCCAAAATCGCTCCGGGTGGAACGGTTTGCGATCCCTGAAGACAAAAGAAGATATGCCATATTCTTCCGTTTCGGGGACATGCTCGTTGTTGAGTTCTTTAATCCAGCCTGCCGCCTCCTCAGCCTTGTCATAATCAAAAAGGCCGGTGTTTAATATTTCCTTCGGATCAACACGGCTATGATCTGTCCTGATGATCTTGGCCTCGGGATTAAGCTTTTTCAGTATTCCCTCCAGTAAGCCTAATTGCTCCTCCGTTACAAGGTCAGTTTTATTAAGTAGCATGATGTTAGCAAATTCCACCTGATCCGTAAGAAGGTTTACTATGGTGCGATTGTCCTCATCATCATCGGTCATGCTCCTGTTCAGCAAGGTATCGGCACTGCCAAAATCTTTAAAAAAGTTGAATGCATCAACCACGGTGACCATGGTATCTAGCCTGCTGAATTTAGTGAGGTCATACAATTCATCACCAGTAGCAAAAGAGAATGTCTGTGCTACGGGAATAGGCTCAGATATTCCTGTACTCTCTATCAGCAGGTAATCAAATTTATTCATTTTAGCGAGCTTTTCTACCTCTATCATCAGGTCTTCGCGCAGGGTGCAGCAAATGCAACCATTACTCATCTCCACCAACTTTTCATCGGTACGGGAGAGCTTGATTTCATTTTGCACTAGTTGGGAATCCACATTCACCTCACTCATATCGTTAACGATTACTGCCACCTTCAGCCCCTGTCTGTTGTGCAATACGTGGTTGAGCAATGTGGTTTTTCCTGCTCCCAAAAATCCACTCAGGACAGTCACGGGTAATTTCTTAGTTTTGAACATATAATTTTTTTGATTTTTGAAGGTGTATACCATTAGAGAATTCCACACGGCATTGTTTCAGTTGCTTCCAGTTAATGAGGTGCGCTATGGCCACCGTTATTGCTCCAAAGGAAGTAAGAATAATTTCTTTCCACTCTGCCTGCAAAACTTGGCCTGCACCAATCAGTATAAACCCAAAAAGGACTAGCAATAAAGCCAATGGTTTCTGATAGTGCTTGCGGTATCCACGCACCAAAGCATAAGAAGCAATGAGAAAACTTATTATGATCATGGCATATTCCACGTAGATATTATCCAAGAATTGCAGGCCGGCAAGAGGTGTCAGGCTCAATAAAAATGGTAATGCCACACAATGCAGGGCGCATAGGAGTGAAGCTGTAAAACCGATAAAGTCCAAGTGTAATCTTATAAACTGATTCTTCCTGCAATAATTATTAATACGCAACATAGTTGCAAATATAACAATATGCAGATCAAATGCAACAAAGTAGCGTTTGTAATTTTTTGATTGTGGAAGCAGAGCCCGTTACCGATGTTGGCTAACAGATTCTCCTAGAATTCCTTGGGGAATTCGGAGAATGACGGACAAAATAGAGTAGTACCTCTTGTAGAATTGATATGCGATTATAAGAGTATGACTAAGGTTATAAATCATGGTATTTATCTATGCAACCACTCTTTGAATTAGGTGAATGTATATTAACCGCAGATGTATGACAATATTTTAATAGAGAAATCCAAAAAGCCACAGCGGTATCTTATCTTTATAACCGATTTCAAGACCATCTACTGCCAGATAGGAATTTTCAGTATCCTTAATCTGGTGGTAACTTTTCCCTTTGCCCCCCACTTCTATCACATATTTGAGATCGACAATAAAATCAGCTTTTCGGTGAAGATTAATATCATGTTTGGGATTTACCTGACTTACAAAGAATGTCTCTCTCAGACTACCTAAGGATGTGTTTTCGGAAGCCAGTACATCAAACAAGTTTGGGTTATCTAAGAGTAGCTTATCGGGTTTTTGTAATACACTTATATCTTTCTCAGCAACATTTAGCAACCGGATTAGTCGTGCTTTCTCCAAATAATGCAGGTAATGCACAAGCGTAGTGCGATTGATTCCAATGCGTTCACTCAGCTTCTGAATATTAGGTTTGAAAGGAACACTAGAGGCAATCACTCTGAGTAGTTGCATTAGTTTGCGGCTTTTACCGGGATCAAAACCCTCCATGTATTTCATGTCTACCTCTAGTACTAACTGGATTACCTGCTCAAGCGTGAGGCTGTAGTCCCTATTTTCTTCCATGAAGAAAGGATAATAACCATTTTTGAGGTAGCACTTTAATTTTTCAAGTGGCCTGAGTTGACTACTGATGTCGGAAGCTAACTCTACATGCCGCTTGATGACGTCCTCCAGAGAAATTATTGGAAAATCGATGCCTAAATCGAAAGCTAAAAACTCTCGAAAGGATAAGCCGGTGAGTTCATAAAAAAGAGCCCTGCGGCTCAGGTCTACATCCGTACGAGTAATTTCTATAATTGAAGAACCGGAGAAAGTAATTTTTAAGTCCGGAATGGAATCGTAAACATTTTTTAGCTCCCTTGACCACGCCTTATACTTATGAATTTCATCAAGGAACATATATTGACCGCCCTGCTGATAGAAATTCAGAGCCAAATCGTAGAGCCTGTTTTCAGTAAAGTAAAAATCATCCATACTGGCATACAAGACTTTATGCCCCCGATCTTTGAGTTGATGCAGTTGTTGTAAAAGCAAAGTAGTTTTACCAGTTCCGCGAGCACCAATTATACCATTTAGTTGCCAATCCCAATTAATATTTTGAGTTAGGTTTCTTTTCCGGTGGGTACTGACCCGGCTGATTAATTTAATCGACTTTTCGAATAAAGCTTCCATTTTTGCTGATTTGAATAAGCAATAATACTAAAAATTGCTTAATTAGATAAGCATTATGTAAATTTGATTGAATATTGGAAGAAATCTAAAGTAGAAAAGTATGTTTGTTATGATGTGTGATGATTAATTATTTGATGGCAGTTTAATGAAATCTATTGAGCGAGCATTCATTTCAAACGAGTAGATTCTCTTAGAATTCCTTGGGGAATTTGGAGAATGACGAGTAGAATAGCGAAAAGCGTTATTCGGATAATGATCGTCATTCCCTGAATTTGAGGCAGGCCTGTGCGAGGGGAAATTCTAGGGGAATCTCATAGAATGAAGCAGGGCATTCCCCTCATACATTTCTGAAATTGTGCAAAGGTTGGTCTAAAAAATTCGTCTCAGAGCACGCTATCATTGTCTGTTAATAGATTCTCCTAGAATTCCTTGGGAAATTCGGAGAATGACGAGTAGAATAGCGAAAAGAGTTATGTGAAAATGATCGTCATTCACCGAATTTGGGGCGGGTCTGTGGGGAGGAAATTCTAGGGGAATCTCTTGAAAGTTGATCGTCATTCCCTGAATTTGAGGTAGGCCTGTGCGAAGGGAAATTCTAGGGGAATCTCATAGAAGGAAGCAGTGCATTCCCCTCATACAGTGCTGAAATTGTGCAAAGATTAGTCTAAAGAAATCGTCTCAGAGTACGGTACTATTGCCTGCTAACAGATTCTCCTAGAATTCCTTGGGGAATTCGGAGAATGACGAGTAGAATAGCGAAAAGAGTTATGTGAAAATGATCGTCATTCACCGAATTAGGGGCAGGCCTGTGCGAAGGGAAATTCTAGGGTAATCTCATGCAACAGAGTCCGGCATTACCGTCATACGCTGCTGAAATTTTTTCGAGGTTGTTCTATAGTAAATGCCATGAAATGCGTTACCGTTACTAGCTAAGAGATTCTCCTAGAATTCCTTGGGGAATTCGGAGAATGACGGACTAGAAAGCTTACTGCATGCTGCAACTGAGTGCTTTCAATTGCTGGTGACCAGCCTTAATTGCTGGCTCTATTTCTTAAATTCCACCACTAAAAATGCTGCTGAACTATCTCCCATATTTTTAACCGAATGTTCCCCACCATCGTGCCAGTGAACATCACCTTGCTTGAAGCTTTGCTTCTCGGCAGATTCATCGGGTTTGTTAAATGCAGCGGTATAATTTGATAGGGAATAGATCACTCTTTTGGTGCCCACATGCATCGGAATTTTTTCATCTTGGGACAGTTCCACCTTAATTACTTTCACCGCATCATTTTCCAGCAGGATATTGGTATTAGCAGGTTCCACCTGTTCCACATCTGATTTGGTGTCAAGATTAGAATTATCAGGAAAACTGCCGGGCTTTCTCATAAACACCAAGAATTCCGCAGCGTTGCGTCCCGTATTTACTAGTGTATGTGCGCTCTGTGCATGCCAATGCACCTCATCTTTCTGAAGGGTATTTTGGCGAGAAACAGTATCATTGGCATTCTTTTTTAACTTTACGGTATAATTCGTTAAAGAATACACTACCCGAGGCCCACCTTTATGCCAGGGAAGCTGCTGATCAGGTTCCAAAGAGACCTTTAGCACCTTTACGTATTCATTTTCCAATATACTTTCTTCAACTCCCTGCAGGCTGTTTTCTATCATTTCAACCTCATTGGAGGAAGTATCACCTGCTTCTTTGTTTGCCGATTTGTTTGTACAGTTATATAAAAGTACACTGGAACCTAGTAGTGTTATTTGCAAAAATCTTTTTATAATCATCATATTTGTGCTTGGTTACAGTAAGTGTAACCACATCAATGCAGTAATGTTGCGTTTATAAATAACGAATTGAACAAATATTGTGTTTGACTAATAAAAAAGGAAGTATAATATCAAAATATAATGATGGATAATAAACCAATAATAGGTGACTTGCTACATGCCCATGGCCTTAAAAAGACGCCCATCCGAATGGAGATGCTTGACCTCTTTATGAACCATGATTTTGCCCTTTCTGCCAGCGATATAGTTTCAAAAATGAAAGCCGGCCATGATAGGGTAACTGTTTACCGTGCGCTAAGTTCTTTTGAAGAGCATGGCATATTACACAAAGCCTCAGAGGATGGGCAAGGGTCTAAATATGCCCTTTGTGGACATAGTTGTCCGGATATAACCCATACGGATCGTCACGCTCACTTTATATGTGATGAATGCCAGGCAGACCTACTGCCTGGAAGGAGTTGAGGTTCCGGAGGTAAAAGTTTCTGATGATTTTTCCGTAAATAAAATCAACTATACCCTCAGCGGTGTTTGCAAAGAATGTAATGCCTGATTTAGCAGAATAAGTAGATTTGGTAAAAAGCAAAAGACCATTCTAAAACTGCTTCAAAAAGGTAATCTTCCCGATCAACTGTTGCTGCTCAAAGGGTTGCTGTAAGCCACTGATTTGGGTATTGTGGAAGACTGGATAGAAAAAATTAAAATTCCCTTCGTGTTAGATAGTAAGTCATCGGTATTTTGCAAGCATAAATCATATAGGAGATAGACGAGATATTTTAGTTTGTCTACAATTTTATTTGTCTATTATAGCAAAACGTAATAACTTTGTGCTTACTAAATGATAGAATATGGAAGTGTCAATTATTAAAATTGGAAACTCTAAAGGTTTGCGATTGAGCAAGCAAATACTTGCGCAGTACAATATTACTGACAAAGTAGAACTAATATACGAGCGGGATAGAATTATTCTCAAGCCTTTAAACGAGCCAAGAAAAGGTTGGGACAAAGCTTTTAAATTGATGGCGAAGAAGGGCGATGATAATTTGCTGATTGATGACATGTTTAATGAAGAAGATTTTGACGAATGGAGTTAGATCAATACCGAATTATTCTCGTTAACCTCGATCCAACTGTTGGAAGTGAGATTCAAAAAACGAGACCATGCGTCATAATTTCGCCTGATGAACTTAACGCCAACATCAAAACTGTCACGGTCGCGCCAATGACAACTAAGTCGCACAAATATCCAACACGAGCTAAAGCGTATCATAATAAGAAGGAAGGTTGGGTTGTTTTGGATCAGATTAGGACAATAGATAAAAAACGAATTATTAGATCTTATGAGAAATTAACTTCAAGAGAATCAGCTGAAGTGAAAGTGGTAATAAAAGCAACTTTTGTAGATTAGGATAAGGTAATAGTAGTCAACTCTAGATAGTGATTATTGTATGTTAAATGGAAAAGATTGTGTGTCCTCGGGACCGGTGTAGCCGATTTCAATTAGATTCATATGCTTTCCTACGTAATATAAATGTGTCGTACTTCAATTTTTATTTTTACGCCACCAGCTACGATAGAGTGCAACAGCCTGCAGGTTACCGGCACTATCAATAAAATCCGGTCTCATGTTTCTATAGCCGGCTAAAATTTCTTGTGCGCGATAATAAGTGGTAGAGTCCTGAGGGAGTGGCTCAAAATTTTCGGGCAGGGCATAAGTAAAATAGCCTTCTTTTTTTTCGTGCACAGGAATATGAAAAAACTTACGTTTTACAAATTCTCCCGTCTCTTCTTTATCCAGATCGGCCTTTACGTAAAAGTCAACAGCATGCTCGGGATAGCCGTAGAAATAACCATAAGCGCGAAACCGATCTGATTTCTCTTCAAATTCAATAGCAGTGAGCATTACTGCAGGGTCAGTTCCTGTTACAAAACCCCATTGAGAGAAAAAAGCAGCCCTTGACTGCACAAGGCTGTCGAGCAAATCAGTGCGGCAGACCAAAACCTGTAAGTTGCGCTTACCTTTCCAAACCTGCCTGAAAGGGACTAGCATGAATTGGTATTGATCAAAAGATAACGCATCGAGTACCCGGTTCCAGCTCTCCAGCTCCGCTATAATTGCCTGAATACTATCCGCCTCTATATTTACAATATCTGACTGGCCGCTTGTTTGCGTGCTGTCTTTTCCTAAATAAAAAGAAAGACTAAAGCCTATGCCGCTTATGGGTTTTAAATCTCCCATAAGTGAGTACAAAGCTTCATGATCCAGAGCATGCGCCAGTAATGAATCGGCACGTTCCTTATCTTCCCCTTTTAAGGCTTCATATTTTGGGAAAGGAAATGAAACCGTATTGCTTTCAGACTTATTTGTTGGCGGTAGGGCACACCCTGAAACTAGTTGTACGAAAAAAAGAAATGTTATAAATTTTTTCATCTTTTATTTTAGGTTTTAATTATGTACTTAAAATGTGTTATTAAAGGTGCCCAAATTGTTTTCCTTCCTGAAGCGTAGGCAGATTAAAAATACCCTGGGGTGAAAAGGCAATTGATAGCCCAAATTGACTTTGCGATAAGGAAGTGTTGGCTTCCGCTGCCCGCATAAGTTGTGCAAAAGCAGATAATCTAAACACGCCCTTGCTGTACTTCCAATCCACTCCTGCTGCTGCCCTAAGCATATAAGAATTCGTTGTTAATATTTCAAAATCAGGAACGATGAGTTCATTCAGGGCATTCTCGCTCCCAACTTGCAACGAAGTATTCAAAGCATGAAAATAATTGCCTGTGAGCGATAAAAATGGACTAATCTTATCTCTTTTCCATGCGGTTTGAAAATTCATGGTGATTGGCAAACCCTGAACCTCTGCCTCCGTGAAAGCGGCCAGATCTTCCTGAAACCGCTGACTTACAGCTGCATGAATGCCTAGCTGCCAGTTGAAATTTGCGCTGTCTGTTTTTGCTAGAGTCCATCCCAAACCAATTAGAGCAGTTTGTAGCCTTGTATTAATTGCCTGAAATACTGCATCCACTCCCGCTGTTTCTTGTGCTGTGCCACTTACTTTAATGCTATGTGCATAATTAAAACTTTGCAAAACTTTCTCCACAGAAAAATTTCCTTGTAGCGCTTCCCATTTACCACCGGGAGTAATAATGGCTGTACCTTCCGCTGCACTTCCTTGCCTAAGTTGCCCTGCTACTTCAACAATCCAGCGGTCAAACTGACCGCTTTTTACATTTATCCACCGCAAAACTGAACCAATTGATTGCTGTTTTAATTGTCTTTCTCCACTTACAAATGGGGTTCTGGTAAAGGTGCCATATCCTCTAAGTCTGTACAGCAGCGGATCATCTACAGAGAAAAATCCAATTTCATTGTCCTCAGAGTAATTACTATAATTAAGTTGTACGGCTAAAAAGTTTTCCTGATTAAAGCGCCAGGATACCTCAGGGGCTATTCCAAGCCTTCTGTACCTGTAAAGCGGTTTAGGATCATTGAAACGATCGCCCTGCCCACCTTTAAGAAATACGCTAACACCCCAATTGAAGCTGCCTTCTCTTACCGATCCTAATTGCACATTCGCATTAAAATGGTTACGGTCCCATTGTCCTGTTCCCTCATCTGCCCAAAGATAGGGCTGCTCATCGGGGTGTAAGGAAGTATTGTTCCACTGCTGGCCATCATCGCGTTGATATTGAAAGGAAAAATCTCCCTGCCAAATTAGAAATTCCTGTTCTTTTCTGCCGCTAGCGGTAAATGCTCCCATTTGGCCTGAGGCCGGCAGCTGAGGACGATTGAAATCACCATCAAAACTTTGGTAGGAGAGTTTAACCAAACTAAAATCAGGAGTCTGCTTTGCCTGATGCAATGAAATAAATTGCGGAAATTGATATACATCCTTTTCCGGTAATTGCCTGATGCCTTGAGCGCATGCAATTGATGTACTCAGTAGGAAGACTATATGTGTTAATAATATCTTCAAAGTAGATGATGGTAATTGACAAAAAATTTCAGGAGAGCAGTACATTCATCATAACAAATAAGCCATAATTTGTGTACTGCCCTCCTTCCATTTTAGCTGTTACTTAGGTAATTCGTTTGGAGTTGGAGTAGTTTGCCTTTCAAAGTCGTTGCCACTGTTGTTAGTATCCTGCAAAATTTTTCTACCATCTCTCTCGAAGGCCAGCTTTCTACGGAAAGATTCGCCAACGTAGGTATCAGTAGCGAAAACAAAACCGGCATCTACGCTTACCGGAATTCTTTTAAAGCTTCCACTCTCTGCATCTCTAAGCGCTTCAAAAGTATCAATCAGTAATGTGGTAGGTATTTTTACTCGTGGGGCAAAATCGTCCGGTAAATCGGGAACCTGTACTTTCTCCAGCGCCTCAAAGTTATCCGTACGAAATAATACTAAAGCAGGGCCAAATACCGGAACCAACCAGTCAAACCCTCCGGTAAAGTATACCCTTTCCAAGTTAGGCACGGAAGGTGCATCTACATCGCGATTATCATCACGTTCGTTGTAAGTTTCCCACTCAGCAGTACTTAGATTTACGGTGGTGTTGTCATTCTCAGCGGTATGGTCAATACCATCCTGCGCTATAATAAAACTTTCACCACTTTTCAGCACATGCTCTTGTCCACTGCCAGGTATCCGCCATACACTATTAGCATATACGTTATTGTTATCATCAGCAAAAGCAGTAGGTACGCTGTTTGGATTAATTTGCCCTGATGTTCCCCATATATCCGCTATACATAGTCCATCCAAGAATATATCCTCATCTGAATTGTTATATATTTCTATGAACTGATCAGAGAAATAAAAGTCAGGCACTCCTGTATAATATACTTCTTTAAATACCAAATCGCCAGCCGGCACACCGGAAAGTTCCACCTCAAAAAGTTGCCCTTCTATGGGCGAAGTTGCTACTGTGGCATTTGTGCTCCCGTTAAGACTGAGCGATTCATTAAATTTGCCGGTAATGGTTAGTGCGTCCTCGGCCGATATAGTTTGAGTGGCCAGAATATCATAGGTTCCCGGAATAATCATTTCGAATAAAGCCTTTCCGCTGGCATCGGATGTAGCTGTAAAATCCCCTGCTCCTGTTAAGGATCTTAAGGTAACTTCAACACCTGCTTCCACTTGTTGTGTGGCAAAATCGGATGGATAACTCAGTTGTACCTGAACTGACACAGGTTGCACTTCATCATCATCATTGCAACCTATAATTGACAAAAATCCTACTACCAGCATTGCGGCCCAATAATAGGATAACGTACGTTTTTTCATTTTTAACTTCGATCTCATAAAATTCATAATATTTAATTTAGCGTTTGATTTGTGGGTTTTATATTAAAGTTGATAGTACACTTCGGCACCAAAAAAGAACTCAGGTTGATTTCTGGTGGCTTGAAAACCAGAAATATTGCTGGTAAACAATGGGCGGGAGTTCACCAGGTTATTCACGTAAAAAGCAAATCCTCTTTGCGCTGCCCACTCCTTGGTTAATCTGATGTTAAATAGCCAAAGAGGAGGCCGCTTCTGCCATTCCAGACTCTCCGGATTTATGGTGCGCCCCAGCTCGTTTAGCAAGGCAGCATTAAGGTTTTCCTGGCTAAGGACTATTCGTTCCCCACTTCGTGCTAAATAAGCCTCCGGAGTTTCCGAGTAATTGAATAATCGATTTTGTTCCACCCATACTGTTTGCACCAAGCCCGATATGATAAATTTAAGTGCAGGGATATGATGAATTAAGCGCAAACTGGTATTAAATCGTGAAGACTCTTGGCCCTGGCCCGATGGAAATATGGGCACCTTACCGGAGAACTGATTGCTAAAAACTGCTCGGTTAGCATCAATAAATGGTGTGGTTTGATCAGATTGCGTGTTTAAATAGGCACCTGTGAGATTAAAAGAAGTTCTTAGTGCTTTAATTTCCGGTGTTTGCAGCGTAAAATCAACTCCTCGATTTATGATGCTTAAATTATTTTCCGGTAAGTCAAAGGCCGCCATAAATGTGTCAATAGCCATCGGTTCAGGTGAGAGTATTGGAGGTTGACCCTCGGGAAAGTCAGTTGCTACAAATTTTTGGTTTTCAATAGGTAATATCTGTCTTAAAATCTGATAGGCATCAGTTACCCGCTCATGAAATACAGAAAATGAAAGGTTCCATCCGTTTTTTTCAGGCCGGTAATCCATACCAGCCTCCCATTTTGTACTTTGGTAGGGCTTAAGAGAAGAGGTATTGGGAATAATTCTCCTTGTGGTAAGCACTACCAGCCGCTCCGCAGGGTCTTGAGCAAAGTAATTAAAGTTAACTAAGTCGAAGAAAACGGGATTTGGATACAGATAAGATAAAGTAGGCATTTTGGCCATTACCCCAAAACCGGCCCTGGCTTGCCAGCCCTTTCCTAAAGTGAGTGATGCATTAATCCTCGGAGCAGGGACAAAAAACCACTGCTCATTCTGCAGCTCGGCTTCTAATTCAGGCTGAGCCGCCCGGTGCATAACATCTGCGCGTAGGCCCCAATCCACCAAAAGACTTTGGTCGTTTAATTTGAGCGCCCAGCGATCAGTCAAATATAAACCTAATTGGTTTAGGTGGGGGATGCCGGCATAACTACGCGGACGATCGCCCATGCTGTAATTTTGTCGTGGCGGATTTTTAGGATCAAACTGTCTGCCACTACCTTCATTGCTATCGTGCCGCCATTCAGCCCCAACCAACAGCCTGTTATTACCCGGCATAAATGGCAACGACTTACCAGTTTCCACTCTTAAATAGGCATTAAGAGGCTTTCCATCCACCGAAGTTTGATTTAAATAGGTGCTTTTGCCAAACTCACCGGAACGGGTAGTATCGGCCAATGCATCAGTAACCGGAAAAATATCTCGTGTGATCTGCTCTTGAAAAAAACTTTTTTGCTGCTGATAGGAGATAGACAAAGTGTACTGAATTTCTTCAAAAAAAGACGCCTCACTTCTCCACCTTCCACGGCTATTAAATCGGAAGCCTCTTTCACGATTAAAATTGCTGCGAAGCGTAACATCATCTTCGGGGGCCTCGCGTGTTTCATCCAAAGTGGTAAATAATGTAAGCCGATGTTGCAAGTCAAATCGTCCTAAACGGTTTGCCCAGCCCATTTGTAGGTTTGCACGCGTATACTGATCCAAGTCATTTCTAGGGTCGGTAAGAGCCGTGGTAAGGTCCAATTCGGCATTGAGTGTATTACTTCCCACTTTTTTTCCGGCCCCGAAGGAAAGTTGCCGTACTGTAGGATTTATACGCACCAATGCCCTGGGCTTGTACGCCCCAAGGCGTGTTTGCACAAGTACTGCGCCTGCAGTAAGGTCGCCATATCGGGCAGATGGGATGCCCCTAATTACTTCTACAGATTCTATCAAATCTGCCGGAATGGAGCGCAGGTCCAGGCCTCTACCTGCCACTGAAGAGAATGGTGGCAAGCTACCTGATGAGGCATTTAATATGTTGGTATTTGCCTGTAAGTTGGCGTTGTTTGAAATGGGTGCTCCATCCATAATGAGGGCTGTTCCTAGCGCATTCATTCGTTGCGCAGCTGCGCTGGAAGGTGCTTGCCGAAGTGTGAACTGCGTTGCATTACCCAACTGTGGATTTTGCACTAATTCACCCGGAACAAGCTGCAATACATCCGAGAGACTAACCGGCTGCGTGTGTTTAATGGCATATCTTTCTATTTTAGAAACAGAACCCAAAGGTTCTTCCCGGGCTGTTACCACCACCGTTTCCAGCTCAACGCTAAGCGGAGAAAGATAAAAAACTGAACTTGCACCTGAAGCGGTGTTTACGGTCAGCCGTCTGGAACTGTATCCCAACATCCGTGCGAGTAACATATAGTTACCGGAATTGAGCTCGGAAATTTTGAAATAACCCTGCTCATCAGTTATTGCCCATTGCCCGGTTTCTTCAATTTGTAATGCCACTTCTGCAATAGCCGAACTGTCGGCAGCATCCTTAAAGTAACCGCTGAGGCTCATCGTTTTTTGCCCAAGGCAGAATGAAAAAGAAAACAGCATTATAAAAAGTACTGCCATGAGCCACGCGAGCAATTTTCTACCGCAAAGCAGTATCAAATATAAGTGCCTGTAAGTACATGTGTGTTCCAACTTCATTGTGTTAGGCAGGCTTACTTTTTAAGATTGAGCGATGATTTATGGGCAGCTTTCCATTTAAGGTTTTCCAAATGCGCATAGCTTATAATTAGTGCCCCTATTATTGAAATTAGTATAGAAATCCACGGCTGGCTAATCGATTCGCCATTTAATAGCAACAAAAAACCTGATGCGAATAGCACGAGTATGTAATGTTGTTTATGCACAATAAATCCTCCCAAAAAAGAGATAACTCCAATGATGAGGGCTAATGCTACAATCAGCCATTCAATCCATTCCTGATCTATAAAGCGCAGCGTGGCATCGAATCCGAACAAAAGGAAAAGTGGAATTGCCAGGCAGTGCGCCATGCAAATAATGGAAATGCAGATGCCTATTTTATCGGTTAAGATTGCGCTTTTTTTCATAATTGCTGTTGCAGTGTTTCAAGGTCTTTGACTGTAAATTGCTCATCGGAAAAAAGTCGGGCATAATACAATTCCTTTAAATCGTTGTGGTAGGCTTGCATCTCTTTCATAAATTTAAGCTGGCTGTCCCTATCAGTATTGGAAAGTTCAGATAGCTTTTCGTGTACCAGGGCTGCCGGAGCTAACCACGCTAACTTTTCCAACATAGCATTTCGCTTACTTACCTGCTCTTCAAACTGAGCTTTCAAGCTATCAGCCTTCGCATCCAGCAATGTAAAGCCGGCATAGAACCACTTATAAAAGTTTGCGGTATCACCATCGTTGTATTGAGGATTTTGCGGATAGAACTTGTCCCAAACAAATGATTTTGGCTGATCCCAAGTCTGATCATTCAAGGCTCTTATCTCGTGAATCATCTCAGTGCGGTTTGGCAAAGGCTCGTTAACCGATACAAAAAGGTTGAGTAATGCAGGTGTTATCAGCGTAAAAATTAACCACACTCCTAAGCCTAACATGGCACTGAGTGCAGATGGCTGTCGGAAAAATATAATAACCCCCATAAGAATTGCCCAAAGCAGGCAATAACCGCAGATGATCAGCATCCACCAGACGAATAATTGTCCACTATCCCCAAAGGAGATGCCTTGAAGCAGGAATCCCATCAGCAGCAAAACCACTGCTAAACCCCAAACGATCAGCAGTCGTAATAATCCTTTGCTAAGTAAGATAACACCCAATGAGGTGGATTGTGACTGTAACAGTGAAAGTGTACCGCCTTCCTTTTCGCCTGCATAGAGGTTGTAAAAAAGAGCCACTACTAAGAGTGGAAATAGAAAAACGAACACATAAGAAAGATCAAAATTTCCGGTAAGCAGCTTCATAGGGTTGGCAAGCTCCCCTGTATTTACCTGCCGCGCCAAATCTCCGATGTTAAAAGCATAATACACCGGGAATAAATCTCGCTGGCCTAAGCAAAGGCCTGCCGCAGCCGGGGTTTCATGTGTCAGATAGTATGTAAAATGACTATAACCACTTCCCGTAGGGGAAAACGCCCGCTCATACTTTTCTTTATTTGCTTCAATTGTTGTATCAAGCTTTGTCCATAATAATAGGCTGTCAAATTGCTGCCTTTCATACTGCTGCACTTGCGCAATGCGCGCTTCTTGTTTCTCAATCTCGAACTTACCGAAAAAAATGCCATAAATGCCGGCACCAAAAACAACCAGCAACAACACCTTAAGTGTGCTGCTGCGCCAAAGGGTTTTCCACTCGAAAGAAAGAATATGAAATAAGGTTTTCATAAAATGGAAATTTTAGGTGCAGAAATAAATGAAATCAGAAATAACCCCAGCAGCCAAAAAGCCAGTGCAGCAGTGCTGCGCCATTGGTTTACGAGAATAGCGGAAGGGCTCGGCAGCTCGTATTCGAAAGGTGCTATACTTGACCACATTTCATCACCCACAGTGTAATCTCCATAAGCTACTCCCGGTTTGTGGTTCACCTCCATGTCTTTATTCATCTTCTTCACGAAATTTCTACGGTAGTCTTCCGCAGCTTTCGCAAAGGCCACGTGGTGGGTATAGTCTGTCCCCGCCAATGCCATGGATAAATTTCTAATAGCCAAATAGGGATTGATAAAACCTACCCATTCCGATAGTCTGTTCTGCCTGCTGAAAATGTTTTCGATCCTTGAGAACTCCTGATCATACACCTGATCGGTATATTCTTCACCCGCCTGCATGGCAATGCCACTCCAGTTCACAGGCAGCTCTTCCATAGTTTCCACACCGTACTCATCCATTACTTCCTGCCGCAGTGAAGCCAGCCGAACATCTGACGGATTATGCCCGTCAATTCCATCCTTCACCTTGGCGTTAATGGTTCTTTTGAAGTCAAACTGAGAGGGAGTAGGATATACTTTGTCTGCAAGGTTGCTGGTAGCTTTCGGTAAAATGATGCATGATGCTATCCAAATGCCCAAAAGCACCAGTAGTGCAAATCCTGAATTTTTAGCAAAGGCAGAGATTGATATACATAAAAGCACAAATATTAAAAAGTAAATGGCGTACCCGGAAGTGAGCAACACAAACTTGATACTTACGCCTGCATCCAGGCCAGCCGATTGCTGATTGAGCAGAAGGTAGGCAAGCAGGATGATTGGTAAATAGATCAACAGCACCATAAGGTAGGTACCCCAGACTTTGCCCATAAATAATTGCCGCATGGACATGCCCTGGGCGTGGATTAGCTTGAGTGTTCCTTCCTCACGCTCCTTGCTAAAGATGTTGAATGTGAGGAAGATGATCAACAAAGGGAGCAGCACCTGCAGGATTAAGGCTGCGGTCATATCTCCAAAACGGGTCATGCCATTGCTATCTTGGGCAGCGCTGAACAACACCTCATTTTTTTTGTGGGCTTCCAGAAACACAGAAACTCCGGTGTAATTGTCCAATCCTACATCTAAAAAACTTAATACCGGCTTTGGCTTAAAGGCAAAGTTCCCATAATGTGCCGCACTATGAGGGTGCTTATCGCCTTGGTTCAACCATGTATCATACATGGCAGATTGCGCTTTAACGCGCTCTTTCTGAATCTTTTTTTGGCCTTCCCTGCCTACCAAGATGGCAGTAAGCATTAAAACGACTAATATGCCGCCTGAAACCTGGAATCGAACATCGCGCAAGGCAGTCAGAAATTCTTTTCTAATGATTAACCTCAGCATGGACTTCACTTTTCATGGTTTCCAAATACAAATGCTCCAGCTCTGCTAAAGTTACCTCATCACTTTTAAGTGAATGGATCAACTTCCCCTCTTTCATAATTCCGATATGTGTACCACTTTGCTTCGCTCTAAACAAGTCGTGAGTAGCCATTAGAATAGCCACATTGTTTTGGCGCATGTCTTGCAAAAGCTGAGCAAAGTCATTGCTAGCCTGCGGATCCAGACCTGAAGTAGGTTCATCTAACAATAAATTTTCTGCCTTTTTTGCCTTGGCTATAGCAATGCCTACTTTTTGGCGCATCCCCTTGGAGTATTTGGACACACGCTTGTGAATGGCGTCTGATTGCAGACCAACTGACAGGAGGAGTTCATTAGCGGATGATTTATCCGGTTTTTCGCCTCCCAGCCCTGCGAAGAATTGCAAATTCTCCAAGCCTGATAGGTTGCCATACAGGTTAAGATTCTCGGGGATGTAAGCCAGGTGTTTCTTAGATTCAGCTGCCTGGGTAGATACATCCAGGCCATTCACTTTTACCTCTCCGGAGCTTGGCTGAATAAAGCCCATCAGCAAGTTGATAGTGGTAGTTTTCCCCGCGCCATTAGCGCCCAGCAGGCAAAATACCTCACCTTCATTTACATGCAGGTTCAGGCAGTTTAGTGCGGTAAAATTGCCGTACATTTTGGTAAGTTCTGTTGTCTGTATCATCCAATGTATTTTTATTGCTAATTAGGTATCAATAACAGGTAATAGCATGGGTGAATCTTTTGAAATGTATCACCGTCTCTGCTACTTTCACATAGAGGCAGGGCTATTTCTGATATACCCATAACTAAATGCAATAGTGTTGCAAATATAGCAATTAGATTTAAATGCAAAAGATTTGCGTTTAAAAATTCATGATAAATTTTAGTGACCGGATAGATTGATGAGTAAACCGTGAAATGAAATTTGCTAGTCTTTATTCGATAGATCGCTTAAAATCATTGTAAAATATTGCTTTGAAAGAGCTCTTTCATCTCTTGCTTAATGCAATCTGACTAGAGCGGACATCGCATTTTCAATTGAGACAGTAGCTTTCACGCCCACCATTTTTGCTTGATTGAGCACATATTTTTCAATGTAATTTACTTTTAGATACTGAGCATTCTTGTCAAGGTTCGTCCGGCTACAGTATATTTCTCTAATATTTTATTTACCTATTCGGGCAAAATGAGTCTCTGGAATGCTCGGCAAGTTCATAGCTTTCTTACCACCTTAAGCGGGTTGCGAACGATCCATAACGAACTGGATAGAAGAGCATGCCATTTAACATTAGCAGATAATATGGGTAGGAAATAATCAGTAGCTATTCGGACTGATTTTGATAGATGAAGAATCAATGTCGTTTAGATAAGACCTTACCTCCTTCTGTTTGGGAGAAGGATTAAGTGCCTGCCCGCCTTTGGCGGAATGAGGTCATGAAGACAAGCTTATTTAAACGACATTGCATGAAGAATTCTTAATTTGCTATGGAGGCTATCTGCGCAGGTGCGTGAAAAAAAAAGCCTTAGATTTTTGTCTAAGGCTTTTTTTTGACTGATTTGATTCTACTCAAATTAAGCAGCACCACCGTTCTGTTCTAAAAGCCATCCTTTAGCGTCATTAACAGATAAGAAAGACTTGATCATGTCGGAGGCCGGCATGGCCTTCTTCGCTGAAAGTTCAGCAAATATATTCGAAGAGAACACCCAGGCAAAATATTGTAATCCTGCTTTTGCCATATCGGGAAACCAAACGGTTGAAGTCCATTCTGCCGCTTCTTGCCAAGGCCCTGTCACCTTCGAATTATCATTAAGTACCTTTGAACATCGTTTTTTCTTTACCAAGTCCAGAATAACTTTACCCGATTCCATAATGGAGGCCTTATTTTGGAAGCCAATCCAGTCGCAGTACAGGTACTCATGGTCGTTGTCGTAAAAGATTTCAATGTTTTTTGCTTTGTGTAATTTTTCCATGGTTAATTGTATTATTAAGTTAAAAGTTGCATTTATTTTTGCCAAGTAATTGTAAAAACTATATTACCCTGAGGTGTTGAGATAGGAGGTGTAGTTATAATCAATTTATCCTCCACTATTGCACCATACCGGATTTCTTCATTTCCCAGCCAATTAGGAAATAGCGCCCCATTTACTTTGTGAACAACTTTTCCGGGTGATGCTTCATAGTATGTACCAAAGTAGGCCAAGTAGCTATCGAAAGCATTTTTGGACTCATCTGGGGTTCCGCCCGATATAGCATCAGAAATAAATCCCTTTCTTCCTGATTTCATTATCTGGGCATTCATGTTTCCATTTTCGTCATACATTAAAACACCTATGGCTTCTGTATCAAAATAGTGTATAGTTTTATTGTTTTCATCCTGATACACCCACGATACAAATTTCCATGTACCTACTATTTGCGATTTTATTGATTGCATTTGACTATTTCTCAACATAAACCACTTCAGTCAATTTATCTTTTATCAAAGAGGTAATAAACTCCCCTTCCTGGTCAATGTACCTGTGGCCTCCTGGTCTTGATAAGAGTTCGAAAGAACCGGTTGTTTCTTTATGCCACAATTCCATGTGTTCGTGTTTAACTCTAGGGTCATCAACACCATGCAAGGCAATAATAGGAACAGGAATAGGAATTTCTTTTTTATATTGATAGTCACTTAATAATTCCAAATCAGCACGAAGAATATTTATCATTATTTTAGTCTTTTCAGCACTATCATGTGCACCATTAGACCCCTTTAAATAAGGAAATAAATCCATTAAGTTGTCATCTGATGTATTAGGGTTTATTTGCTCCCTATCATAACTGGCGAGTTGTGGTGTAGAGGAAATATATAATTTTTCAGGCACAGGTTTATTTTCTAGAATTAGCTTTTTGGTCAATTCAAAGGCTAATAAACCACCCATACTATGTCCGAAGAATGCAAAAGGCTTGTCAAAATATGCTCCTACTTGATCCATTAAATTTTTTATGAGCGTGGGAATATGCTTATAAGGTTGTAGCCTCAAAGTTTTTGCCTCTTCCCGGTAGCTCAACAACCACCAACTCAACTGTCTCACCTAAATAATTACTCCAGTCATCATATAATGAAGCACTGCCACCAGCGTCATGAAAACAAATTATTCTTTTAGTGGCATGAGGGCTTGGCTGAGAAATGTGAAATAGATGTAAGTTCAAATCTTCGGTGGTTGCAGCAGCGTGTTTGCTTTCCCCACTATGTATTTTCTCTAAGTCTTCAGAAAGCTTATTCCTTAAAAAACCAGCATACTCTTTAATACTTGGATAGTTCCAAAATAGCGCAACAGATAACTTGATATGGAGGCTTTTCTCAATTAAATTTCTTACTTGAATAGCCATCAAAGAATCAATTCCTAAACCTTTAAAAGTCATTGAGCTCTTTATTTTAGCTGACGGAGATTTAACAATTTTGGCTACTAATTGAGTGATGAGGGTAATCAAAGCTTCTTCCTCTGCCTCAGCATGCGTTAATCGTAAATAAGCTTCTATAAAGTTTTCTTTTTTATCGGAATTTTCATTATTATTTCCTCTTAAGAGTGGTTTGAAGTAATCGCTATTGGCCAGTGCGGAGTAATAAAGAGCCATTTTGCCTGCGTTGAGCTTTAGTATCCCTAGCTGAGCCAATCCACTATTGTAAACAGAATCCAACACCTCCAATGCATCTTGAGATATTACTGATTCAAAACCTTCAGCATCAGCATACTTTTCAAGGTGTTTGTTATCAGCCACCATGCCTACATCTCTTATTACACCCCAATTAATGCTTAATGCAGTTAATCCGCTTTGTTTCCTATTATGAGCGAGCACATCGAGGAAACTATTTGCAGCCACGTAACTTGCTTGTCCACTCAGACCAATTAAAGCTGAGGCAGATGAGAATAATACGAAACAATCCAGCGGAAGATCCTTGGTAAGTAAGTGGAGATTCCAAGCGCCTTTCATTTTAGGGCTTAGCGTATCCATAAAGTCTTTCTCGGAAATATCAGTAATGCTACCAGCCTCTATCACACCTGCTGCATGTACTACTCCCCGTAGTTTGGGCATCACACCTTCAATAATATGCAGCGCATTTTCAACCGCATTATAATCCGCTATATCAGCTTTAATAGTATTGAATATGCAACCTTGTTTTTCATAAACGCTTATTTTATTAGTCACACTTTCACTAGCCTTTCCGCTTCTGCTGAGTAAAGCAAAATTTCTGGCTCCTTTACTAATCATCCATTCTATATAAGAAAATGCTAGGCCCCTATAGCCTGAAATTAGGTAAGTACCGTCAGCAGAAAACGCTGCTGCTTCGTGCATCGTGTTTGCAGCACCTTGTGAAACGGATAACTCAGGGGTATAGTAGGAGCTACCTCTAAGTGCTATTTCCCTATCATTTCCGTTATAATTCGTCAGGTTGTTAAGTAGCTGATCAATCTCATCCATCATCGGGTGGAAGCTTAAATCCATCCTTTTTACTTTATAGTGCGCCAATTCATTTGCGGCAACTCTAGCCAGTCCACTTATAGCAGCATGCACGATTTCAGCGGGGTGTGAATCTTCACCAATTGTTTCAATACCGTTAGTAACAATTGCTAAATTGGGTACCTCCATCAGCTTTAGATTTTCCAATTGTTGCAGAAGATTGAGTACGCTTAAGCTTCCGTAAGTCTGTTCTTTTTCAATTTCTTCCGCAGTTAGCATTACCTCTTTGGAAGGATAGTAGATTGCTCCCATATGTAATACACCGGTAATTGATGCGTAATCTTCATAAACTAATGCTAAAAGCCTTTGATAATCACTTGCACTGCTATAGTCTATTGTATAATATAATGCAGATTTTCTCTCAAAAGACTGTCCCGGTGTAACATGAATAAAATTTATACCAACTGCAGCCATTTTATCCAATAGTATAGTACTCAAACCATACACATCGCCCATCAAAATCCAATTTTGCGTTGACGCATTAATCACGTTATCAGGGCATTTCTTTTTATTCCAGTTTACAGTATGAATCCAATTTTTCAATTTGTCTTGTTCTGAATTTATCAGCTCTGTATCTATAACTTTGGCTTTTATGCCTGAAATTTTTAATATTTCGCTTCCATCTTCATTGGCAATCAGAATATCTGCCTCTACAGTAATTGTGCCCCTGTTGGCGTCAACTACTGGTGCACGCAAACGCGCGTTGCCTTTCAACTCACCGAAAAAATCAACTTCTCCTAAAAGTTGAATGTCGTCAATGCCGGTTAAAAAGGTAGTTCTATTAGTTTCGCCTGTTCCTACTATGTCATAAAAAATTGCTTGAAAACAAGCATCCAGCAAAGCAGGATGAACTTTGTATTTATCGGCACTTTCAGCAATTCTGAAATCTGGCTGAAGTGTAAAGCTTACTTTACTAAATTTATTTTCCTTTTTGTAGTGTAGCTGCTGAATTCCCTGAAAGTAGGTGTCATACCTAATTCCTAGACTGGAATTGATTTTCTGATAATAATCAGTACCTGCCATACCTTTATCAAGGATAGGAATTTCAAGAGATTTAGCCTGCGAAATCCCAGAGTAAATGTACAAATCGCCTTCAGCGAGCTTTAGCCATTGTCCGTTATCATCATTGTTAGCAGTAAAAAATTCGAAAGACGCACTCCTTTTATTGTGCTCCTTCACACGAAGCTGAACCTTTTTTATTTCATTTTCAGCGAAGCTTAGTGAGTTAATAAAAGTTAAGTTTTTAATCATAGGGAAACCACTACCATAAATTTGAGTAGCTGCCTCAAAAATTATTTCAGCATAACCTGCTCCCGGAAATACAGGTACATCATTTACTTGATGATCACGCAAGTACGGGTAAGCAGATAGGCCAATGCATGTTTCCCAATAATACAAGCCACTGATTCCGGCAAGTTTAATTTGCTCACCCAAAAGAGGAAATTTAGAAGATGGATTGCGCTGAGTGGTTAATTCACTTGATAAATCTTCTAATTCATAGCGTTCTCTTTGAAAAGGATAAGAAGGCAAACCAACATCAGGAGCTATATTGGTGCCATATATTGTGGCCCAATTAATATGATAGCCCCTACAATATAATTCCAGTAGATTACCATAAATGGCTCTTTGTTCATCTTTTTCTCTAAAAATAGAAGGAATAGCATGTATTTCTGCCTTCAAATATTCAGCACATTCATTTATTGCATTTGTTAACACAGGGTGGGGACTCACTTCAATAAAAATGGTATGCCCCTTACTAATAAGTTGTTCGGTAACTTCAGCAAATTGAACGGTGCCTCTCAAATTACCTACCCAATAATCGGCATCCAGTTCTAATCCATCCACCAATCTACTTTTAACAGTAGAGTATAAATCAATAGAAGTAGTAGTGGGTTCGATTGTAATTAATGCTTCTCTCAAATCTTGCTTAAGCGGATCCATTTGATTGCTATGAGAAGCAACATCAACTTTTACCATTCTACAAAACGTGCCCTTTTCATCTAGTTCCTTAAATACCAGAGCAATTTCTTTACTATCCCCTGATAAAACAGTTGACTTAGGGCTATTATTTACAGCAAGAGATAGTCCGGAATAACTATCTACTATTCCTTCGGCTTGTGTTTTGGTAAGTTCAGTAACCATCATAGCTCCGTTGTTTCCACTCACACTTTTCATAAGCTTGCTTCTGGTACAGATAATGCGCGCGGCATCATCAATACTTAAGGCACCTGATATAAATGTAGCAGCTACTTCTCCCATGCTATGGCCTGTTACAGCCTGAGGTATAATTCCCCATGACATCCAGAGCTTTGCCAACGCTATTTGTATAGCACAAATCGCAGGCTGAATAACATTGATTTCATTCATACGGCTTTTGTCTGCATCCGCAAGAAGTTCATCTAATAAAATCCAGTCACAATATTTTCTGTAAGCTCCGTCAAATTTTTCAATCCACTCCTTAAAAATAGGCTCCTTAGTTATTAATTCTTTCCCCATGCCCAACCACTGTGAGCCCTGTCCCGGGAATACAAAAACTATTTTATCTTTTCCTGTGATTTTCTTTTTTACGATATCTTCATCGTCCCTATTTTGTAAAAAGTCGTTAATATTCTGAATTATCTCGCTTTTGTTATGCCCGGAAAAGGCTGCTCTATAATCAAAATTAGGTTTTATAAGTGCAGTAGCCTTGCATATTTTCTCGCATGTAAGTTCATCAGCTGTTTCCAGTAGCGCCTTATAAGATGTTACATAGCTTAGAAGTGCTTCCGAAGATTTTGCTGAAATCGGAAGACAGTATTTATTAATAACCGTTCTCGTTAGACCTTTATCAGCTACTGTTCCTTTATATTCTTCAATAATCGTATGGGCATTAGTTCCTCCCCATCCAAAGGAATTCACGCCTGCCTTCAGAGACTCGTCAGCTTCTGCCGGCCATTCCCCTGATTTATCCTGCACTTGTAATTTTAGTTCTTCAAAGGGTATCTCAGGATTTGGCGTTTGAAAGTTCAGGCTGGCAGGAAGCGCCTTGTTCTGAATGCTTAATATAACTTTCAATAACCCAGCTATTCCGGCAGCGGCTTCTAAATGGCCAATATTTGTTTTTACCGAACCAATATGAAGCTTCTTTTTTCTTCCTTTACCAAAAAATCTACCTAAGGCTTTGGTTTCTGTCGGGTCACCCAATTGTGTTCCGGTACCATGAGCCTCTACATAATGTACTTCATTTGGTTTGATGCCTGAATTTTCAAATGCTTCAGTTAGTGAATTTAATTGGCCTGCAGTACTCGTTGCCGGTAAGTTTACATTAAAGCCGTTATTATTTACGGAGGTTCCGCGTATTAGCGCATGAATTTTATTTCCGTCCCGCTCAGCATCTGAAAGTCTTTTAAGCATCAATACGCCTGCGCCTTCACCACGTACAAAACCGTCTGCTCCGGCATCGAAGGTACTGCATTTGCCTTTTTTAGATAATCCTCCAAATTTAGAAAGCAGCACATTTTGATCAGGGTCAAGTATGTGATTTATACCTCCCACAATAGCAGTGGGTATAGATTCATCTAAAAGACTTTGACAAGCCAAGTGCAGTGCAACTAGCGAGGAAGAACAGCCTGTGTCCAAAACAAGGCTTGGCCCTGTAAAGCCATTGATGAATGAAACCCGGTTAGCTATAATATTTGTTGATTGACCTACGGCAGAATGACTCGTAACAGATGCGTTTTTGTGTTTTCTCAGGTGTTCAAAATCATTCCATATATTACCTATATAAACGCCCACATTTTCTCCTTGTATATCGCATAAGGGCTTACCTGAATGCTCCATAGCTTCCCAAACCAATTCCAACATGAGCTTCTGAGAAGGACTCATTTCTATAGCTTCCGCAGGGGAGATATTGAAGAAAAAAGAATCCAAATCATGAATGTTCTTCAGCATAGAGGCATGTTTCTGAACAGATTTTCTGTCAGCTAGCGGGTCAGCATCATAATAATCCTTATTATTCCATCTGTCTTCAGGAATTTCAGTGATGGTATCCTTTCCCTCTATTAATAATTTCCAGAATGAGTTTAAATTAGCCGCATTGGGGAAACGACACGACATGCCAACAATAGCAATTGGCTCTTTCACTAAATTTTTTGAATTTTTATGCATAGCTCAATATTTAGGGAAAATTCTTATTCTTGTAGTGTAATAAATAGAAGTGGGCAAGCTTTTATTGGCAGGAAGTAGTTTCAAGTTCATTGCTGTGCGGTTTAAAGGTTGACTACTAAAAGTGTAAAGCTAATATTAACATACTTTGATTTTACTTCATTCTACGGTGTTGATATTACATCGTATGGAAAATATCCGTTTAAAGAAAAAATAGTGTCTAAAGGAATAATTTTTTCTTGCTAAAAACGGTTCAGGTTGTCTGAAGAGGTTGCTTTTAATTTTTTTAGCTGGAAAGTTCGTGATGCTGGTAAGTAAGAAAATTGATTTATTAAATCGCTTTAAGAGATAAGTCAAGATTTATACGGAAAAAGTTACACTGACCTTTAAAAAAATTGTGTCCTATTTCTACACAATTATTTAAGTATTTATGTTGTTGCTTTTCTTATGATAAGTCAATGTCCGTTTAGTTGAGGTTTTGCATACGTCCTCAACCCGCCAAAGGCGGGCGGGCACTTTCCTCCTCCACAAGCGAAGGAGTAAAGGATTTAACTAAACGACATTGTATTATAATTCTTAGTTTAGCTTCTGATATAATAAATAGAAATAGTTTTTGAGATATGGAATGACTTTGAAAGTTTTACTATTATATACGTCTATTGATCAGAGATATCAAAATCTTCTCATGAGGGAGATTTTGCCAACATATCCTTCGAAGTTTCGAGCTGAAATTCTTAGCTACACAAACTGGAGTGATGCTCAAAAATCGTTATTGGGGCGACTCTTGCTCAAGAATGCAATGAAATTAATTAATGAGCCTTTTAGGGAAGAGGATGTGGTGTACAATGATTTTGGCAAACCTATTTTTAAAGATAACAATGTTGAGTTCAATATCTCACATTCCGGGGAAATAGTTGTTTGTGCTATTACTAGAAATTGTAGTATAGGGGTAGATATTGAGAAAATCAGAAATGTTAATATATCGATATTTAAAGCTCAAATGACGAAGCAGGAACTCTCGTCAATTGCAGCTGCAGAGGAAAAGTTGGTAGCGTTTTTTGATTATTGGACTAAAAAAGAAGCAGTAGTGAAAGCGCATGGAAAAGGTCTGTCTATTCCACTAAAAAAATTTGAAGTAGTTAATAATCGAACCAAATTAGAGCATACTCAATATTTTACCAAGGAAATCCACTTACATGAAAGCTACAAGGCGCATTTAGCTGTAAATTGTGGTATTGGTGAGTTATCAGTTGAAATTATAAAGGTTTCATTAGATGAAAATGGTAAGTTTTTGAAGGATAAGTAATGTGCAATGAAAGTTATTAGTCTAAAAGGGTTTTAATCAAAAAATTAAATGCGCTCGTGTTTTATAAGGTTAGTGTATGTTGCCATTCCACAGATTGATTTTCGTTATATTTGAAAGTCTAAAATGAAACAAGTTGAACTATTAAAAGTACTATGTAATTTGTATTTGTATTTACACAAAAACATTTCGGCCAACTATCAGTCTTTATACAATTGAAACTTAATTAATCAACATCATGAAAACTATCAAATTATCTCGTTTTATATTATTACTGCCATTCGTGTTACTACTGTCTTGCGGAGGTGCCACTACAAAAGAAGATGTAACAAATAACCTGAATGAAGCTAAAGATATGCTCTCAAAATTTTCATCAAATATTGATGAAACCATGAAAACAAAAAAAGAGTATTACAAAGATTTAAGAGACGGTACATTAGATAGCTTAAATACAAGAAGCAGAAATATTGCAGATCAGATTAAAGATTTGAAGAAGACAGGAAGCGACTCACAGAATGCAGAGGCCTCAAACAATATTCAATCAGCCGTGGAGGCCTTAAAAAGTGAGAAGAAAGGCATTGATGAAGCCATTGAGAAGGTGAAAAATCGTGAAAAAGATTGGAGCGTTTCCTATAAATCTATCAACAGCTCAATAAATTCAATTGAGGCAGAGCTTAAGCGCTTGAACGAAAGTCTGGAAAAAAATTAGGCGAAAATACTTCTTGATTTATTAGACCTGTTCAACAACCCCAAAAACCATGAGGGACGAAGTTGGAGTTTGAATATTGTTGGCTATTGCTTCATGCTCAATCTACTATTTTGAAAAGCTAAAAGTATAGATAATGAAGGGCTATTTAAGACCAGCGTAAAAGGCTGTCAGAATTATTCTGACAGCCTTTTATGTGTTCACCCGAAGGGGGAGTCTCAGCAATAGGCTGACCAGCCTCTGGCTGGGAACCTTACTATACAATGTGCACCCGAAGGGAGTCGAACCCCTAACCCTCGGAGCCGAAATCCGATACTCTATCCAATTGAGCTACGGGTGCATTTTTCTCCTAATATTAAATCAAAAACCTTCAGTAAAAAATCTAAAATCGTAAATCTAAGCCAGTGCTTCCTTCACACGCTCTGCCGCATCTTTCAACACAATGGCAGAGGTAACTTTTAAGCCGGAATCCTGAATGATTTTAGCACCTTCTTCAGCATTGGTGCCTTGCAACCTTACAATAATTGGTAAATCTAATCCCTCAATATTCTTGTAGGCTTCTACCACACCATTGGCCACTCTATCGCATCTTACAATACCACCAAAGATGTTAATTAAAATGGCTTTTACGTTAGGATCTTTGGTGATAATTCTAAAACCTGCTTCCACGGTTTGGGCATTCGCGCTTCCACCAACATCTAAAAAGTTAGCAGGCTCGCCACCGGATATTTTAATAATATCCATAGTAGCCATTGCCAATCCGGCACCATTTACCATGCAGCCAACGTTACCATCTAGTTTCACATAGTTAAGGCCTGATTCACCCGCCTCTACTTCAGCAGGATCCTCCTCAGAAATATCGCGCATGGCGGCAATTTCTTTCTGTCTGTACAATGCGGAGTCATCAATATTTACCTTGGCATCTACCGCTAATATTTTATTATCCGATGTTTTTAATACGGGGTTAATTTCAAACATAGAAGCATCCGTAGCTTCGTACGCTGCGTATAATGAGTAGATGAATTTCACCATGCCTTTAAAAGCATCGCCCTCTAAACCCAATTTAAAGGCTACTTTTCTAGCCTGAAATCCCTGCAAGCCTACTGCCGGGTCTATCCATTCTTTAAATATTTTATCCGGTGTATTTTCCGCTACTTCCTCAATGTCCATTCCACCCTCCGTAGAGGCCATAATTACATTGCATCCTTTAGCTCTGTCCAATAAAATACCTACATAATACTCTTTCGGTTCGTTTTCACCCGGGTAATATACATCTTGGGCAATAAGAACTTTATTAACTTTTTTACCTTCAGCACCTGTTTGGTGAGTTACTAAAGTACCACCCAAAATAGCCTCTGCTTTTGGTGCAACTTCATCCAAGCTCTTAGCCAAAACCACACCGTTCGATCCGGTTTCGTTAACCTTACCTTTTCCTCTACCACCGGCATGTATCTGTGCTTTTATCACATACCATTCCGTTCCTGTTTCCTTGTTTAGCTTCTCAGCTGCAGCTTTAGCCTCAGCACCTGTAGCGGCAACAATTCCTTTCTGAATAGTTACTCCGTGCTTTTCAAGTATTTCTTTTGCTTGATATTCGTGTATGTTCATGCTTGGATAAATTTTTGCACGAATGTACGGCAATATTACTAAATAGTCAACCTGATTTGGGTTTCAATGCACTATTCGTTTTTCATAAGCTGCACAAAGTGGATTTGATTACTATATTTGCTTCATGAGCATTTTGGTTGCAAAAAATATTGTAAAGCGTTACGATAATCTAACAGTTTTAAATGGTGTTGATTTTCAGATTGATAGCGCACAAATAAAAGCTATTGTGGGCCCTAGCGGTGCAGGGAAAAGTACGCTCTTACATATTCTTGGCACTTTGGATGGTAGCGATGAGGGCGATTTGCAGATTAATGAGCAATCGGTAAGCAGCCTAAATAAAAAAGCATTGGCGGCATTCAGAAATAAAAAAATAGGTTTTGTATTCCAATTTCATAACCTGCTACCGGAGTTTACCGCTGCGGAAAATATTGCCATCCCGGCTTATGTTGCAGGTAAAAAGCAAAGGGAGGTTGATAAAAAGGTAAATGAGTTAATGAAATTATTAGCGATCGATTCACGAGCCAGTCATAAACCTGCACAACTCAGTGGGGGCGAGCAACAAAGAGTAGCTGTTGCGCGTGCGCTCATTAATGCCCCGGGAATTATTTTTGCCGATGAACCGAGTGGTAACCTCGACTCTAAAAATGCTGAAGACCTACACCAACTTTTCTTAAGATTACGTGATGAGCTAGGCCAGGCATTTGTAATTGTAACCCATAATAAAGAGCTGGCGCAAATGGCCGATGAGCGTCATGAAATGCGCGATGGTAAATTAACGCATCAGCTTTAGCATTTTTGCGGAGAATAAGTTTTCTATAAGCCTAGTTTGAAGTGAGTTCGTATCCTTATTTCTAAACGCAAATGGTTTTCAATAAAAAAAATACTTAATTGCTTAGGCTGAATCCTCATTTATATACCGGTCAATATTCAAGTAGATCCACAATGGGTTAGTAAATTTTCTTTCTTTTGGTCTGAATATTATCTACTCGAAAAAGCGCTCAACTATCGTAGTAAAATATTAAAAATAGGCCTTCAAAATCAAACCATGTAGAATAACAAATCTACAATTCAAACTTAATACTTACTGTTACTGTATCCTGTTCCGGTGCATCGTTTCTATTAGCCGGCAACCATGCCGGCCCTTCTTTTATCAATCTGATAGCCTCAGCATCGCAGGCACTGCTTAAACTTTTCAATACGGTGAAGTTGCTAAGTGAGCCATCCGTATTTACTACAAAACGTATCCGTACTTTGCCTTCTAAACGAGCTGCTTTGGCTGCATCAGGATATTGAAGCTGCTCGCTTACATATTTCTTAAAGGCACTTTTACCCTTCTCAGGTTTAGCAGCATTATAAGTGTCAGGTTTATTTTGGTCTTCGCCATAAGCAGTTACTACTACTTCCGAAAGTTGCCTTACATCCGAATTCAAGGCTATTTCAAGATTTTCTCTACTATTAATAGATACCTCTTCACTTTCCATTCCAATAAAACTTGCAATCAGAATATCATCATAACCAGCCTCAATTTCAAAAGTACCGTCAATGGCAGTAGTAACGCCTTGGTTTGTACTTTTAACCAGCACACTTACACCCGGTAGTTCTTCTCCTGTTTCAGCATCAATTATTTTTCCGCTTATAAGCGTTGTAGATATGCTCTTTTTAGAGGCCATACTTCTTTCGCTAGCCTGTATGTTTGATCTTGCAACCGGCATTGAGGCAGGTGCAATTTCTGTCTTCTGCTCATATGCAATAATCGCCTCATCCTCTTTTATTTCCATCACTACATCCTCCAAATCAGTGGTGTTATCTTCTATTGCAGGTAAATCTGCTATAGCTATCCCTGCCGACTTATTTTTTAGTGGTTCATTAAATACTTCGTCCTTTTCAGGAATTCCCCTTTCTTCCGCATCAGCCAGTGTTTGCACAGGTATTTCAGTAATTAGCTTTTTATTGGCATTCAAGGTATTCTTTTTAGGTGTTGAGGCGTTTGAGCTTTCTTCTTCACCTGTAGTTTTGGCGGTAGGAGCCTCGGCTATTTCTGGTTTGTCTTCCGCTAACTGAATCATATCATCTGCTTGTAAACTAATGGGATTAATTTCCGGTCTGTTGCCCATAAAATAAACTAATAGAACCGCAGCCAATAACAGCAAAGCAAAACTAGCGGCATACGGCAAGGCTTTGCGCCATAGCGGAATTACTTTAGGCTGTTCATCGGTTTCAAATCGGTCTGCTAAACGCTGCTTTAAACCGGGTAAATCTTCCAGCGCAGCCGGGGTTGCCTCATAGCCCTCCATGGCTTCGGCCTCAAAAGTATTGTTGAGTAAGTATTTTTCTATCTTGTGCTGCATAGCCGGGCTAAGTTCATTAGCCAGATAAGCACGCATTTGTTCAGCGGTTAACTCCTTTAATGGTTCAATATGTTTATTATTTTTAGCCACTAGTCACGTTTTTCCATGCATAATTTTAAGTTGCGCTTTCCATTTTGGATGTAACTCTTAACTTTTTTAAGCTCAAAAGAGGTGAGCGCTTCAATTTCCTGATAACTTTTGCTATCCAAGTAAAACAGCGCGACACATTGTTTTTGTTCGACTTTTAGCTTTTCTAAACAACTATTAAGTAGTTCAATCTGCTCCTCATCCACAGCGCCTTCCCCTTCATGATGCACATTCACTTCATTTTCCATAAAGTTTAGGTGGCTTTCTTCCAGTGGGACGCTACCACCGCTTTTCTGCTTTCTGAGCAGCATTAAGCAATAGTTTTTAGTAAGTACGTACAACCAGCTTTTAAAATTAGCTATCTCAAATTTAGGGAGTTTCACTATAAGCTCCTCAAAAATAGCCATCACACCATCTTGTGCTTGCGCTCGGTCCTTTAAGTATTTTAAGCAAACCCCGTACACCAAGGGCATATAAGGTTCATAAAGCAAACCTAATGTAGTTAAATCGCCATGCTCCCGGTAACTTTTAACTAGATCAGCATCTTTTGATATATCTTTTGTGGTGCGCACTTACAATTATATAATTTCGAAAATTACATTGAACAAAAGCTGATCATTTGATATTGATTTTCAAGTTGTTGCCTAGTAGGCAGTATGTATCAAAGTGGAAGTTAAAAGTATTTTTCATTGTGCACCAAGCGCATCGGCAAACAAATTTTTCAGAATATTTTCATTTTTTTTATGGAATCCTTTCAATCCTTGCATCCTCTAAGCAAAATGTTTCATTTAAAATTTAAGATTATGAAAAAGTCAGCAGTATTTTATTTCGCTTTATTGTGCATGTTTTCCTTCCTCTCTTACGGAGAATACATGCCGCAAACAGTAACAGGAACAGTGACAGATACGCAAACAGGAGATGCACTTCCCGGGGTAAACGTTTTGATAAAAGGTACTAAAACAGGCGTTACCACAAATATCGATGGTAAATATACCATCACCTTTGACAAACCAAATGCCGTTTTAGTCTTTACTTTCATCGGCATGCAAAAGCTGGAGGTAAAAGTTGTAGGTCAAAAGGTAATTGATGTGCAAATGGAAAATGACCAGCACCAACTTTCAGAGGTAGTGATAAGTGGTAAAGAGGGTAAAATTACATCGCTCTTTAGTAAAAATCATAGCAGCCCGATGCATGAAATGGAGGCCGCAGATCAAAGCATGCTATATACAAGATCAATAGCCTACCCACAACCAAGCAATACAGAAGAATATGAAGGCTTACCGGAAAATACATTTATGGAAGCAGGCCAACATCCGCTTTCCACTTTCTCTATAGATGTAGATGCCGCTTCTTATGCCAATATCCGTAGGTTCATTAATAATGGGCAAACACCGCCAAAAGCTGCGGTACGAATAGAGGAAATGATTAATTATTTCGATTACGATTATAAGCAGCCAAGCGGTAAGGATCCGTTTTCCATCAATAGTGAAGTATCGCAGGCACCTTGGAATAGCAAGCACCAACTTGTACACATTGGCTTGCAGGGTAAGGATATTCCTACGGATAATCTGCCGGCTTCCAATTTAGTATTTCTGATAGATGTTTCCGGCTCTATGTCAGCTCAAAATAAGCTGCCATTGCTAAAAACAGGCTTTAAAATGCTTGTTAATCAGTTAAGAGCGGAGGACAAGGTATCAATTGTTGTGTATGCGGGTGCAGCGGGTTGCGTGCTGCCAACCACTTCCGGCAACGATAAAAATAAGATTATGGAAGCACTAACAAACCTACAGGCAGGTGGCTCTACTGCCGGAGGTGCCGGTATAAATTTAGCCTATAAAATGGCGAAAGATAACTTTGTAGAGGGTGGGAATAATAGGATTATACTTGCCACCGATGGTGATTTTAATGTAGGAGCCAGCAGCAATGAAGCCATGGAAGATTTGATAGAGGACAAGCGAAAAGAGGGTGTTTTTCTCACTGTTTTAGGCTTTGGAATGGGTAATTACAAAGATAGTAAAATGGAAATATTAGCTGACAAAGGAAATGGAAACTACGCATATATCGATAATATGCAGGAAGCTAAAAAAGTACTTGGTAAATGAATTTGGCGGTACACTATTTACCATTGCTAAAGATGTAAAAATACAGGTTGAATTCAACCCTGCCAACGTAGCAGCCTACCGTTTAGTGGGGTATGAGAACCGGAAATTGCAGGCAGAAGATTTTAATAATGATAAGAAAGATGCCGGAGAATTAGGTTCCGGACATACGGTAACCGCACTTTATGAGATCATCCCCGTTGGCGTTGATAGTTACTTTAAACCTATTGATGAGTTGAAATACCAGAAAGATAAACCGGCAGCCACCAAAGCCACTTATGGCGATGAACTACTTACAGTAAAGTTCCGATACAAAGCGCCAGATGCAGCCGTAAGCAAACTTATTGTTAAAACGGTAGCTAACAAATCAGTCGCTTTGGAGCAATCATCCGACAATTTGAAATGGAGCGCAGCTGTGGCCACCTTTGGTATGCTACTCAAAAATTCCGATTATTTGCATGATGCGGACTACAGAATGGTGCTCAAATTGGCAAAGGAAGCAAGAGGAGCTGATAGTAATGGTTACAGAATTGAGTTTATCAACTTAGTGGAAACAAGCCAGCTAATGGCTAAAAACTGAGCATATACGGAGTAAATGAAACAAGCATCAGCAACCTTAATCAATTTTAGGTAGGCTGATGCTTGTTCATTACATAAATCAGCTAATCTTACCACATTCTCCTAACATATTATGCACGAACTTATTACCTTTAACCATCGTTTTAAGCTCAAAAATTAATCTATGTACGTTCCCTTTGATCAATTGAACCAAAATGCTCGCGTTTGGGTGTATCAGGCAGAAAGAAAACTAACCGATCAAGAGGTCGATATCATTTATGAAGCAGGGAGCTAGTTTTGCTGCCGAGTGGACGGCCCATAGCAAAGCTTTGAAGTCTTCCATCACCGTGCAATTCAATCAGTTTATTATCCTCTCAGTAGATGAAACCGCTGCACCTGCCACCGGTTGTTCTATTGATAAATCAGTACATTTTATAAAAGCTATGGAAAAGGAGTTGGAAGTTTCTTTACTAAATAAATCACAAGTGGCCTATATGGAAGAAGGGGAGGTGAAGCTTGTTCCACTACCAAAGATTAAAGAGAAGGTTAATGCGGGAACTATTGCTGCGGAAAGCATTATATTTAATAACATGGTAACCGATCTAAAGGGCTTAAAAAACCAATGGCAAGTACCTGCCGGTACAAGCTGGATGAGCCGATACTTCTAATATATGTTTTCAATATTTTTTTCGTTTAAGTTTTATTGCCCTACTTTGATTACAATTTTGCACCTATGAGGCTCAGGCTTATTTTTGTTTTGTTTACTACTTTCGTCCTCTCGGCTTGCTCTGTTTATAATAAAGCAGAGAAGAAGTTTCAACAGGGAGAGTACGATGTTGCCATAGATTACTACAAAAAAGTAATTAAAGCTGATGGTGAAGAAAAGGCCAAAGCACTGTATTATACTGCTGAAGCTTACCGGCTATCCAACAGACTTGAAATGGCTACACCTTTTTATAAAGCAGCCATTGATGCAGACGAAAGCAACCAGAATGCCTACTACTTTTATGCACGCGGTTTAAAAGCAAATTCAAATTATGAGGAGGCGCGCAGCATACTTGAACAAAATATAGCAAATATTGAAGATGGCGAACTGAAAGACTTAATGAGGGCTGAGCTAAACAACCTCGATAATATTAACCGGATATTGGAAGACAGTTCCCTCTATACAGTTAGCAATTTAAAAGCTGTTAACACTAAAGCTGCTGAATATGCGCCATTTTATTACAACGGACATCTTTACTTCACATCCACCAGAAGCAACGATCGTGTTTATAAAGCCACGGGCGATGGATTTTCAGATATTTACAAAGTTAAAACGCAGGGTGCAAAAATTGATACCACCACTACGCAAATGCTTCCCTCAGTTATTAACTGGCCTAATGCTAATGAAGGCTCTGTAGCCATCACCTCCGATGGCCGCACCATGGTATTTGCAAAAGGCAATACAGGTAAGCGCAAAGGTGCCAACGATGTGAACTTATACATTACAAGGTATAGAAATAAGAAATGGTCAGAGCCACAATTAATGGACATAAACGATCCTACTGCCTGGAACTCTACCCCTTCCTTCAGTTCCGATAACAGAACGCTGTACTTTGCCTCTACTAGAGGAGGCGGCTTTGGAGGTACTGATATTTACTCAGCAACAGTAAATAGCAGAGGTCGCTGGGGAAATGTGCGTAATTTGGGGGATAAAGTAAATACAGCAGAAGATGAAATGTTTCCCTCCACAAGTGAGGATGGTAAGCTGTATTTCAGCTCTAATGGGCATCCTGGTTTTGGTAAACTCGATTTATTTACTGCCGAAAGAAAAGGCGGACGCACGGTTATTTCTCATCTGGGAGCACCTATGAATTCCAATAAGGATGATTTTGCACTGTTTCTTTATGCGCCCGACAGAGGCTTTTTCTCCTCCGATAGAGATGGTGGTATCGGTAGAGATGATATTTATACCTTCAAAAATGAAGATCCTAATCTAAAAATTGTGAATTACTACTTGGCAGGAACCACCACCACGCGCAACAACAATAACCAAGAAGTGATTCTGCCGGGTACGCAGGTAAAATTTTATTCTTCGGATAGTGTGTTAATAGGAGAAGTAGTAACCGGACAAGAGGGTAAATTTAGTTATAGAGTGAGTGAGGAGGAAGATTATTTTATAATAGCCGATAAAGCAGATTATTTCACTACCAGAAAATTATTTTCTACCAAAGGGAAAAGCCTGGATAGGAGTAAATTAACAGAGCTGGTTACTAATAAAACCTTTGAGGTATCCATTTTATTGGAAGAAATTGTGTTAGACAAAGCCTTCGAATTAGAAAATATCTATTACGATTTCGATTCAGCCAACATTAGAGCTGATGCGGCTGTAGAGCTAGATAAACTTGTAACCATTTTGAACGATAATCCGCCCATTAAAATTGAGCTGAGCTCGCATACTGATAGCAGGGGAGAACCGAGCTACAATTTAGATTTATCTAAGAGAAGGGCTGAATCTGCTGTGGCTTATATAATTAGCCAGGGTATTAGTGCCAACAGAATTAAGGCAAAAGGTTATGGTGAGAGCCGCTTGATTATTAAAGATGCCCAAACGGAGGAAGACCATGAAGTAAACCGTAGAACCGAGTTCAAAGTAACAGAATATGACAAAGAAATTGCGCGCCAAATCCGAGAGGCGGAGGATGCCCTTTTTAAAAGAAAGACTGTAGAAGTTGAAGTTATTGACGAACGAGAAGCACCTGTTAAAAAGGAAAAGGAAGATGAGTTCGATTTTAATTAAACGAAAAGGAATTGCTATTTTAGCAATTCCTTTTCGTTTAATGGTATTCGTGCGTATTTAAAATCCAATACTTAAGTAAATCTGAAGGACTGAATTCTTTCCTAAGGTGGCATCGCCTACTGAGGTATCCCATACCACATCATTCAAACCCAAATTATACCTGGCACCAACTGTAATTGCTTCAAAATCTAAGCCGGCATCAAAAGATACACCATAATCAAATGAAGTAAAGTTATCCCTATCAAACTCTTCAACGCCATCTACATCTCCGTCATCATCAACAGACTTCAATTTAGCTGAAATTAATGTCGCCAAATAAGGACCGGCACCAATGTGAAAGTTTTCTACCGGATGAATATTGATTAACACAGGCAGTTCTACGTAATTGATAATGCCTCTGAACTCACCTTCACTTAAAAAATTATTATACTTAAAAGTTGAACCTTTCTGGCTAAATTCCAGACCCGGCTGTAAGCTTATAAAATCGTTGAGATAAGCGCGATAAAAAAGTCCGGCAGCAAAACCTACCTTTATATTTTCATCGTTTAATTCATCCCCACTATACCAATTCGATAAATTCAAGGCTCCTCGAATTCCTACTTGGTTTTCTTTATCTTGAGAATAGCCGGTAAAAATAACTCCTAAAAATAATGCGATTAATAAAAATGTTTTTTTCATATGATTAAAAAATTTAAGGTTAAAAAATGTATACTATTATTAACTGTAATTTTGAATTTCGGTTACGATAAAGGCTTTAAATCTTTATAAAAAAAGTATTTATTCAAAGGCGTTATTCCAAATTTAAGTAAGGAATTTGAGATAAAAGCACCAGAATGCTGTGGTACCTACCGGATGCTCTAGCTGTTTCCGGTATTAGTTATTTGTTAGATAAAATAAAGTGCTGCCGGGCTTTCAATCGCATTTATAAATTTGTCAATTAATAAGCAGGTGATTCGGCACACAAATATCATGTTGCAAGGTTTCCAATAGTATTATACGAAGATGCTCGTTTATATATCTTGCATGTACTTGGCTATTGGTATCACAACAATTATATTTGCTTGTTCAACAATACACATAATCCCTTATGGCCGATTATAATAATTTGAAAGTAACAAATGAACATGGTATTTTAACCATTACCATCAACAGACCTGACAAGCTCAATGCACTTAATATTGAAACTATTGAAGAGCTTAGAGTGGTTTTTCAGGAGCTTGTGTACGATGACGAAAATATTAAATCAGTAATATTAACAGGTGCTGGCGAAAAGGCTTTTGTTGCCGGAGCCGATATATCCGAAATAGCGGAGCTCAATGAAATGAATGGCCGAAAGTTTGCCGAAAACGGGCAGGAGGTCTTTAGCATGATTGAAAGATGCCATAAGCCTGTGATAGCAGCAGTAAATGGCTTTGCTTTGGGTGGCGGCTGCGAACTCGCCATGGCATGCCATTTCAGAATTGCCACACCAAATGCTAAATTTGGGCAACCCGAGGTCAATTTAGGTATTATTCCCGGTTATGGTGGCACGCAACGTTTACCGCAACTTATTGGTAAAGGAAAAGCCCTCGAGCTAATGATGACAGCCGACTTTATTGCGGCTGATGAGGCCAAAGCACTCGGACTGGTAAACCACATTGCCGATTCTCATGAGGCATTGCTGGAAATGGCGCTTGCTTTGTGTCAAAAAATAAATAGCAAGGCGCCTTTGGCCATAGGTATGGTAATAGAAAGCGTTAACGCCTATTATACCAACGAGGAAAACGGATACCAAACGGAAGCCAATAGCTTTGCCTCTTGTTGTAAGTCGGAAGATTTTAAGGAGGGTACAAAAGCATTTTTAGAAAAACGTTCTGCCGAATTTAAAGGTGAATAAATCTTAATTGGCTAATAAAATAAGTAACATTGTGCTTCAGAGATTTTAATTCTGAAGCACTTTTTTTTATGAACCCTCTAAAAAAATTAGCAAGCGAAGCAGGATTATACGGACTACCCAGCATAGTAGGTCGTTTGCTAAATTATTTACTTGTTCCGCTGCATACAGCAGTATTCTTTCCTGATCAATTTGGCGATATAACTGTACTCTACACTTATGTGGCATTTTTAAATATCACCTATACCTTTGGTATGGAAACCGCTTTTTTCCGCTTTACTACTAAATCAAAATCAGCAAAGCATTATTACCATAGTTTTACGCTCGTATTGTTCATTGCTTCAATTTTAAGTGTTTTAATCTATTTCAATGCTGCTGCTATCAACTACTTTTTCAACCTCGATCCATCGGCTAACATTGTAAAATATTTAAGTGTAATCATTTTTATCGATGCGATTGTAGCCATTCCTTTGGCTAAATTACGCCTGGAGGGTAAGGCTAAGAAATTTGCCTTCATCCGTATGTCAAGCATTGTACTCACAGTAATTTTAAATTACACCTTTTTAAAAATTTTACCACTAATGGCTCAAGCCGGATGGCTCAAATGGCCTAGCACTTTTCCTATGGATATTGAATGGGTATTTTTGGCTAACCTATTAGCTAATGCCGTAATGATTCCGCTACTTTTCAAAGAGTTTCGTAAGGTGAAGGTTAAATTTGAATTTGGTGCGGCTAAAAAATTGTTCGCTTACAGTGCCCCAATCTTCTTAATGGGCATGGCAGGTATGCTGGTCGAAGGCTTTGATAAAACAGGTATTTTTGAGTATTTACTACCTGTAGGATTTTACGAACAATATTCTGCCGATGAAGCCTTCGGAATTTACAGCGCAGCCTTTAAGCTGAGTATTTTTATGGCGCTGGCGGTGCAAGCTTTCCGCTATGCAGGTGAACCATTCTTTTTTAGCCGGGCCAGCGATAAAAACTCTCCTCAACTTTTTGCCAAAGTGCTCTATTATTTTGTGTGGCTTTCTATAATAATTTGGGTTGGCGTAAGTTTAAATACCGATTTAATAGGTGCTATATTTATACAAGGCGGGTCCGGATATAAGGAAGCACTATTTCTTGTACCCATACTACTTTTAGGGAAATTATTTTTTGGCATCTATATCAACCTAAGTATTTGGTTTAAAATTACTGATAGAACCTATTACGGTATTTTTATAAGTCTTGTAGGTTCATTGGTTGTAATAGTTGGTAACATAGCTTTAATACCTGTTTTGGGCTATTTAGGATGTGCCATTGCCTCGCTTTTAGCTTATATTTCTATGGTAGTTTATTGTTATTTCGCAGGGCAAAAACATTTTTTTATTCCTTATAAAGTATCAAAAATCTTGAGGAATATTACGATTGCCGCCATAACCATTGCCTTGTATTACCTGTTTAAGCCCGAGAACCTAATAATAAATTACTTGGTAGGAGCATTCGTTACCATCATATTTGCACTGTTAGTTTTTGTTTACGAGCGAAAGCGAATTTTTTCAGATTAATTATAAAATCATACTTTTGAATAAAATATAAATTAATGCAAGTAAAAGTTATAAATAAATCAAAGCATGAATTGCCTGCTTACCAGACAGAAAGTGCTGCCGGTCTTGACTTGAGAGCAAATATTGATGAGCATATCACCCTTAAACCACTCCAGCGCGCTTTGGTACCTACAGGCTTGTTTATAGAGTTACCACATGGTTTTGAGGCACAAATAAGACCCAGAAGCGGACTGGCGTTTAAACATGGCGTAACCGTGCTCAATAGTCCGGGAACCATTGATGCCGATTACCGCGGTGAAATTAAAATATTACTTGTTAATTTATCCGATGAGCCGTTTGTTATAGAAGATAGTGAGCGGGTAGCGCAAATGGTGGTAGCCAAACATGAGCAAATTGATTGGCAGCAGGTGGAGGTGTTAGAGGAGTCCACACGTAGTGCAGGAGGCTTTGGTAGCACCGGAAAAGGCTAGGCAGCCACATCAAATTTATTTAAAACCAAGACAAAAAAATTTTAATATGAATATTGTTATTCCAATGGCCGGTATGGGCAAAAGAATGCGCCCACATACACTAACTATCCCCAAACCACTTGTACCAATTGCAGGTAAACCAATAGTGCACAGGCTTGTGGAAGACATTGCTAAAGTGTGCGCCAGCCAAGTGAATAAGGTAGGTTTTATTATAAAGGAGAGTTTTGGTAAAGAAATAGAAAGTAATCTGCTAGCAATTGCTGAGCAAATCGGTGCAGTAGGATCTATTCATTATCAGGAAGAAGCCCTGGGTACAGCCCACGCTATTATGTGTGCAAAAGATTTGCTGGAAGGTCATACAGTTGTGGCATTTGCCGATACGCTATTTAAGGCAGATTTTACGCTCGATACGGAACAAGAAGGTATTATTTGGACGCAGGAAGTCGAAGATCCTTCGGCTTTTGGTGTAGTAAAAGTGGATGCGGATAATTTAATAACCGATTTCATCGAGAAACCTAAAGAGCCTGTTTCTAATTTAGCCATTATAGGCATTTACTATTTTAAAAAAGGAGAGCAACTAAAAAGTGAGTTGCAATACCTACTTGATAATGACATAAAGGATGCCGGAGGAGAGTATCAAATAACCGTGGCACTTGAAAATATGAAGCGCAAAGGTGTAAAGCTGAGACCGGGCACCGTTACCGAGTGGCTCGATTGCGGCAACAAAGATGCAACAGTGTATACCAACCAGCGTTACTTAGAGTTTATAAAGGATAGTCCTTTGAGAGCAAAAACGGTTTCGTTAAATCAATCGGTAATTATTGAGCCGGTATATCTGGGTGAAAATGTAAAAATTACCAATTCAGTTATTGGGCCGCACGTGTCAGTAGGAGATAATACTTTAATTACAGATGCACGTATACAAAACACCATTATTCAAACAAATACGCAGATAAATAATGCCGTAATTACCAATAGCATGATAGGAAACTATGCAGTATACAATGGAATAGCTAAAGACCTCAGCATTGGGGACTTCAATAAGATAATAGGATAATTCTCGGTGAATAATCAATTTAAAATATACGCCCTTTGTAGTAGCCTGGCGCTCATTTTGCTCATTCCGCAACTTGGCGTAGCCCAACAAACCCTACCTGTGAGTGATGAGCCAGCTCCAACTGTGGAAGATACCCTTAGGATGGAACAAACTAATGTTGAGTTCCTAATTACTGAAGGCATGCATTTTTTAGCGATAGAAAATCAAGCCAAAGCACTTGATAGTTTTTTAAAGGCACATGAGCTCATGCCGGAAAATGCTGCGGTTAATAGTAAAGTGGCAGAAATTTATCTTAAAAATAAAGACCAAGATAATGCACTTTTTTACGCAGTAAAAGCGAATAGAACGGCTCCTGAAAATTATTTTTATGCAGCATTATTAGCCAAAATAAAAACAGAGCAAGGCAACTTAAGCGGGGCTATAAAAACCTATGAGGCGTTGTACGATACTAATGAGGAATCGCCTGACGATTACTTGTTGGAACTAGCCGCACTTTATATTTATAACGGCCAACCGGCCAAAGCATTAAAAACGTACGAACGCATTGAAAAACGTTTGGGCATTTTGGAGGAAGTGAGCATACAAAAACAGAAAATACTGCTCAAGCAAAATAAGTTGAAAGAAGCCATTGAGGAGGGCGACAAATTGGTAAAAGCTTACCCTTATGTTGGTGCTTATGCAGTTGACTTAGCCCAAATGATGATCTCTAATGACAAGCCGGAAGAAGCAAAAGAATATTTGACCAAATATCTTGATGAAAATAATAACCAGCCTAAAGTACATCTTCAGCTGGCTCAAATATTGCTGCAAGAGCAAGACTTTGAACTAGCTGCTGTGCCTTTGAAGAATGCCTTCCGTTCCGAAGAAATATCGCTTCAGGATAAACTCAATAATTTTGTACCATTAATGACGCAGTTGAAAGGTAACGAAAAACTAATAAAGGAATTAGGCAGTTTACTAATTAAGATACATGGGCAGGATGCTAATGCTTTTGCTGCCAATGGTGATCTTTACTTCTCTTTAGATCAGAAAGATAGTGCGTTGCAATTTTATCGTAAAGCGGTGGAATTCAACGCTTCTAATATGCAGCTTTGGCAGAATATTCTCAACCTGGAATTAGATAAGAAAAATTACCAGCAAGTAGCCAATTATGCAGAAGAGGCACTGACTTATTTTCCCAATCAACCGGTATTGTACTTATTTGGAGGCACGGGCTATTTTCTGCTAAAAAACTACAACCAAGCCATAACTTTATGGAAACAGGGAAGAAGTATGGTTTTTGGCAATGATCAGCTTAAAAGTACGTTCTCAGCACAAATGGCTGATGCACTTCATGCCAATAAGCAATACAACGAAGCATTTGTGGCTTATGAAGAAGCTATCAAGTATAATCCAAACAACTATTTTGCCATCAATAATTATACGTATTACCTATCGTTAAAAAAGCTGAAGCTTGATAGGGCAGAACAGTTAGGTAAACAAATGGTGGAGGCCAACCCCGATAATGCTACTTTTTTAGATACCTATGGTTGGGTTTTATTTCAATCAGAAAATTATGCTGAGGCCGGAAAATTTTTAAAGAAAGCTGCTGAAATTAATCCTTCCAGCACAATTGTTGAACATTACGGTGATGTATTGTTCAAAATAGGTAATAAAAAAGATGCCCTTTCTAATTGGCAAAGAGCCAAGGAATTGGGCAGTGACTCAGAAACTTTGGAGAAGAAAATTGAAGAACAGAAATATTATGAATAAATACTCTTGGGCTGTTATAGTCTCTTTATTCTTATTGTCAGCATGTGCAAAAAAGAATATTCCGGTTTCAACCATTAAGAAGGAATACGGGCTGGAAAATTTTGATTTTGAGTACTTGCAGGCAAAATCAAAAATTAAGTTCGATTCTGAAGAGCGCTCATTAAGCTCATCGGCTACTATCCGCATGAAAAAAGATTCTATTATATGGATTTCATTAACCCCTGTTTTTGGGTTGGAGGCAGCAAGAGGGCTTATTACCAGAGATGAGATCGTTTTTATAGATAGGGTAAACAAGAAGGTATATCGATATAACTACGAAACGCTAAGCGAAATGATTAATTTTGAGGTGAGTTTTGACATGATCCAATCTACCTTATTGGGTAATCAGGTATTTACATTTTTACCAAATGATAAATTTTCGAAAAACGTTAAAGAACTAAAAGTAGATCAAACCAGACAAAGGTTTAAGGTGATAACTACTGCCAATAGATTAACCCGTAAAGTAACCAACATAAAAGTGAATGAGATTGAGGCAGGTAATGAAATGCTCATCACCTTTGGCAGCTTTAATACTGTACAAGGGCAGGCACTACCATACGAAGCAAGTGTTTTAATTATGAGCACTTTGGACGATAAAACAGAAAAGACCAGAGTGGATATTAGCCATACAAAAGTGGAAACCGGTAATGAAAAAATTTCTTTCCCGTTTAGTGTGCCTTCAAAATATGAGAACTAAATTCTCCATATTCTTTTTGGTAATTTGTTGTTTGGTGCAGCATACAGCGCTTTATGCCCAAAAGACCAGAGATCAACTCGAGAAAGAGAAGAAAGAAAATCTGCAACAGATTGAGGAGGCCGAAAAAATACTCAACCAGACTACTTCCAAAAAGAAGGCTACTATTGGCCAATTAAATGCACTTAACTTCAAAATTGAGGTGCAGCAATCGCTCACCGGATCTATTTCTGAAGAAATTAACCTGTTAAATGGCAAGATAAACGAAATTGGAGGTATTGTTAGCGCTATGCAGCAAGATGTAAGCGAAATGAAAAAGGAATACGCCAACATGCTATATGCAGCACAGAAAAGTGGTCAGTCTTTGAGCAAATTGTCTTATGTTTTTGCGGCATCTTCATTTTATCAAATGCTAATGAGAATGCAGTATATGCAATATTACGCGCAGGTTAGGCGCAACCAGGCTGAGCAAATTGAGGTGATGAAAAACCTGCTTATAAGCGAGCAGGCTGAAGCTGAAAAAATACGTATAGAGAAAAGTACCCTGCTTCAAGAACAAATATTTAGAGTGAAGGAATTAGATTTGTTGAAAGCAGAGCAAAATGTGCTGGTCGCTCAGCTAAGCCAAAGGGAGAAAGAAGTGAAAGGCGAGATTGGCAACAAAAGAAAAGCTGTTGAAAACTTAGAAAAAGTAATAGCGGCACTAATTAAGAAGGAGATTGAAAAAAGCTCAGCGGGCAAGTCATCCACTAAATTTGCTCTTACTCCGGAAGCCAAAGAACTTTCAAATTCCTTTGCGGGAAATAAAAGTAAGCTCTATTGGCCTGTAGGAGCAGGCTTTATTTCCCAGAAATTTGGTACCCACCCGCATGCTGTTTACAAAAATATTACGGTAAATAACGATGGTATAGATATACAAACCAATGAAAATGAGCAGGTAAGAGCAGTTTACAGCGGGGAGGTAAAGTATGTAGCCTTTGTACCATCTATGAATAATGTAGTAATGGTGCAGCACGGAGAGTACTTTACGGTTTATGCCAAGCTTAAGGATGTAAAAGTGAAAAAAGGTGATGTTTTGGCAGCCAAGCAAATTGTGGGTACTGTCTACACCGACAAAGATGGTACATCGGAAATTCAGTTCCAGGTTTGGAAAAACAATCAGAAACTCAACCCCGAAAGCTGGATATTTAAAAAGTAGCAGGAACTTATTTCAATTTTATTAACTTTCAAAGGGCATACTCTTTTTACAGTAGCAATTGGTTAGGACTGATTTAATTAATTAACTTTACACAAATTTAAAGCTAAAGCAATGAACACAGTATTTGCATTTTTAGGTGGTTTAGGTGGTTGGGAAATTATGCTGATCGTTTTGGTAATTTTAATATTCTTTGGCGCAAAAAGAATACCGGAGTTAGCAAGAGGGTTGGGTAAAGGCATAAGAGAGTTTAAAGACGCCACCAACGAAATTAAAGACGAGATTGAGGATAACGATAAAAAGTTAAAGTCAGACGATAAATAACTTCGCCTTGAAGGAATATCAAAGCCTTGCAAAATTTCAGGATGCCCTGAAGCAGAAAAAGACTGACCTAAAAACTACGATATCACATTATTTATCGGCTATCGAAGCTCAAAAGCATTTAAATGTGTTTTTGGAAGTTTATGCGGAAGAGGCACTCCAAAGGGCAGAAGATCTTCAATCTAAGTTGGATACTCATGAGCCGCTGGGTAAGCTTTTTGGTTTGGTAATAGGTATTAAAGATGTGCTTGTTTATAAAGACCATCAATCCACAGCCGGAAGTAATATTTTGAATGGTTTTGAATCACAGTTTACGGCCACAGCAGTAGAGCGGTTATTGGCCGAGGACGCCATAATTATTGGCCGTCAAAATTGTGATGAATTTGCCATGGGTTCCACAAACGAAAATTCGGCTTATGGGCCAACGCTTAACGCGGCAGATAATAGCAAGGTACCGGGTGGTTCATCAGGTGCTTCAGCAGTATCGGTGCAGGCAGGTTTGTGCATGGCGGCTTTGGGTACCGATACAGGCGGCTCCGTACGCCAACCGGCAGCGTTTTGCGGTGTTGTAGGTCTTAAGCCTACTTATAGTAGAATTTCCCGTTATGGGCTAATCGCCTATGCTTCCTCTTTCGATTGTATTGGAATTTTCACTAAAAATATTGAAGATAATGCTGCAATTCTTTCCGTTATAGCCGGAGAAGATACCTATGATAGCACTGTTTCTTCCGAAAGTGTTCCTGATTATGTCAAGCAACTGCAGTTTGAGGGCACGGCAAAAGTAGCTTATATAAAAGAAACAATTGAAAACGAGGCGTTGCAGCCTGAAATTAAGGAAGCGTTACTTAAAAAGATAGCTTTTCTAAAAGCAGATGGTCATGAAGTGGAGGAAGTTCCTTTTCCACATTTGGATTATTTGTTGCCCACCTATTACATCCTCACCACTGCTGAAGCCAGCTCCAACTTGTCGAGATTTGATGGAGTACGTCATGGCTACAGGGCACCGGAAGCGCATAATTTGGAAAGTATGTACAAGCTCAGCAGGTCGCAAGGCTTTGGTAATGAAGTAAAACGTAGAATTATGCTGGGAACTTTCGTGCTAAGTGCCAGTTATTTTGATGCGTATTATACCAAAGCGCAAAAAGTGAGAAGGATTATAAGAGATGAAACCAGAGAAATTTTAAGTAAATACGATTTTATTATATTGCCAACAACGCCAACAACCGCGCTTCCATTGAACTCACAAACCGATAATCCGGCCGAAATGTACTTAGCTGATGTATTTACTGTGCAGGCTAACGTTACAGGCATACCTGCAATATCTATTCCTGCTGGCGTTGATAAGGCAAATATGCCAATTGGCATACAGTTGATGGCTGATGTTTTTAAAGAACAGCAGTTATATGCATTCTCAAACTACTTAATGAAGGCGGAAGCGTAAATGAAAAACTTATTTAACCATATGGCAATATTTGCCTTCTTATGCCTGTTCAGCATAAATTTGAATGCACAACAGGAAATTATTGAAGCCTATGAATACATTCCCGATGTAATTGAGGATTCAGTTGTGGCCAGGTTAAATAAGCTTGAAAATGAAGTGCCGCTTACTTACAACAGCAAGGTGCTCGGCTTCATTAATTATTTTATGATAAGGAATAGGGAATATACCAAAGGAGTAGCAGCACTCCAGACAAGGTATTTCCCCATTATAGAAAAATACTTAGCAGAATATGGTTTGCCCGATGAGTTAAAGTATCTGGCCATTGTGGAATCGGGCCTCAACCCGCTGGCACAATCAAGAGCAGGGGCTGTAGGTTTATGGCAGTTTATGCCGTTAACCGGCCGATTGGATTACGATCTTTATGAAAACTGGTACAACGATGATAAAATGGATTTCGAAAAATCAACGATCGCTGCCTGTCGCTACCTATCTTTTCTTTACAACTACTTCGATAATAATTGGCATTTGGCATTGGCAGCCTATAACTCCGGGCCCGGTAACGTAAGAAAGGCCATTAGAAGGAGCGGCTATAAAAAATCTTTCTGGGAAATATATCCTCATTTATTTAGAGAAACCCGCTCTTACGTGCCTCAATTTATAGCACTCACCTATGCCATGAATTATATGGAAGAACACAATATGTTTATTTCCGATAAGGAATATTTACCTGCCTATGACACACTTCATGTATCCCAATTCCTCAATTTAGAGTTATTTGCCGAGCACTCAGGCATTTGTTACCCTAACTTACTAATGCTAAACCCTGGTTTGAAAAAAGGAGCGTTATCAGCTCAAAGTAAAAACTATCCTTTGCGAATACCGAAAATGCACAAAGCGCTTTTGGCTGAAACAAGGATACAAGTTTTAGCAGCAGCAGAACAAGGAGGGGAGCATTGGAATATGCTGGCGAGAAACGAAGCCGGAAGCACCTATGGTAGACAAAAATTAAATTATACAGTTAAATCCGGTGATGTGCTGGGGAAGATTGCTAACACCTATAAAGTAGGAATTAACGATATAAAAAACTGGAACAACTTAAACTCTAATACCATCAGAGTAGGTCAAAAGATAAGTATCTGGGTTGCTGATGACTTCTATGACGATGTGAATAAGTCTATTGAAGCTTATACAGCAACATCAAAGACTTATAAAGCTGAGGACGGAGTGTACAAAGTACAACCCGGTGATACGCTATGGGATATTTCCAGAAAATTTGAAGGATTAACTGTTGAGAAGTTAAAAAAACTTAATAATTTGGATGATAGTGCCATAAAACCCGGCCAGAAACTCAAAGTGAGCTAGCCGCACAAGTTTAAATTTGTTAAGAAATAGTTTAGAGCCATATTTCGTGCGGCATAAATGGCCAAATGAGTATATTTACATAGTATCGCGGCAATTAATAAATTATTTGCTTCGCCTCTGGCGGAGTGAGCTATTAAACCGCAGCAGAACTAAGCGACATTACAACTCAATTATTAAAATCCTTGATATGACACCCAAAGACTTCCTTCTCAATACGTTCTACGCATTTTCCATGCTAATACTATTTATATCCTGCGGTGAGCAGGAAAATAGCGGGAAGACTTCATCAATAAACATGCAAAAGGCCAGAGGTGAGAATGGCGAAATTATATTGGTAATTACCCCGGATCATTGGCAAGGCGCCATAGGCGAAAAAATTAGAGCAATTTTCAATGCACCCATTCAGGGAGTTCCGCAAGATGAGCCCAAATACAATATTAAAAAAGTAGCACCAAGCAAGCTTAATAGTGTACTAAAAGCCTCTAAGAACCTGCTATTTGTGGCATCTACTGATAGCCGAACTTCGGAAGGTAACTACATGAAGAAGTATTTTACCGATAATTCCATTCAGCAAATAGAGAAAAACCCAAAGCTTTTCTCCTTTAACCAGCAAGATGTTTACGCGAGCGGACAAGAAGTACTGTACCTGTTCGGCAGAAGCGATGACGAACTGCTAGCGAGCCTAAACGAACATGAAAAACAAATTTCAGGCTTTTTTAATGCCAAAGAGCAAAAAAGACTACTGGCCGATTTAAAGAAAAGCGCTTCCAAAGGTATTATGAATTATATATCTGATTCCATGGGTATTGAAATGCTGGTGCCTTATGGCTACGACATCTCCACCAAATCAAAAGATTTTTTATGGGTGCGTGCTCTTGATAACAAAGAAGAGTTTAATATCTGGATAGCCAAAATGCCTTATAACAGCGAAGATATATTTGACCCGGCTAACCTAAAAATAATCAGAAATAATTTAGGTAAGCGCTACATCAAAGATGCAGACAACGACTCCATTTATATTACTACGCAAAATGAAATACCCTTATCAATCGATACTGTCAATTTAAATGGTAACTATGCGCTGCAAGCTAGGGGTATGTGGAAGTATTCCAACAATAGTAGAGGAGGTTCTTTCATCAGTTATTTATTGGCCGATGAAAATACGGGTGAAGCTTACTATATTGAAGGGTATATTGATAACCCGGGTGAAACCAAACGCGAGCCACTAAGAATATTGGAAACTGTATTAGGCACAGCAGATATACCGGATGCCATAAATGACTAATACCTGCTTCAGGTATAAACCTATTAAAATTTTGATTTGAACTTATGTCTAAAAAGATTAGAAGAATAGATGCATTAAATTACCACATGCAGGGTGTACCCGGAAAAATTGAAGTGGTACCTACAAAATTATTAAGCTCTCAATACGACCTTGCTTTGGCCTATTCTCCCGGAGTGGCAGAACCTTGTAAAGAGATTGAAAAAGATAAAGAAAACAGCTATAAATATACCGCCAAAGGCAATTTGGTGGGCGTAATCACCAACGGAACAGCTGTGTTAGGGTTAGGCGATATTGGTCCGGAGGCCTCTAAGCCGGTAATGGAAGGTAAGGGCGTTTTATTCAAAAAATTTGCAGGAATTGATGTTTTTGATATTGAAATAGAAGAGAGAGACCCTAAGAAGCTGATAGAAATCATTAAATCTCTTGAGCCTACTTTTGGAGGTATAAACCTGGAAGACATCAAAGCACCTGAGTGCTTTGAGGTTGAGCAGGAGCTAAAAAAGCAGATGAACATTCCTGTAATGCATGACGACCAGCACGGAACAGCCATCATATCCAGTGCGGCATTGCTCAACGCGTTGGAAATTACCGGAAAGAAGATTGAGACGATAAAATTGGTGGTAAGCGGTGCCGGGGCATCTGCTATTTCATGCACCAAATTGTACCATTCGCTGGGGCTTAAAAAAGCAAACATTTATATGTTCGATCGTTCCGGACTTATTTCAAAAGATAGAAAAGACCTGGATGAAAATAGAGCAATTTTCGCTCAAAAATCCAGTAAAGGTATAAATGATATTATAGATGCCATGAAAGGTGCCGATGTTTTTTTGGGCCTCTCAGCAGGAAATGTTATAGGGCAAGAGCACATAAAAGTTATGGCTGATAAGCCTATCGTTTTTGCTTTGGCAAATCCCGATCCGGAAATTCCTTATGACCTGGCCATGGCAGCCAGAAAAGACATTATTATGGCAACGGGCAGGTCAGACCATCCTAATCAGGTAAATAATGTACTCGGCTTCCCCTACATATTTAGAGGTGCGTTAGATGTACGAGCCACTGCTATAAACGAGGAAATGAAAATGGCGGCAGTTTATGCTATTGCTGATTTAGCGAAACAGCCTGTTCCGGAACTCGTAAATAAAGCTTACGATGACCAGCGCATTGTTTTTGGCGAAGAATACCTGATCCCTAAGCCGCTCGACCCAAGGTTAATAACAACCATTTCACCTGCTGTGGCTAAAGCTGCCATTGAATCGGGTGTGGCCAAGACAAAAATTACTGACTGGGTCCAATATGAGGTGGACCTTCAAAAAAGAATTGGTGTTGATCATAAATTGATGAGCAGAATTCTTGCGAAGGCCAAAAAAGACCCGAAACGTGTTGTTTTTGCGGAGGCAGACAATGTTAAAATACTAAAAGCAGCTCAAACAGTTATTGATGAAGGCATAGCCATCCCAATTTTATTAGGTAACAAAGCAAGAATTGAGAAACTGATTAAAGAGAATCAACTGGATATTCAAGATTGTGAAATTATAGATACGTTTACTGAAGATATTAGGCGTGAAGAATTTGGTAGCCTATATTACGAAAAGAGAAAGAGAAAAGGGGTAACGCAATATGATGCCGTGAAATTGATGCGCGATAGAAATTACTATGGCAGCATGATGGTTGAAGTAGGCGATGCGGATGCTATGATCTCCGGCCTTACAAAAGATTACCCAAAAACGGTAAAGCCGGCTTTGGAAATTATTGGCCCTGAGCCCGGTAAAAGAGTAGCCGGTATGTATATTCTTTTTACTACCAAAGGTACTTTTATCTTTTCAGATACAACAGTGAACACAAATCCGAGTGTTGAGCAATTAGTGGACATTATCGGTCTAACAGCGCGCGGAGCCAAGTTCTTCGGGCTGGAACCACGCATGGCCATGTTGTCATATTCCAATTTTGGCTCTAGTAAAGGGCAGGTGCCTATTAAGGTAGCCAAAGCTACCGAATTAGCTAAAGAACGTTGGCCCGGCTTAATTATAGATGGCGACATTCAAGCTAACATAGCCGTTAATAAAGAACTATTGCAAGAAACGTATCCTTTTAGTGAATTAGCAGAGAAAGGAGCCAATACTTTTATTTTCCCAAATCTTGAATCGGGCAATATTGCCTACAAGCTATTAATGGAAATTGGTAATGCGGAAGCCATAGGTCCTATTTTATTAGGCATGGACAAGCCGGTTCACATATTGCAATTAGGTAGCTCAGTAAGGGAAATTATTAATATGGTCTCCATTGCGGTGGTAGATGCACAAATAAAGAATAATGAAATTAGCCTATGATAGCCTACTTAAAAGGAGAAATTCAGACGCTTGAGGCTACATATTTAGTCATTGATGTAAACGGATTGGGTTATCATGTGAATATACCACTTTCTGCTTTTGATGCCTTTAAAGGGCAAAAAACTGCAATGGTTTTAACGCATCTTCATATCAAGGAAGATGCGCACACTTTATACGGTTTTCAGTCAGCGCTTGAAAAGGCTGTTTTTTTGGACTTAATAGGTATTTCCGGCATTGGCCCATCTACCGCTTTAGGCATGCTTTCCGCTATGGATCCTAACGAAATTAAGCGTGCTATTGTGGCGGAAAATGTAAAGCAGATACAATCGATAAAAGGCATTGGAGCCAAAACTGCTCAGCGGGTAATTTTAGAGCTGAAGGATAAATTTAAAAAAGACGAATTAATAGGCGATTCAGTAGTATCTTCAGGTAACTCAAACAATAGCCTCAAGAAAGAAGCGTTATCTGCTTTAATTAATCTGGGCTTTGCCAAGAACTCCGCAGAAAAAGTAGTTGATAAGATTTTGCAAAAGGGAAGCGAAAATTTATCTTTGGAGGAGTTGATCAAACAAGCCCTAAAGTCAGCCTAAACAACCAGTTAATTTGCAGTTTAAAAGGACTAATCTTCTTTTATTTTTATTTACCGTTTTTTTCTTTTTGAGTAACGCAGCGCTCTACGGGAAAAATAACGCATACAATTTATTTTTGTTTCAGGAAGTAGCCCAAAAACAGGATACCGTCCCTAAAGATAGCACTGTAGCCGATTCGGTAAAAAATTATAAAGCCACCAAACGCCCTACATTTCAGGCACAGGATAGGTATGGCGATCCCTTTTCATCAACCCTGAGCAGAAGTCCTTTGCTGTTAGGTGATCCTGCCGGGCTCAGCCTGGATGTAGAAATAGATACCGGCCTCAACTACACCATTTATGAAAAAATTGGCGATATCAATTATCGCCCCACCAGCTCCATGTCCTTTGAAGAGTTTTCGCGCTATCAAGACGATAAAATTCTGAGTGACTATTGGAGGGAGCGTTCTTTGGGCCTCGATGGTGAAAGTGCCGTAAGTGGCAGGTCGCTCATACCACCGCTATATGTCAGCCCGGCATTCGATCGTTTGTTCGGAGGCAGTTTCGTAGAAATTATTCCCAATGGCTTTGTAACCCTCGATTTTGGCGGACGCTTTACCAGAAACAAAGACCCGAATCTGCCTGTAAGAGCGCAACGCTACGCAACATTTGATTTTGAGCCACAAATTAATATGAATGCCGTGGGTAAAGTGGGCGAAAAGCTGGCGGTCACCGCTAACTTTGCCAACAACAACTCATTCGACTTTCAAAACGATTTAAAAGTTGAGTACACCGGCTATGAAGAGGAAATAATCAAGAAAATAGAAATAGGGAATGTGAGCATGCCGGTTAATAACTCACTCATAACAGGTGCGCAAAACCTGTTTGGCATTAAAACGCAATTACAATTTGGTGATTTATTTGTAACCAGTGTTGCCTCAACCCAACGGGGCACGGCTGAAACAATAACCGTATCAGGCGGGGAGGGACAACGGCAGGAGTTTGAAGTGCGCTCCTCGGATTATGATGAAAACAGACACTTTTTTTTAGGCCATTTCTTTCGTGATAATTATGAACGGTGGCTAAAAGGCTTGCCTCAATTAAATTCAGGAGTTAATGTGACACGAGTGGAAGTTTTCATCATCAACAGAACGCAGAGCACCAATACCCAACGTAGAATTGCAGCGTTTATGGATTTAGGAGAAACCAATCCTGAAAATGTTAATAAGGATGAATTTTTAATAGCGGGCCAGCAGGGGAACAGGCCAACAGATAATGAGGCCAACAGTTTGTGGTCAAGTTTACAAGCTTTCCCTAAAGGTTACGATGCTTTTGTGAATGCTATTGCTTCCATTAATCCTATGCTCACCCGAACGGTAGATTACGAAGCGGTAAACGTTTCTAGAAAATTGGAAACTACGGAATTCACATTTAACCAGCGTTTAGGATATATAAGTTTACAGAGGCAGCTGCAGAATGATGAAATGCTGGCCGTTTCATATGAATTTTCATTTAATGGCGAGCGCCATGTAGTGGGTGAATTGTCGGAGACTTACGGGGTACGGCCGGACGACCAAGTGGCTATTTTAAAACTACTACGGCCTTCAAAGGTAAATATTGACGTGCCTACCTGGGATTTAATGATGAAAAACATTTACAATCTGCCGGGCAACCAAATAACCCAAGAGGGTTTCCAGCTCAGAATAATTTACCGTGATGACAGAACCGGACAGGATAACCCCAGCCTGCACGAAAGCTCCTTAAGAGATGTTCCCTTGTTGAGATTATTTAACTTAGATAGCTTAAATCAAAACAATGACCCGCAGCCGGATGGTAACTTCGATTACATTCCGGAAGCCACCATTGATGAGAATAATGGTCGCATCATCTTTCCGGTTTTAGAGCCTTTTGGCACAAATTTGAGCGAGCTATTTTTACCGGAAGAGGAATCGTTCAGAGGAAAGTATGTCTTTAATACCTTATACGAATCTACCAAAAACGATGCGCAGCAGCTTACCTCTAAAGATAAATTTTTTATAAAAGGGCAGTACGCCAGTGGTTCCTCTACTGAAATAGCCTTGCCCGGCATTAACATATCACCCGAATCGGTAGTGGTAAGCTCAGGCGGCACACAGCTCACGCCAAATATTGATTACCGCGTAGACCCTAATTTAGGTAGGGTAACCATATTAAATCAGGGTATTCTCAATTCAGGAAGAGATATTACCATCAGCTTTGAGCGAGAAGACCTCTTCAATTTTCAATCGAAAACGCTCATTGGTACTCGTTTTGATTATATTATTAGTGATAAAATTAACTTTGGCGCTACCGTGCTAAGGCATACGCAGCGTCCATTGGGTGTTTCAAGGTATTCCATTGGCTCGGAACCTACCAACAATACCAAGTGGGGCCTGGATGTAAATTATAGTAGCGAAGTGCCTTTTTTGACAAAAGCGGTTGACTTTATTCCTTTTATTGATACAAAAGCACCTTCATCGGTTACTTTTAGAGGAGAATTTGCACAGATGATTCCCGGCACCTCCAATCAGGTTAATGGCGAAGGAGCTTCCTATATAGATGATTTTGAACAGTCGGTAACGCTCAATAATTTAGGCTCTGATGTAATGAGCTGGAACATTGCCGCAGTACCCGAAACCAACGATAACCGCTATAAAGGAACGGGGCAATATGCTGCTAACCTCAAAAGAGCCAAGCTGGCATGGTACCAAATTGAGCAGATAATTTATCAGAATAATGGGCCTAACGTGCCTGAATTAACGGAGGCCTCGCTGGAAAATCACTACTCCAGGTTTATTCCCGGTGATGAAATTTTCAAAAATAGAGACCGAAACATAGGGATATTCAGTACACCAACATTTGACATGGCTTACTATCCGGAAGAAAGAGGCATGTATAATTATACCACCGACTTAACCACTGATGGAAAGCTGAAGAACCCGCGTGATAGTTGGGCAGGTGTTACGCGCGCTATCACTTCGGAGGTAGATTTTGACAAAAGTAATATCGAGTACATTGAATTTTGGCTGTTAGATCCTTTTATTGAAACCCCCCGAGGGATAATTGATGATGGTTCGCAAGCTCCGGCCACAAATACTACCGGAGGTAAGCTTATTTTCCATCTGGGTAGTGTTTCCGAGGATGTGTTGCCCGATAATCAACTGTCATACGAAAACGGACTTCCAGAGGTTTATGAGGATGAAGTAGATATAGCCAATACGGAGTATGCTCGTGTATCTACCGATGCACCTATAAATGAAGCATTTTCAAATGAGCCCGGTGCCAGGGCCAATCAAGATGTGGGTTTGGATGGGGTAAGAAACGATTTGGAGGCGGCCTTCTTTCAGGATTTTGTGAGTGGAATTAATAGCAATGCGGCTATTTCTGCACAGGCCAAGGAGACCATACTCAGCGATCCATCAGCCGATAATTTCCAGTACTTTTTGAGTGATGCTTTTGATGCGCGGCAGGCTACCATATTAGAGCGGTATAAAAATTTCAATAATTATGAAGGAAATACGCCAATTGCTCAAATCAACCAGACTTTTAATCCATCTGGATCAAGATTGCCTGATAGTGAGGATTTGAACAATGACAGGACAGTTGCCGTGCTGGAGGAGTACTACGAATATGAGTTGAATTTAACAAAGGATGCATTAAGCGTGGCTAATAATCCGCTTATTGTTGATGAAGCAACTGCAGCGGAAGAAGGAGTGAAATGGTATCTTTTCAGAATACCCATCAGAGAACCTACCGCCTCATTTGGAGGTATTAATGGATATAAATCTATCCGTTACATACGAACTGTCTTAACTGATTTCCAACAGCCGGCTGTGCTCCGCATGGCCGACTTTCGGTTGGTAGGCTCACAATGGCGCGAATATCAAGGCTCTTTGGCACGGGGTGGCATCTCTGAAACACCGGAAAATAAGGATGCCAACCTAACAGTTTCGGTTGTGAGCATAGAAGCTAACTCTGAAAGTGGCGAGGGCAAAGTGCCTTATGTACTTCCACCGGGCATACAGCGCGATCAGGATATATCTGCCGCTGCCAATCAGGTAAGGCAAAATGAGCAATCAATACAGCTCTGTGTAGATGACTTTGAGGATGACGAGGCGGTGGCAGCCTTCAAAAATGTGAACTTAGATTTAGTGAATTACGGTAGGCTCAAAATGTTTTTACATGCCCAAAGTCCAAATGCCACGGACGATGAAGTGGTGGCTTTTGTAAGAATGGGAACTGATTTTGACGATAATTATTACGAAATAGAGCTACCACTGAAAATTACTCCTTACCAATCGATAGATCCTACCGTTATTTGGCCTGAAGAAAATGAGATAAGCGTGGCCTTTGATCAGCTGTATCAGCTAAAATCCAGAAGAAATCGCACGTTGGGAACCAATAATGTGCTATTGCCTTATTCAGAACAATTTGGTAAGTACACGCTAACTGTAAGAGGTCGACCGGATATGAGCTCGCTCCAAACCATAATGATTGGCCTGCGGAATCCACGTGGAGGAGGTTCAGTGCCTAAAAACATTTGTATGTGGGCTAATGAAATGCGCGTTACTGATTTTGACCAAACCTCGGGCTGGGCTGCCAACGCCACCTTAAACACGCAACTGGCTGATTTTGCCAATATTACCACAAGCACGCGTTATACTTCTGTCGGGTTTGGAGGCATTGAGCAGAATATTTCCGAGCGCACGCGTGAGCGATCAACCGGCTTTGATGTCTCGGCTAATTTTAGTTTGGGTAAATTTTTCAAAGAGGAGAGTGGCATAAAAATACCCATGTATTTAGGTTATCAGACTTTTACTGCGGTACCATTCTTCGATCCTACCGACCCGGACATACCGCTAACAGCTGCACTTCAAGGTATTGAAGATCCTGAAGAGCGAGAAAATTACAGACAGATTGTTATTGAGCAAGAAAGCAGGCGCAGCATCAACTTCACTAATGTAAGGAAAGAGCGCAAGCAAACCGAGAAACTTGCCTTACCTATAGCTATTTCAAACTTTGACTTTACCTATGCTTATAGTGAAATGCTGCGAAGTAATCTGCAGACAGCCTCATTTGAGAATAGGAATTATAAGGGTGCTATAGGGTATAATTACACCTTCCCTAACGGAAGTATTGCCCCTTTCGAAACATCTGAAAAATTAACATCTCCTTATTTCAAGATTATTAAAGATGCCAACTTTAACCCGGTGCCGGCTAGTTTTGGTTTCAGGGTAGATTTGGACAGAAGCTTTGTAAAAACACAATTTCGCAACGATCAATTAACAACCGCAGGTATTGAACCGCAGTTTGAGAAAAGCTTTACCATGGTGCGCGCTTATAACCTAAACTGGAATCTTACTCAAAACCTAAACTTGAATTATTCTGCCAGGGCATTTGCCATTATTGATGAGCCTGCCGGGGAAATTAATACAGCGGTCGAAAATGATTCAATTTTGAACAATTTGAGTAATTTGGGACGAATGAAATCCTTTGATCAGAGCGTGGTTACAGGCTTTTCTGTCCCTTTTAGTAAAATACCATTTACTGATTGGATAACGACCGACCTGCGTTATAAAGTTGATTTCAATTGGACCTCCGGCTCATTAGGCCAGATAGATAGCCTTGGGCATGTGATACAAAATAGCGCAGAATATGGGGTTAATACAGGGCTTAACATGAATAAGCTGTACAATAAGGTGAAGGTATTGAATCAGATAAACAACCCGCCACGGCTAAGAGCCGGTGAGCAGGATACCACCTTCCAAAATCCGGGTGGGCAGCTGGCAAAAGGCTTTCTCAAATTGCTCATGTCGCTGAAAAATGTGACCGGCTCTTACTCGGTAAGGGGAGGAACGCTGCTGCCGGGTTACCGTTACAGGCCTTTTCTGTTTGGTTTGGATTCCTCCTTTAACGCACCCGGACTGCCATTTGTCTTTGGCGATCAGAATGCCAACATTAGAGATAGGGCTGCCGGTAATGACTGGCTCACGAAATCGGAATCACAGAATGCTTTTTTTAGTCAATCTACCGTAGAAACCATCAACCTAAAAGCCATACTAGAGCCGGCTAAAGACTTAAACGTACAGCTGGATTTCAACAGAGTAGTGAATGATAACTATCAGGAGAATTTTAGATTTGATGAGGATACCGGAGAGTTCCGAAACCTGACCCCTTCAAGAAGTGGAAATTACGTGTTGAGCTACAGCCTTATAAATACGGCCTTTATAAAAAGTACTGAAAAGGATGCCCCACTTTTTGAGCAATTCAGGGAAAATAGGGAGATAATACAACAGAGATTGGAGCAGTTTAATACCAACGATGAGCAGGGAGCGGAATACTTGTTAAACCAGCAAGATGTTCTCATACCGGCCTTTCTTGCGGCCTATCGGGGTAAGAGTGCAGGCGATGTGGATTTGAACCCGTTCCCTCAAATACCGCTGCCCAATTGGCGAGTTGATTATAAAGGTTTGAGTAATGTGAAAGCCATTAAAAAGATTTTTCCTTCGGTAACCTTAAGCCATGCTTACGTATCTACCTTCAACATAAATAATTACGTAAACAACACCACCTACGATGATCAGGGATTAATTAATCTCAATAACAATATTAGTGATTACCCGCTACCTTTTGAGTCATCGGATAGTGGCAATTACTTACCTATTTACAACATTGGGCAAGTGCTGATATCAGAAAAATTCTCACCACTTATTGGCGTTAACTTAAGAACAAAAGGCAGACTCACGGCTAAGGTGGAGTACAGGAAAGAAAGAAATTTAGCATTGAGTACCTCTACTTCCCAACTAACCGACCAGCGCAGCAATGATTTTGTATTGGACGTGGGCTTTACCGATCCTAGCTTCAAACTCCCATTTAAGGTAAAAGGCAGGGTAGTTTCGCTAAAAAATGACCTGACCATGCAGCTTAGTGTAACGTTAAGAAATACAGAAACCATTCAAAGATCTATTGGCGATGGGCAGAGCGATACGGTAGATGGAAACCTCAATTTTCAGCTGCGTCCTACGGTGAACTATACAGTAAATGAACAGCTTAATATCAATCTGTACTTCCAAAGAAATTTTAACGAGCCCAAATTAACCAACTCTTTCCCTACCACAAATACAGCATTTGGGGTGCAAATACGTTTTGGGTTGCAATAATATTTTTCCTTATCAAAAAAGCAATGTATTTTTGGCAACCTGCTAGCAGGAAACTTTAATCAATTATAAATTATTAATAGGTAGTTATGAATATTCCTGGCGATTTAAAATATACAAAAGACCACGAGTGGATTAAACAGGACGGAGATATCCTCGTTGTTGGTATTACAGATTTTGCGCAACGTGAGTTGGGTGATATTGTATACGTGGAGGTAGAAACTGTTGATGAGACCATTGAAGAGGGTGAGGTTTTTGGTACTGTGGAGGCGGTTAAAACTGTATCGGACCTATTTATGCCGGTAAGTGGCACTGTGATTGAACTTAATGAGGCGTTGGAGAGTGAGCCTGAGGTAGTTAATAATGACCCCTACGAAAAAGGCTGGATGATAAAAATTAAAACTGAGGATATGTCTGCTTTTGACGCACTGCTTTCAGCAGATGCTTATAAAGAGCTTATCGGAGAGTAATGTTTCTCAGGTACAACCTGTTTGCAATAATTTGGTTAATCATCATTATTTTATTGGGTCTAACGCCCGGTAAGTCTATGCCATTAACCGACCTTTGGGAGTTACTTAGTTTTGATAAGGCGGCTCATTTTGGGGTGTTTGCTATCTTAAGTTTTTTACTCATTATAGGCTTTTCCAAACAATATACTTATCTTTTCTATCGTTTTCATGCGGTAAAGGCATCTATTATAATCAGCCTTAGCATTGGGTTAATTATTGAGCTTTGTCAGGCTTTTATTCCTGGCCGAGGTCTCGAGATTTGGGATATGACGGCCAACACAGTAGGAGCCTTATCAGGGATGGGGATTTTTTATTTGATATATAAAGTTTAACAAATTAGTATAGTTAAGTTACATTTGAATTGGAATTTATTTCCAGATGTGATAGTTTTACTAATATAAACATTGTGATTTATGGAACTAAAGAAAAATCCGAAAGCGGATGTAAATAAACAATCAACCTTATTTTTAAATATCGGGTTGGTTATTTCATTGGGCTTAACTTTTGCTGCTTTTGAGTACAAGAGTTATGATGATGGACCTGCAATGGACTTAGGTCAGGTGGAAGATAACATGGAGGAAATAATGGAGATTCCGCCAACGGAGCAGCCGCCACCACCACCGCCAAAGGTGCAGCTTCCTGAAATAGTGGAGATTCCTGATGAGGAAGAGATAGAAGAGGAAATTGATATTGACCTTGATTTGGACATGTCTGAAGATACTGAGATAGCAAATATCATTTTTGACGATGATCCGGGTGAAGAAGAAGTTGATCAGATTTTTACCATTGTTGAGCAACAAGCAGAGCCTAAAGGAGGTATTCAGGCCTTTTACGATTTTGTGCAGAAGAACCTGGAGTATCCCAGACAAGCTTCCAGAATGGGCATTGAGGGTGTAGTTTATGTGCAGTTCGTAATAGAGAAAGATGGCTCTTTAACAGATGTAAAAGCCGTTAAGGGTATTGGTGGAGGTACTGATGAAGAAGCGGTTAGGGTTGTAAAATCAGCACCACAATGGAACCCCGGAAAGCAAAGAGGTAGAGCGGTACGTTCGCAGCGTGTAATTCCTATCAGATTTACGCTCAATTAGAATAGCTTTAGATTGATATTGAAGGCGTTTATGTATAACATAAACGCCTTTTTTTATGGATAATATCTTAGTGTTACCCTGTTTGAATTGCTAAGAGTAGCAATAAGGTCGGTACGTTGAAAACGTCAGACCTGCTTGGTGATTGTAAAGCAAATCGTTTTGTTAATGGTGCCTTGAGCAAACACCATGTCTGACCTCTACTAGGTACCGACATTAGGCAGGTTGAGCAAGCCGTGGCCACGAAATCTTGAGTTGCTAACTTCCTATTATTAGTAAAATTGTAATTGATATAGATCGCTACTTATAGCAATAAGGTCGGTACGTTGAAAACGTCAGACCTGCTTTGTGATTGTTAAGCAAATCGTTTTGTTAATGGTACCTTGAGCAAACACCATGTCTGCCCTCTACGAGGTACCGACATTAGGCAGGTTGAGCAAGCCGTGGATACGAAATTTTGAGTTGCCATCTTCCTATTATTAGTAAAATTGTAATTGATATAGATTGCTATTTATAGCAATAAGGTCGGCACGTTGGAAACGTCAGACCTGCTTGGTGATTATACAGCGAATCGTTTTGTTAATGGTACCTTGAGCAAACACCATGTCTGACCTCTACGAGGTACCGACATTAGGCAGGTTGAGGTAATCAAAACAATCCAGGATATATCTTCCCATTTGATTACTTGATTAAATAAGTAACCCGATAAAATTGTTATCGGAAAACGCACCAATAGCATGCTACTTAGTCTTTGTACAATAAATATTGCTTTCGCATGGCTTTGTATGCTGCTAAATCAGCTTGCCAGCTTAGTTTAATATCTTCTTCAGAAAAACCTGATTCAATTTGTTTTCTCAATGTCTCATTACCGGCTAGTTTGGTAAAAAATGTATTGAAAAATGCCGGCTTATCAGGAAATGTATTGTAGAAGTCAATGAGGTAAGTAAGATTAAAACCTTCCTGATATGGTTTGCTATCGAAGAAAATGCCGTAGCAGGTCTCATTTTCGAGCGGAGGATACTTCGCCCCCTCTGTACTAACCGGCAGAAAACTCTGCCTATAATGATCTTCCAATGCAGGATGTCCTATTTGTTGGAAAGGCTTGTCCGTTCCTCTGCCTACACTTATAACCGTTCCTTCAAAAAGACACAATGACGGATAGAGTGCAATACTTAAGTCGTTCGGCAAGTTGGGCGAGGGCTTTATAGGCAGACTGTATTTCATCTGATGATTATAGTTTTTGACAGGAATTACAGTTAAATCGCAGCTCTGACTATTCTCCAACCATCCCTCTCTATTAATCATTTGGGCAAGCTCGCCTACTGTTAAACCGTGCAATAGGGGTATTTGGTGCATCCCCACAAATGATTGGTACTGTAGGTCCAAAACAGGCCCTTCCACATACATGCCATTTGGGTTTGGCCTATCAAGTACAATAAAGCTTTTATTATTTTCAGCACAAGCTTCCATCACATAGTGCATGGTGCTTATGTATGTATAAAACCGGACGCCTACATCTTGTATGTCAAAAACAACGAGGTCAATATCAGCCAGCATTTCAGTTGAAGGTTTTTTATTTTTTCCATAAAGAGATAGAATGGGTAAGCCACTTTTTTCGTCAATACCATTTTTAATGATGGCCCCGGCATCGGCCTTTCCTCTAAAGCCATGCTCAGGTGCAAATACTTTTTTAATCGTAACGCCTAATGCTAAAAGACTATCAACTAAGTGTGTAGTGCCAATGGTTGATGTCTGGTTTACTACCAGTGCCACATTTTTGTTTTCAAGCAGGGGTAAGTAAGCTTCCGTTTGCTCAGCAGCCAAGATAATATTTTCTACTTTTTGTGAAATGCAGCTGCTATGTATTAATAAAAAAAATAGCACAGTAAGCATCAGTTCTTTACTAATGATATTGTAATTTGCCAATTGTATCATAAAGTAAAAATAGCAGTTATTCTTGAATTTACCTGATTTTATAGCCAAACGAACCATAAATGCAAAGGGTGGAGCGTTTTCCGGAAGCATTTATAGAATTGCCGTAAGCAGCGTGGCTATTGGCTTGGCTGTCATGCTTGTGTCTATCCTAATATTGGGTGGCTTCCGTCAGGAAATTGCCAATAAAATTTATGGTTTTACCGGCCACTTGCAAGTATCCAAATATACCTTGACAAACTCATTTGAAACTTCCCCCACCACCACGGATAGCGACTTTTATCACAATTGGCACGAGCTGGATTACCTACAAAACGTACATGTTTTTGCTTATAAGGCGGGTTTGCTTAAAGCGAAAGAGGCCGTAGAAGGTGTTATTATTAAAGGTGTAGGGCTCGATTTTGATACCCTTAGCTTTAATCAAAACCTGATAAAAGGCAGATTCCCTATATTAGATACTGAAACCTATTCAACAGAGGTAGTGATTAGCCAGAAGCTAGCCAATCTTTTGCAAATTAGGCTTCGTGACAAAGTGCTAATGTATTTTGTGCAAAACCCACCACGTTACAGGCAATTGACGGTTACAGGAATATTCCAAACCGGATTGGAGGAATTTGATGAGCGGATTATTATAGGGGACATTAAAATGATACAGCGACTCAATGATTGGGACGATGACCAGGTAGGGGGCTATGAGGTTTTTTTGAAACCCGGAGCAAATCATGAGGAGGCTGAACTAGCAGTTTTTGATAAGGTAAATACAGACCAGTTTGTGAATAGTACTAAAGAACGTTATAGCCAATATTTCGAGTGGCTGGACTTGTTGAATCAAAATGTGAGGGTTTTTTTGGCACTCATTCTTTTTGTGGCTTGCTTTAACATGGCCGCGGTGCTTTTTATACTAATTATGGAGCGCACTAATATGATTGGTCTGCTGAAAGCTGTAGGTGCCGACAACGGCTTAATCAGAAAAATATTCTATTACAGTGGTTTAAGGTTAACATTGCGGGGTATTATTTATGGCAATGCACTGGCACTAGGCCTGGCCTTTGTGCAGTATCACTTCAAAATAATTCCGCTCGATGCGGAGAACTACTATATGAGCTTTGTTCCAATTCTCTGGGATTTTAAAGCCATATTGATAATTAACTTCTCGGTATTTATTTTAATTGGATTGGCCTTAACCCTGCCTACTTTTTTAGTAACCGGAATGAAACCAATTAAAGCTATTAAATTCGATTAGTCTTTATGAACAATGGTTGAAGCAGCCTGAGCCGTGGGAAATATCAAAACATCAGCTAAGTTTACATGCGCTGGCCTGGTGGCCATATAAAGAATTAGATCTGCAATGTCTTCAGCCTGTAGGGCTTCAAATTTTTTGTATACTTGCTTTGACCTTGATTCATCTCCTTTAAAGCGTACTAGTGAAAACTCGGTTTCTACCAGTCCCGGTGCTACTTGCGACACTTTGATGTTGTGCTTATTCAAGTCCAAACGCATAGAGCTGTTAATGGCATCTACCGCATGTTTGGAGGCGCAGTACACATTGCCATTAGGGTAGGTTTCTCGGCCGGCCACAGATCCAATGTTAATAATGTGCCCGTGTTGCTGCGTAATCATTCGTTTTACAATGGGTTGACTAACATAGAGTAGGCCCTTTACGTTAATATCAATCATGGCATTCCAGTCGTCCATATTAGCATCTTCAAATGATGCCAGTCCATGGGCGTTGCCAGCATTGTTAATGAGTAAATCAATCTGCTCAAATGCCGGTGGTAGTGAAGAGATGGCCTCACTTGTTGCCTGCTGATTGCTTACATCGAAGCAAAGGGTATGTATAGTAGTATGTGGCTCTAATGCTGCCTTGAGTTCATCCAGTCTTTCTTGCCTACGTCCTGTAGCAATTATATTAAATCCGTTTTTACCTAATAGCGTAGCCGTTGCTCTGCCAATGCCTGAGGTAGCGCCTGTTATAAATGCTGTTTTTTTCATATAAAAATAGTTTATTTTTCTGCAGTGGTAAACCTGTCTTTACCTTGCATGTCTTTTATGAGTTTTACGTTTTTAAAATTTAATCTGGTCAAAAGTTGTAACACCTCATTTCCGAAACGCTCATTAATTTCGAAGTACAACACGCCACTCTCCACTAAATATTCTGCTGCTTTTTTGGCAATGATCTCGTAAAAAATGAGCGGCTTTTCGTCTTGAACAAATAATGCCATTGCAGGATCAAAATTTAGCACCTTATCATCCATACTTGCACGCTCTGCATGGGTAACATAGGGCGGATTGCTAATAATGAGCTGCGCATCTTGTAAGTAAGCGCTTTCTGATGAAAGTATATCAGACTCGATAAAATTTACATCGGCATTATTCAAAAGCGCATTACGTTTTGCTGTAGCCAATGCAGCCGTACTTACATCAATACCAATTACTTGATTATTAGGCATTTCTTTTTTGAGTGTAATCGGGATAATACCCGAACCGGTTCCTATATCAACTATTTTAGAATCTTCTAAATGTTTATTGCTTTGCAGTATCAAGTCTACCAGCTCTTCGGTCTCCTGCCTGGGAATCAGCACGTTTTTATTCACCAGAAACTTACGCCCATAAAATTCTACATGCCCAATTACATGCTGTACCGGCTCCTTCTTTAATAGCCGTTGCAAGTAGGTATTTAAGGTTGATTCATGCGCTGCATAATCGGTTATAAACTTATCAATCAGTAAGTCAGTTCTGGAAACTGTAAATAGATCATCTAATATTAAATAGGTAATGCTCTCTGCTTCAGCAGCATTTTCTATTTTGCTTAATTTTACCCTGATGCTATTAAAAAGTTGCTTTGAACGCATTACTTAAAATTACAATTTTAAACAAATTTTTAGCGCCAGCTTCTGCATAAATTTTCGGCACTTCTGCTAGTGTTTTCAAAGTTTACTTTTACGAGTTTGTTTATTGACTACAAGTAAAATTAATTAATTTTGCCGTCATGCATTCAGCTGATGAAAAATTTATGTTTCGTGCTATTGAGCTTGCCAAATTAGGAAGACCAACATGCAGCCCGAACCCCATGGTAGGCTGTGTTATTGTGCGGCAAAACCAAATCATAGGAGAGGGGTGGCACAAAAAAGCGGGTGAGCCACATGCCGAGGTTAATGCCATTAATGCGGTTGAGAATCCTAATGAGCTATCTGAAGCTACTGCCTATGTTACATTGGAGCCATGTGCCCATGTTGGCAAAACTCCGCCTTGTGCCGATTTACTTATACAAAAGGGATTAAAAAAAGTGGTAATAGGTTGTACAGATCCTAACCCGCTTGTGGCAAGCAAAGGGATTAAGAAATTAGAAGATGCCGGTATAGAGGTAGTGGTTGGCTTTTTAAAAGCGGAGTGTGTTTCGCTTAATGAAATCTTTTTTCATTCCATACAACACCACAGACCTTATGTGGTGTTAAAATGGGCACAAACTGCAGATAATTTTGTGGCGCGGACAAACTACGACTCAAAGTGGATAAGCAATGAGCAGTCGCGGCAGTTGGTTCACAAATGGCGGAGTGAGCTTGATGCCATTTTAGTGGGCAAAAATACGGTCTTATATGATAACCCTTCCTTAACCACTCGAGAGTGGGCAGGTAAAAATCCGCTAAGGGTAGTTATTGATCATAAACTCGCGCTAGATTCATCGTTCAAATTATTTGATTGTTCCACAACAACTTTGATTTATAACGAGCTGAAATCGGAAAGGCAGAAGGGCTTAGAATATATAAAAATTACCGGTGCTCATTTTTTGGAAAATTTATTAGACAAGTTTACACAATAGAAATATACGCTCGTTGTTAGTGGAGGGCGGTACGCATACGTTGCAGCAGTTTATTGACAGCGGCTTTTGGAATGAAGCCCGGATTTTTACCGCTCAAAATACATTTGAGGGAGGGATTGCTGCCCCTGAACTTAGCAACAAAACACTCGTTGCAAACCATACTGTTGGCAGCGACCAATTGACAATCTATAAAAAAATAGCATAACATGTCCGAGAGTTTAGTACTGGATAAAAACGAGTCGAAAGAAGTAATTTATATATCGCTGCTACCTCAAATAAAAGCACTCACTGCGGGTGAGTCTGATGTTATTGCAAACTTGGCTAACATTAGCGCAGCTTTGCAAGAAGCCTTTGACTTTTTTTGGGTGGGCTTTTATTTGGTGAAGGGTGAACAGCTTGTACTAGGTCCTTTTCAAGGACCAATTGCCTGTACCAGAATTGTAAAGGGTAAAGGTGTTTGCGGCACAGTTTGGGCGAACGGAGAAAGTATTATAGTTCCTGATGTTGATGCCTTTCCCGGCCATATTGCTTGTAGCTCAGCTTCAAAATCAGAAATAGTTGTGCCGGCATTTAAGAATGGCCAGGTTGCGTTGGTGCTGGATGTTGATAGCGATGTGCTTGATAATTTTAATGAAATAGATCAGCAATACCTCGAAGAGTTGATGGCGCACGTAGCTACTTTTCTTTAATTTTTTTTTGTAACCGCTGCGTTAGTTTTTACAAAAAAGAGTATATCAATCCTCACTATTCTACAACATATCAAAATATTTTATAAATTGATTTTTATAATCAAAACCACCTAAAAGTAGTACATGGCAACAGCTAAAAAAGTAAAAAAGGTATTCGTTCTTGATACCTCAGTAATAATATTCTCACACGATTCCGTTTTAAATTTTGCCGAACACGATGTAGCCATCCCCATAACAGTTTTGGAGGAGTTAGATCAGTTTAAAAAGGGAAATGACACCAAAAATTTTGAAGCCCGAGAGTTCATTAGATTTATAGATAAGTTAGCAAAAGGTCAATCGCTTAGCGATTGGATACCATTAAATGGTAAGACTAAAGGAAAGGTGAAAGTATTGATGCCAAGTCTTTCTCCAATAGATACGGATGCTATTTTTCTCGAGGATATTCCAGACCATAAAATTTTGGGTAGCGCGCTGCAGCTGCAAAAGGAACTGAAGGATAGGCCTGTTATTTTAGTAACTAAGGATATTAATTTGCGCCTTAAAGCTAAGAGCTGTGGCTTGAATGCGGAGGACTACCAAACCGGTAAAATAAAAGATGTATCGGATCTTCACTCGGGAAAAAAGCAGCTAGAAAACGTTACTGCCGAAACGGTTGATGAGCTTTACGACAACTACCATTGCAGCGCCAAAAAAGTACTCGGCAAGCAAAAACCTGTGAACAACACTTTTTACATCATTAAAAGTGATAAAAACTCAGCTTTGGGTTTCTATAATGCCATAACCAAGCAGGTGGATAAAGTGGAAAAGAAGCCTGTATATGGTGTGAAACCAAAAAATGCGGAACAGGCTTTTGCCATCCATGCTTTGCTTAACCCCGATATAAAGTTAATTACTATACAAGGTGTTGCCGGAACGGGTAAAACCTTATTAGCCTTGGCTTCAGCGCTGGAACAGCGCAAAGAATTCAAACAGATTTATTTAGCCAGGCCAATTGTGCCACTTTCCAACAAAGACATTGGCTTTTTGCCAGGCGATATTAAAAGCAAGTTAAATCCTTACATGGAACCCTTGTGGGATAACCTGAAGTTCATTCAACATCAGTTTCAAGAGCATGAGCGCGAATTTCTTAACATAACGGATATGGTTAATAAGGAGAAGTTGATGATTCAGCCTTTGGCGTACATAAGAGGCAGGAGTCTGTCCAACATTTATTTCATAGTTGATGAGGCGCAAAATTTAACCCCGCATGAGGTAAAAACCATTATTACCAGAGCCGGAGAAAATACTAAAATTATTTTTACAGGTGATGTAAACCAGATTGATACGCCTTATTTGGATTCGCAATCGAACGGACTCTCTTATTTGATTGACAAAGTGAAAGGGCACGAATTATATGCGCACATTACACTCGAAAAAGGGGAGCGGTCTGAATTGGCTAACTTGGCAAATGACGTTTTATAAGTTTGCCTCGAGGCCGATTTCAGCGTCTAGTAAAATTGATCAATTAAACTTATAATACCAATTAATTGCTCAGACTATAGCTTAATTTTGATCGTTCAATTTTATCCCTTTTAAGGCTATAGTAAACATCAAGTTTGCGGCTAAATGTATCAAGTTCTTGAGATACCAATTGTATATATTTACTGTACTCTTTAAAATCTTCGTCATTAGCATCGGCAGATGCAATTAAATCAGACAGACCGACCAAGCTGGCAACAGGTCTTCGAAGTACATGCGATATATCAAAAGCAACCTGTTCCATCGCCTCTTCGTACTCCTTTTGGGGCGTTATATCCTGAAAAGTACCGTACCAAACCACATCGTTATTTTCCATCTTTTCAGGTTTGGCTTTCCCTAAATGCCAGCTTGTATAGTGCTCATGAACCACTCGATATTCTATGACCCAATCGGTAAGATTATCGAAAGAATTTTTGATACTCTTAGTAAGGGTAGGCAAATCCTCGGGGTGTATATGATTAAATGCCAATTCCGGATTTTTTCTAAGTATTTCTGGACTTAAGTCCGGGTGAAGTTCAGAAATTCCTTTGCTAACAAATTCCCAATCCATTTCACCCTGTTCGGTCATTCTGAACTGATAGATAACGCAAGGTGCTAAATCTGTTAATTTTTTAATATTATCAATATTGGTTTCAATGTTTTTCTTTTGTTCCAGCAGCAGTTTCCTTGTGTTGAGATAATTTATAGCCTTTGCAGATAATATTCTCAAAATTTCAATCTGTTGTTTGGTTATTTTTCTGGGCTTGTTATCAATAACGCAAAGAGTTCCTAAAACATGGCCTTCCGGAGTAACCAAAGGTGCCCCAGCATAAAACCTTATATTAGGATCACCCTTGACCAAAGCGCTATCCTTAAACCTATCATCTTTAAAGGAGTCGCCTACTATTAAAATTTCTTCAGGAGTATTTAGCGCATGCTGGCAGAACGAATCTTTTCTATTTGTTTCGTTAATCGTAAGTCCGTTTTTTGCCTTAAACCATTGTCTTTCGGAATCAATAAAAGTGATTAACGATATGGGTGTGTTACATGCCAATGAGGCTATTCTCGCCAGGTCGTCAAGTTCTTTTTCGGGTGGTGTATCAAGAATTTGGTAGTCAAACAAATTCTGTAATCTGTCAAGTTCATTCATACGTTAAAAAAATGGTCGATAGTTTCATTTGCTAAAAGATAATAGGCACGCTTAGAATCTTTAAAAGCTAAAATTAACAATTTTGAATTTCGATTAATCTTTTCTTTACGTTTTTTCGATAAACGCAGCGCTTTACTAGATATAGGGGTACTAAGAAGTTTTAGATAAGTATATTTTGGTGCATAAGACGCCTCAATAGTTAGGGCTTGCTGAAAAAGTCTCAGGTGGCTCTTATACAATCGGGAAAATGAAGGAATATTCTTACCGTGCCTAGCCGACCAGGCAGGTACTTCGAACCTGCCTGACTCAGTCAGGTTAAAGCGCGGGAGGTACCTGTCAGCGTCTGTCTGAGATGAAGTGCCTGTGACTAAGTCTAAAAAAATTAAAATAGTAAATTTTTTAGTGCATATAATACTAGCTTTTATCGTAAAAAAGCATGCACCAACTTAAAAAACTCCAGCAGTAGAAAATGACTTAGTCCTAAGAGTAAGTGTGCTTTTCGAAAGATTGACTGTTTTTCAGCATGCCTTGGGTATAAACATGCATCTTTACTTTGACTGTTCGTACCTGACGTCAGTCTGTCCTTCTAAGCAAGTTGCAAATGAAATACTGTAGTACTTTAATAGCGTAAACTACTCGAATTTATCCGAGCATCATCATTTTTACATCGTTTATTCATTGGCTTTTCTGATCATAAAGTCAACAAAGGTTTCTCCACTAGCATCTTCATAATCTCCGTAGTAAGCCACATTGGGGATACCCAACTTGTCCGCATAAGACTTTAGTGTGCGTACATGATACGCATGGTGATTGGCCACATTTGATTGCGTAGGCTTTACGAGGGGTGTCTGCGGATTGGAGGCCCAAAACTCAGGATCATCAGAACTCATTTTAGCCAACATATCCACTTTGCTTCTATAGGTTGTGATGCTGTCAGTATAAAACTCATCGAAATCATTAATACCGTAGAAAGATTTGAAACGTGGTTTCATATCAGGATCTTCTTTAAAATATTGTTTCCACGTAAAATTATATTCTTTAAAAATATCTGTTTCATAGCGTAATAAATCATATGATGCTTGGGTAGCCTTTACCGCTAATGCTTTTACTCTGGTTGATTCACGCAATACCGGATCATTGCTTAATGGTTTGGCCATGTCATCTGAAAATGCCAGCCATTGGGCAGTACCGGCTCCTGCCGAGCTGCCTGCGAGTATGATGTTGTTTTTATCAATGTTTAGTGTCGTACTGATTGACCTAATATATTGAAGACATCGTTTGCTGTCGTTTAATGATTTCCATACACCTTCTTGGTCACCCTTAAAAGCCAGCAGCCTGTAATTAATGGTGGCGAAGGCAATCTTATTTGCTAATAAAGTTCGTATTTCAGCGGGGAAATCCCAGCTGCCGGTCCACATTACCTCATAAGGATTCTCTTTTTGGCCACCTAAAAAGCCGCCTCCATGAATGTAAATAACTAATGGTGTAGGTGTTTCCGAGGCAGGTAGAAAGATGTCAAATACATTTCTCTCTCCGCTGTCGTAATTGATGTCCGGAGCAAAAGAGGCTTCTATCCCTTCCAAATCTATGGGAGAGTCACTCAAAGTGAGCGTTGGCTGCGGAATTTCTTGACCGCTCAGTTCCGAACCATCTTTACAAGATTGAAGCAGTAGTAAGGCGATAAAAAGTGTTGTTATCTTATGCATAACGATGGTGTTTTAGTTCATTGGACGCTTAAAACATGAAAAAGTTTAATATGTGTTGAAAGTTTTTTTTATTTAGGATGCGATATCGTTTAGATAAGTCCAAGGCACTACGAAAATTTCTGGAATGACTCACTTCATTATTTACCACGTCATTCTCCGAATTCCACAAGGAATTCTAGGAGAATCTGTTGGTTTACAATGGCTACGAACATTAGTGAGATTCCGACAAAAAGACCTCGCTTATGCAGCCGTTGTTTATGGACTGAAGTACTTTACTGCATTAGATTCCCCTAGAATTTCCTCCGCGCATCTGCCCACGCCAAATTCGGAGAATGACGAGCTTTGGTTGTTAATTTTCGAGGAATTTTCTTAGAATTGCCAATTCGCACAGCTACACCAATGGATTGAATGACTCACTTCATTATTTACCACGTCATTCTCCGAATTCCCCAAAGAATTCTAGGAGAATCTGTTCATTTGGAACAGCTACGCATTTCAATAGAGATTCCGCATAAAAACGCTTAAGCTGAAACAAGTGAAGTATCCAATTCTTTAAGTTGCTTAATAATTAACGATTTTAGCTGGCTAAGGCTCAGCTTATTCATGGTGTCAGCATCTATCCAGACCGAGATTTTATCCTCTTGCTTTATAAAAACAGCCGGGAGCTTTTCATCTATATTGTACTGCTGCTCCCATTCATCTTTGTGCAAGAAGGTGAGCGGCAGGTTGAGTGTTTTTTTAAACGCTGCCCATTCTTCTTTAATTGAAAATGTTCCGTAGGTGATTGCGCAGAGGCTGCATGGATAGGTGGAAGGCGAGAATATTTTATGTGCCATATCCAAATAAGCATTCCACTTACCGGAATCGGCATTGTAAACAAAAATTAGTTTAGGAGAATTTTTCATAGGTATAAGTATAAACGTAGACCATTCGGATTTGGTAACCTTACAGATGTTGCAACCAGGATGGTCGTTGCAGGAAAAGCTGAGTTTTTAGCGAACGGCTTTCTGTACTTATCTTTAATAATGAAATTTACATTGAATTATTATACACAACTGATCTTCACCTTCCTCTCCTGAAACACGATAAACAAGGCGATGTTCCTTTGTAATTCTTCTAGACCAGTAGCCCTTAAGCTCATGTTTAAGAGGTTCTGGTTTACCAAGCCCACCAAAGGGCGATTCGTTGATAGAAGCAAGAAGCAGATCAATTTTTTTTAATATGCTAACATCCTTTTGCTGCCAAAATTCGTACTGTTTGCGAGCCGTTTTACTGAATGCAAATTTCAATTATTCTGTGAAAACCCCTTTTTTCAGATCAAAAGGATGGGTTTCCATCAATTCAGCCTCCTGTATTGATTTTCTTATTTCTTTTCTATTTGCTTCTGTAGAAAGTAGATGAGCTGTTTCTACTAAACTATTGTACGCTGCATAAGACAAAATCACCAATGCATCATTTTCCTTTTTTCGGGAAACAACAATCGGATGCTTGGATTTAGAGGCGCTATCAAAATACTTCTTAATATTTTTTCTGAAGAGCGTTGGGGTTATGTGTTTCATAGTCGAAGATACTCATAAATTTTAAATTTTTAAAAGCTATCACCTGTCAGATTTTTGAAACCTGACGGGTGATAAAACATATCAAACAAAACAATCAATCTTTTTCCCACCAGCCTTTGCTGTTGATGTTATCGCCTCCAATTCTTGCAGCTGCTTCCTCATAATTAGCTGCATTAGTGGCCTGCTCCGATTCCGGGTAGAAGTAACGTACCGGATATCTACCATCGTTCACAGCATCGGGTCCTGCTACTATTGTCGGTATGCCGGTTCTTCTGATGTTGAACCAAGCCTCGTGGCCTATGTTAATTAAACTCAACCATTTCTGAGTCATTATTTTGGTGATATTATCCGATCCATCTAGGGCAACGGCCGTTCTTGTGAAGTAATCTGCCGGCACGGTAACGCCATAATACTCGAAGCTCGCAGCAATACCATTTTCATAATAAGTCTGTGCATTTCCGCTGATGTAACCTCGTTCTGCGGCTTCGGCTAAGGCAAATTGTACCTCGGCATATTGCATAAACTGTGCATCCACACCATCGGGAACATCTCTGAAGATTGAACCGAAAAGAGAAAGCTTGGGGATAGAGAGCGTTGTATCCTGTGCAATGGTTTCTCTACTCTGTCCATTTCTTACTCCTCTGTACTCTACTGAATCTGTGCCGATGCTTCGTTGGGTAGGCTTGTAATACACACCAATTCTTGGATCATCCAAAAGTGTTAGCACTGAATCTACGGTGAAAGTCATTACATGCTCATCGTTAGCGCCTGACGAGGCCAGAAAGAACGGAAATTGGTTAGGAGCGGTGGACAGAAAAGGCAAAACGGCATTATCGGAATTAGCTTGCATAAGCTTTCCGCTATTAGCCAGTTGCTCCAATTCTGAAAAATCTGTAAGGCGCTTGCTTATCCTCAAAAGGTATCTTAATCGCAATGAATTGGCAAATTTTACCCATTTTGATAGGTCGTTTCCAAACATTACGTCACCCCGAATAGGAGCATCGGTACTTTCCAATGTGGTAGCCGCAGCCTTCAGAACAGCAAGAATACCTGTTTCAGGATCGGTGTAAATACTTTCCTGCGTATCGTATTTGGGCGTTACAATTCCCTCCTCTAAAGAAATAGCTTCGCTGTATGGCACATCATTCCACATATCGGTAAGTTGAGAGGAGATGAAAGCCCTCAGTATATCGCCAACGGCTATGTACGCTTCATTAGACGCTTCAGCTTCTTTCATCGATTTGATATCCTGAAGGTTGCTAAAAAGGTTGTTCCAGTAGGTACCGTTAGAACCGATGATATATCTGTCGAAATCGCCAAAGTCGATGGCTGCAGCAAAATGTGCGAAGTAGTTTGATTGATCAAAACCTTGCGTATAGGTATTCCGCTGTATCAGTTCGGTAATTACGTTGGTTAGCAGAAACTCCGGCTCTACTGTTTCCGAAGAATTTTTGTTTTTATTGATCTCTTCGAAGTCATCTGTGCAGGAGAAGGTAAATACCATCATTGCCGTTAATAACAGAAAGTATTTTTTAGTATTTTTCATTTCTTGCGTTTTTAAAATTGGGTTTTTATGCTGAAGCCGAAACTTCGTGTTGAGGGATAAGACATATCATCCACCCCATACACTATATTTGTACCCTGCGAGGCATTTAATTCAGGGTCCACATGTGGGTTTTCAGTAAATAGCAACAAATTACTGCCCACAAAACCTATTTTAACATTCTGAAAACCAATGCGTTCACAAATAGCTTTATTTAGGTTGTAGTAAAGGCTAAGCTGTCGTAACTTCAGATAAGAGGCATCATACAAAGCACTTGCCTCGTTTCCTCTGGCGAAGAAGCGGTTATAATAAGTGCTAGCAGGGATGTTGGTGGTATTTTCCACATATTGTGGTGTTTCAGCCGTCCCTACATTCACTAACCCGTCACCCACTATGCCCTCTTGCCGGCCAACTAGGGTTTCCTTCAGTACACCTGAAGTATGGCCAAGCGCCTTGGTTCGTGAAACAAATACTCCACCTTGCCGCCAATCGAACAGGACGCTTGCGCTCACATTTTTGTAAGAAAAACTATTAGTTAAACCAAGGGAGAAGTCAGGGTTGTAATTGCCCAGCAACCTCAATGTGGGATCAAGAACTGGCAACCCGTTGGCATCGTACAAGGTTCTGCCATCAACTTCCACAAAGCCTGAACCATACATATCACCCACACGGCCACCTTCTTTGGCTATGTAAAAAACGGAGTTACTGCCACCACTACCGCCAAAAACATCCGCGGTTCCGGTAACAAATTGATCTACGCCCTCGGGCAATTCTACGACTTTGCTTCTAAAAGACGAAAAATTAACCGATGCACTCCACGTAAAATCGGTAGTTTTTAATATCGCACCACCAATTAATACTTCAATACCTCGCGTTTGCACCTGCCCCCCATTTTCCAATTTAGCGCTAAAGCCTGTAGTGGCAGAAATTGGTCTGCTGATAATTTGATCTACACTGGTATTCTGATAAACAGTAAAATCAGCGTTCAACCGATTATTGAAGAAGGAAATCTCAGTTCCGGCTTCATAAGAATTTAGCCTTTCAGGTTTTAAATTAGCATTTTTAAGCGAACTCTGATTGGTTACCTTTAAACTGCTGCCATAGTTTTGGTTAAAAAGAAATGTGTTCCTAAGTTGGTATGGATCGGTGTCGTTACCTGCGCTTGCCGCACTTAACCTAACCTTAAAAAAGGAGATGTTATCCGGTAAATCCAAGCTGTTGGATAGTACATAGCTTAAACCTGCAGAATAATAGGCAAAGGAGTTTTGCTCCAATGGTAATGTGCTGCTCCAATCGTTTCGTAGAGAAATATCCAGATAAATGGCACTTCTATAGTCTAGTGTTCCTGTTCCGTATACACTATTAATTCTTTTTTCGAAGGTCTGGTTATCGCCAATCACATCATTAGAATTTGCAAAACTGTAGATGTTGGGCAAAATCAATCCTGAGGCTGCTGTGTACTTGTAGGAGGTACGTTGATCAAATCTGTTGGCTCCGGCAGAAACAGAATATTTAAAATCACTGTTAAAGCTGTTTTTATAGGTAAGCAGGACATCCGTATTTTGTTCGTAGAAGGTAACCACATCTTCCCGGTAGCCACCCAAAGGGTTTCTATTGGTACTTAGTGCTCTTCGAAATGCTCTGTTGTCATTATAGGTATCGAGCCCCGTTCTTAGGCTTATCTGCAGATTTTGATTTAAGCTATAATTGGCTGATATATTGCCTAAAACACGGTTTTTATTGAAACTATTCGTATTCTCGAAAAGTGTAAGGTACGGATTGGTGATCCATACATAATTGTAATCAAAATGCTGTCTGCCCACTTGGCCTTCCTGCCAGTAATCCTTGAGCCGGGCAATATCTACTTGACGTGGTGTCCAATTAAAGCCGTAATTCACATTTTCATAACCGTAGCCTAAGTTTGGTCTGTTTCGGCTTCTTACGTTAATGTAGTTGATGTACGAGTTTACACTCAGTTTACTTGTTAGTTGCTGGTCAAGGCTGATAGCTAGTCCATCACGATTGAGGTCTGTATTTGGGGTTACACCCTCGTTGCGAAAGTTGCTATACGCTAATCTTATACTTCCATTGTCTCCGGTAGAATTTACAGCTACATTATGCTGAGAGGTAATTCCTGTTTCAAAAAAGTTTCGCACATTATCAGGCCGGGAAATCCATGGGGTAGCGGTAATATTGGTTAAAGTACCATCGGCTCTTGTTCGCGCCAGCACATCGCCCGCGCGCACCGGATTACCAAAAATATCTGTAGAGGGGCTGTCGAATTGTTGAATCAATGTTCCCTGATCTAGCCTAGGGCCAAAGCTGGCAATGCCGGCACCACCATCGTTCAGGCCTCCACCGGCACCATCCACAAATGAAAACTGCTCATTTCCTCCTGCTCCATATTCGTTTTGGTAGTCCGGGCTAGTGAGTAAAGTTTCAAAAGTAAGGAGGCTGCTGGTGGTTACCCCTAGGCCTGGTTGTCTTTTTCCTCGTTTGGTGGTAATAAGTACAACTCCGTTAGCAGCTCTTGAACCATATAAAGCTGCAGAACCCGCTCCTTTTAAAATGGAGATTGAGGCTATATTTTCAGGGTCAATGTCTGCTCCGCCATTACCGTAATCTACTTCTTGAAATGAACCGTTGTTCACTAAATCACTTGTAATTTGTTCATTACTAATAGGCACGCCATCCACCACAAAAAGGGGCTGGTTGGTACCACCCAATGAATTTTCCCCTCTTATAATTATTCGAGAGGATGAACCAACACCGGAAGAGCCATTGGTTATTTGTACCCCTGCTACCTGACCGGCCAGGCTGTTCACTAAGTTGGTCATGGGCACCTCCGTTAGTTGCTTGCTGTCCAGTTTGGTAATTGAGGCTGCCAGTGATTGCTTCTCCCGCTCAATCCCCAGGGCGGTTACCACTACTTCATTGAGTTGGTCGAGCTTTGGTTGTAGCTGAATGTCAATAACGGACCGGGTGCCTACTGCCACCTCTTTTGTTTCCATTCCAATAAAGGAGATAATTAGCGTTACCTCATTTGAATTAATGTTGAGTTTGAACTCGCCTTCATTGTTGGTTGTAGTTCCTCTGGAGGCGGTGCCTTTTAGCTGTATGTTTACGCCAGGCAAGGCCTCACTAGTTTTTGCATCAGTGATTTTACCACTTATGGTACGTTCTTGTGCATAGGCACTTAGTAGCAATAGCTGTAGTATTGCTAATAAAAATATTCTCATTTTAAGTAATTTAATGGATTGAAGCGTCAGGTTTTTCCATTGTGGCGGACGCAATTATTTAATCATTTTATGAAGAACTATTCGGGCAAGGTGGGCCTCTTAAATAATGCAGAGGAGCGAAAATATCGCTCACCAAAATCCTTAGAAAAGGTTTAGTAATTTTAGTATCGTTGGCAAACAGCCTTTGATAGAATTGCGCTAAAGCGCTAAATGGATTTTTGGCAGCAAAGCGCTGTAACGAATTGATCGAATCCAGATCATTAAGTATCGGTAGTTTATAAATTTCACTATGCTGTTTGTCAAAGTATTGCCGGAGTGATTTACACAGGTAGTTTTTCTTCCAAGGCAGCTGCTTAAAAGTGACTAGATCAAACTGCGACCGGTTCAATGCTAATAGGTAAATTCCGCCATCTGCAGCTGGACCGCAAACCACTTGTTTTCCTGATAATTTTTCAACTGCCTGCTCTATTAACTGACTGGATAGATCAGGGCAATCATTGCCTATTGAAACTATGTTATCATACCCCAAGTCAAAAGTAGCTTGTAAAGCATTTCCATATTTCTCACCAAAAGAATTGCCGGCCTGCTTCTGCTCGTTAATCCAGATGAGATCAAGCTTTATAGTTTTTGCAAGCAATCTGGTTTCGTCAGTCAGTTGCTCAAATAGTAGCTCATTGGCTCTTTGTCTATTTCTAATAATTTTCTTCTTGCTTGCCTCCGTTTGGGGCGACAAGGAAAATACCATGAGGGCAGTATTTGAACCTTTCTTAATTGGCACTTTCAGATTGTATGATTGGCCTCTGTTTTTGAATATCGTAGTGCTTGGTGAAAAACTCATCGCACCAAAGGCATACATTATTGAGTTCTTTGGCTCTTTTAAGTCCTTCGGCTGCGGAGATTCCAAGGCTTTCACCCATTCCGTAAGCATCACCTTCATTGAGCTTGCGCATCACTTCATGTTTTGACATGCGTTGTAGCACATCCTCCACTTTATCCACTCTGGCATCTCCCATGGCTTTTACCGTGCATGGGCAGCAAGGATTTATGGCCCAAAGCTGTATGGAAATTTCTTGTGTTATATCCGCCTCTTCATTCCCTAAAAAACCGATGGCTCCGGAAGGAATTGAGCAAAAGTTATGCGTGCCGTCTTTTTTCCAGATGTCGTGCTCCATGGCTCTGCCGCGTGCCCAGTTTCCACCGAGCCACATATCTTCTGTTGCACCAAAAAAGCCAAAAGTGAGTTCTTTTCTGGAGTTATTTTGTAATTCAGATTGTGTTAAAGCCGGCTGTCCTTCAATATATTTTATCCCGTGGGAGGTAAATAATTCCGATAAAGCATCTTTGCGTTCACCTTGTTTTTTATGGTATCGGTCAATGCTGGCAATAGAAAAACGGTCAACTCCCTTTGCTTTTAAGGTTTCCAGAATGTCTGCCGTTAATAAGTCGCCATTAAATTGAAGTGCTACATATAGTTTATTGCCATATTTTTCTTTCAGCCTGTCCAGGATCTTATAAAGCAGCTGCTTTTCGGCTAATGGTTCGCCACCGCTAAGCGTTATACGCTCCATGCCTGCCGGAAGGTTCTCAATTATGGCCATGCAATCGGCTTCGGACATGCGCTTTCCCTTAGGGCCGCTGTTGTTGTAGCAGTGGATGCACTGGTCGTTGCAGAGTTGGGTAAATACCCAGTAGATACGATCTATTTTGGAAAAATCATTCTTCATGGTTGGTACTTTTAGCGTTACATGTACGGTTTTGCATTAGTAGATAGATTTAACTAAGTAATATTTTTTGAGATGTTTCCATGAGTACCAGGCGTTCGGCAAGAGTGAGCGTGAGTGGCAATTGCGCTAGGCCCATAAGCCTTCTCAGTATCTCAATGGCTTGGAATTTCCCCATCAAGTCCTCATCCATTGGTACACTTTCTTGATAGGTTTTGATAGCCTTGATCATGAATGAATCCGGCTGCTGCGCCATCTTAAGATGTGCAGCCATTATGCCTAACTCAAACTCCGGGATGCCAAAGAAGCAAAACTCCGGATCAATTACTTTTATGCCATCAGTGGTTTTAAGCCAGCTGCCGGGAAAAAAATCGCCATGCAGCAACTTTTCTCCGTCAGACAAATACAGCTCGCCCATCTCCTTCACTTTTTTCTTCAAAGCTTCATCTTTGCGTAAATCAGCTGCGGCTTGTTGCAGTCCCGGCATTACATCATCCAGGTTCATGCCGTTATTATTCAGATATGGAAAATGAAAGATATGCTCATGGTTTAATTGCCGCATTTTCCTGTTATAAATGGGCTCATCGGTGGAGGCTATGGAAAATGCGCTATGCAAATCACATAAATAATCCACTAGTTCCATTAGATCATCTTCTTCCATATTATCTCCCCGCTGGTAAATATGCGTAAAGTCCGTACCTTCTCCCAAGTCTTCCATCAGCATAATATTGTTGGCGGAATCGAGGCCAATAATTTGTGGCATCCTCGCTTGTATGCGCTCTTTTTTGCCGATCATGTTGTAGAACTCAGCTTCAGTATTTACCCGCTCTGCCGGGGCAGCTACTTGAGGATATTTTTCTACATATTCTCGGCTTTGTTTAATAATGAACGTGCTGCCGTCAGATACTTTGCACCTTAGCGTGAAATTCATATTGCCTTCTCCCGGTACTTCGGTAGCTTGTACCTTTTGATCCTCCTTGAGCCAATTTTTATCCTGTAGGTAGGCGTTAATGGCTGCTAAATCTTTGCTAATTTTTATCATAATTTAGTTTTTTGTAAGGCTTTTGATGAGTTTTTCGTGGTAATCCGGCACCACATCGTAGCAGTACTTAATTTGGTAGCTTCCTTGCTTATCACACAGCAAATAGTTTTTGAATTGTGTGCTGTTATTGTCCTTTACAGTATCGTTTTGGTGTATTTCCATTCTCGCTGTTAACCGCTCACTAACAATATCCTCAGGAGCAATTAGGTAATGGCTTGCAAGCACATCAAACGGATTGAAGCCGTTAGCACCTTGTGCCAGCCATTGCTCTAACCATGGTTTGGAATGATCGGACAGCCATTGGTTGCCAGTGGTGCTGTCATTGAGCCGTTGCAGATCATCTTTGGTAATCCATACTTTGCTGCTTATTTCAAAAGGGCAGAGTGTTACCGGTACCTCAGCTTCAAATAAAATTTGAAAGGCTGCATTATCCAAGTCAAAATTTAGGTCAGCGGCATGATTGCCCTGCTTACCGATGGCAAAGTAATCGGTCGGCTTTCTCCTGCCCGCTACCAAGACCACTTCTTCAATTTGCTTGGCTAATTCAGGATGTTTCAAAAGCAGTATGCCCACATTTGTGGCCGGGCCAATAGCTAATATGCGTAGCTTGGTTTCTTTCAGCTTGGCAGCCAATGCCTCTGTAGCCTCATTGTGGTTAACGGCCGCTAAATCAATCGCTTGCCCAGCTCCTTTAAAAACGGGAATATCATAGGGGGCAAAGTCAGCGCACATCTTTTTGCCAATTTCAAAGGCATTATCAATAGAAGTATTTCCAAATACTGCGCTTATTCCGTGTATTTTAATGCTTTCAGCTTTAAAGAGCTGCAAAACGGCAAAGCCATCGTCCACATCGCAGTAGCCCGGTTTATGCGTTCTTTTTTTGCCTACGGCCAAGTCTGTATCTATCCAAATATTTTGTGTTGGTGCTTTCATATCAATTCGTTTTGCTTGGTAGCAGGTTTTTGCAAGCTTTGCCAGAAAGGTCAATTCATTTTGTACGCCAGTAAGTGGGTCATTAATAAATGCTTCTTTCGATTCATATATTTTAAGTTTTCCTTTGTTCATGTAGCCAATTTCATCGCCCATTAAAATGGCTTCCTTTAAATCGTGGGTTACAAAAACTGATGTTATTTGATACTGGAGGGCTATGTCTTTAAATAACTGTTGCATTCTGTGCCTTGTGGTAGTATCCAAGCTGCCAAATGGTTCATCGAGCAGCAGCAGGCTGGGATTAGTTATAATTGCCCTTCCAAATGATACACGCTGGCGTTGCCCACCTGACAACTGATCGGGCATTTTTTCTCCTTGCTTATCCAGTTCAAGGGCAGCAATCATATCATTCACTTTAGCTACCACCTCCAACTTAGGTACTTTTTTTAGACGCAAGCCAAAGGCAATGTTTTCAAAGATATTTAGGTGTGGAAACAGCAGATCTTCCTGATAAAGGTACACGATATTCCGTTTTTCTGGGGCCTTGTTTTGTATATCTTCTCCTTTAAGCCTTATATGTCCAATATCTGGCAATATTAATCCGCTAATAATTTTGAGCATAGTAGTTTTACCGCATCCGGATTTACCCAATATACTTAGCGTTCTATTCTCGGTGAGCGAAAAGTTCAGCGCCTTCACCACCGCTTCGTCATAAAATGACTTGGTTATATTTTCAACTTCTAAAAACATTCAATCAGTAAATTTACGCCTCAATTCATTACTTTGAACAAGGCAGTTTGCCGTACAGTGCAACAAGTGGTACTTACGGATTCCAAGTAAATACATATTTTTTGTTGATGTACAGAAGCAGCACGGGAGGAAAAATGAGCAGACAACAGCTGAGTGCCCCATAGAAAAAGTTGGCTTCTTTAATAAATAAAAACACCTTAATAGTCATAGTTTGCACCTTACCCACTCCAATAATTGAGGTAAGTCCGTATTCAAACCATGAAATAAGAAAAGTTTGGAAAAAACAAATGAGAATAAGCCCTTTAGCCAATGGAAAAAGTACTTTGATGTATCGTTGGAGGGTGTTGCCGCCTAAAGTGGTGGTAAGGGATTCATAATTTTTTACACGCTCGCCCCAAAAACTGCTGAAGAATATAACCGCATACGGAAAAGCGATAATAAATTGCGCTAATATAACTCCGCTGGTTTTACCAAAAAGGCCGACTTTTATAAAAAAATAGCTTAGGCAGGCAGCAAACACCACTGGTGATAAGATGTATGGAAAATAAGTGAGTAGTGATAAAGTGTTTTTCTGCGGATGATAGGCCACAACCTTGCTAATAAGAAAGCCTGCTGCGGTAGCGGAAAGACCCACCGAAAGCGCAATAAAAAGAGAAAGAAAAAAACTGGAAAGCACTCCTGCTTCGCTGGTAAAAATTATTTTCCAGTTTTGTAAACCAAATTGGCGGGGTAAAAGGGCGGGGTACTGCCAGTCGGATGCCATGGAAAGTAACAGCAGGTAGGCAAACGGAAAGCATACCAAAACCACGATGGCCGATAATATGAAGGGTTTTATACTAAGCCTCATAGGTGTTGCTTTTACGTTTATAAAAAAGAAACACTGCGGCTATGGAAACCACCAGTGTATAAATAGAAGCCACCACATATCCCTCGGAAATTTTTGTAAGATCAAATTGCTTTAACTCCCGAACCACCAATACAGACAGCATTTGCGGGGATTCGCGACCTAAAATAAGCGGCACCTCATACGAGCCTAGCAGGAATATAAAATAAAGCGCAATGAGTTTCCAACTCTTACGCAGCAAAATCGGAATACTTACCTTTTGCAAGGCCTGTCTGCTGCTGGCACCTAATGTTGTGGCAAGTACAGCCATTTCATCCACCCGCTCATTTTTATAAATATTGAGAAATAGCAATAGAAAAAATGGCAGCACCAGTGAAATAAAAGTGACTATAATGCCAATGGCCAGCGGATCATTCACCAAGCCGGGAAATTCTTGAATACCGGAGATAAAACCCAGCTGATAAGCCAGCCTAGAGAAAAAGCCTGATTTGGTAAAAAGCTGCAAGGTGAAGAAGGCCGATACTATTCCCGGAACTGCCAGTGGCAGGTAGATGGCGAAGGACAAAAAGCCTTCGTTTAAGTTTCTTTTATAGCTTATTGCCAGCCAAAGCGCGGTGCCAACGGATAGAGCTACCGCTACTAAGGCTACCAAAGCACTAAAAGCGAATGACTTGATAAATGCTCCATTGTATAAAATTTCCTTCCAGAATTGTAGGGTAAAGCCATCATTTACAATGCCTACCAGCCCGAAGCTATAGAGCAGTGCATAGCCTAAAGCCAGAGCAAAAGGCAGTACACCTATTACAACGAAAAAACCAAGGCCTATATAATGTTGCTTATTTTTCAATTACAAAAGTTCTAAAATCTTCAAAAAGCCTGATCATATATTCAGGAGCCGGCTCTTGTATGGCGTAAGGAGCCAAATCATTTAATGTAGGGCCATATTTTCTATCTACTATGGCCTTAAATTTAGTTTGCCATTCTTCAGGTAATTTATCTATTGCCAACACAGTATTAGCGTTCATTCCTTCAGGATTGGCCTTTTTGTATTGTGCTTCAGGAGAAATAAGAAAGTTTATTACCTGCATAGCGCCTGCCTTTTGCTTGGCATTATCCAGTATACCCAAGTAATTGCTATTCATTACCGTTCCGTTTTTCCAAGCATAACCGCGGGTAGTTTTAGGATATAATCCCTGCTCCACTTTCTCTTCTATACCTCCCTCGCTAAAGCCGAAAGTGATATTCAACTCACCACTGGCAAATAATTGATCCATTTTGGAATGTTCTTTCGGAAATGTAGCGCCCTGCTTCCAGAAATATTTCTTATTGCTGTTGAGGTATTTCCACAATTGGGCTGAAAGCTCCTTATATTTTTCCTCATTAAATGCACCATTCAGTCCACCAGGGCTACCACTTAATTCAGCCAAAAAACTTTTAAGTAGCGACATGCCTGAAAAATCATTGGAGATGGTGAAAGTACCGGGATAATTTTGCACATACTTTTCCAGCTCTGCCAGATTTTTGGGAGGTTGACTAACTCTGGCACTGTCATACACTAGGGCAAATTGGCTAATTCCCCAAGGGCACTCCATGTTATTTATCGGTTGCTGAAAGTCTATGGAGATAGCAGGGTCAATAAAATCTATGAATGTTGCATGGGGCAGCTTTTGTACAAATGGTCCCCATAAGCCACTAATTTTTTTAAGCTGGAAAAAGGTTTCACCATTGATCCACACCACATCAATTTGCCCTTCCATCACTCCGGCTTCCTTTTCGCCCATAACAAGCTGCACTATTTCCGGGCCCTGGCCACTGCTAATCTTTAGGTTAATGTTGAACTGCTTTTTCAGCTCGGGTACTACATAGTTGTTCATGTAGTTATTGATGACTGAGCTGCCTTGCCACATCATAAAATTAACTGTGGTACCGTTTGCAGCCTTGGCTATTTCAGGCCAGCTGGCATCTTTCCAGTTTTTAGTCTCTTTTTTTGAGGTACAAGATAAGAGCAAAAAGCTTGTAGTAAGCGCAACTATGCACTTTACAATAAATGAATACATAAATTGATTTTGGTTTATTAGATTTACTAAGTGAAGAACTTAGTAAATAGGGGGAGCCCTTAAACCAACGAAGCGGACTGCTGCAATAGATATGAAGTGCCTTACTCTGGCACGAGTTTTAAGTATAAAATTATGAAGTAACTGATTGAGGAGCCTCGAAAAGCTATTGATACCATCCGCAAGATGTTGTGAGCGAAGAAACAGCACGATATCGCATCGCGTATTCACATCTCTTTTTTTGTCGAGTACAAGCGGCTGATTATTTTTGTTGAAGTGCCCTAATAATTCATTATACAGTTTGTTTGATTGCCACGGTAGCTGCTCAAAGCTTTGCTTATTAAAATGTGCTTGGTGAACACCAATAAGGTAGGCACCTCCTCTTAAATTAGGGCCAATTACTGACTTATTATCCTGTAGTTTTGTAAAAACTTCATTCCAGCTTATGGATTGCCAATCGAAAAAATCGTTGCCTAAAGCAACTACAGATTTGTAGCCTTTACGGTAAAGCGCCTCAAAAGCGTTAGCTAATTTTTCGCCAAATGAGTTGCCTTGCTGCCGGTGTTCATCAAAAATATAAATAGGCTTATTAAGTTTCTTGAGAAACGAGGCAGAGGAATTAATAAGCAACTGCGCTAAGTCATAATCTTTTTCGGCATTGCCGGTCCAATTCTTGTGTTTGGATTCCAGCTTTGCCGATCGGCTAAAGAATAATATGGCTGTTTGCTCTTTTAAACTCACAATTAAAGTTATAGCGTTGCTTTTTCCTTATTTATTATATGTACGATTTTACTACAAAGCCAGATTTATTCGACAGTGTAATTTTCATCTCTCAATATAATTCGGAAAAGATACAAGGAAATAAAATAATTCTCAAATAATAGAGCGCACTTGAATTATGTTAAACAATTAGCAGTTTGTAGGTTATTAAGTATAAGCAACAGCAACTGCCAACAAACGAAATAAGATTCCAAGTACGCACTATTAATTAAGTTATTGATAAACAGTTTATTGTGAGATATATCAGCTCAAAAATTGATAAATATTTATTGTAAATTGAACGTAAAATGCGAACTAACAGTAAATAACTTTATATTTGAAGCTTATTAAAAAAATACTAAATGAAGTCAACAGAAAATATTACTACAAATAATTTCTTCCCAACATTGAAGAAGCGAGTTGATGATTATTTCAAGTCTAACAACATTAACAAGTGGGGAAATAGCAAACTTTACACTAAGGCTACCATTTTATTGATAGCGTTTGCCTCGTTGTATACAGCCATAGTTTTTATTGCCATGCCAGCTTGGCTTTCTTTAGTACTTTGCGCCATTTTTGGCTTAAACTTAGCAGCAATTGGCTTCAATGTTATGCACGATGGCGCCCACGGAAGCTTCTCTAATAATAAGCATGTGAATTATATGATGGGCCTTACGCTTAACCTCATGGGTGGTGTAGTATTTATATGGAAAAATAAGCATAATAAAAATCACCACTCCTTTACTAATATTGAAGGTATGGACGATGACATTAATATTGGCCCTTTTATTAGGGTGAGTACGCACCAGAAGAAAAGATGGTACCATAAATACCAGCACATTTATGCGTATCCTTTGTATGCCACTTCTTATTCGTTCTGGGTTTTCTTTCAGGATTTTAAGAAATACTTTACCGGCAAAATAGCCGATACTGAATTGGCTAATATGAGTTTTAAGGAACACACAATTTTCTGGCTTACCAAGGTAGGTTACATTGTTACTTTCTTTGCTCTACCCATTTTTATGAAAGGTTTGGTTGCCACCATTGTAGGTTATTTAATTGTTACAGCCATAACAGGCTATACCATAGGTGTGGTATTCCAATTAGCACATGTGGTAGAGGAAACTGATTTCCATGATGTGCCGGTTAAGGGTGAGCGTATTATACCTACTGAATGGGCTATCCATCAAATAAGAACCACAGCCAATTTTGGAACAAAGAATAAGGTGTTGAACTGGTACACTGGCGGATTGAATTTTCAGGTAGAGCACCATTTGTTTCCTAAAATAAGTCATGTGCATTACCCGGCCATTAATAAGTTAGTAAAAGAAACTTGCGAGCAGTTTAACGTAGCCTATCATGAATTCCCTTCTATGATAGCCGCCATGAAATCTCATACCAAGCATTTAAGGATGATAGGAATAGCATAACAGCTGATTTTATTTGTGTGAATAGCTGCTTTATTCATACTAATTGAAAATGGATTACTCGTAATTTTATAGAGTAATCCATTTTTTTATGCTCAACTAACTGTAAGCATTAGCGCAATCTTGTGTATTGATTATACGGGTATTAAAGTGACCAAAAATTAGTCAATTTTTTTATCGGTCTCTTGCTGTTTCTTTTTAGCTGCCTGTGCCTTCATGTTTCCGAATGCCCAGAGCAAAACACCCACCCAAAATACTATTTGATCGAGCGCAAGTATTTCTTTGAAATTGCTTTCGCTATAATAAAGATTAAGGATAATCATGATGGCTCCGACAGTGCCGACAATCATCCCTATTTTTTCGAGCAGGTTCAGGTTTTTCATGGACTAATTGCTTACTAGGGCTTTTTCGAAGTCTTAATGTTAATTGTATCTCCCTTAATCCACGTTTCGCTCTACGTACTTAATGATTTCTTTAGCAATATCCTTTTGAGTTGCATTTTCAATTCCTTCAAGGCCCGGTGATGAGTTTACTTCAAGTACTAATGGGCCGTTGGATGATTGTAGCATATCAACTCCTGCAACACCCAATCCCATGGCTTTGGTCGCTTTAATTGCTGTCAATTCTTCCTGATCGGATAATTCAATTACCGATGCGCTTCCCCCTCTATGCAGATTGGACCTAAACTCACCTTCTTTCCCTTGTCTTTTCATTGCTCCAACAACTACGCCATCAACCACAAATGCTCTAATATCTGCACCACCGGCTTCCTTAATAAATTGCTGAGCAATTACTCTGGCATTAAGGCCATCAAATGCCTCCATTACCGAATTAGCAGCATTATTGGTTTCGGCCATTACAACACCTAAACCTTGAGTACCTTCTAACAATTTAATTATGAGTGGCGCCCCGCCAACACTTTTCACAACATGGTCGGCATGTTTTGAACTATCGGCAAATGTAGTTTTAGGCAGCCCTACACCAGCTCTTGACAGTATTTGTAAACTTCTAAGTTTATCCCTTGATCTAACCAAAGCTTGCGATTCAACCGCAGAAAAAACTTTCATCATTTCAAATTGCCTAACTACAGCTGTCCCATAGAAAGTGACTGATGCTCCTATTCTGGGTATTACTGCATCAATACCTTCTAAATGTTCACCGTTATAGAAGATTTTAGGGGCTTTTTTTTCTAATTCTATTATACACTTCAGATGATCAATTATCATCGCTTCGTGACCTCTTTTTTCGATTGCTTCTAAAAGTCGTTTAGTAGAATACAATTTAGGATTTCTTGACAGTACAGCTATTTTCATATTCAATATTTAATGTAAGTTGTTTACAAGATAAGCATATTTCTGTTATTCAGTTTTTCCTTTTTTAATGAAATGCGTTGTTCGTTAAGAAACAAACTTTACAAGTTAAAGATTAGACTTTGTAGTAAATTAGCTTCTAAGCTTGTTGCTTGTTCCTTATTGCATTGCTTTAATCCAAATAGTTTATAACAAATGAGCCAACTCCTCTTTTCACTTGTTTTTTTCATCTCATGATGTATAAGCCAAAACGTGAATAAATTCATGCAAAGGAACGAGTAAAAATGCAATGGCTAATACATAAAAAGTACGTATAATACCTTCTCCAAATGGTAGTTCATAATTTTTATGTACAATAAATAGCGGATAGTTTGGATATGTCAAATTCAAGTTTCTATATTTGAGCATCATATCGGAAGTATCCGATTTATACAGAAGAGGTAAGAGATCAGGCTCTATGATCCTCTGGCAACCGCCAAAAAATGCGCAACGCATAAGGAAAGGTGCCAATTCCTGCCCAATGAAGGGACATATAAAACGGCAATGCTATGAAAAATCAAATAAAACACATTCGCACAACACAGCAATCAGAAAACTCTTTTCTTGTTGTCTCAATTCCTTGTAATCCTACAGTTCGCATGGCCGGCACTATTGCTTGTTGCAACTGCTGTTGTTGATTTTCATTAAATCATTCTCCCACAAGGCTCACTTCAATGTAGAGAAGCGTTGAATAGCCAGTCATAATTTTTTGATTGTCTTCAGGAGAACATCACAACATAATCTACTCATACTTACGAAAACCCCTTCTTTAAAAAAAGAAGATTCCAATTACAGAAAAGCATATCTATATAAAATGTCGCAACATTTCGAAACACAAGCCATAAGAACACAAGCCGCTAAAAGCGGTAACAGAGAGCATTCGGTGCCGCTTTATCTTACATCTTCCTTCACTTTTGAAAATGCTGAGCAAGCTAAAGCATTGTTTAACGATGAAGAGGAAGGGAACATTTATTCACGCTTTTCTAATCCTAACAGCTCAGAGTTGATTGACAAGATTGCCCTGCTGGAAGGCGTAGAAGATGGTATTGCAACTGCCACCGGCATGGCAGCCATGTTTGGAAGTATGGCTGCACTTTTACGGCAGGGGGATCATATTTTGGCAGCCCGTTCTTTATTTGGCTCCACGCATCAGCTACTAACGCAGATTTTTCCACGCTGGGGCATCACACATACTTATGCGGATATTAGCAGGACGCATGAATGGGAAAGCTTGATTAAGCCGGAAACGAAAATGATTTTTGTGGAAACTCCTTCAAACCCAGGGTTAGAAATTATTGACCTAGAATGGCTAGGGAAGTTGGCAAAAGCGAATAACCTCATTTTAGTGGTTGATAATTGCTTTGCCACACCGTACCTGCAGCAACCCGCAAAATGGGGAGCGCATATTGTTACACACAGTGCTACCAAATTTATTGATGGACAAGGAAGAGTTTTGGGCGGCTTGATTATGGGCAGCAAGGAGTTAATTAAAGAGGTACGCTTTTTTAGCCGACATACAGGACCTGCTATTTCGCCATTTAATGCATGGATGCTATCCAAAAGCCTCGAAACATTGGTAGTTCGTATGGACAGACACTGCGAAAGTGCATTAAAAATTGCTGAATACCTTGAAGGACATTCAGACCTGGAAAGCGTTAAATATCCATTCCTGAAATCTCATCCGCAGCATGATTTGGCCAAAAAGCAAATGAAATTGGGCGGTGGCATCCTCACATTTATTGTAAAAGGCGGGGCAGAGAGAGCTAGCAAGTTTATCAATCAGTTGAAGACTATTTCTATCACCTCCAATTTGGGCGATACACGGTCAATCGTTACTCATCCGGCCACCACCACGCATAGTAAACTCAGTGCTGAGGAAAGAAAAAATGTAGGAATTGCTGACGGATTGATCAGGTTATCTGTAGGGCTAGAGCATATAAACGATATTATTGAAGATGTAGAACAAGCTTTAAAAGCATCGGAATAAATGAGATTTTATATAAAAATAATGTGCAATTGTATGCTTTGTTGTAAGGCCCCACCGGACGCTGCCTGATATAACTATACCCCAACTATAGTGCCTCTTGCAGAATCCACCATTCCGTAAGAGGCATTTTTTTTACCTGAACAATTTATAAAGACTACTAATATGACACAATTAACAGAAGATTTAAAGATAAGCAAGGCAGCTCGCAAAGACATTGCAGAGTTGGAAAATAAGATAGCGCTTTTCAGAAATGGACAAATAGCCGAGGAGAAATTTAAAGCCTATAGGTTAACTCGCGGGGTATACGGGCAACGGCAACAAGGTGTGCAGATGTTCCGGTTAAAAATTCCGGCCGGTAGAATTACCACAGATCAACTACGAACAGTTGCGGCATTGTCGGAACAGTACGCCACCGGTAATTTGCACCTCACTACTAGGCAAAACATTCAATTGCACCACGTAAAACTGGATGATTCACCAGCCATTTGGGCTGCTTTGGAAGCATCGGGCTTAACCGCCAGAGAGGCTTGTGGAAATACCGTGCGGAATATTACTGCCAGCCACAAGGCTGGCATCGATCCGCATGAGCCCTTTGATGTAACCCCCTATTTGGATGCGGTGTTCCGTTTTTTCCTTCGAAATCCTATCTGCCAGGAAATGGGTAGGAAGATAAAAATTGCTTTTTCCTCCAGTGAGAAAGATACCGCTTTTGCTTTTATCCACGACTTCGGGTTTATCCCGATAGCAAGGAAAACCGACAAAGGGGAAGAAAAAGGCTTCCGTGTGTTGGTGGGTGGCGGCTTGGGAGCGCAAACTATATTGGCTCAGGAATTTTTCGATTTTCTGCCTGAAGACAGATTAATCAACTTCCTCGAAGCAGCCTTACGGGTATTTGACAGATATGGGGAGCGTGAAAAACGCATGAAAGCACGCCTTAAATTCTTGATTAAGAATATTGGTTTAGAAGAATTTAGAAGGTTAGTGGAGGAAGAGGAAAAAGTACTGCATCATAAGCCGCTGGAGCTGAAGCAAATTACGCTGGATACCGCTGTGCCTCAGGTGGTGATCAAAAATTATGTAGCTGCTGATCAGTGGGGCTATCAGAAATGGTTGGATTCCAATGTTTTCGAACAAAAGCAAAAAGGCTACTATGGCGTTTTGGTAAAGGCACCTTTAGGAGATATTGATCATAAAATAGCCATACAGCTCGCAGAAGTAATAGATAAATTTGTTGGTGGGGATTTGGTGATTAGCGTGTACCAGGGTTTGGTTATTCGCTTCGTACAAAAAGATGCTTTACAGGTTTTGTTTGAGAAACTAGGAGAATTGGGATTGAACCAACCAGGGGCAGAAAGCTTTGCCGACATAACCGCTTGCCCGGGTACAGATACTTGTAATTTGGGAGTAACTAACAGTACAGCTTTAGCAACAGTTTTGGAGAATTTCCTGCTGGAGGAATACCCGCAATTGGCCCATAGCAAACTCATTAACACTAAAATAAGTGGTTGCATGAATGCTTGCGGGCAGCATATGATTTCCGGCATAGGTTTGCATGGCAGTTCCATTAAAAATGCCGGTAAAGTGGTGCCTGCTATGCAGGTGGTTTTAGGCGGTGGCTTAAGATCGGATGGCACGGGTTTAGCAGCCGAAAAGGTGATTAAATTACCCACCAAACGTATACCGGAAGCCTTCAGGGTTTTACTAAACGATTATGAGGCCAACGCCAACCAAAGCTTTTATCCCGATTATTTCAGAGAACAGGGTAAAAAGTATTTCTACGATTTGCTCAAGCATTTAGGGAATCTATCTGAGATAGTTGACACTGAATACATCGATTGGAACCATAAGGAGGAGTACATACCCGCGATTGGTGTGGGCGAATGTGCCGGGGTGAGCTTCGATTTGGTAAGCACAATTTTTAACGAAGCAGAAGAAAAATTAAAATCCGCTTACGAATACCTGCACGAAAACCGATTGGAGCATGCCATCTATAATTCTTATAATGTATTTGTTACTACAGCCAAGGCCTTATTGTTGTCAGAGGACATTCAATGTAATACGCAGGTGGTAATCATAGAAGATTTCGACACTCATTTTGTGGATACAGGAAAAGTGAAACTGGAGAGCACTTTTGCAGATTTAGTTTACCAATTTAAAGCAGAAAAGCCATCTGAGGCATTTGCAAAGCATTATCTGAAATCTGCCCATCAATTTTTGGATACAGCCAAAAGCTTGAGAGGTATACAACCCACGGAAAAAAGTGTCATCAATCATTTTTATAAAGCGTAGTTAAAACATTAAATATATATCATGAAAAAGCAATTAAGTTTAGTTGGAGCCGGCCCGGGAGATCCGGACCTGATCAGCGTAAAGGGTATTAAGATTTTGGCTCAGGCGGATGTAGTGCTGTACGATGCGTTGGTACATCCTGAATTATTAAATTATGCGCCCTCACAGGCCTTAAAAATTCATGTAGGCAAGCGTGCTGGCAAACACAGTTATAGGCAGGAAGAAATTAATGCCTTGATTGTTCAGTATGCTTTTAGCCATGGCCATGTGGTGCGCCTAAAAGGTGGCGATCCTTTTATTTTTGCCAGAGGCAAGGAAGAAATAGACCATGCGGAAAGTTTCGGCATTCCTGCACAGGTGGTGCCGGGCATTTCAAGCATTAACCTGGCAGGGCAGTACGGATTACCACTTACAACACGTGGCATCAACGAGAGTTTTTGGGTGGTAACGGCTACCACAAAAAGCGGTGCACTTTCTGCCGATGTAGAATTGGTAGCCCAAAGTGCTTCCACAGCGGTTTTCTTGATGGGTTTGCGAAAAGCGGCATCCATCAGCAGCGCCTATAAGGCACAGGGAAAAGACTGGTTGCCGGCAGCAATTGTATCTAATGGTTCTTTGGAGAATGCCAAAATCTACAGAACAACGGTGGGGCAATTAGCAGACACTATTGAAGAAAATACCGTAGCTTCACCCGGGATTATTTTGGTGGGAGAATCCATTGGCGAAGAGAATTATTTAGCAAGCATTAAAAACATACCACATCATGCCACACATATCTGAAGGAAATAATTTATTTCCTGTTTTTTTAAAGCTGGATAAAATCCAAACATTGGTTGTGGGCGGAGGCTACGTGGGCCTAGAAAAGCTAGGTGCGCTTTTAAAGAATGATGATGAAGCGCAAGTGAAGTTGGTAGCTCCCGAAATCCGGGCTGAGATAAGAGATATTGCGGCTACCCATCCTGCAATTGAGCTGGTGGTGAAAGCTTACGAACCTTCAGATTTATCCGGAATTAATTTGGTGATTGGGGCCACTAATTTCTACGAAGTGAATAAGCAGATTTATTCCGATGCGAAATCAGCCGGAATATTAGTGAATGTGGCAGATACCCCCGAATTATGCGATTTCTATTTGGGTAGCACGGTAAAAAAGGGTAACCTCAAAATTGGAATTTCCACCAATGGGAAATCGCCCACTTTTGCTAAAAGGTTAAGGGCAATTTTGGAAGAAGTGCTCCCTGAACACACAGATGACATTCTACAGAATTTAGCAGAAATCCGCAAAGGCCTGAAAGGTGATTTTGAGAAGAAAATGGAGGTGCTCAATGAGCTTACGGCCTCCTTTGTACATACTAAAAATAACAACTAAGGAGCCTGAAGGGGATATGCTCACAACAGCATAATTCAGCAGCTCATCTATTTTGTTGCATCTGACTTATAAAACTGGTTCTCATCCTGTGTCAATATATAGTACACAGTAATATTTTTTTTGTATCAGATGCTTTTATCTCAGATCACCAGAGTAGCTTACGCCTGGCTAAGAAACGTAGGGGAGTTTGAAATGCTGCCCTTTCGGTTTGCTCATTAGCCAAGCCAAATATTTTTATAATTTACTTTACTTTTTTCATTATCAAAATTTTGGAATGGCGGGCTTTCCAAAAGCTCTGAACTTTCCATTACCACCTAACCCCTATGTTTTCTTAGCCCTTGTGTGTGCCCAGTATGGGCATCTGGTATCGAAGATACCAAATTATTCCAGAGGGTGCAAGTCCCTTACAGGCAAGTTGGTGAAGCCTGTTAGTAAGCCGCAAAGCCTGTCCCGATCTTTTATCGGGGCTGGTTTTCCGTGAGGAATGCAGTGAAGAAAGCGGGACTACAAAATCCGGTACTGACTAACAGAAACGGCATACGGAGGCCAGATAGAGAGGGTAAGCAAGCACATCTTTGCAAAGCCCGTAACCAACAATCTCTATTGGGTAGATGCCGCAGGAATCTGCCTGTGTCGGCAGACAGGTCGGAGGAAGGAATATGTTCTTATCCCGATGTAAAAAATCGGGACAGGCTCTGGGGAGGTCTTGGAATAGATTCGTTTTCTATGAGCCAAGAAGTCAGCCCCGATAGCAATCGGGGTCATAGTAGTGATGGGTAACGAGCCGTAAGAGCTACGGAGGTCTCACAAAATGATGAAGGACGGAACAGCCTGCCCCGTACTTGATACGGGGTCAGGTAGCTGGAAACCTGCCTGCAGCAGGTAGGTTCGATAGGGAGTACCGATAGCTATCGGTATAGCCCTATCCCAAAAGTAGGATCGAGGTATAGTTGGTGTAAAGAGCGGCTATATTATGCTTGATGAACCGCTGTATACGAGACCCGTACGTACAGTGGTGTGAGAGCCTCACCGTGAGCAATTTGGCTCACGGCAGGCTACTCGATTGTGCTTTCGTTTTTTAGTCATTTGTTTTCAATTTCAAGGTGATTTCACCAATGTTATATGCATATAGAGAAGCAGGAATAAAGGTGAATTTTAAATCTTCAATTTCTTTCAAACCTAACTGATCTATTGTTGTTGAAACTGCAGATTCAAATTTGTTCTCTTTACAAAAACTGATCAAGCTTTTTAATTCTTGAGGTTTATTATAGTATCTATTACTCCATTTTATTTCTACACCCCAAACTGGCTTGTAACTTCTGTCATCTACTAATACAAGGTCAACTTCACCTTCTTTTCTGCCTTCTTTCCATCTTGCATATGTCAAATCTAGTTTCTCGCGGTGCATCCATTGGGACAAGATTGCTGTTTCAACCATATTTCCCATTTCTTGGTCGGTTTCAGTAATTGGTGAAAATAACGCTGTACGAAGAGATGGATTAGTTAGATATACCTTGAAACTAGTTATCCTTTTCAATCTTTTTGCATTTATTCCCACCTTGTTCAATACTTTAATTAGAAAGGCAGCTTCTAAATATTCAAGATACTTTTTTAATGTCTCCTTTTGAATTCCACTTTCTCTAGACATTGTTTCATAAGAAAATTCATTACCTGAATTGTAGGCTATATATGTGAAAAATCTATTTAATTCTTGAACATCCTTTATCCCATATAAACTGGGTAAATCTCTTAATAACACTTTGTCTACTATATCATTCTTAACGTATCTACCCATGTCACCTTGTATTTTTTCGGATAATACAACCTCTGGGTAACCTCCGAAATTCAAGTAGTTAATGAATTCTTTATTTAATTCTTTAGTGTCGTGGGTCAAGCAATACTCTCTGTTTTTATTCCCATATTGAATCTCTCCATCATATATTAGATGACTTAATTTCTTCAAATGAATATATTCTTGGAAGGTTAAAGGCGGTAATAAGAAATCTGTGAATCTGCCTGCCCCACTTTCTGTGCTGTGCCATTTTAAAGCTGCAGCTGCTGATCCTGAAACAATAAATTTGGTTTCTGGGTATGAATCGACTAATACTTTTAAGTGTCTTTCCCAATCTTTTAAGTATTGTATCTCATCAAAAAAGACATAACTTCCCTTAAGGTCATCAAGGGCTAATGATTGTTTACAAAGAGACAAAATATCTTCTAATCCTAAATTGACATATATTGGATTATCAATTCCTATAAAAAATATTTTGTGAGGATTTATTTCCTCACCTAATAGTTCTTCGATACAATGAAATAGCATTACAGTTTTACCAACTCTTCTTGGACCCATTAGAACTAGGGCTCTTTTTATGCTTTTTTCATTTACGAAGGGATAAAACAGATCGAAATATAATCTCCTTGACATTGAACCATAAGTCTCGGGAATCTTTTTAGTTATCCACCAGGGGTTCTCATAACGAAGTCGCTCAATAATTTTTTCTGTTGGAATTAGGTTTAACATTTCTACTTATTTGTCTTAACTCTACAAAAATAGTAATAATAAATAGATTTAAAAGTATCTATTTGCACATAATTGCAATTTTTAGAGTATAAATTCGAAGATTTAAAGGTTAATTTAACCCAGAAATTTGGATTTAAGGTGCCCTCAATGAAGCACAACGTTTAGTATAAGAGTAGTAGCGGATTAAATGCACCTACTTTTCAACTAACAATATACTTAAATGAAAATAAAAAAGGTTTGAGTATACACCTGAACCGCTATTACTTTTATACATTGTTGTGCTTTCGTTATCTATGTAAAGGTTAACTATTTGTAGTTTAGAATTGGAAGTTCTATAATTCACGAAATCTTCTTCTTTTTGGCTACCACGTAGTAGCTTGAAGCTCCTTTATAGATCTTTTCGGTGCTAACGGTCTGAAAATTTCCATTTGCTATTAAAACATCTAATTCTGTGCTTTTTAGTCTTCTGATTGGTATGGGGATGACTCCTATTTTACACAAAAAACGAACTAATTGAATCTGAATGTTAACTAATAATGACATTTTATCTCGTAAGCAAGGGGTAATAGAAATAAATATACCATCAGGTTTCAATAGTTCATCTATTCTTTTTAAAGCCCCTTGAGGATCGGGTATGGTGTGCAGTACATTAAAAGCTAGTATCGTATCAAATGAGTCTTTTTTAAGTCTTGCATCAAAAATATCCGTTGCCCGAAAATTTATGTTTTCAATTTGAAGTGCTTCTGCTTTCTTCTTTGCAGTGGCAATCATTTTTGGGGAGATATCAATTGCATGAATCTCCTTTACCAGATTGGAAAATTCACAAGATGTGGTACCAGTTCCGCATCCATAATCTAAGACAATATCACTGTCTTTGAGATAATTTTTAGTGTTTTCTCTAGACTTACTATGAATGTATTCAAAACGCTCTTCCGTTTTATCATAGTTTTTTGAAGCGGTATCCCAAAATTCTATCGATTTACTCATTATTTTGTCATTTATAATTGGGCATTAAGATTTTATATCTCTAGAGTTAATCAGGTAAGGTTTCACAAATGAATCCTTTAGTTTTAATGCTTTGTACTATGTCATTTTCGATTAATTCGACAGAAACTACCCGAAGAACATTATCAATGTCTTCGATGTCAATTGACCAATCCAAGATGTCTTTATATGAATTTAATAGTGGTTTCACTAATTCAATTAATAAAGCTGAATTTATATCGGTTTTAAACACATACACACCCATAATTATTTGATTTTCTTAAAATGATAGGTGCAGAACTATTTTGAGGTTGATGCACGAATGTCTTTTAATCCATTTTTTAAAAAATTGAATACCATAGGCTCTACCAACCATAATGGCATGTTTTTAGGATCGAATCGAACGCTATTTGTAGCTTGAGAAGAGTTATTAGAAGAGGGGATGAAACTCCAAGATCCTCTAAATGTTTCCACTCGATTTAGTTTCTTAGAAGGTTGAACATTACTCTCATCCCATGCTTCGTGCCATGAAACACCCGCACTTCCGTCCTCAAGATTAGAAAAGAAGTATTTGACACTCATTTCAGTATCTTTTAAAGGAAAAGGCTCATTGTGAACGACATATGTTAAAAGACTATCTGAAGACTCATATATTATATTATAGGTAGGGTACTTTTTATTTTGTAAATCGTTAGCTTGATTATGAATATCCTGCCGAAATATTGTAATACATTTATTTGGAGTTGATTCTATGTTTCCTTCAATTTTATATTCTAAGAAATTTGAGCCTTTTATTTTTCTCGAATAGATGGCCCATTTTACAGCGTCACTATCTGAACTCTTCTTTATTTCTTGAAACTCAAAAGACTCCCATTCTTTGATACTTTTATTTCTTAATCGAATTGCACGGTGTGTTGAACAACTTGAAAATGTCATGGAAATAACCCCCAAAATAATAATGTAAGCCCATAACGATGATAGCTTATGTTGTTGAATATTAATACTTTTCATACCTTTTGTCTTAATTCTGATATTTAGAAAGCAAAATTAAGTTGTATGAATTCCGTATGCATTCACTTAAGTGAATCGCACTCATTTATTTACTAGAGTAAAAAAATTTTGAATAAATGAATAATACTTTTTTGGCTATTCCTGCGATGGTTTCGAAAGTCACCTAGATATCATTTGATCACTCTTTTTTCTGAAATAAGATTCTTTTACGAATTCTACTTAATGATTGAGGTTTCATTCCAAGGTAGCTGGCTATTTGATGATGAGGAATCCGATCAAAAAGATATGGTTTTGTTTTTTGTAAATTTAGATACCTCTCTTCTGGTGAAGAAGATATAAATTCACTCCATTCAGCTTTTGCTAAATTTATTTTATCAATAGCTATTTGACGAAATACCTTCTCTAATCGAGGAAGTATTTCCTGTAATTCTTCTTCGTAATTTTTGTTGCTTACCGTTAAAATAGAGTCTTCAGCACATTCCCAATAAAAATTGGAAGGCCCACTTTCTTTATGTTGAGGATTAAACGTTTCACTTTCTGTATAGAATGATATGGATTTTTCCTCTCCATCTTTAATCAAATACTCTCTAACACAGCCTTCTACTACCATGTAGCAGTTTCTAGGGATTTGGCCTTCCCTCAAAAGGATTTCGCCTTTTTTGAATTCCTTAACTACAGTTTTATCCACAATTAAAGAAACCTCTTCTTTAGTAAGAATTGGAAATTTACTAATTAAGGCTCTTATTTTTTCTTTTGGGTTCAAACTGTTATTTGTTTTAATGAAGCACAACTCTTACAGTATATGAAGCGTAGCCTGCCGAAAGGCGGCTATGATTTCATATACCGTGTTACCATGCGTTTATTCTTCTAGTTTTAAGAATCCCGTATGTGCTGTACATATCACTTTGATTCCTGTGACTTTCTGAAGGTTCTCTAGAGATTCTTTCGCTTTTCTATGGTCTGTATTCCAAGGTGCATAGAAGGGCAGTCTGTCCATTTTATTATCCAACAGCATACTATCCCCAGTAAGTAAAATTTTATTGTTTAAGACAAATGACATATGACCTGGACTATGACCTGCAGTTACAAATATTTCCACTTTTACACTTCCTATATTGAACTCTCGAGCGTCTCCAAGAACATCAATCTTTCTGTGAATTTCCAGTGGATTATAAAGCTTTATAGAGCCGCTTGTCAATCTAGGAATTCTCTTATTAAGTACTTCTAGTTCGGTCTTACCAGTAAGGATTTTTGCATTAGGAAAGTGATGATACCTGTCTTGGTAGTCTAGTGATCCCGCATGGTCCGGGTCTACATGAGTTAGCAGAAGATGTGTGACATCGTGATGATCAATTCCCAACTTTGAGAATTCTTCTTGAAGTCTCGAATCGTTGTAATTACCAGCGTCTGAGCATATAACGACATCTTTATATTTGAAAACGTACAGATTAACCATCCCTTTACTGACGATAACTGAAAGATTTTCATTAATCTTTTGGCTCTTGCAGGGTCTCCACAGAGTTCCTTTTCCTAGGCTTATTGTCACATCTCCTAGTATCTTTATAAGATTGTTTTTCATATTTTACTTTAAATGTATGGTACCGGTCTCGGGTATGAAACGTAGGGCATTTCAAAGCACTTAACTGTCCGCCCGAAATGGACTTAGTAAAATGCCGAAAACTTGCCGAAACCACCGTCCGCCCTATGTTTTATACCCATTGTTGGCAACCGTTTTTCTTTTAAATTAAATCAATTATATCCGAGTCACTTTTTTCTTGGTCTTCAATATTCTTGTTTATATCTGCAAGCCATTTATCAGAGTTCTTGTTAATCAATTCTAGGCTTTTCTTGATATCCGCTTCAGTTATCTTTTCCTTTTTCAACTGTGGCATAGTGAAATACTCCTTACTGCCGCCCATGATTATTATTCTAGGCCTATGTTCTTTACAAAAATCATTGTGAATAGTTTCTTCTCTAAGCTCTTGTTGAAGTAAGTGTGCGGCAGTCAAAAAAACTTTACATACAATGTCATACATCTCCCCGTATTCTTCAGCAGACACCTTTTTAGCTCTATCAAATTCATGGGTTAATAGAGGGATTGCCAATAATGTAATTATTGATTTATAATCTTGTTCTGCTAGAAGGCTTAGGAAATGATGGTTGTCAATGAGATATAACCATCTTTTATTGATTGTAGATTTGATTTTAGAGTAGATAGCTTGCTTATTGGCATCACTTAAACTGCTAATATAATTCGCTGCAAAAAACTCTTGAAGTGACCTATGTGGGAAAGTATATTCTACTCCTTCTTTGTTTAGAATACCAATTGCAACTTGTAAATCTTCAATGACTTTTTGATTGTCGAATGATAAGGACTTCTTCTTCTCTTTTATAAAAGTGAATTTGCTTTCAAGATATTCAGGTTGGTATAGAAACTTTTCTTCAAAATAGGATATGAAGGAAAATAGTTTGAGTAAATCTTCGAACCTTTCCTTTGAAAGTCCTGATTGTTTTTCGCGGACAAATGATAACTTGGAAACACTATCATGAACAGAGTACAGTGTATCAAACACTTGCTTGTAAAAGTCACTTCTTTTCTGTGGTATTTCTGAATAGGACTGATATGTTAAAATGAACATTGACAGTAATAGAGGATTGCTCAAAAATGTTCTATATGACCTATTGTCAATTTGAGAAATTGCCTTTATCATTTTCTCAGCTAGTTCATTTTCAGAGTCAGGGATTTGTTTCTTTACAAACGCAGGTATTTCAGTGTCTAATAAGTCACAAACAATGTAGTTTGAGAATAAGGGAAGGGTGTCAATGTTTGTGTAAGGTCTCGATGTTATTAGATAACAATTAGAAGAATATCGATTGACAAATTGGTCAATGTCGTTTGTTACCTGTTCTTTCTTGTTTGAATTAATTTCATCGTATCCATCAAAGAAGAAAATGAAAGAGCCCGAGTTTAATAGTCGGTCTATTATCTCCTTTGAAAAACCTAGTTTGTGAAATAGAAATATCTCATCAAAAATATAATCAGAAATTGAGCTTTTATAATCATTTAAGTATCTGAGCTCAACTTTTATTGGAATCTTGAATTTACGAGACACACTATCTAAAAAGAGATACTTTACAATAGTACTTTTCCCGCTTCCTGCATTTCCTATTACTGTAATATAATTAGTCTTTTCAAACAGCTTAGATACGTCTTCAGTTGATATTCTCTTTTGCTGTTGTCTAAATCTACTTCTTTCGTTTTCGTATTTTGTTATATGAAGAGGCAGATAAAAATCATTCAATTTAATCGGTTCCGAACGGTGCAATAAGGTCTTTGTGAAATAGTTCCGTTTATATTCATTACTCTGATATTCTAGTAAACGATTTTTAGCAACCTGTTTTAATTCGTCTCCTAAGCTTTTGATTAGACCATTTATGGGAGATTCAAGATATTTTGCAAATTCTGATAATTCCATTTATTCTTTTTTTAATGGTTGCCAACGTCTCTGTGTATGGCTCGTAGCGTGTAAACTATAAAATTATTTTCGGATTAAGCACAAGCCGAATTTTTAAATTTTACTATTTATCTTTTTTATCTAAATCGTCAAATTTAAAAATTTGGCGGACTGGCAAATATACCTTAACTTCGTTTAAGCAACTACCAAGCTATGAGCTATATACGTTGTTGTGCTTTCGTTATTTATACATTCGATTAACAAAAAATATTCGCTTATTTCATTTAAGATTCTCGATTACCCTAATTATTTTGAAATTTTCCTGATTTTTCATAGTAGTTAACTAACTGTGATTCTCTTCCATAGATTTCCATTAATTTATCTCTAAATAATTGTAAATTTTGGTTTGCCTTCTCTCTAGAATTAAATTCAGTTGACACCATTAGGTTAATAAGTTCTGAAATTGATTCATACGTGAATTTTTGTTGATTATATATTTTAGATAGTATAAATAATTTATCATAGTCCATATTTACAATTAATGGGTGGGACTTTGCAATATCCCAAGCATCATTAGAAGGCATATCACTCATAATAGTCCCTCTACTGAATGCCTTATAAATTGCTGATTTATCATTGATAAAAGTTTCGGTAAAGTTTTTATCACTTGAAAGACTATCTAATCTATTAATTACTTCCTTATGATATGGAACCCAATAATCTAGAAGTTTCTTATTTGCATTTAGTTCTAAATCTATTTTTGAAAACAGCTCTTGGGCATTTTTTTCATTTTTATTATCTTCAATTCTTTCGCTTAAGTATAAACCGAAAACGACACTAAACACAATTAAGAATACTTGTCCTAAATATTTCAATATTGAGTTCTTCATATTACTCGATTTTATATTTTTTTTCATTTAATTATATAGTTAAATTATCTATCTTAATCAGCGGTTAGTTTTAATGAAGCACAACGGTTAGTATATGGCAATTAGGGCAGTAGAAAGCGATAAACTTTCGGGTTTGCAATGAGCCACATTTTTATATTTTGTTTTTAACTTATTCATCTTAAAAGCCAAATTAAAAATTTGGCGGTGTTTGTAAATAGCACTGAACTTTCGTAAACCACCGAACGCCCTATTTGCTATATACAGTGTTAGCGGTTGTTTTTTATTCTTTTATTTCTGTTTCCCATTTGATTTGCCCGTCTATTTCTGAGCAAATTCCTATACCGCCCATTCCATAGTCATACCCCAAATTAAACTCTATCTGTCGTTGATTAATAAATTCAGATAATTCAGAAGAAACTTGAGTCATTTTTTCAAAAAGTGACTTAATCTCATTCAGTTCACTTAATGCGAAATCTTTTGTAATGTTTTTAAGGTCATTTTTAATTGTCCAACCGGTCACTGAAAAAGTATTCTTGTCTTTGGTATTAAATGACAGTTCTCCAACTTTAAATGAATTACCATCTTCAAGGATTATTAAAGCATTTTTAATTCTATGTTTTAATTCTTGCTCGTCCATTTTAGTCTAGTGTCACGCTACCAATAATTATATACTCAAAATCGTTTGAATTATTTATCACTAAAGAACCCCCAACTGTCACAGAGTAATGTTGTGAAAGTGGTTTAAAAGTTTCTTTCTCATATCTTGGGGTGAGTTCCATTAAGTTACTCGTCAGTTTTTTTCCTTTGATTGGTTTTATTAACTCAATTAAAAGTTTGTCGCCACCACGGTCAGAAAGAATTGTCCCAAATAGATTTTCTTCCCAATCCCAAGGTTCGCTAACTATAATTCTTACTGTTTGACCTTTTAAACTCATTCTTTGATTGGTGTTCTATTCATTAACCGCTAACGCTCAACTAAAATGAGTATGCGCCCCAGTTGCTAGAAGCACAGGAATTTCCTGTTCGTATTGTTATATCAAATGGCTCAGTTCGCATATTCATTTTAGTGTCTGTTGGTGGTCGTTTATTTTTTTGGCGTTTAACTTTTCTCCTTCTTGGATAAACGTTAAGCTGTTTACTATTCCGTCTTTGCTGATGTTAAAAGTGATTTGTGCAGGTAAAGATTTATAGTAGAAAGTCGTTGTGGATTTTGGATATATTAAGTGTTCAGGTTTTCCCGTTGCTTGGGTTTTCAATTGGTTACTTTCCTTGATTACCTCGAGTACTAAGCCTGGTAATAGTTCATATTTACCGATATATTTTTCCAAAATAGAGTCTTCAACTGTTATCTCTCCATATAGATCCGTGCTAACTCCTAGTTTTTCAAGTTCACTTAAGCTAGCAGTATTTCCAGAATAGAGTTCAACTGATTTTTGAAAGGCGATAATTGCTTCCTTGGGTTCGCTGTTTCTACTTAATGCTTTTCCATAATCATAAAATGCATCTGAGGAATTTGGAAAAGCTTCAGAGTTTATCCTGAATACAGCCAAGGCTATAGTAACATCGTCTTCATCCAGGTATAAATTACCTAACATGCTCAACTCATTTTCACCAAATTCAAATTCATCCTTTTTTTGTCTTTTTAATTCATGGTAGGATTTTTCTAACCCTTGTATTCCTTGCTGGTTGACAATTTTTCTCAACTCCGTTCCGATTGAAGGTTTAGGTTTATTCAGAATAGATGAAGGATTTAGTAGATGAAAACCAATATCGTTGATGTCAGCATTGGAGTTAGTTAGCACTACTACACCTTTATCTTCATTTTTTGCAAATCCTATGAAAGATCGATAACCTCCAGTTTCACCATCATGCCATACAATTTGCATAGAGTCGAGCTCATTAATCTGCCAGCCTAAACCAATTGAAGGCGTTTCACCCTCTTCTCTGGTGTTTATATGGGATAGTGTCAAAGCATCACTCAAATCACACACTTCAAGTCCCATGTTATAAGACAAGTATGTTAACATGTCTTTGGCTGAGGACCTAATTCCAGCAGCTCCGGCAAAACACGACTGATAATCCCAATTGCCAATCTCAACACCTAGCTTATGTCCTTTAGCCAAATTTGCTAACATATTTAAAGTGAATTTCGTGTTGGTATCGTTCAGCTTCATCGGCTCGCATACTGTATTGAGTAAAAGGTCATTATAAGTCATTCCTCTCTTAGCAGCCAAACAATGGCCTAACAAACCAAAACCATAATTAGAGTATTCGTATTGTTCACCAATGTTTCCTGTGAGTTCGTACTGATTAAGGAATTCATACAACTGTTCTTCTGTGTAATCCGCAAACGGATTAACCAACCAGGAATAATCGAAATTTGCTGGCATTCTTGGAAGTCCAGATGTATGGTTTGCCAAATTAATTAGCCTTATCGTATCCAAATTGTTTGTTGGAGCGATTACCCCCTTTGGTAAAATGCTTTGTAAAGGGTCATTCAGCGACAAAGCTCCACTTTGAACCAAATCAGCTAACATTATTCCAGTAAATGTTTTTGATATAGAAGCTATCTCAAAGACCGAGTTCTCATCTATCGGTTCTTGATTTTGATTTGATTTATATCCGTAGCTGAAGAAAGTTGATCCTTCGGAGTTTATAACGCCAACAACAATTCCGGTATTTATTCCTTTATCAACCCGCCTTTTTATATTCTCTTTCACTTCATTATAGATTGTGGGAGCCTGCTGTTGGCAACCCATTGTCAACAATGAAATAGAAAGAAGCGTATGATAGATTTTATTCATTAGACTTTTGAGTTTGTCCCCATGACCACCAACAACCTCCTATCAACACAATGGTTGATATATCTGCTGTATATTTTTGATAAGATACGAATATTTTAAAAAAAAATATGGAAAAAAAGGCTTTAGGTACACTTAATAGCAGTATATACCACTGTAAATGTTTACAAATACTTATAAACGCTTACAAACGACTCAAAGCATTACTGCCACCTATAAATATTTAAGGTAAAGGCTTGCGTGGCTACTTATCAATTCATCCATTTCCTACTTATCACCTAATCGTGTGTTTTATACAAATCACTTTAAAAATAGCCGTCATCTTTTATTCAGCGTGCATAGTCGCACTAATTATTGTAAAACCTATCGCCACAATTCAATCATATGCAACAGCATTTCTTGAAGTGTTTGAAGTCCGAGAATTGAAATAATAATGAAAATACTAAAGTCCGCCTCATTCGTTTGGTTTCGAGCTTATTAACGCTGACTAGTGTGTACTTAAACTGCTTAAAGTTCAAAACTTATAATCATTCCATCTTTTTATTAATTCTTACAATTTTTACGCTCTACCATTAGCTTGCTAAGTCAAAGGGATGACTGTAAGCTTTCAAAATACAATATTATTTCTTGTTTACGGAATATTCAGGGTTTCTTTATCGTTTTTTTAGCCTCACCTCCATAGGTACAAGCGCTGCATTAAGTGGCATTTAAATGCACGGCATATTACTCAAAGCTTTGTCAATCGTAGTAATTGCCGATAAAAATTCGCTATTAACGATTATAACCTCTTAAAGATGGATATGGGAAATTTGCTTGGCACATATTTACAAGTGAAACAATCTATGTCTTCGCCCAATGCGGACGTCACACAAAGGATGTGAACTATTTTTTATATAATATTCTATTTGCTAAACCGTGATTATTTATATCATCGGAGGATTTTACTAATATGGCTTTCACATCCGAATTGCTTTGAATAAGTTTTTTAATGCGTAGCGCATTTTTGGTATCACGAGTTTGTCGAATATAAATGGCTTTTACCTGTTCGGGAAACGCATTCGCAACCTCGATGTAAAAGTCTGCATCTTTCTCTGCAGAATCTCCAAGCAAAATAAATGGTAATTTGGGATATGTTTTCAATAGGTGTGTTATTGAGCTCATTTTATGATTAGCAAAATCGCCCGATGGAGCAATTCCATAATCGCGCAATAATAATGGGCCTTTTGGGAATTTCTGTATACTTAAAAACTCTTTTAATAAATCGTAAATATTCCACGGACTATGCGATAAATAAAAAATAGGATTCTCTCTTTTCCCATTTTCCCCCTTTGCAAAATTCTTAAATAATTCCACCATTCCTTCCATTGGCAGTCGTTGGTGAGCATTTTTAAAAAAGGTTACGTAAAGCATTCTTAACTTAAAGAGAGAAGTAACATGCGTTTGTAAAATGGTATCATCAATGTCGGTGATGATTCCATAGTCCGCATTTTTAGGTAATAAATAAATTTCACCTTTTGCCGATATTCTTTCGCTGTTTACTTTTGTGGGAAAAAGCAACTCAACTTTAATATCCAGCCAATTTTTTGCACTACTTTTGGTGGGTGCTGTCCATTTTCCATCCAAAATAAAGTATCCCTCCTCATCTGTTTGACATTCAAAGACTTGCTCCGCACATGTAATCCTCACATCAGCATTCGGTATTTCGTCTGATTCAAATCGTTTAAAACTATTAATGATGTTCTGAATTTGACTGTCCGTTTTTCCTTTGAAAATATTTTCATCTTCCAATACTCTACCTTTCAAATATATACGCTTAGCATTAGCATAGCCACGATACGGCATGATTATGAGCGGATCCTTGGAATCGAAATTTTCAGCGAAACGGTTAATGCCGTTACTTAGTTTTTTTCCTACTTTTTTGAATCCTTGTAGTGGGTTATCCATTGTATTGTAAATTTAACAAAATAATATTAAGCAGTTGTCTATCACCAGTATTGTATATCTCGGTGTGTGGCATTAAGTACATATAATTAGGATTAATGTTTTACAGGTGATTGCCTTTAGTGCCTTGCTTCACTAAAACAGTAACTCTTTCCTATCATCGTCCAGTCGCTTTCACCTTCCACTATCAGGCGTTCATTGTTTTAGCTTCCATCTCGAGATGACACTAATTTCAACTCTTCTACTGATTTTACCCTTTTTCGATATCGTTGGTAATAATTAATGGTTTCTGATGTCCCCTGGCCTGTTTAGCAATTCTAATGCATTCAACATCTTGCTCAGTTGAGTATTTTTTGGCCGATCTCACACGATCCTCAGATAGCTTTTAATTCTTTCTGGCGCTACCTCTTTTATCAGTACGGCCCTCTAGTAGTATTTTCATGTTCGGTTTATTTTTCATAATCCGGACGATTTTTTTCAGGTCCTGCTCAGCCGCTGGTTTATTTTCCGACTAACTTAAATCAAATGTTAACGTTTTTAATACAAACTTATCACTGCCCTTTAACAGCACTGAAATATCTTCTTTATCGATGGGCGCAGTATCTTTACCCACCGTAGAGACAGCAGGCTGCGTTACGGTGAGACTAATAACCTTTTGCTCGTTTTTTGTGTGATGTACGGAGTCAGCTATGCTCCTCAAACAGTTTGACCAAACTGCTTTATAAGCGTGCGACAAGTTAGTTTTATTTTTTTCATTTGCAACGTATTATGTCCCAGTGCTAGCCTGAGCGAGTAATTGCGAATCACAGAGTAGCAGCACACGCAAAAAGTACTTTAATTTATTATTTGGGAGCTAATATTTTAGCAGGTAAAAGTAGGAAATTTGCGATAGCGGTCTATGATCACAATAGCTAACGAGATAACAGAATACATGTAAGTCAGCTTCTCAAACATAGCCGCTAACTTACCATGATGAATACAAAGCTAATATATGATGCCGCAATTGATTATGGACGTGGCAAAATGCATTTTGGTACTTAGGGGTGGATAAAGACCGTGCCTATGCATGGAAGGGCCGAGGTTTAAAAAATATTCGGTAAATATATTTAGATAGGACCCAGCTTGAAGGGGAGGTAGAAAAGGAGGCTGGTTAGTAGCCCAAAGCCCAATCTTGATCACCACCATCACTTTTTTGAGACTTAGGAGAAAAGGGTATGAATCTATGCTTTCTTATTACTTACGGTCGAAAGTTGTCATTCAGTGAACCGCTGAATACGAGACCCGTACATACAGTGGTGTGAGACCTGCCAGCTGCAGGCCATAGCCGGCAGGCAGGTTTGCCGAAACTTCGATTAAACAAGTGATTAGCTACGAGCTATATACGTTAGCCCACGTTATTTTTGTTCAGCTTTAACGATTGTTTAATTAAGCTCAAAATATATTCAATGTTTTCTGTGTCATGCATTTTGATTTTGTAAAAGCCATTTCTACAATGTTCGACATATGAAACATCTCTTGCGATGTCTTTTTATCTTGTAATCACCACTTTACAAATTTAGATACATTTTTAAATTTTGGCTAAAATAAAAATATCTAAAAATATAATTTCTTCTATCTTAAATTCAATAGATTGCTTTTCGGCTTGACATGAATTATTGTCATCTAAATTTAAAATTCCGTCTTTTAGTTTTTCGTATAGTTCTTGAGTTTCCGTATTGCCATTATTTATGTGTTCATTTTTTGTGTAAACTTTGATTTCTTTGGTAACCTTTTTAATAGTTTTATCTTCACGGCTAATTGTTTTTACGCTTTCTTGAGCGTCTGAAGTTTTGATTTGATTATAACTTACTGTACATTACTTATTCGTTTTGCTGAAAAAATAATCATGATGACTGTTTATACAGATGACGACCAACAGAAAATTATTGATATTGTTAAAAATAATCTGTAAACCGTAAATCATTCTTTATTAAGACTACACTAATTAATTACAAATCAATAGAAAATTATTATGAAATTAGCCACACTCAATTCATTCGTGCTTTTAGCTTTTCTAACTTTTTTATTTTTCGGTTGTGGAAATGAAGGTAAAAATGATGAAAGTCAAAACAGCTCGACCGATACTTCGATTACAGAAGAAACTAAATCAACTACCAGTTCCTCTTCTAAATTAGATGAATATCAACAAAAACCTTGTGGACTACTTTCAGAAGCAGATATCAAAAAATACGTAACTGTAGATAAGCAAATTAAAAGAACAGCCACTGAAGATCAGGGAAAGTTTGCGCCAGCTAAATGCTCTTACACATGGGAAAGATTAACTGATGAAGAATACGAAAAACAAGTATTTGCGACTATGGCTTTAACCGATATGAACACTAAGCTTCAGGCAATGTCTGAAAATTATTTAGTTACAATTTATATGATGGATTATGAAGGGAATAAAAATTACTTTTCGCCCAGTATGAAAGAAATTACTGATGAGGAAATTGAACAGAAAACACAGGAGGCAGCAAAGAAAGCAGTAGAAGATGAAAAATTCAAAAATATGAATGCCAGTCAAAAAAAGGAAGCTAGTGAATCGGCTGCAGAAAGTATGAAATCTATGCTTACAAAACTTAGAGACAAAACGTTAATAAAAGGAATTGGAGAAGGTGCTTACTTTGACCCAGTTGGTCACGATTATACAAGTACACTGATAGTTCGTTCTAATAAAAAAATAATTTTCTTGACAGCTTTTGTAGATGAAGACAATAAGAAAAATAAGGAAATCATCAAGAAAATAGCAAAAGAGATTTTGTAAAGAAACAGTTGTATAATTTATAATAGGCTATCGTGAATTTACTGTTAGGATTTTATATCTTTTGATTCCCCATAATTCAATCTGAAAATCTTTAAAATTTATAGCCTCTTTTTGGTAGGTCGTAAATGATGGCGAATTAAAAATCACTCTGGACTATGACCAAATCAATATCATTCCTTCTAAAAGTCTCGGATGAGTGTTCTTTAAATTCAAGAATGAAGTCCGCTTTGTTGTTCAGCATCGATGATAAGTAAGCAGATCCTTGGTCAATTACGCTGAAATTTTTGTCTCTCTTATATTCGATAATCACAAAACTTCGTGCGTTTCTGTCAAAAGCTAAACTATCAATTCGGAAATTGCTAAGGCTAAGTGCCGATTATTCCTTTCAGATTGTTTTCTGTTAGCGATTGGATTTCCCTTTCAAGTTTAAAAGGTTGTTCTCTTCTATTTTCAAGTTGGTCGTTATTTTCAATTCGGAATAATACTGTTTTTGTGTTACCATGTTTTTTTTAATGTTTTACGCCTGGCTAATAGACGTGCGGAATAAATATAGTTGAAATTTGCCAAACCTACGAGCCGCAAGGCTAAAAAAGCAAATTACCTTGGGGCGGGGCCGGCAGATTAAGCTGCACTTGGACCACCGCAACTACCGCATGGATTTTAGCTGTTGTTGCCATTAGAACTTTCCCACCGCTATATGTCCACGGACAGCTTTAGACTTCCTCCAAGTCCTTCTCGGATAATGCGCATTAAAGTCGAAAGTCTGATGTCGCTCGCATTGTTCTCGATTCGGGAAATATAGTTTTTGGTTGTTCCGACCTTATCCGCCAGTTCTTGTTGGGTCAGTTTTTGTTTTTTCCGCGCCTCCTGTATTAGTACGCCAATTCGGAAAGTCTCGAACTCTTCCTCGAATTTTTCTCGGGTTTCGGCCCCGTTCTCTCCGTATTTTTTGTTAATGTGTTCTTTCCAGCTTTTGGGATTGTTACTTATTGCCATAATATTTCGTTTTTAGCGTTTCCGCTTTCTTGATTTCCTTTCTCGGTGTTTTCTGTGTCTTTTTTTGGAATCCGTTCAATAGCACCAGGACGTTTCCCTTGTCGAAAAAACAGAACACCCTAAAAATGTCGCTCCCTAATTTTACACGTATCTCCCAAAGTCCGTCCATTCCGGTCATATGGTCGAAATACGGTTTGGGAACTATCTTAGTCCTTTCGATAAGGGAGATAGTCCAGTCAAACTTATCCTGCACTTTTGGGTTCAGCTTGTTGTAGAAATCCCAAAAGTGTTCTTCGAACGGGATTATCTCTCTTTCAAATTCAGCCAATTTGCTCGGCTTTTTGATTATGTCATAAAGTTACCTATTTGGGCAACCTCATCCAAATATTTTCGAGAATTTTTGTTCTGAGGTGTGATTTTTCAGTATTAATGGCAACATCCATATAACCAACATATGGCAGTTATGCAGCTTACGTTATGGAAAGTATTACCATTTAATTAATCCGTCAAATATAAGATAAACTAAAACCCGCTTTTAGTACGGCTAAAAAAGTAAGTTACTTATATTTAAAAAACACTACTTGAGTGTTCAGCTTGCTAAGATGCAGATTAGCAACCATTGCCGGCTTTTTGAGTTTTGCAACTACCCATGCACAGCTTCTAAAGTCTGTAAATTTTAGCACTAAAGTTGTAAATTAAGCCCTAAATTAGTGTTTTTCTAATGGTTACAAATTCATGAGGTACTACATTATAGCGGGGGAGAGGTCTGGCGATTTGCACGGGGGCAACCTGATGCGTGCCTTGAAGGTACAAGATCCGGCAGCAGCTATCCGTTTTTGGGGCGGAGATGCCATGCAGCAGGCCGGTGGTGACATGGTAGTTCATTATAATGAAATGGCTTTCATGGGTTTTCTGGAAGTAGTAGCTAACCTTAATGCCATCAGAAAGAAAATCAGTTTGTGCAAAAAGGATTTACTAAATTTTGCTCCTGATGCACTTATTTTAATTGATTATGCAGGCTTTAACATGCGGATAGCCAAGTTTGCAGACCAGCATAACATTCCGGTTCATTATTATATCTCTCCAAAAATCTGGGCATGGAATCAGAAGAGGGCTTATAAAATAAAACGGTATGTAGATTTTATGTATGTTATTTTGCCTTTTGAGCAGGACTTCTATCAGCAGTACG
>CAWHTP010000008.1:0-45000 GCA_963832285.1 uncultured Cytophagales bacterium
GTTATGAGGTAGAGTATGTGGGTAATCCTTTGCTGGATGCCATACGACAGTTTGAGCCTGATATAACCTTTAAAAATAATTTCCCCGATAAGCCTATTATTGCGCTACTTCCAGGTAGCAGAAAACAGGAGGTGGTGCAAATGTTGGAGAAACTCAGCAGCCTGGTGGCAGTCTACCCCGATTATCATTTCGTAGTAGCCGGAGTTTCCAATTTGGATCGTGAACTATATAAAGTAGTGCAAGGGAGCCAACAGTGTACGCTGGTTTTTGATAAGGCTTATGATGTGCTGTCAATAGCCACCGCAGCGCTGGTAACTTCCGGCACCGCCACACTGGAAACAGCTCTATTTAAAGTGCCTCAAGTGGTTTGCTACAAAACAAGCGCTGTATCTTACCAAATAGGAAAGCGGCTAATTCGGGTCAATTTTATTTCGCTGGTAAACCTTATTATGCAAAAAGAGGTGGTGAAAGAACTGATACAAAACGATTTTAATACCCAAATGCTTAAGCAGGAATTAGATTTTGTTTTACCGGCAGGTCTTAAGCGTGAGCAAATCATTCAAGATTATACTACACTAATAGAAATGATGGGTAATTCCAACACTTCTGAAAATACAGCTAAGCTTATCGTATCTCGCCTAAAATAGAACTACAATAGAAAAGACCATCCCAGAAAATAATATTTCTGAAATGGCCTCTTTAAAATGTATAATCTGCTTATTTATTACTTCACTTCTATTACCAAATAGTTCGAATCTTTCCAGAAGTCATCTTTATTGATAATTTTTAGTCTTTCAAATTTATCTTCGCCAACAAATTCATAACTGCCTTCCGGGTGGCTACTTATAAGTTTTGCCTCCCTGTTGTTAAGCTCTATGGCGCTTAAATTCTCCTTACTCGCTTTATTAAAAAGTTGAGTAGGAGCATTGGCATTTACCATTTTCACTTTACCTAATCCAATAAATCCACCTTCTTTATTAATAATTTCTTTATCCTGAAGTTCCTTAGACTCCCCTACATAATAGTAAACCCTATTAAGCGTAGTTTTTAAATCTGCCGCAATACTTATCTGCTCGTCTAGAGCTTCACCCATATCAGCTAGTTGTTGCTCCAAAGAAACCCTAATTTCCATAAGTTCTTCTTCCTTGTTAACGAGCGCCTGGCTAGTCTCTTTCAATTTTTGATCTAGCGCTAAAATTTCTTCACTCTTTGCGCCAGATTGCTTTCTGAGGGCGTTCAAATTTCTATCGAGCGTAAGTATTTTCTGACGTGAATTCTGCATCATTTCTTGAATATTAGCTATCCTGTCTTTAATGCTTTTTGCAGTAGACTTGTCATCTTTCAATTCTGATTTTAAAGCGCTCACCTCTTTTTGATCGCTGGCAATTTCCGCTAAAATTTCATCAATTTCTGCAAGTGATTCTTCGTAGGATTTAACGCTAGTATCAAGCTGCTGCGAGCCACTTCTAAGTTCAGCATTTACAGATTGTAATGAATCCACTTTTGCCTTTAGGGCAACGTTTTCGTCTTTAACTTTTTGCTGGCAACCAGCTAATAATACTAAACTGCTTAAAACAATAAGCAGCGGTTTTGTTAGGTAATTTTTCATAGTTAGGTGTGTTTTGATGTAAGACGTTAAATACGATAAACCTAGAAAAATGTTCGTTTAATGATGTTATTATGCCGATGAACTATAATAATTTAATTTCATTTAGTTAAGGCCTTTTCACCTTCTCTTGTGGAGAAGGATTAAGTGCCTGCCCGCCTTTGGCGGGTTGAGGATACAAACAAAACCTTAGCTAAACGACATTGCTAAACAACATGGCATTATAATTTAAGCTTTTTTCTGCTTACTTGAGTAGCTGGTTATAACTTTCGCACATCTAAAATGGGCTCCTCAAACGTATCAATATGATTAAGTATATAGAAATACTTTTCTGCTACTTCCTGTTCACTGCTTAGCTCATTGTTATTTTTAAGATCAACAAACTTTTTTTTCTTGCTAAATCCTGTTTCAGTGCTATTTCTTATTTGGCTTTGCATTCCGGTATCTACCACACCCGGGGCAACTGCAAATATTTTAAATGTATTTCCATTAATTTTATTCTCTTCAAACGCTACTCGGGTGGCCATATCCAGCGCAGCTTTGGAAGCACAATAACCGGACCAGCCATCCACCGGGCTTTTACCGGCTCCCGAACTGATATTGATAATAATTTTTTGTCCATCATATACTTTCAACGCTCTGATGAAGGTATTCATTAATATCATGGGACTCGCTACATTTAAATTCATCAGCTGCACAATGGATTCTTCTTGCACTTGCCCCAAGTGGTTTACATCGCCCAAAGTGCCTGCATTATTAATAAGAACGATCCGTTCGTATGCATCGGCATCGGCAAATAGTGTATACCCCAATATTGAAGCCTCCTGCGTATCGGTGAGATCGGCAGTTATGGCTTTATAATTTTTATGGTCGATGCTGTGGGAGCGGCTGATGCCAATAACTTGATGCGCCTCATGCTCCAGCGCTTTTTCTGCCAATCCTTTTCCTATGCCCTTGCTTGCTCCGGTAATAATGAATAATGATTTCATTGAAAATATGGTTTTGAATAAAAAAATCGGTTATCCGTTTAGATCACAAATTGTATGATTTACTAATGATTAATATTCCCAATAGTAAATGCTAATAGGTGTAGGAAGGATTTACACGCTATTCCAATTAAATATTGATTTACACCGCTAAAAAAATAAATTCCCCTCTATCCCCTTTTTAAAGGGGAGACGACTTTCTTGAAATAAGAATTCACTTAAAATTAGAAGTCTCTTTTAAATAAATTCTTGACCTAAAAGCCCAATCCTCCATGCATTCGAGATCAATTCCCCCTTACTTTACCTGCCTGATGGCAAGCAAGTAGGATTTAGGGGAATTTATTTTACCTATTCTTACGACTCAACTTCTTTTTATCACCAACATAATTACTCGATCTTTAGATAGGTAACTTTACAATATATAATGACTCAAGTCTTTATTCTTAATCAGGCTTGCCAATCGCTCCCGTACCATTTCTATAGTAATTATTATTTTAGCATTCGGGCCAATCTTATCGGGCACATCAAACAGCAAATCGTTCAGCAACTTGCTCATTACGGTGTGCAACCTTCTGGCGCCAATATTTTCTACCTCTTCATTAATACTAAAAGCCATAGAAGCTAATTCTTCCAAAGCATCGTCATTAAATTCCAAGTCCACCTCTTCCGATTTTAGTAAGGCTGTATATTGCTTTGTCAGTGCATTTTTTGGCTCTTTTAATATCCTCAAGAAATCGTCTTTAGTCAAATTATCTAATTCCACACGGATAGGAAACCTACCTTGCAGCTCAGGTATTAAATCGGATGGCTTGCTTACATGGAAAGCACCTGCCGCAATAAATAGCACATGATCGGTATGTATAATGCCATATTTTGTATTCACAGCACTTCCCTCAACAATAGGTAGCAAATCTCGCTGCACGCCTTCCCGGCTTACATCGCCTCCGCTGGAATTGCTGCCGCTTTTAGCTATTTTATCTATCTCATCAATAAAAATCATCCCGGTGTTCTGCGCTTTCTGTATGGCTTCTTCCTTCACCTCATCCATATCAATAAGCTTCGACACTTCCTCTTCCAATAGTATCTTTCTGGCTTCCGCAATAGTTACTTTCCTGCGTTTATTCTTTTTAGGCATCATGTTGCTCAACATATCTTGTATGTTAATCATGGAGGCTTCATCCATCATGCCGCCACCTACAACGCCCATACCGTTGCCGGATGCCGTTTTTACATTGATATCAATTTTACGGTCTTCCAATTCACCATTTTGCAGCTTCTCTTTAAAGCGTTCTCTGGTTTTCCGGTTGAGTTCATAATCGTTTTGAGGCATAGCATCATCCGCAGTACTATTTACCGGTTTGGTATTATTTTTCATGGGCGGAATTAGGGCATCCAAAATCATGTCTTCCACAATTAAAGCAGCCTTTTCCTTCACTTCTTCTTTCTTAGATAACTTAACCAGAGTAACCGATTGCTCCACCAAATCGCGCACCATACTCTCTACATCACGGCCTACGTAACCCACTTCCGTAAACTTGGAAGCTTCCACTTTGGTAAATGGCGCATCGGCAATTTTAGCAAGTCTTCTGGCTATTTCGGTTTTACCAACGCCAGTAGCGCCAATCATCAAAATATTATTTGGCACAATTTCTCCCTGAATTTCTTCCGGTGTGTTCATGCGCCTCCACCTATTTCTTAAGGCTATGGCCACATTTCTTTTTGCATCGCTTTGGCCTATAATGTATTTGTCAAGTTCTTGAACTATCTCTATTGGTGTAAGAAAAGTATTTTTATTCATATTGTAAATGTTGTTTATCGTCCGTACCGCAAATGGCAGGCTGACTTAAGATTTTTTCTTTAAGATTTTATTAAAATTAGTGCCGATGGTAAAAAAATGAGCCGCCCCACCCACTTGATATATCGCGTTTGAATACGCAATGTTTATTTTATTGGTTTTTACAAGCGCACCAAAGGAGAAACCCCCGGCACCGGCTACTTGTTCACCTTTTAATGATTGCCTGATGAGGTGGTTGTACCCAAAACGCAGGTTTATATTTTTACCCAAAAGTAGCTCACTTCCTACAGTTATATGCTGAAAGATTTTATCGAAAGTTGAGGGAGGGCCGGCTCCTGCATCTGCAAAAATATTGTTACCATTACCAGTGGGGTCAACTGTTTCAAAATAGCTCAAGTCGTATTGATAAAGCCTGTTGGCTGTGAGGCTAAACCTAAAAGGCATAAATTCAGGCTTAAATGAAGCGCCCAGCTGCACATCAAAAGGCAATGGTCTTTCTTCATTGGTTAAGCGCTGTACGTAAAAGCCGGCATTTTTAATAACCAAACCCACAGTAAAATCCTGATCGGGGTGGTTAAAAACTCCGCCCAAATCTACTAATATGGCCGATTGGCTGACGCCCGGAAGTTGCGTGCCGGCAAACTTTAAACTGGCACCATAGTTAAAAATACCTTGCTTTCGGCTATGGCTTATAGCCACGCTATAATTACCGGCATTAAAAGTTCCCTCACTATTGCCACTGTCATCATATCCATTAAAATTACCAAAATGCTGATATAAAACACCCAAACTGAAAATACCGGCTGTCTTAAACTCCTTCGCGTAGTTTAATTGGGTGTTGTAAATACCTGCTATGTAGGGAGCTATAGTTAATGAAATAGCGCCATCCATGCTGCTATGCAACAATGCCGGATTTTGGTTAACCATATTCACATCGTCACCTCCTGCGCTCACGTTTACACCACCTAAGCCTGCAACTTTAGCATGTGCCGGTATTTCCAGAAACTCAAAAGTACGTATACCTCCAATTTGCGCCACACACATGGTTGCGAGCAGCGTAATAAATAAAATAAGACCTACTTTTTTGACCATAAACTTTAACTATACCATTGCTTCTGCTTTTGCTTCCGAAGGGAAAACAAACTTAATAGGGTTTTTGATCTTTTCATTGAGTAAGGCAATATTCAACACTTCATCTATGGTATCAACAAAATGGATGGTTAATCCTTTTATATATTGCTCATCTATTTCTTCTATATCCTTTTTGTTGCGTTCGCAAAGAATTACCTCTTTAATACCAGCCCTTTTTGCGGCCAGAATCTTTTCTTTCAGTCCTCCAATTGGTAATACTTTTCCCCTAAGTGTGATTTCGCCCGTCATAGCCAGTTTATCTTTCACTTTCCGTTGCGTAAATATGGAAGCCAGGGAGGTAATCATAGCTACTCCTGCTGAGGGGCCATCTTTTGGCACTGCTCCGGCAGGCACGTGGATGTGCAAATCGTAATGGTCAAAAGTTTTATAATGGATGCCTAACTCATCAGCATGCGATTTAAGATAAGATAAAGCCGTCACTGCCGATTCCTTCATAACATCGCCCAATTGTCCGGACAAGGTGAGTTTGCCTTTGCCACGGCTCAAACTAGATTCAATAAAAAGAATTTCGCCACCTACCTGAGTCCACGCCAGTCCGGTTACAACACCGGCCGTTTTATTATCTTGATAAATCTCTTTTACAAAAACTTCGGCTCCGAGTATGCTAATCACATCTTCCACATCTATTTTGTGGTTATATACCTCTTCCATGGCTATAGATTTTGCCACAAAACGTATCACCTTACCAATTCTACGCTCCAAATTTCTAACGCCTGACTCTCTGGTATAGTCTTCAATAATTTTTGAAATGGCTGCTCTTGTAAAGCTTATGTCTTTCGATTTCAACCCATGGTCTCTCTTCTGTTTGGGGATTAAGTGTTTCTTAGCAATTTGTACTTTTTCATCCAGTGTATAACCTGTCACCTCAATAATTTCCATCCTGTCGCGCAGGGCAGGGTGTATGGTATCCAGCGAGTTAGCGGTGGCCACAAAAAGTACTTTGGAGAGGTCATAATCCACCTCTAAATAATTATCCTGAAAGCTGTCATTCTGTTCCGGATCCAATACTTCTAACAATGCCGAGGAAGGATCGCCCCTGAAATCGGAACTTACCTTATCAATCTCGTCCAAAATATATACCGGATTGCTGCTCTGGGCTTTTTTCATGTTTTGAATTACCTTACCAGGCATTGCACCCACGTAGGTTTTTCTGTGGCCTCTTATTTCTGCTTCATCGTGCACACCACCTAATGACATGCGCACGTATTTGCGGCCTAAGGCCTTGGCTATTGACTTGCCCAATGAAGTTTTACCTACACCCGGAGGGCCGTAGAGGCACAAAATAGGAGCTTTCATATCATTCTTCAGCTTCAGCACAGCCAAGTATTCAATTATGCGCTCTTTTACTTTGTCTAATCCAAAATGGTCTTTGTCAAGTACCTTCTTAGCATTATTTAGGTCGAAGTTATCCTCTGTGTTTTCATTCCATGGGAGCTCTACTAAATATTCTGCGTAGTTCATGGCCACCGGGTATTCAGCGGCTTGTGGGTTTAATCGCGAAAGCTTATCAAGCTCTTTGGTAAAATGTTTTTGAACGGCAGCAGGCCATTTTTTCTTTTCTCCTTTTATTCTTAGGTTGTCCACCTCCTGATCGGGCGAATCCTGCCCAAGCTCATCTTGTAGAATTCTTATTTGCTGTCTTAAAAAATAATCTCGCTGCTGCTGATCTATGTCAGTATGTACTTTCTTATGAATCTCCTGCTTGAGCTCCAGCATCTGAATGTCCTTTAGCATGTACTCTAATAAGAGTGTAGCACGCTCTTGGGCATCGGTTTTTTCTAAGAGCTTTTGCTTCTTTGCAACTTCAGCACTTATATTAGAAGAGAGGAAATGCGTTAAAAAATTCGGATTTTCTATATTATCCAAAGCCACTTGCGCCTCCTGCGGTATTTCAGGGTTAAGCTTTAATATTTTACTGGCAGCATCTTTAAGGGAATGTATAACTGCCTTATTCGATTTATGAGAAACATTTAATTCTTCATCACTCAACTCCTTAAAAGTAGCCTCCATGAAGGGGTCCTCTTGCAGCACCTTTATAATTTCAAATTTTTGCTTGCCTTGAATAATAATGGTTGTATTGCCATCGGGCAGCACAATCATTTTAAGTATTCTGGCCACGGTGCCAACTTTGTAAATATCATCCTTTCCCGGGTCTTCAACCTTGTTGTTAGACTGCGCCACCACGCCAATTATTCTATCGCCTTTGTAAGCTTTTTTTACCAATTTAATAGATTTTTGCCTTCCAACTGTTATCGGAATTACCACACCGGGGAACAGCACTGTATTACGGATAGGTAAGATAGGGAGCTGCTCAGGGAGCTCATCCTCTCGCATGCTATTTTCTTCATCAGTAGAAATGAGTTGTATTAACTCACCCGTTTCGTCATCGTTCACATCAGAAAATAAGCTTGCATTTTTTAATATTGAATTCATAAAGTAATTTTATTGCTAATAGCCATTATGGCATATATGTGTTCTATATATGATAGAAAATTTCGATTACATTAATTGCCAATAGTTATGCCAATAAACAAATAGCGAAGAATGTTAAGCTTTTTACCTATTTTTAGCATTAATATAAGATCTTGGTAATAATATACTGACATTATTGCCGTAAAACTATCAAATTGTCTTGAAGTATATTCTAGTTTCTATTTTACTATGTAGCCTTATTGTTAACAACACAAAGGCGCAATTTAATAACCAGGCCGACTTATCTAATAAAGAAGCTGTAGCACTCTTTCCTTTCTATTTTCCTAACATAAACAAAATTAACTACTACCAGGATGCTGCTGTTTTGGAAAAGATTAATAAAGCCAAAGCGCAGCAGAAGTGGGAGAAGCTCAAAGAAATTTTAACCGACTATGTGCAGCAATTTGGGGTAGAAAATTTTTACAAAGATACCCAACTTATTTGGCAATTGGCTAAGTTAGAGGAGCTTTATGGCGAGTTGGAGGCCGCCAAAACGCTTTATAGAATTGCTTTGAAGCACCACCAGTCCAATATTGACTTAAAACAAATTGAAATATTTTTGGACTCCGTAAAAATGGAGCAAACAAAAGATTATGTGCCGATTGATTACTACTATGAACTGGTAGATTTCAGAAAATCAATTGATACGCTGGTGCCACCCAGAGGGGTGTTGCTAAGCATGGGAAAGGCCATAAACTCAAATATGGCGGACTACGCACCCGCTCTAACGCTTGATAATAAAACTTTGCTATTTACCTCACAGCGTGATATTACGGGTGATTTTTTCAGCTCAGATAGAAACGAAGACCTCTACTTAACACATCAACAATACGGACAGTGGGAGAAAGCAAAACCACTAAAAGGAATTAACACACGCTACAACGAGGGCTCGGCCACAATTAATGCAGCCGGTGATACCATATATTTTGCACGATGTGAAAGCCCTGACGGCTACGGCAATTGCGATATTTATATGAGCCACATGCAGGAAGACAGCACCTGGGCAAAAGCGGTGAACTTAGGCGCTGATATAAATTCGCGTGCCTGGGACTCACACCCGAGTTTATCGGTTTCCGGGGACAGTCTGTTCTTTGCTTCCGACAGAATTGGAGGGTTTGGTTTATCCGACATTTACCTCTCCATAAAAGATGCTGCCGGCAATTGGGCACGCGCACAAAATTTAGGGCCCATTATAAATACCAGAGGCAATGAGGTAAGCCCTTTTATACATCCTAAGTACAGGTTGCTCTACTTTAGCTCAAACGGGCATTTGCTAAACTTTGGTGGTTTCGATATTTATAAAGTAGATACTAAGCAGTTTTTATGGCAGGAACCAAAGAATATTGGGCCGCTCATTAACAACGAAGGTAACGAGTACTATTTCACCATCGACTCCCAATCGAAAGACCTGTTTTATGCCGGCTCTGCTTCTCTTAGGAATAATAATTTGGATTTATTCTCATTTCCACTGCCAATGGAGGCACAGCCTCAAGCTGTTACCAAGGTAAGTGGCACAGTTACCGATACTATTTCGGGCAAGCCTTTTAGAGGCATAGTATCTATTATTGATATTGAGAACGGCATTGAAATAGCTCCGAAATTTACAAGGGAAGATGGCAGTTACGAATTTGATTTGATTAATAACACCAATTATGTAATGGTGGTGCAAGCCGATAAACTCTTTAAAATAGAACAAATGTTCTTTCTTAGAGGTGATACTGTTATCAATAGAAACGTAGATCCGCTGGCCAGTAAAATAAGATTTAAGTCCATTGAATTTGAAGAAAACTCTGCCAAGCTGAGGCCTGATATGTATGCTGACTTGGATAAGGTGGTAGACTTTCTGTTGGATTACCCTGAATTTAAGTTAAAGATTACCGGACACACCGATTCTTCAGGCAATGAGAGGCGAAATAAATCGCTTTCTCAAGAGCGAGCCGATGCCATCCGCGACTACATCACTATGCTGCATCCCATAGATCCTAAACGTGTGGATGCCAAGGGCTATGGAATTACCAAGCCTATAGTTGTAAATGAGGTAACTGCCGATGACAGAAGGTTAAACAGGAGAGTAGAGTTCGAAATTTTCAGGCCACGGTCTGAATGAAACATTTCGTTAAGTTTATGGATGAACACTTGTTTCAAACCCGCTAAAATGCCTCGCTATTACTTCAAGGTCAATAGCACTACATTCTCAACATGGTGCGTTTGTGGGAACATATCTACAGGTTGTATGGCAGCGACTCTATATTTTACATCAAGCAAAGCAATGTCGCGCGCTTGCGTGGCGGGGTTACAACTCACATAAACTATTTTAGGTGCTGCAATATTTAGTAGCATCTCAATAACATCAGGATGCATACCAACTCGGGGCGGGTCGGTGATGATAACGTCCGGAGCGCCATTTTTCGCTATAAAATCGGCTGTTAAAATATCCTTCATGTCGCCCGCATAAAAATCGGTATTTTCTATTCCGTTAATAGAGGCATTTACTGTTGCATCTTCAATAGCTTCCGGTACATATTCAACACCAATTACCTTCTTGGCCTTTTTAGCTACAAAATTTGCAATGGTTCCGGTGCCGGTATATAAATCGTACACTAGTTCTTCTCCCTTTAGGGCGGCTAAATTTCTTGTTACTTTATAAAGTTCATAAGCCTGTAATGAATTTGTTTGGTAGAATGATTTTGGTCCTATTTTAAATTTTAACCCTTCCATTTCCTCTACTATGTAGTCGTTGCCATGGTAAGTTACCACTTCTTGATCATGAAAGGTTTCATTCCCTTTTTGGTTAATAATGTAAAGCAGTGAAGTGATTTCAGGGAACTGAGTTTTGAGGTACTCCAATACTAATTTTAGCCATTCCTCATTTGCTTCAAAAACCTGTAAAATAACCATTAACTCACCTGTGGAGGTAGTTCTAATAATTAAGTTTCTCAAGAAACCGACCTGCTTTACCAGATCAAAATGAGTGATGCCGTTTGCTTTAGCCAACTCATAAACGCCATTTCGGATAGTATTGGAAGCTTCTGTCTGGAGCCAGCATTTATCGATTTGTACAATTTTATCAAATCTTTTCGGCACATGAAAACCCAACGCATTGTTGTCAAATGCTTCTCCGGAGGCAATTTGCTCGCTGGTTAACCACCTGTTGTTTGAAAAAGTGTATTCTAGTTTGTTACGATAAAAGGTTATTTCTTTTGAGCCTAAAATAGGCTGAATAGCAGGGAGTTCAACTTTGGCAATTCTTTCGAGGGCATCTATTACTTGTTGTTGCTTAAACCGGAGTTGGTCTTCATACCCCAAATGCTGCCATTTGCAGCCACCACAAACGCCAAAGTGTGCGCAGAAGGGCTCCACACGTAAATCTGATTTTTCATGAAATGCGGTTATTCTGCCCTCAAGAAATTTCTTCTTTTTGCGGTAAACTTGCACATCCACTACATCCCCGGGGGCACCACCTTCTACAAAAACAACTTTGTCGTTGTAATACCCTAGTGCTTTTCCTTCCGCTGCAATTTTTTCAACGGTTAGCTTTTCAATGTTCGGATGTCTGTTTCTTGCCATGGCGGGCAAAATTAGGGCATAATTTACTAATTACTATAGCTTTTTGATATGATCTGCTTTTACGTAGCCTGTTTGATCGTTATAGTTTGTTTTGATCCAAACATCAACGCTGTTTTTCATAGGCAACTTTACGGGTTTGCTAATTTCACTGAGTACATCTGCTCCGGCAGAAGGCCCGGACATGATGTAACCCGGGGTTTCCACCATTACGCCATAAAAAGTACCGTTATAATTATTTACAAATAACATAAGGAGCATTAAGGCTAAAATGCCAGAAGCATAGTATTTTCTTTCCTTTGGTTTTTGCAACCAAACTACAATAAGTATGATAAGAAATAAAAGCAGGGTAAGAATAACTGCTGAATGATATGTTTGATAATAATAGTTAATGAAAAAAGGTAGTTCATAACTGAAACCTTTAATTTTGTTGTCGCTTGTGATTTTATTAATCTGATCGAGAATGCGTGTGTCTTCGGTTAGCTGAAAATATTTTTCCAGATAGAATATACTTTTCCCATAATCGGCCTGTCCCTCATTAATCCTTGCTAACTTTAATAGCATGTTTGGAGAAGCATAACCTTCATTAAAAAGGGATTCGTACATTTTTACAGCTTGTGTGTATTGCTTGTTATCATAAAGTGAATCAGCCTCAAATAATTCAGCCTCAATAGGGTTAGCTATTACGAAGTTTGAAAACAGAAGTGCGCTGATTGCTACTGTTGAAAGAAATTTAAATATTACCTTTTGCATTTTATTATTTACTGCTTACCTTTGCAACGCAATTAAGGAAAACGACTCCTGAAAAGCAACTATTTTACTACTCGCTAGCTCTCCCCGATAGCTATTGGGAGGTAGAGCACACCGACTAGAGGTTGGTGGTCTGGGTTAAATCCAAACGGGAAGTAAATACAATATTGACTCGCTAGCTCAGCTGGTAGAGCATATCCCTTTTAAGGATAGGGTCTTGGGTTCGAACCCCAAGCGAGTCACAAAGTGCGAGATTGGGGTGAGAAGTTTATCCCGATTACTATCGGGTAACTCCAAGCGAGTCACAAAGTGTGAGATTGGGGTGAGAAGTTTATCCCGATTACTATCGGGTAACTCCAAGCGAGTCACAAAGTGCGAGATTGGGGTGAGAAGTTTATCCCGATTACTATCGGGTAACCCCAAGCGAGTCACAAAGTGCGAGATTGGGGTGAGAAGTTTATCCCGATTACTATCGGGTAACCCCAAGCGAGTCACTAAAGGTGACTGTTTTTAAAACATCGCCTGAAATAGTACAGTCAAAAATGCTCTGCTTCAAAAAGCAGAGCATTTTTTTTTCTCCAAATTAAGATATTTGACTGGGCTCAATTAATACATTGATCGCTAGCTCTCCTGATAGCTACGTGGAGGTAGATCATCCCTTTTAAGGATAGGGTTCGGGATTTAAAAGCTTGTTCCGAAGGTAGCATGATAGGTCATTACACTCGGTCAACCCCAAGCGAGTTATGCTTCACCTTTTTGCTTTAAGTAGATGGGTTTTTTTGTGTAAGCGTCTTTATTATTTATATTTGAGCATCACTAAAAGCGCACGTGGTGAAATTGGTAGACACGCCACCTTGAGGGGGTGGTGGGCGCAAGCCTGTGGAAGTTCGAATCTTCTCGTGCGCACACACAAAAAAGCCTTGCATATCATATTTTATGCAAGGCTTTTGATTTCAAGGGCAATCCCTTACTAATCAGAAAAGGCCATTAATAAATCTTGTTTGGTAATAATGTGAGCTTTCTGATGTGCATCCAAAACCATCAATGCTTTTTCCCCGTGGTTCATCATCGATGAAATGGTGTCGACTGTAGTGTTGCCGGCAATGAATTTGAACGGCTCATCCATGATTTCCGAAACGGGTTTCATCTTTAAATCCGGTGATGCAACCAATTTGTTGAGTAATTTCGTATCAGTGACACTTCCAACAAAACCACCTTTATTATCCACCACAGGTAATTGCGAAACAGATAGCTTATCCAGCTTTCGAACTACCTCCAGTACCTTGGTATCAGCATTAACGGATTGAAGTTCAAATGAACCATTCCGTTTTTTAACAATATCAAGAGCTGTAGCATAATCATTATTTTCTAAAAACCCGTGGTCACGCATCCAGTCGTCATTGTATATTTTCCCCAGATATCTTGTACCATGATCGGGCAGAATGATAACCATTACATCATCGTCCTTCATATGTTCTTTGGCATATTCCAGCGCACCATGAACCGCTGATCCGCAAGACCAACCGCAAAAAAGACCTTCCTCCCGTGCTAGTCGCCTAGTCATGATGGCACCATCTTTATCAGTAACTTTTACAAAATGGTCAATCAAAGAAAAATCTACATTTTTTGGTAGAATATCTTCTCCAATACCTTCTGTTAAGTAAGGGTATATTTCCTTTTCATCGAATTCTCCAGTTTCCTTGTATTTTTTAAAAACTGAGCCGTAAGAGTCAATCCCAACGCTTACTACCTTGGCATTTTGCTCTTTTAGGTATTTGCTTGTACCACACATGGAGCCGCCAGTTCCAACACCAGCCGCCCAATGCGTTATTGTACCATCTGTTTGTTCCCAAATTTCCGGGCCGGTAGTTTCATAATGCGCTATGCTGTTAGATTTATTGTCATATTGATTGGGATAGAACGAGTTGGGAATATCCTCATTAAGCTTCTTAGCTACAGAATAATAGGAGCGTGGATCATCCGGAGAAACATTTGTGGGGCATACGATTACCTCTGCACCAACAGCTCTCAACACATCAATTTTCTCCTTCGATTGTTTATCTGCCAATGTAAAAATACATTTATAGCCTTTGGCAATGGCTCCCAAAGCCAGCCCCATTCCGGTGTTGCCCGAGGTGCCTTCAATGATGGTGCCTCCAGGCTTGAGTTGGCCTGATTTCTCAGCATCCTCAATCATTTTGATGGCCATTCTATCCTTCATGGAGTGGCCTGGGTTAAAATATTCAACTTTTACAAGAATAGTGCCCGGCACGCCTTTATTTACTTTGTTCAGTTTTACAAGTGGTGTATTGCCAATTGTCTCTATAATAGAGTTGTAGTACATGAGTTGTTCTGCTTTATTATTTTAGTGCAAAGTTAGTTATTTATAATTGTCACTGAAAAGTGACGCATGTAATATTCAGTGCATTATGTGTTCAACTGATTAATAGAAGTTTTGGTTATTTGCATTAGTAAACTAAAACAAATCAACCATGGAAAATAATCAGTTAGAAATCACAGCGAAAATTAATGAAGTTTCAAGTTACGGTTACTTCAACCATTTTAATTTCAATAATGGAATGTTGGAATTAAAAAAGACTACCGAAGATGAAACGGTAGAAATTAAAAGTTATGTAGCACAACAAATTTCTGTAGAGTCAGAATTTGTTTATGAAGATAAGGGGACTGCCGTAGTTACTTTAATGACTAATGATGGCGAGCTTGGCTATGTGATTGATTACAGCGATGCCAACGGTAATTTTCCGGTTTTAGATTATTTCGAATCGTTTGAAGACTAAACATTGAATTAACTTTGCTGTTAACATCCATAACCAAACATTAGAATTATGGAAGCTATGCAAACTGTTTCTCAAAAAATTGAGGAACTAAAAAATGCCGGATATAAAGCCGATTTTATTTTTTCTGATAACGGACTAAGCGCTAACAACAAGACTTTTAGCGCTTCAGATATCACCATAGAAAAGGAGTTTAGATTTGAAGGGAAATCTAATCCGGATGATCTCTCCATCATTTACCAGATAAAAGCTGCTGACGGCACCAAAGGCACAATTGTAGATGGTTTTGGCCCAACAGCAAACGCAGAGCTTGCTCAATTTCTAATTAAAGCCGACTCCTAAACGTTGGTTTTATTTAGTTTGAGCCAATAAATAGAGCACGGCCATCCTGATGGCTACTCCGTTCTCTACCTGGTTTAGTATGATAGATTGCTTGGAATCGGCAGCGTCACTACTAATTTCCACTCCTCTGTTAATCGGTCCGGGGTGCATTACCAAAATTTTCTTGTTTAGCCTATCAAGCATTTGCTTATTTATGCCATAGTAAAGCGAATATTCTCTTAACGAAGGAAAATATTTGAGTTGCTGCCTTTCCAACTGAATTCTTAAAATATTGGCCACATCGCACCAATTTAGCGCTTCCACTACGTCTAATGATATTTTTACACCTAACTCACTGATGTGTTTGGGCAACAATGTTTTTGGGCCGCAAACCATTACTTCTGCACCTAATTTTTGAAGCGCATAAATATTTGATAAGGCTACACGCGAGTGTAATATATCCCCAATAATTGCTACTTTCTTTCCTTTTAAATCTCCAAGCTTTTCTTGCATGGAGAAAGTATCGAGCAAACCCTGCGTAGGGTGCTCATGAGTGCCATCTCCGGCATTTACAATGTTGGCGCTTATGTGCTTAGCAAGGAAATGTGCTGCTCCGGGGCTGCTATGCCTCATCACAACCATATCCACCTTCATGGATAGGATGTTATTGACTGTATCAAGTAAGGTTTCTCCTTTTTTAACAGAACTGTTTGAGCTGGAGAAATTCACTACATCAGCAGAGAGCCTCTTTTCAGCTAACTCAAAGGATAATTTAGTGCGCGTTGAATTTTCGAAGAAAATATTAGCAATGGTGATATCCCTGAGCGAGGGTACTTTTTTGATGGGTCGGTTAATGACCTCTTTAAACTGTTCAGCGGTTTTAAATATCAATTGAATATCATCGGTGTTTAATTCTTTGATTCCCAATAAATGTTTAACACTTAGTTTTGCCATTTTCAACTGTTTGTCACCAACCAAATTTGATCGTTTTTAGCGCCCTGCTCTGTCCACTCAACCAAAACACGTTGTGTTTTTAATGTATTTACACGTTTGCCCACATAGTCCGGCTGTATTGGTAAATCTCTCGTATATTTTCTGTCAATAAATGTCAGTAATTCCACCAGTCTTGGTCGGCCAAAAGCTATCATGGCATCGAGCGCTGCACGCACTGAGCGACCGGTAAAGAGCACATCGTCTACGAGTATCACGTTTTTATCTTCAATCAGGAAAGGAATATCTGTTGCATTGGCTGCTATGGGCTGGTCTCTTCTGCGGAAATCATCGCGGTAAAAGGTAGCATCGAGGTAACCCAAAGGAATAGCGCTGCCCAGTCTTTCGGTTAATCGCTCATGTAGTCTGCGGGCTAAAAAAATGCCTCTGGGTTGCATACCAATAAGTACCGTATCGGTAAAATCTCCGTGGTTTTCAATTAATTCTTCCACCAATCGGAAGATAGTTATTTTTAGAAGCTCGGTATCTAAGATGAGTCTTTTATCCATTGGCTGCCGCAAAGATAATAAAACAACTAAATTATTCTACCACGATTTTATTGATAAAAAATACTTTGCGGTTTAACTCAATGTTGCTATCAAGTAAATTTTTTACTCCATTTACTCCGTAGGCATAAAATGTTTTACCGTACCATTTCTCTAAACCTTCTAACTCCTCATCGTTTCCCTTAATTTCATCGTGATCATATTTTAGTTTGAGTTCTTCAGTAAATTTCCCTTCTAATATTTCTTGTTCTTGAATTACCTTAATTTTTAATTGCTGGTTATATAGGTAGAGCATCACAATTTTATTATTGGTAAATACTATTTGTACGTGTTCCTCTAAATTAAAGCTTTTTAGATCGTTAATTTCAAAGCTGTTGTCCCAAAGCAACTTGCCATCATTATCAAAACCAATTATAATGGCATGAGTGTACTTATAGCCATCAAAAACCTGAGTGGCACCTCTGGTAGTAAAAGGATCGAAATATGTACCTCCGTAGGTGGCGGACGTATAGGTAGGATAATATGCTTCACCTATTAGAATGTTCTGATCGCCTTTTTTAATGATATCTTGCACAAACAAACGGTAGCTGAATTTCAATTTCTTACCTTGTACTTTCCTTCGTAAAATTCGTTTTTTCACCCTTGCTTTTCGCTTTTCGCGCATGTAGTTGAAGAAGTTTTCGAGATTGGCATAGTTGTAATAGGAGAGTTCATAACCTCCATCAATCGCTAAATCGGCAATAAAGAGGCCGCGCGAGCTTTCGGTTCTACGCTTTTTAGAGTAAGTACCTGCCAAGAAATTCTTTCCGCTTTTGCTATTAATAATTCTTGCATTGGTTAGGCTTTTACCTTCCTCAGCCTCTATTTCTCTGGTGTAAATCAGTTGGCCTCTTGTGGTATAAGCCCTTACAGTAATGCCATAGCTCCTGTCATATTTTCTTTCGCTGGTTACCACTCGAAACCAGTCATCATCGGTATTACGTACAATTTGCAATAAACTACTCCTATCAGTGTAGAAGCCGGGTAATACCGTGCCTTTTTTCTCAGTAAAATTATAGACCATTAGTACAGCACGCATATTTACATCTCCTCCAAAAATTACAGCATCATTTTTGAGCTCAAATTCAGTAAGCTTAATGGGCACTACGTTTTCATACAAATAGGATTGAAAGCCTCGTTCATTCACCTTAAAAGTGATGAACAAAAGGTCTTCGGCATATTCCACTCCTTCTTGAAATAGCATTACAAATTGCCCATTCTGATAGCTGTATCCTCTAAAATTGAATTTATCGTCAATTAAAACAGCATTTCGGCTCACCTCTTGTAAGGCAGTATCAATTCTGATAATTTCCCAGTTTTTTTCCTTTTTGGTATTTTTTTCTTCCTGCTCTTTAAAGAGATAAATACCATTTTCTTCCGCTGAAACAATATTGTATGGGTCATTCAGGGCATCAATTTCTATTTCATACCTTGTGGGCTGAATGATTTGGGCGTTGAGCTCAGGTATTAAAAATGTAAATGTAAACAGTATAGTTAAACAACGCATAGCTCTATTTATGTATCTATGTAAGGTTTGTTATTTCAAATAGCAGAATACTTATCATTCTGCAACAACCTATTTAAAGTATTATTAATTTACATCGGCAGTAATTATTATTCCGTTATTTTACAAAAATATCAGATAAGTGGAAAATAAACATATCATAAGATTTTTAAAACAGACTGTAAAGCTGATGGAATTGTTTGGTGAAAACGATTTTAAGGTAAAAAGTTATAACTCAGCTATCTTTAATTTGGAGAGAACAGCTAACCGTTTGGCCGATCTGAGCCAGAAAGAGTTGGAAGAAATTGATGGAATTGGCAAAAGTATTGCCACCTCAATTGCTGAGATAAATGAAACAGGTAGTTTAAGTCAGTTGATAGCATATCAGGAGAGGACACCTGCCGGAATTACCGAAATGCTGCAATTAAGTGGGTTTGGTCCTAAAAAGATTAAGCTAATTTGGGATGAACTAGGTATCGAAAATCTGGAAGACCTGATTGCTGCCTGCGATGACGGTAAAATAGCTGATCTAAAAGGCTTTGCCACAAAAAGTCAGGAAAAGCTGAAAGAAGCTGCTCTATTTGTTTTGCAAGCAAGAGGCTTTTTGCACTACCGTGAGGCGGAAAAACTTGGCAATGAGCTGATGGATTTTGTAAGCAAGCTGGCAAAACCTGAATATTTAAGCTTTACAGGTGCTTTAAGAAGAAAAATGGAAGTGATGAAGTCTGTAGAGATTTTAGCGGGTAGTTCAAATAAGAAACAAATTATTGAAGCTTTTGAGCAAAGTGAAAGCTACACGGTCAATCAAAAAATGTCCAGTCCGTTTGCGCTGAGATTTAACCCTACCGCATACCCGGCAGCGGAAGTAGTGATTTATTTTTGTGCAGAAGCGGACTTTGTAAATGAACTCTATAAAACCACTGCAAACCCACAACATTTAAGGTATATAACTGAAACAGGTGAATCTTTATATAATCTACTAAAGAGCGAGCCATTTAAGGAAGAAGATATTATTTTTAAGAAAGCGGGCTTACCCTACATAGCTCCGGAATTACGAGAAGGCCTATGGGAGTTTGACATGGCCAAAACAGGGGAAATGCCTCAGCTTATAGAGGTGAAAGAACTAAAAGGAATCTTGCATAACCATAGTACCTATAGTGATGGCGCTCACACGCTGGAACAAATGGCTACTTTTTGTAAAGAATTGGGCTATGAGTACCTTGGCATAAGCGACCACAGTAAAACGGCCTCTTATGCAAATGGCTTACAAGAGTTTAGGGTGAAAAAGCAACATGAAGAAATAGATGAGCTAAATAAAAAATTAGCGCCTTTTAAGATTTTTAAGGGCATTGAATCTGATATTTTAAATGATGGCGCTTTGGATTATGCCGATGAGGTTTTGGCTAGCTTCGATTTTGTGGTGGCTTCCATACATGCGCAGCTTAATATGGATGAGCAGACAGCCACAGAAAGATTAATTAAAGCAATCTCAAATCCTTTTACTACCATGCTGGGGCATCCTACGGGGCGTTTGTTGCTAAAACGAGCTGCTTACCCAATCAACCATTACGCGGTTATTGATGCCTGTGCTAAATACGGTGTAATTATTGAAATAAATGCGCACCCTTGGAGGCTCGATCTGGATTGGCGATATGTGAAATACGCCATTGATAAAGGTGTTAAAATCTCCATAAACCCTGATGCACACGAGAAGAATGGTTACCACGATATGTATTATGGCGTTTGTGTAGGTAGAAAAGCCGGTTTAACAGCTAAGGATACTTTCAATGCTTTGTCCCAAAAAGAGGTGGCAGCGCACTTCCATAAACGCAAAACTGCCGCACTAAAACTTGTAAAATCTTAATCAAATATATTTGAAGTCAGTTAAAAAAGTACTTGTTATAAGGTTTTCCTCCATAGGGGATATTGTGCTCACCACCCCGGTTATTAGAGCTATAAAAATGCAGTTGCCCGATGTGGAGCTGCACTATTGCACCAAAGAGCAGTTTGCGCAAATACTTGAGAATAACCCGTATGTTGACAAAGTACATACGCTTACCGAAAAACTTGGAAATCTTGTAAAGCTGCTGCAACAGGAGCAGTTTGATTATGTGGTGGATTTACACAATAACATCCGAACCAAAATAATCAAGAGAAAATTAGGCGTACCATCCGGCTCATTCGATAAGCTGAATTATAAAAAATGGCTGATGGTGAATCTTAAAATTAATAAGTTGCCTAACGTGCATATTGTCGACAGGTATTTGGAGGCTGCAGCAGCCTTGGGCGTTAAGAAAGATGGCTCAGGATTAGATTATTTTATACCTGAAAAAGATGAAGTGGAATTGGAGTGGTTGCCGGAAGATTTTCGGAAAGAATATGTTGCTTACGTGATAGGAGCGCAGCACCAAACTAAGAAACTGCCTATTGAAAGAATGATTGAGCTATGTGATAAAATTAATAAACCCATTGTGTTGGTTGGCGGACCGGATGATGCAGAAGAGGGCAAACAGCTAGAGCAATTCTTTTTAAAGACGGAAAATTCGCAGCCTTTTGAGGAAAAGCTGACAGAATTAGGCAAAAAAACGGTCATTTTTAATGCTTGCGGTAAGTTTAACTTAAATCAATCGGCCTCATTGGTGAAGCAGGCTAAATATGTTTTTAGTCACGATACCGGCCTTATGCACATTGCGGCAGCTTTTAAGAAAAACATATTTTGTATATGGGGCAATACCATACCTATGTTTGGCATGTACCCGTACAAAACAAAATTTACGGTGCTTGAAAATAACAAAATAAATTGCAGGCCATGCTCTAAAATTGGCTACCAGAAATGCCCAAAAGGCCACTTTAAATGTATGAAGCAAATCGTTTTCGACTTTTATTTGCCGTAGGTAGCTTGCCCAATTACGCGGAAATTGTAACACGGAAATTACGTTCGTTTGAGTTAATAAAATGCATCCTCTATATGATGAAACTCAGGCGGCACGGCCAACACAATGCTGAGAATATCAAAACGAATATCATTTTGCCAATTGATAGCGTAAATATAATGCTCAGCTGCCTCTTGCACCATAGTTATTTTGTGGATATTAACCCTGTCTTCAGGAAGCCCAAAACGTAGTGAGCGCAGGCTTTTTACCTCAATAAATATTAAGGTATTTTTGTGAAGGCAAATTAAGTCAATTTCAGCACGCTTATACCTGTAATTCTGCTCTAAAATCTCATAATCCTTTTGTTCGAGCCATGCTGCCGCCAACGCTTCTCCCTCATCTCCCGTGTTCTTTGTGTTCATACCAGTCAATTTCTTCAAATATCCTTTCAAGTTAACATACGTTAGCACATTTTAGCAAGCAAAGTTTATATTTGTGCTGAGATTAAGTCTATAGTATTACACATTAAATAACAGTAACCCTTTTCATTGTTGAATACAATTATCAATAAAAATACTAATTTTTTTCCGCTTGGGTTGATGGATTACCAAGCTGCCTGGGATTATCAAGAGGTACTTTTTAAGCAAACTATTGCCATCAAAACGGCCAACAGAAAACTTCCGGATAATGAGCAGGTGGCTACCAATAATTACCTCATTTTTCTTGAACATCCGCATGTATATACGCTTGGTAAAAGTGGATCGGAAGATCATTTATTGCTCGATGAGCAAGGCTTAAAAGAAAAGGAAGCCACCTACTATAAAATAAACCGAGGGGGCGATATTACCTACCACGGTCCGGGGCAAATTGTAGGATATCCCATACTGGATTTAGATAATTTTTTTACTGACATCCACAAATACCTGCGTTTGTTGGAGGAGGCAGTAATAGATACATTAAAGGAATATGGCGTAGCGGCAGGGCGTATTAAAGGGTTAACGGGTGTGTGGATTGATTTTGAGGAGGGCGCTGCCAACCCGAGGAAAATATGTGCGCTAGGTGTAAAAAGTAGTAGGTGGGTAACCATGCATGGCTTCGCTTTTAACGTAAATACTAATTTGGATTACTTTAAAAATATAGTTCCCTGCGGTATTGATGACAAGGCCGTTACTTCTATGCAAGCCGAGTTGGGCGCACAACAAGATATGCCTGAAGTAATGGAAAAGTTGAAACTGAATATCGCACGGCTTTTTGAAATGAAGCTGGTCTAAGCAAGTCTCCTTTGATGATGGGGGGTTTAGTAACACCAGCAGACAGTTTATAGCATTACAAACATTGTAACTCAATGAAAAAAGACATAGATTTTTCGCCTGTAACGGGGGTCGATTTGGTCATTGCAAGGTCAGATGATAAGCAAAATATTAGCTGGGATGTGTACCTGATAAACCGTAATTTAATAGAGTTGAATAATGTATTAATTACCAGCAAGGGTTATGGCGTAATTGATGGCGAGGAAAGAAAAACATCGGTACTGAGACATAAAATAGATAAACTGGAAGAGCAAAGTTTTGCCAGAGTAGAACCTATTGAGCCATCGGTTTTCAAATTAAATAATGAGTATTGGGTAAGCTATTTTATAATAGACCAGATTTTTGACAAGAAATTTATTTTTGTACCTGAGAGCATTACTGAAAAGAACTTGCAGTACATCCCCGAGCTGGACAAGCAAGGAATCAGACATGCTTAAAGAGTTTTTTGAAGAGGTTTACGATTTTATCAGAACGCCATAAACTGATTATTAAACTGCTCATCTCACTTTTTATCCTTTATCCATGCCAGCACTTCCAAAAAATGATCACTTGTAGCTTTTGGGTGGGTGAGCAGGTTTACGTGGTTGTAATCTTCTTTATAGCCGCTGCTTTTGCCTATTATCTTAAAAATATGATTGGGCTGGTTGCCAATTTCTTCTACTAAGCGTTTTACATCTTTCGGATGACCCGAATGTGTGTCTTTCACTCCGGTTATGGATAGGAGCGGAGGTAATTGTTTATTTTGCAAGGCTAAGGCATAGTCGAAACCATCAAACTGATCTATCCATCCTTTGGAATATACCCAATGGTTTACTTGTAAATAGAAGTTTTTACTCTCATCGGCACTGCCTACCTTGTATTTTACGGCTGGCAAATAACCGTATTTTTTCACCAAATAATTACCTAAGAAATTCCAAAGTAAATCTATGTTGAGCCAGCGTTTAAAATTTTGTACACGCACATCGCGCTTGGCGCCAAACAGAACAATGCCTTTTAGCGCTTTACACTCATGTTTCGCCAAATATGAAAGGAGTATTACGCCACCCCAACTATGTGCCATGATATAAGCAGGGGCATGACCGTTCTCTTGCTGTATAAAATTCATTATATCAGGCATGTCTTCATCAATGGCTTCTTGCTGTCCGAAGGTTGAAGCACTGGTGATAGGTGGGGTACTTTTGCCTTTTCCTCTTAAGTCAGGCACATACACATCGTAGCCGTTTGCTGCAAGAAAAGGCGCAAGTCCTTTGCCCGATTTTGAATAGAAAATACGGCCGTCTTCTATGCTACCGTGTAATAATAAAATTGCTACTCCATCTTTGTTTTCGTAAAGGCGCTTTATATGTAGGCTGTAGTTTCCTTTATCAATAAAAAGGCTATCGGAATTAATCATGCCCTAAATTAAGCAAAAAGTATTAGGCATGCATAATAAATTACTACGTAAAAAATTATGGGAGCGTCAGCTTATCAATAAGTAATTCAATACTATATTCATCAAACAACTTTGCATTAATTTCAAGTTCTACACCCGCATAAGCTTGTTTGAAATGTTGCCTGAAATAGGCGGTTAAGCCATCGTCTGTTCCTAAATAGGGGTAATTCATTTTTACACGCCATTTAGGTGTATTTTTACTAATTTTTGACGACCATTCGTTAGCAAATGCAACTTCTCTTTGGTTGGCAGGATCGTACAAAATACCGATTTCTGCTGTTCTCGTACTTCCATTTAAAATAGGAGTGAAGCTATGCACTGAGACATGTATAATATCTTTTTGCTTACTAATTAGGTTCTCAATTCGTTTTCCGAGCTTTTCTATATAGGGTAAATAAAGCTCCTCAATAAGTTGTTGCTTTTGCGCTTTGGTAAACGTTTCGGAAATAGCTGAAAATAGTTCAGGGTGTTTTAATGTCCTGTTCTGCTCAATCAATAACCTGCTTACAGTTGAAAATATCAATTCTTGATTTAACTGTGCAGCAAAACCTTGCGCTATTTGCAAAGCACCTCTGTCCCAGCCTTTATGAGAATGTAATACATCGGATTGTCCGTTAAAATATGAGGCGAAACTTTCAGGTACATCGTTTCCGCCATGTTCACAACTGATGATGTAGGAGCGCATTAGTTCAGGCGATAAAACGTGTTATTGGCGAGGCAATCAGTTAATTTCTGGTATTCCTTCAATAATTAGCTTTTCCGAAAACTGTTCAGCCCCTATATTTTTAAGGATGCGTTCTGAAATACTGCCATTTTCCATAATATTTTGTATGGTTTCTGCACTGTCAGGCACTCAATGTTATTTCGTGCTATGAGCTGCTGCCAAATGTTTTTAATGGAGCTATTTCGTTTGAGCCAAGACCGTAGAAAGTGAGCCAAATGATGTCATTATTCCACTTTACCATCAAGCCCTTCCTCAAGGGCTGCTCTATAAATAGGGTATAACACATCTTCCGAAAGACTAACCGATTGATCTCTGGTAGCTATAATCCACTGCAGCGCCTTCACTACCAACTCGGCTATGGCAATATCTGCTTTCGGGCATTCCTGTATATCTATAATCCTTATTTCAATGGCATTTCTGTCAAAACGCGTGATGGCTCCTCGGGAGTTAAGCCACTCCTCCTGTAAAATATTTTCAGCGTCAAAAGGGGCAATGGCATCATAAATTTTCTGAAGAATGAGCTGTTCATATTCCTGCTTATTTTTCACTGATTCGGGAATTACTCTCCCGGTGATTTCGGGAACGCGCTTTTGGTTTTGTTCGTAAAAATTTAGCCTGTTATCTTTAAAAGAACCAGCTTTACCCTCATAAATGGGGCTGGAGGCACTGAGTGCGGGTATAAGCGGCATGAGCATTCTAATGGCCTCGTGTAATACTAAAAACTCCGCATCGTTAGCAAATGGCAGGTTTATATGCATGCTTTGCAAGTTGCCCCAACCGTGCCCTTTGCAATTAAAAATTTTATTGTACTGCGCGTAAATCTCATTTCTGTGGTGCGGCCATAGCTTTAAATCCTTGAGCGGATTGAGTAAGGGGTGCATGGCAGTGGGCATCAGTTTAACTCCTTCAGCAGCAAGCAGCGCGTTAATCTCTTTAATATTTTCATGGAACTGATCAGCCAATCCCTCGAGTGAGGTAACGGGCTGTGTAGTTTTCAATTCCACCACATGCATTACCAATTCATTGGACCAACTAATAACACCATTAGCTATTTCATCGGTAATACTACCATGCTTTTTTTCAATTAATTTATCGGTTATGGAGGCGGGTTTAAGATTGCCCTTATGCACAAGCATATACTCCAGCTCAATGCCAAAACATTCAAATAATTTATAGGGAGATTTGTCTGATGCACTCATTTAATTATCAGCTATCATTTTTGATTGTTTAATCCTCTTTAAGAAGACTTCCATAATTGTGGTGTATAATTTATCCTTTAAAAAGGCATCTTCAATACCAGTATCAATATTAGGATTATCATTAATTTCTATGATGTAGAATTCATCATCCTTCTGTTTTATATCTACCCCATAAAGGCTGTTGCCAATTAACTTACTTAAGTTTTCGGCTATTTTAATAACCCCTTTGGGAACCCGCTCTACGGCAAAAGTTTCCACCTTACCATAGCGTCCGGATGTTTTATTTTCATCCCAACTTACTATTTGCCAGTGCTTTCCGCTCATAAAATATTTACAGGCATAAATTGCCTTTCCATCAATTACCCCTATGCGCCAGTCAAAGTCGGTTTGCAGAAATTGCTGTCCCACTATTAAGTCCGATTTTTCTAATAAATCATTCACTTTTACCAAATACTCTGCCTCATCTTTGGCCTTGGTAACACCCTGGCTAAATGCGCTATCCGGTTGTTTGAGGATAATCGGGTAGCCCAAAACATCCGGTGCAACTAACATATTATCTTTGTGGATGATCATCGTTTCAGGCGCATTAATTTTGTGCATATTGAGCAATTCTGCCAAATATACCTTGTTACTGCATTTAATAATGCTTTCCGGATCGTCCATCACTACAAGCCCATCTGCCTGAGCCCTTTGTGCAAACCTAAAAGTATGGTGGTTAACCGAAGTGGTTTCCCTTATAAAAAGTGCATCGTATGACGAAATTTCGCTGTAATCATCTTTGGTGATCAGCTCTGCATGAATGCCTACCTGAGCGGCCTGCTTAATAAATTTCTGCAGAGTTTTTTCAGAACTGGGAGCGGTTTTTTCCTGTGGATCCCATAAAATGGCCAAGGCATAACCTTTAGTATTTCGTTCGGGTACATTAAATTTTTTCGATTCAAAATACTTTTTCGTGGCGGACTGAACAAAATCTTTGTGATCAGCCGGTATCTCACTGGTAGTAATGGCCGAAATAGTAGAAATACTCCACTTGCCATTGCTTAAATAAAAGTGTGCTCTGATAAATGGCGATTGAAATAAATTAAAAAGCTGTAAGCTAAGACTGTCATACTTTTTGGATAAATTTTTTCCAAAATAAATAGATAAAGTAAATTTATCGGACTTAATATCCTTTAAAGCTTTTTGAATATTCGCGTCCAGCTCAGCCGTTAAAATTTTGATAATAGAGCTCGATTTCATCTCCTGTATGGTGGCAATGCTAGGTATGGCCTTATGTCTTCGCGCGGCAGCTAACAAAGACACATAATAGCCGGCACTTTGGTATCTAAAATTTCTACTTAAATTAAAAATTTTAGCATTTTTAAGTGTTGAGTATTTGGCATTAGTCAAGTACTGCTTTGCGGTAATAACTTCAATACCTTCTATTTCAAAGTCCCAATCTTTCAGGTTGGTTACTACAATTATAATTTGCATTTATTTCTTTTGTATAATGAGTAAATTGGCATCATAGGTAAGTATGCCCAATAATATCGCACATATCAGGTGGTCAGTTGCCACTGTATAGTTTTGTTTTTTATAGGCATTAGCTTGCAACGGATCCGATATTTTCACTGTTTTTTCCACAGGGTCAAATCCTGCTAAAACCACAAAATGTCCTGAGGGATGTCCTGCTAAATCATCGCACCTAACCGGTTCACTGCCAATCTCTCGCATTTCATCATAAAGGTAAGTTGCACTTAAGCCTGTAAGTATGGGTATTTCTTGTGATAGATAGTCATGAATTAGTGCTTCATTGAGGGTTTTATAACTTAACCGACCTCCTAATTTCAAAAATTTGAGATAAGCTATTGTAGCTTGAATAAATTTAGGGTCATTTTTGAAGCGCAACTGTGCTTCCAATTTTGAGGATATATCAATTGAATCATCACTAAACCAGCTCGGATCAAAAATAGACAGGTTAAAGGTTATTATTTCAGCATCAAATCCACGCTTTAGTGCATCTATACCAAGCATTACGGCTAAAGTACCACCGTCTTCCAAATACTCAATACTTTCAATAACTTCAGTTAATTCAATACCGCTGTCCAAGTAATTGTAAACAGCATGCAAACAGGTAGGTCCGCAGGTGGTGTCGTTAGGTTGCCCGGATATGTCGAGCGCTAAAATTTTCTCTTTCAAGTATTTATATTATATAGATGCGATAACGCTTAAATTTTTATAATAGTTGTTGAAAAATAGAATATTTTTAAGGTATTTTCTGATGCATGTAAGTATTTGATTGCCAAATGGTTTTAGTGTTAAATCCGTTCGTTCTTCATAGTATTATTATTGAAAAAGATTGAAGTAAAAGTTAGCTTTAGCTTGTACGGTTTAAAAATAGCGCAGTTATTCTAATCATCCAACTTTTCTGTAAACTTCAATAGCTTCAGTTCCACTCACTTTAAATTTGGAAGGTTTATCAACCTTAATTTTAACAATCCTAAAATTCTGTCAAGTGTCTTTTACAGTGTATCTCTTATTTCACTAACCCCTGTTTTCATCACTTATGTTTTAGTTATCTTTAGCGTGCTACCAGTATTTTTTAAGCAATGTTAAAATCAGAATTATCAATTTGAACGCTGAATTTAACATTAGCCTTCAGCGCATTAAATACCTTTAAAATTGTTTCAATTGTAACATTTTTAGTATTGCTTTCTAATTTCGAAATTTGAGATTTCTGAACACCAACTAAATTTCCAAGTTGTTCCTGTGTCAAGTGACGTTCCTTTCTTACGGATTTTATCATGTTACCAAGAATTTCAAGTTTTAAATCAAATTCATACGTATCTCGTTCAGGAGTTCCAATTTTACCGATATCCCTATCTTTTAATTGGTCAAGGGTCATCATTTTCATGTTTTTGTATTTAGTCTCCATTTCTCACTCAAATTTTAATTGAAAATAGGTAATTTTAATTTTTATCGCTTTCTCAATATCACTTTTAGGAACTCTATTCACTTTCTTTATTATTCCATGTGTTGAAATTACTAAAGTTTCATTTTTATCAGTTTTATCCCAAAATGCGAACAGGCGATATTGAAGCCCATTATATTTCGTTCTAAATTCCCAAATATCATCGGTTAATTTCTTAAAAAGCTTTGGATCATTTTCTTGTTTGGCTTTGTCTAAATTGTAGTAGATTTTCTTTCGTGTTTTCAAATCTAAAGAATCAATAAATTCAATGGCTTCTTCAAGTAGTATTATTTGAAACTTATCAGTCATTCGATTTATATTATAACCTATATGTAAAAATAGTTAAAAGTAGATATATAAGGAAACTTTCTGACTGAATTTTAATATGGTAAGTGTTTTCATATTAGACGCAATGCAAAAAAACAACTACAACAAAAGCTACCATAAAATATTTAAAAAAATTAACCGCTAATTTTTGGATAATTACATTAGAGGCATACATTTGTGTAAATGAATTTAACAAACGCAAATAACGCTTGGTGGTGGACTTCTTTTTAAAAAGGGGGCGGCACTAATATATTCAAATATTTAACCTCGCACTAGCGGGGTTTTTTTATGACTTTAAAAAATGAATTTACTAAACGAAAAAACATGGTGGTGGCAACTTACTTCTTCCCAAAAAGGATGAACTAGACTGCTATTGTTAATTTCACATAAGAGCTTGTCGGACGTCCGTCAAGCTTTTTTTTTAATTGGAAGTTACGCTTATTACATATAACAAAGTATGCACATAAAGAAAAAACACATTTGTTTACCCGCAGATTCTTTTACGCCTGTAGGCCTTTATTTGCGGCTGAGAGATCAGTTCTCAAATACCATTCTGCTTGAAAGCAGCGATTATCATACCCGAAGGAATAGCTTTAGTTACATTGCCGCGCAGTCTGTAGTAGATATACAAAGTAATGGTAACCAATTGCTTACAAACATTGAAGGGGAGGAAAACGCAATAGAGATGGTGGATAGGCAAGAGGTAGCAGCGAAGCTTAACGCTTTTATTTTCCAATTTAAATGCGACAATGTTTTGAAGCAAGACGACTTTGAGGAAAGTGGTTTTTTTGGTGCTACAGCGTTTGATGGTGTCCAGTTTTTCGAAGACATTACCTTCAAGCATCAGCCGAGCGATATACCCTATCTCCGTTATCACTTTTATCGGTTTGTTTTAGTGTTCGATCACTTTAAGGATGAGCTTCATATCTTCGAACATCAGCTGAGCAAATCCTATGATTATAGTATGGATGACCTTATTCAGCTTATTTTAAATAGGTCTTTACCACAGTTTAAATTCTCTAAAAACGGGGAAGAAACCTCTAACCAAACAGATGAAGCGTTTCTGAAAATAATAAACAAAGGCATAACGCATTGCAAAAAGGGAGACGTATTCCAAATTGTTTTATCACGCCAGTTTAAGCAAAAGTTTAAAGGTGATGAATTTACGGTTTATCGTGCCTTGCGGTCGCTCAATCCATCGCCTTACCTGTTTTATTTTGATTATGGCGATTATAAACTTTTCGGCAGCTCCCCTGAAGCCCAAGTAAGTATCAAAGGCGATAAAGCTTATGTAAACCCAATAGCAGGTACTTATAAGCGCACCGGTGACGATAAAGCAGATGCAGCATTGGCGGAGAAGCTTTTGAATGATGAAAAGGAAAATGCCGAGCATACCATGTTGGTAGATTTGGGTAGAAATGACCTGTCTAAAAATGGCTCAGATGTAAAAGTAGATGTTTACAAAGAGGTGCAGTTTTATTCTCACGTCATCCATTTAGTAAGTAAGGTAAGTGCTACCGTACCTAAAAATGCATCTATCAAACTACTGGGCGATACCTTCCCGGCAGGAACATTAAGTGGCGCACCAAAATACATGGCGCTCAAACTTATTGACGAATATGAACCGACCGGAAGAGGACTCTATGGTGGAGCAGTTGGTTTAATAGGATTATCGGGTAATTTAAATCATGCTATTATCATCAGGTCTTTTGTGAGTAAAAATAATACGCTTTCCTATCAGGCCGGGGCGGGCATTGTTGCTTTGTCCGATCCGCAAAGTGAGCTGGAGGAAGTGCATAATAAACTTTTCGCTTTACGCAAAGCTATGGAGAAAGCTGAGCACATGTTCGACACGCAAAACGGACAGCCATCATGAGCGCATTAAAATTATTATTAATAGATAATTACGATTCATTCACGTATAACCTAGTAGAATTAATACGTCAGCTGGCGGTAGATGTAGAAATTACTGTAAAAAGGAATGATAAATTTCAATTGGAAGAAGTAGCGCATTTTGATAAAATTTTACTTTCACCGGGGCCTAGTGTTCCTGCCAACGCAGGCTTAATGAACGCCCTTATAAAACAGTATAGTGCTACAAAACCTATTTTGGGTGTATGTTTGGGGCATCAGGCCATAGGAGAAGTTCTTGGAGGTAAATTACACAACTTAAGTACGGTGCTGCATGGCATTCAGACAAATGTTAGGTGCGAAAAGCATTATCTCTTTGAGGGCGTTGAGGAGAAACCAATGGTGGGCAGATACCATTCGTGGGTGATTGATCCAGCGAGCTTGCCCCATGAATTATCGGTGATAGCAACCGATATAAACGGACAAATAATGGCAGTAAGCCACAAAAAATACGATGTTTGCGGCATTCAATTTCATCCGGAATCGGTGATGACTCCGGAGGGACCCAAAATTATTGATAACTGGATTAGGCACTAAGCTGTTACAACCAAAGAGATACTAAAATGAAAGAAATTTTGAACAGATTATCGCAATACAATACCCTAACAGAGGAGGAGGCTTGCGATATTTTGAGGCGCATAGGTCAAGGTGAATTTAACAACTCACACCTGTCAGCTTTTATGGCCATGTATATGATGCGGCCCATTACTGTTGATGAATTAGCCGGATTCCGGGCAGCACTTATGGAGCTTTGTGTACCTATTGATTTAGCCGCTTACGATGGCATGGACTTATGCGGCACCGGTGGTGATGGGAAAAATACCTTTAACATTTCCACGCTATCCGCTTTTGTGGTGGCTGCTTGCGGTCAAAACGTGGTGAAACATGGCAATTATGGGGTATCATCTAAATGTGGCAGTTCTAATTTGCTGGAACACTTCGGTTATAACTTCACCAGCGAGCAAGGTGAACTCGAACGGCAGCTGGAAACCACCGGGATATGTTTTTTACATGCCCCCAAATTTCATCCTGCCATGCGTTTTGTAGCGCCTATTCGTAAAGAGCTAGGCATCAAAACTTTTTTTAATATGTTGGGGCCTTTGGTCAATCCGGCCAGACCTCAAAAACAGCTGGCAGGTGTTTTTGACCATGAGTTGGCGCGCATTTACAGCTATCTTTTTCAAGATACCGACACAAACTTTAGCATAGTTTATGACTTAAATGGTTATGACGAGTGCTCACTTACAGGTGCCACAAAAATTTTTTCTAACGAAGGGGAAAGTGTGGTAAGACCGGCTGATTTTCAGCTTCAAAAAATAGAAGCAAATCAGATTACCGGAGGAGAAACTATAGAGGAGGCAGCAAAAATTTTTACCACTATATTGTCGGGCAACGGATCAACTGCGCAACAGGCGGTGGTGCATGCTAATTCGGCTCTTGCGCTAAAAACTGCCGGCAAATGTAGCAACTTACATGAAGGCACAGTGCTGGCGAGAGAAGCTGTGCAGTCCGGCCGAGCAATGCGTGTTTTTAACAAATTAATAGCTGCTTAAGAGTAGGCAGTAGAAATTAAAAATAAGTATAAAAATGAATACCCTAGAAAAAATTATAGCCTACAAACAGCAAGAGGTTGACGACAGAAAAAAACTCTACCCGATTGAGCTGCTTAAAAAACAGCTTTATTTTGATGCAAAACCTGTTTCACTAAAGAAATATGTGCTTGACCCTGAAAAATCGGGTATAATAGCGGAGTTTAAAAGGAAATCGCCATCCGAAGGGGTAATTAATGAGCATGCTAATGTGGAAGAAACCACCATAGGTTATATGCAAGCCGGTTCCAGTGCACTTTCCGTGCTTACCGATGGCCCCTCATTTGGTGGTAGTCTGGAGGATTTACGAACAGCCAGAAAATTTAATTTCTGCCCCATACTCAGAAAGGATTTTATGGTGGATGCTTACCAGGTATATGAAGCAAAAGCACATGGTGCCGATGCCATTCTGCTAATAGCAGCAGCTATTACAAAAGAAAAGGTATTAACACTTGCTGAGCTGGCGCACGAGTTGAACATGGAAGTGCTACTGGAGGTGCACAACAAAGAGGAAATAGATTCGCACTACGGCACCTATGCCGACTTAGTAGGTGTAAACAGCCGCGACCTTAAATCATTTGAAACATACCTAAATGCTTTAGAAGAATTGATTACTCTGTTACCGGCAGATGTCGTAAAAATTGCTGAAAGTGGAATAAAGCAGCCTTCTGATGTATTAAGAATGAGGGAAATAGGGTACGATGGATTTTTAATTGGCACCACCTTTATGAAAAACACAAATCCGGCTAAGGCCTGCCGAAAATTTTCAGATCAGTTAGGTTTACTATCAATGTAATTTTTTTTAAAATGAACAAGCAGGCACTACCAAAGCTCAAGATTTGCGGCATGAGATACCTCTCAAACGTGAAGGATGTACTGCAGTTTAAACCTGATTATTTAGGTTTTATATTTTATGTAGAATCAAAAAGGTTTATTTCGGCATATGAAATGGATCGTATTATTAAGTTGGATTTTGACACAACCGAGCGAGTGGGTGTGTTTGTTAATGAAGCGCTGGATGTAATTCTGAGCCTTCATGAGAAAGGATACTTTGAAATAGTGCAATTACATGGTGATGAGTCGCCTGCAGACGTGGAGGAGCTCAAACAAAATGGATTAAAAGTAATTAAGGCTATTAGCGTAGGCCAAGATTTTAATGAGCAGATTATGGTGCCTTATGAAGGTAAGGTAGATTATTTTCTTTTTGATACTAAAGGAAAACACCGCGGGGGCAATGGATGGAAATTTGATTGGAATATCCTAAAAAGCATTGAACATAAAACGCCTTTTTTTCTAAGTGGCGGGCTTAACGCGTCTGATGTTCAGAAAGCCATGGCGCTAAACATCCCGCAGATGGAGGTGCTCGATTTTAATAGCCATCTAGAAGCCAAGCACGGGCTAAAGAATATAGAATTAGTAGATGAATTGATGAAGTCTTTCAAAAAAGCATCGCTAGAAACCTAAAGTGAAAATAATATGTCAGTAAAAATTGAAATAGATAAGAATGGTTACTATGGTGAGTTTGGTGGTGCGTACATACCCGAACTATTGTATCCGAACATAAAGGAGTTGAAAGATGCCTACTTGGATATTATGGCTAAGTCGGAGTTTCAGGAGAACTTCCAGCGGTTATTAAAGGATTATGTCGGCAGACCTACACCACTTTATCTGGCTAAAAAACTCAGTAAAAAGTACGGTGCAAAAATTTACCTTAAAAGGGAAGACCTTAACCATACCGGTGCACATAAAATTAACAATGCCATAGGGCAGGCCTTGGTTGCAAAAGAGTTGGGAAAGAAAAAAATAATTGCTGAAACGGGAGCAGGACAGCATGGTGTGGCAACGGCCACAGCCTGTGCATTGCTAGATATGGAATGCACCGTTTTTATGGGTGAAAAAGATATGGAGCGCCAAAAGCCCAACGTGGAAAGGATGAAAATTTTAGGGGCTACTGTTACTCCTGCAAAATCGGGCAGTAAAACGCTAAAGGATGCTACAAACGAGGCCATGCGTTATTGGATAAACAACCCTGAAGACACACATTATATTATAGGTTCCGTGGTTGGCCCACATCCTTATCCTGACATGGTCACTCGTTTTCAGTCAGTAATTAGTGAGGAAATGATGCTTCAGCTGCAGGAGCAGGAGGGTAGAAATGCCCCTGATTATGTAGTGGCTTGTGTAGGTGGAGGAAGCAACGCAGCTGGAGCTTTCTATCATTACTTAAATAATGAAAACGTTAAGCTGGTATGTGTAGAAGCTGCCGGCCATGGAGTGGATAGCGGTGAAACTGCTGCCACCACAGCCAAGGGGAGCGATGGTGTTTTGCATGGTTCCAAAACCTTACTCATGCAAACTGATGATGGGCAAGTAACGGAACCCTACTCAATTTCAGCGGGACTGGATTATCCCGGAATAGGGCCATTGCATGCGCATTTATTCAAGAGTAAAAGAGGTATTTTCAAATATGTTACCGATGAAGAAGCCATGCTTGCAGGTGTTGAGCTAAGTAAATTGGAGGGAATTATTCCGGCAGTGGAAACAGCGCATGCGCTGGCAGCACTCAACCAAATAAAATTTGAAGCAGGCGAAATAGTGATTTTAAACCTGTCCGGCAGAGGAGATAAAGACCTGCAAACCTACATTACCCATGGGAGCTATTAATAGGAATGATTTTAGAGATACGATTTTAGATTTACGAAGCACGAATGGGATTGACGATTTATGAATTACAAAGTGGGATTTATGATTTATGCTTGACGAATTTGGGTTTACGATTTACGATCTTAAAAGTACAAATTGCGCTTAAAAGCATTTTGTACTAACCACTAACCACTAACCACCAATAACTAATAACTAATAACCAATAACCAATAACTAATAACCAATAACCAATAACCAATTACTACTTACCAAAAAATGTCCCATAGAATTGAAAATACTTTTCGACAGAAAGATAAAGCTAAGCTCACAATTTATTTCACTGCAGGCTATCCGCAATTGAACGATATGCCTAAAATTTTGAAGGCATTGGAAGAGTCCGATGTGGATATTATTGAAATTGGCATTCCCTATTCCGATCCGCTGGCGGATGGAGAAACCATTCAGGCTACAAGTCATAAAGCCTTGGAAAATGGAATGAATCTAAAGTTGCTCTTTGAGCAGCTGGCAGGGTTAAGAAAGATAACCGATAAGCCTGTATTTTTAATGGGTTACTGCAATAATGTGCTAAAGTACGGTACGGAGAAATTTTGTAAACAGTGTGCTGAAGTAGGGGTGGACGGATTGATTTTGCCGGATATGCCCATCAACGAATATCAGCAACAATTTGCTCCGGCTTTTAATCAGCATGGCTTAAAAAACGTATTTTTAATAACGCCCAAGACTTCGAATGAGCGCATCAAACAAATTGACGACCTGAACGGAGGCTTTATCTATATGGTGAGCAGTGCCGCCACAACGGGTGGTAGCTGGCAGGAAAGCCCTGAAAAAACGGCCTACTTGAAAAGAATTAAAGACTTAAACCTGAAAACGCCAACCATGGTAGGTTTCGGCATATCGGATTATGCCGCATTGTCGCTCGTAAACGAATACACCGATGGCGCTATTGTGGGCAGTGCCTTTTTACGTGCTTTGGAAGCAGACAATTTAGAAGTGAGTGTTAAAAAATTTGTAAAAGATATAAGAACAGTAAAATGATACTTCAATTAGATAAGAATATAACTGCAAGTGCCAAGGCCGATTTAATCAGCGATTTAGCCAACTACACCAAGTCGGTAAGCGAGGTGCAAACACAAAAAGGCTTTTATCTGGTGGCACTGGAGAATAAAGAGGTGGATATAAGAAATATTGGTCAGCTAAAAGGTGTAAGTGATGTGCATGTAGTTTCTGACAGCTACCAACTAGTGTCTAAAAAGTGGAAAGAGCATCCATCATCCATCCATTTAAAAGATGGCGATTCTATCTCCCAAAATGATTTTGCTCTCATGGCCGGACCTTGTAGTATTGAAAGTGAGGAGCAGGTTGATGCCGTTATAAATCATTTAACTGCTAACGGGGTAAAAATTATGCGTGGCGGTGTTTATAAGCCACGTAGTTCGCCTTACTCTTTCCGCGGATTGGGCATGGAAGGTCTCAAAATGTGGCATCAAAAGGCCAAGGCAGCAGGTATTAAAATAATTACTGAAGTAATGCAACTCTCCCAAGTGGAAGAAATGTACGATTACATTGATATCTATCAGGTAGGTGCCAGAAATACCCAAAATTATAACCTGCTCGATGAACTCGGTAAAGTAGACAAACCCGTAATGATTAAAAGAGGAGTCAGTGGCACCATCGAGGAGTTGCTATATTCTGCCGAGTATGTATTTAGTGGAGGAAATGAAGATTTAATTTTATGCGAACGAGGCATTCGTACATTCGAGAATATGACACGTAATACGCTCGATATTAACGCAATACCGGTATTGAAAGATAAATCTCATTTGCCGGTAATTATAGACCCGTCTCACGGTATTGGCATTCGCAAATTTGTTGAACCTGTAGCCTTAGCGGGCATTATGGCCGGAGCCGATGGGGTTATTTATGAGCTTCACCCTGACCCTGAAAAGGCCATGAGCGATGGACAGCAGTCACTTTACTTCGAGGAATCCACTGCTATGATTAATAAAATGCGTAAGGCTTATGAACTGAGGAGAGAACTGAATTAATACTAAAAAAGTCAACCAAAAAGCTTTTTTCCACTCCTTGGTTGGTTTTTTTCTAAGCCATTCAATACCAGCTACTACTTCGATCCCTACAGCTATCGAAATTAATAACCAATTACCAATAACCATCCCGATAGCTATCGGGACAAATTTACGCCACCTTCAAATTCTTATATTTCGATTTGTCAAATTTAACTTTAGCGTAATCTTTATCTATCACAAGTTTAGTGCCCTCTTCCTTGCCGTCAAATTCAAACATGGCATCGGTCATTATAATTTCGCATATTGAGCGCAATCCTCTGGCACCTAGTTTGAACTCATCAGCTTTCTTAACAATGTAATCCAAGGCCGATTCATCAATGGAAAGATCAATATCTTCCATTTCAAAAAGCTTTTTATACTGCTTTACCAAAGCATTTTTAGGCTCGGTAAGAATTAATTTTAACGTTTCCGAAGTAAGCGGGTCTAAATGCGTTAATATTGGCAACCTACCAATCAGTTCAGGAATAAGCCCAAAATTTTTCAAATCTTGCGCAGTAATATATTGCAGCAGGTTGTCTTTATCAATCTCTCCTTCTGCATCTGCTCCGGATTTTGCAAAGCCCAATGGCGTTGTATTTAATCGCGAAGCAATACCTCGGCTTATACCATCAAAAGCACCACCGCATATAAATAATATGTTTTCCGTATTCACATTGATCATTTTCTGATCCGGATGTTTCCTACCGCCTTGGGGGGGAACATTAACGGATGTACCTTCAAGTAGCTTCAACATGGCTTGCTGCACACCTTCTCCACTAACATCTCTGGTGATGGATGGATTATCCGATTTTCTGGCAATTTTGTCCAACTCATCAATATACACAATGCCGCGCTCGGCTGCTTCCACATTGTAATCGGCTGATTGTAACAAACGCGTAAGAATGCTCTCTACATCTTCGCCCACGTAGCCGGCTTCTGTAAGTACAGTAGCATCGGCAATGCAAAAAGGCACTTGTAATATTTTAGCGAGTGTTTTGGCTAAATAAGTTTTACCGGTTCCCGTTTCACCCACCATAATAATGTTAGATTTTTCGATCGTTACATCATCATTAGTGTTTTTCTGCATCAAGCGTTTATAATGATTATAAACCGCTACAGAAATTACCTTTTTGGCGTCATCTTGTCCCACCACATACTTATCCAAATGCTCTTTCATGGCTTTTGGTCGTATCAGGTTAAATTTCGGATCTTTTCCGTTCGATTTCGTTTTTACCTCTTCTTGCAAAATCTGCTGAGCCTGAACAATACACTTATCGCAAATGTGCGCGTGTATACCTGAAATCATCAAGTCAACATCTTTTTTGTTTCGTCCACAAAATGAACAGGTAACTTGTGCCTTTTCTTCTGCCATTATTTTTTAGTCAATACTTCATCAATTAAGCCATATTCTTTGGCTTCTTCTGCTCTCATCCAAAAATCTCTGTCTGAATCCTTCTCAATTTGCTTGTAGGTTTTCCCGCTATGCTTAGAAAGTATTTTGTATAAATCTTCCTTTACAGCCAATGTTTGCTTCAAAGAAATCTCCATATCAGACGCCTGTCCTTGCATGCCACTCATTGGCTGGTGTATCATGATACGAGAATGTGGCAGTGCCGATCTTTTATTCTCTGCACCACCTGCAAGTAAAACAGCCCCCATACTTGCTGCTAATCCGGTACAAATAGTTCCTACATCTGGGGTAATAAAATGCATGGTATCATAAATACCCAAACCGGCATAAACTGATCCACCCGGGCTATTTATATATAAACTGATATCTTTCTTGGCATCTACCGATTGTAAAAATAACAATTGCGCAGTTATAATATTGGCAATGTTATCATCCACACCCATCCCCAAAAAGATAATCCTATCCATTATCAATCGTGAGAAAACATCTATTTCTCTAAAATTGGTTGGTCTTTCTTCAATAACCGACCTCGTCATATTCTCCACTTGCTGCACGTACTGATCTACATGACTGCCCGGTATACGTTCACCTTTAACGGCAAACTTTCTAAATTCCTCTTTATTAATCATTAAAGTCTTTTTTGTAAAGTACAAATATAAAAAAAAGTCCTTCTTTTAAAAGGACTTCTTAAGAACGATTTTCAATTGCTTTAGTTATTTTCAACAGCCTTCTTAAAACCATCTAAATCAACCGTCTTCTCATTAATAGTAATTTTGGCCTTTATGTAATCCATAGCCTTTTTGCTAAGCAACTCTTCAAATACCTTGCGGTAGTTTTCTCCATTCTCACCTTGCAGATAATTATTGGCAAAGCTATCTATGTTATTCTCCAGTTGGTCGGACATACCATACTGCCCAAATTGCTGCTTAATCATTTCTCTGGTGTGGTTCATAACATCCTCATGCTCTACTTTCAACTCCTCATTGCCATCAGCGGCCTTGTTTTTAATTAAGTTCCAACGTAAATCTTTAGCGTAAAGATCATATTCTTTATCAACCTGCTCTTGGGTCACCTTTCCTTGGTTGCTCAGCAATAACCAATTTTTCAGAAAATTATCCGGTAAACCTATTTTTGTTTTTTCTACTAAATGATTTCGAATATCCCTACTTAATAAGTTATCAGTTTCTCGGCTGTAGTTCTCTGCAATAGTTTCTTTAATCTTTTCTTTAAAAGCCTCTTCAGTGTTTACAGCATCCTTACCAAGCACCTTGTCAAAAAGCTCTTGATTGATGGTTGCCGGCACCGTTTGCTTAATATCTTCAATAAACAATGTTTGCTCACCCTTAGCGGCTGCGGCATCAGTGTCATTAGCACCCAAAAAGCGAGATTTTGCTTCTACAGTTTTAAATGCTTTTTCAAGGTCAAAAGTGATAGAGTCATCTTTCTTGGTACCAACAAATAGCTTCAGTGTTTTTTTCTCCAAATCATTCAATGGAAGCACAACCTTTCGCTGTTCCTCTTCATTTGCAGAAACCAGTTTCCCATTAATGGTGCTGCGCTCTGTTGCCTTTTCAACATCAACCTGCTCACCGTATTGCTCTGTGAGGTTGTCCATGGTTTCCTTCATCACCTTGTCATCAACCTTAATGGTATATTTATTTACTTTCACCTTGTCGTCCAACTTCAAATCAAATTCATCAACCAAGCCTAAATCATACTCAAATTCAAATTCTTTCTGTTTATCCCAATCAATTTTGGCGGCATCTTCTTGGTTAGGCATTGGCTCACCTAAAATCTCAAGTTTTTTGTTTTTGATGTAATCGTTTAACGATTTAGATAAAAGTTGATTAATTTCTTCTACCAAAATGCTTTTTCCGTATAGCTTTTTAATGTAAGATGTTGGAACCTTACCAGGTCGAAATCCCTTTATATTAGCTTTTTTACCATAATCCTTAACTTTTTGTTCAACATTGGGTTGATAATCAGCTTCTTTTAATATAATTTTAATAGTAGCATTTGTTGAATCCTTTTTGTTGATTGTAATGTCCAAAGTGTTATTATTTATAGTGATTTATTACGAAAAAACCCTCAACCTAGGTATTTGTTACCAAAAGTTAAGGGTTGTCTAAGCGTGCGGATGGAGGGACTCGAACCCCCATGCCGTAAAGCGCTAGATCCTAAGTCTAGTGCGTCTACCAATTTCGCCACATCCGCTTTCATTAAAATTGAAGTGCAAATGTAGCAAGATTAATTTTCTTTGCAATATAAGATTTGAAAAAATATTGATTTACTTTGAAATGAAGTTTGGGTACTTATAGTATATGTTAGAAATAGATTTTGAAGAAGAAAGAAAGGTAATTTTAAGAGAGTACAGACGGCTATTGCGCAAAGCCAAGCCCTTCCTAAAATCCGGTGATGCAAAGCTAATAAAAAAAGCTTTTATCACATCTATGGAGGCGCATAAAGATATGCGAAGAAAGTCTGGCGAGCCTTATATTTTACACCCTATTGCTGTGGCAACTATTGCAGTAGAAGAAATTGGCCTCGGAACCACCTCCATTATTGCAGCGCTCCTGCACGATGTGGTGGAAGATACTGACTGGGAAATAGAAGATATTGAGCGAGAGTTTGGCTCAAAAGTAACTCCTATTATTGACGGCCTTACAAAAATTTCGGGCGTATTTGAGTATGGTACCTCTCAACAGGCTGAGAATTTTCGCAAAATGCTGCTAACGCTATCAAAAGATGTACGCGTGATTCTTATTAAACTGGCCGATCGTCTGCACAATATGCGCACTTTAGAAAGTATGCCGCGCAACAAGCAGATGAAAATTACCTCCGAAACGATTTACCTTTACGCACCGCTAGCGCATCGCTTAGGTTTATATGCCATTAAATCTGAATTGGAAGACCTTCACTTGAAGTACACACAAAATGAAATATACAAAGAAATTGCTGTCAAAATAAACGAAACCAAAGCGGCAAGGGCAAAATTTATAAAGAGTTTTATCAGTCCTTTTGAAGATGAACTCAATGATACAAAGTGGGATTATGTAATTAAAGGTAGGCCAAAATCAATTTACTCCATTTGGAATAAAATGAAGAAGCAAAATATTCCTTTCGAACAGGTTTACGATCTTTTTGCCATCAGAATTATTATTGATGCCCCCGTAGAAAATGAAAAAGCTGCCTGCTGGGAAGCTTACTCAATAGTTACCGACTTCTACAAACCCAATCCGGATCGCCTGCGCGACTGGATATCCACTCCTAAAGCCAACGGTTACGAGTCTTTGCACACCACAGTAATGAGTGACACAGGCCAATGGGTTGAAGTGCAAATACGTACTAAACGGATGAACGATATTGCAGAGAAAGGTTATGCTGCACATTGGAAATATAAAGACAATTACTCTAACCCGGAACAAACGCGACTTGAACAATGGATATCTCGCGTAAGGGACATGCTTGAATCCAATGAGGGTAATGCAATCGAATTTGTTGATGACTTCCGCTCAAACCTTTTTTCAGATGAAGTATTTGTATTTACCCCTAAAGGTGAGCTGAAAACCCTACCAAACGGATCTACAGCGCTCGATTTTGCTTTTGATATCCATACCGAGGTAGGCGCTAAATGCATTGGGGCAAAGGTTAACCAAAAATTGGTGTCCATCAATCATGAGCTAAAAAATGGAGATCAGGTAGAAATACTTACCTCTAATAAGCAAAAACCCAATGAAGACTGGTTGAGGTTTACGGTATCCTCCAAGGCAAAAGCAAAAATAAAAGATTTACTCAAAGAAGATAAAAAGTCAGCTGCGCTGGAAGGAAAGGAGATTGTTTACCGCAAGCTCAAGCAAATGAAAATTCAACCGCACGATGAAGTAATTAATAAAATTAGAGCCTATTTCGATGAAAAAACACCGCTAGAATTATATTATGGCATCGCAACAGGCAAGCACGACCCTAAAAATATTAAAAAATTTAAGGACGAGGTGCTGAAACAAAAGCCTAAAATAGGGAGACGCGTCCGACAGGCCTCCGATGCCAGCTCTTTTGAAAAGGCTATGAAACAAGCCAAGGGACAGGATATGCTGCTTATTGGTGAAGATATGGATGTGGTAGATTATACCATTTCCAAATGTTGCCATCCCATACCTGGCGATGAGGTCTTCGGTTTCGTAACGGTAAATGAGGGGATAAAAATTCATAGGTCCTCGTGTCCCAATGCGCCAGAGTTACTCTCTAATCACGGAAACCGCGTAGTAAAGGCCAGATGGACCTCCCAAAAGGAAATAGCATTTCTATCAGGTCTTCAAATTATTGGCACCGATAGACTAGGGCTCATAAGTGATGTAACACAGATTATTTCAGCCGAGTTAAAAGTTAATATGCAATCTATATCAGTAGATACTCAGGATGGCATTTTCGAAGGTAAAATCCACCTCTTTGTGCAAAGCACCAAACATTTAGATGATTTAATGGCTAAGCTTAAATCGGTAAATGGTATTGTTCAGGTTATTCGTTACGATTAAGAAACCTTTTTTCTATATTTGCCACCAAACTTAAGACAGAGAGGATAAAGTGTTAAACGAAAAAGTTTTTACGGAGGTTAGGCAAATCTTCACCGCGTACTTAGAAAACAAAGGGCTTAGAAAAACGCCTGAACGCTATGCAATCTTAGAGGAGATTTATTCGCGCACAGGCCATTTCGATGTGGAATCTCTTTACATAAGTATGAAGAACAAGAATTATAGAGTGAGCAGGGCAACTGTTTACAACACCTTAGACCTATTGGTGGAGTGCGATTTAGTAAGTAAACACCAATTTGGAAGAAACCTCGCCCAGTATGAAAAGTCTTACGGTTACAAACAGCACGATCATGTAATTTGTGCGGAGTGTCATAAAGTAGTTGAATTTTGCGATCCTCGAATTCAAAATATTAAAACCATGGTGGGCGATCTCTTAAACTTTAAAATATTGCATCACTCACTAAATATGTACGGAATCTGTGGCGATTGCCAAGCGAAATTAAATTCGGAAGTAAATAAGTAATAATGGAATTTAAAAACGAAGTAAAAAGCGATATTATTTATCTAAATATCTCAGGAGATTTAATTGGGGAGAATAATGGGTCTCAAATTTTAGAGGCTTTGAACGATCATTTAAATCAGGGTTATACCAAAGCCATTGTTAACATTGAGCATGTCCGTTATATGAATAGCAGCGGAATTGGCGTACTTATAACCATACTTACCAAATTAAGAAACAAAGGAGGGGAGGCAGTTTTGCTAAAACCCTCGGAGCAAGTGAAAAAATTACTTATAATTACCAAGCTCAATAATATTTTTACAATTTTTGAAGAAGCAAACAAAGCGGTTCAATTCCTTGAATCAGCTGCTTAATTTATTGTTTTATAAACAACTAACCAGTACTAGCCTAGCGCTACTAATATAATATTAATATGTCTATGGATGTTTTACTCGGCTTGCAATGGGGTGATGAAGGTAAAGGTAAGGTGGTGGATGTTTTAGCGCCTAAATACAATACAGTGGCCCGTTTTCAGGGCGGACCTAACGCTGGCCACACCTTAGAGTTTGACGGTATAAAGCATGTGCTGCATCAAATTCCCAGCGGAATTTTCAGGGAAAATATTACTAATATTATAGGCAATGGGGTAGTGCTCGATCCGGTAATTTTTAAAAAGGAAATCGAAAAGCTTTCTCCTTTTAATATTAACTTCTCAAAAAACCTCTTCATATCAAATAAAGCGCAAATAATTCTACCTACGCACAGGCTGCTCGATGCCGCTTACGAGCATTCCAAAGGGAACAAAAAGATTGGATCTACACTCAAAGGTATAGGGCCAACTTATCAGGATAAAATTGCCCGTCTGGGTCTAAGGGTAGGAGATGTAGCCTCTGCCGACTTTAAAAGTAAGTATAGTCAGCTGCGCAATCAGCACTTGTCTATTTTAGAATATTATAAACACGAATTTGATCTGGAGCCACTGGAGGCTGAATTTTTTAAGGCGATAGAGTTTTTGAAAAGCTTTAATTTGTCAAACTCT